>NZ_JBBHLF010000001.1:0-1477537 GCF_037483205.1 Chitinophaga sp. CCNWYY40
GTAGGACTAAAAACTTATATTGTAAACTTCAAACAGGATTATCTAACAAAAGTGTAAACCTATACCAGGACTAGACCCAGGCAGCCTGAGTGCATGGATAGTGCATTAATAGTGCATGAGGAGTGCATGGGAACAGTATAGATAGTGCATGGATAGTCCATCAGGTACCCATGTCCGAAGTACCGGACACGCATCCGTGAGGCAACAGGGATACCTACTTTTTAGTATATAAAGGCAAAAAAACGGGAATACGGAAGTAAATTTCCGGTATGAAAGATTTCCGGCATCAGAACAGGCTGTATTATAGTCCTGTTGAATTTGCAATGAATTATATCGGGGGTACCTGGAAAATGCCTATCCTGGTGGCGCTTCGTGAAGGACCGGTCCGGTATGGCGATCTGAAAAAGTCCATATCGCATATCACCGATAAAATGCTGATTACGCAACTGCGCGACCTGGAAGAGAAAAACATGGTGACCCGGAGGGCATATGCTGAAAAGCCCCCGCGCGTGGATTATGCGCTCACCGAAAGGGCAAAGCAGGCATTGTCTGTTATCGATGCACTGCATGCCTACGGCGCATTCCTGATGAAGGAAGAAGAGATTACACTATAAGGAAGCAGCGACTGCGGCCGCTGCTTCCTTATACATTTACCTTTCCAGCTGGAAGCCGGGTTCCATTGCCGGCCGCTCTGCCAGGTTGGATACAGTAAAGCCGGTGGCATACATCCACCGGGCTATTTTTGTCAGCTTTTCTATATTGATAGTAGCCGCTTCATCGCCCGGGGTGTGATAAAGCGCATGTGGCAATGAGCTGAAGTAGAGTACCGGGATATTCTTTTTCGCATAGGGATAGTGATCGCTGCGGAAATACCATACTTCCGGATGGGTGGCTTTATCCCATGCCGTATCCAGTTTGAATCCCGGTCCTTTACGGTTTTCTTCCACTCCTATTTTTGCCAGCGCGGAAGAGCTGAGGTGAGGCGGGATGAGGCCAAGCAGGGCGGCGCTGTCGGGCGCATTATTGCCGATCATATCCGCATTTAATACAGCTACCAGTGATTCCCGGGGCACCGTTGGATGATCCGCAAACCAGGTGGAGCCAAACAGTCCTCTTTCTTCCGAACCATGCCAGATGAACAGGGTGGAGCGCTTGCCCGGTTGCTGGCGGAAGGCCCGGCCAATGGCCAGCAGGGCAACGCTTACGCTGGCATTATCATCGGCGCCATTGTAAATAGAATCGGCCACTCCGGGTACATTCCTTACCCCGTCATGATCCTGGTGGCCGCTGAACACCACATATTCTCCTGCCAGCTTAGGATCGCTGCCTTTTACTTTCGCTACCACATTTACCGAAGGGTAGGTAAAAGATTCAGAGAAGATGTGCGCTTTCAGTTGTTGCCCTGGCTGCTGTACCAGCGGCAGTGCATCCTGCTGCAGCCAGATGATGGGAACGCCGGTTAACAGCTGCCGGTGAAAAAGACTGCCTTCTATCTGGTAGGAACCTCGGTTGTTATATTGTGTGGCTTTGCCCCATCCTTTCTGTGCCAGTTCATCCCCAACAAAAATAATGGCCACTGCGCCTTTGGAGGCGAGGTACTTTGCCCAGTAGTTCACTACTATGCCTGCGTATCGCGTAGGTACATGCACACGCGGATCATTGATGCCTTTGGCGGAAAACTGCAATGCCACTACTTTTCCTTTTATGGTAGCGGCAGATACGGTGTCGGCATCATTTATAAATACAATGGGCGCATCCACCGCTGCAAAGCTGGGTTCATATACAATGGCGTCCTGCCATAAATGAAACGGCCGGTTGCCTATACTGATGGTGCTGTTGTTACTCACCCGTTCCCGTATCAGGGAAAAGAACTGGAAGTAGGTGCCATCATCACCGGCGGGTTCAAGACCGGCTTTACGCGCCTGTTCCGCCAGCCATACGGATGCCTTTAATTCGTCCAGTGTGCCGGCTTCCCTTCCCCTGAAATGATCGTCGGCCAGGTAGTACAGGTCCTTTTTAATATCGTCCGCTTTTATGGCGTCTATGGGTTTTTTGCTTTGCGCCATTAATGCGCTGCCGGTTAACAACAAGGCAGCCAGTGCGGCGGAGAAACGGTTTGTCATAAGCATATCTTTCTGCAATAAAAATAAGGTAATGAGGGCTAATATATTCATCCCGTTGGCGCACTGGAATTTTTTTTGGAAGTTTCAATACCGGAAATTATATTTGTAAAATAGTATAGTATAGTATAGTACAGATGCAAATAGTACAGGTCAACTAAAAAAGCACGTTATGAATGATTGGATCACAGCGCCGTTCCACGATTGATGTTTCCACCATTCGTATTCCATTTACGTTTTAAATTGAAAAAAAAATGATTGCCAAACACTTGCTGAAATGCGTCATCGCATTTTTTGCTGCGTTTTGTTTGTGCATACCAGCGTATGCCCAGCAGAAACCATTCAAAGGTAAAGTCATCAGTTCCACCGACAAATCACCACTACCATTTATTTCTATAGTTGTAAAAGGCACCACCGCCGGTGCAAAAACAGATGAGGAAGGCCGGTTTGTGCTTACCATGCCCACAGGCAGCAACACAGTGGTTGTTTCGGGAATTGGTTTCCGGCAACAGGAGTTAACACTCACGCAGGATTTCACCACTATTGCCCTGGAACCCTCTGTGGAAAACCTGAACGACGTAGTGGTAGTAGGATATGGCACCACAAAAAAAGCCACGTTAACAGGTTCCGTTGCAGCAGTGAAAAGCGCGGAAATAGTAAGAAGCCCGCAGCCCAATATCTCCAACTCACTCGTTGGCCGTATGCCGGGCCTCATTGCGCCCAACACCAGCGGGGAACCAGGTTACGACGATGCCCGGCTGCTGATCCGCGGGGTGGCTACCACCGGTAACTCTGCCCCGTTAATTGTAATTGATGGCGTACCCAATGCACTCGGTGGATTTTCCCGCTTAAACGCCAGCGATATTGAAAGCATCAGTATCCTGAAAGATGCTTCTGCCGCCATTTATGGCTCGCAGGCAGCGAACGGCGTTATATTGGTCACCACCAAAAAAGGAGAAGCCGGCAAAACAAATTTCAGCTTCAACCTCAACCAGGGTTTTATAAAACCTACCCGGTTGCCGGAATTTGTAGATGCGGCTACCTACGCCACTATCGTAAATGAAATAGGCTATTATAACAATCCTTCACAAGGCCAGCGCCAGCGCTATTCCGATGCGGAAATAGAACTGTTCAGAAACGGGAAAGACCCCGTGTCTTACCCGAACACAGATTGGGAAAAGGAAGTGATGAAACCACTGGCGCCTCAAACTTCCGCCAATCTTTCCTTCTCCGGCGGCAGCAATAAACTGTCGTATTATATCTCCGGCGGCTATCTGAACCAGGATGGATTGTATCGCAACAGTCCACTCAATTATAAACAATATAACATCCGCGCAAACTTCGATATTAACTTCTCTTCCCGGTTTAAAGCAACGGTACAGATGTCTGGCCGGCAGGAAGAAAAGACCGCACTGGCCGGCTTTGGCGCCTCCAATGTATTTGAATTCCTTTACCGCACCTATCCAACACTCCCGGCTTATTATCCGAATGGCATGATGGGCGCCGGTGTGGAAATGGGGAAAAATCCGCTGGCAATGGCACAGTTATCCGGTGCAGATAAAAGACCCATCACCACCGGTAGTATCATTGGTAAAGCGAGTTACGAATTAGCTAAAGGATTATCAGTAGATGGAATGGTATCTATCGACAAGCGTTTTGAATTTGATAAACAGCTGGCTAAAAACTGGATCGTGTACCAGTACGATAAAGGCACACAAACCTATGACGCGGTGAAAGGCGGTCCCAATAACCCTTCCATGTCGGAAAGCCAGATCAACTATACACTCCTGAACTCTTTTCTCCGTTTGAGTTATGATAAACATTTTGGTAAACACCAGCTCAGCGCGTTTGCAGCAGTACAGCAATCGAAAACAACGTATGAAACTTTTGGCGCCGGCCGTCAGAACTATATCACCACCTTGTTGCCGGAACTGAGCCAGGGAGGCGCTTTGCCAACAGATGCAAGTAACTACGGCAGCAGCTACATCATTACCCGCAGAAGTTACTTCGGCCGTATTAGTTATAACTATTCAGAAAAATACCTGTTGGATGTACAGCTCCGTGAAGATGGCTCCTCCATTTTTGCACCGGGAAGACAATACGGATTTTTCCCCAGCGCAATGGCAGCATGGCGTATTTCAGAAGAATCGTGGTTTAATAAAAATACGATCAACAGCTTAAAGCTCCGCGCTTCCTACGGACTGCTGGGAAATGAAAATATTAAACCGGACGATGCGCCCGGCTATCAATATCTTCAAAACCTGAACCTGCAAACCAATGCACTGAGCACATTAACAAACGCAGGACAGCCTTACGGCGCCAATATCCCCACCATTGTATACGCCAAACTGGCGAATCCAAATATCACCTGGGAAACAGCAAAGAAGGCCAACATCGGTATAGACGCTTCTTTATTCAATCACTTTAATGTTACCCTGGATGTGTTCAGTGAAACGAGAGACAATATCCTGGCGCCGAGAAATTTAAGTATCCCCGGCGTAAGCGGTATCAGCAGCAGCCAGATCCCCGACGAAAATATCGGTAAGGTTACCAACAAAGGCATTGAAGCCTCCGTGATGTATGAAACCCGCTTCAACGACGTAAAATTCAATATCGGTGGTAACTTCAGCTTTATCAAAAACAAAGTCATCTTCCTGGATGAAGCGCCGGGTACCCTTTCTTACCAGAAAGTGGAAGGACACCCGATCAATGCCGGCCTGTACTACCGCAGCATCGGCATCTTCAAAGACCAGGCGCAGATCGATGCTACACCACACGCTCCCGGCACCAGGCCCGGTGACCTGATCCTGGAAGACTACGACGGCGATAAGGCAATTACCGCTGCCGACCGCGTAAGAGTAGACCAGAACAATATTCCGCAAATCGTATATGGCATCACGTTAGGCGCTTCCTGGAAAAGTTTTGATGTAAATATTTTATTACAGGGACAGGGGGAATCCGCACAATACCTCCTCTGGGAATCCGGTGAATTTGGCTCCTTCCTCAAGGAATGGGCAGATAACCGCTGGACACCGGAGAATACCAATGCTTCCTGGCCTCGTCCTGTATCCAGACCGAATTCCAGTAACCTCGGTGCATACCCAAGTACTTTCTGGAACTGGAATACTTCTTTCCTCCGCCTTAAAAACGTAGAGATTGGCTATAACCTGCCTACTGCTTTATTGTCGAAAGCATCCATTAAATCGGCCCGCTTTTATGTGAATGGATTTAACCTGCTCACCTTTACAAGAGTGAAACAAATAGATCCGGAAGGCACCGATGGCAGCGGATATTTTTACCCGCAACAGAAAGTGTTTAACGTAGGCGTGAATGTGAATTTTTAAGAGGGGAAACAAATCATTTACTATTTCAATTGCAAAGAAATGAAGACTAAAAATATATCACTGATCCTGGTAGCAGCCGGCCTGGCGGCACTGGGAGCATGTAAGAAAGATTTTCTTGACACCGCACCAACCAGCATCATCACCGATGCTGCCGTGTGGGGCGATTCCTCGCTGGCGGAAGCCTATGTTACAGGAAGATATATCGGTGTAGGCGGTAGTAACGATGGTGGAAAACCCGGATTTGGCCGCGCTTTTGAAGATGCCTGGATGAGTTCTGTAACAGATGAATCCGTGGTAGTATGGGACAACAATACCTGGTTTGTGCAACAGGGCGCCCTCACGCCGGACAGAACCGGCTGGATGAGCGATACCTGGATCAGGAGCTATCGCAGCATCCGGGAAGTGAATTACGCGTTAGCCAACATCGACAAAGTTCCAATGAGCGATTATGGAAAAGAACGGCTGAAAGGAGAACTCCACTTTATCCGCGCTTACCGCTACCAGGACCTGATCCGCAACTTCGGTGATGTGCCTTTGGCCGGCGACCGCGTATACAACCTGGATGATACCAACTTCGATTCGCTTTTTATCCGTAAACCGGTGCAGGAATGTATTCAGTATGCAGTGAATGAACTGAATACTGCCGCTACTATGATGAAGGATAAAAGTTATCCCACTGGCCGCGGCTCCTACGCTGCCGCACTGGCATTGAAAGCGCGCCTGTTGTTATACGCTGCCAGCCCTTTGTATACCAATGGCTCCAATGATAAAACAAAATGGGCCACCGCTGCTGCTGCAGCTTCCGATGTAATAGCGCTGAACAAGTTTACGCTGTATAACAACTACAAAACTTTATTCACCATCAGTGGCACCAGTGAAGATATTTTTGAACGGGTATATTCTCCTACCAACGAACACACCAACCTGGAACTGGTAAACGGTCCCAATGGTTATGGCGGATGGGGCGGAAACACGCCAATGCAGAATCTTGTAGACGATTATGAAATGGCCGATGGCTCCCGTTTCGACTGGAACAATCCTGCAGAAAAAGCAAATCCCTACCAGAACAGGGACCCACGTTTTTATGCGAGCATTCTCTATAACGGCGCTCCTTACAGAACCCGCAACGTGGAAACATTCCGTCCCGGCGGCAAAGACAGTAAAGATGGCAATGGTAACTGGAATACCAGTCCTACCGGCTACTACGTAAGAAAATATATCAACGAAGCCAACCCGGTTGAAAACCCGAACCAGACAGCTTACCAGCCCTGGAAATATTTAAGGTATGCGGAAGTGTTGCTGAACTACGCGGAAGCGCAGAATGAAGCTGTAGGCCCGGATAACACGGTGTATAAAGCGGTGAATGATATCCGCGCAAGAGCAGGCATGCCTGAACTACCCAAAGGATTGTCGGCCGACAGTATGCGGAGCCGCATCCGCAACGAACGCCGCATTGAACTGGCCTTTGAAGAACACCGCTATTTCGATGTACGCCGGTGGAAGATTGCAGAGGTAACAGAAAACGTTCCCGGCTATGGCATATTGCCATCCAAACAACCCAATGGCGCCATCGTATACACAAGAATTATTGCACTGGACAACCGCAAATTTGATAAAGCAAAAAATTACTGGGTGCCCATTCCGCAGTCGGAAATTAATTCATCCGGAAGAAAACTCCGTCAGAATGCGGGGTACTGATATACTCCTTAAAATGATACGGATAGCGGGCATACCGTTATCCGTATTGCTCATAAATACCTGTAGCTATAAGTTTAAAAAGATTTTTTTCATGATACGATTCATCCACTTGAAACAGGGCATCTGGTTATTGGCGATGTGCTGCTGCGGACAAGCCTTCGCACAGGATGCCAGGCCATTTACAATCCCTGTGGAATCAAAAAATAATGCCATGGTATTACAGGTAGATGCAAAGGGACAATTGTCCACCATCTACTTTGGTACCAAACTATCCAACGCCGCAGAGTACCAGCAGGTACCAATGGCGTACAAACAAACCGAAGATTATTCAACCGTATCCAATGCTGCCTATACCGCTGCCGGTACAAAAAACCTGGTGGAACCCGCCATCGCGGTAACGCATGCCGATGGCAATAATGCGCTGGACCTGCGTTATGTAAGTCATAAAGTAACTCCCCGCGGAGCAGATGCAGAAGAGATCAGTATCCTGCTGAAAGACCCCGTGTATCCCTTTGAAGTAACGCTGTATTACAAAGTGTATAAAGCTGAAGATGTAATAGAACAATGGTCCGTAATCAGGCACCAGGAAAAAGGAAATGTAACCCTGCAGAAATTTGCTTCCGCCAATCTTTATCTCAAAGCGCCGCGTTACTGGCTCCGGCAGTATCATGGCGACTGGGCAAAGGAAATGCAGCCGGAAGAAACACCGATTACACATGGCATTAAAACACTGGATTCCAAACTGGGTACCCGCGCCAATTTATTCCAGCCACCGGTTTTCATGGTGTCGCTGGATAAACCGGCTACAGAAGACGAGGGCAGTGTGTTATACGGGTCCCTGGAGTGGAGCGGAAATTTCAGGATCGATCTTGAACTCGACAACCTGGATAACTTACGTATCATAGCTGGAATCAATAACTATGCATCTCCCTATGTATTAAAAACAAATACCGCTTTTGAAACGCCGCCTTTCCTGTATACCTTCTCCACCAAAGGAAAAGGAGATGCCAGCCGTAAGCTGCAAAGCTGGGCGAGGAACTATAAATTACTGGACGGAAAAGGAGAGCGGCTCACGCTATTAAATAACTGGGAAGCCACTAATTTCAACTTCGATGAATCCGCACTGAAAAGCTTATTAAAAGATACCAAAGACCTCGGCGTGGATCTCTTCCTGCTGGACGACGGCTGGTTTGGTAATAAATTTCCGCGCAACAGCGATCACGCCGGGTTGGGCGACTGGCAGGAGAACCGCAAAAAACTGCCTAACGGTATTGCTGCGCTGGATAGCATGGCGCAACTTAACGGGGTGAAATTTGGGATCTGGATAGAACCCGAAATGGTGAATCCAAAGAGTGAGCTGAACACAAAACATCCGGATTGGGTATTAAGACAACCCGGCCGCGAAGAACATTATTTCCGTAACCAGCTGGTGCTGGATTTGAGTAATCCGCAGGTACAGGATTTTGTGTTCCGGGTGGTGGATTCGCTGTTTATAAAAGCGCCCAAATTATCTTATATCAAATGGGATTGCAACGCTGTTATTTACAACGCATGGTCCGCTTACCAAAAGCAGCAGCAGTCGCAGTTCTATGTGGAATATGTGCGGGGCTTGTATAAAGTACTGGCCAGGGTACGCGCTAAATATCCCAATGTGCCCATGATGCTTTGCTCCGGTGGCGGCGGCCGTGTGGACTATGCTGCGTTACAATATTTTACGGAGTACTGGCCCAGCGATAACACCGATCCTTTGGAGCGCATCTATATCCAGTGGGAAAACTCTTACTTCTATCCGGCCATTGCCAGCGCCAACCACGTAACCGACTGGGGTAAGCAACCTATCAAATTCAGGGTGGATGTAGCCATGATGGGCAAGCTGGGTTTTGATATTGTAGTAAAGGATTTAAAAGAGAAAGATCTCGCTTTCTGCAAGGAGGCGATTAATAATTATAATGCTTTGAAAGATTTGATCTGGCACGGCGACCAATACCGGCTGGCAGATCCGCGCGAGGGCAGCGTAGCCGCCGTAATGTATCTCGATGAAAAGAAAGCCACCGGCGTATTGTTTAACTACCTGGTAAATTACCGTTATGGCGAAGGCAGCAAATTTCCCATCCGGTTAAAGGGCCTGGACCCTGCAAAGAAATACCACCTGAAAGAAATTAATCTTTATCCCGGAGAAGATACAGTTATCCCGGATAACACTATATTTACCGGCGAATTTTTAATGAACATCGGATTTAATCCACAGCTGAATGTTAAAAGAACCAGCGTGGTTATCCGGATTAACGAAGTATCCTGATTATCTATGAACAGATTCCAGTTAGAAGAGCACCCCCACCAGCGGTTAAATATCTTAACGGGCGAGTGGGTATTAGTATCGCCGCACCGTACCAAAAGGCCGTGGCAGGGCAAAGTAGAGAAAGTAAATAAAGATCCGCTGCCGGAGTACGATGCCTCCTGTTATTTATGCCCGGGCAACAGCAGGATGGGCGGGGATCAGAACCCTGCTTATACAGAGCCTTTTGCATTTACCAATGATTTCGGCGCACTGATGGCAGATACACCTGCAGGCGCTGATGTGACCGACAGCTTATTACATGCACGGGCCGTGAAGGGCACCTGCCGTGTGATCTGTTTTTCCCCGCGGCATGATCTTACGCTGCCGCTGCTGGAAGTAGCAGACATCCGGAAAGTGATTACGTTGTGGCAGGAAGAATTTCGCCAGCTTGCTGCCGATACGGATATAAAGTATATCCAGATTTTTGAAAACAAAGGCGACATCATGGGGTGCAGCAACCCTCATCCACACGGCCAGATCTGGGCAACCAGCGATTTACCGGCGGAGTTGATCAAGGAAACATCTCACCAGAAAAAATATTATGAAGCTACCGGCAAAAGCCTGCTGCAAAGCTATGTAGCTTTGGAGCTGGAAAAGCAGGAAAGGATTGTTTGTGAGAATGATCACTTCGTGGCATTGGTGCCGTTCTGGGCGGTTTGGCCATTTGAAACCATGATCATCAGCAAGCGGCATGTACCGGATCTGCTGCATTTTAATGAAGCAGAGCAGCACGCGCTGGCGGATATTTTAAAAAGACTGACCATAAAATATGATAATCTTTTTGAAACATCATTCCCTTACTCCGCCGGTATGCACCAGGCGCCTGTGAATTCGGGCGATCATCCGGAATGGCACTGGCATATGCATTTCTATCCGCCGCTGCTGCGTTCTGCATCCGTGAAAAAGTTTATGGTAGGGTATGAGCTGCTGGCCAGTCCGCAGCGGGACATTACACCCGAATGGGCTGCCAGGAAGTTACAATCACTGCCTGAAACGCATTATTCACTGCAAAAAGTTGCAAGTGTAGAAAAAACGCAATAGCTTAGTAGGATAGTGTAGTACAGTTAATTCCAGATCAATTTTTCCTTACATGCAGGACGTATACGAACAGATACATGAACTGGACGGCATTCCGGGTCTTTCTAAACATGAACAATTTGTTCAGGGCATCATCAATGCCATCAACTCAAAGTTGTTGTCGAGAGGCGACTCATTGCCTTCTGTGAATAACCTGATCGGGGAGCTTGGATTTGCGCGGGAAACGATTGCCAAAGGTTATAAGGAACTGGTGGAAAGAGGGATTGTGGCATCGCAAAACAGGAAAGGTTTTTTTGTGAGCAGCGACGATACCGGGCAGCAGCTGAAAGTGGCGTTGCTGTTATTTGCGTTTGATACTTTCCAGGAAACATTTTATAAAACCTTCCGGGCAAATCTTGGTGAAAACATCCAGCTGGATGTTTTCTTTCATCATAACAATATCGAGGTATTTGAAAGCATTGTGGCTTCCGTAAAGGGCCGCTACGGGATGTATGTGGTAGCGCCTATCCCTCATCCCAAAACGGCGGAGATCCTGCGGGGGCTGCCGATGGATAAGTTCCTGATGATTGACCGGTACGAGCCGTTACAGGCAGATTGTTCTTACATTGTGCAGGAGTTCGGGGAATCTTCCTACCGGGCATTCACCGCGTTAACAGATACCATCAGGCAGTTTGATGAAATGATCTTTTATTACCGGCCGTCTACCGATACGCCGATAGAAATACTGAAGGCATTCAAACGCTTTATAAAAGACCATCAGATTAACGGTGTTATTAAAACGGAATATGTACCCGGCACGGTGGCAAAAGGAAAAGTATATTACACCATCAATAATACGGAGTTGTGGGCCATCCTGAAAGATTGTGTGGGAAAGAAAATGACGCTTGGAAAGGATGTGGGCATTTTATCTCACAATGATGATGTGGTAAAGGAAATTATCTGTAATGGTATCACCACTTATTCCACGGACTTTAAACTGATGGCGGAGAAGGCAGCAGTTTTTGTACTGAACCGGGAGAAGATCCAGGAAGTACTGCCTACCATGCTGATAAGAAGAAAATCTTTGTAACTGTAATTATTAATGCCACTTTCTACTATTATAAGCTTTGCTTTTTTCGTGGTACTCATGACGGTATTGTCGTGGTACATTACAAGAAGGCACCAGTTGAAAACCGCCGCCGACGTATTTCTTGGCAGCCGTAGTTTAAACTGGCTGGTAATAGGTGGTGCGCTCATCATGACCAACATCAGCGCCAACCAGTTTATTGGTGAAAACGAATCTGTTTTCATCAATAACATGTCTATTATGTCGTGGGGTGTTACCTCTGTATTTGCGATGTTGCTGGTAGGCGAATTCCTGATGCCCATCTATCTGCGGATCGGGGCCGTTACCACACCCGATTTCCTGGAAGTACGGTATGATAGCGGCACCAAGAAAATAGTATCCGTTATTTTCCTGCTCAGCTATCTTGTAAACCTGATCCCAGCCGTATTGTATGGCGGGGCAGTGGCCTTTAACGGTATCTTTCACCTGAATGAGCTGCTGCATATCAGCTATTGGTCCACCATCTGGATGCTGGCATGCCTGATAGGCATCATGGGCTTTTTCTATAATGTATTGGGCGGTTTAAAAGTGATCAGCATCTCCGACACATTGCTGGGCGGTGGTATGATCATCGGTGGATTGCTGCTGCCTTATTTCGGGTTTAAATACCTGGGGCATGGCGATGCGGAAACCGGTTTGCTGACTGTACTCGGAAGCCATACCGATCACTTAAATGCCATTGGCTCGGCGCACGACGCGGTTCCTTTCAGCACTATTTTTACCGGTATGTTGCTGGTGAATATTTACTACTGGGGTATGGAACAGTTTATTGTGCAGCAGGCGCTGGGCTCCGTGAACCTGGAGCAAAGCCAGAAAGGGATTGCGCTGGCGTGTTTGTGTAAGTTATTGTCGCCGCTCATGCTCAATATCCCCGGCCTCATTGCCGTACACCTGTACATCCATCCGCAGGCAACGGCGGAAGTATTTCCCAGGATGGCGGCAGATGTGTTGCCGCCGGTATACACCGGTTTAATTGCGGCCATTGTTTTTGGTGCGGCGCTCAGCACTTTTAATGCGGGGCTGAACAGCGTAGGTACGTTGTTCACCATGAATTTATATAAGCCTTTCATGATAGCCCGCAAAGGCAGCGTAACGGATAAAGAACTGATCAGCAGAACCCGTATTTTCCAGGTGTTGGTATTGTTGTCGGGTATTATCATTGCGCCGTTTATCATGTTGTTCAAAGGCGGCTTTTATAATTATATCCAGATGCTGGCAGGGTTTTTTAGTCTTCCCATTTTTACCATCATGGTGGTGGGAATGGCCACCCGGCACGTTCCGCCGGTGGCGGCCAAAGCGGGGCTGGTATTTTTCCTGGCCGTAAACGTATTACTGCAATGGGTATTTGATACCGGTATCCATTACCTGCATCTGCTGGCGATTACCTTTGTGGTAACGGCGGTGCTGATGCTGATCATCGGCAAAATAAAACCAATGGCAGTACCTTATCAGCCGGCAGTAATCCCGGTAGTATCCGTGGAGCCGTGGAAAAACCGGCACTGGTACAGCGCTGCCTTATTGATATTAATGGTGTTGCTATTTATGATCTTTTCACCACTAGGACTTGCAAAATGAATAACGCTCTGATCTGGTGCAGATACTTTTTATCTGTTACGGGAATGCTTTGCCTGTTAACGCCGTTACACGCACAACAGGCCACTCATGTGAAACATATTCCTTTCGGGAAAAACAATTATATCGCCTACGATTTGCGCAAAGGCACTTACTCCGTTTGGACCGGAAATAAAGAAGTGATCCGGAATGCATTTGCTTTTTATGAAGATGCCCACCGGCCTGATACCCTCACTGCTACCCGTACTTTTGCCAGTGCACGCATAAAAGACCGGATGGGAGAAGGGACCCGGTATGTGATTACTTCTGCTGGTAACGGCATAAAAAAACAGCAGGTATTTTATGTGTATAAAGGGAAAGATGGTTTTTATACGGCTGTAACCCTGCAGGGAAAAGGCGCGCGCTCCCGGGCCATGAGCCCTTTAACAGGAGAAGCCGCGATGTATACCAGCGGGGTAGTGGTGCCCTTTGACAATGATGCCTGGATCAGGTACCGCGTAGCGGACCAGCAAGGCCCGGCATTCACCAGTTCAGAAGTAACCGCGTTGTACGATAGTGTCACCAACGCCGGGCTCATACTCGGCTCAGTAGAACACAGCAACTGGAAAACAGGGGTAAAGGTGGAAAATTCACGCATTTCTGTGGTGGCGGGGTGGACTGACAGTCTTGTTACCCGCGATAAAATACCCCACGGCATCGTTACGCAGGGCGATACCCTGTGCAGCTCCCCGAAGATCCTGGTGCTGCCCGCCGTCAACTGGCGCAAAGGCATGGAGCAATATGGCAGCGCTAACCGCCTCGCCGAACCCCGCTATATTTTTGAATGGACCGGGGCAAAGCCGTTGGGCTGGAACAGTTGGGGAAGCATGCAAACGAAATTAAACCTGGCTAAAGCCAAACAGGTTGTCGATTTTTTTGCAGACTCCTGTAAAACATTCCGTGGTAAAGACGGCAGCATTTACATTGACCTCGACTCCTATTGGGATAACATGACCAAAGGCGGCATGACAGGCGATTTCAGCCAGCTGAAAGAATTTGTGGCGTATTGCAGACAGCGGGGATGTAAGCCCGGCATTTACTGGGCGCCGTTTGTAGACTGGTCCAAATCCTCCCGCGTGGTAGAAGGAAGCCACTACAATTATGAAGAAACCTGGACAAAAGTAAACGGGCAATACCACGATTTTGACGGCGCCCGCGCAATGGACCCTACCCATCCTGCTACCCGCGAGCGCATCGCTTATCTCATTAAACGGTTCAAGGAAACCGGCTTTGAAATGATTAAGATTGACTTTATCGGGCATGCAGCCATAGAAGCAGATGCGTATTATGATCCGTCCGTGCATACGGGCATGCAGGCATTCAGGAAGGGCATGGAATTCCTTGTAGATCAGCTGGATGGCAAGATGCTGGTATACGCCGCCATTTCGCCCGGTATGGCCACCGGCAGGTATGTGCATATGCGCCGTATTGCCTGCGATGCTTTCAAAAATATTGACGAAACAGCCTATACCCTCAACGCTACCAGTTTGGGATGGTGGCAAAATAAAGTGTACGGTTTTACCGATGCAGATCACGTGGTGTTTGCAGGCGCCGCTCCCGGTGAAAACAGGGCCCGCCTTACTTCTGCCATCGTTACGGGTACCGTTATTACCGGCGACGACTACTCCGCGTACAGCAGCGCTTCCGGCGTAGCGCAGCAACTGCTGCAAAACCACGATGTGCTGGAAGCGGCACAATTGCCAAATGGTTTTGTTCCGGTGGATCATCATACCGGTGATACGCCGTCCAGCCTGTTTGTACACAACAGCGGCCGCTTTACCTACCTGGCCGTGGTGAACTATAACAAGCGCCCCACCACCTTTGAAGCTGATTTTAGCAAGCTTGGACTCGGCAGCGGGGAATATCTCTGTAAAGAATTATTCTCCGGTAAAACATCTACGGAGAAAGGGAAGATCCATATAACTGCAGATGCGGCAGATGCCATGATCTTCCGGTTAGAAAAGAAATAAAGGAAGAGCGGTCATGTGCCATTTTATCTCTAACTTTAATAAAAAAAATGGAAAATAAAGGGCTGCTTTTTATTCCGGATATAAGTGGCTTTACCCGTTTTGTGAATGAAATAGAGATTGAGCACAGCCGCCATATTATCCAGCAATTATTGGAACTGCTGATAAACGCTAATCAGTCGGGCCTGGAAGTGTCTGAAGTTGAAGGTGACGCCATCCTGTTCTATAAGTTTGGATCCCCGCCGGAACTGGAAGTACTGTATAAGCAGGTGGAAAAAATGTTCTGCGAATTTCACCGGTACCTGGTCAACTACAACCACCGTAAAATTTGCCAGTGCAAAGCATGTGTATCCGCTATTGACCTCACCCTGAAGGTAATTACCCACTATGGCGAGTTCACCACCTACCAGGTGAAAAATTTCAGTAAGCTGATAGGGAAAGATGTGATTGTAGCGCACCAGCTGCTGAAAAATGATATTGAACAACATGAATACTGGCTGGTAACAGACAACCTGCTGCAGGATGAACCACCGGAAGGACTGGCGCAATGGATGACATGGGATGCCAGCACCAAACAAACAGAAACAGGCGCTATTCCTTTCCATTACACTCATTTAAGTGAACTGCGCAATGGGTTGCCGCCTGATCCTGATCCACAGATAGAGCTTAATAACAAAACGAAAATGATTTCTGTGTCGAAGGAGTTTGACACGGATATCAAAACGCTTATTTATACTGTGGTGCATTTTGAGTTCAGGCACCTGTGGCAAACAGGTGTGAGCGCAATAGATGAGGTAGAACATTTTCTGCCTGGTATAGGTAGTCGTCACCGCCATGTGATGGATAACGGTAAAGAGGTGATCATGTACACCAGCAGCTTCTCGTACGATCCCGAACAAAAGGCGTTGTTCAGTGAAACAGATGAGAAGCGGCATAGTGCTTTCTACTATACGGTTGAAAAGATAACAGACCAGAGAAGCCGGTTGACGATAGATTATTATCTTCCTAAAAATTTTATACGGCAATCTTTGTTCCGGCTCACGGAGAAAGAAAAGATGGAAGCAGATTTGCGGAAATCGCTCGAGAAGCTGGAACCTGTTGTAATGAATATGGTATTGCCGCTTGATTTTTAGAAAGAGGGTAATACCTGGATTAATGGGCTATTGTATTAAATCCCAGTCCTATGCATTGAAGCAGGCATATTCTTTTTAATCCTCTCTCTATGCTGCTTGCCCCATTTCTCCATAGATGTTAACACTTCAGCGACGCTGTGACAATAATCAGTAAGCGTATATTCTATTCTTGTCGGATAATCGTCGTAAACTTTTCTTGAAATCAGTTCATTTTCTTCTAGGTGTCTCAATTCTTTCGATAGCACACGATTTGTTATTCTGGGAATCGATGAAAGGATTTCATTAAATCTTTTATTTCCGTGATAAACAGAAATAATAATAGGCAGTTTCCATTTACCACCGATTACATATTGTGTGTCTTGTACGAATTTGATTTTATCCTCAAAATTCAATTCTTCTTTTTTACTCATTTAAGTATCCTTTTGTATACAGGTATCAAAAGTATATCTTTTTGTCGATAATTTTGACACGCACAATTAAAAACTAATCAGAGATGAGAAAGACCTGGTTTATTACAGGAAGTTCACGAGGGTTGGGCAGAAGCATAACAGAAACTGTTCTGAAAAAAGGAGATAACGTGGTGGCAATTTTCAAATAACATAAGTAGCAATAAAAATTATATTAAAATGAATAATCAAAAAGAACAGGTTTGGTTTATAACCGGAGCTTCAAATGGTTTTGGCTTAGCACTAGTAAAGCAATTATTAGATGCAGGGTATAAAGTTGCTGCAACTTCGAGAGATAAGACACAAATCGAGGAAAAACTAGGACAAAGTCCTGGTTTACTAGCACTTACAGTTGATATTACCAGCGATGATGATGTCAAAAGAGCGATTGAACAAACGGTTGCCAAATTCGGTAAAATCGATGTTGCGGTAAACAACGCAGGCTATATGCTTTTGGGGGCTTTGGAAGAAGTATCCGATAAAGAATTTCGTCAATCTGTAAATGTAAATGTATTTGCATTTCAAAATGTAATCAGGAATGTAATGCCTTATTTCCGCAAGCAGGAAAGTGGACATTTTTTCAATTTTGCTTCATCTGCCGGATATTCTGCTGATGCGTGTGCAGGTAGTTATAATGCTGTAAAATCAGCTGTTATAGGATTCTCCGAAGCATTGGCATTGGAAGCAAAACCTTTTAATGTAAAAGTAACCATTGTTTCACCGGGACTTTTCAGGACAAACTTTTTAGGAGCATTTCCGGTAGCTCAAAATAAAATTGAAGCATACGGCACACAACATCTGGTTGATGCAATGAACCAATATAACGGACAGCAGCCAGGCGATCCCGATAAATTGGTAAAGATTTTAATTAATTCCGCGGGAAAGGAGAATGCCCCTTTACATTTGTTGATGGGAGGAGATGCCTACGAAAGAGCTGTAAATTATTACAAATCTCAACTTGAAAAACTGGAACAATTGAAAGAGTTGAGCCTCTCAACCGGATTTGAATAAAACCCTGTATTTGAACACAACCCTAAGAGATTTGGATACAGTCAGCTTCTTGATATTCCTCAACTTTGGTTTATAATTTAAAAGCGAAATTATTAAATCTTATGAGGGGAACATGTATGATAATTGGGTGCTTAAATGAAGGAGATTATTTATATGAATGAATGTAAGAAAAGACGGGAATTTCTTCCTGTCAATGAAGATAAAACATAATGTTTTTTTACAGTAAGCATTATGATGTGCATTTACACAATTGGATTTTCTCAAAGCAACCTAAATAATAATTAAAAAAATAATAAAATGAAAAATCAAGAAGTAATAACTGTAGATTATCAGCAGTTAAAGGAAGGAAAGAACAGGGTTTATTTTATGAGCCAGAGTTATAAATTAGCTGGAGATTTATACTTACCAGCAGGATTTGACAGCCAAAAAAAGTACCCTACAGTTATTTATACCCGTGTGGGTACACAAGTGAAGGAACAAACCGGAGCAACATATGGCAATAAGCTTTCAGCAAAAGGTTATGCTTTCTTAGTGTTCGATCCGAAAAACTTTGGCGATAGTGAGGGAGAAATCAGAAACTATGAATCCATGCATAATATGATTCCCAATACCACTGATGCAATAAGCTTTTTAAGAACACTGAAATTTGTTGACAGAGGCAGATTTTATGGTCTTGGGGCTTGCGCTGGTGCTCCTTATATCTGTAATGTAGCTATTGGAGATGCCCGGATAAAAGCAGTAGCAACATTGGTTGGTAATTTTGATGCAGCTGCCAGTTTATTTGGGGCTTATCAGAAAGATCTTCTTGACAAAATGCTGCAGACAGCGGCAGAAGCTAAGCAGAAATATTATGAAACCGGAGAATATGAAACCGCACCTATTTTTGGTGGAATGCCTTTGCCCCCACCTGATAGTGCGTCAAAAGCGATGAAAGACGCATATGGGTATTATTTCCTTAGAGCCGGGCAAGATAAGTGCCCTAACTATTCTCCTAATTATCCCACTGTAGGTTTGCCTGTTGATCCGGCAAGGGTATTTATGAACCAGGCAAAGTATTTTACTACGCCATTTTTGGTTATTGCGGGAAGCGAAGCATTTACACATGACATGGACAGAGAGGTATATGAAATGGCGGCGGGAGAAAAGGAATGGGTGGTCATAGAAGGGGCATCACACATGGATTTGTATGATATTGACAAATTTCTTGACCCTGCAATGGATAAGGTTGATGAGTTTTTCAAGAAGCATTGAGTGCGTACAGTAGGATTGCTAAAATAATGCAATCCTGCTGTATAGTATTAAATCTTAATCTGATAGAATTCATTTAATGAAATTAATAGGTAAATATGGACAATCGAAAAATCTGGTTTGTGACGGGTGCTTCAAAAGGGATGGGCTTGTTACTCACAAAATTATTATTGGAGAAAGGTAACAAGGTTGCAGCAACATCAAGAGATTCAAATTCACTAAAGTCAAATATTGGCATAGAAAGTGACCATTTTTTACCACTTGGATTGGATATCACAAATAGCGAGGATGTTAAAGAGGCAGTTAATCAAACAATCCAATATTTTGGAGGGCTGGATGTTGCTGTTAATAATGCGGGATTTTCATTTATTGGCAGTTTGGAAGAATTAACAGATGAAGAATTCAGAAAAGCTTTAGATGTAAATTTGTTCGGAACGGTAAATGTGATTAGGGCTTCGATGGCACAATTCAGAAAACAGCGTTCCGGGCGAATAATAAATGTAGCCTCAGCTGCCGGGTATTGCGCTGGGCCGAATATCGGTAGTTACGTAGCATCAAAATTTGCAATGGTTGGCCTCACAGAGGCATTGGCTTTAGAAGCGAAACATCTTAACGTGAAGCCTACAGTGGTATTACCGGGGTCTTTCAGGACTAATTTTTTAGATGAAAGTTCTTTGAATTATGCAAGGACTCCTATTATTGACTATGAAAGTGCAAGTACATATCAAAGTTACGCAGAAAGAGCTGGAAAGCAGCCCGGTGATCCAGAAAAACTGGTTGCAGAACTGGTAAATCTGGTCAATATGGAAAATCCTCCGGTTCATTTAATACTGGGACCTGACAGCTTTAAAATGATCATGGATAAAAGAGCACGAGATTTGAAAGAGTTTGAGGTCTTTAAAAAGATATCATTATCTACAGATTTAGAAATAAATTAACTGGAATAATATTGTATTCTGCAAATACCCAATCAATATGAAAACAGAGAGGCCTTACCATATCAAATCAATATCAGAATATCATGACTTATTAGGTGTGGAAAAGCCACAGCACCCTTTAATTAGTTTGATTAACCATGAAAATATTAAGAATTACTCTGAGGAGAAGTTAAGAAGCAAAACCTATGATTTCTATACCATCAGCAGGAAAATAAATTATACTGGTACGATGAGGTATGGACAGCATTACTATGATTTTCAGGAAGGTGCAATGGTTTTCCACGGACCCAATCAAGTCATTGTTTCTGAACTCGCAGACAACGTGAACTTACAAGGTTGGACAATGCTGATACACCCGGATTTTATAAGGGCTTATTCTTTGGCCGCAAAGATTACTCAGTTTGGCTTTTTTTCTTATGCTGTACATGAAGCTCTTCACCTCTCCGACAAGGAAGCAACAATTGTTGAAGAAGTAATGGACACTATCCGAAAAGAATATAGTTCGAGGATAGACGTTTATAGTCAAGATATACTTATCTCACAAATTGAGTTGCTGCTGAATTATTGTAACCGGTTCTACAATCGGCAGTTTATAACAAGGAAAACAGCAAACAGTGAATTGCTTATCAACTTTGAAAAGTTAATGAATGATTATTTTGAGGGAAATAATCTTTCCTTAAAAGGAATACCTTCTGTCCAGTATTTTTCCACCGAACTGAATATGTCTGCTAATTATCTAAGTGATATGCTTAGAAGCCTTACGGGTCAAAGCACACAACAGCATATCCATGATAAACTAATTGAAAAAGCCAAACATATCCTAACCTCTACCAATATGACGGTCAGTGAAATTGCTTATGAATTGGGTTTTGAATATCCGCAGTCTTTTAGTAAGCTTTTTAAGAAACAAACGAACATTACACCGCTTGAATTCCGTCAGTCATTTAACTGAATGTGAGTATCACATTTTGTATTGGTTTATTTAAGTGCCAAATAGCTTAAATCGCATAGCGTTACAGCCATTGGATTTAAAGATTAACTTCTGGTTAGATAACCAGAAGGAGTTTCGGAAAGCCTACACTTACCTTTATTAATTAAATCATTTTATGAAGAAACTATTTTATCACAGGATCATCTACAGGACTTGGCGGAGCAACAGCGATATTATTTGCTCCAAAGGTTGGAATGTAATTGCAACCATGAGAATTCCGCAAAAACAAGAAGGACTTATCATCAATATTTAATCGGCGAGGGTAGAATGGCATTTCCTTTAGGAACGCTTTATCACCCAAAGCGCCCTATCTGCTGATGCAGTTGCACAGTTTATTTTTGAAACCTCAACTGACGGCAAAAATCAACTGAGGTACGTTATTGGACAAGACGCTAGAATGCTTTTGTCGAAAAGACAAAAAGGATGAAACTTTTATGAACAATATAAAAACACAATTCGGAATTTAAAATGTATGTAATAGCAGGGCTGCCAGGTTCAAGTCTAAAATTACATCGGAAGGGTTAAGGCAGGAAGATTTCGATTTGAGTATGGCGGTAAATTAGACTTCTAGATAGAAAGGGAATTAATGGATGAATAATTGGGAAGCGAAAAAGAGAAGGTGTCTCACCATCCTGCTTTTAAAGTGGACATCTAAGCCCCACATAGATGTTCTGTCCCGTAAAAATTTTGAGGCACCCTCTCTTTATTTCATCCTCTACTCATGAAACACAGGCATGGCCGGGAAATACCATCCGTTGTAAGTGAGTGTTTTTTTCAGTGTAGCGGTAGTAGCGTCATACATCAGTACCCTGTTCACATCTCCGGTGAAAGAGCCATTCAATGTAGTCATTACCAGTTCATTTTTATCCTTGTTATACGCAGCACCGGCGCCATAGAAATATTGGCCGGAAGGCAGTGTGATAAAAGGAGATGCAAGCGATGCGGTGTTGCCAATGATATAGCGGTACAATTGGGTACCACCGGCAAAACCGTTGTTACGCACAATGTAAACAGCATTCTCCGTCGTAGAGGCAGTGATAGCCGCGTGGCGCCACGCTCCCCACGGAGACGGTACAGTGAAAGGCAGTTTCACGGCAGTGCGCACCAGTGTAGCGGGGTCTATGCGGATCAGGGAATCGGAGTTGGTAGCATATACGCCGCCATCTTTACCGGCAGCGAAGGCCAGGTTAGCCGCGCCGAATTTTTTTACTACAGCGTACGTGGTGCTGTTTAAAGCAACGATACCATCTGTTTGGGACAACACGAAAATATAGCTGCCGGCTTTTAACATATCACCGGTGTAACCGGCTACACCAGTTACTTTAGCGCCTACTGCAAGGGAAGGTAACGTAATGGGATATACGCCATCGCTTGCACTCAGCAGTCCGCGGGTGGCATCCACACCAATAAAGGCATGACCATCATTACCTGGCAGGGTAGTGATACGGCCGGTTTCAACCAGGCTGCCTGCATCTGTTACTACCAGTGGGCCGCCGGCTTTTACAACGATATACATTTTGCCGTTGAATACAGTGGCATACTGCAGGGTATTGGAAGGGCCACCCAATGCGCCTGTGGGGTTTTCTGCATGGTAAATATTGGAAACAAGACTATCGCCGCTGTAGGAATAGAAATGCAGATCGCCGGTACCATGACCAAACCATCCTTCGTTAGCGATAAAGAATCCATTGCCGTATTTACCGGCGATTAATGATGCCGTAACGCCGCCGGTACCCGCTTCGTTGGTACGTTGGCGTTCGAGGGGTTGTAAGGCATCATCTTTTTGACAGGAAGCAACAAACAGCATTAATGCTGCAGACAGAAAGGATAATAACTGTTTTTTCATATTTATTGTTTTGTTAAGAAAATACGACGCACTTTTCTCCGGGGTAAGAACCCTGGAAAAATGATCATAATACCGGTTATCCTCCCGGCATCACGCCTAAGGCTAAACGAAAAAGAATAACAGCGCATAAATGGCTGGCAGGCCTACATTCATGGCATTTCACCCGAAAGCGTTGAATGATCAATTACAAAAGGCAGGTCTTCTGGCTTACCTGCTTTTCCGGGACCTTCCCATCTGCCGGACAGGCAGACAGTGGTATGGAGTTCATCCGGAAAAACAATTTATCTGACGATAAATGCAGGATTACAGCTACGGGGATAGCTCCGGTTTTACACCGGATTCCCTTTTAATCCGCCGCGGGGCGGAACCAAATGCGGAGGCAAACCTACGGTAATTAGGTATAAATGCCAAAATGAAGTGGAGGAGGGTGTGGGCAATGGATGGATGGCTCCTTTATGGCCCGTATGTTGGCCCCTTTGTGGCCCCAATAAAAAAAGCGTGATACAATTCAACATTGCATCACGCTTTCGTAAAAAGCACGTATATAAAACTTATCCTTTCATCTGCCACGCCTTTGTTTTCGTAAACGCCCTCAATCCCTGGTGCGATAACGTTGCGCCAAAACCTGAATGCTTTCTGCCTGCCCACGGTAGTCCTGCTGTAACCCGGTCGCAGCAATTCCAGTAGCCGGTGCCTGCATTTACCTGTGAAAGAATTTCCTGCGCACGTTCCCCGTTGGAAGAGTATACCGAAGCAGTGAGCCCGTACTCCGTATCGTTCATCAGTTCGATGGCTTCTTTGTCACTGCTTACTTTCATGATGCCTATCACCGGACCAAAGCTTTCTTCCTGCATAATTTTCATGTTGTGATCCACATCTGTGAGGATGGTGGGCTCAAAGAAGTTGCCTTCATGCACAATGATATGGCCGCCAAGTTTCAGGGTGGCGCCTTTTGCACGCGCTTCCAGCACCTGGTTTTCGAGTACTTTTAGTTGTTCTTTCCTGGTGATGGCGCCAAAGTATACGCCGTCATCTGTGGGCAATCCCAGTTTCCAGGATTTAACTGCCTTTACAAATTCGGCTACATATTCGTCGTATACTTTTTCGTGTACGTAGATGCGTTCTACAGCGCAGCAGCTCTGGCCGTTGTTATAAAAGGCGCCATCGGCGGTAGCTGCGGCCACTGCTGCAATATCTTCGATATCGTCTGTTACATAAAGCGGATCTTTGCCGCCAAGTTCAAGTTGACAGGGCAACATCCTGGACGCTACTTTTTCATAGATGTATTTACCGGTTTTATAGGAGCCGGTAAAGAAGTAACCATCCACGCGCAGGTCCATCAGGTTTTCGCCGGTGGCTTTTCCACCAATGGCTATTTTGAAAGCATTTTGTTCAAGGCCGGCGTAATAGAAAAGTTTCTCTATTTCCATACCCGTGAGGGTAGCGTATTCCGAGGGTTTGTACAATACGGTGTTACCGGCCAGCAGCGCGGGAATAAAAACATTTACGCCTACCAGGTAGGGATAGTTCCAGGCAGAGATATTGCAGATAACCCCCAGTGGTTCGTAAGAGATTTTTTCCTTTAGTGTATCCGTATTGGTTACCCATTCGTCCGACAGGTACTTCTCTGCATTGTCCAGCATCCAGTTGATCCGGGCTACAGCGCCGTTGATTTCATTGCGCGATTGCTGCAATGGTTTTCCTGATTCGGAAGTAAGTATGCCCGCCAGTTTCTCTACTCTCTTTTCCAGCTGCTGGTTGAACCGGGCAATCACTTTGATACGCTCTGCCAGTGGTTTGGCCGACCAGTGGGCGAATGCCAGCCGGAGTAATGCGGTTTTCTCAACTACTCTTGCCAGTGAATCTTCTCTGAGAACGGCGAGGGTTTGTGCGGTGGCAGGATTAAAGATTCTCATTTCGTATGGTTTCTAACTGCTTGAAGAAATTGTGTTTTGATTTGTTGGGAGAGCGGGTTGCTTTCCTTCTCCGGCATTCTTTCCGGATGCCATTGCACGCAAAGCATAAATCCTTTACCGGTTTTATCTTTGAATTCAATACCCTCAATCATTTCATCGCTGGTATCGGAAGTGGCGCTCACCATAATATTTTTCCCCAGCTTAGCCGGATGGATGCCCTGGTGATGCGCACTGTTCACCTGTCCTTTTTCCTGGCCGGTAACGGCGTACAGCAATGAATCTTTCCGGATGTTTACTCCATGTATTTTATCGCTGGTATCTTTTTTATGAATTTTGTTGGCGGCTTCGCCGATGTCTTCATATACTTTTCCGCCTTCGAGGATATTGATGTATTGTAGTCCGCGGCAGATGCCCAATACAGGCAGCTGTTGCTGTTGGGAATACTCATAGATGCGTTTTTCAAAGGCATCCCTTTCGGGCAAAAATTCATGCGGCTGATGCGGATAGTTTTCAGCGCCGCCATACAGCGAAGGAATTACATCTACGCCACCGGTGAGCACCAGGCCATCGCAGGTATAAATATCTTCCACGTTATTACGCAGAAAGGAAAGGATCACCACTTCGAGGTCATCACCGAGGTCTTCGGGTGTAAACCAGTTTTCATAATTGGCAAAACTGGCTTCCGTATAGCTGATCCCTATCTTTTTCTTCATGATCTATAGCGCGTTTAGGTACAACTGTTTGAAATCTTCCCGGGTAACTGGTTTCGGGTTGTTGGGATGGGCAAAATCGGCGAGTGCCAGGTCAGCCAGTGTTTCCACGTGTGCATCCGTAACGCCGATATCGCGGAGATGATGCGGGATGTTTATTTTTGAATTAAGATCAAAAAGATATTGTACCACTGCTTCGCCGGTTTCTTCTTTTAACTCCAGGGTTCTGGCGATGCGGCGGAACTTTTCTTCAAAGCCCGCAATATTGAATTGCATGCCGTAAGGAATATTTACTGCATTGGCGAGGCCGTGATGCGTATCCAGCAGGGAGGAGAGAGGATGCGCAAGGGAATGCACCACACCCAGTCCTTTCTGAAAAGCGATGGCGCCCATCATAGAAGCCATGAGCATATTGCTCCTGCTTTCAATGTCCGGTTTGTTGGTGGCTTTTTCCAGTGAGTTTTTAATGAGATAGATACCTTCCAGGGCAATGCCATCACATAAGGGATGTGGATTCTTTGCCAGGAATGCTTCCATGTTGTGGGTCAAAGCGTCCATGCCGGTGGCGGCGGTGATAAACGGAGGCAGGTCCATTGTGAGGGCCGGGTCCGCAAATACAATCTTCGCCATCAGTTTGGGCGAGAACAGTATTTTCTTCTGATGGGTTTCATCGTCGGCAATGATGGCGCTTCTGCCTACTTCGCTGCCGGTGCCGGCAGTAGTAGGTACGGTAATAAAATGAGGCACATCATTGGTCACATAAATATCGCCGCCTATGAGGTCGTCGTATTTAAAAAGATCTTCGCGGTGATTTACGCGCAACACAATGGCGCGTGCCACATCCAGTGCGGCGCCCCCGCCAATACCGATGATACTGTCGCGTTGCGTATGATCCCAGAGATCAGTGCCTTTATACACATCGCTCTTCACCGGGTTCTTGTGGATATCGCTGAATACTTCCACGGAAATATGATGCGCCTGCAGGTCATTCACGATCGATTTAAAAAATGGTAATCCTGCTATCGTTGGATCGGTAACGATCATAGGCCGTGATAATCCGTTTTTCTGTAAATAGGCCGGCAGTTCGCTGATTACGCCTGCGCCAAAACGGATGGTGGTAGGAAAATTATACTGAAATGCCATATGCTGATGCTTAGATGATTTCAAAATATCTTTTAAGTTCCCAATCGGTCACTGCTTTGGCATATTGCCGCCACTCCCATTCCCTGGTTAACGTAAAGTGTTCCACAAAAGATTCGCCAAAGAGTTCTTTTGCGAGGGCCGATTCCTTCATTTGTTGGGTGGCTACATGAAGGTTCTGTGGTAATACACCATTCGAGGTGTCTTTGTACCCATTACCGGTGGTTAATTTTTTCTCCAGGACCATTTTATTTTTCACGCCGTACAACCCGGCAGCCAAACAGGCGGCCAGTGCGAGGTAGGGATTGGTATCCGAACCCACCACCCTTGTTTCCAGGCGGGTGGCCTTTTTATCGCCCGGTAAAGCCCGTAATGCCACCGTTCTGTTATCTATGCCCCAGGTGAGCGTGGTAGGGGCCCAGGCGCCTTCTACCAGCCGTTTGTAGCTGTTGATAGTGGGCGCTATCATGGGTAATATAAAAGGTAAACAATGCAGCTGACCGGCAATGTAACTTTTCATGACGGCACTCATTTTATGTTCGTCGTGTTCGTCGTAAAATAAATTCTGTTTGCTGCCGGCATCCCAGAGGCTCTGGTGTACATGCCCGCTGCAGCCTGGCAAACTTTCATGGATCTTAGCCATGAAGGTGGCCATTACGCCATGTTTGTATGCAATCTCTTTTACCGCGGTTTTAAAGAGTATGGCCTGGTCGGCCGCCTGTAAAACCGTACCATACTTGATGGCTGCTTCGTACACACCGGGACCGGTTTCCGTATGTAATCCTTCTACCGGTATATCAAATTTTACCAGTTGCTCAAACAGGCTGCTCATATACTCATTCTTTAACGCGCTGCGCAGGATGGAATAGCCAAACATGCCGGGCGATAAAGGCGTAAGGTCGCGGAACTGCTTCTGGTGGACCGTATCGGGTGTTTCCGTGAAATTAAACCATTCAAATTCCTGTGAGAAATACGGCAGGAAGCCATTGTTTTCCGCATCTGCGAGTACTTTCTTCAGGAGTTGCCGCGGACAGGTGTATACCGGTGCATTGTCTGCCTGTACAAAATCTCCCAGGAAAAAAGGCACGTCGTTTTCCCAGGGAATTTTGCGGAAGGTACCCAGGTCAATTTTTACCTGCGCATCGGGATAACCGGTATGCCAGCCGGTATATTTTACATTGTCGTACACAACATCGCTCATGTCCCAGCCAAAGGTAACATCGCAGAAGCCCAGCCTGCTTTCGGTTACAGACGCGAATTTTTCTGCTGCAATATATTTCCCTCTCAATACGCCGTCGATATCCGCTACCGCTACTTTTACCTTACCCGACGGATGGTTTTTTACGTACGTTAATATTTCGGAAGTTGTCATGTGTGTGCAGGTTTGAAAATTTTGTACAACAAGAAAGAAACGGCCAGCAGGGAAAAATAGATCAGTCCCAGTGCGAGGTTGAAGATAAACATCGCAACAATGGATATGGTGGCAATCACCAGTGCAATCACCGGGAAGGCAGGGTAGAAGGCCACCCGGAAAGGCCGCGGCAGATCAGGCTCCTGTCTTCTCAAAATAATAATAGACACCATTGAAATGATATACAAGGTGAGCGCGCCAAAAACGGATACGATAATGATTTCGGAAGTTTTCCCGGAAAGCAGCGCCAGTATCCCGATCACCATGTTGCCAAGCAGTGCGTTGGCGGGCGTATGAAACCGGGGTGAAATTTTGCCGAGAGCAGCGGGGAGATTGTGTACCCTGCCCATCTCGTAGGTGGAGCGCCCGGCGGAGAGGATTAATCCATGAAAGGAAGCCACCAGCCCGAACAATCCTACCGTGATGAGCAGGTGATACATCGGGTGATTGCTCCCGGTGATTTTCGCCAGCGCCAGCGGAAGAGGCGAATCGGAGGTTTCCCCGCTTATCCCGTTTTTATATACAATCGCTTCCCATCCGGCGATGCCGGTGGCGGAAATAAATATCAGGATACAGAGAATAGCCAGTGTAAGGATGGCCCATCCGAAACCTTTGCTGATATCGCGCTGGGGATTTTTGGTTTCTTCGGCTACGTTGGCAATGCCTTCAATACCCAGGAAAAACCAGATGGCAAAGGGGATCGCGGCAAAAGCGCCGCCCCACCCGTTGGGCAATGCGTTGTTGGTAAGATGAACCGCCTGGAATTTCGGAAACGACAAACCGGCGAAAAGCAATAATTCTCCCACGGCAAAAATGGTAACAATCACCTCGAAGGAAGCAGCCGCTTTTACGCCATATACATTCAGCCCGGTAAAGACGAAATAAATGGCAATGGCGCTGGTGAGGATGGGTACCTGCGGGAAAAAAGCGTTGAAATAAGCGCCGATGGCGAATGCAATGGCAGGCGGCGCCAAAATAAATTCAATGACCTGGGCTATCCCGGCAATAAAGCCGATGTTCTTTCCCATTGCCCTGTTTGCATAGTCAAAAACTCCTCCTGCTTTGGGGATGGCGCAGGCCAGTTCAGCATAGCTGAAAGTAAACGTTACATACATCACCATGATCACAAGTGTGGCAATAGCCATACCTCCTGTACCGCCCTTTTCAAGGCCAAGATTCCAACCAAAATACATACCTGAAATAACGTACCCTACTCCAAGTCCCCACAACATAAAGGGAGTCAGTGTTTTCTTTAAGCCCTTGTTTTGTGTCATTTGAAAGATCTCTATTGCGTGTATGTGTAATATAATATAAATTAAAATATTATTTTACTACAGGCCCCACGTAAAAAATTAAAACGGGCCGGATATCTTTACCACATGAAACTGATGGCAAACGGACGTATATGGATTGAAACCGAGGAAGGCCCTTTTCTCGGTTACGGGAGAATTGAGCTGTTGCAGAAGATCAGTGAGCTTGGGTCTTTGAGAAAGGCGGCTACGGAAATGAAGATTTCCTACCGGCAGGCATGGGATTTTGTGGACCAGATGAATAAGCGGACCGGCAAGCCCCTGGTGATATTTGAAAGAGGCGGGAAAAATGGCGGTGGCGCCTTGCTTACGCCGGAGGGAGAACAAGCCATAAAGTTATTTCATGAATTAAATACCGCCTTCCGGCAATTCCTCGCTACCAGAACTGCCGGTTTACAGAAACGCAAATAAGATGTTTAGTCTTTGGCAAATCGTACGGTCATGGTCGTTACCTCCCAGATCCACCGTGCCGGTTTCTTTTCGCCCGGAACCACTATCCTGAAAGGTCTTTTGCCATCGGGCAGCGGCTGCCCGTCCACCTGGTCGGCCAGGATGATTACACGATCCGTGAAAGCGCTATCCAGCTCTGCGAGGGAAAACAACACCTCATATCCATCGCCCGATTTCACGAGCAGGTATTTCGACATATTTTCCCCCTTCAGTTGAGCGCCCAGCGTTACGCCTGCCTGCTGTAGAATAGTTGTTACCGGTACGCCGGAGTAGCGATGCGGTTTCCCATTGCGGTCAGCCGCGGTGACTTCGGTTCTTTGCATTTTGCTGATATCGGCAGCACCCAGCTTTAACGGGTGGGTTACTTCGCCTTCTACCGAAATAGTTTGCGCAAAGGCAGCCGTGGCTGCGAAAATGGTAATGAGTAAACAGGCCGTGAGTTTGTATAGCATGATCTTTAATTAAGAGGATTGGAGAATGCAGGATTGGTGATAAAGGAAATCAGCAGGGCGGCCGCGAGTGACTTTTTTTGCATAGACAATGCGTTGTTCATTTTTTTGAATAACGGTGATAAATGCTTACCCGGATGCTGCAAAAGGCGATGACACGGAGCCGGAAAGGAAAGCGGAAAATAATGTGGTTGTTTGGGTGTATGGTTGAATCGGGTACAATATTAATACTAAAACCATAGAAAATCAACGTAAATTCTTTCCCACCCATTTAGCGCTGCTATTATTACCTTTAACTCCAAGTTAATCGCTTTATGAGTATCCGTATGCCAAAAATAGCGGGGATAAGTATGATCACTATTTTCTCCCTCCTGATCCTTTTTCACCTGCTGATCATTGCAAAAGTTTTACCTTATTCCATTGTATGGGGGGGCCGGTTGAAATCGCCCATGGAAATGTACCGGTTAGAAGCCATCTCGGTACTGGTGAATGTATTTTTCCTGCTGGTGGTGCTGGGGAAAAGGAAGATCTTGAAGCTACCGGCCAATAGTAAGGTGTTGAGCCTGGCGCTGTGGCTGATGTGTCTTTTATTTTTTGTAAACACCCTCGGCAATCTCATCTCCACCAATAAATGGGAGCAGCTGATCTTTACGCCGATGACGTGTATCCTGGCTGTTTGCTCCGCCATACTGGCCCGCACGCGATAGTATCCATGTGGATACAAAAATGGATGAGAAGATTACAGGAATGATGCTTAAATTACAGGGGAATAAACCGATGCTTAGATGAAAACTGGAAAAACACTCCCCGCCGCCATCACCATCTTCGGCGCCAAAGGGGATCTGACTAAAAGAAAACTGATTCCTGCGCTTTATAATCTGTACACCGATAAACATCTTCCGCCCGTATTCGTCATCTACTGCGTGGATTTCCTGCCGGAAGACGAAACTGCCTTTAAACTCGACCTGCTGGCAGGGATTAATGAGTTTAGCCGCAACGGGAAAGCAAATGAAAAAGAATGGGAAGGATTTGCTAAGAATATCTTCTATCTCCAGGGCGATTTCCTGAAAACGGAAACCTATACCGGCCTGAAAGGGAAACTGGATGCATTCGGCAAAAAGCAGAAACAGAACGGCTCCCGCATCTTTTACTTTGCAGTAGCGCCGCGCTTTATTGAAATCATTGCCGAAGGCTTATACAAACACACCATTTGCAACCGCGATGGCCTGGACCGCATCGTTGTGGAAAAGCCTTTCGGCACCGACCTTGATACCGCCAAAAAACTCAACAGGTTCCTCACAAAACGCTTCGCGGAAAAACAGATCTACCGTATCGATCACTACCTGGGTAAGGAGGCGGTGCAAAACATCATGGCCTTCCGCTTTGCCAACTATGTGTTTGAACCACTGTGGAATAAAAAATATATCGATCACGTTCAGATCAGCGTGGCGGAAGAAGTAGGCGTAGGAAAACGTGGCGGCTACTATGAAGGCAGCGGCGCCCTGCGCGATATGGTGCAGAATCACCTGCTGCAGCTGTTGTGTATTGTTGCGATGGATTCACCGGAGTTTTACCAGTCGGAACTGATCCGCGATGCAAAAGTAAAAGTACTGAAAGACATCCGGCCATATACACCGGCGCAGGTGCTGAAAAACGTGATCCGTGGCCAGTATACAGCCGGCAATGTACACGGTGTGCCACGTTTGCCTTATCGTAAGGAAGAACATGTGCTGTCTGCCTCCAATACAGAAACCTTTGTAGCCGCCAGGTTGTTTATTGACAACGACCGGTGGAAAGGAGTACCCTTCTTTTTACGCACAGGCAAATCGATGCCGGTACAATCGTCTGTAATTGTGGTGCAGTTTAAAGATTCTCCCCATAAAATTTTTAAAGATGATATCACGCCAAACAGGCTGATCATCAGTATTCAGCCAGAGCTGGAAATAAGTTTATTGTTTGAAAGTAAAGTGCCTGGTTTGAAAATGAAACTGAAACCGGTGGAAATGGATTTCACTTACCAGGAATCTTATACAGAAACAATTCCGGAAGCATACGAAGCTTTGTTGCTGGATGTGCTGGATGGTAACCCTACCTTGTTCATGCGTGCGGACCAGGTGGAAGCTGCCTGGAAAGTAGTGATGCCCATCCTGGATACCTGGAAAAAATATCCGGCAAAAGAACTGCATTTGTATAAGGCCGGCACCTGGGGGCCTACAGCGGCTACCACGCTGTTAAAGCCTTACGCAAAGGATTGGTTCCGTTTATCAGCAAGGGAAGACAGTATAAAATAAATAGTATTGCATAAAAAGAAGGGAGCGGGTTTTTAAACCCGCTCCCTTCTTTTATTAAGGTGTGTAAGTAACATTACTGCCGTAAAGAATACTGGATACACCGGAGAAGTACACATGTTTATCGGTGCTGGTGAGGTTATACCAGAGATAAATACCATAACCATTGTTCTTCGTTTGTGTGGCCAGTGAATTGGCAGTGCTCTGGCTGGTACTCTGGATATCTACCGCCGCCGGGCCTAACTGTGCCTTTGTAAGGCCGGCCACGTTGGGTACGGAGTACGAGCCATAAATAGCATTCCAGCTGTAGTTAACAAAGTCGCCCACTTTTTTTCCACCCCACGATAACCTGGAAGCTGCCGGGCCATAGTAGTAGAATGAAATAATTTTTGTGGGCATCAGCTTGCGCAATTCGTCTACCAGCATTACAAAGGAGCTGTCGTTTGGCTGCGTGGTGCCGTTGTTACCATAATCGGCATACTCATCATCAAAATCAATTCCATCCAGACCGTAGTAAGCAACGGTATCGCTGAGTTGCTGTGCAAAGGCCTTTGCAGCGGTTCTGCTGGTGAAGTTACAGAAGCCTGCTCCCTGGTGATTACCGAGAATAGACAGCAATACTTTCATCCCTTTATTTTGCAGGGGGACAATTTGCGTGGCCTTGTTGGTCAACACGTTGGATACGTTGGGATTGTTGTACAGCACGGCTTTCTGGGTAGTGGTGTTGTAATTGATATTGGCTGCGAAAATGATGGCAATATCAAACAGCTGTTGCCCGCCGGTGGTTAAAGTGTATTTGCCGGTATTCAGTAAACTGTTGCTGTTTACTTCCACATAGCAAACGGACATCCCTCCGGCTTTGGTAACGGTTTCTACATGTGCGCCGGTGGCGCTTTTACCGGTGTCTTGTGAAATGCTGCTGGTGTTTTCTTTTTTACAGGCGGTGAAAAAGAGGGCGGCGCACGCCATTCCTACGGCCAATAGCCGTAAAGGGTGGAACTGTTTTTTCATAATGGAATGAATGTTTAAGTGATCAGGAAATCTGGGTTCAAATTTTGGTTACGGGTTTTCCGGTCTGGTGGCTCTTATAACAAACTATGCTCAGGTTAACTTTAAATATTGATAGAAGAGATGACCGGCCATTCACCGGCCATCTCTTTAAGTGTTTTTTACTTTATTTATCCCACCAGAGACGGGTGCCCCCGTTATCTGCCGGTGTGCTCAGCAGCTGCACAGCAGCCGCCACTGCAGCGGGATTGGTATTATATTCATTTTGCGGGAATGGCAGCCTGCGGATCTGTACATCTGTTGAGATGGCATTACCGCTGTTGTTGTTCACCACCGGGAACAATTTAGGATAGCCGGTGCGGCGGAATTCTGTCCATGCTTCCTGTCCTTCGGGGAACATGGCGAGCCATTTCTGGGTCATGATGCGTTCCATTTTCTTAGCTTCAACATCGCCTTCATTCCATTTAATAGTAATGGTAGACGGGCTGTTTATATTATTAACCGGATTTTTTGGATCTGTGTAAGCATCGGCATGGCTTGAATCATTTGCCAGGTAACCGGGAGCGCTTACCTGCCACTGCGCCATAGATGTAGTAACGCCTTGTTCATACAGTTGTTGCGCACTGCCGCCTGTATTGCTCCAGCCTCTTATAGTTGCTTCTGCGCGGAGGAAATACACTTCTGCGGCGGTCATTACCTGCATCGGTGTTTTCAGGGTGAAAGCAGGGGAGGCGCCGTCTTCTGTATTCAGGGAAGAGTAGGTCTGGTATTTCGGTTTATCTACGAGGCTGCCGATGCGGATGCCTTTGTATACGCCTTTAAGCCCGGTGGCGGGATCGGTGGCTTTGTCCATATACCTTGAAACCCGAGGGTCTTTATAACCGGTGAGGTAGCACTGCAAAGAAGCGCCGATGCGGATGTCTGCCCAGTTTTTCGCAATGAAAACAAGCGGGTTGGTAAAGTCGCCGGTTACTTTTACGGTCATGTTATCGGCGTTATCTGTAATTACGCCGCCATTAGCCGGGTTCAGCGCTTTCTCTGCTTCCAGTTTTGCTGTGGCAGGATCAGCTTTTACGATATGCATGGCCAGGCGTAACCGCAGGGAGTTAGCAAAGCGCAGCCACTGTGGGAAATTGCCGTTGTAAACAACATCGAAATTGGAAAAATTAAACGGCAGTTGAGTGCCGCTGCTAATCTGGGCGCGCAGGCTTCCTGTTGCGGTGTCCAGCTGTGCGAAAAATCGTTTGTATACATCCTGCTGGCTGTCGTAGGGAACAGACGACAAGCCCTCACCTACACGGCTATACGGAATGGGGCCGTAAATATCCGTTACACGGCTCATGGCAGTAACCTGTATTATCTGCGCCACCGCCCATACGGCAGGAAAGTTTTTATCTATGCCACTTTCCCTTAGTTTCAATACCGGCGACATTACATTGAGATAACCCACTTTATAAGCTTCCCCATTCCAGCCCGGAACCAGGCCATAATTGGTATTATTGGAGCTGCTGAAGGGGTTGGGTGTCATGAAGTAACCGGAGAAACAGTCCGCGTTGAGGTTCTGTTGCACCTGGTAAGAGTTGGGATCTCCACCGCCGGAAAAGTTAAGGATAGACATCTGTGCAGATTTCAGATACAGTCCCAGTGAATTAAAATCAGGTCCTAGCTGACCATCTGTTACGCCGGTATTATCAGTATTATAACGTTCAAAATTTTTGGTACATGCACTCATCCCGGTTACCAGGGCTGCAGTAGCCACCAGTAAGCCAGATCTGTAACGCTTCATTTTATTATACAGTTTCATCGTTTTCAGTTTTGCGGTAAATGATTAGAAAGTGGCATTTACAGTAACGCCATAGCTGCGGGAAGCAGGTAACATAAATACATCCACGCCACTCAGTCCGTTGGAGGTAGACATGGTTTGCTCAGGATCAAACGGAGCTTTCTTGGAGAAGTAGAACAGGTTACGGCCGTTGGCAGATACCTTCAGCGCCTTCACTGCGTTGCTTTTCAACGGAATGGTGTAGCCCAGCGATGCTTCTCTTAATCTTACGGTAGTAGCGCTGTACATATATTCCCCGGAAGCACCGGTTCTGCCGCCTACTACATTATACCAGGTTTGTGCATCCACGGAAGTAACCGGGTTGCCATTCTGATCTACCCCGTTTACTTTTACGCCGCCGGCATCCCTTGCCTGGCCTGAAGTCGCTGAAACGCCGTAGCCGTCCATCATGGCCTGGGTTACAGACATTACCTGTCCGCCGAATTTACCATCTATGAGGAACGATAAGGTGAAGTTGTTGTATGCAAAACTATTGTTCCAGCCCAGCTGCCACTTGGTGTTGGCGTTACCGAGGTATTGCATCTGGCCGCCAGCGAGGGAAGGAGCGCCATTGGTAATAATCACACGTCCTTGTGCATCGCGGTTTAATACAGTGCCATAAATGTCGCCAAACGAACCGCCTACTTTAAATTGTGAAGCGTAGTTGGCGCCGGTACCGTCGCCGGTCAGGCTGAAACGGTCCACAAACGGCGACAGGGAAACGATCCTGTTGTCGTTTACTGCATAGTTTAAAGCGGTATTCCACTTCAGTTTAGTGTCGCGCAATACATCGTACCGTATCATCGCTTCTACACCCTGGTTCTGGATATCGCCTGCATTAATGAAGTAGGTGTTATACAATGTTGCATTAGGTGCGGCAATTTCCATCGTCTGGTTAGTGGTATTGGTTTTATAGTAAGTAACATCCACACTCAAACGGCTGTCGAAAAAGCGCCATTCTGTACCTAATTCAAGCGATTTTGTTTTTTCCGGTTTCAGGTCCCTGAATGGAGCAGTCGTGTTCACCTTTACAGTACCGCCTGTATTGATCAGGTTATCAGGTGTATTACTCTGGTATGCTAACGGAGAATTACCTACAATAGCATAGGAACCACGGATCTTACCATAGGTGATCGCCGTTGGCATTTTCAGCAGCTGTGTCAGGATTACATTCAATCCCACTGATGGGTAGAAATAGGACAACTGGTTGGTAAATGCCAGGTTGGAGGCCCAGTCATTTCTTGCTGTCAGATCCATGTATGCCCAATCTTTGTAGGAAATATTCACACTACCAAAAACAGATTGCCACTGGCTGTGTTTTTCCTGTGTACTGCCGGAGTTTGCAGCGTTGATCGTTTTCATATTCTGGATGGTGAATATATTCGGGAGATATAAACCTTCCTGTCCTGCTGCAAAGTAGATACCGTTTGTTTTTACATCACGGATACTACCACCAACAAGACCCGTAAAATGAAAGTCATTTGCAGGGATATTAAAGTTAGCGATCAGGTCTCCGTATTGTTGGGTGGTGGTATTGTTGGTGTAGTTATAGCCACCGTTTTTAGATGCCAGCGTGGTTTGGGTACCGGCGTATATCTTCTGCTCATACACATCATTCATACGGTCAATACTTCCCCTTCCCTGTACATTCAACCAGGAGTTAATGTCATATTTCAGGCTGGCGTTGGCGAGTATCCTGTTGCGTGAAAGCGAATTGGTATTGCGGTTGAGGATCCACCACGGGTTCTGTTGTACATCTTCTGAAAAAGGCCAGTTCTGCACCATGAGATTATTCCGGGAAGGATCAGGTATTTCGTAGTGGTCCCTGTAAGGGCTGATATCCACTCCGCGGGGGAAGAGATATAAACCGGTGAGCGGGTTGAAATAAAAGCCGGATAAAGGCGTGTTGTCAATTTTCTGGGTCATGTAATTCACATCTGCAGAGGCAGTGAGCTTATCGTTCAGAAAGTGACCGGTTTCTTTAAAGCTCAGGTTATGACGTCCGAGTTTATTGCCTTCCTCTAAACCTCTTGCAGAGGTGTTGGCATAAGAGAAATAAGTTTGTGCCTTTTCAGAACCACCGGCCAGGCTGATAGCATTTGTGAAGTTTTGCCCGGTTTGAAGGAAGTCGGATACGTTGTCGGTTGCCCCGCTGATCTTGCTGCCCCAGCTTTTGGTAGTAGGGTCGGTAGACTGACCATAATTATTCTGGAACTTAGGCTTATAGGCAGCCTGGCTGATATTGAATCCGGATGAGATGTTAATAACAGCGCGACCAACCTTGCCACTTTTTGTAGTAACGATGATCACACCGTTGGCGCCCTGGCTACCATAAAGCGCTGCGGCTGATGCCCCTTTCAATACGGAGATACTTTCAATGTCTTCCGGGTTGAGGTTGGAGATCGGGTCGCCGCCATCATAAGAGGAGCTGCCACCATAGATACTACCTGGTTGGTTGGTGATGGTATTGTTCATCGGTACCCCGTCAATTACGTACAATGCCTGGTTGCTGCCTAATCCTGATTTACTACCGCGCAGGATTACTTTGGCGGAACCGCCTACGCCGGAAGCGCTGGAGGAAATAGTTAAACCTGCTACTTTACCGTTCAGGGTATTTACTAGGTTCGCATCTTTTGCTTTGGTAAGTTCCAGTCCATCCAGTTGCTGGGCCGAGTAGGTAATGGATTTCTCTGATCTTTTGATACCAAGAGCCGTTACTACTACGGCGCCTAACTGGCTGTCCTGTACGGCCAGGGTTACCTGGATGTTGGGATCATTGCCCACGGTTACCTGTTTGCTTTCATATCCTATGATGCTGATGATCAGTACATCCCCGGGGTTGGCCGCTAAGGTAAAGCCACCCTGGGCGTTGGTTACGGTGCCTTTAGTGGTGCCTTTTATCTGGATAGATGCGCCTACGAGCGGCAGCCCTTTGGTATCGGTCACTTTACCCTGTATGTCAATCGCAGCTATGGCAGCGGCGGCAGGCGCCATTGCTTTGGCTTTCGGGCTGATCACAATTGTTTTATCTACGATGTTGTAGTTAAACAGTTTGTTATTCAAACAGGCATTCAACACTTCGGTGAGAGATGCCTGGTTCATATTGAGATTTACCGGAGGCGCCTTCTCCAGTAACTTCTCATCATAAATAAATTCATAACCTGTCTGGCGGCTGATGCTGTTGAAAACATCATAGAGGGGAAGACGTTTCCCTTTGATGGTAACAGACTGAGAGAATGTTTTGGCGCTCAGATTAAGGGTGAATACCAGTGTCAGTATTGCAGTTAATCGCATAATCAACAGTAATTTTCTTTGCATACGTCCTCCTTTCCCGGGGACTTTGCAGGTACCAAGTAGTTCCATACTTTTGTGTTGTTGGCTTAATAATTCAATTTTCTAAATGATTCAGGGAGTTGGGTTGCCTTCTATAGCCGGGAGCATTGCAGTGCTTCCGGTTTTTTTACAACCGGCAGTGGAATTATTTACGTCTTCATAACCTAAATAAATTTAAAAATGATCAATTCATAAGTGGACAAATAGCGCCTATTGCTCAGGGTCATATGGTGTTACCACGACCCGGTTGTCATTAATATCAAAGTGAACTCGTTTTGTTGTTGACAGGATCTTTAATAAAGAAGCTGCATTTTCCCGCCGGGAAATGATCCCTGTTAAGCGCACGTCCGATAGATCACCCTCATAGGTAACCTCTATATTATACCACCTGGCTATCTGGCGCATGATGGTTTGTATGCTGGTATTGCGGAACCTGAATTTGCCTTCTTTCCAGGCCAGTGTCTGTTCCAGGTCTGCTTTTTCGATGGTGAATGCGGCATCACCGGCATTCAGACTGCCGCCGTAACCAGGTTGCAGCAGGCTCCGGTTGTTGCCATTTACCAGTTGAACAGCGCCGGCTTCCAGGGTAGTGGTAATCGCTTTTTCATCGGTGTAGGCCATAATATTGAAGCTGGTGCCCAGCACGTTTACTTCCATATCAGGATTGCCTTTTACTTTCACCCGGAATGGTTGTTTCGCATTGGCAGCCACCTGGAAATAACCTTCTCCGGAAATCTCCACCAGTCGTTCTTTCCCGCTGAATGTAGTAGGGAAGCGGATACTGCTGGCGGCGTTCAGCCATACTTTGCTGCCGTCTGCCAGGGTAAGCTGGTATTGCCCGCCACGGGGCGTTACCACGGTATTGTATACTACTTCTGTGGCAGCGCCTTCTGCTTTATAGGCGAGGCCCTGCGCTGAATTTACGATGCTGCTGTTGCCTTGTTTCGCCAGTGCGCCGGTGTTGGTGCTGTCGAGCGAAATGGTTTTGCCATCCGCCAGCACCAGTACGGCGGTATTGGTACCTGGCGCCAGGGGATTGGCTTTTTGTGCGGCCACTATAACCGGCTGTTGTTCACGGTTCAGGTAAAAGACGCTTGTTAGCACAGTGGCTCCCAGCAAGGTTGCTGCGGCGGCATACCAGATCATTCTGCGGGTATGGCCGGTAGCGCGGGGAGGTGTTGTTTGCAGGATGTTTTGTAAAATGGCTTCACTATCTTCCGCAGTCAGGCCGCTTTGCGACGCTTCGCTGCTGTACAGGGCCGACAGGATATCTGCTTTGATTTCCGGCTCATAGTCGTTTCCGGCTACCATCGCTTTCAGGCGCAGCAGTTCTTCCTGGCTGATCCGGCCATTCTTATATTTTTCAAGCAGTAACTGTACTTCCGTTATGGACATTATCAGCGATTTTGGAAGGGTGATATGGGGTAAAGACGAGCAACCGGCAAAAAAGGAGTATCCGGGGTGAAAATTTTTTTTTCGGGAGAAGATATTACCTGCGGAAGATGAGCAGGAACAGGAGAAAGGGGACGATATCATTTTGCAGCCGGGACTTCACAAAAGCCCGTACAGCGTGCATAGCGAGGCTCATTTGCTTCTTGACGGTATGTACCGAGATGTTCAGCTGTCGGGAAATTTCTTCGTTGCTCCAGCCCTGTCTGCGGGCCAGGTACACCTTTTTCCGCTCCGGTGGCAGGCCGGACACGGCTTTGTCCAGGATGGCATCGTATTCCCGCTGCAGCAACAGGTGATCGGTATCATTTTGTGCTTCCGGCTGGTTTTTGAGATGGAAATCATAGGCTTTCAGCCGTACTACCTGTTTTTTGAAGCCATCGTAAATGTGGTTGCGGGTAAGAATAAACAGGTAATCTTTGAATTGTTTGATGTGAGACATATCGGCTTTTTTCAGCCATACTTTCATAAAAACTTCCTGTACAATTTCCCTGGCGAGGCTGCTGTCTCTCAGGTAAAGCATGGCCACGTCATATACCTGCCCGCTGTAGCGTCTGAACAGGATGGTATACGCGTCCCCGTCACCCATGGCAACTTTTTGCAGCAAATCATGTTCATCAGTCAAGGAAATGTCTGGCAAAGCTGGAAGTTTTGTACCCTCACAAAAACAATAACGGGGTAAATTTAGTGGACATGAAATTAATAATAAAATAATTTATGTGAGAGGGAGGTTTTCGCAGCCAGGTTGAAAAGAAAGGAAATTATTGCGTATTTTCAATGCATGCCGATACACTGACCGCTGATTTTACTACGCATTTACACTGCGTTTCCTATGTATATCTTACAGTTAATTCTTAATGATCATTAATTTCTACTCTTATGAATGAATTTAAATTCTGGCAGATTATTGAAGAAGCGTGGGCTGCATCCCCGGCATTACTGGATATGCGCAATACGGCGTTGAAAACCAATGATGCTATATTGATCGAGGACCTGACCGGTGAAGTGTATGGCGCTATCACCAATAATATCCGGGATATCCTGCTGCAACTGGATAAGGAGGAGCTGACAGAATTTAATCATATCATGGAAGAGAAATTATTTCAGATCGACCGGGAAGATATCCAGGCATATACGGATGGATCAGACGACGGTTTCCTCTATTGCAGATGTTTTATTGTAGGAATGGGGAAAGCGTACTATGAAATGATCGACGAAAATCCTTCAAAGGCTACCTGCGATGCAGAAGCAGAGATTGTTGGATTTATCGGGTATATGGTGTACCAGGAATTATTTGGAGAAGAATTTGAGCGGTATACGAGACATTGCATCGAAACCTGCTCGAATACCGATGGATGGGGTAAAGCGTAGTTTAAAACAACATATCTTATGAAAGAAGAAATCTATGGCATAGATAAAGATCATGCACATGCACGAGCTATTGCCCTGATATCTGAAGACTTTTTCTGGGACCCCGCCGATGAACTGGCGCCTTTTGGATCAGATGAAGGAGACACCGGACTTGCCTCATACCGGGAATGGCGCCGGGCATACCCCTTTACACCTACCATTGAATGTTTAAAATGGACCATTGAATCTGTAGGGGAAATGGCTTTTGAAGATTATAATGAAACACTGTTGGACAGGGACCTGATCATTCGTATGAAAGAAGATCCTGCATTTGATGATCAGCAGTTTATTTTTACATTGGATGTTTCTGTGATCGCAGCAGGCTTCGGACAACTGGCAGATGAAGGCGTGATTGAAGAAGCCAACAAACCGGTGATCAATATTGCCCTGGAACGGCAAATAGCCTGGGCGCAGCTCTCTGAAAGCAGTTCCTATGCGGAACAACATATCGGGTACCTGAATATCCTGAAACGCGTACTGGAAGAAGCATAGTATACAGGCATCCACGGCTGCGCACCGCGGATGCCTGTCTCTCTGAACCATTATCGCTGCCAGCCGGTAGCAGTTACTTCAAAATGCCAGCCCGCCGCTTCATAAGCCTGCTCAAAATTTTTATGCTTAGCGTCCGCTCCTGTAACAGGAAATACCTTACCGGAAAGCAGGTCCGGGATGAGCAAATGTGCTTAACTTGGAACGGCCTTACACTTGCAGCTTATGATCACACTAAATGATAAAACATACACCTGCCCGGTAGACGTAACACTCGGATTTATAGGAGGGAAATGGAAACTGTTAATACTCTTCCATCTGCATTATTTTACGAAAAAAAGTTACGCTGAAATCAGGGATAACCTGCCGGGCATCTCCGAAAAAATGCTCAGTCAGCAACTTAAAGAACTGGAACGCGATCAACTGATTGAGAAGAATGTGATCACCAAAAAACCTTACCGCGTGGAATACTATTTATCCACCGAAGGAAAATCACTCTCCCCCTTGTATGAATTTGCCAGCGAATGGGGAATCGCTTATCTCAAAAAACACGATATCGATTATATACAGGACCAGCATCTGTATAAATAAAGCCCCGTGCATGCAACCGGGAGAAACCGCTTAATTACTGCGTTTGTTTGCTTATCTTAAGAAAACAAACGCTATGTTATGAAAAAACTAATCCTGTTATTTACGTTATGCTGTTCCTGCCTGGGTATACTCAGCGCACAGGACTCGCCGTTAGGCGCCTGGAAATCAGTGTCGGGAGACGCAACCAGCGTGCTGCTCATTACCCCCACCTGGTTTACCGTTACCGATTACAATAGTCAACGCTTCATCACCTCATATGGCGGAACCTGGAAACAGGCAGGCGACACACAGGTGGATGTAGCCATTCTTTTTAATACTGCCAATGCCTCACAGGTAGGACAAAAAACTACGGTGCCGGTAGGCTTGGAAAATGGGCAGCTGATCACCAGTAGCCCCGGGGGCGGCAAACAGGAGTGGACCCGTATCGACGATGGAACCGGCCCGCTGGCAGGTAGCTGGCAGATCACTTCACGGGAAAGAGAAGGTAAGATGACACCCATCCCCAACAGCGCCAGGCGAACCATGAAAATACTCACCGGCACCCGCTTTCAATGGGTGGCTATCAACCAGGAAACAGGCGAGTTCTTTGGCTCCGGCGGAGGTACCTACACTTTTGAAAACGGTACCTACACCGAAAAAATTGAATTCTTCTCCCGCGATAGCTCCCGCGTTGGCGCTGCGCTGTCTTTTAAAGGCAGCGTAAACGGCAACAACTGGGACCACAGCGGCAACAGCTCAAAAGGAGATCCTATTCATGAAGTGTGGAGCAGGGAGTAATTTACTTACCAGCCTATTCCATAGTCTTCTCCATGATTACTACTGCCACCCCATAAACTGCCATGTACACGATCCATGTAAATAGCATTTATGGGGCCGCTGGTACGCTCTCCAAACGTGAGGTGATAACCCATTTGCTCCAGGGCCTTGCGTGTTTTCTCCGATGTATTATTATTGAGCAGGATGCTTCCCGGACGAGGCTCCCTGTCTTTGATGGTAGTACCGCCTAACGACAACCATAACTGGTTGGTATTTATATTCGCAGCTTCTGTAGCCTGCTGTACCGTCATACCAAACTCCACTACGTTCAGGAAAAACTGCAACAGGTTCTGGTCCTGTGTATCGCCACCCTGTACGCCAAAGGCCAGGAAAGGCTTACCGTCTTTCAATGCCATCGAAGGCGTAAGCGTTACCCGCGGCCGTTTACCGGGAGCAATCACATTAAAAGGACATATCGCAGAATCCAGTACAAAGCTTTGTGCCCGCTGACTCATACCAATGCCGGTTTTGCCTGCAATACAGGCGGGCAGCCAGCCGCCACTGGGTGTGATAGATACTACCCAGCCATCTTTATCTGCTGCTTCCACGCTGGTGGTACCACGCCAGAGCCGGTCCATATAGGCGCTGTCGGGTGTGTTGGCGGCATACAGCTGATTCAGATCCCCTTCCGGCGACATAGCATCTCCATGCTGCAACATCGTAGTGGCGTCATGTTTAGGAACAAATCCGCCGGGTTGGCGGCCACTGCTGGTATCTGCCAGCTGCTTGCGCTCCTCCAGGAAATGCAGGTAAGGATTGGTTTTCCCGATGAAAGGATAGGGATCACCCGGTCCTGCGTTTGCATCATTTTGTGCCAGATTGATCTGTTTGGCCCTCGCCTTGCCGTATTCTTTGCTTAGCAATCCTTTGATAGCAGGATTGGTATTGAACGCAGGATCGCCGTAGTAAAAGTCACGGTCCGCAAAAGTGAGGTTCATGGTTTGATACAGCGTATGAATATATTCAGTGGAATTATATCCCATTGATTTCAGGTCAAAGTTTTCCAGGATGTTGAGGCTTTGCAGCAGCATGGGGCCTTGTGTCCATTCCTGCAGCTTATACACTTCTATGCCTTTGTAATTAATATGCAGAGGTTCTTCTTCCACCGGCTTCCAGCGGGCGAGGTCTTCCAGGGTGATGAGTCCGCCCTGCTCCTGGCAGCCACGTACAAATTCTTTGGCAATATCTCCTTTGTAAAAACGATCGTACGCTGCCATGATTGCCTCTTTCCTGCTTTTATGGTTGCGCAGTGCTTCCTGTTCAGCTGCTACCATTTTGGTGAGGGTAGACAAAAGGTCCTTCTGCACAAAAATTTCTCCTGCTTCAGGCGCTTCTCTTTTTTCACCGGGATGTGTGAGGAAAACAGCTTTACTGTAAGGCCATTCGTTGATATATTTTTTCCCGCGTTCAATACTGTTGGCGGTTTGTGCTTCTATCGGGTAGCCGGCAGCCATTTCCATTGCAGGAGCCAGTACCTGTTTTAAACTGAGGGTGCCGTATTCTGCCAGCATGTAGCATAGTCCACCGGCGGTTCCCGGCGTTACTGCTGCAAGCGGACCGTATTCAGGCGGAAAGTCGTATCCTTTTCCTTTATAAAATGCGGGAGTAGCGCCGGTAGGAGCCACGCCCAGGGCATTGATGGCAATTACTTTCCCGGTTTTGGGATTATAGATCAGCGCCTGTGTTTCCCCACCCCAGCTGAGTACATCCCACATGGTGCAGGTGGCGGCCAGCATAGCGCAGGCGGCATCCACGGCATTGCCGTGTTGCTGGAAGATCATGGCGCCGGCTGTGGCAGCCAGGGGCTTGCCGGTTACGGCCATCCAGTTTTTGCCGTGTAAAGGTGGTTTCTGCGTTTGCTGTGCCTGCATGCCGGTATAATAACCCAACACGAGGGAGAGAAGGAGGAAGCGTTTCATAGGGCTAATTTATAGTTTTACGGATAAAAAATATCTGGATTTACACGAAGGGTAATGGCGGCATCGCTTTTAACGCGCATGCATATCCAGCAGCACTTTGGCCGTAACAAGCAATTGCCCGGTGTGCCGCATAGTATGTTCTGCGGCATGAAACAGTAACCCCAACACGGTAGAGGGGAGTTGTTTTCTGCCTACACCCCGGAAAGCAGTAAGCGTGTCTTCCGGGGTGGCGGACAATTGCATCAGCGATTGATGTACCTGTGCATTGAAATGATCCAGCAGATCATGAAGGGATGCGCCTGGGTTACCTTCACCAGCCAGGGCGGCAAACTGCTGCTGACTGAGCGCTTCTGCCCTGGCGTAGGTAAACAGCCGGTCGAGCACACCACTCACATGCTGAAGATGATATCCCGGAGAGGCCAGTCCGGCTGGCTTCTCCCATAAAAGATCTTCCGGGAAATCCTGCATTAAGTTATTGATCTCCTGGTTGGCCTGCAGTAAAGCATGTGCCACAGGTTGCAGTAATGCCGGTATATTTTCTACCGGCCCGCTCATCCAGTATTCCGTTGCCATGATATCTCTTTATACTTCTACGGCATCATAAACGATTACTTTCTCCCATAAATGACTGCAGTTTTTTATAAACTCCAGGTGAATGGGATGGGTTTGATAGGTGGCCTGTCCGGCGAGGTCACTGAAAAAGATCAGTTCTGATACGCCCCAGCTGTTATCCACCACCTCGCGTTTTTCGGTACTCGCTACCACGCCTACACGCAGGTCACGAACAGTTTCTATTTTCGACAGGGTTTTTACACCGGCTACCAGTTTATCGCGGTCTTCTTTGGAATCCGGGTTCTTCAGCCAGAAGAACACGTGATGCACAATCGGGTATTTCTTTTCCATATTTGTTGAGGGGATTGCTGCGGCAGCGGCAGTACCGGCGGCAAGCGCTGCTGCGGTTCCTAAAAATTTACGTCTGTTGGATGTGCTCATATTGGGCTTGTTGAGGCGATGAAAATAATAAAGATTGTCGATTTATTATAATTATCCCTGTCAGCCCGACACTTATAGGGATGGCTTCCGGAGGGAGTTCTTATTTTACCATCAAAACCGATTTCATACCGGATTACACTACTTTCATCCCATTTTGCCCCTGCTGCATAGCAACAATTGCTATTATTGCCTTAAATACATCAACCTTATGAATCAATTTAAGAAAATTGAATTCGGCATCGTAACCGCCATTTTTGTGTTGCTGATGTTTTCGATCCTATACCCCAGCATTATTTATAACGTATTTGAGCTGCAGGAGATCTATGGCAGAAAGTTCGCCACCTATCACCAGGTGTTCGACTATTACATTCATTACCTGCTGCCTTCTATGGGACGGGTAACGCTGGTGTATGTGACCTTCCTGCTGGTGAATTTTGTAATTGTACCGGAGTTCCTGGAGAAGGGGAAGTGGCTGGGAGGCATATTGCTGCTGATCCCGGTGGGGGCGTTTTATTTTGCCATGATGATGGTCGCCAATTCTTATTACAACGGCTACCTGTTGGGCGTATATGATACGGTGCGGGGTGCGCATATGTATTTTGCAAAAACAGCTTTCATTACCACTGTTTTTTCCGGCGTGCTCTATGTGGCATATTATTATTTCCGCAAAGCACTGGTAAGTCTGCTGTATCCGCGTATTGTAACAGATCCGGCTTTCCGGCAGATGCTTACAGAAATTTGCTGGGCTGCCGGCGCATTTGCGGTATTGTTTTGCCTGTCGTTTTCCGATTCCAGGGACATGGCACTGATGATCTTTTTCTTTGGTCCTTCGCAGATTGCCGTGTTTTTTATTCTCCGTTATAAAGTATTTCCGGCATTCGAGGACATCCACCGGAATAAGAGCTTACTGATCCGGGATGTTGTTTTTACTATCGTGGGAAGTAATGTGCTGATGGCGCTGATATGCCGCGCACTGGTACACCGCGACGGAGGCTGGTTTGTGGCGCTTGCACTTATTGGCATAGCGGTATCCACAGGCATTGTGCTGCCCGTTTGCTGGCTGTTGTTTAAAAGTCGCCAGAAGCAGGTGAATACGGTGGTAACGCTGAAGAAAGCGCTGGGGCATTCCGCCGCCAATCTCGACTTCCTGCGTTCCCAGATCAATCCGCATTTTTTATTCAATGCCCTTAACACGCTGTATGGCACCGCTTTGCAGGAGGAGGCTGCCCGTACCAGCGAAGGCATCCAGAAACTGGGTGATATGATGCGGTTTATGCTACATGATAACCATATGGAAAAAATTCCACTGGATAAGGAGGTGGCTTACCTGCAAAATTATATCGCCCTGCAACGCCTGCGCGTATTGTCATCTCCCGATATCCTGATAGAAGTAAATATAGATGAAAGTCAATGTCAGCATGAGATTGCGCCGATGTTACTGATCCCTTTCGTGGAAAATGCGTTTAAACACGGGATCAGCCTGCGGCATCGCTCCCGTATCGTGATTTCCCTGAGCTGTACCGCCGATCAGATCTTCTTCGATGTGTATAACAGCGTGCACCCCCGCCCGGAAAATGATCCGGAGAGGGAGGGTATGGGGATTGGTTTGAATAATGTAAAAGAAAGACTAAATTTATTGTATCCTCACCGGCACGAGCTGAGTATCCGTCACACGGCTACTGAGTTTTTTATCCATCTGACAATTGATGTTAATAAATAAGTAAATGAAAAAAGAAGAAGAAGTGGTACCGGGCCCTGATGGCATGACGCGCTTTTTATGGTGGCTGGCCGCTGCTGATGCCGATGTTTTGCAGGAGTGTAAAACCGAGAAAGAGCGGTACCGTATCATCGGCGTATCTGTATTGGTGACGTGGATGTTTGCCACACTGTCGTGGGGCTATTTCTTTTCCACCATCGTAAACGATGATATGGTGGTAGCCGGGCTGGCGCTGTTTTTTGGCTTTGCCATTTTATCGGTCGACCGTACCCTCATTGCCGCTATGTCGCGCACCAACGGCAGCATAAAAGTGATGCCGGTAATATTTCGTTTAGTCCTTGCCGTTACCATAGGTTTGTTTATTTCCCAGCCTGTAGTGTTAATGTTATTTAAGAAAGATATCGATACACAGCTGGAACTTGGCAAGCAGGCAAAGCTCGATGCTTACCGCGCGCAACTGGTAAAGCTCAACGCCGGCCAGATGGCCACCCTGCAGCAATCCCTTGATCAGGGCAAGCAGCAGCTGGCGCAGAAAACCGCGGAGCTGAAAGTATATAAAGATGGCTACATCAAAGAAACCGACGGCACCGGCGGCTCCGGCAGAATAGGAGAGTCGGACATTGCCCGCGTAAAGAAATCGGCTTATCTCAAATCGGAGGAAGAACTACAGGCTATGCAAAGAGCCTGGGAGCCGCAGCAGCAACAGCTGCAGGCACAAATGGCACGTATGCACAGCGTGGACAGCCTGAAGGAAGCCGTATATGTTAGCACACTCACCAACGGATTCCTGGCGCAGATAGAAGCCCTGAACGAACTGACCGAAACGCATCCGCCGGTAAAACAACGCTACCGCCTCATTGTATTTATCATTACCCTCATAGAAGTAATGCCCCTGCTTAGCAAAATACTGATGCCCAAAGGTGAGTACGATGAAAAGCTGGCTGCCGCCACTGCCCAGGGCGTAGCCTCCGCACGGCTGCAAACAGACACCGGCAAAGAATTAATGGAACACTACCAGGCTGCTGCACTGGCGGCCGATAAGGAAACGGTGGACCACCTGTTTGAATCTACCCGCGACCTGCGCCGCGAACAGGCCGATGCCCTCGTAAAAGAGTGGCAAAGCCGGGAAAACAGCCAGTACCAGAATCTCTGGCAGCAGGCCCGGCGACTCCTGCTCGGCAAAATTAGTTAGATCCCTGTATTGCTTACCCGTAAAAATAGCCAAAGATGACTGCTATTGCGATAGATGATGAACCGGTGGCGCTGGCTGTTATCAAAAATCACGCTGCCAAGGTTCCCTTCCTGGAAATGAAGGGTTTTTTTACCAATGCTTTTGAAGCAATCGACTTTCTCAGTAAGGAAAAAGTAGACCTGCTGTTCCTGGATATTAAAATGCCGGATATCTCCGGGCTGGATTTTTTATCCAGTTTGCCGCATCCGCCCATGACGGTTTTTACCACCGCCTATTCTGAACATGCGGTGAAAAGTTTTGAGCTGGACGCCATCGATTACCTGCTCAAACCCTTTTCCCTGATACGTTTCATGAAAGCCTGCAATAAAGCCAATAACCTGTTGCAGCTGAAACAACAGAATGGCGTTCCTGTGAATAAGGAACAAACAGACTACATCTTTGTGAAAAGCGGCTATGAACAATTCCGTATTGTGCTGGATGATATCCTCTACCTCGAAAGCGCCGGCAATTATGTGAACTTCATCCTCACCGACCGTAAGCTTATTTCCCGCCTGTCTATGCAGGAAGCGGTAGATCTGCTGCCCATTGGCTCATTCACCCGTGTGCACCGCTCCTATATTGTGGCTAATAAAAAAATTGAACGCGCCGACCGCAACTCCCTTTACATCAAAAACATACCAATTCCCATTGGGGCGGCGTATGCACCGGCGATTGAACGCATCTTTAATTTATAACTCCGCGTAGAAAAAATATTTGCCAGAATGGACCAATTGGTCTAATTTGCTAAAAGCATGGGCAAAGCAGAAAAAACACGCCAGTTCATTATAGAAAAAGCCGCTCCTATTTTTAACAAAAAAGGAGTGGCCGGCACCTCTATCAGCGACATCCTCAAAGCCACCAGGCTGGCGAAGGGTGGCGTGTACGGCAACTTTTCCTCCAAAGAGGAAATAGTGATGGAAGTGTTTGATTATATCGCGGAAGAAGAGAAGCTGAACCTGCGGCAGGTAACCGCCACCGCCAATACTTCGGCCGGTAAGTTTGAAGCGTTGTTTGAGTATTATACCCGCTTCCCGGCGGAGCAGAAAATAGCCGGCGGCTGTCCTATGCTCAACTTCGGCGTGGAGGCAGATGACACCAACCCGGGGCTGAAGAAAAAAGTGAGCGAACTGGTACTCTACTACCAGTCGCGCATCGCCAAAATGGTGCAGTACGGAAAGGAACACGGCGAGTTTAAAAAAGACTGGGACGAACGGAAATTTGCTATCCGCATGTTTACCATGCTGGAAGGCGCTATACTCGTAAGCAGCGTACTCGGACATAATAAACAGATGCTCGTGGTACTGGAAGCGCTAAGAGAAGAAATCAGGCATCATTCTCTTTAACTTTTTTTATTCCTAAAAATAAACCAATCGGTCTAAAATGCAACACCAGGTTTTACCATTGTCACTGCGGATGACCGGTGCGATATTATCCGCCATGAGCCGCCCGTTTCCGGTTACCACGGCAAAGCTGTTTTACCGGCTGTATTGCACACCGCCCGCATTAAAGCTCCGGCCGGTACATCAGCAGTTCCGCGATCAGGCCGTATTGCAGCATTTGCAGGTAACCAGCTATCCTTTCGATAATGCGCCCCTGAAAGTAACTACCTACCGCTGGGGAACCACCGGCCCCAAAGTATTATTGCTCCACGGCTGGGGTGGAAGTCCTCTTCATTTTAAACAACTCATCAGTTCAATGGTGGCGCAGGGCTACCAGGTAGTGTCTTACGATGGGCCGGCACACGGCCTTTCCGGCGGCAAACGTACCAACCTGGTACAATGGATGCATGTACTGGAACAGGTGATGCAACAGGAAGGCCCCCTGCATGCTATCGTTGGCCATTCGTTCGGCGGACTCAATGCTGCGCTTACCCTTTCCCGCAAAAATGTACACGTGCCACGCCTGCTGATGCTCAGCACCGCATTGAGCGCACCCGTATTCTTTGATGAAGCGCTCCGCCTGTTCCGTATCCACCCGGTAGTAATGCCCGTGCTGCATCAACTGATCCGGCAAAGACTGAAAGAAGACCTCTCTGAAATGGACATGCACCGCTACATCAATAACATCAAGGCAGATAAAATATGGATGGCTTACGATACTACTGACACCCTCGCAAAAGCCACGGAAATAGACGACTACCTGCAGCAATACCCGGCTATACAATCGCTTCGCATCACCGGCGACGGCCATTTCCGCATCATGCGCCATGAAGCCGTGTTACAGGGCATCCTGGCGGTACTGGCAGCCGACATAAAATAAAAAGCTACACGGGACCATGAAATAAAATCCGGACCTTTGGTGATATAACTTCGCATATGCCCAGGTATATAACGGTTACGTCACTACTGAATAAAACCAAAAGAAGGGACCCCTGGTTCCTGGACGACTATACCATTAATCCGTATAGTGGTTGCGCATTCAACTGTTTGTACTGTTATATCCGTGGCAGTAAATACGGTATCAACATGGCAGAAAAGTTGTCCGTGAAAGAAAATGCGTTAACCATTCTTCGCCGGCAACTCGCAGCCAGGGCGCGTAAGCAGCAACAGGGCTTTGTGGTGCTGTCGTCTGTAACAGATGCATATCTTCCGCTGGAAGAAAAGGAACTGCTCACCCGGAGCATCCTCGAACTACTGCTTGAATACCGTTTCCCGGTACATATCATCACCAAATCGCCGCTGGTATTACGCGATCTCGACATCCTCCGGCAAATCAACGAACAGGCCGTATTGCCCGCTGATATGGCTTTGTACCGGCATAAGGCTATGATCACTTTCTCTTTTAGTACCATCGATCCAATTATCGGAAAGCAGTTTGAACCCGGTGCGCCTGATCCCGTGCAACGGTTGCTGGCCCTGAAATCCTGCGCAGATGCAGGGTTTATGACCGGTGTGAGTTTAATGCCTCTCTTACCGTTTATCACCGACAGGCCGGAGCAACTAGCATGGCTATACGCTGCTTTTCACCAGCATGGCGCGCGGTATGTATTTCCCGCTTCCACTACTTTGTGGGGAGACGAAGCGGCTGATAGCAAACAGCTGGTGATGCAGGCCGTGCAGCAATACTATCCGCAGTATGCGGAACAGTACCGTCTTCTTTTTGCCCACGGCAGCCAGGTTCCGGCCACTTACAACAACGCCCTTCAGACCGCGGCAGCAGTGGAAGCGGCGCGTTATCATCTTCTTCCTGAAATCCCTTTTGAATAGTTCTTTTTTATTTCTCCCTGAAAATTTATACGCTTAAACTTGCTTTCCCCCGTGTAAATGAATATTTTAGGAGAATGAATTTTAAAACCCACGTATATGAGTAATGTTAACAACCGCAGGCAATTCCTGCGTCAAATGGGCGTGTACACTATGGGAATGGGGATGTTGCCCGCTATACTGGCCGCCTGTAATGAGGGGAAGTCCACAAAGAGCGAAGGCGACAGCGCCGCTGCTGCAAAGCCCGGCGAAGCTACTGCCCACGAGCTTTTCTTTAAGATCTCGCTGGCGGAATGGTCGTTCCATAAAGCTTTGTTTGCAGGTAAAATGAACCACCTGGATTTCGCCTCCCGCGCAAAGAATGAATTCGGTATTGAAAACATCGAATACGTGAACCAGTTCTTCAAAGACAAAGCAAAGGATCAGGCATACCTCGCAGATATGAAGAAACGCGCCGATGACCTGGGTGTTCGCAGCGTACTCATTATGTGCGATGGGGAAGGAGAAATGGGCGACCTGGATGTGAAGAAAAGAATGAAGGCGGTTGAAAATCATTACAAGTGGGTGGAAGCAGCTAAGTTCCTGGGTTGTCATGCGATCCGTGTAAACGCAGCAGGAGAGGGATCTCCGGAAGAAGTAGCCAAAGCGGCTGCAGATGGCCTCACCAGGCTGGCTACCTTTGGAAAGGAACATGACATTAACGTGATTGTGGAAAACCACGGCGGCATGTCTTCCAACGGTGAATGGCTGAGTGGCGTAATGAAAACCGTGAACATGCCCAACTGCGGCACCCTGCCGGATCTGGGCAACTTCTGCATAAAAAGGAGCAAACCGGAAAGCAACACGCCGGAAGCATGGGCTAAAACTACCTGTCTCGAAGAATACGACCGCTACAAAGGTGTGGCAGAACTGATGCCTTTTGCAAAAGGCGTGAGCGCAAAAACATACGACTTCGATGCCAACGGCAACGAAGTAACCATCGACTATACCCGTATCCTCAAAACAGTGAAAGACGCCGGCTTCAATGGCTTTATGGGTATTGAGTATGAAGGCGAAAAATTATCTGAAGAAGAAGGTATCAGGAAAACAAAAGAACTGCTGCTCAGACTCGGCGGTAAGTAAAAATATTTCAGCGGAGGGAATATTTCCCTCCGCTGAACATTTACAGTGAAAATGCTTTTTTCAGAAATGGCACCACATACCCGTAAGCATCCGCAGTAGCGGCGCTGTCGAAAATAGGGTTGCTCGGATTGGCAAAGCCATGCGCCGCATCATAACGTTTAACCGTGAGTGTTTTACCCGCTTCCTTCATGTTCTTCTCAAATTCATCTACTACCTGCGGGTTAATGCCTTTGTCTTTGTTGCCGAATAATCCCAGTACCGGCCCGTGTAAAGTTTTCAGCTTACTCACATCTTTCTCAGGCATGCCGTAATACATCACTACGCCCACATTTTGAGCCCCCGCCACTAAACCCGACTGCAAAGACAATCCACCTCCGAAACACCAGCCAATGGACGCTATTTTAGCCGTTTTTCCGGCATGGGTAATTGCCCCCTGCATAATGGCCTGTAATCGTTCCCTGGGGGCTCCCTGCATTAATTTAGCGGCATCTTCCCGGTTGGTAGCTACCTTTTGATCATACATATCCACGGCCAGCACATTTACTTTGCCTCCCAGGTCGTTATACAGTTGCTCCGATTGCTTTTTTATGTAGTCGTTGAGGCCATACCATTCCTGGTACACCAACAGGTATTTATCCGAGGTTTCTTTGGCTTTGAACAGAAAGCCATGCGCAGGTGTTCCATCTGTAGTGGGAAACGTGACAGCCGCGCCGGTAGTTCCCTGGTAGGTGAATGGCAGCGGGTCTTTGTGCGCCATGCGGAATTCTTCCTGGCTGGCCAGTGCGGCAAATTCCGTGATGGCATCTGTATGACAGCAGGGAGCCGTTTGGGAAAAAGCACTCACAGCCATGAGTAAGCAGCTGGTTAAGAAAGTTAGTGTTTTCATGACAGTTTGATTTTGCTGACAGAAGATACGAATTTCTTTGGTGCAGCTTTTGTAAAATCAGTAAATATGGATCTTCAGTCAGGTTACCCTTATTCACTCATCCGTAACGGCCTCCCATATAATTATCCCTGGCTGGAACAGGACATTCGTACGCACGTGGCAGTTATAGGCGGCGGTATCTCCGGCGCGTTAACGGCCTATGCCTTAACAAAAGCAGGCATCCCCTGTGTAGTGGCCGACGCCCGGACCATTGGCCTCGGCAGCACCGCCGCCAGCACTTCTTTGCTGCAGTATGAAATTGATACGCGTTTATCGGAGCTAAGGGAGAAAGTAGGCGTTCGCAATGCCAACCGCGCATACGAACTATGCGCCGCTTCTATTGATGAACTGGAGGCTATTTGCAAAGCACTGCGCTTCCCGCATTTTGAAAGAAAGCATAGTTTGTATCTCGCATCTTACCGGAAAGATGTAAAAAAGTTATCGGAAGAACTGGAAGCCCGTCGTGAGCTGGGGCTGAAAATGGAATGGTGGGACGCCGCAACAGTAAAAGCAAAGATGGGCTTTGATGCGCCGGCAGCCATCTATTCACATACCGCTGCACAAACAGATGCGTATATGCTCACCCATGCGCTGCATCAGCACAATATTAAACACGGCGCATCCGTATTTGACCGTACCGCTGTAGTGGATATTGATTTCCGCCCGCGCAGCGTGGTGTTGAAAACTTCGCAGGGGCACCAGGTTACGGCGCGCTATCTCGTAATCGCCACCGGGTATGAGGTGCTGCAATATATCAAAACTCCACTGCTGAAATTAACTTCTACCTACGCCGTGGCAAGTGAACCCAATCATGCGCAAGAACAATGGTACCAGGATTGCCTGATCTGGGAAACAAAATCCCCATACCTCTACATGCGTACTACCAGCGATCACCGGGTGCTGATAGGAGGGCGTGACGAACCTTTTTATAACCCCCGCCGCCGGGATAAACTGATTCACCGCAAGGCGAAAGACCTGGAAAAAGACTTGCGGAAGAAATTCCCGGAGCTGCGTTTTCATCCGGAGTTTAAGTGGACAGGCACCTTTGGCGCTACGGAAGACGGGCTGCCTTTCATCGGCACTTTTGCGCCCATGCCGCATACCTTTTTTGCACTGGGCTTTGGCGGCAACGGCATCACTTTCAGCCAGATTGCCGCCAATATCATTACAGACCTGGTACAGGGAAAGAAAAATCCCGATGCGGCCATCTTTTCTTTCAACAGGAAAACAGGTAACTAACGGTAATGGATATACTAAAATGTAATCACTACCTTATTGTCACGGATCTTATATTTGAAATGCTGTTGCTCGCCGAGGTTGTTCAGCACATCTTCCAGCGACGCATGAAAAAAAGCAGCGTCTGTGATCGCGGGCGCTTTGGATGCATCGCCCTTCATTTCCACTTCCACGCCAAACCATTCTTCCAGCATGCGGGATAGCGCCATAGGATTAGTGTTATTTATCCGCAAAGTATCAGACAACCACGTTTCCAGTTCCTCCGGTTGATAGGTTTCTTTTTCCATCAGGTCAATTTCATTGTTGGCCAGGATCATCTGTCCACGTTCCAGTATTTCCGGCTGATTATCGGTGGCGGAATGATAGGATTTTCCCACACGGATCTTCCCGTTGAGGAGGTATACGGTAGCGCCATGCTGACTGGCAAAGGAGCGCATTTTGAATTCGGTACCCAACACAGTAGCCCTTAATTTATCGCTGGTAACAGTAAAAGTATCGGTAGATGGAACAACGGCAAAGAATGCATCGCCATCCAGGATCACCGCACGGTTGCCCTGTAAATAATTGGCGGGTACTTCCAGTACAGAAGCAGAGTTAAGTATTACGCGGGAGCTGTCGGGCAGTGTAACGGCAGTACGACGGCCGGTGGTGCCCTTATAGGTTTGGTATCCGATGCCCGGCGTTTTCAGGTTCACAGGTGCATTTTCCGGCGCTTTTGTCTGGCAGCCGGTGATCACTATCCCGCCCGTTAACAACAACGCCAGCGCATTACGGCTGGAAAAGCAACGGGAGATAGTATCAGGTTTAAATAGCATATTCCAGGAATTTTGTATGTATTCAAAAAGACCTAAAAGTAATAAAATAAACACCGGTAAAGGAGTATGCTTCAACAATTTCTGAGAAGCAATAGACAATATCTGTTAACGCTGTTAAAAAGATATGCTGATATTATAATGATTTTTGTTTAGAAGCCGGACGCACCCTAACTTTGCGGCCCATGGAAAAGCAGCTACCTTTATCATTTGATAATACCGCTATCGCATTTGAGGCAAAGACCGACAAGGCACTGAAAAAAGCCAACTTTCTCTTTAGTAATATCGGGAAGCCCTGGCTGGTAAAATTGGGCGCCGTGATGACTCCCATCGCCTTTAAACTGGGGTTACCCATTAAAGGCATTATTAAAAGCACTATTTTCTCACAGTTCTGCGGTGGTGAAACCCTGGAAGAAGCGGCTACCACTGCGCTGCAACTGGGTAACTATCATGTAGGGGTAGCACTCGATTATGGCGTGGAAGCAATGGAAGGGGAAGAAAGCTACGATGCCGCTGTTCCCGAATTCATCCGTGCTATCCAATACGCTGCCACCAGACCCGATATTCCTTTCATCGCTATAAAAATTACCGGCTTCGCCCGGTTCGATCTGCTGGAAAAAGTACACCGCAAGGAAACTTTAACCCCTGCCGAACAACAGGAATATACCCGTGTGCGCAACCGCGTACATGCCATCGCTGAAGCAGGCGCCCGTCATAATGTGGCCATCCTCGTGGATGCGGAAGAATCCTGGATCCAGGACCCGGTAGACGCCCTCACCGATGAAATGATGTCACTGTTCAACAAAGGAAAGGTAATTGTGTACAATACCTTCCAGATGTATTGCCACGACCGTTATCCTTTCCTGAAGGTATCCCTCGATAAAGCGGTAAAGAATGGCTACCTGCTGGGCGCCAAACTGGTACGCGGCGCTTACATGGAAAAAGAAAACAAACGCGCGGCAGAAAATAATTACCCAACCCCTATCCAGCCAAGCAAAGAGGCTACGGATAAGGATTACGACGCAGCGGTAAAATTCTGTCTTGATAACATCGACAAGCTCGCCGTTTTCATAGGTACGCACAACGAAAACAGCTGCATGTTTGCCGCAAGATTACTCCACGAAAAAGGATTGCCGCACAACCATCCGCATGTAAGTTTTTCACAGTTGCTGGGCATGAGCGATAACATCACTTTTAACCTGGCGCATGCCGGTTATAACGTCAGCAAATACCTGCCGTATGGTCCCGTAAAAGAAGTAATGCCTTACCTGATCCGCAGGGCGCAGGAGAATACCTCCATCGCCGGGCAAATGGGCCGCGAACTGGCACTGATCAGAAAAGAAATGAAGAGAAGGGCGATGGCATAAAGTAATGGGGCTGACCCAAAAAGGCTCAGTCCTCAAAGAATGTAGAAGAAATGGCCGGCTGTTTCGTTCCATTTTTATTTTACCACCAAGAAGTCCTATGTTTAAGATTATTTCATATTTGTTTTCAAATATTATTAATTATATTGAGCCACTATTGGCAAGTTTTTTTACACCTTACCTATTTTTTGTTTTGTAGTTAAGCCTTGAATTGTTATAATAGATTGTTGTAAAAGATCCCATTTTATTCTCTATCCCGCCTCTTAGGTGGTATCAGAGTGTCCGATAATAATGTGTAACCCGGTAATATTATTAGTTCAAACCTATGTTGTGTAAGTCAATCCCTTCCATGGTACCAATAAAGTTTTATTTAAGCTGGCTACTGTTTTTTTTATTACCAGTTTTGAGCCAAGCCCAAAATGATTACGTTACCCTTTCTAAGTCATTTAGCATTACGCCCCCCTCTCCTAATGCAGCGGCGTTAGGGCAGTATGGTAATACCCCCGTCGGGCTGGCCACTGGAACCCCACAGGTATCCATTCCTTTGTATACGCTTAAAACGCAGCATCTGGAACTTCCGATCGGTCTCTCTTATAGCACCAACGGAATAAAGATTGACCAGGTAGCCTCCAGAACTGGAATAGACTGGGTGCTAAATGCCGGAGGGGTGATCACAAGAACTGTGTATGGCAGCCCTGATGAATTTAGTACCTGGTTATCCATGCCTCCTAATGTTTTTTCGAGTCGGGCTGGATTGAGTTATTTAAGAGTGGCTTGTGAAGTTACCAGTGGTAACCAGCTAAGTCAAGATACGCAACCGGATGTCTTTTCTTTTAATTTCAACGGCTACAATGGAAGGTTCACTCTTGACAGCGCCAGAAACATAGTGTTGATAAAGTTTGACAATCTTAAAATAGAAAAGCAGTTTACCTCCGACGATTGGAACTTTAAGGTCACTACAGGAAATGGAATAATGTACTATTTCGGTGGAATAGGAGCTACAGAAACGACGAGAAATGTGCCTAGTAGTGGCATTTGCGAAGCCCATTACGTTCGTCCGGCCAAAACAGCCTGGTATCTAAAAAAAATAGTACATCCGCTGGGCGATTCCATCACCTTTAACTATACAGGGATAGAATGTATCTACGAAACGGGAGTTAGTCAAACTATAGCGGAAACAAAATGGTCCGATAGAAATATAAGATGCGGCAGTACCCTATTTTGCACAGTCTCCGGAGAGTCCACATGTTTGTCTAAACTAAGATTGAATGCGAAGGCGTTAAATGAAATCAATACCTCCGCGGGAGACAAGATAAAAATAATTAACTCGAATCGCTTAGATATTAATAACGAGTATTTAATAGATAGTATTGAAGTATATCATAAAAAAAACCTGTCTACCCCTTTTAAAGTAATTGATCTGGTATACAACTATTCGAATAGCAGAGAGCCGATGGCCAATAGTTATTTTATTGATACAAAATATAAATTACGTCCCTTCCTTACGGAAGTGATAGAAAGAGGAGGTACTTCCACCATTCGCAAACACGCATTTGCATACAATGATTATGATGGGTTGCCAGCCAGGCTATCTTTTTCGCAGGATCATTACGGATATGCAAATGGTAAAAGTAATGCTTACCTGGTACCAGGATCGGTGGATTATAAAAGTGAGTTTCCTTTAACTTATGCCAACAGATCGCCTGATCCTGCCTACGCCGTTAAAGGGGTTTTAAGTAGAATTACCTTTCCCACAGGAGGCTATGACACCTTAATGTATGAAGGTCATACTATATCCCAAAGGGTGGATATTACACCACCTTTGAGATCCGTATCACTGGCTACCATCGGATCGGGTGTAAAAAATGCAAAGACAGTTTATACTATAATTTCACCGCTTTATAATCAGGATGTAATTTTTCATTTTGCTTGCAATCTGGTTCCCGGAGAAAGTTATGAGCCATTGGATAATTACGCATATGTTCGTATTTATTCGGGATCGGGCACTACCAATCCAATTTATTGGGCCACAGTGAATGTGGGGAGTCCAGTTGACTATACCGCCACGTTATCGGGGAGCACGGATTATAGAATTGAAATAACTGCCTATGGAGAACAGGTGGAGGCGAGAGCAAATTTCGAATATGGCGGTGATCCCACCACACCTGTGGATCAGAATGTATATGTAGGAGGAGTAAGAATTGCTAAAATCCAATCATTTACACCGGAAAATGGTCTGGTGAATACAAGAAAATTTTATTATGGAGGATTAAACGCGCCGTATAAATCGAGTGGGCAAATAGTGGAACCAGTATGGGGATATTATGAAGAATATCCAGTGTTGGATAAATGTGCTTTAGATGAACACAGCGTTACATTTGGAAATTGCTTTAGGGTGGTAGGACATTCCAGCACTATGCATAATCTTTTTGGTAATGCAGGAAGCCATATATATTATGGTAATGTAATTGAGGGGATGGGAGAGGATTTTGAAAATGGCGGAATTTCTACGCTATTTAAGTCCCGTAGCAATGATGACGCAGAACTCTTATATGGATATAGGCTACATGGTTGGCCGGTTTCAAATGTCGCCTGGGAAAATGGTTTAAAATCGGCAGAGCTGTTTTTTTCCAAAGAAAATAATCAATACAAGAATAAGAAGGAGGTAACGTACAATTATAAGATTGAAACCCGGAATGTAAGAGATTTGTATGGGTACATCGTTCGGAGAAGACACGACGATTTTATCACCACTGCCACAGGTCCTACAGATCCTATGGAATGGTTACCCTGGGATGTTGTAAAATACTCTGTACAGTCTAACTGGAACTATCTGGATACTACGGTTACTAATTTGTATGATGATGTTGGGGCAATCGCATCCACTACTAAAGTGGCATATACCTACGATAATCCACTGCATGATAATCCTACCAGGGTATGGACCATTCAAAGTGACGGAGCAGAAGAAACGATAAGTACAAGTTATCCGCTGGATTATGCAACGGGCACCCCCTTTATTGATAGCCTGAAGGCTGCAAATATGGTGGATCTACCCATTGAGAAGGTAAAATACAGTAAACGCGGGACGGCTGTTAAAATCTTAGCAGGGAGCATTACAAAGTATTATCCGAATAGCAAAGGATTAATAGAATCAGAAATGCTGCTGGAAAATGCGGCGCCATTACCATTGGCTAACTACAAGTTTTCCTACAGAGGACTTGGGGTATTACCACCAGCAGGCAGTGTGTCCATTTTTCAGCCAGACCCGGGTTATAAAGGAAGGGTTAATTATGATAATTACGATGGCTTTGGCAACATCGGCCAATTCACAGTAAATGGTGGTACTGGTGGGTGTTATCTTTGGGCTTATAACTCTCTGTACCCCGTCGCAGCTATCAAAAATGCTGGCTTATCTGATGTGGCTTATACCAGTTTTGAAAGTGCGGACTGGGGTAACTGGATATCGGCAGGTAATACTTTTGTAATTACAGATGGACTTACCGGCACTCGCTCTTATACACTCCAAACCGGCAGTATTTCCAAAACGGGACTAGTGGCAGCCAAAAAATATATAGTGTCTTACTGGGCAAAGGCCGGTGCATCCATTATCGTCAATGGGATAGTTAGTAGCACTATTGGAAGAACTTTTAAAAATTGGACCTATCATGAAAAGGTGGTTTCAGGAGTCACTTCGATAACCGTATCCGGCACTGGAGGCATTGATGAGCTACGTTTGTTCCCCGTGGAAGCCTTAATGAATACCACCACCTATGAGCCTTCTGTAGGTGTAACGTCTTCCTGCGATACCTATGGGAATGTTACTTACTACGAGTATGACTTGTTTGGACGTCTTAAAGTTGTAAAAGACTTAAATGGAATGATTCTGAAACAGTATGATTATCAATATCAGGCACCAGTACAGCAATAAAAGGAGGTGTAACTATTATTAACAGACATCTTATGCGTAATTCTTATTTTCTCTATATTTTTCGGACGTATACTGCAGTAATCGTTTGTCTGCTGGCTGGAAATACCGTTGACGCACAAAACAGACCCCAGGCAACAGCTCAAACCGTTGTTACACCTGTTGCCAGACCTGTTGCATACAAAAATACTCGCACTAATTACGTACGGTCCTGGGAACCTTCCATGCCAGCCAACGACACGGCTTTTGTGGCTGCCACGTCCCGAACTGTAGCTGAAGTAAAGGAGAACACCCAGTATATGGACGGATTAGGACGCCCAATACAAAACGTCACCAGACAAATCACTCCTTCTGGTAAAGATTATGTAAAACCGTTCGTATATGATGATTTTGGACGGGCACAGTATAATTATCTGCCTTATGCTGCTACCGGCAACAATGGAAAATTTAAGATGGATCCCTTCCAAGAGCAGGCATCATTTATGAGTAACCAATATTCCAGTCAACATATTTTTTACGGTGAAACGAAGTTTGAACCTTCCCCATTAAACCGTGTCTCCAAAGCATTGGCGGCAGGGGATAGCTGGACAGGTACAGACAGAGGAATCAAGGTAAATTATCAGTTTAATACCATTAGTGATGCTATACAAATATGGGAAATAAGAGAAGGGGATCTGAAGCCATGGAGCACCGGAGTATTTGCATCCGGTGAGTTACAAAAAAATATATCCACTGATGAAAATGGTATCCGTACTATTGAGTATAAAAATAAAAAAAGCCAGACTATCCTAAAAAAGGTCGAATTATCTCCTAATTCGGCAGAAGGGTACGCTAATTGGCTTTGTACCTACTTTATTTATGATGACCTTGATATGCTGCGATACGTTTTGTCTCCCAAGGCCATCTCATTAATTTACCAAAACTGGAACACTAATCTCACTACGGCTATTATCAGAGAGCTATGTACGGTTTATCGTTATGATGGGCGGAGAAGAATGATCATGAAACAAGTACCTGGTGCTGATTCTGTTGAGATGGTGTACGATATCAGGGATCGTTTGGTGTTTACCCGCAATGGTAATTTACGGAGTAAATCTCCTGCCCAGTGGCAGGTTTCTTTATATGATGGACTCGACCGACCAGTCATGACTGCTTTATACAATTCAAGTTTAAGTAGAGAAAGCCTGCAAATGGCCATGAATACGGCATTGAATAATAGCAAGACCATTACTTATAACGTGCCTTATATCAACGATCTGGTAGTAGCCTCTCACGACAATCGTTTGAAGTATGAGGCGAAAAATAGCATAGTATTTAATCCTGGCTTTGAAAGTTCTGTTGGTAATGAGTTTGAAACGGAGTTGAATCCGGCAGGCATCAGCCATAGCATTAATCTTATAGTGAGTAATCCGCTGCCCGATTTACAGGATGCCAACCTTTATCCGCTTACTTACACTTTTTATGATGATTATTCCTATCCAGGAGTACACACGGCGGTCACCAATGATTTAGCGTTAACAGATAAAGGCAGTAATGTATATGAAGAATTGGTGACCAATCCCGGTAATATGACAAAGGGGATGGTTACTGGCATGAAAATCCGGGTGTTGGGGACAAATGAATGGTTAACAACTACTAATTTTTATAATTACAAGGGGAGAGTTATTCAAACGGTTGCAGATAACGCGGTAGGAGGAAAAGATGTTACCTCCCTTTTGTATGATTTTAATGGAAAATTATTAAGTACTTTCCTGCGGCATAGTGCGCCACGAAGCATCCTGACAAAGGAAACAATCATATTGACCACTACCAATTATGATGTTGCAGGAAGAGTGATTAGTACCAAAAAACGTTTAAACGGAGAGGCTAGCCTCGATAGAACTCTCCACATTAACACCTATGATGAGTCAGGACAACTTAAAACAAAACGACTAGGGATAATTGGTACTGGCCAATTAGAGACACTTACCTATGAGTATAATATCAGAGGCTGGGTACGGGGAATCAATAGAAAGTATGTAAATGCCGCGAATAATCCGGACAACAATTGGTTTGGTATGGAAATGAATTATGACTCCGGCTTTGTAGTAAATCAATTCAATGGCAACCTGGCAGGCGTACGTTGGAAAAGCAAGAGCAATGATATTGCTAGGGCGTATGGTTTTACTTATGATGCGACAAATCGACTGCTCTCGGCCGACTATTCCCAGCAAAATGCCCCCAATACACCTGCCTCTGCATGGCAAATCGATAAAGCTGATTTTTCTGTAAGCGGTTTGACTTATGATCCCAATGGTAATATAACGCATATGAACCAGAAAGGGATGGATGGGCTTAACGTGGTTAACATGGATAACCTCTCTTATACCTATAGACCCAACAGTAATAAGATAGCAGCTGTAGCGGATGCCAGCCAATTGGTAACCAATCTAGGCGATTTTAAGAATGATGCGATAGGGGGAGATGATTATGATTATGATGGCAATGGAAATCTTAAATATGATAATAACAGAAATATCAATAGCATTACCTATAATCACCTGAATTTACCAGAAAACATTACAGTCCGTAATAAAGGTAGCATCCTGTATTTATACGATGCTCTTGGCAACAGGCTCCGGAAAACTGTTATTGATAATTCAACTGCCAGCCCCAGAACCATTGTTACGGATTATGCCACGGGTTTTGTATATCAGAATGATACCTTGCAGCTATTGGCACACGAAGAAGGCAGAGTTAGGGTATTTCACAAAACAGGCGATCCGCCAGCCTTTAAGTACGATTATTACATGAAAGACTATCTGGGAAATATAAGAATGGTACTGACAGAGCAAAGTGATTTAACCATCTATACAGCTACGATGGAAACAAGTAGCGCGGCTAAAGAAAATGCCCTTTTTGGTAATGTAGATAATACAAGAAGCGTTAAACCTATTGGATATCCCAGTGATGAAGTGGTGGCCAAGAATGAATTTGTAGCAAAACTTAATGCTGCAGGGAATGGAAAAAAAATTGGTCCCAATATCGTATTGCGGGTAACGGTTGGTGATACGGTGCAACTCAGTACCAGGGCATTTTATAAGACAAGTGTTCCATCCCATGATAAACAACCTATAGGGCCAGAGAATATCATCAGTTCCTTATTGCAGGCGTTTAATGGCAACAATTCTACTGGAGGAGGACATGGCAATGGAACGCTTAATAGAAGGACACCTTTTAATGATCAATTTACCACTAACGATTATCAAAAAATACAGCGAAAGGATCCGGATCAGCAAATGGAGAATAAACCTAAAGCCTATCTAAACTATTTACTTTTTGATGATCAGTTTCAACTCGTGGATGAGAATAGTGGCGTGAAACAGGTAAAAGGAGAGCCGGATCAGTTACAAACCTTGGAGAAAGATAAAATGGTCATGCAGAAAAGTGGTTTCCTGTATGTATATACCAGCAATGAAAGTGCCCAGGACGTTTATTTTGATAATATCACCCTTGGGGTTATGTCTGGCCCGCTCCTTGAAGAAACCCATTATTACCCATTTGGTCTTACAATGGCCGGCATCAGCAGCAACCTGTTAAAAGGAACCAATTATCCTGAGAATCGGTTAAAATACGGAGGAAAGGAATTACAAACTAAAGAATTTGCAGATGGAAGTGGACTGGAACTATATGATTTTAATGCAAGAATGCAGGATCCTCAAATTGGACGCTTCCAGCAGATAGATCCTAAAGGAGAACTCTTTGTTAATGCGACTCCATATAACTATTGTTTTAGCAATCCGGTTTTATTTATTGACCCTGATGGGATGCTTGCAGAATACAATTGGGAAGATGGGAAATACTATGATGGTGGAGAGGAGGTGTCCTGGGATAACGTGCAGAAACAATACAGGACGGGTAATTATGCAGGTATCCAAAGTGTGATGCTTGCGCCTCAATATACCGATGATAAAAAACAGACCATCGTCAATGATTATGGCAGTGGGGCATTGAAAATTGTAGTGGATGCTGCAATAAATACTAAAGGAAATATACGTGTGATGCATGTTGAAGATTCACGGGATGCCGCGGAGCAGATGGAATCAATTGAAGGGAAAATCAACAATCTTTTTATTCTGAGTCATGGTGATGCAGCGAATGCGCCGCACAGAGCTTATTTTGCCATCGGTGTTGAAAATTTTCATACCGAAGATATTTCAAAGTCATCCGGACTGGCAGGTATCGCTAAAAAAATGGCCAGCACAAAGGGGCCATTACCCAGTGCCGCACAAGTAATCGTCTTAGCCTGTGGAGCTGGCGGTACGCATAATGGCGGAACTGAATTAATGATGGCATTGGCTAAAAAATTGCACGCCACCGTATTCGGCAATCAATCTTTAACCCATGCTTCAATGGGAATGTTTAGCGGATCTACCCTTTCTTATTCAAGAAATAACTGGCCCTCAAATCATGATCCCAATGGAAAGTATTCAAATGGTTATCTTAACACTGGCAATTGGACCAAGGCATACGAACGAGGGGGAAATGCCGTATATGAAACAGTGCAGAATGTGTACATAGACGCTTTTGGTAAAATTCACTCAAACTAACTCCTTACATTTACAGGTATGAAAGATACATCGCTCCTGCTGTTATTATTATTTTATTCCTCCTGTCTGGTTGATACTGGTCAGAAGCAAAGTGGTTTTTACAACGATATAGACCTTTTTTCTCTGCAGGGGAAAGAGAAACTGACGACAAAGCCTATCTTACCCTATATTGAAATAAAGGAGAATAATGATTCTGAGCGGATCGTTACCTTTCATAGAAGTAAAAATCAAGTAAAATCAACTATTTATAAAAAGAAAGCAGATGCCTGGTGTACTGTTTATCTGGAAACATCGGACACAACCACTCAAACCGTGTATGAATACCTCCAGCCCGCGAAAATCATAAAGTTGTATTATATTCAGGCTTCTAATAACCAATTGCCACTTTTGCAAGAAGTAGTGGTTTTGGAAAAATGGAAAGAAACCTCTTTTCTGGTGGACAACCTTCCTATTTCCCCCGGTGTGGATGTTGCAAAGAATGTGACGCCAAATGCAAACGGGACATATGTGGAAACCATCACAAAGTTGAATGGCACTTTAATTATTGAAGGAACAAAGTTGGATGGTGAGCGAAAGGAGACATTTCATATAAAGAAATGCTATGAAATTGGTGGGCAATCTTATTTCAGATGGAGATATCTCAACCCACAAATAAAACCGATACTATGTGATAGCCTTTGAGATACAGCGTAGTGTCCAATTTAGTTAATTCACTGATATCCACATCCTCTGCAACTTCATTCACTGCACGCGCCAGATTTTTTTCGCCAATCAATTCGCCAAGGGCGGCGGGAGATAATAAAAGAAATTGTTGCTGGTTATATTACTTAAATATTACGGAGGTCTTTACTTTACTACTGTAATTTTGATGTGGGGATCAAAATTACAATTCGGGCTTTACTTAAAAAAGTAAGGGCTGGCCCAAATTGGGTGCTTGTCCAACAGCCACTTTGGGCCAGCCTTTAGATATTTTCTGCTTCTTAAATATTGCTTTCACTCTGCGGCAACGGATACCTCGGCCACACATCATCATCCGGCCTGTCTTTAGGCAAAGTTCCCAACAGGTTATATCTCCTTACATCTATCCAGCGATGGCCCTCCATAAACAGGGAATAACGCCTGTTGTATAACAGTTCCGTAATTAGTGCTGCCAGTGTAGGGGGGCCGCTATATACCGGAAGGTTATGCGCTGTGCGTATACGGTTGATGGCCACTATGGCATCGGGGATTGCATTTTTCTGCATCTTCGCTTCTGCATAAATCAATACCAGCTCCTCGTTCCGGATAATGCTGATGGGCGCATTTAAGGAGGTCCATACTATCACATCACGGTTACCGGTTAAGCCGCTCTGGCTGGCGGAGGAAGTGCGCAGCGATGTTTTGGTGATGCGGTCGTCGCCTGGCAGGATATTGATGGCAAAAGAAGGATGCGCGACCCTTATTTCTCCATTGCCATTTGGCGGGAGGTACATGGTATTGGCAAGATCGCCGCCATTGGTGGAAAAGGCATGATAAACACCCCTTGTTAAAGAGCCGTTCAGGTCAAAGAAGGATTCATTGAGCGCGCTCAGTGCGTTATCCCATTTCTGTTGGTAAATATACACCCTGGCGGCAATGGCGCGGTTAAATTTAATCAGGCCCGGGGCGTCTTTAAATCCCAGAAATCCATCTGACAAAGGAAAAATAACTTCCGATCCGGTGAGGTCAGCTTTTCCTTCATCGAGGAATTTTAATATAGAATCCATCACTACAGCAGGGTTGGTAATAACAGGTCCCAGGGTAGCGCCATTGGGTACGGGTATACGTACGCCATTGGTATTGGTCATGTTGAGATTCAGCAACAGCTGATAGCCGATCAGTGTTTTGGCAAATCCTGTGAATGCCTTCTTTTGTACATCAGATGCTACTTCTGTACGGGTATTGTTAATGGCATCGAGCAAAATGAAACATTGTCTTGCTACCTGGTAGCGGGCCGACCAGGGGTTGGTAATGTAAAAGGTGTTATTGTCCAGCAGTTTGGAGCCGCCACCCAGCAGATCGGTGGTATAGCGGGGCTCTGCACCGGAGAAACGGTAAATTTCCCGGCCAATAATACCGGTGCCATCAAGGTAAGCGGAGAGACTGTTGCGCATACCGGATTCGGCGCCCGTTACCAGGTTAAACAGGTCGCTCCTGGAAGGATCGGTGATGATACCGCCTACCACGGGTGTATTCAAACTGTTGATCTCTCCTTTCTGACAGGCGTTGAGGGCCAGCAGGAAAAGAGTTACCGTTATAATGGAAAGATACTTTTTCATATGTAATGATTTTAAGCAGATGGATAATGATCAGAAATCGACGCCAACATGAAAACTGGCCCTTTTGGATGCAGGGAACGGCATAACATCTACGCCTGTTGATAAACCGTTACTGCCGCGGGTTTGAGCGGTAGTAATGGTGTTACTGCCGAAGTTGGATACTTCCGGATCATAACCCACGTACTTTGTCCACGTAAAGAAATTATTGGCGGATACGCCAACACGGATCGCTTTCAGTATCGCAGTATTTTTGATGGGAATATTGTAATAAAGACCTATCTCACGGATACGCACATACGAAGCGTCCTGTACATAGATGGATGCATCGCCGGCGCCAGGACGGTAAAGCCCTGCCTTCGTGCCTTTCATCTCATCATCATAATCAAAAGAAGTAGCTCCGAGATCGGTGAGCAGCTGGGTGAGGTTAATGTTGTCGCCGCCTTTTTTCCAGTGGATGAGGAAACGGAGGGACAGGTTTTTGAATACGGTTAATTCATTGAAGAAGCTCATCTGGAAATCCGGTTCGGCATTGCCGATCAGTTTCAGGTCGCCGTTCACGGTGCCTTTGATCTGCGTGGCAGGTTGTCCTTCTTCCAGGTAAAAAGTACCGAGTGAATTACCAAAGGCGCCAATGGCATACGGAGGAATGATCAGCTTGGTGACTTTGGAGCGGTTTTGCCACCAGTTGATGCTGCTGTTCCATCGCACATTAGGCGTGTTCACAGGTATCAGGTTTAAGCCCAGCTCTATTCCTTTGTTTCTCAGGTCACCGCTGTTTTTCCACTCAGTGGCATAACCGGAGGAGCCGGGAAGCGCATGACGCAGTAATACATCGTAGATCTTTTTGTTGTAGTAGGTTGCTTCCAGGCTGATGCGGCCATTCAGTACGCTTACATCCAGCCCGGTTTCAAATTCTGTTTGCCGTTCCGGTTTAATATCGGGGTTGCCCTGCAGGTTTTCCACGAGTACGCCGGGGAAGCCGCCGATGTTGCTACCCAGCATCTGGGTAAATTTACTGCCATAGGGAGGTACGTTGCCGGATTGGCCATAAGCTGCGCGCAGCTTGAGGTTATCCACACCGGGTACCTTCCAGAAATCCATTTTCGCAATATTCCAGGAAATGGACCCTTTGGGGAAAACGTAATATTTCTGGTATTCACCGTTGTTGGTCGACCGGTCGAAACGCACACCTGCACTGAAAGTAATGGCATCTATCAGGGAAAGGTCTTCCTGTATAAAAATACCATTGTCCCGGTATTTCTGGCGGAATTGGCGGGTAGTGGTGTTGGCGCTGGCATCCAGGTTACTTTGACCAGACACGAGGTTGGTAGCTACTGTAACAATATTATCAAGGTAGCCGGTTTCCAGTGTGGCGCCGGCGGTACTGGTTAAGCTGAGGTTGTTGTTGGGCGTAAAGGTATTCACAATGAATCCGCCGATATTGGTGTTGGTATTATTGGTATTGCCCTGGATGGAATGTCCCTGCAGGCCGTTCTCTTCAAACTGGAGATTGCGTGGAAATAAGGCAGCGGTTTTGAAATTAAAGTAGTCAATACCACCGCGTCCTACCAGCCTGGTAGTGGAACGGTCGCTCTGTTGCAGGCGTATCTCTATATTACCGCCACCCACAAAACGGTTGGTTTGTTCGTTGTTGATCATGTTGTCGCGCGTTTCCAGCGGGTTGGAGCTGGCAAAGGTATTGCGCGGATACTCACCCAGCGCATTGGGGAACAGGTTCACAAAATCAGGTGTGGACGACAACGCCACACCGAGCGAAACGCCGTTGTTATCGTTATTGGTCAGCCCCCTGTCGGCGGAGGAGTTGATATAGTTGGTAGTAACGCCTACGGATACACGATCACTCACTTTGTGATCCACATTCAGCCGGATGGAGTTGTTGAAATAGCCGGTTCCTTTCACAATGCCGTTTTCCTGCCGCCGGTTTCCGGAAAGATAGAAAGTAGTTTTTTCGCCGCCGCCACTGAGGGAGATACCGGTGTTCAGCACCAGTCCTGTTTGTCCGAAGATTTCTTTTTCATAGTCAAAGATCTTCCCGGCATTTTTTGCTTCTGTAAACTGCGCTTTATAGGCGGCGCGTTTGGCCTGTACATCAGGATCAGGGTTATCGGCAGTACCTGCAAGATCGGCGGCTGTTTCGGGGGTAAAGGTGCGTACACCCATCAGGTGACGCACTTTGGTAAAGCCGGTTTCCTGGTTAAGGGAGATTTTTGTTTTGCCGGATTTACCTTTTTTTGTGGTGATGATAATTACGCCGGCAGCGGCCTTGGCGCCATACATCGCAGCGGCGGAAGCGCCTTTCAGGATTTCAATGTTTTCAATGTCTTCCGGGTTGAGGTCCGCGATACGGCTGGAAGGGTTATCCTGGTTGTTGGGGCTGCCCGAAGTAGCAGCGCCGGTTACATCGTTCAGTCCTGCGGGAATGCTGCTGTTGTTGAAGAAGATTCCATCTACTACATACAGCGGCTGAGAGTTACCAAATACGGAAGTGATACCGCGCATTTTTACAGAGATACCGCCACCGGGGGCGCCGGAATTAGCCGTTATCATGGCGCCGGGCACTTTACCGCTGAGGGCTGCGTCAAATGTTTGCGCAGGTGCCACCCCGTTTAATTCCGTGCCTGAAATAGTAGCTACTGCATTGGCAAGATTACTTCGCTTCACATTGGTGGCTAACCCTGTTACCACAATTTCATCCAGCCGGGCGAAATCTTCTTCCAGGGTCAGGTTTATCACATTGTTACCCGGCGTAAGATTGATTGTTTTGGTTTTATAGCCGGTATAACTCACCGTTAAACTTGTGGTGCCGGCCGTGATGGCCAGCGTATAATTGCCATCAGCATCGGTGATGGTCCCTTTGTTGGTGTTGGGAATGCGTACGGTAACGCCGGGAATGGGTTTGCCGCTGACGGCGTCCCTGATTTTTCCGGTGATGTTTTGCTGCGCAAATAGTGCCAGGGTACTGCATAGGCATAGCAGTACCAGCAAGCTGGATTTTGGTAGAAGCATAGCTTGTGATGGTTTAGATAAATGAATGATGATTAAAACGAGGTTACAATATCATGTTGCTGATTATTTTTTGGTTTACAGATAGCACAGATCCTGATCCGATTTTGGTTGTTTAATAAAGTTAATTTTGTTGTGATCCTTGCCGCAAGGGGAACTATAGGTTTTTCATCATCATCGCTGATGGCAAGGACTTCTCACTAAGCCGATCTTGTTGTAACGTAAAATGCTATAGCAGATTACGAAAATTTAAGGGTACTTCCGCTTTTTTTCTTTGACTTAAATATGTTATATTTTTTCAACTGGAAAACTTCGTAAATTGCGACCTTATGGAGCAGTATTTATCTTTATTACAACATATTATACGGGAAGGCGCTGTAAAAACAGACCGCACCGGCACCGGCACTACCAGCTGTTTTGGCTACCAGATGAGATTCAACCTGCAGGACGGTTTCCCGGTGGTGACCACCAAAAAGCTGCATCTCAAATCGATTATATATGAACTGCTCTGGTTTTTAAGAGGAGATACCAATACCGGCTGGCTGAAAGAACATGGCGTGAGCATCTGGGATGAGTGGGCCGACGAAAATGGCGACCTCGGACCGGTGTACGGAAAGCAATGGCGCAGTTGGGAAACCCGCAGCGGTAAGGTAATAGACCAGATCACTGAAGCCGTAAATACCATCAAAAATAATCCTGACTCCCGCCGTATTATTGTGAACGCCTGGAATGTGGGTGAACTGCCGGAAATGGCGCTCAGCCCCTGTCATTGCCTGTTCCAGTTTTACGTAACTCCTGCAGATACTGCTAAAGGGGAAACCCGTGGCAAACTGAGCTGCCAATTGTATCAGCGCAGCGCCGACGTATTCCTGGGCGTACCTTTCAATATCGCGTCTTACGCATTATTAACCATGATGATGGCGCAGGTGTGCAACCTGGATGCCGGCGACTTTATCCATACTTTTGGTGATGTGCACCTGTACAGCAATCATATAGAGCAAGCCAACCTGCAGCTGGGCCGGCAACCATTCCCGCTTCCGGTAATGAAGATCAACCCGGAGGTAAAAGATATTTTCTCCTTTAAGTATGAAGATTTTGAACTGGTAAATTACCAGTTTCACCCGGCCATTAAAGCACCGGTAGCCATATAACTTCCCATATGCGTATATCCATTATCGTAGCCGCTTCGGAAAATAACGTAATCGGTATCAATAATATGTTACCCTGGCGTTTGCCGCTGGATCTTAAATATTTTAAATCCACCACATTGGGAAAACCCATTGTAATGGGACGTAAAACATTTGACTCCCTCGGTAAACCACTGCCCGGCCGGCCTAATATAGTAATCACCCGTCAAACGGATTTTCAGCCGGAAGGTGCGTATGTAGTGCGTTCTGTAGAGGAAGGTGTTGAAAAGGCAAAATCTTTCGGTGGTGATGAACTGTTTATCACCGGTGGCTCCCAGATTTTCGAGCAGGCGTGGCCGTTAGTAGAGCGCATCTATCTTACCCGCGTATACGCAGTGGTTCACGGGGATGCTTTTTTCCCTCAGCTGGATGGGGCAGAATTTGAACTGGTAAGTGATGAACGCCATGAGGCAGATGAAAAAAATCAGTATCCTTTCTCCTTCCAGGTATGGGAGCGGATTTAAGCTACTAACGCGAACACTTACTTGAAAATAACGGTACCCATACCGTTGGTAAGTTCTTTCTCCAGGGAGTTGAGGTGTTTCTGCATTTCAAGACAGCTTTTAGCCGCTTCGTAGTCGTTATCCTTGAAGGCCTTTTGAACTTCGGCCTGATTTTCATAGATTAACTTTTTCACTTTCCGCAGGATCAGATAGTTGGTAGTGGAGAGCGTATCTTTTAAATATGCATCGTCGCCATAAACAGTATCTATTTCAAATTGTTCTTTCCATTTCATACTGAGATCGGCTTCCTGATCTTCCAGGATATTGGCAATCTCTTTTGAAAATTGCTGATCTTCATGATAAAGAAACCAGCGTTTATCCTGGAGATTCCCTGCATCATACAAAGCTTTGTATTCCCTTAAAATCCTTTTCACCAGCTCACTTTCCGCCAGCGCCTCAAAATCGTAGGGAAGATGGAACACATAATCTGCTACAGTACTATTATCTTCTTCTTTAAAAGGCTTGTCGCCAAAACGTAACAGGATTTTTACCAGCGCCTTTTCCTGCTTTTCATGCCCGTTGATGAGCGAGTCAACCGAAATGCCTGTTTCGGCCGCTTCCATTGCGGCAATTGCTTCTTCACTCAGGTCATCATCACTGGGTGCGGGATTGTTACGCGCGTATGCCTGCTCGCGTTTAACGAGGCGGTCGCGGATAAATTTATTGACCAGCTGGATCAGCCCCTGCTCATCGATATGGAGTAACTGGCTGCATTGACGGATATAATCCTGCTGCCGGGTAAAATCTTCCGCCTTATCAATTTTGGAAATGGTTTCAGCGATTTCATTTACCAGCTGCGACTTTTTATTACTGTCGGTGCCGGCTTCCTGCATGCTGAGCTGCAGCTTAAACAGTACAAAGTCCTGCTTGTTATCTTTAATGAATTCGCGGAACGCTTCTGCCCCTATCTTCTGCACATAGCTATCCGGATCTTCTTTGTCCGGCAGCAATACCAGCTTCACATTCAGCCCTTCTTCAATAGCCATGTCCAGTCCGCGGAGCGCTGCTTTCACCCCGGCGCTGTCGCCATCATAAAGGATGGTGAGGTTATTGGTGTATTTCTTAATCAGCCGCAGCTGGTCCTGTGTAAGGGAGGTACCACTGGAGGCCACCACGTTTTCCACACCTGCCTGGTGCAGGGAAATTACGTCGGTATAACCTTCTACGAGCAGGCACTCATTGAGTTTATCGATGGCGTGCCGTGCAAAGTAGGTACCATACAGTACCCGGCTTTTTACATAGATTTCGTTTTCGGGAGAATTGATGTATTTGGGCGCCCGGTCTGATTTTACCAGGATACGTGCGCCGAAGCCCAGTATTTTTCCGGACTGGTTATGGATCGGGAAAATCACCCGGCCGCGGTAGTTATCGGCAGGTTGATCGTTGCGAATGGTAACCAGTCCTGTTTTTTGCAGGTATTCCAGGTTGTATCCTTTGTTCAATGCCGATTTGGCAAAAGCGTCAAAGGTATTCAGACAGTAGCCCAGCTGGAACTTTTTGATGGTTTCTTCCGTAAATCCTCTTTCTTCAAAATAACTCAGGCCCACATTCTGGCCTTCCTCTTTATTAAAAAGGGTATCGGTAAAGTATTCACGGGCGTAGTTGTTGATGATAAACAAACTATCCGCCATCAGCTGGTGCTGCTTCAGTTCCGGGCTTACTTCCGTTTCCTCCAGTTCTATCTGGTACCGTTGTGCCAGCCACCGGAGCGCTTCTACATAGGAGTACTTTTCATGCTCCATGATAAAGCTGATGGAATTGCCGCTGGCGCCGCAACCAAAGCATTTATAGATTTCTTTGCCGGGAGATACGGTGAAAGAAGGGGACTTTTCGTTGTGAAACGGACACAGGCCCAGGTAGTTGGCGCCTCTTTTTTTCAGCTTAACGAAGGAACCCACAATTTCCACAATATCAATGCGGCTGAGGATCTGTTGTATGGAGTTCTGAGATATCACGGTTTGGTAAATGCAACTGCAAACATACGGGAAAATTAGGATTTGGAGAGAAGGAGGGTAGTATATCCGTGTGGTTGCTGTTCCCGGCAACTTTTCCTTATATTTGGTAGATTATAAACTAGCCAAATCAATCTTATTTATCAGATGAAAGAAGTATTTATAGTAGCTGTGGCCCGCACCCCTATCGGTTCGTTCAATGGCGCACTGGCAAGCATTCCGGCCACTCAGCTTGGCGCACACGTTATTAAGGCGGCACTGGAAAGGGCTGGTATTGCCCCGGCAGAAGTAAATGAAGTATATATGGGCAATGTGCTCAGCGCCAACCTCGGCCAGGCGCCTGCCAATCAGGCGAGTCTCGCTGCAGGCGTGCCCAATAATGTTCCCTGTACCACTGTTAACAAAGTATGCGCTTCCGGCATGAAAGCTATTATGCTGGGCGCCCAAAGTATTATGCTGGGCGACAACGACGTAGTAGTTGCCGGTGGCATGGAAAACATGAGCGCTACGCCTTACTACCTGGATAAAGCCCGTACCGGTTATAAACTGGGGCATGGCGCTATCACCGACGGTATCATCCGCGATGGCCTCTGGGACCCCTATAAGGATTTTCACATGGGCAACGCAGCAGAGCTATGCGCCACCGAATACAAAATTACCCGGGAAGACCAGGACGCTTACGCGATTGAAAGTTATAAACGCGCAGCAGCAGCCTGGGAGAAAGGATATTTTAAAGATGAAGTAGTGCCGGTGCAGGTACCCGGAAAACAGGTAGTAACAGTATCTGAAGATGAAGACTACAAAAAGGTCATCTTTGAAAAAGTACCTTCCCTGAAACCAAGTTTTCAGAAAGATGGAACCATCACTGCTGCCAATGCCTCCAACATCAATGATGGTGCTGCAGCTGTAGTGCTGGTAAGCGGCGAAAAACTGAAAGCGCTGGGATTAAAGCCACTGGCAAAGATCATCAGCTTTGCAGATGCTTCGCAGGCGCCGGAATGGTTTACCACTACGCCGGTAAAAGCCATCAACAACGCGCTTACCAAAGCCGGGCTGAAAATCAGCGATATGGACGTGGCAGAAGTGAACGAAGCATTTTCCTGCGTGCCTATTGCCAATGCGAAAGACCTGGGGCTGTCGCTTGATAAGGTGAATGTATGGGGCGGCGCCGTGGCAATGGGGCATCCTATTGGGTGCAGCGGTGCGCGCATTGTGGTAACGTTGAATGCTATCCTGCATCAGCAGCAGGCGCGTTACGGCGTTGCAGGGATTTGTAACGGTGGTGGCGGCGCCAGCGCAATTATCATAGAAAGAGTTTAATGATAGGTCGTCAGTTGATGGTTGTTGAAAAACCATCAGCTGATTTTGATCTGGTAGCGAACCGGGCAGTTATACGGTTCCCGGTTACCTGGGTATTACTTCCCGGATACTTCTCCGGTACTTCTCGGATACTTAGGAGTCGTCTATGTGTCGTATTCCCCATACAGTTCCTATACAGTCCCCATACACTCCCTATACTCTCCCCATACTGTTCCCATACACTCACCATACACTCACCATACACTTCCAATACACTCCCCATACACTATCAATAAATAGCAATCACCGTATCTATGCTGTTTACCTGTATCCTGACACTGTCTTTTCCCCGTTTTGCCATCTTCAGCGATTGCAGTGCTGCCTTCGGTTTTACCACATCTGGTACTATTTTCTCAAAAAACAGGTATTTGTCTTCCACCAGGCTGTAAACCGGGTAGGTGGATAATATGCCGGTGCTTTTCGTTTGCAGGGCGTAGTCGTCGTCGATATTGTAGCGGTGAAACTCGCTGTCCGACAGCAGGGTGATGGCAGCTACCAGGGTGAGGGTACGCAGTGGTGGCAGGAGCAGGCCAAGCAGCAGCACAAACGGAAACCCGAAGAAACCGGTCAGGTAGGCGTACCGGGCGTCGTTATCCGGCTTGGTGAGGCCGTAAATAAGCATGCCGGTACCTGCGTAGAGGGTAAAGAACACCCGTTCAGTTTGGGTGCCTTTGAAGCCGTAATCATTCAGCATCAATAATACGCATAAGAGCGCAAAACAGCCAAAAATCAGGTGCAGGTACCACAGGAGTGCCTGTAGTTCCGGCGCTTTTGCCTTTTTAATTTTACAGGAAAGGGCGGCTAAAAAGCATAAGGTAAGGATAGTGATGGTAATCATGACAGCGGGTAAAGTTGTTGGCAGGTCTTAATAAAGTTTGAAATATAAATATATGTATTTATTTTAATTAATACTATACACACTGCTTGTCGGAGGTATAATAATTATTAATCGGGTGTTTGCTTTGCTTTTTCGCTAACAAACAATATTTTTGCCCTGCCTTTCAATAAGGCATTTAAACTTTCAATTAAGAATAGCATGCGTCAGATAGCTTTCAGACAAGCCTTAAGAGAAGCCCTGCAGGAGGAATTTCGCCGTGATGAACGGGTATTCCTTATGGGGGAGGAAGTAGCCGAATACAATGGTGCTTATAAAGTGAGCCAGGGAATGCTGGATGAGTTTGGTCCAAAACGTGTTATTGACACGCCGATTGCTGAACTTGGATTTGCTGCTATCGGAGTAGGTGCTGCACAGAACGGCCTGCGTCCGGTGGTTGAATTCATGACCTGGAACTTCGCTGTACTGGCGTTGGATCAGATCCTCAATACTGCTTCAAAAATGCTGGCAATGAGTGGCGGCCAGGTGGGTTGCCCGATCGTTTTCCGCGGACCAAACGGTTCTGCCGGACAATTAGGTGCACAACACTCTACTGCATTCGAAAGTTACTACGCCAACATCCCGGGCCTGAAAGTAATCTCCGTTTCCAATCCATATGATGCAAAAGGTTTGCTCAAAGCGGCTATCCGCGACGACGATCCGGTTGTTTTCATGGAAAGTGAACTGATGTATGGCGATATGGGTGAAGTTCCTGAAGAAGAATATATCATCCCGATTGGTAAAGCAGATATCAAACGTGCCGGTAAAGATGTAACCATCGTATCTTTCAACAAAATGATGAAAGTAGCGCTGGGTGCAGCGGAAGAACTGGCAAAAGAAGGTATCGAGGCAGAAGTAATCGATCTCCGTACCATCCGCCCGCTGGACTGGTTCACTATCCTGGAATCTGTGAAGAAAACAAACCGCCTGGTAATTGTGGAAGAACAATGGCCATTCGCAAGTATTTCTTCCGAAATTACTTACCGTATCCAGAAAGAAGGTTTCGACTACCTGGATGCACCTATCCGCCGTATCACCGCACAGGATGCACCTATGCACTACGCGCCTAACCTGGTTAAACAATATCTGCCGGATGTGGAACGTACCGTGAAACTGGTGAAAGAAGTGATGTACATGAAGAAATAGCAACCGCTATAAGTATAAAAAAGAAACGGAGCGAAGATTTTCTTCGCTCCGTTTCTTTTTATCTCTTTAAATATTTATCAGGAAAACAGATCGCTGGAAAGGTACCTGTCGCCACGATCACAGATGATACTAACGATCACACCACTACTTAACTCCTTCGATACCCGCACTGCCGCTGCCACAGCGCCGCCGCTGCTCATACCGCAAAATACCGCTTCTTCTTTTGCCAGTCTTTTGGTCATGATCCTCGCTTCTTCTTCTGAAATATCCATAATACGGTCTACCCTCGGTTTTTCAAATATTTTGGGAAGATAAGCCTCCGGCCATTTGCGGATGCCCGGGATTTTTGAACCTTCTGTAGGCTGGCATCCCACAATCTGTACTGCCGGGTTCTGTTCTTTTAAATAGCGGGATACTCCCATAATAGTACCGGTAGTGCCCATTGCGCTTACAAAGTGGGTCACTTCCCCGTTGGTATCTTTCCAGATTTCCGGTCCGGTAGTTTTATAGTGCATGCCGTAGTTATCGGGATTGGCAAACTGGTTGAGCATATAATAGCCGCCCTTCTCCATCTGGGCATTGGCGTAGTCAATAGAGCCTTCCATCGACAGCTCCTTTGGCGTGAGCGTAACTTTTGCACCATATACTTCCATGGTGAGCACCCGTTCGCGGGTGGCGTCTGCAGGCATTACCAGCTCTATTTCAAGTCCGAAAATACTGGCAATCATAGCCAGTGCAATACCGGTATTACCGCTGGTAGCTTCTATCAGTTTCATGCCCGGTTTAATATCGCCCCTGTCCAGTGCGCCTTTGATCATGCCATAGGCGGCCCTGTCTTTTACGCTGCCGGCAGGATTGTTCCCTTCCAGCTTGGCGAAAATTTTAACGGCCGGGTTAACGGATATCTTCTTTAATTCTACCATCGGCGTATTGCCGATCAGATCTATGATGGAAGCCATTGTACTAGTCCTGGTTTGTATCTGAAAATTTATGTTCTGCTTTGTAATAGATCCGGGAGAAAGGTTCCACACTTTTAATCAGCCACACATTCCCGCCTATTACACTATGATGGCCTATCACCGTATCTCCGCCAAGAATGGTGGCGCCGGCGTAAATCACCACATGCTCCTCAATGGTCGGATGGCGCTTGCTGCGCGCCATACTCTTCTCAATGCTCAGTGCACCCAGTGTTACGCCCTGGTACAGCTTTACATGCGGTCCTATCACGGTGGTTTCCCCGATCACAATGCCGGTACCATGATCTATGCAGCACCACGGTGCAATTACGGCGCCCGGATGAATATCCACTCCTGTGCGTGAATGCGCCAGCTCCGTGATCATCCGGGGTAATACCGGGACCTTCAGCTGGTACAGGGCATGCGCAATGCGGTAAAAGGCAATGGCGTAAAACCCGGGATAGGCACGGATTACCTCGTATAAACAGGATGCCGCCGGATCGCCCTGGTAAATGGCCGAGGCATCTTTTGTCAGTTCATCATATATTACCGGTACTTTATTCATAAAGTCGCGGCTCAGGCCCGCGGCATCTGCGGGCAGCTGATTTTCCATTGATTGCAGCAATTGCTGCAACTGAGCTTCCAGTTCATGGCCAAAACGCTCCAGCGCCACCGGATCAGCAATTACCTGACCGGTATGTTCAGGGAATAACCAGTTTAACAGGTGGCTCACAAATTCATCTACTGCACCCGTGGCAGGATAGGCGTTCGCCGCTGCCAGCTGGTGCCGCCGCTTCAACTCTTCCAGAAAATCATTCATATGCGGATCGAATTACAGGTATTGGCACTTTAATAGTTACTGAAATTACGCATTAATCCTGTAAAGGTAGTAGACTGTCTGCTAATATTCAAGCCTTCTTATCTGCCCGGATATAGGCCACTTGTAGAACCAATGTGGTCAATAGCCAGCACGTATTCACCGGCCGCATCGCCCGGCTCCCGGGCTATTTCGAGGAATTCTTCCGGCCAGCGCGGACTATATGGTAATATCTCAATTGTTTCTGACATGTTAAATGATCCCTGATATAATGCAATTTTAAGGGATTAATCTTTATTTTTGCCCGTTGTATAAAAGGCAGGTATTGCCGGTCGTACAAAATAAAACTGATTATGGCTAACATTTTAATAATAGACGACGAAAAAAGTATTCGTAAAACACTCACGGAAATTTTAACTTATGAAGGTTATAAGGTAGATGAGGCCGCGGATGGTATGGAAGGATTTAAAATGTTCCAGGCAAAGTCATATGATGCCGTTCTTTGCGATATCAAAATGCCTAAAATGGACGGACTGGAGTTTCTCGAGAAAGCCCGTGAGGTGAACGGAGATATTCCTATTATCATGGTTTCCGGCCACGGGAATATTGATACGGCAGTAGATGCGGTGAAAAAAGGCGCCTATGATTATATTTCAAAGCCGCCGGATCTGAACCGCTTACTCATTACCCTGCGTAATGCAATGGATAAAACCACCCTGGTTACCGAAACCAAAACCCTGCGCCGCAAGGTGAATAAGGTGCCGGAAATGATTGGTCAGTCCAGCCCGATCCTGAAAATTAAAGAAACGATAGAAAAAGTAGCACCCACGGATGCCAGGGTACTCATCACCGGAGATAACGGGGTAGGTAAAGAACTGGTGGCCCGGTGGCTGCATGAACGCAGTAACCGCGCCGCCGGCCCGATGGTGGAAGTGAACTGCGCAGCTATCCCCGGAGAGCTGATAGAAAGTGAACTGTTTGGTCATGAAAAAGGTTCCTTTACCTCTGCTGTAAAGCAGCGGATCGGAAAATTTGAACAGGCCAGCGGCGGTACCCTTTTCCTGGATGAAATTGGCGATATGAGTCTCAGCGCCCAGGCAAAAGTACTGCGCGCCCTGCAGGAAGGAAAGATCACCCGCGTAGGCGGAGATAAGGAAATAAGTGTAGACGTACGGGTAGTAGCCGCTACCAACAAAGACCTGCTGCAGGAAGTGGAAAACAAGAACTTCCGCCTGGATCTCTATCACCGTTTAAGCGTAATCCTGATCCACGTTCCTTCCCTGAACGACCGCCGGGATGATGTACCTTTGCTGGTAGACAGCTTCCTGGATAGTGTTTGCAGTGAATATGGCATTACCCGCAAAGTAGCAGATAAAGAGGCCATGAAGGCTTTACAAAACCACAACTGGACCGGTAATATCCGTGAGCTGAGGAACGTGGTGGAAAGGCTCGTGATCCTTTCCGGTAAAACCATCACCGCGGAAGATGTGGACGATTTCGTGGTGCCGAGCCGCGACAAAAGGAAAGTAAGCTCTTAACCGGCTAACAATATGCAAAAACACCTGTATCTGATCAGTGGGCTGGGGGCGGATGAACGCATTTTCAACAACCTGCGTTTTCCCTCCGGCTACCAGCTGCATCACCTGCATTGGATCCCTCCATTGCCGGATGAACCCATCAGCCGTTATGCGGCACGTATGGCCAAAAACATTACGGCTGATGGGACGGTTACCTTAATAGGCGTGTCTTTTGGCGGTATCATGAGCCTGGAAATAGCCCGGCACATCCCTGTAGAAAAGAACATCCTGCTATCAAGCATTAAACGAAGCTCGGAAAAACCTCCCTACTATAACTGGGTAAAGAAACTCGGCCTGCATAAGTTGCCCGACAGCCTGCTGTACCAGCGGCGAAGCGCTATTGTCAGGAAATTCCTCAACATTGAAACACCGGAAGAACGTACACTGGTAAACGAATATCTGGCGAAGCGTGATTACACTTATACACGATGGGCGGTAAATGCTATCCTGCATTGGGAAAACGAGCAGGTACCGGAAGGCGTGGTGCATATTCACGGTGCACGCGATATGCCTTTCCCGGTTAAATATCTTCAACCTACACACCTGATCCCCGACGGTGGCCATTTTATGGTGCTGAACCGCTCGGAAGCCATCAATCGTATCCTCGAAGAAGTGCTTTGAGAAATGGTCAGCCAAATGCCTGCAGCTCTTCCAGGCTTTTTATTACAAATACATTGGCAGGCAGCGGCATGGTCAGTTGCCAGGACTGTGGCCCCGATAACAGGATTTTAATGCCCGGGAACTGCTGTGAGAGTGTGGCAGCAAAGCGGTTCATTACCTGCTGCGTGACATTGGTAAGCAGATGGGTATAGATGTGGGTCACCGGACGGGCCGGGGCAAATGCTTCCAGGTCTGCCAGGGGGACATTGGCGCCAAAACTGGTGACCAGTTTGCCACTCTTCTTCAGCAGGTATTGTGCATATAACAAAGGTATTTCATGAAATTCTCCCTCCGGGAGAAATAACAGGTAATGGGCGGTAGCCTGTTGGTTCATCTGCTGGCCGTCGATAGCCGTCATTATTTTAGTACGGATAATATTGGAGCAGAAGTGTTCCTGTGCCGGAATCACGTTGCCGGTAAGCCATAGTACGCCTATCTTTTCAAGGAAAGGGTAAATGATTTTTGTAATGCAGTGTTCAAATCCCAGATGCAGTACCTGGCTGTAAAAAACGCGCTCAAAGCGGAAGTAATCGTAGTCGAGTGTGGCGGCAATCAGCTCATTTACCTGGAGGCCGGCGGAAGATCCTTCTGCGGCCAGCTGCAAGGATAGTTTATTCTGTTCCTCGTCCGACAAAGCAGCTATGCGCGAGATCCTGATCCCGTGATGATATAAATACGCAATACGCAGTAAGGTTTTCAGATCCTCCCCGTCATAGATCCTGTGGTTGGTATCCTTCCGCCTGGCGGAGAATAACTGGAACCGCTGCTCCCAGATCCTGATGGTATGCGCCTTTATACCGGTAAAGTTCTCAATATCCTTAATCGTAAATGTATTCAACGGAGGTATAGTAAACATCAAATTTAGGCAATTCGGCGTAGGGTACACCATATACCTAAAAATTATAATAAACAATCTTTTAATCTATTTTTAAGAAAACTTTTGTAAAGTAATAGCAACTGGCTAGCAACAGAATATTATATTTGCCTTTTTAAGCATCTAATAAGCGTAACTGAATGAACCTGGCATTTTGGAAAAAAAACAAAGACAGTCAGCCTAAGAAAAAGAAATCTGCGGTTAGAGAATGGTTAGACGCTGCGATCTTCGCTATTATAGCAGCCACGCTTATCCGCACCTTTATTTTTGAGGCCTATACGATCCCGACCCCTTCAATGGAAAAAACCTTACTTGTGAACGACTTCCTGTTTGTGAGCAAGATCAGTTACGGACCACGTATCCCAATGACTCCACTGGCAGTACCTTTTGTGCATCACACGCTGCCTTTCACCAAATCTGCCAAAGCCTATTCAGAGGCGGTAAAATGGAAATACAGACGTTTACCCGGTTTTTCAGCAATCAAGCGGTATGATGTAGTGGTATTCAACTTCCCGGAAGGAGATACCGTGGCCATTGATTCGCCCGATCCGAGCTATTATGGCATGGTGCGGCAGTTCGGCTGGCAGTCGGTCCAGAATTCTTACAAAATCATTCAACGCCCGGTAGATAAAAGGGAAAACTATATTAAACGCTGCATGGCCGAATCCGGCGATACGATCCGGATCATTAAAGGTGCAGTATATGTAAACGGACAGGCAGCGCCGGTTCCCCCTGGCAGCCAACATAAATATGTAGTGGAAACTACCGGCGATCAGCTTAACAGCAGCCGCCTGGAAGACCTGGGCATTGCTACTTCCGGTTCTGACTTCTACCAGCTGGATGCCAGCAAGTACATTTACAACCTCACACCGGCCAATGTTGCAGCGCTGCAACAATTTAAGCCGGTCGTAAAAGACATTAAAATATACCAGGAGTCTGATTTTACAGATTTCAATTACAATAACGTTTTCCCGCACGATACTGCCCATTTCAAATGGACAGAGGAAAACTTCGGTCCGTTGTATATTCCTAAAAAAGGCGTTACCGTTAAGCTGGATGAAAGCAACATTGCTTTGTACGACCGCATTATCCGCGTATATGAAGGCAATACACTGGAAAGAAAAGACGGTAAGTTTATCATCAACGGTCAACCCGCTGATAGCTATACTTTTAAAATGAACTATTACTGGATGATGGGGGATAACCGTAACAACTCCCTGGATTCCCGTTTCTGGGGTTTTGTGCCGGAAGATCACGTGGTGGGTAAAGCCTGGCTGATCTGGATGAGTTATGGAGAAGGCGGTATCCGCTGGAGCCGTATCTTCAGAAATATCAAGTAAGCAACCGCCCGAAATATAATTTAAAGTAAATTACGGACCGGCACTATGCCGGTCCGTCGTTGTCTTACCCCGACAACGGCTATACGAAGAACCCTTTTCAACTGTTGTTATGGAGAAACAATTGCTGCATATCGAATACGAGGTATATGATGATCTTGCTGGTCTTTCCGACGCTGATGCATGGCTGCTGAAGGAAGCAAGGGAAGTAACGGAATACGCTTATGCGCCTTATTCCCGTTTCCAGGTGGGGGCAGTGATCCGGCTGGCCAACGGTGAAATCATTGCCGGTTCCAACCAGGAAAACGCTTCTTATCCGATCGGGTTATGTGCAGAGAGAGTGGCGCTGGCTTCTGCTGCGTCGGTATATCCCAATATTGATATTGATACCATTGCCATTAGTTATAATAACCTCAATGGGGAGAGTACGCATCCTATTTCTCCCTGCGGGATTTGCCGGCAAACATTGTCGGAGTACGAAAGGAAACAGGAAAGCCCTATCCGGGTGATTATGGGGGGATTAAGCGGTAAGATATATGTGATCAGCCGTGCGAACGACTTGCTGCCCCTTTCCTTTAGCGGGGACGAGCTGGGTTTGTGATTACTACATATAGATAAGTTTTCATTTGCAATATATTCTTTATATATTTGTCCGGCGCCCCATAAGTGCTGCGACCTATGAAACCCTGTCAGCTATCAGTTAGTATCTGTTGTATTGTATTACTTACTGCAGTGTATAGTGAACCGGCAGCCTGTTACTTTGATAAAAAAGAAGTGAACTACCGTCCGGGGCTATACGTTTTCAAGGATACCCTGAAAAGAGTTAACCGTTATCAGCATCTGGCACACGACTTGTACGAAAGGAAACTTTTTAAACAGGCAATAGTGCAATGGAAAAAAGTTTTACACTTGCAACCTACCAATGCTTTTGCTATGTTTATGCTCGGAAAATCGTATATGGGTGCGGGTGAGCAGGAGAAGGGGGAACGCCTGTGCGATGAGGCCATCATAATGGGAGAACTACATGATAAAAATATTTGCCACAGTGTAGAGGGACTTTAAACAGCGCATAAAGGATAGGCAAGCTCCTTTTTCGCTGCGCTGCTTACTGTGGTATTTTCTTCGGCAATTTCGGCCACGGCGGCCGCAAGTTGCTAACGCTGCAACCCGTAAGGGCTGCAGCGTTTTAATGAAACAAAAAAGGAAGGCATTGCACCTTCCTTTTTCTGTTTATAACTTAAACCGTTATTACATTCTTTCCGGTACACGGATACCCAGTAATTTCATGCTTTGAGCAATAGTGTGGGCGGTGAGCATAATAATCTGTAAACGCAGCTTCTTCTTTTCTTCACTGGTTGCGCGGATGATGGAATAGGTAGGTACCCCTTCCACTTTCTCGGCATAAAAGGAATTGAATAACTGGGCCAGCTGGAACGCATAGTTGGCAATCACAGAAGGACTCAGTTCGCGGTACGACTCTGCGAGTATACCCGGAAACTGTTCGTTCAGGATGATCAGTTCCTTTTCCAGCGGCAGCAATTCTCCTTCGTAGGTGTACGCCTCCAGCCCTTCTGTTGTGCCGGCATCGCGGAGGATAGATTTGATACGCGCGTACGCATACTGGATAAACGGAGCGGTAAACCCGTGCAAATCGATTGATTCTTCCGGATTGAAGATCATTTTCTTTTTAGGATCTACACGAAGCAGGAAGAATTTCATGGCCCCCATGCCTACGGTATCATACAGTTCGTTGAGCTGTTCATCGGAAAACATATCCAGGTTTTTGCCGGATTGTTGTGTTTTTTCGGCGGCAGTATTCACCATTTCTGTAATCATATCATCTGCATCCACTACGGTACCTTCCCGGCTTTTCATCCGGCCATGCGGTAATTCCACCATGCCATAGCTGAGGTGGTGGATACCTTTGGCAGAAGGTTCTCCCAGTTTCTCCATAATCAGCTGGAGTACTTTGAAGTGATAGTTCTGCTCATCTGCCACTACATATACACTCTGGTCCATGTGGTACTGCTCATATTTCAAACGCGCCGTACCCATGTCCTGGGTCATATATACAGAGGTGCCATCTCCGCGGAGCAGCAGTTTCTGATCCAGCCCGTCGGCGGTCAGGTCTATCCATACAGAGTTATCTTCTTTTTTAAACAGTACGCCTTTCTCCAGTCCTTCGGCTACGAGGTTTTTACCTAACAGGTAAGTTTCACTCTCGTAGTACATCTGGTCGAAATCAATACCAAGCCGTTTGTAGGTTTGATCAAAGCCTTCGTACACCCAGCCGTTCATAGTAGCCCACAATTCCCTTACTTCAGGGTTGCCGGCTTCCCATTGCTGCAGCATGATCTTCGCCTGCTGCATGATCTCTGTTTTATTACGCGACATCTCTTTGATGTCGTCCATGATCTTGCCAGACTTTTCTTTATCATCTTTTACTTCCGGCTTATGCAGTGCAGTAACCAGCTTCTCCAGCTTTTCAGTTTCGGCGCTGTCGAAGTCACGGAAGTCATTTTCCAGTACGCGGTCAATGATAATTTCTGCCTGTTCCTTCACCACAGATTCAAACTTCACGTAGTAGTCGCCCACCAGGTGATCGCCTTTTATACCGGTAGATTGCGGGGTGTCGCCATGTGCAAACATTTGCCATGCCAGCATGGATTTGCAGATGTGGATACCGCGGTCATTTACCAGGTTGGCTTTGATCACTTCGTAGCCATTGGCTTTCATAATTTCAGCGATAGCATATCCCAGGAAATTATTACGCAGGTGACCGAGGTGTAAAGGTTTGTTGGTATTGGGAGATGAATACTCTACCATGATCCTTTTACCATTGGCAGGCTGTATCCCGATGTTTACGTCACTATAATGTTGCTGCAGGAATTTTGTCCAGTAGGTATCGTTAATGCTCAGGTTCAGGAATCCTTTTACTACGTTGAATCGCGCAATCAGTTCCGGATAGTGGGCAGTAAGGTATTCCCCGATACGTTGTGCAGTTTCTTCCGGTTTCTGCCGGCTGAATTTTGTAAAAGAGAAAACGACAATGGTATACTCACCTTCGAATTCAGGCTTGGTGGTATTAATAGCAATATCTGCTGCTGTTAACTGCTGATCGTAAAGTGAATTAATGGCGGCCACGGCGGCCGTTCTGATGGATTGTACAACACTCATGCTGAAAATGATTAATGCGAGGGGCAAAGATAGTTAATTAGCCGAAAGCAGCGAAGGTTGTCTTTATCAGACAACCTTCGCTTATCGGGAATATTTTATTCCTGCATTAAAAAGTGTAAAACACACCGATCTGTGCTACGGAGTTTTTGCTGTCCACTTTGTCGGAATCATACACATTGGTAAGTCCGAAATTATACCGGCCGCTGATACCGAGGCCCATATCGAACTTATAACCAAAGCCGAAGCCCAGTCCAAAGTCTACGGATTGCATATCATCTTTGATATCTACCGTTACGTCGCCGGATTTAACCTTGGCTGCTGTGAGAAAGCCTACCTGCGGGCCTGCTTCCAGGTAAAATTCAGGCACAATGGAATACTGCACCATTACCGGTACATTAATATAGTTAACCTTTACGGTGTTGGAAGTGGTTAACCATAATACACTTCTTTCTGCTTTGGTGCCCTGGGTAGAATACAATACTTCCGGTTGGATAGCCCAGCTTTTATCCAGCCCGATGTTAACAAGACCTCCTGCGTGAAAGCCTGCGAGGGTTTTGGAGCCGTCGGTATCGGTTAGTTTGGAGATATTCAAACCACCTTTAACACCGAACTTTACATTTTGTGCTTGTACTGCCAGCATAGTTCCAATGGCTAATACACCAGACAGAATAAGTTTTTTCATGATATGTTATTTTGTAAGCCCCAGTTGGCAAGAAGTGTGCCGGTTTACGAAGAGGAATAGAAATCCACCTGTTGAGGAAAACTACAAATCCTTCAGCATCCAGCTGTCACAGCCAAAATGGCCGGTATTACCCATCGGACCTGTCAGGTACCGGAATCCGAACTGTTCATATACTTTTCTGGCCCTGGCTAATTCGGGGGCAGTTTCCAGGTAGCATTGCGTGTAGCCGTTTTGTTTAGCGTAATCCAGGCATAAGGTGATTAGCTTGCCTGCCAGTCCTTTTCCGCGGGCTTCGGGGAGGAGGTACATTTTCTGTAGTTCGCATACGTGCGCTTCACCGCCATCCAGCGGGTGGATGCCGGCCCCGCCGATTATTTCATTGTTTGCCACTGCTACGTAATAAACTGCACGGGGAATATCAAACAGTTGGGAGAGGTGGTCGGTGGTAGGGTCTGAAAACGCAGTACCGGCCTTGTTCATGCCGAATTCTGTCAACGTGGTTTTTACTATATGGGCAATTGCCGGATCGTCTGCTGGCGCTATTGTTCTGATGATATATGGTTCCATAAAATGAAAATAGGGATTTTTTGATTTTTACATCAAAAAATCCCTATCATCTTATAGTCAGCCTGTTAGAATATTGTAAACTCTACTCTTCTGTTTTTCTGCCTGCCTGCCGCTGTTTTATTGGAGGCAATAGGTTGTGTCATACCATAACCTACGGCTTCAATTTTAGAAGCGTTCACGCCTTTTTCCACAAAATAGGCTTTAACGGATTCGGCTCTTTCCTTTGACAGGGCGAGGTTCCTTGATTTGCTGCCTACATTGTCGGTATGGCCGGCCAGCTTGAGGTTGAGGTTTTTGCGTTTCAGGAGTGCTGCCACCCTGTCGAGTGCAGGATAGGAGCTGGGCTTGATACTGGCCTTTGCAAATTCAAACTCCAGGTTCTGAATGGCTTCTCTTACAAGACGGTTGTCTTCTTCTGTAATCACTACTTTTTCTTCCTGCTTCACTACTTCCGGTACCGGCAGCGGACAGCCGGAACCATCTACTTTGGTATTGGCAGGTGTGCCCGGACATTTGTCGAAGAAGTCGGAAACACCGTCTCCGTCACTGTCTTTTGTCAGTTTATCCACATCAGCCGTCAACCTGGCATTGTTCTGATTGGCAGCATCCAGTGAGGCTGCGAGGGTGGTTTTCTGGGCTTCCAGCTCGTCGTACATCACTTTGGCCGGATTGGACCACTGTAGCTGTTTTTTGCCTTTCTTTCCCAGGGCAAATTCCAGTCCTGCGTAGCCATAGGAGTACTTATCCTTATTGGGACCGTAGTTGTAACCGTCGAGGTTATCACCGTCGGTGTAATACATGGTATAGCCCAGGTCCAGGTTAACAGCTTCTGACAGTTTGAATTTGAGCCCAGCGCCTACAGGAATAATCAACTCCTTGATGGCTTTATCTTCTGCTTTATAAGGAAAGCTGGTGTTATCATTCCTGGTTACGGTTGGTTTATATCCGGCCAATCCGCCGCCCACAGAGGCGTATAGCTGAACAAAGTTCTCCCGGAATAACCAGTTGACCGTAGTGATATTAAATACGGCGTTTAAAGTTCCTGACCAGTTTAGTTTGGTTTCGTAGGATTTATATGGTCTGACAGGAAGGGAGCCATTGCCGAGTTCCTTGCTGTTATCGGCCTGGAGTTTACCGCCTACATAATCGGCCCGGAGGGCAAAGAAGTGCAGGATCTGGTACTTCACATAGGCGCCGTAACCGGCAGACCCTTTCCACTTGGTGAAGTCGTTACTGCCACCGGTGGCAGCAACTGGCGCCAATACGCCGCCGTTTACGCCGATTGACCATGTTTTATAGTCACTGGGGCCACTGAATAATTTCGCTGTGGGTACAGCCGCGGAAGTGGCAGAAGGTTGATCCTGAGCCTGGCTCATCATTGGGGTGGTTGCTAACAACAAGCACGCAGCCCTCCATAAAATGGATGTGTTCATAAGAAATAACGGTTAGGTTACACAATTTGTACAATTATTAAAACAAAGGATCAGGAATAAAATAGCTTAAAGGAAGGCGAGGTTATGAACAAATTAAACGATACAGTTATTAGTAATCAGGTGTGTTTACCAACAGGCTAACTGCGATCTATGATCAAATATAGGGTACCTGACTGACATAATTTCATATTTTTTTGCTTGGCATAATCATTGACAAACCAACGACAAACACGAAAATACTTACAACTAAAGGATAATCTTTAATACTATGGGAAAAATAATAGGCATTGACTTAGGAACTACCAATTCATGCGTTGCCGTAATGGAAGGTAACGAACCGGTAGTGATTGCCAATGATGAGGGCAGGAGAACAACCCCATCTGTAGTGGCTTTTTTAAAGAACGGAGAAAGGAAAGTAGGTGACCCCGCAAAGCGTCAGGCTATTACCAACCCCGTAAACACTATTATGTCAGTGAAGCGTTTCATGGGCCGTCATTTTGACGAAGTTGCCAGTGAAGTGAGCCACGTTACATATAAAGTGGTAAAAGGGGACAACAATACCACAAGAATCGATATAGACGGCAGATTATATACTCCGCAGGAAATTTCAGCAATGATCCTGCAGAAAATGAAGAAAACGGCCGAAGACTACCTGGGCCAGGAAGTAACAGAAGCAGTAATCACTGTACCTGCCTACTTTAATGACGCACAACGTCAGGCTACCAAAGAAGCCGGTGAAATTGCCGGTTTAACTGTTCGCCGTATTATCAATGAGCCTACTGCTGCGGCATTGGCTTATGGTATGGACAAAAAACACCACGACAGCAAAATCGCTGTATTTGACCTCGGTGGTGGTACCTTCGATATCTCTATCCTGGAATTAGGTGATGGCGTATTTGAAGTAAAATCTACCAATGGTGATACTCACCTGGGTGGTGACGACTTCGATAAAGTGATCATGGATTGGCTGGCAGACGAATTCAAAAAAGATGAAGCAGTAGATTTACACAAAGATCCAATGTCATGGCAGCGTTTAAAAGAAGCTGCTGAAAAAGCAAAGATCGAATTATCTTCTTCTCAGGAAACTGAAATCAATCTTCCTTATATCACCGCAGTGGATGGCGTTCCTAAACACTTAGTGAAAAAATTAACCCGCGCTAAATTCGAGCAGCTGAGCGACAGCCTGGTGGAAAGAACACTGGAACCTTGCCGCAAAGCACTGAAAGATGCCGGTATGAACACTTCTGAAATCGACGAAATTATACTGGTAGGTGGTTCTACCCGTATTCCTAAGATCCAGGAAGTAGTAGAAAAATTCTTCGGTAAGAAACCTAATAAAGGTGTAAACCCGGATGAAGTAGTAGCCGTAGGTGCTGCAATCCAGGGTGGTGTACTGACAGGTGAAGTGAAAGACGTACTGTTACTGGACGTTACTCCGCTGTCACTGGGTATCGAAACAATGGGTGGTGTAATGACCAAACTGATCGAATCCAATACCACTATCCCTACCAAGAAATCTGAAACCTTCTCTACTGCAGCAGATAGCCAGCCTAGCGTGGAAATCAATGTACTGCAGGGTGAAAGGCCAATGGCTAACCAGAACAGAACCCTGGGCCGCTTTATCTTAGGTGATATTCCTCCTGCTCCGCGTGGCGTTCCACAGATCGAAGTAACTTTCGATATCGATGCCAACGGTATCCTGCACGTAACTGCAAAGGATAAAGGCACCGGAAAAACACAGAACATCAAGATTGAAGCTGGTAGTGGTTTGAGCAAGGAAGAAATCGAAAAGATGAAAGCCGAAGCAAAAGCCAACGAATCATCAGATAGGGAACAACGCGAAAAGATCGAAAAGCTGAATAAAGCAGACAGCCTGATATTCCAAACCGAAAAACAGGTGAAAGAATACGGCGACAAACTGCCTGCTGATAAGAAAGCAACTATCGAAGCGGCACTTGAAAAGCTGAGAGAAGCACACAAATCACAGGATAGTGCACAACTGGATACTGCTACCGCAGAACTGGAAGCTGCCTGGACTGCTGCTTCTGAAGAGCTGTACAAAGCCTCTCAGGGTCAACCGGAAGGTGGCCAGCCAAATGGCGGCCAGCAACAGGGCCAACCTCAGGGTGGTGGCAACGATGGCGTTACCGACGCAGAATTCGAAGAAGTAAAATAAGTGGATTTTGTCTTTCTGAGGAATAGACTGATTTACTTTTCAGATTATAAATGATTTAGGGAGATGTAAGCGGATAAACCCGTTTATATCTCCCTAATCTTTTTTAATCAAATCCCTGAATCAGCGTAATCAGTCTGTTTTTTTCCTACTTTGTTCCGGCTTAGCCGGGACCAGATGAGTTATAGTGTACGTTTTTATCTCCGTTATCATACTTATTACGGGCAGGATTTATACCTGCTTGGTAATTTACCTGCGTTGGGTAATGAAGTTCCCCTGCATGCCCGCCGTATGCAATGGGGAAATGAAGAATGGTGGTATACGGATATCCAGCTGACACCCGGTGGTACTTTTACCCTGCGATACCAGTACCTGTTAAAAGAAGGGGAAGAAGCAGTATATGAAGGCGCTGTGCGCGAATTTGTTTTCATCCCCGGAGAACATCCCGATATTGTTTTCATAGATAGCTGGAATGATGCTTATCGCCCGGAGAATGCCTGGTTAACGGCTCCCTTTTCACGTGTTTTTTATAAAAGACCTGCCGCTGCGATTACTGCTGTACTAACAGCCACGCATATATTCCGCGTACAGGCCCCCCTGTTAACTGCCGGTAAAACCGTTTGTTTGCTGGGTAGTGATCAGTTGATGGGTAACTGGAACACCGGTAACCCCCTGCTGCTGCAATACGATGAACAGGGCTGGTTTTCTATAGCGCTGGACCTTTCCGGCGTAACGGCGCCTGTGTATTATAAATACGGCATCTACGACCTGGAGCTGCAACAATTTGTTCAGTATGAAACCGGCAGCAACCGCGAATTACACACCACTGCCGTAGCAGGGCGGCAGGTAATTTTACACGATGGATTTTTGCGCGTTGTGCATACCCACTGGAAAGGCGCCGGTGTGGCCGTACCCGTGTTCAGCCTGCGCAGCCCGGAAGGATTTGGTACCGGTGAATTTGCAGACCTGCCCGCCCTTGCGCAATGGGCGCAGCGTAAAGGACTGCAACTGATACAGCTGCTACCGGTAAATGATACTATACAAACCGGTACCTGGAAAGATTCCTATCCATATGCCGCCATTTCTTCCTTTGCGCTGCATCCGCAATATATCCGCTTACAGGACGTAGGCAGCCTGCCCGCACAACATCCGTTGCAACGGCAATTCGACCGGCTACGGCAATGGCTCAACGAAAAGGAAACCGTGGATTATGAAGAAGTGATGTCGTTTAAACTGGCCTATCTGCGGGCGCTGTTTGAAGTGGAAGGCAACCGGCTGCAAACACCTGAATACCGGCAATGGCTGGGTGCCAATGAACATTGGTTGCTGCCTTATGCCGTGTATTGCTTCCTGCGCGATCGCTATGGAACCGGCGATTTTACGCTGTGGCCGGAGTATAACGTATATGACTATACGGCTGTAAAATATCTGGCAGCGATAGATAAAAATGCTGCAGCGGTCGTGCAGTATCACTTCTTTGTACAGTATCACCTGCACCGGCAACTGGTTGCCGCCAGCACCGCGGTACACAGCTACAACGTAGTGCTGAAAGGGGATATCCCCATTGGAGTGGCACGTCACAGCGTGGATACCTGGATGAACCCGGATCATTACCACCTGGATATGCAGGCAGGCGCGCCACCAGACAGCTTTACCAGCGAAGGCCAGAACTGGGGATTTCCCACCTATAACTGGAAACGCATGATGGAAAACGGGTTGCAGTGGTGGCAGCAGCGGCTCCGCCATATGTCTGTTTACTTTGATGCATTCCGCATTGACCACATCCTCGGATTCTTCCGCATCTGGCAGATTCCGCGGGAAGCGATACAGGGAATCCTGGGATATTTTCATCCAGCCGTTCCCGTTACCCCGGAGGAAATACACGGCCGCGGCATTCACTTTGACGAAAGCAGGTACTGCCTGCCTTATATAACAGACGCCATCCTCGGGGAATTATTTGGCAACTACGCAGGCATGATGAAAGAACAGCTGATGCATCCCTTGCCGGATGGGCGCTACCAGCTATTGCCGGCATACAGCACGCAACGAAAAGTGGCGGAATCAGCATTGCCGGAAGCAATAAAAACAATCCTCTATACCCTGATAGCCGATGTGTTGCTTATAAAAGTAACTGACGCCGGCAAAGCGTTGTACCATCCCCGTTATGATATGGCCGCCACCAGGTCGTTTGCTGCATTGGATGCCAATAGTCGGGAGGCGCTGTCTGCATTGTACCACAACTACTTCTACCTGCGGCAGGAAAGCTGCTGGCGAAGAGAAGCGCTAGATAAGCTCCCCCTGATAAAAAGGGCCACGCATATGCTCATCTGCGGAGAAGATCTCGGCATGGTGCCTACCTGCGTGCCCGGCGTGATGCAGGCACAGGGCATTTTAAGCCTGGAAATTGAACGCATGCCCAAATCAGGAGATGCCCTCTTCGCAGACATATCAAAGGCGCCCTACCTGTCTGTTTTAACCCCTTCCACGCACGACATGAGCACCCTGAGAGGGTGGTGGAAGGAAAACGCATCTGTCTCCCGGAAATACTATCAGCAACAACTGCAACATACCGGACCAGCTCCTGCTACCGCCACGCCGGAACTGATCCGCGAAATTATCAGCCGGCATATGGCGGCTCCCGCCATGTGGCGCATCTTCCAGGTACAGGACCTGTTAGCTGCGGAAGCCCCGGAAAGCAACCGGCATCCTGATGCGGAAAGGATCAATATTCCCGCAGTAGCATCGTATTACTGGCGTTACCGCATCCCGCGGAACCTTGCCGACAGATGACCGGGCGCAGTTAACAATATCATAAATGCGTTGTATTTTCACAGAAAGAACCCGTTAGTAAAATGAAGCTCACCCTTTTTCCTTTTGAACTGAAATTCAGACACACTTTTACGATTTCCCGTAAGTCAAAAGATCTGCAACCCCTGCTGGTAGTAAAACTGGAACAGGAGGGCAAGAGCGGGTTGGGTGAAACCGCCGACAATGCCTATTATGAGATGACTGTACCACGGCTGATGGCAGATATTGAACAGCACCGTTCTTTTATTGAAAATTATACCCTGCACACACCTGAGCTTTTCTGGCAGGATATGTATCCGCTGCTGAAAGACAATATGTTTGCACTATGCGCGCTGGACATCGCCGCGTGGGACCTGTACGCCAAACAACAGCAACAGAAACTCTACGAGGTATGGGGACTGGATATTTCGCACAACCCACTCACCGACTACACCATTGGTATTGATACCATTGAAAATATGGTGCGGAAACTCCAGGAATTTCCGTGGCCTATCTATAAAATCAAACTCGGCACAAAGGAAGATATTGCCATTATCAAAGAGCTGAGAAAACATACCACAGCTGTTTTCCGGGTGGATGCCAATTGTGCCTGGGGAGTAGAGGAAACCCTGCGTAACGCGGTTGCCTTAAAGGAACTGGGCGTGGAGTTTATTGAACAGCCAATGGCTGTAGCAGATAAAGAGGGAATGAAACGGGTATATGATGAAGTAGTGTTACCGGTTATTGCCGATGAAAGTTGTATTGTAGAGCAGGATGTAGCCCAATGCCACGGCTATTTTCACGGCATCAATATCAAGCTTACCAAGTGTGGCGGCATTACGCCGGCGCTTCGGATGATTGCGGAAGCGAAGCGTTCAGGCATGAAGGTAATGACCGGCAGTATGAACGAAAGCACCGTGGGCACCTCTGCAGTGGCGCATCTGCTGCCGCTGCTGGATTATGTGGATATGGATGGACCGCTGCTACTGGCAGAAGACAGTGCTGATGGTATTAAGATGGAAAACGGTCGTATTATTTACGCCGACAGGTGGGGAACCGGTGCCGAGTTGTTACATGAAGATCACTCTTCTTCTTTCCACGTTTGAGCAAGGAAAACATAGTCTTCAATGCAGCCGGTGGCTACTATTATTTTGCCGGCCAGTGGCATCAGCGGGTTAGGCATAAAAGGATTTGCCCCTGACGGGCGTATCAGGTAGTCTCCCTGATCTGTTACCAGGAATACGCCGAGGTGTTCACTTTTACTGTGTTTACCAAATGTGCGGAGCACCAAACGCCCGGTAAGTGTAATAAAGGGACTGTTTTTGTCCCTGTTGCTGTTATCTGCTGACATATTCACGATACCCCAGTATTTGATTATTCTTTTCTTTCACCACTATCACCTTTGTTGAAGGTGAGTCCCCAATGGTGGCAGATTCCGAAAATACGTGAAATTTTACAGATGGCATGGAACCGCTCACATCTTCTTTCACCGCCGGGTTATTTTTCTTGTTTATAAATACTTTCGGATCCCTTTTTTCGGCGAAGTTTTTTTCGTCCAACAGCTTGTGCATCGCGTTGTGCAGCGCGGGATCTGTGGCATGTGAGCCGTCAGACGGGTGAGGTACGGCGATAAAGTCGTCCAGCATTTTACCCCGTGCTTCGAGGTTATCGCGGCGGTTTTGCAGGGTGTTCACAAAAAGTTGTGTATCACCGGGGCTGCTGGGATCTTTGTCGTTGATCACCGGCTGCCAGGATGGATCGCCCAGCAGGTAAAACTGTGCGGCTGTTTTCAGTTCGTAGGGGTCCAGCGTGGGTCCCATTTCATTCAGGAACCGTTGCCTGGCCTCCAGCAGGGCTCTCCCGGTAGAAGCGCCGTTCAGCACATTGATCACAAAATACTGTGTAAGCAGATCTGCCAGTCCCTGCCCGGTGGGCGGGCCATAGGCAATATTGGAGCTGCCTACAAAAGCGAGGGCATGATTCAGCAGGTAGCTGTTGGCCATGCTGATCCGCTTACCGCTGTTTTTCTTCGGGTCAAACAACTGGCCACCATAGCAGCATTCTGCCGCTACGATGGTGCCGTGGGTGATTTTATCTTTCAGGATATCCGATCTGAGCGCCAGTGGAAACTCGGTGGATTTTTGTCCGTAAAACCCCGGATTATAAATTGCCCCGTGGCAGTTGATGAAATGTGTTTTTGCCTGTAGCTGTGCGGCGGTCCAATTGGTGCCATTCAGCGTTTCATCGCTGCCGGGAAATATCAGCAGGTTGGCGGTACTGCCAAAAATGTTCTGGAGCGTGTTCTGGGTAGAGTTCTGCCAGTCGAAAGTGCTCATGGAAAAATAGGGGAGGTAGTCGCCCTGTTGGGAGGGCACTGCCGCCATAATATTGGTAATGAGCGTGTGCAGGTAAGAAGCATCTGCCACGCCGGGAATATCCGGCAGGCGGCCTACCACCCGGGTAGGCGAAATAAATTTACCAGGGTCCGTATCATATGGCGTGTCGCACGCATAGGGCAGATCGCTGGGGATAAAGGTATCGGGGTCATTATCTCCCGGTAATAAATTCTTCAGCCGCTGAAATGGAATGATGTCCTGTGAGCCCAGCAACAGGATATATCCGGGTGAAAAGAAGCGGTACAACTCATCAATCGCTTTTTTATTCTGGGCGTCGTCTGTAGCCTGTGTCACTGCGGTAGACTGGCAGGCTTGCATCTGTGCCGCATCATCAAGGAAGATAATGTGGGCATCCAGGTGCCTGTTGTTATCAAATGCCTGTAATGCGTTTATATCATCCAGGATCTGCTGGTGAGTGTCGCCGTATTTCTGTTGAAGGGCGGATTTATTGGTTATAATGAGTTTTGTTGTCAGCATATTAATGTGAGGGCCGGCCATAATTATCCTGATTAAGCGTTCAAAAATATTGAATTAAAGGGTAATATGGTACTGGTCTCCAAACAATATTAATATTTCCCTGCGCAAGGTATTTGCATACTGAAAAAGTAAACCGTATTTTTCAGGGAATCTACCGGCGCGTTATATGAAAAAATTCCACCTGTTATCGTTACTATCTGTTTTCTTTTATACCGGCACTTATGCACAGGTAATTGCACACTTTACTGTAAAGGCAGGGAAACTAAACCGTTATAACAGTATTGTATATACGGGCGTTCCTTCGTCTGCCACCGGTCCGGTAGTGCTGGAAGAAATAGCCGGCAGTAAACGTATACCCGTTGCCGTTAGCCGGCAGGCGGACCAGCTCTGCTGGATCCTTACAGGAGCCACTGCGGCCGGTACGGAAAGAAAGTATGAGCTGAGCAAAGGTAAAGGCGCCGCCGGCACCCTTATGAAAGCGCTTCGCCAGGATGGGCACGTACTGCTGGAACAATCCGCGCAGCCTATCCTGCAGTATAATTTTAAAACGGTACCCGCGCCTGCCGGTGCAGATACCGTGTATAACCGCAACGCATTTATCCACCCGCTCTGGGCGCCCAATGGAGTAGTGCTCACCAATATCTTCCCCAACGCTGGTCACCGCCATCATATGGGCATCTGGAACCCGTGGACGCATACGCTTTTTGAAGGACGTGAAACTGATTTCTGGAACGTGCAGAAGAAAGAAGGTAAGGTTCGCTTTGCCGGAAAAATGGAAACCTTTTCCGGAAATGTATGGTGCGGATTCAGCGCCAGCCAGGATCATATCGCATTGCTGAAAGATGGTACCGAAAAAACAGCCATTCATGAAACCTGGCTGGTACAGGCGTATCCCGCCACCAATGATGGCGCCCGCCGCCTGTGGGATTTTACTTCTACTTTTACACCGGCAACTCCTACCGGCATCACGCTGCTGCAGTACCGCTATGGCGGCGGATTCGGGTTAAGAACCACTGCCGACTTTACGGATAAAACAAGCCAGGTGCTTACCTCCGAAGGCAAAACGCGCCGCGACGCCGACAGCACCCGCGCCCGCTGGGTAAAAATATCCGGTGCCACCCCAAAGGGAAAGGCAGGACTGCTGATCATGAACTATCCTGATAATTTTGATTCTCCTGAACCGCTGCGTGTATGGCCCGAAAATGCGGAGGGCGGCGAACTGATGTTCAATTATACCCCCACCCGCATGAAGCCGTGGCAGCTGTATCCGGATGCCCGCTACCAGCTGAAGTACCGGGTAATGGTGTATAACGATGATATCACCGCGGAAGAAGCAGAGGCGGCCTGGCAGGATTATGCGTATCCCCCGGAAGTGATCACAGCGCCGTAATGTGTTTGTGAATTATCTCTTTTTCATTTATTTTCGTAACGTGAGTGATTCGGTTTCAATTCGGTTAACCTCGGAGAAGCCATGTGAACAACAGCCCTGTATTTAATAACCCTTAACCATCATCCAAATGAGTAATGTAAATGAACCTGGTAAAGACGTGCGTCCCGACAGTCCTGAAGAAGACGATGATCCGCCTTCCTGGGGTGGCGTTATTGTTGGCTTGTTACTCGGCATAGCGGGTATCGTGCTGATCTTCTACCGTTATAAACAATTTCACGCCATTAGCGACGCCAGTATCAGTATCACCAAAATTGAAATGCTGATCTATAAAGTAACAGGTGAAAGCATCTGGGCACTGATGGCTGCTTATGGGCTGGTAGCGCTGGCAGGATTCTATCTTGCTATCAGTAATTACAGCAAACTGCGGGCAAAATAATTTTTCAAAACCGTATCTGATGAATAACTTCTCCGAGCTGAAAACAACGCTGCTGGAAATCCATGAAAAAGATAGAAAGCAGACCATCTCCGCCCTCATTACCGCAGAAGTATTGGCGGTACTGGTGTTTGGGCTCATCGGCTACAGCATCTTTGCCGGTAAAAGCACTGAAACACCTACAGCCGTTCTTTTTATACTGCTGTTTATGCCGGTAGGCGTATTGATCCCCTATCTTTTTATGTTTGCACAGATCAGGAAACGGCCGGAGAAAATTAATGATTTGGTGAGCCGTCTTGAAAGAGGTGAAGCTGTGAATAACGTGAACACCTATACGGACTATAAACTTACTTTGCCACTGCGGATTATCAGGGTGCGTTTATTTCCTATGGAATATGCGCATATACAACTGGGACAAAGCCGGTCGTTTTTTAAACTGCCTTTGTCTGCGGAAAATGTGCAACCGTTTAAAGCGCTCATCAGCCAGCCATTTACAGGCGAGGTGGTAAACAGCATAGGTGGCACTGCTGCACACTGGTCCTCTAACTGATAACAGTAATTATAATGAAAACACTGGAAGAATTCAATGCCTTCCTGGATCAGCAGCTCAGGGATGAAGTAGAGTCGCTGGAGCAGCAGCGTATTACCGGCCGCAACTGGGTACGCCGGATGTGGATCGCCTCCCTGGTGCCGTTTGCTATTTTTGTTTTTTTTATCGTGCGTTTTTCCCTGCAGCCCACTTCGGGAAATGAAGGGAACAGAACGTTCATTATAGTTGCACTGGTACTGCTCGTTACCCTGGGCGGTTATGTAACACGCTATTTTATGATGAAACTGGGAGGGGTAAACGAAGCAACAGATTACCAGCCTGATTTTAAGAACAGGATTGTAAAACCACTGATCAGCTTCCTCCATCCGGACTATCACTACCAGCCCCTCAATCATGCCAGCTACGAGGAATTTACAGAAAGCGGGTTGTTTGAAAAGAAAGCATACCAGATGACCGGTAACGACCAGGTGTATGGTAAATTGGGGGAGATGAATTTTCAGTTCTGCGATCTCACGGTGACGCATATGCCGGTTGTAACCGTACGCGGACAAGGACCAGATACCGTTTTTTGCGGCAGCTATTTTATCGCGCAATTTCCACGGTACTTCAGTACGCCGGTGTATGTGCTGTCACGTAACAATAACGCTGCCGGCGACGGATATATCCAAACCTGGCATCTTGGTAAGAAAGTGTTACCGGCTGATGCCGCTTTTAATAAACTATTCATGGTATATGCCCCCGATGATGCGGCAGCACAGCAGTTGCTTACGCCGGCGCTGATGGAAAGGATTGTGGCGCTGCATGAACGCACGGCAGCGAAATTGTTTATTTCTTTTTATAATAACCGTGTTTACGTGGGCATTGATCATGGAACGGATTACTTTGAAACGACCCTGAATAAGTCACTACATAACCGGCAGATGCTGAATAATTTTTACCTGGATTTTATGTCTATGTTACAACTGGCAGAAGACCTGAAAAGTAATCTGCCTATCTGGACGTCCCGTTCATTTTCCCCGTCGTGAAAATTCCGGATGAGTATGCCTGGATTTTTTTTCGGAAGATATAAAGACCGCACGTTCCTATTTAATTGGTAGACATCCTCCCTATATCCGCTGTTATTTTTTAATGATTATTTATATTAGTAAAATATTAAATAATATTGTTTGGTTATTGACGTTCTTTAAAACCCTTTACTGTATTGTGTTTGGTGGGTTTTATTTATTGCGGGGAATAAGATATATATCCGGTGCCGGTGTGCTTAAAAAAAGAGTGCATTTTTTTCCGGAATGAATTCTATGTATATGTTTTCGCTGTATCTTTACTTTGCTTCCAAAAGAGGCAACCCGGTAATTGTAATTGTTAACTGAATTCTGAAAAACCTGGAATCATCCAAATGACCCTGTCAACCTTGACCATATTCGGCCCGGCATTGCAATCTGCTATTAGAATTGCAACAGCTATTGCAAAGGAGTATCATCATCCGCAGTTTACGCCTGCGCACTTATTGCGCGCCTGTTTGCATAAGGAAACAGGTATGGCTCCTGCATTGCATCAAATGGATATCGATGTATACTACCTGGAAGAATGGGCGGAAGTGCGGCTGGATGAGATGCCCAGGGCATCGCGTATTCCGGATGAACCGGAACCCGATGAAGCCGCAGCCGCAGTGTTGAATGAGGCCATCAGCATAGCGCAGGATAACGACAGTGAACCGGATGCGTGGAGCCTGCTCATCGCTTTGTGCACACCGGGTGTGGGCTTTTCCTATGAGCAACTCAAAACATTTCCGTTCACACGCGACCAGCTTATAAGCGCCGGCAAAAAAGGAAAAGAAACCAATACTACTAATACCGTTGCGCCGGGCGCTATTAAGCCGGGCGCACTGAAATATGTATATCGTATCACCGATCCGCAGCTGCTGAAATCCTTTCACCCGGTAATTGGCCGCGACGGGGAAATCAGGGCAGTAACGGAAGTGCTTACACGTAAAGACCGCGCCAGTGTACTGATCATTGGTGAAGGCGGGGTAGGGAAAACCGCAATGGTAGAAGGGCTGGCCCGCGCGATTGTGCAGAAGCAGGTACCGCTGCAGTTGCAATCCTCTGAAATTTACGCACTGGACTATGGCGCATTTATAGCAGGCGCCGCCTATAAAAGTGAACTGGAAGACCGTCTCCTCCAGATCATCCAGCAACTTAAACAATCAGGCAGGCATATCCTCTTTATCGATAATCTTCACAGCCTGCTGGATAAACAATCCGGTACCGGCATGGCCAATGTGCTGAAAGCAGCGCTGGGTAAAGGGGAGATCATCCTGATAGGAACCACCACACCGGAAGGTTTCCGTAAACTTATTGAGCCGGATGCTATCCTGCGGCACCGTTTTGAAACGATTACACTGGCAGCGCCCGATGAAACGCTGGCAGGAAGAATGGTAAGTGCCGTGGTGCCGGTGTATGAAAACTTCTACCAGCTCAAAGTTTCACCCGAAGGGATATACGAAGCCATCCGTTTGTCAAAACGTTACCTGAAGGAAAGAAGCCTGCCGGATAGCGCCGTAAACCTGCTGGACCGCACAATGGCCGCAGTTAGAGCGATGGAAGATACCAGCCAGCCGCTGTTGCAAATTTTACAACAGGAATTTGCTGATCTGAATAGTAAGGAATCCTTACAGGAAGCCGATCTTCATTGGTTTTACCGCCAAATGAAAGAAAGACTGGGTGTACTGTTATCATCCCGTTTGCATACAGATACCGATCCTGATAAGATAACATCTGTTCCGGAACTGCAATCTTCATTGCAGCAATTGCTGGAGCAGCTGGAAACAATAGCCGCCAACCGGCAGGAGGAAGTAACCCCGGTGGATCTGGCCACCATGATTGCTGCCATAACAGGCATTCCCCTGGGCAAGGTGCAATCGCAGGAAAGGGAACGGCTGATCAATATGGAAGCGCAACTGCGCAAACGCGTAGTAGGGCAGGACCATGCCCTCAAAGCAGTAGCAGATGCGATCCTGGAATCCCGCTCCGGCCTGAGCCGCCCCGGGCAACCAATAGGCTCCTTCTTTTTCCTGGGGCCAACAGGAACCGGTAAAACAGAGCTGGCAAAATCACTGGCGGATTTTCTTTTCCAGGACGAACGCTCCATGATCCGTTTCGACATGTCGGAATTCAAGGAGGAACACGCCGCAGCGCTGTTATATGGTGCCCCTCCCGGATATGTGGGATACGAGGAAGGCGGATTACTGGTAAATAAAATACGGCAACAGCCCTATGCCGTGGTGTTGTTTGATGAAATAGAAAAAGCGCATCCGTCTGTATTTGATATTTTTCTGCAGATCATGGACGAAGGAAAGCTGCACGACAGGCTGGGAAAAACAGGCGACTTCTCCAATGCGCTGGTGCTGTTTACTTCCAACATAGGCAGTGAAGCTATTACCCGGTCTTTTCAGGAAGGCGTGATTCCTGCTTCGCAACAGCTGATGGAGTTAATGGCCCGTCACTTCCGGCCGGAGTTTTTGGGCAGGCTCACGGAGATTGTTCCCTTCGGACCTATCCAGTCTGCCAACGTAGAAAAGATCTTCGATATTCATTTACAGCATTTACTGCAACTGCTGGAGCAACAGCAGATCAGTTTTACTGTAACAACAGATGCCCGCCGGCACCTGGCGCTGATGGGATATTCTCCCCAGTATGGCGCACGGCCGCTGCGGGAGGTGATACGGGGACAATTACGGAAGCCATTGTCGAGAATGATCATCGACGGCAGCCTCCGGAAAGATATGACGGTAACACTGGATATAAAAAATGATCAGTTAGACTGGACAATAATTTGATGATTGTCAGATTCCAAAATTCTAAATTTATCTCAAATGAACGACAACTACGGAATTGGCGGCACAGAAGTGAAGCTGGACGCCAACGAAGCCATCGCGGAAATTTCGCACAACCGTACCTTGTTTGCTGAAAAGTTAACCCAGCAGGCACCTGTTAAACCGGAAATAGTGGAAGGGCTTACTTCCGTAGAAAGTGTGTTTGAACACTTCAAACCGGCAGTGAATGTAAGTTTCCATGATGCAGAAGGCCGCCCTGTGCCGGAAAAATTACAGTTCCACCACCTGGGCGATTTCGGCGTAAAAGGTATCACTGCACAAAGCGCTTTTCTGAACGACCTGGCCACTGAAAAGGAACAGTACCTGAAAATTATGAAACAACTGAAAACGAATAAGATCCTGAAGTCAGCCCTGGCAGATCCGGACGCCCGTAAAGCCATGCTGAACGCTATTCGTGGAATGATGAAAGACCTTAATACCAAATAATTAACCGTTGCCTATACGGGAACATAACCTCAATGATTATGGCAGAATTACAGAAAAACGAGGAACTGCAGAATGAAAGCCTGTCTTCACAGCAATCTGAAGTAAACCTTGCCGGAAGTATTGAAGACCTGGCAAAGTATGGCGGCTTCGACCTGCTGGAAGCAGCCGTGGAAGGTGCGCAAAACCTGAACCCCGATCGTAAGGCGCGCCGCAATATCTTTTTGACCGAAGCCGGCAAAAAAACAGAAAGAGATAAATTAAAGAAGATACTGTCCCTCTGGGAAAAAGTATTGTCCGAAACAAACGAACTGCCTGAAATGGTGGACTACTGCACGTCTCATGCAGAAGAAGCGGAAAAGGTGCTGTCAACTAATCTCGGGGAAGCAGTAGAGGCTACCCGGGAGCTGGAGCAGTCGTACCGCAATGTAGCCCTCTTCTTCAAAAATACAGAGTCGGACAAGGTAAAAAATATATCCTTCATCAACGTGGAACTGGAGCAGCTCAAAGACCTGGATAACACCCGGTTTATTGATGCCATCAGTACCGAACTGGTGAACAACTACGATCGCCTGGATCTTCGCACCAACTACAGCCTGCTGGTGATTCCCGGCTACCTGGGCTCCAACAAGGTGATAGAGAAATGGGCAAAAATTGCGCATGAAAACAAAGCCATGCTGGTAACAGATTTCGCGCATCTCGACGCACCGGATGATGTAATGGAGATGTTTGAACTGGCGAATCTGACCGGTGGGGAAATTCATCGCTCCAATGTAATCATGTCCTGCAACTGGCTGGTTGGCCGCGGGAAATTTGATGAAGTGGGAGAGCAGGAACACCTGTATGTACCACCTTCCGGCGCACTGGCAGGTAAGATCTATAAAACCCTGATGTCGCAGGTGACCGCCGGTAAGAAATTCGGTGGCATGAACGAAGTAGATGGGGTGAAATTTGAACTGAAGAAAAGTGAAATCGCCAGCCTGGAAAAAATGGGCCTGGTACCAATGGTGAAAGAATACGGAAAAGTGATGGCGTTCAGTGCCAAAACACTGTTCAACGGGGATAACCTGGGGCTGCAAACCTATTCGGTAGTACGTGTGTTCGACTTTGTAACTAAAGTGCTCATGGACTTCCTGAACCGCAGGGCCTTTGAAAATTTCAACGCCAATACCCGCAAGGACCTGATGAAACAGATCATCCGCTTTCTTGATGGCATCACGGGACCGGACAAGCTGATCGAAGATTTTAATATCCGCCGTTTCGAGCAGGACCCGATACAGAAAGACCGTATCCACCTGGATATTCATCTGAAGCCTTATTTCCCTGCCAAGAACTTCCTGATCAAAATGGAGGGGCAAAGAGGCGATGATGCGGCAGATTGGGATACTACTTACGAACAGGATGGTAAATAGCCGTCAGCGGTCAGCTTTGGGGCTTAAATGTGCATTTGGGAGTAACCTCCCATCCCGGAGCTGATTGCTTTAACCCCCGTAGATAAAATATCATAAGCATTAAAGCCAATTGAAACGATGAAACATGTGCTGTGCAGTTTGCTGCTTTGTTTGTTAATCACAGGCGCCTTGTCAACGGTAAGTGCCCAAACGGGCACAGATAGTATTCTGACCACCAAAGGCGCTGTGACGCTGATCACATCCGGTGCGCCTATCAGCACTTTCCAGATCGGCGACGGGAAAAACACCGACTACGATTACCGTATCGTGGATGGTAACATGGTTTTTCTGCGCCCTATAACGCCTACTCCCCGGCCTACCAACCTGATAGTGAGAGAAGGAGAAAATATCCACTACATGATTATTGCCTTCCGCGATAAAGTGGACCTGGCCCGCCTGAAGTATACGCTGTCCGGTAAAACCAAAACAACCGGCGCGTTTACCACACCAGAAACAGCGCCACAGGCGCCCCGTGCCGGCTATGGCGAAAGGGACGGACAAATCTCCCTGGCAGAAGTGCCCGAAGAAACCGGACACCTGATCAGTGTTGATACCGTAACAGTTGGTAAAATTGCGGAAGACTTCGGGAAAGACCGTAAAGTGAACCGCCAGTATGAAGTGAAAGTGGAAGATGTGAGCGTTGGATATGCACAGGCCATGACACTGAACAACATGAACTACTTCTGTTTCCGTATCCGCAATAAAGGAAAGGTACCCTTTGAAATAGTGAAGACCAGCCTGCTGCACAAGGAAAAGAAAGATACCGCCCTGTTGCATGCAATGCCTATCCTCTATAAAAAAGGACCGGAAACCATAGCGCCAAAAGAAGAGGCCAACGAAGTATTTGTAGTGCCTTCCAAACAATTCAGGAAGGAAGATGAAGTGATCATTGTGCTGCAAACCACCGAAGGAAAACAACAGCTGGTATTGTATGTACCGGTAACCGTGTTCCCGAAATACATGCTGGCGAAGCAATAGAAAAACCAAATGAAGAAACAGGTTGTTCTGATAGGAATACTGCTGTTGCTGTTGCCGCGTTACACCACGGCGCAGCAGGTGGATTTCTGCGGTGAGGTGGTGCCTATGGAAAGGGACTTTGTTTCTTACCGCCTCATGGATGTTATTAAACGCAACCTGCGCTACCAGGGCTATCTGCCGGCACTGCGGTTGAAAGCGGAACAATATTTCCCGGTGATAGAACCCATATTGCAACAATACCAGGTACCGCTGGATTTCAAATACCTGCCTATTGTGGAAAGCGGTTTAAGTAATGCCACCTCACCTGTTGGCGCACAAGGCGTGTGGCAGATCATGCCCGGTACTGCTGCTGAACTGGGACTAACCGTTAGCGCAGGCTACGACGAAAGGAATCATCTGATCAAAGCCACACACGCCGCCTGTAAACTGATACGGTTATTACACCAGCAGCTCAACTCCTGGACGCTGGCCGCAGCAGCCTATAACGCCGGTTCGGGTAACATCTCCCGGAACATAAAACGCCAGGGGAGCAGTGATTACTACCAGCTACTGCTGAATAACGAAACAGCCCAGTATATCTATAAGATCATCGCTATAAAACAGCTTTTTGAAAGTCCCGAGTTATACCTGCCGGGTTTTGGATACAATGTGTTCAGTAAAAGTTCTGCTAACGGTTCCGTCTTCTCTACGCCCGCACCAGTAAGCAAAGCGGGCGACAAAGATTTTAATTCTATCCGTATCTCTGTAGGTAAACAAGCCATTAGCCGGCCGGCAATAGTGACATATGCTGCCCGGCTGAAAATCAGCAAAGCCTTTGAAGATGGCCAGCTGATAAGCATCCAGCTATTGGACGATCTGCAGGCGAATGGCGTGTACATCCGCAAAAATGCGAGCCTCTCCGGCAAAGGCTGGATGGTGGGCAGCCGGATCTATGTGGATCTTGGCTTTGAAAATGCCGTAGTGTTATATGCCGCGGATGGCAAAAAAGGAGTGCCCGCCGACTTGCTGAAAACCGGCGGAGATGTACAGTTGCGCGGAAGAAGCGATAACAGGAGCGCTATTTCTGTGCTTCCTTTACCGGCTGATGCACTTACATCAACACTTCATTAATAAACACCCGGAACGGAAAAGTATTACTGGACTTTTCTTCCAGCTGTAAAAGCAATTCCTCTTTCATGTATTGCAAATTGGCAGCAGGATAACGTTCGGTTTGCTGGAATAATGAAATACGGATATCAAGCGTACGGCTGTAACCCGCATTCATACCAGGCTGCAGGGCCATCCCTTTAACAACAGTGGCCGATTTCATTTCCCTTCCGAAAATAGTACGGCAAAGCGCCTTGATATCTTCCGGGGTAACCACACGGTTGTGCGACAGTAAATGAGAACGGTACAGGTTAATTTTCTCATCAATATTCAGCCTGTCTTTTCCCCCCTGCGTATTGCTCAGCAGTGTGATACTGTTGGGACGGGTATTGATGCTGCCATATTCCAGCAGCCGCGTACCCATGCGGATGTTATTCGCGGCGGTGCCGTTGGTAGAATAGAATTCCAGGAAGATGTATTCTGCATTTTCTTTGGGTTTCACCATCACATAAGGAATATTTCCTTTATTGTTACCGGGTTGCAGCTGTTCTTCCAGTGAGGCAATCAGCTGATGCAGTTCCCGCATGCGGTTGGTAACAAAATCATTCTTTACTTCTTCAAATAAAGAGCTTTCGTCGCGGATTACTTCCACGAGGTATGCAATCACTTCTTTGGCTTCGCGGGTATCAAAACGCCCGATGCCACTGCTGCGGATCACCAGCTCCCCTTCCTGCATTTGTCCGGCTGTAGAGAAGTTGCGCACATAATAATCGGTTCCTTCCAGATCATATACGCGTTTGATATCAAAGAAGATATCCGGTGTTTGCAAAGGAATGATATTCAGATAACGATTCAGTTTCATGGACTGCTCGTTATTTTTTTTGTTGATGACCGGGAAACAGTTGATGCTGCAATACAGGTCTTCCAGCAGGGTATGGTGCAGCGCTTCCGGAAACTCGATGCGTAACCAGTGCACCTCTTTGTTTAAGCGGGCGGTATCCTGACCAAAGATCCTGGTGAGGGCTTCCGGTGTGCGGGAGGCAAGAGGAGGCTGCGTATCCGTGATGGTAAGGAAGTGACGGCGGAAACGTTGCAGGATATGCTGGCTGTAACGGGAGTTATTATTTACCGCCACCTGGATCATATTATCAGTTTCTTCTTCTGCCACGCTCCGGCTGTGGTGATAGCCGCCTTTTATCATCAGTTCCCTGTTGCCGCTGAATACTTTTGCCAGCGGGAGATAGTGATAAAACATTTCCTGCTGATGGATATTCCGCAGGTCAAAAAAGAAGGACATGCCTTCCCAGGAGTTCGGTACATCTTCCAGTGAAATGCCTATCCATAAATGATTGGGGGCCATATCCGGAAAAACCTGCCCCTGTAATATCTGCTCTTTGAACCAGTGATCGCGGGTTTCGTACAGCTTATTACCAATGGCCATGTATTGTACTTGTCCGCGGAACAGGCGGTGACTGGTCACCGGTGCAAAGAACAGATCGCGGTTATGCGTGCCTGATTTGGTATGATGATAAAACTGGTGATCGGCATGAATATCGGCTACCGGTTCAGTGGCAATGGCGTGGAGGATGCCGTAGGCAGGCTGACTGCTGGTAATTGGTTCCGGCATCATGATCTGTGCGAGCCGCTCTACCAGCCGGGCATGTGAAACGTCTACTTCTCCTGAAATTTTCTCCAGCTCGCTGGCGCAGGCTTCCAGCAGGAGTTGCACTACCGGGTCAAAAGAAGTTTCCACTTCTGCATCCGGATATCCCCATAAACGTGCAGCTGTTTTCAGCATGCGGTCTTTTATTCTTTCTTTTTTTTCTTTCATGAGAGCGGTTAATAAACAAGTAATCAATCGTACGACAACGGGCTGATGTAAAAGAAGCTGCTGTACTGAAACGGATGATTGTTTTTGGTAACGTTTCCTGAAACGGTTACCCGGATCTTCTTTTTCATCTTACGGGTAGATGGCAGCAACAGCTCTTCCTGGTTCACAGCGGCCACTACCCTTATTTGCGAAATCCGTTTTTCGTACCGGGTAATGGATGCTTTAACCGCATTTTCTATCTGTTCCTTTACTTCGTTATTGGAAGCTTTGATGTCAAAGTCGCTGTCCCACCATTGGCAGCCGTAATTGGGATCATCTTTATTTTCCCCCAGTACGGTAGTAATGAGCAGGTGGATATGCTGTGCGATAGAGTCTTCCAGCGAAATGGCCGGCATATCTTTTTTCTGCAGCAGCTGTGAAAAGTCGATGGGTAATTGATAATATTTTCCTTTCATGATATCAGCTTAAAATATGCCCAGCACTTTTTTGCGGTCGTACATGATGAGAATTTCCTTTACACATCCTTTCTCGTCTTTTGCCAGGTTTACTCTTTCTATTTTGAATTTCTTCTTTCCATAAATCCGTTGGCAGAAGTGCGTGAAGTTATCCACGTCGTTGGTATTGAGTACTACTCTTGCATTGAGGTTATTGCAGAGGTATTGAGCGAAGTCGTTAGCCGTTTTTTGTTTCAGCGTCACCTGGGTGAGCATGTATTTAAACTCATCATCGGAGATGGTAGGCCGTGGCTCTTCTTTCTTTACCGGTGCTTCCGGCGTTGGTGCAGGCAGTGGTACCGGGTTAAAGGCCGGTTCGGGCTGCTCTTCATGCTGCGGGGCTCTTGCAGGGAATACGGTGATATGTTTCAGTACCATATGGCTGCTATCGCCGTTGATGATCAGTGACAGGGTTCTTTCACCGGGAGAGGAGAAAGTATAGGTAACAGAAGAACCGCCATGAGGCTCTGCATTATCCTGCAACAGGCGCCAGGTCCAGCTTTTGGCAGTTGGAGTAGAGTTGGTAAAGGTAACCGGCCGGCCTGCAAATGCTTCAGCGGGGCCATCAATAACCGGGAAGATATCGGGTTGACTGCTGGTGGCAGCAGGTGTATTCATGATCACCAGTACTTCTTTACGCCAGGTGCATTTGCCGGAAGTGAGGGTGATCATATAGCTGCCGGCTTTGTTAAAAGAGTGATATACCTGTCTGCCGGTGGCCCTGGCACTGGAGTCGCCGAATTCCCAGGAGTAGTCTGCAATTTTTTTATCAGCGCTTTCTGCATTAAAGGTGATCACTTCTCCTACGGCATATGCTTTACTGTTACTATTTTGAATATGACTGAGTTTTATATCTGTATTACTGCAATCTTCCCGGCCGTCGAGCTGAAAAGCCAGCAGCACAATGCTAATGAGGAACAGGCCCAGGAAGGTCCACAGTACCATCGGGTCAACATGACTGGCAATTTTTCCAAAGGGTCTGAATGAATTTACCTTGCGTTCATTTTCGGGTTTACGGGGGGCCATCGGTTTTTCAGGTTTTTACAATTTTAGTGTTTTTTTTAGATAAATTGCCAAAGATAAATGACCGTAGAAAAAATTTTTTCCCGGTTCAAAATTTAAGCCGTAATATTCACAATAATAAAATCAAACCGCTATTTTTGTTACTGGAGTTGTTAGCCCGGAACCATAGACGAAAGATAGTTATGCTAACGGTTTACCGCTAATAGCAGAATCAGAGAAACCTAAATATGACCTCATGGTAAATAATGCGCAGAAGGCTGCCGTGCTGGAAGAAGTGATTGACCACGTCAATGCTTTACCATACGACGTAAGAGCCGAGGTAGTGGTGGGGGAATTACTCGATAATCATGTGCGGGAAGAGGAAATTGTAGTGCAGTTGCAAAATGTGTTTACCCGTTCTTTTGCAACAGATATTACCGGGGTGAAGCTGGACGACAGCCAGCCCTATCAGCCGTTTATTAGTTTTTCCCTTTCGCGCGATGGTATTTACGACCGGCTGCCGCAGGGAATGTTTCATGAATTTAAGCAGGAGCCTTCTTCCAGGCAGAACGCTGTTGCCGAAATGGTGGTGCGGTATAAAAGGCAGCAACAGCAGCAACAGCAGGCGCGCCGTTTTTTTCAGCCCCTGGAAAATGAGTTCTTCCTGCAACGTGTATACCTGGAGCAACGGGAAAAGCACCTGTTGTTTGATGTATTCGGCAAGGATACGGACCAGTTATTTCATGAATTCTGGAAGTTGCCCGCCGGGCTTCCTGATGCCGCCGTGAACAGGCTGGTAAAGCTGTTACCATATGTTCACCGGATAGCAGGTAACATGACCCTGGTTAAACTTTGCCTGGAACAGGTATTGGAGGAAACGGTAACAATCAGCTGGCAACGCCAGCCACAGATGGTTAGCACAGGGAACAGTGTTCCGCTGGGCGAATGTATGCTTGGGGTAGATGCGATGGTAGGAACAACGTGCTATACGGATATGCCGGTAGTAACGGTGAGCATCGGCCCGGTAAAACGCCAACGGATATACGATTACCTGCCCTGGCAACCCTATGGGAAGCTGCTGGAAACCTGCTATGGCTACCTGTTTCCGGCGGATGTGGAAATTAATACCTTACTGGTGCCTTCTTCCGGGGAGAAAAAAGTAATCCTGTCCGACAAGCAACCTGAGCAGGGAATTATGGGTTATAATTTTTTTCTCTGAAAAACAGCGGACAGCGGCTTACATGGAATCATTTTTGCTATTAACGACCATCTGAAAAAACCTGAAATGTTAGTACCCAAACCCGAAAAACCTTGACATACCAACAGAACTATGAGATACACCGCTAAGTTTTATATCATGCTGGCCGGCGCCCTGGCTATAGGCTCCTTTATAGTGGCTCTGCTCAGCAGGTACATCAAAAATTTCAGTCTTTATAAGAAGAAAGCACTGCTGTATTTAGTGTGTATGACGCTGGTATTTGCTGTAATCAGTTCCATTCCTTTCCTGTTTACCCACCAGAACCTCATGAACCAGTATCTCTTTTATGAAGTATGGTTCCTGGGATTAGGTGTAGTGCATTGTCACTTTATGTATACCCGCTTCTGGGCAAACGAAACCACCCTGGTATCTGAACTGGCTTTTATACTGGCCATCTGGTTATTTGGCGGCGCCGGATTTGTGTTGGTAAACCGCTTCCTGGATAAGGACACCTTTCTTTATTATCCGATGCTCACCAGCATGTTTTCCTTTGTACTGCCCACCTTCGTTTATAAAACTTTTGAAAAGATGATGGCCATCCCGGTAAAGGTGCATAAGTGGTGGCAGTATCCTGTTTATAAAGATGTACCGGAAGTGAATGAGGAAGAAATGAAAGACCTGATTGTCATTGGCCTGGAAATGGAAAAAGGACCGCTTGACAACAGCCGTACTTACTTCCGCGCGCGTACCCCCATCAAGATGGACCTGGGCGACCTGTTCTATCATTTTATCAATGACTACAACGACCGTTATCCCAATACCCCGATTGATTTTGTGGATCACACCGGGCAGCCATATGGCTGGGTTTTTCACCTGAAACCACGCTGGTTTGGCAGCGCCAAAACACTGGACCCGAATAAGGCCGTGTTTATGAATGGCATCAAAGAAAACAGTGTGATTATTTGCAACAGAATTATGTTATAGTAAAAGCAGTATTATGGCAGAACCGCTAAAGCATTTTCCCGTTAACTGGGTTGATGGTATGAAGATAAAAAAGCAGCATTTCATTGATACGGAAAATGCTTTGCTGGACCAGATCAGGGATGCATTGGCGTGTGGTATCCATGCACTTAATTATGGACTGCTGCCACCCAAAGCAGAAAATAAAGAGTCGCTGCGTTGCTGGTTTGTAAGCGACAACCAGCAGCAGTGGAGGATCAAGCTAACAGAGTGCCGTGCAGTAACCCCTGGCGGCGGCCGTATTGAGATCCCTGAACATACCGTGCATTCATTGAAGTATGCCACCACTTTTCCGGAGGCCACTTATACCTGGGATCCGCAGCACACAGAAAACACCTACTACATCTTAATACAGGTAAATCCCTTTAACAGGCAACCCAGCGGAGAACCTTTGCTGGATGAAGATCCGCCAAGACTGCCTTATGCTACACCGGAATACAGCCTGTATGTGGCGCCGGCGTCGCAGCTGCCTTCCGGCCAGCTAGGCAGCTACCAGATGGTGCTGGGCCGCATCAGCGTGACCGACGGCCGCCCACAGATGGATGATGATTATATTCCGCCCTGCAGTATTGTTAGCGCGCATCCTGCACTGATAGATCTCTTTCATGAACTGGATCAGTTCCTCGGACAAATGGAATTATACGGTGTGCATATTGTGCAGAAGATCTATGGCAGAAACCAGCAGAATGACCTGGCGCTTGTTGTGTTGTATATCACCGAAAAAATGGTACAGTTTCTCGGTACCAGGATCACACAATTCAGGTGGCTGGCATTACAGCAACCACCGGCTCAAATGCTGGAAATTATTGCGGGCCTGGCCCGCACCATGAAAAATGCGATTGATCAGCGTGCCGGCGCAGGTAAAGAGGAACTGCTGAACTACTTATCCGAATGGTGTGAGCTGCGTCAGGGTGAACTGGAAACACTCATGATCAACTGCGCCAATATCAAATATAAACACCTGGATGTAAGAGAGTGCCTGCAACCAATGATTCCTTTTGTAAGGGCCGTGAATAAACTGTTTGAAAGCCTGAGCAGGCTGGATTATATCGGACGCAAGCAGGACAGCAATATTTTTGTAAAAGAAGAATCACAGGAAGATGCAGAATATCTGCGGAAGCATAAAACCAAACGCTGGTTTTTTACAGACTAATATGGTTACTGCAGTAATATAACGGCTACCATAAAACGTGTAAGCCGGCTGCCATAACACTATATGTTTCAACAGGAATTCAGCAGATAAATCAACAAGATAATTTCCATCAAAAAAAACGATCCGCAATATGCAAGTATTAAACAGGCAGGAAAGAAATGTTTCCTTTATTTGGTTCCTGTTATTTTTCATCATAACAGTCGCCTTATTTGTATTGGCTGTATTCTTTAATTACCAGGTGCCTGCCAGGGAAAACGCATCCCTGCGGAAAGAATTAACTTCATTCAGGGAAGAGCAGGCGTTCCAATCGGAGTTCCTGCAAAAGCTGGATAAGGTAAAACATAACCTCGATTCTATTAACCTGCCTAACCAGAACGCGAATTACATGGATCAGGTGATTGCCGCATCCCTGGCGGATATGCGCAACTCTATTCCAAAAAATGCGGTAACGCATTATGGCTTGTATGATAACATTGTGCAGAACTGTTTATCGTTGCAACAAACAAAACAACAGCTCCGCGAACTACAGAATGCACAACAGAATATTGCAGGTTTGAAAGAGCAGGTGGCCGACCTGAATGCGAAGCTGGAAAGTAAGAGCAGGGACCTTGATAACTGCAGGCAGATGATGTTGTTAAACAGCCGCGCTCACTAACTTTAAGAAGGGTATTAATCCGGTAAATATTGGAATAATAATTATTTGTTAGGACTCTTGACTATTAAAATTTTCATCCTATATTTGGTACTTATAATTCATAAATAAATACTAATTATTTTTTCTTTATTGTAACCTTAAAAATTAACCCAACATGTCATTCAAAGCCAAATTTGAAGCCGGCGGCAACGAGTACAATGTACAGCATGTCGCCTACGATCTCACACAAGAAGTAGATGCAACCGGTCGCCCTTCAGCCATTACGCGTGGCGGACGTATTAAGCTGACCGTAGAATCTACCGGAAAAACAGATCTCTTTGAGTGGATGGTAAACAACTTTGAAAGAAAAGATGGTACCATTACTTTTTACAAAAGAGACACTGATTCCAAACTGAAAACCCTCGAATTTAAAGAAGGGTACCTCGTAAAGTTTGAAGAGTCTTTTGACTACGAAAACAAAAATCCAATGGTAATTTCCTTTACCATTTCGGCCCGTGAAGTTAGCATGGGTAATGCAAAACATGTTAATGAGTGGGTATAAAAACTCCTTACATTATGCAGAAAGGGCTGTTACCGGAAGGTAACAGCCCCTTTTTTTTGCGGGCAAAAGCTCCGCATGAAATCCTTTTTATGAAAGACTAATCCATTCACCTTGTTCAGGGATAATCGCCGACAACTGTTCAGCGGCAACAGCTTCCCTCAGCGCTTCCCTGCTGAGGAAGCAGTGATTAATAGCACCCATATGCACCGCTATTACTTTCGGCTGCGTGGCATGCCGGATGGTTTTAATAACGTCGGCTGCAGTCATGGTGATAGGATCTCCCTGCAGGAATTGTGCAGCGCCTGCATTTACTACCACGTAACCGGGGCGGAAAGTATCCAGCGCAGCCACTACGTCCTCACACCAGATCGTATCACCGGCGATGTATAATGTAGTGTTCCCCTCTTTCAGTACAAAGCCGGAAACAGGTGCCATCATTTTACCTATTTCACCAGTGCCATGTTGCCCGCCTGTACGGGTAATCTCTATGTTTTCCCAATTAACCGATGTAACAACAGGAATCACCTGCGTAAAAGCCTGTTCCCTGATAACGGCTTCGTCTTCCGGCTGGCAAAACAAGGGAATACTTTTAGGCAGTATAGCCTGTGCCGTTACATCCCAGTGGTCACGGTGCCGGTGGGTAACCAGTATAGCATCCAGGGAAGATAACAATTGTTTTAAAGCGTCGTCGTCGAGCGGAAGGTCGGTCATGGGATTCCGGATGCTGTTGGCTGCGTTGGGAACGGGGTCCAGGCTGTCTTTAACGCCGAGCATGGGATCAACCAGTATTTTCTTATTATTCCATTCTATCAGCAATGTGGCATTGCGTAAATAATGTATGCGCATGGTTAAATTTTTTATAGCATGGCATAAAGTTATTGATTAATTGATGGCCCACCATATCCATAAAATATAAACAGGTTGAAATAATAAGCGGCTCCATATGTACCATGGTTTTGAAGGTAATCCACCAGGCGCCGGTAAGTTCAGTACTGCCACGCGGATGTTGGCGGGAAACATGGCTACCAGGAGTATTATTAATCCCCATCCGGCATAATATTGTGTAACAGGAAACAGCAAACCTGCACCCAGCAGTATTTCCAGCGCGCCGGTAAACAGCACCATGAATAAAGGGTACGGGATCATTCCTTCAATCATATAAGTAAGCTTGCGTGGTTTGAGCAGATGCGTAACCCCTATCATGAGAAACATAACGGCGGCGGATATACGGGCATCCGCAGGGAGTTGCTGTAACAGCGGAATCTGGAAGATATAACCAATCGCCAGTAATAAGAGGGCAATGCTGCATAACCCGGAAAAGAAAGCCATTTGTATATTTTTTAGGACTCAAAGATCCACATCTTCCGGAGGAATAAAACTAACAAATGTTAGTTAATGGGGAGGGAGCAACTCAGGTGCTTCTTTTTTTCCTGATCCGGCTTAAACTCTCCGGCTCAATTCCAAGGTAGGAAGCAATTTGTTTGACAGGGATATGCTGCACTACTTCCGGGTGTTCGTGCAGCAGCTGCGTATACCGCTCCTGTGCGGAGTACTGCAGGAAGGATAGTTCCCGGTTGTATTTCCGCAGGTATTGCTGCTCGGCTATCAGTCGCCCGATTTTCTCCGCCTGGTGGGAGGTGCGATACAACTGTTGCAGATCAGCATAATAACAGGCGTATCCACTTACCGGCGTAACCGCCTGTAAATTAACAGCAGCGGGCTTTTGTGTAATGAAAGAGGCATAAGAAGTAGTGAAGTTGTGCGGAAAGGCAAAGTCCATACTGATGTCTTTACCGTCGTGGAGGGTATATACCCGCACTACTCCTTCTTCAATATAATAAATGGCGTTGGCAGTTTTGCCGGCTTCCGACAGGTGATCGCCTGCCGGAAAAGTTACCGGCTGCAGGATGGCTTCAAACAGCTCCCAGTGAACTATTGGTTCCTGCAGCAGTGCCTGCAGCTGTTGCCGGATAATTTGTGTGCCTTGCATTCAGGTCTTCCTCAATTGAATGGATTGAACGAAATGATGATGACCTTTTTCCAGGATCAGGCTGGCGCGGTAGCGGGTAGGCGCAATATTTTGTTCCAGGTTAGGCTTGTTGATATCGTCCCATATTTGTGTGGCCAACTCAATAGTGGCAGCATCAGAAAGGTGTGCATAACGGTGGAAAAAAGACTCCGGGCTCTGAAAGGCAGTTCTGCGCAGGGTTTCAAAGCGTGCAATGTACCACTTGCGGATATCTTTTTCTGCAGCGTCTACATAAATGCTGAAGTCGAAGAAATCGGATACGAATACAGCGGGATCTTTTTGTTGCTGACGGTGACGAACCTGCAGTACGTTCACGCCTTCTACAATCACAATATCGGGTTGCTCTATCCATTGCAGCTGGCCGGGCAGGATATCGTATTCGAGATGGGAATACAGCGGCGCTGCTACCTTTTCTTTGCCTGATTTTACATCTGCCAGGAAGTGGATCAGCCTTTTGATATCATAACTTTCCGGGAAGCCTTTTCTGTTCATGATATTATTGGCTTCCAGTATTTTGTTGGGATACAGAAAACCGTCCGTTGTTACCAGGTCTACCCGCGGATGATTGGGCCATGCCTGTAATAATTTCTGTAACACCCTGGCGGTGGTACTTTTTCCAACGGCCACGCTTCCGGCGATGCCAATAATATAAGGCACTTTATGTACCTGGCTGCTGAGAAAATTGCTGGTGGCGGTATGCAGTTGTTGCGATGCTGTTACATATAAGTTGAGCAGATGTGCCAGCGGAAGATATACCTGTGTTATTTCTTCCTGCGTGAGCGGTTCGTTCATGCCGTGCAATGCTTCCAGGTCATAATCCTGTAGTTGCAGCATGGCATCATCGCTTCTTTCTGCCCATTCTTTACGGGAGAAACTGATATAGGGAGTATAGCGGTCGCGTTTCAGAGAGGTGGTCATTCCAGTGCTTTATTGTTGTATATAGACAGTCTTTACATTCAGAAATTCGTGTGTGCCTTCCAGTGATAGCTCCCGTCCGTAGCCCGATTGCTTTACGCCGCCGAAAGGTAAGCGTGCATCGGAGCGGACCATCGCATTAATAAATACGTTGCCGCTTTCTATCTGTGTGGCCAGTTGTGCCGCTTTGTCGAGATCGCTGGTCCACAGTGCTGCGCCCAGTCCAAATTCAGTTTCATTGGCCAGTGCAATAGCATCCGCTTCATCTGCAGCTTCTATGATTACTGCCAGCGGACCAAAGGTTTCTTCTTTGAAAGCAGTCATTTTGTTGGTAACCCCGGTAAGCAGGGTAGGTGCAAAGTTACAGCCTTCATGCGTGCCACCCAACTCCAGCTTTGCGCCCTGGTTAACAGAGTCCTGTAATTGTTTGGCCAGCTCATCTGCCAGGTCGGGGCGGGCCATGGGGCCCATTTGTGTGCTTTCCTGTGTGGGATCTCCCTGTTTGAGGTCCTGTAAAATCCGTTTTACTTCCGCAGTAAACGCAGGAACAATATCTTTTTCTACGATCCACCGTTTTGCGGCAATGCACGACTGACCAGCATTTTGCATACGGCCCTGTACCGCTGTTTTAGCGGCGGCTTCGAGGTCGGCATCTTTCAATACAATAAAAGGATCGCTGCCACCCAGCTCCAGTACCGTTTTCTTAATGTATTTCCCGGCAAGCGCAGCTACACTTTTACCTGCGGGCGTACTGCCGGTAAGGGTAACGCCCTGCACACGGGGATCTGCGATAACGGGTTCTATATCTTTGGAAGATATGAGTAGCGACTGGAAAGTACCGGCGGGAAAATTACTTTCAGAGAAGATTTTTTCGATGGCCAGTGCGCAGCCGCTTACATTGCTGGCATGTTTCAGTATGCCGGTATTACCGGCGAGGATATTGGGAATAGCAAAGCGGAATACCTGCCAGTAGGGGAAGTTCCAGGGCATAATGGCCAGGATAATTCCTTTGGGCTCGTACGATACATAACTTTTATACGCGTCCGAACCAATAGGTTTGTGTGCCAGCATTTCCACGATGTTTTCCGCATAATATTCTGCGGAGGTGGCGCATTTCAATACTTCGGCCCGTGCTTCTTTCAGCGTTTTTCCCATTTCCTGTGTGATCAGCGCGGCATGTTCATCTGCATTGTCTTTCATGGATTGCGCTACCTGCATCATCCATTGCCGGCGTTGTTCCAGGGGAATCTGTAATAATTCCCGGTAAGCTTTATGACCCAGCTGCAATTTTTGCTCTATTTCTTCCGGTGTGTGTGCTGTATATACAGCGATGGTTTCCTGCGTAAATGGATTGATGCTTGTAAACATACTTATAGCATTTAGCTGTGCGTGAATAGTCAGACAAATTTACCGTTTTCCGGTAAAAGCTCGTCTTAAAAGCTAAAGCGTAACTGCTAAACACGAAAAGGCTATCTTTGCATCTCTCGGAAAACAGTACAATTTTATGGCGCTTAGCAGATGGAATATCATGATAATGGCCCTTTGCACAGGGCTGATCGTTGCCAATATTTATTACAGCCAGCCTTTACTGGTGTTGATGAGCAACGAATTTGGCGTATCCGAAAGTAACGCGGGACAGGTCACATTTTTTACGCAGGTTGGATATGCGCTGGGCCTGTTATTTTGTGTGCCGCTGGGCGACAAACTGGAGCGCAAGTGGCAGATCGTAGTGATGACACTGGCGGCGGTAGTGGCCCTGGTGGCGGCTGCAGAGTCTGTAAACATCACCATGTTGAAAATTACGGGTTTGCTGATTGGCTTTACTTCGGTAGTGCCACAGCTGATATTGCCACTGGCGGCGGGCCTTTCTGATCCTGCAAGTCGTGGTAAAGTGATTGGTACTATTATGAGTGGCTTACTTGTGGGTATCTTATTATCCCGTACACTCAGCGGCGTAGTAGGCCATCATTTCGGCTGGCGGGCCATGTTCTGGATAGCTGCCGGTATCAGTGCTTTGCTGGCGGTGATCATGATCGTTTCCTTTCCTTCGAGCAAACCGAATTTTAAAGGAAGTTACGGCGACCTGATGAAATCTTTGCTTACGCTGATCAAAGAACAGCCGGTATTGAGAGAGGCTTCCGCTATTAATGCCTGTTGCTTCGCCATGTTTGGCATGTTCTGGACAACGGTGGTGTTTTTATTATCGGATGCTCCTTTTAAATATACCAGCGAACAGATCGGATTAATGGGACTTGCAGCTGCTGCCGGCGCTTTGGGCGCTCCATTGGTAGGACGGATTGCAGATAAAAAGAATCCGCGCATTGCTGTTGGTTATGGCATCATCTTTTTGTTTCTCGGTTATTTTCTCTTCTATATTTTCAAAGCCAATATTATAGGTATTATCATTGGTATCATCGCCATTGATCTCGGTTTGCAGGGCATACACGTATCCAATCAAACCCGCATCTATACGTTGTTACCGGATGCAAGGAACCGTTTGAACACGGTATTTATGACAACCAGCTTTATTGGTACGTCACTTGGTTCGGGCATCGGGTTGTGGGTATGGTCTTTTGCGCAATGGAATGGTGTATGCGTGGCCGGTACTGCACTGATCACTATTGCTCTGATCATTTACCTGGGCACGTATAAAAAAACGAAAGGAGCGGTTACTGCTTAAAAAAAAGCGGCGGAAAGGAACTTCCTCTCCGCCGTTTTACTAAATCCTTATAGCTTATTAGTCCACTTTCGTGATCTTCAGCATGTTTGTTGGCAGGTGTTCTTTAACAGGGGTGCTACCGGTGTTAACGGCTACATCTCCTGACTTGATGAATCCTCTTTCTTTCAGGATATTGATCTGATCAAATACGATATCATCCAGGCTTTCTTCTTCTTCGTAGTAGAAGGCGCGTACGCCCCAGCTCAGGCTCAGCTGATTTACCAGTGATCTTTCTTTGGTGAAGATATAGAGCGGGCTGCGTGGGCGGTAGCTACTCAGCATAAAGCCGGTGTAACCGCTCTGGGTCATACCAATGAGGGCATCAGCGTCCAGGTCTTCCGCAATTTTACAGGCGTTGTAGCACAGTGCATCGCTGAGGAAGGTAGGAGAGTGACGGTGAGGGATCAGGTTACGGTTGTAAATGATCGCTTCTTTTTCCACTTCCTGGATAATTTTATTCATGGTCTGGATAACCAGTTCCGGGAACATACCGGTAGCGGTTTCGCCGCTCAGCATTACTGCATCAGCACCTTCCAGTACAGCGTTTGCCACGTCGGTGATTTCACTACGGTTTGGACGGGTACGGTCCATCATGCTCTCCATCATCTGTGTAGCCACGATAACGGGTTTTGCACGGTGGATACACTTGCGGATGATATCTTTCTGGATCATCGGGATCTGCTCTACCGGCAGTTCCACACCGAGGTCACCGCGGGCAATCATCACGCCATCACTTTCCCAGATAATTTCTTTCAGGTTCTGGATAGCTTCAGGTTTCTCAATTTTAGAGATCACCTTCATTTTAGAATTACGTGCTTCCAGGCGTTTGCGTAATACGGCCAGGTCTTTTACGCTTCTTACAAAGGAGAGCGCTACCCAGTCGCATTCCTGGTCGATGATGAATTCCAGGTCGATAATATCTTTGTCTGTCAGCGCCGGGAGGGAGATTTTGGTATCCGGGAGGTTAAAGCCTTTTTTGGAAGACAATACACCTGGCAGGGAAACTTCAGCTTTGATTTCGCCGCTTGCAGTGATTTCTTTTACAATTGTCTCGATTTTACCGTCGTCCAGCAGAATTTTCTGGCCAACTCTAAGATCTTTGTACAGGTCAGGGTAGGAAACGTAAATTTTTTCCATGTTGCCCACCAGCTTTTCGTTTACGAAAGTGAGGATATCACCTTTCTTCAGCGGGAGCGCATTGTTTTCGATTTCACCCACACGCAGTTTTGGTCCCTGCAAATCGGCCAGGATGGCTACTGTGTAAGGTTCTGTTTTATTGATCTGGCGGATATATTCAATAATCCGCAGTTTATCTTCGTGCGAGCCGTGTGAAAAGTTGAGGCGGAAAACGTTAACGCCGGCTTTCACCAATGTCAGTAAGCCTTCATAGGTATCGCATGCCGGGCCTACAGTGGCCACGATTTTTGTTTTGTGCGAAGAGTGCTCTCTACCCGCAGCGTTATCCATCTGCTTGTGATAGTATTTCGAAAGATCCTTTGTACTCATAAGTCTAATTTTTTAACTCGCAAGAATTTTAACAATCTTAAACCATTCGGGGTCAATTTCCTGTTTGGCTTTTACAGCTTTATCAAGAGGAGTGTAATGGATCTTGTCGTTGACAACACCGATCATTACATTGTGGATGCCTTCGAGAAGGGCATCTACGGCTGCATAGCCCAGACGGCTGGCCAGAATACGATCTGTGCAGGTGGGAGCGCCGCCACGCTGGATATGTCCGAGGATACTTACCCGGGTATCCAGTTGTGGGCACCTTTCTTTAATGATACGACCAACTTCAGTAGCGCCGCCGGTTTCATCGCCTTCGGCCACTACAATCAGGTTAACCAGTTTTCTGCGGCGTTCGTTTGCCTGCAGTTCTTCAATAATGTCATTTACTTCGGTTTTGCGCTCAGGCAGCAATATGTGCTCCGCACCGGTGGAAATGCCGCTGTGTAATGCAATGTAACCGGCGTCGCGCCCCATTACCTCAATTACAAACAAACGGTCATGCGCATCGGCAGTGTCCCTGATTTTGTCGATAGCTTCCACCGCTGTATTCACAGCAGTATCAAATCCAATCGTAGAATCAGTTCCTGCAATGTCCTTGTCAATAGTACCAGGCAAGCCTATACACGGAATATCAAATTCCTGGCTGAACTTTTGCGCACCATTAAACGAGCCGTCTCCACCAATTACTACCAGCCCGTCAATGTTGTGTTTTTTCAGATTTTCGTAAGCCATTTTTCGCCCTTCATATTCATAGAACTCTTTGCACCGGGCGGTCTTCAATATGGTGCCTCCGCGCTGAATAATGTTGGCAACGGATTTTGACTCCATTGGGAAGATCTCGTTCTTCAACATTCCCCTATAGCCGTACATAATGCCATACACATTCAGCTGATGATAAATGCCCGTTCTTACAACGGCACGAACGGCGGCGTTCATGCCAGGAGCATCTCCTCCCGATGTAAGGACTGCAATGTTGTTCAGTTTTTTCATATAAATTGCTAAAAAAATATCTTAAAGGCGCACAAAAATAACATTTTGCAATTGTTTTCTAACTGTTATCTGATGAAATAACCTAAATTTTTAATTTCCATCAAACAAAGTAGATAAATTTTTCAAAAAATATTACGCATGTTAAATAAAAATAATAAACGGTGGGTCTTTATGAGCGTAAGTTTAATCGCCGGGCAGGCAATGGCACAGCAACAGCAAACGATTACTTATCCCGAAACAAAAAAAGTGGATACCATTGATAACTATCACGGTACCCAGATCGCAGATCCTTACCGGTGGCTGGAAGACGATCACAGCCCCGCAACAAAAGCATGGGTGGACGCCCAGAATAAGGTAACAGAAAACTATCTCTCCAACATCCCTTTTCGCGCAGAAATCCGGAAAAGACTGGAAGAATTGTGGAATTACCCCAAAAACGGCGCCCCCACCAAACATGGTAATTATTATTACTTCTTTAAAAATGATGGTCTGCAGAACCAGTCCATTCTTTACCGCTCCGCCACTTTAGGCGGCGCCCCGGAGGTTTTCCTCGACCCCAACAAGCTCTCGGCAGCCGGCACCACCGCACTGGGCAGCATGTCGTTCTCCAAAGACGGGAAACATTTTGCCTACCTGCTCTCCAAAGCAGGATCCGACTGGCAGGAAGGTTTTGTAATGGATGTGGAAACCCGCCAGCTCCTGTCCGATAAACTCGAATGGGTGAAGTTCAGCGGCCTCTCGTGGAAAGGTAACGGCTTCTATTACAGTCGCTACGACAAACCCGATGAACAAAACAAGCTATCCCAGAAGAATGAATTCCAGAAAGTGTACTACCACCGCCTGGGCGATCCGCAGGAGAAGGATGAACTGATTTATGTGGATAAAGAACACCCGCTGCGCAACGCCGGCGTGGACGTAACGGAAGATGAACGCTTCCTGATCCTCTCCACCTCGGAAGGCACTTCCGGCCGGGAGCTGTGGTTCCGCGACCTGCAGAACCCCGCGCAAAAGGAGTTTACCCTGCTTGTGAAAGGCTTCGCCAACGAGCCGGACGTTATAGATAACGACGGCGACAAACTACTGGTGCGTACCAATCACAACGCGCCCAACTATAAGATTGTGCTGATAGACCCCGCCAACCCGGCGGAAGCCAACTGGAAAGTAATTGTTCCCGAAAAGAAAGAAGCCCTCCAGGGTGTGGGCCTCGCTGGCGGCAAATTATTCCTGTCCTATCTGAAAGACGCTTCTACCAGGGTGTATCAATATGATTATAAAGGTAAGCTGGAGCACGAAGTGAAACTGCCGGGTCTTGGAACTGCCAGTGGATTTGGCAGTAAAAAAGAAGACAAGGAATTCTTTTATACCTATACTTCCTTTATTACTCCGCCCGCTGTATATAAATATGAAGTGGCCACCGGTGCTTCTACCTTATATAATAAGGCGGAAGTAAAATTCAACCCCGCAGAGTACGAAACCAAACAGGTGTTCTTTAAAAGTGCCGACGGAGAGCGTGTGCCCGTATTCCTTTCCTACAAGAAAGGTATAAGGCTGAATGGCAATAACCCCGTGTTGCTTTATGGCTACGGCGGATTCAATATTGCCATGACCCCTTCTTTCAGCGTTTCCAACCTCTACTTCATGGAACAGGGAGGCATATACGCAGTGGTATCGTTAAGAGGCGGCAGCGAGTATGGAGAAGCCTGGCACAAGGCCGGTATGATGGAAAAGAAACAGAATGTATTCAACGATTTTATCGGCGCAGCCGAATATCTCATCAAAGCAAAATATACCAATCCCGGCAAAATAGCGATCCGCGGCGGTTCCAACGGTGGTTTGCTGGTAGGCGCCTGTATGACACAACGCCCCGAACTGTTTAAGGTGGCACTGCCTGCCGTAGGCGTAATGGATATGCTGCGCTTTCAGAAATTCACCATCGGATGGGCCTGGGCAGTAGAATATGGTAGCAGCGACAACGCAGAACAGTTTAAATACCTGCTGAAATATTCGCCGCTGCATAACCTGAAGCCCGGCACCGCTTACCCGGCTACGCTGATCACTACCGCTGATCACGACGACCGCGTAGTGCCGGCGCACTCGTTTAAGTTTGCAGCCACGCTGCAGGCAGACAACGCCGGACCCAATCCAACCCTGATCCGTATTGAAACACAGGCAGGGCACGGTGCAGGCAAGCCCACTTCCAAAATGATTGATGAAGCCGCCGATATCTGGGCATTCACCATGTACAACCTGGGCATGCACAAGTAAAGTTGCAAGTGATTAGCTTTTAGCTGTTATTGAAATGCCCCGCATTTTGGTGAACAGCTAAAAGCTTTTTTTTCTTATCTTTAGAAATAGCGTATTGAACATGGCTCTATGAAGGTACTTATAACTGGTAGTAACGGATTATTGGGACAACATCTGATCCCGCTTTTTCTGCAAGATGGAAAATATGATGTGATAGCCACAGGCAGAGGCCCTAATCGTTTCCCCCTGCGGGATAAATACACTTATGAGGCTGTAAACCTCCGCGATGCAGGCAGCGTAAAGCAGCTGGTGGAAAAACATCAGCCGGATATCATTATTCATGGCGGCGCCATGTCGCAGGTGGATGACTGCGAAAAAAATAAAGATGCCTGTTGGGATACCAATGTAGGAGCCACCCGTTACCTCGTACACGCAGCAGAAAGTTGCAACGCCTTCTTCATCTTCCTGTCCACCGATTTTGTATTCGATGGCTTACAGGGCCCTTACAGTGAAGACGCTACCGTAAATCCTATCAATTATTATGGTACCAGTAAAGTTGCCGCAGAGCGACTGGTGATTAACAGCAAACTGCAGTGGGCCATTGTACGCACCGTACTGGTGTATGGCGTAGTGGCAGACCCGCACCGCAATAACATGATTACCTGGGTAAAAAATAATTTGCAGCAGGGTAAAAAAGTGAAAGTAGTGGATGACCAATGGCGTACACCTACTTTATGCCACGACCTCGCGAAGGGGTGTTTGCTGATTGCAGATAAGAAAGCAACCGGTTTCTTCAACATCTCCGGAAATGAAATTCTCACTCCTTATGATATGGCCATTCAAACGGCTGAATACTTTAAACTGGATACTTCACTCGTAGAAAAGATCAGTGCCAAAACACTGGCACAACCTGCGGCCCGTCCTGCCAAAACCGGGCTGATAATAGACAAGGCCGCCAAAGAACTGGGATATAAGCCCCGTACTTTTGCAGAGGGGCTGGAAATTGTAGCAGGCGAAATAAAAGCTTAACGGCTAAAATTCAAGAAATACTTTATTACCAAACACTTTCCGGATACTGTCGCGTTGCACGGTGGTATCAGCTACCAGTGAATGCAGTTCCACGGCAGTTCTGTACATGCTGTCTCTTTTATAGAGCACCAGCGTTTTTCCCCAGGCGAGCTGCTGCTTCTGTTTTTTCACTGCGATAGTGCTGTCTTTATACCTTTCCACTACTGCATAATAAGTAATGGGCGTAATCGCTGCTTTCGCTGTGGAGTCGGCCAGCGCTTTTTGTATGGAATCTGCGGCTGCAGCGGCGAGCTGCTTTGCATTAACTTCTGTATCGGGAGGTGTTTCGGATTGGGATACAGCTTTGGAGATACCAGACAAATACCACCAGGCGGCTAATCCAATTACAATGGCGGCAATGGGAATAGCAGCCCACCACCATTTAAAACCACTTTCTTCCGTTACGGCTTCCAGCGTATCTTCCACTTCTTCTGTCATAATAGGCTCCAGCGCCTCGGGTGGTGGTGGCACAAAAGCGGGTGCTGTGCGGCTATCCGTTGTTCGTTCAATAGGCGTAAGATCCAGGGTTTCTTTTTCTACCGGCAGTTCTTCCGCATGGAAATGTATGTTGCCGGTAAAGTCGCCCTGTAACTGGCCGATGCCCGGCAATACCAGCGGCTTCCCGGATTGAAGCTCCGCTTTCAGTTCCTCCAGGTATTTTTCCAGCTTCCGCTGTGCCACGGCAGGCACCAGGTTTTCTTTCAGGGCAATCCATTCCACGCAGGAACCATCGTCCTGCCATTGCTGGGTAAACATCACCTGTTCACGCGGCGCCGTAAGCGTTTGTGCGTGGGAGTTATAATGTGCCGGGAAATGTTGTACAGAAAATGTTCCCAGCTGTGGTACTACACAAATCCGCTGTTTAAACAGCACTTCCTGGATATATTGCTGAAGTATCAAGTGGAGAAATTTTTAATGAATAATGCCGTGGAGATTGTGTTTCCCGGACCTAATCCGGGGAACACAATCTCCGCATAAAGTTAAAACTTAATCATCACACCACCCACAATATTGAACCCATAAGTAGGGTAGAGGTAATACCGCTGGTAGTGTGTATTGAACAGGTTATTTGCATTCACCCATAGCCCGAAATTTTTACTGATATCATAAGAGGCGCCTGCATTCAGGTCCCATGCGCCTTTGGTTTTGCCAAAGTCTTTGTTGGGGAGCAGGTAATAGCTGCCGCTCAGTGCAAAGAGATCGGCATTCAGGTGTAATTTTTTAGCGATGGTGTATTGTGCAAACAAATCACCCTGGAAGGCTGGCAGATGCCACGGCTGCACTTCTGTTTCCTGTTTGTTATAGTTATACCAGTCGAAGCTAACGCGCGCCTGAAATTTTTCTTCCTCAATATATCCTACTTCGCCATGCAGCTGGAAAGCGCGCAGCTGGGCTTCGTTACGGGTGGTGAATTTTTTGGTGTCGGCGCTATCGTTTACAAACAGCGGCATATTGTACCAGGTAACGGAAGCGAATTTGGTGTTGTAGTTGAAATGGCTGCCCAGCGTACCTTTGATACCGGTATATTTTTCTTCTACACGGGTATTCATCATTTCTCCCGGTAAGCCGGCGAGGAAAGGATTTTTATTGGCAAGGTTACGGTAGGAATTCTTTTCAAAATAAGAGATCCATCCACTGCTCAGGATCAGTTTTTTACGGATCAGGTGCGACTCATTCACGATGTCGGGCAGCAGGTAAAATTCGCCGTTGCTCCAGGTGGGATTTACACCGGCATGCAGCACAAATCCCGGCTTCATGATATCTACCGCAGGGTGGATGGAAGCGATGTTGTTGTTGATGGCGCGGTTGTTATCTTCTTTATAGGTAGAAAGATCAAACACACCTTCTACTTTTATGTAGATATCTTCAAACACCTGCTTACGTACCGGCACATTCAGCTGGAAGGTATTTTCGGTACGCTTGTAGGAGTCGTTGAAAAGAATAAACTTCACTTTTGGCTGGAAGGTAAATGCCCAGTCGTTTTGCGGCCTGTTCTGCATACCCACGGAAGCCGTGAGCTGGTTAAACGTTTGCTCGATATCTTTCTTTTTATAGCTGGCCGTATCATGACCATAGCCGTAGTAGTGAACGGTGTTGCGGTCGTACCCGATGCTTCCGTCGAACCGGAATTTTGGCAACAGGTAAGTACCGGCGGCCAGTACATTCAGGTTGCTATAATCCTGGTCAGGAATTTCCTTGCCCTTGGAGCCGGTATAGTTTACATACAGGCCGTAGTTGTACATATCTTGCCTGCCGCTGCCAAAGCCCGCCTGTACATACGGTGTTTTATAATTGCCATATCCCAGTTTCACGAAGTTGTTCTGCAGGTACGACAATGAATCTTTGCCCAGCGCCAGTGGTTTCAGTGGCATGGCCTGGTACATAAAGTTCAGGTTCAGCGCCGGTATCTCGTACTTCATGGATGGCCGGGTGGTATCAATCCCCGGCAAAGAGGCCGTGAGATTGAGTTTGTAGGCATCGCGCAGTTTGGGTTGGTTTGTGGAAATGATATCAATCGTTTCCTGTTTCAATACCTCCTGTGCGGTGGCCGTTTGTGCAAACAGCATTCCTGTCAGGCCCAGTGCTGATATAATAAAAGTTCGTTTGTTATATATTGCTTGAATGTTCATGCTTTGTTGCGCTTAAATGTCAGGTTCCGGAATCCGGGTGATTATTTCTTCGGTTTTTTGCCAGCCGCTTTTTCTTCTGCTTCCGCTTTTGCCAGTTTATCTTTCGCTTCCTGTTTCAGCTCAGGAATAGAGCTGTTGGTAACGATACTCTGGTAAGTAGCTTTTGCATTGAAATAATCCTGTTGGCGGGCGTATACATCTCCCAGCAGGATATATGATTTAGCCACCCAGTACTCGTAGGACGGCGTATTTTTAATCACATCAAAACCGGCTTTTTCGGCAGCGTCCAGTTCATTCTGTTGCAGGTAGCAATCTGCAATGTTGTAGCGTGCTTCGGCGCCAGTTTCAGATTTGGTCATGTTGGCCACTGTTTTGAATTCAGACAGGGCGCCGGCATAATCTTTTGCCTGCTGCAACGCTTTACCACGATAGAAATGCGCGATGATCTGATCATCTGTACTGATATTGGCAGCAGCCAGTAACATTTCCGAGTAGTTGGTTACTTCGTCCCAGCGTTTCAGCTGATAGTTGCTGCGGAGTAATCCCCTGGTGGCGGTAAGACTGTTTTCCTTGCTGGTAGCGAGATCCTGCAGTTGCAGGTAGTAGCCTCTTGCCTTATCGTAATTTTTTACCTGGTAGAAGTTGATGTTAGCCGCCTGTAGTGCAGATCTTTCTGCATACAAACTGTTGTTGCGCGATAACACAAATTCGTAGGCAGGCAATGCGCTCGTATAGTCTTTACTGTTATAAGCACATTCTGCTTTGTAGAAATAAGCCGGCAGGATAAACTGGCCGTTCGGATATTTCTGGATATAGTTATTGAAGCCGCTGGTGGCGCCTGCGCAATCGTTGCTGGTGAACCGGGACTCGGCAGCAGCATAAGTGAGGGAGTCTTCAGCAGAAGTAGTAACGGTTCTGCCGCTGGCTTTCAGGAAGGCGAGGTAGTCGTCGGTTTTACCCTGACTTACATAAATCGACTTCATACTTTGCAATGCTTCATTGGATTCCGGCGAGTTAGGGAATTTTTCCACTACCTGGCGGTAATAAGCCAGCGCTTTGCTGTCGTTGTCTTTGTTATAGTAGCTCAGGCCCAGTTTCAGGAGTGCGCGTGGCGCATTCGGTCCGTTGGGTTGTTTCTGTAATACATTTTCCAGGAAGGGGATGGCTTCTGTATATTTTTCTTCCGAGAGATAGGTATTGGCTATCTCAATATCTGTTTCGTTATTAAAGCCGGACGATGGAAACTTGTTACCCAGTTGTTTGAGCAGTGCCAGTTTTTCACTTTGCTTGCCCTGTAAACCGAGGATCACGGCTTTCTGATAAGTGGCGTAGTCGGCGCCGGGAGCGTTGTTGCTGATGATGCGGTCATATAGCGATAATGCTTTCGGGAACTGGCGGAGCATATAATAGCAATCGGCACTGCGGAGGGCGGCGTCGGTGGCAATACGTTCTGCATTGGGGCCGCTGGTGCGCTGGGCAGATTCAAAGTAAGGCAGTGCTTCCGTGAATTTGTCCTGTTTCAGGAGGCTGTATCCCAGGTTGTAGCTGGCGGTTTGTGCATTCGCTTCGCCCGATACCGGGGCTGTATTATTCAGATAGGCGTTCAGGTTAGTAACTGCCTGGTCTGTTTTATTCTGACGCAGCGCAATTTCTGCTTTCCAGAAATGCGCCAGTTGTTTGATCTGCGGATCGTATGGGTTGCTGATGGCAACATCCAGCAGGCGGTCGGCTTCTGCCAGCTGCTGATCATTGATCAGCTGGGTGGCGCGGCCGTAGGCTACTTTCTGGTAGGCTTTCAGCACCGTAGGATTTTTGTCGGGAATCGATTCAATCGTCGCTAAACCATCTTTATAGTTATTGCTGTTCATGAAAAGATTAACGAGTATTTCCCTGGCTTCTTTGTTATAAGCAGATTGCGGATATGTTTTTACAAATTGTGTAAGCTCGCCGAGCGCGGCATCGGGGTAGCCTAGTTCGTACGACAGTTTGCCGTAGTTGAACCGGGAAATTTCCTGTTGCTGTGCGTTGGAACTGTTGTTGGCGCAAAAGGCAAAAGCGTTGCGCGCATTGGCTTTCTGACCGGTGCGGAGGTAGCAGTCGCCCAGCAGGTACATGGAATTTTGTCCCAGTGAATCTTTGGAACTGCTCAGTTGTTTAAATCCGGCGATCGCTTTCGACAGGTTATTTGTCTGGTAGTAAGCGTATGATAGCTGGTAGATGTCTTCGTTTCTTACTTCATCTGCATTATCCTGGAAGTCCTGCAGGTAGGGCAGTGCTTTGGGATAGTTCTTTTTTTCAAAGTAGGCTTTACCGAGCAACTGTTTCAGTTCTGCTTCGTAGTATTGTCCGCCTTGCCGCAGCAGTGGCTCTGTGTAGGCAATCAGCTGATCTGTTTTCCCCTGGAAGTAATATATTTCAGCGATGTAATAAGGAACCACATTGCTGTATTTGGGTTCGTTCACTACTTTCTGGAAACTATTGAGGGCTTCTGCATACTGGTGATTGTAGTAGCTGATGAAGCCATAGTAATAGTTGGCCGGGATGCTGTATTTGCCGGGTACTTCTTTGATGGAGGCAAACAGGGGCTGTGCCTTTTTAAAATCTTTTAAATTGAAATAGCAATAGGCCAGTTCAAACTTCGCTTCCGCAATTTCTGCATTGGAGAGGTTTTCGATATTGGCTTTCTCATAGAGGGGAATGGCCTCTTTGAGTTTATTCTGGCGGAAATAATATTTTGCCAGCTGATAGCTCACCAGTTCTTCACGGGCATTGTTATTGGCCAGTTTCAAAAATTCCAGCGCCTGTTTTTCCGCATTGTCCTGTTGCAGTTTCAGTGCACAGATGGTATAGTAGTAATACGCATCTGTTTTAACAAGATCACGGTTGGTTTCGTGGAAATAGTCGATGTTATCAAGGGTTTGCTTGAAAAGCTGCATGGACACGGCATATTTTTCCTGCTGGAAATATTGCTGGGCGTCCTTGAATACTTTTTCCGGATCTGTGTAAATGCGTGTTTGCTGTGCCTGTGCGGCAGGCAGTGCTATCAAACCTGTACCCGTAAAGGCCAGGAGTGATATATACAGATGTCCGGGAACAAAAACTCTTCTTATAAATTGCATGCTATAGCTGTTATTTCTTGAATATGCGTTTAAAACGAATCCCGGGAGGAAATATTTTCCAGCCGGGGAAGTACTCTGCCGTGGTCTGACCCTGATAGTCCGTTTCTTTGGTGCCTGTGTGCCTCCGACAATCATGATGAGAAACGAACCAGGTGATATCAGCAAATATAAAAGTTATATCTTTTCCTTTCCGATTGTGTTTCTAACAATGTGGATAACTCCGGTAGCAAGGCAAAGGCTATTCATTTATCTTGCGGAAAATAATTTTTAAGTACAAAAACCTTACCTACTATGAGAAAACTGTTCTCTGCCGGCTACTCGAATGGCGCTGTAAGTTTTTCCATGCTCGTGCTCCGACTGGTATCCGGTGGTCTGATCCTCCTGCATGGCTGGCCCAAGCTGATCAATTTTACTGCCAAAATGAATTCTTTTCCTGATCCATTGGGAGTAGGACATAAAATTTCTTTGGGAATGGTGGTTTTTGCAGAAGTGTTCTGCGCGGTGTTGCTGATCATGGGACTGTTAACCAGACTGGCTTCTGTGCCATTGGTGATTTGTATGGGCGTAATCATTTTCATGATTCACGGACATGACCCGGTATCAGAAAAAGAAATGCCTATTCTTTTCCTGGCAGCATTTGTGACGTTGCTTTTTACAGGACCGGGCAGGTTTTCACTGGATGGCGCATTGGGCAAATAAAATATTCAAGTAAACGTTTAGGATAAAAATAGCAGGGAACCATGTTTATCAGCACAACAACAATCAGGGTACGTTATGGGGAAACAGACCAGATGGGATATCTGTATTACGGCAACTACGGCCTGTATTATGAAGTAGGCAGGGCAGAAGCCATACGCGAACTGGGTTTCAGCTACAGAGAGCTGGAAGAACAGGGCGTGATTATGCCGGTAGCCGAACTGAATGTAAAATACCTGCGGCCTGCCTATTACGACGACCTGATAACGGTGAAGACTATACTGAAAGAGATGCCGAAGGGTTCTAAGATACAGTTTCACAGTGAGTTGTATAACGAAAAGAATGAATTGCTGAATGTTGGGGTGACCACACTGGTATTCATTGACGTAAAAACGAAACAGAAAGCCGGCCTGCCGGAAGATCTGGGGAAAATACTGGCACCGTTTTTTGGATAGCAGTTTAAACAACGCACTATGGATAAAATCACCACCAGCATTATCACCATCGGAGATGAATTGCTGATAGGACAAACGATTGATACCAATTCTGCCTGGATGGCACAGCAGCTGAATGCAATGGGGATCTGGGTACACCGGCGTGTAGCCATTGGCGATATCCGGGATGATATCCTGGATGCCCTGGCAAAAGAATCGGCGGTGTCTGATGTGGTGCTGATCACCGGCGGGCTGGGGCCAACAGCCGATGATATCACCAAGCCTACCTTATGTGAATACTTTAACACCAGGCTGGTGCAACACCAGGAAACGCTGGAAAACGTACTGCATATTTTTGAAAGCAGGGGCCTGCCCATCCTGCAAAGGAACCTGGACCAGAGCCTGGTGCCCGAAACGGCAACAGTCATTGAAAATAAAAGAGGTACCGCGCCGGGAATGTGGTTTGAGAAAGAAGGTAAGATCTACGTATCCATGCCCGGAGTGCCGCATGAAATGAAGGGAATCATGGAGGATTATGTGCTACCCCGGCTGGCAAAGGATTTCAAAACCCCGGCGGTAATACATCAAACACTGGTTACCTCCGGTATGGGCGAATCCTTTATCGCCGAACGGCTCGTTGCTTTTGAAGCAAAATTACCCGTCCACATCAAACTGGCTTACCTGCCCAGTTACAGCCTCCTGAAACTCCGTTTAACCGGCTTTGGTAAAGATAAATTATCGGTGGCCGCAGAGGTGAGCATCCTGTTTCACCAGCTGAAAGACCTGCTGGCAGATATCACCGTAACCGACCAGGATATTTCAATAGGAGAAGTATTGGGTAACCTGTTAAAGGAGAAAGGTAAAACGATGGGTACCGCGGAAAGCTGTACCGGCGGACTGATTGCCAGCTGGATTACAGCGGTTCCGGGAAGTTCTGCTTATTTCAAAGGCAGTGCGGTAACGTATGCCAATGAAATGAAAGTGAAGATGTTAGGCGTGAAACCCGAAACCCTGCAGGCGCATGGCGCCGTGAGTGAAGCCACCGTGCAGGAAATGCTGACCGGCGCACTGGCACTGCTGCAAACCGACTACGCCATTGCTGTATCCGGGATCATGGGCCCCGATGGCGGCACGCCGGAAAAACCGGTAGGTACCGTTTGGATAGCAGTGGGAAATGCAAAGAGAACAGTTACCGTAAAATACCAGCTGCGTTACGACCGGGAACGGAATACGCAAATGACAGCTGTTTATGCCATGAATGAGTTGCGCAAACTCATTCTGGAATAGGGATATTCACGTATTTTGAATTGGTACAATTCCCTTATTTTTGTTGCGCACTAAAGCAAAAATCAATCTTATGGCCATTGTAGAATTGGTAATGCCAAAAATGGGGGAGAGCATCATGGAAGCCACCATTTTGCGTTGGCATAAAAAGGCGGGCGATCACGTAAAAGTAGATGAAACCGTACTTGAAATTGCCACCGACAAAGTGGATAGCGAAGTTCCTTCCACTGCGGAGGGCGAAATCACTGAACTGCTCTTTAATGAAAATGATGTGGTACCGGTAGGTACCGTCATTGCCCGCATTAATACCAATGCCGATGCAGCGGCGGTTTCCGCCCCTGTTACGCCTGCAGCTCCTGCAGCCACTGAACCAAAATTCACTACCGCGCCGGCGTATACACCCGCTGCCGAAGCGCCTGTTTCCGGTGGCGGAGCCAAATTCTACTCCCCGCTGGTACTCACTATCGCACAACAGGAAGGTATCAGCTTTTCCGACCTGGAAAAGATCCCCGGTTCCGGTAACGATGGCCGCGTAACCAAAAGAGATATCCTCCAATACGTAGCCGATCGCCGCGAAGGAAAGGTAATCCCGGATGTAACGCCCGAACAGGCCACCTCCACCGCTGCGGCCACTACCCGTCAACCGGTGGTGACCACTACCGTGGCTTCCCCTACCTATAGCGGTAATGTGGAAATCATTGAAATGGATCGCATGCGCAAACTGATTGCCAACCACATGGTAATGAGCAAACAAACCAGTCCGCATGTGACCAGCTTCGCCGAAGCAGATGTTACCAACATGGTGAAGTGGCGCGACCGGGTAAAAGGCGACTTCGAAAAACGCGAAGGCGAAAAACTGACTTTCACACCACTGTTTATAGAAGCCATCGTAAAGTGTATCAAGCGTTTCCCGCTGATCAACTGCTCACTCGACGGTGATAAGATCATTATCAAGAAAGACATTAACATAGGCATGGCTACGGCGTTGCCCAGTGGTAACCTGATTGTTCCGGTGATCAAAAGCGCTGATATGCTCAACCTCACCGGGTTAACCAAACAGGTAAACTACATGGCCAATTCCGCCCGCCAGAATAAGCTGAAGCCGGAAGATACCCAGAGCGGTACTTTCACCCTTACCAATGTAGGCACCTTTGGCAGCCTGATGGGAACGCCTATCATCAATCAGCCACAGGTGGCCATCCTGGCAGTAGGCGCTATCAAAAAACGCCCGGTGGTCATTGAAACAGAAGACGGCGATACCATTGGTATCAGGCACATGATGTACCTGTCCATGTCTTACGACCATCGTATTGTAGATGGTTCCCTGGGTTCTACTTTCCTGAGCGCAGTAGCGAAGGAGCTGGAGAATTTTGATCCGAAGAGAGGAATTTAAAGATAGCTATCGTTTAGCAGGAATGCAGCAGGGATCATTTTCTGCTGCATTTTTTGTTTTTTAAAGACAACAAAAAAAGAGACACTCGGAAGAGCGTCTCTTTTAGTTCCTTAGTGCCGAATAAAGGGGATTATTAATAACGACGGTCGCGGGAACCATATCCTCCGCCGCCACGGTTATTACCACCGCCACCTTTGAAATTATTATTCGGTTGTTTAGGTCTTGCTTCGTTTACCATCAATTGCTTACCTTCGATTTCGCTGCCGTTCAAACTATCCATAGCCTTTGCTCCTTCTTCTTGATTAGGCATTTCCACAAAGCCAAAACCACGTGAGCGGCCTGTTTCGTGGTCTTTGATAACCTTAGCGGAGGTAACCTCTCCAAAATCGCTGAAAATCTGATGGAGATCCTCATCGTTCAACCTATAGTGCAGGTTGGCTACGTAAATGTTCATGATAACTGAAATTAAAAAAATGAAAAATAATATACTGAAGTTATGAAAATTACGCTAATAAAAAAGTTAGCGTCAAAATATTTTTGTAATTACCTAGTTTTTTACTACCATTTGACATAGTCAGATCCTTTGTAGTACCCCATTTGACTGGCACAGAAATATTATTTAAAATACTGCTCTGACGCTTATAAACGCTCCTTTTTACGGTTTTTTTTTCGTAAATTCAGTACATGATCCATTAAATTAAATTCATATGGGAGCGTTAAGTGAAACATGGTTTGCCGATGGTTATATAGACTTTGAGCTGAAAAAGTACACGCTATTGGCTTATTTACAGGACATTAATCAACACTTCACCCAGAGCAGGCTGTACCCGCAGTTGTCAGACATCATCTTTCATTACAACAACCTGGTTGCTTTCCGGGACAACAAACAGTTTTTACAGCAGCAATTTCCAAAAAGGCTCACGGCAGTGAACATCCAGAAGCTGGAATTATTGTACGAGCAGCTGATTGCCGACGATGAACTGATGGAAGAACTGGAATCCATCATCCATTATTCCCTGCCACAGCTAAACAGCACTATTAAGGAAGGAACGGAGATCTACGAGTACGTGGCGGAACACCTCAGTATTTTCCCCGTAGGACTGGTGCCGCTGGAAACAGCCGAAGGCTACCTGCTGCTGTGCGACGGGCGTGGCAGGCAAACGCTGGTATATACCTACCGGCTTACCATCTTTGAAAGACATGATGAAAAATACCGGGGTATTCATACCCAATATCTCCAGGCTTATAAAAAAGACCTGGTACATACCATCAGCCATATCAAAAGTATGCTGATCCGGGAGCGGAACAATTTGCCCAACCCTGCGGTGTATTGCGTGGAAACGCCGCTGGTAGTGCCGGTAGATGAAACTTTGCTGCCCATCGCCAAAAGAAGTCTGGTAAAGTACATTGCGCAGGAAGCAGCGTAGCTATTTTAAAGCCGGCGCGCTGGTTTCCCCGTCGTAGTGGATTTCCAGGGTATGATCCTTCAGAAATGGGGCATAATACTGCTCCATTACTTTCCTTATTTTCTCTTTGGATTGCTGGATGTAAGTAGGATTGTTTTCCAGCTGGGCACGGGAGGTGCGGTAAAGTTCTTTCTGTACAGCGGTATAGGTTTCGTCATCCTGCGACAGCAGCCAGCCCTTACGGTTGGAGGTTTCCATCCGGTCCATTTTCAGCTCATAGCTGAGCAAACGGGGCGCCGGCAAATTGATAATGATCTTCTTATCAGTCATTTGCACTTTAAACAACTTATCGTCGATATTTACGCCGTATTTGGCCTGGTACGGAATAGTAACCCACACCGTATTTTCCAGGAAGGCTTTCTTCAGGTTATCTGTCCATTCGCCGCTGTTTTCAATATTACTTCTTTTAATGCTGGCGCTTCCCTGCACATCCAGGCTGGCCAGTTCTGCAATTTCCTTTACAATAGTGCTGTTGGAAATTACCTGCTGACTCACATTGGTGCTGCCGAAACGCTTGCCCAGCCAAAAGATCAGGAGCGCGAATAATATAAATACAACGGGGTAGAGGACTTTTTTCATGCCTAAATTTAGTAAAAATGTAAAGAGCCGGCAGCGGATAGCCGTTACCGTTACCTGGTAAGACTATCAATCAGCGCTGCATGTTCCGGGTAAGCCGCCTGCAGCGGCGCTTTTTCCGCCAGTTCAAAATCTGCAAAATCAAACCCCGGCGCTACGGTGCAACCGGTAAGGGCGTACCCGCCGGGTACTTCCACACGGGAAGCAAACCAGTTGCCTGCGGTGATGATCACCTGCAGGCTTTCGTTGTTTTGGATATCGCGGCCAAGCCTGTGTACCAGCAACTCTCCGCCGGGAGCTATCTCGTAGATCGTCAATGTATTGCCATCATAAAAATGCCAGATCTCATCGGCTGCGATACGATGGAACGCAGAAAACTCTCCTTCTTCCAGTAAAAAATAAATGCAGGTAGAAGCATTGCGGTTACCGCTCATGCCGGCAGGCAGGGTTTTCATATCGAGCACCCACTCTGACCGGTAAGTTTCGCGGAAAGCGCCGCCTTCAACATGGGATTGCAGTTTCAGTTGTTCACGCCAATGGGCTGCGGAATATTGCATAGTAATGCCTGTTAGGAAAAGTAAGTTAAACAAAAAGTGCGGTTATTATACTTTTTCGTGTATAGGTAGAGGTTATACTACACGTGGATTTTCCGGGAGCAGGCAGGGCCTGTTCCCGGAATGCTGGTTTTTTCCATATTTGCGCAAAAAGTATCTTTTTCTTAGCTGGCTACTGCTACCTGCTGCAGGTTATCCACCTGCATATGTGCAATAGTTCCTGTGGAAGGAGTGAAGTAAGAAGGTGTTTCATGATTAAACAGCAGGTAATCTTTTATAAACATGGCCTGGTTATACCACGGCGTTGCTGCCACCGGTGTTTGCCACTCTGGTAAATTCAGCTGGCGGAGCGCGCTCAGGGCTGTTTTATAACGGATCATCCGGGCATATAACTGCGGCGGAATACCTACTATTTTGCTGAAGAGTCTTTCCAGCGTAGGGCGGGAAAGTCCGTAGCGGGCGGTGAGTTCTGCGATGCTTACATTTCCCTGCATGATTACCAGGTAATCGGCAATGTCGTCTACTTCACGGAGATTGCCCGGTTGCTGTGAAAGCGCCTGCAGGCAAGCATCATCGAGTAATGATTCCACACGTTGTGGCTCCTTTTCCTGCTGCAGGGCAGTGATCAGTTCCTGCCACACAGGTTGTTCTGCCGTGAGCAGGTTGCGGTAATAGTTGGTGAAATTAGCGGCGTCCATGCCTAAAAGTCGGTAGCATCCGTAGGCGTTCAGCTGCACTACTGCTGCTTTTACCGGCCCTTGTACCTGCAACTGGCAGGCGCAGGTCATATGACCCAGTACCGAGCCCGCAGGCAGGGTGAATGCTTTGTGGTTCACCGGCTTCACTTCTGCCTTCCCTTCAAGGATGAATACCATATACTGATCGCCCAGGGCAAACAGGTTTTGTGGTAACTGGATAATACCACGGGTATCATCTTCCCAATAATAATATTGCTTTACAAATGGACGTAATGCATCCGCGGGATGATGGATATGGAAGTTCATAGGTACAATAATGTGGTGTTAAGGATATCGCTATCGCTGCAGATCACACCATACGCTAAAAGTGGCGATGTTATTGTAAATATATGTTAAATAATTTATATTAAGAAAAATATATTTAGAGAGGGATAGAATCACCTGACAGTGAACAGGATATCCCTGGCAGGGATACTTTGAATACTTCCTTTTTTATCACTGATAATGAGTTCCCGGTTATGACGGGCACTCATTTCCACCAGGTTGCACATCGCTGTATTGAGGCCCTCCATTATTTTCCCGGAGCGCACTTTAAATTCATACTGGCCCGCTATTTCCGGTTCCTCCCTGCCGCAATGCAACGGGAATATATCCCATATACCGAAAGATTCCGCAGCGATGTTGGTGCCTGAACTTATTTCCAATGGCGCTGTACTGGTATTATCAATCATCAGCCAGTTGTCGCAGATGGGGATATATAAATTCATCAGGTTACTGATACCCCGGTGGTATCTTCTTTTAATTACTTCTGCCGGCATATCATGGCCTCCCTCTTCCACCCGTTTCAATACCCTTTTCTCCGCCATTTCGGGTGAATTCAGCCAGAAGAAAAGCAGGGTAACCGTGTACCCGGTTTCTTTTGCTTTTTCAATCAGTGGTACATAGCTTCTGGTGGCCAGGGTGGTTTCAAAAGCAAAGTCGGTTTTTTCCAGCATCAGTTCCCGGATCCGGTGTAACATCTGCCTGCCTGCGGGCAAAGCAACGCTTTGGGGGTTAAGAGGGCACATCTCAGCAGCAATGATATCTGCATTCACAAATTCTTTACAGCCCAGTATTTCAGGCAATAAAGTGAAACTGGCAGTTGTTTTCCCTGCTCCGTTGCAACCAGCTATGATATATAATTCCGGCATTGCTCAAAAATGCGTCAACCATCGTTAATAGCTGTTAATAGGATTATCAGTGGTCCTGTATTAACAAAAAACGCCGCAGAAACCTGCAGCGTTTTTTTGTTAATACGTTTAATTTACTGTTGCGGATCCCAGCCCCAGTTGATCCCTTTTTCTGTAGCAGGTACGCCGCTTTCCAGCCATTGTGGCGCCGGTGCGCCTTTCAGGAAGTGATCAAAAAACTGTTGCTCCCTGCGTTGAATATCTTTGCGGTTCTGGCGTTGTACCAGGTTATGCGCTTCGTTGTTATAATTCAGCAACCACACCGGCTTGCCTAAACGGCGTAAACCGGTAAACATTTCGATGCCCTGGTACCAGGGAACGGCGCCATCGGCATCGTTGGCCATAATAGCCACCGGCGTGTTTACACGCGGCAGGTTGAACAACGGTGAGTTTTCAATATACAGTTCAGGCTTCTCCCATAGGGTAGCGCCGATACGGCTTTGTGAATGCTCATACTGGAACTGCCTGTTCATACCGCTTTCCCAGCGGATACCACCATAGGCACTGGTCATGTTGGCCACGGGAGCGCCGGCCCACGCCGCTTTAAAGAGATTGGTTTGCGTGATGAGATAAGCCACCTGGTACCCGCCCCAGCTCTGACCCTGGATCCCCATATTTTTTCCATCTACCCACGGCTTTTTGGCCAGATCTTCTGCGGCACTCACAATATAATCGTACGCACTTTTACCAGGATAACCATTTTCATAGCTGATATCCGGTGCCACTACCAGGTAACCGCGACTTACAAAAAATGAAATATTGAGTCGTGATGGCGTCGGCGCAGGCGCCTGGTAATTGTACAATCCATCTGTTAACTTCTCGTAGAAATAAAAGATAACCGGGTATTGTTTGGTGCTGTCAAAATTTTCAGGCTTATAAAGAATGCCTTCTGCAGGTTTGCCACTGAAGGTAGTCCACTTATACAGCGATGCGGTGCCCCAGTTATAATCCTGTTGCTGGGGATTAGTATGACTGATCTGCACAGCTTTTGCGATATCATCTCCTGTAAAAACATCCGGGGAAAGCTCATACCGGCTACGGGTATACGAAAACACGTTGGCGTCTTTTGCTTTCAGCAAATCAGTGTAGGAATAAGGCCCAAGCACCACGGGTTGCAGGCTGGCGGCCTTACCGCTTTTACGTGGCAGTTCCAGTGAATAAAAGCCATTGTATTTGGTGCTGTCCTGGAAAGCCGTTAACGTCAGGCGATCGCCGGGCAGGAAAAATTTCTTATCGGGATCCAGGCGCAGGTAACGGAAACGTATTTTGCCGGTACGGCCCATGCCTTTGGTAATGTTCAGCGGCGCTGCTTTTCCGGAAGGATCTACCTGCCAGATATCGTAGCGGTCGTAGATGTACACGTAATTATCATCCGTCATCCAGCCGGCAATGCCATAGGCATCCGGTACATCAGGATGATCATCTTCCTCATCATATACTTTGGTGGGAATGCCTTTGCTTACACTTACCGCTGCGCCGGTAGCGTTGTTATAACTGAACCACTCCCGGTTTGCCAGGTCGTACCAGATGATATATTTTCCATTAGGGGAGATGAAAAAGCTACCGTCCAGTTTTTCTTTGATCTTTTTTCTCGTACCGTCATTTATGTTTACGAGGTAAGCTGTTTTCAGTGTGCGGCCCACCCATTGCATGGGAATGCGCGCGCCTTTGTCCGTATAGCCGAGCGCGTTAGGGCTGTTGCCTTCCGCTGTGGTGATCACCGTTTCCAGGTCTTTATCGCTTAACTGGATCACCCGTTTGCTACCCGGATAGTATACGGCGGCATAACTTCTTTTCAGTTCTTTATCTGCATTTTTTAACTGCATGGGCTGCAGGTAATCATCTTTATAATTCCAGATATCTACTTTAGCTACTTCGAAATCCACGAGGGTGGTATCTTTCACGGGCAGTATGGGAGCGGTGCCAAAAAACAGGCGCTGACCATCTTTGCTAAAGTAAATCAGGCTGTTGGGACTGATGCTCCAGTTGGCCGGAATGCCGCTGCTGTTTTTATCGGCTACTTCGTAGGCGCTGTCCTGCCCGGGTTTGAAATAATAGAGCTTATAGAATTGCTGTAATGCTTTGGCCGAATCGCGGGTACCGAAATACGCCGCCTGTTCTCCTTTTTCGTCGAAGGCGAATTGTTTATAATCGCTGTTGCCATTGCTCAGTGCAGTAGCTTTCCTGTTGGCGGTATGCCACAGGAGTACACCGTTGCGCGACAGTGAATCTTTTTTATCTGCTTTTGTTTCTATAAGGAGTTGGTTACCGGGTTTGCTGAAGGCAAATTCAGTCACATTCTTAATGGTATCCTGTGTACCGCTCAGCAGCTGACGAATCACCAGCGTGCCGCTTTCAGCGCCGGCAGCAGGCGTTTTGTCGTCATCTGCACGATCATCGCCATCCAACGGCTTAGGCGCTTTGTTGCCTTTGCCTTTGGCGCTGTCAGCTGCTGGTTTTTCCAAAAGGTAGGCGAGTAAACCACTGCCTTTTTCCGGTGTTTTAAAAGATTTTACCGCTGGAAATTTCAGGATACCGGGTTGTCCCAATGCAATGATAGCCAGGGAATCTTTAGGCATTTCCGCCGCTTTCTTCTTTTTGATCTTTGCCTCGCGGGTATCTTTAAAAAACGGTTTGATGCTGCAGATCACGTAGCGGGAATCTTCCGTGATAACCGGGTTGCTGCCACGGGCAATGGTAGCTGACTGACCGGTTTTACGGTCGTAAATTACCAGGCTGGCGTCGCCTTCCTGTGGTACCACTGAATACACTACCCACTGTCCGTTATTACTGATCAGTTTAGTGCCAATGCTTTGCCAACTGTCGTAAACACTGTGGTCCAGCGGCTTTTTTGCAGGTTGCTGTGCATAGGTAAGAAGGGAGGAGCCCAGGAGGGACACCCCTAATAAAACTTTTCTCATAAGCGCAAAGTAATAATTACGGCGCTCAAGTTACAAATAAATGAGGATGAGCGGGGGGATTAGGATGCGGTTTTGCCCCTTACCACACGCAGCATTTGTAGTCCTACGGAAAGGATGATACAGCCCAGCCCGGCGTAGAAGGCGTTGTTCAGAAACTGGTTTTCATGAAACAATATAAACGCCATCACGATGCTGTAAACCGGTTCCAGGTTGAAACACAGGTTCACGGTAAAAGCGGATATTTTCTTTAACGCACTCATATTCAGCAGGTACATCAGCACGGTGCAGAACCAGGCCAGTATAAACAGGTAGAGTAAATCCATAGATGAGGGCAGCAGGGAAGGAGCCGGGAATAAGTGGAGGTATAAAGGCATAGCGAGACTCAGTACCAGAAAGCCTGTTGACAGCTCATAGAAAGTGATGGTGGGCGTATCGAACCGTTTGATCAGTCTTTTATTGAATACGGTGAACAGTGCGGCAAACATGGCGGAAATAATGCCCAGGATGATGCCGGTACGGTATTGTGTATCAAAGTGGAAGATCAGCAGGATTCCCAGCAGGGTGAGCATACTCAGTAACATTTCGGCTACATCAAAGCGGCGCCTGTTAATGAGCGGGTCAAATATGGCGGTGAACAGGCTGGTAAGCGAAAAGCAAACCACCCCGATAGATACGTTGGAATATTTGATACTGCCGTAAAAGAAAAGCCAATGGAGGGCTATTACCACGCCGGTGCTGCCAATGGGAAGGATATCCTTCCAGGGAAGCTTTTTAAAAGTACCCTGGAAGCGGAATAAAACATACAAAGTAACGGAGGTGATCAGTAACCGGTACCATACCAGTAATCCTTCGTTGAGGGAAATCAGTTTACCTAATATCCCTGTAAATCCAGCCAGAAATACGGAAAGGTGTAGCTGGAGAAATGCTTTCTTCATGGTCCGTTAAAATGTATTTAGGGACCAGGTCATTTTTTAAATGAACAGGTCCCTAAATGCTATGCAATTGATGTGATTTATTAATTAATTCTGTACTCTTCTTTTATAATTGCGGAAGAGGCTTTGCCATTGTATTTTGAGTACCCCGAGGATCCCTTCTTTTACAATGCCTTTGCTCATTTTGGAGTATCCTTCTTTCCGGTCTTTAAAGGTAATAGGTACTTCTTTTATTTTAAAGCCGAGCTTCCATGCCGTAAATTTCATTTCAATCTGGAAGGCGTAGCCTACAAACTGTATCTGGTCCAGGTTTATGGATTCCAGTACGGTATTGCGGTAACATACAAATCCTGCGGTGGGATCTTTTACGGGCATCCAGGTGATCATGCCAACATAAATGGAGGCGCCATAAGATAATACGGCGCGGTCCCACGGCCAGTTTTCGGTTTTGCCGCCTTTTACGTAGCGGGAACCTACGGATACATCTGCTCCTTCTTTGGCGCAGGCGTCATACAGGCGCGGGAGATCTTTAGGATTGTGTGAAAAATCCGCGTCCATTTCTATAATGTACTGATAGCCCCGGGCCAGTGCCCATTTGAAACCGTGGATATAAGCTGTACCCAAACCTTGTTTGCCGGACCTTTCTTCCAGGAATAATTCGTTGGGATGCTGCTGTTGTAATGATTTCACAATAGCGCCGGTGCCGTCGGGCGATCCGTCATCCACAATGAGGACATGAAAATTCTGCTGTAAGGAAAATACAGCGTCAATGATGTTACGGATATTATCCTTTTCATTGTACGTAGGAATGATGACAAGCTTTTCCAATCAGCAGATGATATTTTTGGACTGCGAAAATAATTCAATTCCGGCGCAAGATATGACGTTCCCGAATAACATTACATTTTTTTTAACATCATATTATGGAAGATCTCAGTCAGTTTCTGTTTGGTATTGAGCGGGAAATCTGCTTTCATCATCCAGTCGTAGTACTGAGGTTCTGCCTTTAGCACGTCTCTGACGGGACGGCCTTTATACTTACCAAAGTTAAATACTTCCTGTCCGCCCTGCATCACGAGGCGGCGGGCAAAGTCGATATAATCTTCCTCTTTTGTAAAATCGGCCAGTGAGTCGATATCCTGTTGTAGCTGTTCGTAGCGGCCCAGTTGGGCTTCCAGGATCTCGTATGTAGCCAGTGCGTCTGCTTCGGCGCTGTGTGCGTTTTCCAGCAGCTTATCGCAGTAGAACTTGTAGGCGGCGCCCAGGGTGCGTTTTTCCATCAGGTGGAAGATGCGCTGTACATCTACGAATTTGCGTTTGGATACGTCAAATTCGATGTCTGCCCGCAGGAATTCCTCTACCAGGAGGGGAATATCGAAGCGATTGGAGTTATACCCGGCCAGGTCGCAGTTGTCCATGAACTGTTTGAGTTCATGAGCGGCCTGTTTAAAGGTAGGTGCGTCTTTTACATCCTCGTCTTTAATACCATGAATTGCTGTAGATCCTGCTGGGATCGGCATTCCGGGGTTAATGCGTTTCACTTTGGACTGGGTTGTTTTGTCCGGAAACACTTTGATGATAGCAATTTCAATGATACGATCGGAAGCCACGTTGGTACCGGTAGTTTCCAGATCGATTACGGCCAGCGGCCTTTTGAGGAGCAAAGAAGGCATTATGAATAATTTATAATTTAGTTTAATGTATTTACTAATCTGACGGCAATAATGCTTTCAGTTTGCTAAAATCGAGGCCATCGTATGTTCCGGAGCTCATCAGCAGCAGGTTGGTGTCCTGGTATTGTTGTGCGGCCAGGAATGCTTCCAGTTTTTCCCTGTTGTGGAAAACGTGGAGGTCATTACGGCCAAACCGCTGTGCAATCAGTTCCGGCGCCAGGTCCGGCATTCTTTTTATTTCCAGTGCATGTTTGCTGTAAAATACAACGGCGGTATCTGCTGTATCGAGGGCGCCGCGGTATTGTTCCAGGAAATCTGCATTTAAACTGCTATAGGTGTGTAATTCCAGCACGGCTATCAGCTTCCTGTCTGGAAACTGGTGTTTGGTGGCTTCCATAGTGGCTTTCACTTTAGAAGGCGCATGTGCAAAATCACGGTAAATAACGCAATGATCATTTTTTGCTACCAGTTCCAGTCTTTTTGCGGCGCCCTTAAAGGTAGCAATTGCTGCCAGGAATTCCGCATCAGACAGGCCCAGTTCATTACAAACCAGTTTGGCGGCGTGGAGGTTCAGCAGGTTATGATCGCCAAAAACTTCCAGGCTGGCCTGCTGGTCGCCGAAAATAACACGGGTTACGCCGTTTGTAATGGTATGTTCCGGAAGGCCGTAGGGCACCAGTTTCAGGTGACCGCCGGTAGCAGTTACCAGGCTAACGAGTTCAGTATCCGTATTGTTGTAGATCAGTACCTGACCGGCTTCCATCTGCCTGATAAAAATGGCAAACTGTTCTTTATATATTTCGTAGGTAGGAAATACGTTGATATGATCCCATGCAATGCCTGTTAACACCGCAATTTGCGGGTGCAGGAAGTGGAATTTGGGCCGTTTTTCAATGGCCGAGGCCGGGTATTCGTCGGCTTCGCACACAATTACTGGTGCGTCTGTAATATTTACGGACTGGGCAAAACCTTCCAGCCGGGCGCCTACGAGGTAGTCGAACGACTGGTGATTAATCTGCAAAGCGTGCATGACCATCGCGGTGGTGGTAGTTTTACCATGACTTCCCCCGATGGCTACCCGTGTTTTATTTTTACTTTCCTGGTAGATATATTCCGGGAAAGAATAAATTTTCAGCTGCAGTTCCCGGGCTTTTATCAGTTCGGGGTTGTCGTCCCGGGCATGCATACCGAGGATCACTGCGTCCAGATCCGGCGTTATCCGGGCAGGGTCCCAACCCATGCTGGCTGGTAAAATGCCCGCCTGTTGCAGGTTAGACAGTGCCGGTTCGAAAATCTCATCGTCACTGCCGGTTACCTGGTAACCTTTATTTTTGAGCGCAATGGCCAACTGATGCATTACGCTGCCGCCTATGGCAATAAAATGTACTTTTGTCATAACGCTGGATATTTTCGGCTTGCCGAAAATTACATTGTTGTTTTTTTTAATGTATTTTCTATATTTGCAAAATAACGTTACAAAAGACGATTAAAAAAGTGGTCGTATCATATTTCCTGTGAAATTTCGTTTTAGTCATAAATTATTTAAAACTGCCAGTATGCAATCTTATGTAAGAATTTTGGGCTACACCGCTATGGTTTGTATCTTTGCCGCTTTCTTGACGTCCTGCGCAAGCCATCAGAAATTAGGCTGTCCCATGAAGGGCATGGCCAAGTCGCCTGCGATAGAACATAACAAAGCATGTTAAATGAATTGGAAAACGTTAACCAACGAGGAACAACTATCTGAAATCAATGCGGTATCAGCGCATCAGCCGGTAGTTATTTACAAACACAGTACGCGATGCTCTATCAGCTCAATGGCCAAGGCCAGGTTGGAACGGTCGGCTGAACCGGAAGGGTTAACGTTTTATTACCTGGACCTGATCACCTACCGGCCGGTATCCAATAAAATAGCGGAAGTGTATGATGTTCCGCATGAGTCTCCCCAGGTACTGGTTATCCGCAACGGCGAATGTGTTTATAATGAAAGTCATGGCGGTATCGCAATGGACGAAATAGTTGCACAGGCTGGCGTATAACCACCCAAATAGGCTAGCTTTGTAAATTCAACAGCATAGCCAATGAAACATCGTATAGTAGTAGCAGTTACCGGGGCAAGTGGTTCCATCTATGCCCGTCAGTTGTTACAAAAGCTGCAGGCAGCACATGAACAGCTGGACCAGGTAGCTGTGGTGATGACAGAAAACGCCAAAACGGTATGGGAAACAGAGCTCAGGGACGAAGAATATAAACACCTGCCTTTCCGTTTTTATACCCAACAGGATTTCCACGCTCCCTTTGCTTCCGGGTCCGGACGCTTTAACACCATGATCATCTGCCCCTGCTCCATGGGCACACTGGGACGCATTGCCACCGGCATTTCCAACGACCTGATTACCCGCGCAGCAGACGTAGTGCTGAAAGAAAGAAGAAAGCTGATCTGCGTAGTAAGGGAAACTCCCTATAATCTTATTCACATCAGAAATATGGAAGCGGTTACCCTGGCCGGCGGTATTATCTGCCCTGCCACTCCTTCCTTTTACAGCGTTCCCGCCAACCTCGAAGAAATGGCCGCCACAGTTGTGGACCGGATCATAGACCTGGCCGGCCTGGAACAAACTACTTACCGCTGGGGAAGCGATAGTAATAATAAACAGGATTAATTATCTTAGTCCCTCATTCTTCATTCTATAACCATTATCATGCAAATAGCTATCATCAACGGACCTAACCTGAACCTGCTCGGCAAGCGTGAAACGGGCATCTATGGCAGCGAATCTTTCGAACAGTATTTCAAACACCTGCAAAAACAGTTTCCGGCAGTAACTTTTAGCTATCACCAGAGTAATATAGAAGGGGAAATTGTGAACTATCTGCATGAAGTAGGATTTTCATACGATGGCGTGCTGCTCAACGCCGGCGCCTATACGCATACCTCCATCGCCATCCGCGACGCTATTGCCGGCATCAAAACACCGGTGATGGAAATTCATATCAGCAACGTGTATGCAAGGGAAGAATTCAGACACACTTCACTGATAGCGCCTAAATGTATTGGCTGCATCTGTGGATTGGGGCTGAAAGGGTACCAGCTGGGCGTGGAGTATTTCGGGATGAATGATTTGTAGGAGCGCCTTCGGCGCTGGAAATTGTCTTGGAGCAGGATTAGACTGATTAATCGTGATTACCTTGATTTTATTATGTTTTGATTTTAAAAAGATTAGGGGAGATAAAAGCGGAATTCGCTTATATCTCCCCTAATCTTTTTATCAAAAACCCAGAAAATAAAATCAAGGTAATCACGATTAATCAGTCTAATCCAGCTCCAAGACAATCGCCGAAGGCGATCCCCACCCGCTAGCAACAGCTGGCTTCCTGTGCTTTGAAAGCCTCTCTGGGCTTCAGTCCCAGCAGCTCAAACATCATGTGGTCTTCTTCAAACGAAGGATTACCTGTTGTTAATAATTTCTCTCCTGTGAAAATAGAGTTGGCGCCTGCCATAAAGCATAATGCCTGGTCGGACATACTCATTTCCGCACGGCCGGCACTCAAACGTACCATTGCCTTTGGCATCAGGATGCGCGTGGTGGCAATCATGCGCACCATATCCCAGAACTCAACTTTTGGCAGATGTTCCAGCGGCGTACCTTTTACACGGGTGAGCGCATTGATGGGAACAGAATCCGGATGGGACGGTAAGCTGCTGAGTGTCCACAGCATGGCGATACGGTCTTCATGCGATTCTCCCAAACCTATAATACCGCCGCAGCATACGCTTACACCTGCTTTTCTCACATTGTCCAGTGTTTGCAAACGATCGTCGTAAGTACGGGTAGTGATAATTTCTTCGTAGTGGTCGCGGGAAGTATCCAGGTTATGATTGTAGGCAAACAGGCCGGCATCGGCTAATTTCTTTGCCTGGTCTTCATTCAGCATGCCCAATGTGCAGCATACTTCCATGCCAAGCTCATTTACACCTTTTACCATATCCAGTACACGGTCGAAATCGCGGTTGTCGCGCACTTCACGCCAGGCGGCGCCCATGCAGAAACGGGTAGATCCCGCCTCTTTTGCTTTTTGGGCATAACTCATCACGTCCTCTTTTTTCAGGAGGCCATGCACATTGATGTCAGTATTATATCTGGCAGCCTGTGGGCAGTAAGCGCAATCTTCAGGGCATCCGCCTGTTTTGATGGACAAGAGGGTGCAAACCTGCACCTCTGCTGTATCCTGGTATTCACGGTGAATAGAGGCAGCACGGTACACCAGTTCCAGTAAGGGCGTGTTGTAAATAGCTTTAATTTCTTCTAACGTCCAGTCATGACGGATCATAGATCTGATTTTGTTTGAATAGCAAACGTAGCAAATTATTACGAAATACAAATTACCAATTAGTAGGAGTGAAAATGAGGGAAATTTGATTATTCTGTTGAAATACACTTAATTGCGGGACTCAATTTAAATAACCAACATCCAGAAAACCACTTCTATGAAACATTTCCCCAACGGCAGCAAGCTGTCCGTGCTCGTTCTATTTGCCGCGATGGCATTTTCCAGTTGCAGTAAAAATGATGATGACCCAATCCTGCCTCCGCCGCCGGTGTACACCCTGGATCAACTCTACAATCAGGCTGTAGACGATGCCATGATTGCAGACAGCAACGAAATTACCGATGCACTGTGGCCCATCACTCCAGACAACCCGGATCTCCAATGGAAAACCATCAATGGCCAGCAGTATGTGTTGATGGCTACCTTTATGCGTTTCCCCGGAAGTTACCCGGCCGGAGATTCCATCAACACAGTATGGGGCGAATCCTGGCTGTTCATCCCCAAACAGATGAAGAACCGGATCGGACCTTCCTTTACAGCTACGTCAGATACTATTCAGCGTATCTGCCAGCTACTGGGCCTGCCACCGGTTAATGCAAAAACGAATACCCATATCGCTACCATGTGGGTAAGCGCTTCGAGGTTGTACCGCCCCGCCGGCAACCCCGCCATTACCACCAAAACCACCGGTGCCGTACCCATCAGCGGTGTATCGCCGGAGTTTTCCACCTGGTTTAACAACTACATTATTTTTGCTTATTACCGCCCGCTGACATCCGCTACAGATATGCATTATCCGTGGACGCGGCTGGGGTATACCTACGACTGGGCGCCGGGCGCCAGCAGGGTAGGACTGAGTGAATATGTGATGCAGGCCAGTTCCGGCGCATGGGTAGAGAAGGTGAACAGGGCGGCAGACTTCTTTAAAAACTAAGTACACACAAGCGTAAAATTAGTTTAAGCGGCCAGGATCCGGTATATCGCCGGATCCTGGCCGTTTTGCTTTGGGGGTAAAAACCAATACTGGCGGCAGCGCGTCGCTGCGCTGAGCCGGGCCCTACCCTGGAATGTTCCCGGGTATATTCATATTATATTTCCGGCAAAGACAGAGATAAGCTGTATCTATATAGATACGGGTTATCTACGACTTATATACGGCTTATATACGGGTTATCTACGGCTTATCCTATGATGGGGCATGCCGGACGCTACCAGAGGATATAGCCCTTGTATAAACAAAAATGCCCCCAAAAAGCGCCTGGCTTTTTGGGGGCATTACGTTGATCTTCTCTTTATATCTTACAGGTACTGAAAATTCGTTTTGGGCGTAATATTCAGTAATGTCTGGTAAATCAGCTGAATTGTATTTTCAATATCATCTTTCTTCACCATTTCCACAGTAGTGTGCATATAGCGCAATGGTAAGCTGATCAGGGCGGAAGGCGTACCGTCGTTGCTGTAGGCAAAAGCATCGGTATCAGTACCGGTACTGCGGCTTACTGCATGCAGCTGGTGAGGAATGTCGTTCTTCTTGGCCGTTTTGATGATGAGATCACGGAGGATGTTATGTACCGCCGGACCGTAAGTGATGCTCGGACCACCGCCACATTTTATTTCTCCCTCAATATTTTTGTTGATCATCGGGGTGGTAGTGTCGTGGGTTACATCGGTGATGATGGCTACATTCGGCTTAATGCGTTTGGCGATCATTTCTGCGCCGCGTAAGCCCACTTCTTCCTGCACCGCATTTACGATATAAAGACCAAAAGGTAACTGCTGCTTCTTTTCTTTCAGCAAGCGCGCAACTTCTGCAATCATAAAACCACCGATACGGTTATCGATAGCGCGGCAGATGTAGTAATCGTAGTTCAGTTCCTCGAAGCCATCTTCAAATGTACATACACAACCTACGTGTATACCGAGGTCCTCTACTTCTTTACGGGAGCGTGCGCCGCAATCGAGGAAAATGTTTTCCACCTTTGGCTGTGGTTCTTTACCATCGCCGCTACGGATACGGGTGTGGATAGCCGGCCAGCCGAAAACAGCTTTCACGGTACCTTTCTCGGTATGGATATTCACGCGCTTGGAAGGAGCAATCTGCTGATCAGAGCCGCCATTGCGGATTACATAGATTAAACCTTCCGGGGAGATGTAGTTTACGAACCAGGAGATTTCATCTGCGTGGGCTTCTATCACCACTTTAAATTCCGCTTTAGGATTGATAACACCAACCGCAGATCCGTAAGAATCTACAAAATATTCATCGATGTAAGGCGTCAGGTATTTCAGCCAGAGCTTTTGTCCTTCTTTCTCAAAACCGGTAGGAGACGGGTTATTCAGGTAGGTTTCCAGGAATGTCAGGGATTCCTTATTGAATATTGATTTCTGTTTTTTAGACATAATATTTGCAGATTGTGACGCGACAAATGTAAGGAAAACGCGGGATTGTGCTGCCCCGGTTTAAACGATCATGAGATATAATACGGCCGACAAGGCCATGAAGCCATCCAGTACGAAGTAGAACAGGTAATCGGAATCGGTGCGTTGCGCTTTACGGGTAATGAGTGCGGTGGCGATAACGGGTATCATCAGGGTAACAACAGCAGGCAGCGTTGTATAGGGCCACATCAAACCGGCGCTTATGGCGGCTATCATGAGGGATGAATAGTAGAGCCGCATCAGGTTTTTCTCATCCAGGGCGGTGATCAGGCTGCGGATACCTTCTTTCTTATCTGATTCCAGGTCTCGGTAATCAAATAAGATACAGATCGCATAGATGAGTCCGAAGCGGTGTATAGTAAGATATACCAGTGGCTGTGTAACCACATTGTTGGCTATCAGCGCGGGAAGTACCGTGGTTACATACGTCCATACGAAGGTGAGGAACAAGGTTTTGCCGATGGCTATTTTACTAAGCCACCGGAATGCTTTGTGTGGCACTTTGGGGGCAGAGTACAAAAAGGTGAGTACTGCGCTGCCACTTAGTACCAGCCAGTGTTCGCGCAGTTGCCAGAAAAACCATAAAGAGCCCGCCAGGCCAATGCCGCATAAAATGAGCATAAGGGCACGGTGACGGTTACCCCAAAGTATTCTTTCTGAAGCGGAGTAGCTACCAGGTGTAAGGTACCAGTGAAAATTGTAGCTGCAGATAGTAGAAAAGAAAACAAAAAGATAAAAGGTATTATGCGGGTAATCGAGGGCCAGCAACTGGTTGGTTTGCCAGATCATCCCGATGGCGCACCCGGAAATATAAACGGAAGTGAAGAGAATAAGATTGAAAAGGCTGCGGAGCATATGTTTAGCTTTTAGCTTCCCGCTTTTTAGCACTAAAAAGCGGGAAGCCAGTTGCTACAAAGGTATATTGCCATGTTTTTTTCGTGGCATATTTACCACTTTATTTTCAAGCATTTTGAAAGCCTTGATCAGTTTGATACGGGTCATTTCCGGTTTGATTACCTCATCGATGTATCCCTTTTCTGCTGCCAGGTAAGGGTTTGCGAACCTTTCCGTATAGTCGGCCACGAGTTCGTTCATGCGTGCTTCCGGATCAGGGGCTGCATCGATTTCTCTTTTGAAGATGATTTCCACAGCGCCTTTAGCGCCCATTACGGCAATTTCGGCCTGTGGAAAAGCGAAGTTGAGATCAGCGCCGATATGTTTGGAGTTCATCACGCAGTAAGCGCCGCCGTAGGCTTTGCGGGTGGTAACGGTAAGTTTGGGTACCGTGGCCTCGCTGAGTGCATACAGCAGTTTGGCGCCGTTGGTGATGATGCCGTTCCATTCCTGGTCAGTGCCGGGCAGGAAGCCGGGAACATCTACCAGTACCAGCAGCGGGATGTTAAACGCATCGCAGAAGCGGGTGAACCGGGCGCCTTTTACGGAGGCGTGAATGTCCAGTACACCGGCGAGGTGGGCCGGCTGATTGGCTACTATACCGATGCTTCTGCCGGCGATGCGGGCAAAGCCCACGATCATGTTTTCTGCAAAATTTTTATGTACCTCAAAGAAGCTGTCGGCATCCGTAATCTGCGCGATGGCCTCTTTCATGTCGTATGGCTGGTTCGGATGTTCCGGGATCAGCGTGTTGAGGGCTTCCCTTAATTCATTGCCAGGTTCGTACGGGTATACCGGCGCTGTTTCTTCACAGTTCTGTGGCACATAGCTCAGGAGCTGTTTAATATACTGGATGCATTCTATTTCATTGGCGCAGGCGAAATGGGTTACGCCGCTTTTGGCAGCATGCGTTTGGGCGCCACCCAGTTCTTCTGAAGTCACTTCTTCATGGGTAACGGTTTTTACTACGTTAGGCCCGGTCACAAACATATAGGAGGTTTGTTCCACCATCATGATGAAGTCGGTGATAGCAGGGGAGTATACGGCGCCGCCGGCGCAGGGGCCCATGATGGCGGAGATCTGCGGGATCACGCCGGAAGCCCTGGTATTGCGGTAAAAGATATCGGCATAGCCACCAAGACTCACCACACCTTCCTGGATACGTGCGCCGCCACTGTCGTTTAAACCAATGAGGGGAGCACCGTTCTGCATAGCCAGGTCCATGATCTTGCAGATCTTGCGGGCGTGCGGTTCGGATAAACTACCGCCATATACGGTGAAGTCCTGTGAGAAAACATAGGTCAAACGGCCGTGGATAGTACCGTAGCCGGTAACTACACCATCGCCGAGAAACTGCTCCTGGTCGGCCGTAAGACCGCGGTTGCGGTTAGTAACCAGCATATCCAGTTCTTCAAAAGAACCTTCATCCATCAGCAGCTGTATCCTTTCGCGGGCGGTGAGCTTACCTTTTTTATGCTGGGAAGCAATACGTACATCTCCTCCGCCAAGCATTGCTTCGGCGATCTTTGCCTGTAGTTCTTCTATTTTATCCATATGCTAAAAATCAAAAGTAAAGCTAAAAATAAAAGGATCCCTTTAGTAAAAGGAATCCTTAAATGTATGATATTTTAGAATGTAACGTTTGTCAGGGAATGTTGTAAGGTATTTTCGGGGTAGCGAGGGTATCGCTGATATTTCCGGCATTATCGCGGATAAATACCAGGAAGTGGATGCTGTCGTTCAGGCTTTGGTAGGTTCTGAAATCTACGGGATCGAGCCGGATAGCTACTTCTGCTTTTACGCTGTTGCCCCTGTTGGCGCCAATTTCAGGCATCCGTCTTACAATATAGAAGGTATCCTGTATTTTAGTATCGTAGAGGGGGGCTATCTGTAAAGTATCTTCTATATCACCGTCCCCGTCCCGGACATCAAGCGTTACAAACATTACCTGGGTATTGGCTACCACGCTGTCGAGCGAATATCCTTTGAAGCTGAGAGTGGGCTTAGTACCTATTTTATCCTTTTTACAGGCGTAAAATAACCCGGCCAGCAGGAACAAAAACAGAATTTTCTTCATAAAACAAACCTACATTAATTTAGGAAATATACAAATATTCGGTTATCGCCATCCATCTATACCAAAACGTTTTTTTGTGACAATTGTTACTTACTGCGGATAGATTTATTCTTCTCCCTAACTTTGTGCGATTTTAAATTCAGCTTTGCATGACCGCCGTATCACCGGAATATATATTTTCATTAACCGAAAGTGGGCTGGAAGCCGCTGCACTGGAGCTGTTTCAGTACCAGTACCGGGAAAATGACCTGTACAGGGCCTATACTGATGCCCTGCACATCCCGCCTGCTTCGGTGAAAAGCATTCTTGAAATTCCCTTTCTCCCCATACAATTTTTCAAATCACATACCGTGGTATGCGGCCGGTTTGAGCCGGAACTGGTCTTTGAAAGCAGCGGCACCACTCAAACGGTGAACAGCCGGCACCTGGTTAAACATTCCGCCATCTATACCCAAAGCTTCATGACGGCCTTTGAGCAGTTTTACGGCCCGGTGAGCGACTATGTGGTAGTGGGGTTGTTACCTTCTTACCTGGAGCGGCAACATTCTTCGCTGGTGCGCATGGTACAGGAAATGACCATCCGCAGCGGGCATCCGGAAAGCGGCTTTTACCTGTACGAACATGATAAGTTGTTCCATCAGTTGCAGGAGCTGGAAGCGCGCGGACAAAAGGTATTGCTGATAGGCGTTACTTTCGGATTACTTGATTTTGCTGAACAGTATACCCTTTCCCTGAAAAATACCATCGTGATGGAAACGGGTGGAATGAAGGGGAGAAGGGAGGAATGGACGCGTGAGGAAGTACATGCTTTCCTGAAAGAAAGACTGGGAGCAGCCTGTATCCATGCGGAATACGGCATGACGGAACTGCTATCGCAGGCTTATTCCAAATGTGATGGTTTGTTTGAAACGCCGCCCTGGATGAAGGTGTTGCTGCGCGATGAGAATGATCCTTTCCAGCTCACTGCCGGCAAAGGCGCGGGCGTTATGAATGTAATTGACCTGGCCAATATATACTCCTGTGCGTTCATTGCCACTGAAGACATTGGTCGTATGCATGCCGATGGCCGGTTTGAAGTACTGGGCCGGCTCGATAATTCTGCATTGAGGGGCTGCAGCCTGATGGTTAGCTAGTATGTTGAATTTATATGATGTATTTATTCGTCCATTGCGGCGAGGTGCAGGAGCGCCGGTAATTTCCCTGGATCGTGCATAATAGCGGATAGGGACGACATATAAGGAAAGGAGTGATGATCCATCCCAAATTTATGAAGCAGGTATACATCCAGTTGCTCCGGTGAGGTATGCCCCTGTATATAATCACTGAGGTAAAAGAGAAAACGTTGTCTTTCTTTTTCAGATAATAACACCAGTGCCACCTTGTCTTTCAGGCTGTTATGCTGGCCCGACCGGAAAATCCTCAGCGCCTGTTTGTAATGGGCCACTGCCAGTTCACCGGCGGAAGCAGGTAATAATTGTGTACAGAAATAGTCTACAGCGATATCATCAAAGAACCCGGTTCCATCGTCGGTATCCGGCTCGTTGTGCCAGGTAGCCCACTGGATCAGCTGTTCCGTGGTGATATAACCGGTAAGCATTGCCTCCAGCTGGTGGATAACTCCTTCGCGTGTGGGAGTGGTATCGGAAGCATGAGAAATAGCAGTTACAATATCCTGGTAATAATGTTCATTGATTTCACTGGCAGTCTGGAACAGCAACCTGCTCACTTCAGTGTTTGATTCTTCTCCGGCCTTCTGTTGCAGCGGGGATACGCTGCGCAATTCATCTATTACTTCCTGTCTTGTTTTAGTACCACGTAAATATGCTTTCAATAATGTTACAAAGTAAACGGACGTTACAGGCGACATTTCATTTTTCATGGGCCGAGTTTAATTCATATTTCATTGGGTACAGGCCAAAAATAGGATAAAATGCTGAATAGTGGATGCCGTTATCCCGCCATTTACCTTCCTGTCCTTGCCGGTTATCCGCCTTTAACATTTTTTTGGGTTGCGGAGAAAACTAAAACAGGTAAATTTCCGTAACCTTTCTGCTACAACCGGCAAAACAATCATATGCGGGCAGAAGCTTTTCAGACAAGCGCAACTGGAGAAATAACCGGATTACCTGTAAGGATTTTTTAATCACCATGTCTACCTCTCAAACACATATATTTTCTCACCAGTTTTTTAAATTTTTAAGAAGATGAAAAACAACAATCCTATCAGCAAAAAAGTACTGTTTTCCGGCTCTCTTGTTGCCGGTGCTATCCTCGGTATGGCTGCATTGCAGGTAACAGCAAGGCCCGCCGGGTATACTAACCTGGGCTCCGGGGCAGCAGTAAGAAGCGCGCTAACCGGCGCATCCGGTAATACGGCCAATGCGATTGAACTATCTTGCGGCGCAAAAAAAGACAGCGCTGCGGCAGGTAAAACAAAAGAAGGTAAATGCGGTCAGGGCAAATGCGGTGAAGGAAAATGCGGTGACAAAAAAGGTAAGAAGGGCGACAAGCATAAAAAAGACACTACCAAATCCGGTAATTGATTTCCAGGTCAGGTAAAGGCCGGTGTGGTACGCACAGGCCGGTCTTTACTTTATTTTAACCTCCTAAAATGTACGATCATGGTAGGTGTAGGTTTTCGCAGGGAGTTTGCGGAAGAAATGATCAGCGGTGAACATATCCGGCCCGATTTTATTGAGTTTGCCCCTGAAAACTGGATGAACATCGGCGGATACTGGAAGAAAGTATTACATCGTGTAGTAGAAAAATACCCGGTGCTGTGTCATGGGCTTTCCCTGTCTATCGGCAGCCCCGAGGCACTGGACAAATCATTTCTGCAATATGTAAAAACATTTCTCCGGGAATACAACGTACAGATCTATTCCGAGCATCTGAGCTATTCCAAATGTGATAATGCACATCTGTACGACCTGCTGCCCATCCCTTTCCGGATGGATGCGGTAAAGCATATTGCAGGCCGGATACAGCAGGTACAGGATTATTTGCAACGCCCGCTGGTAATGGAAATTGTATCCTATTACACACCTGTAGCGGCGGAAATGAGTGAAGTGGATTTTATCAATGAAGTGGTAAAACAATCCGGCTGCCAGCTGCTGCTGGATGTAAATAACATCTATGTAAATGCTTTCAATCATCAGTATGATGCCAAAGCATTTATACAACAACTGCCGCTCAGCAAAGTAGCTTATATCCATATGGCCGGCCATGAGCAGGTAGCGCCCGACCTGATCATCGATACCCACGGGGAACCGATTATAGACCCGGTATACGACCTTTTTGAATGGACCATTCAACACCTGCAACCGGTACCGGTTTTACTGGAAAGGGATTTTAATATCCCGGAAATGGCGGAGCTGCAGGGCGAGTTAACAAGACTGAAAAATATTTGTCATAAACAATGGAAACGGAAAGATGAACTTGTTGCCTGACACTTATCATATCCAGCAAACTTTTTCCACCTATTGCAGAACAGGTGAAAAAGTAAAGCTGCCCGGCGTAGAGCCTCACCGGCTGAAACACTACCGCCAGCTGGTGTTTAATATGATCCATGATACAATGGAAAATGCATTCCCCATTGCATTCAAACATATTCCCACCGCAAAGTGGAATAAAATGGTGAAGGAGTTTTTTTCGAAACATGCGTGTCAGTCGTACCAGGTGTGGAAGCTCCCGCTGGAATTTTACACCTACGCAGTAGAGCACAACTGGGAAGATACTTATAGTATCCCCTTCCTCAACGACCTCCTCGCTTTTGAGTGGGCTGAAATGGAGGTGTATAACATGGAAGATATACCTGCACCCGCGCATTCCCTTTCCGGCAACTGGCTGGACACGCCGCTGGTACTCAATCCTGAATACCGGTTGTTATCGTTTCATTACCCGGTTCATTTGTTAGCGAAGCCCAAAGACATCCTGAAAAATAAAGGTGTTTACTTTGTGTTGTTGTTCCGCCACCCGGAAACAGGGCATGTGGAGTTCACGGACCTGTCGCCCTGGCTGGCTTTTTTAACCGAGCAGTTAACATCGGGTATCACGGTAAGGGATATACTGGAATATGCACCGCAGCTGAATATAACGGATACGGGTACACTGGAACAGGACACGCTTGTTTTTCTGAAGCACATGCAGCAATTACATTTTGTGCTGGGCTTTCAGCAATAAAGAAAGTCAGGTTATACTTTCCCGCAGAAATCGTAATTTCGGCCCCGTTCTTAGTGATGATCATATGCAATTAGCCAGGGAAACGATTGGTAGCGAACTACAACGGTTTGAGGAGATTTTTCATGATGCCATGCAAAGTGATGTACTGTTGCTGAACAGGATTATGGCGGATATTGCGGCCCACAAAGGGAAGCAGATGCGTCCCATGTTTGTGTTGCTGTGCGCCCGCTTGTGTGGGGCCATCAACGATGGTAGTTACCGAGCCGCCCTGCTGGTGGAAATGCTGCACACCGCTTCCCTTGTGCACGACGATATGGTTGATGATGCGATGAAACGCCGAAGCGCGTTTTCCGTAAATGCCCTCTGGAAAAATCGTGTATCCGTAATGGTGGGCGACCAGCTCTTTACAAAAGGTGTACTGCTGGCGCTTGATAATAATGATCCAGGTTTGCTTAAAATTTATGCCGCCGCCATCCAGCAAATGATAGAAGGAGAACTGTTGCAGCTGACCAAGGCCAATAAACTGAGCTTTGAGGAAAAGGACTACTATGATCTCATCAACGCCAAAACGGCCTCCTTCCTGGCCGCTGCCTGTGCCGCCGGCGCTTCCTCTGCCTGCGATAACCCGGAAACCATCCGGCTGTTACACGACTTCGGGCAAAAAGTAGGCATGGCCTTTCAGCTGAAAGACGACCTGTTTGATTATGGAAATACCGACATCGGTAAACCTACCGGCAATGATATCAAAGAAAAGAAAGTAACCCTTCCCCTGATCTATACCGTTCAACAGGCAGCCCCGGTGCTGCGGAAAAAGATCCTTCACATTGTAAAGCACCAGCATACCGATAAAGACAAAGTGAACTTTGTAGTGGAAACCGTGAACCGCTCCGGCGGCCTTGATTATGCCACCCAAAAAATGATGGACTACCGCGATGAGGCATTCCGGATCCTCTTTACCTTTCCGCCTTCTCCCACACGCGCCGCACTGGAAGAATTAGTGCGTTATACTACCGATAGGGCATACTGATCCTGGAATTTTTGTTGGGGCAGGTTTGACTGATCTGCGCATCTTCGCGTTAATCCGCATAGAGATTCATGATACAGATAAAATTGCGCACATCCTCCGGTACTCAGTAAACACTATCAACACTTATAAAACCCGGATTAAGAATAAGGCGGTGGTGGCGAATGAAGAATTTGAAAAAAGGATCATGGAGAATAAGGCGGTGTAGCCCCTCAGGATTAAATTTTTAAAAATAATTCACAAAAAACTATGAAAAATCCATTTAGCTAATTACATTTGGTACAGTAGCGTTAAAAAAACAACCAGAATTTAAAGAGCATTGATAGTACAAATGACCAGTTAGACCCTGTGTTTGCTGTAGTTTCCCCACTGTGCGTTGGTACTAGCAATTATTGAAAACCAGAATTACAGATCGATTGAAAATTTCACGTTAATTAATCTTTGTTTCCATGACTCAACGTTCATTACATCCTGACAGGGTTACCCGCTGTCCCTAACTACTTCACGGGCGTTATGCTTTCACAGTCGACATTATTTTGGCATCCTGCTTATGCTGCACGAGGCATTTTGCATGGCAGATATTGTGCTGTAGTGGCCATGGCGTGCCCTGAACTCTAAATTTACAGACATTCCCCTAAAGGGAACAGGGCAACCTATGCCCGTTCATGTCAAAAAAAAATTAATGTGGTGTAAAGCTTCTTTTACACCCTGGGATTCTCATTCCTAAATATTGCATGTATGAAATACTTTTACTTTTTCCTGCACAGAGGTATTTATTTTTTTGCAGCCATGTGCCTGGTGAGTACCTCATCGGAAGCACAGAATGTGTTGTTTAAAAATAATAAAGATACCTCCGGTGTGAATGCAGATTCACTTGCCTTTTCCAAAGTGACATCTACCAGGCGCGACACGCTGGGATATTTTCCCAACAATGAACTTTTCCTGAAACGTAGTGCCAGCGGGGCTATTTCTTCAGTAGACATTGGAGAAGTGAAAAAACTCCCTTATACCAGTATCGATCAGATGCTGATAGGAAGGGTAACTGGAGTGGATGTACGAATTCCTTCTGCGGAACCCGGAAAGCGTAACAGTGTATTCGTAAGAGGCACCTCTTCCCTGCTATTGAGCAACCGCGACTTGTTTTACGCGCAACCTACCTATGTGGTAGATGGTGTGCCCCTCATCATGGAGCATGCGTTTGCCTACGACATCCAGCGGTTCGATTTTAACAGGATGGGAACAGAAACCAACCTGCTTGGTTTCCTGGATATCAATGATATCGAAAGTATTGAAGTGCTGAAAGATTTTGCTGCCAGCGCAAAATACGGTCCCAATGCAGCCAACGGCATTATCAACATCACTACCAAAGCGCCGCGTGTAGGGCAAATGCGGGTGTCTGTAAATGCTTATGCCGGTGTGGCGCTGAAACCCGCGGTAGATGCAGTAAATGGCAGATACGAAAGTGATTTCCGCCTGCCCTTCTACCAGAAATATGCGGATGAAACGCAATGGCGCAACTTCCCCCGCTACCTGGCAGATTCTTCCCAGGCCCGCTACTATGGCCCCGCCAACTGGGATGATCTTTTTCTCCGGAACGCATTTACGGAAGGGATCCAGGCGGCTGTAAGCGGAGGTACCCCTTACGCGAACTTCCGTTTCAGCATCGGGCAATCCACGCAGCAGGGCGTATATGATAAAACAGGAATCAAACGCTACGATGTAAACTTCGGTATCAATATTCAACCGGTCAGGAACCTGATTTTTACAACAGATATTTCCGTAGCTAATCAAAACCGTAAGAGGAATGAGTTTATCCGCGACCGTGCCGGGGATGAAGACTATCTCTTTAACTACGATGCCCCCTTATCACCTAACAAAGCCTACCTGCAACAGTATTATACGGCGCTGGAAAATACCATTAACCGGAACAAGAATAATTCAGCCCGTATCATTGCCAATGCGAAGTACAGCTTCTTATCGCACTTCACCTGGAATACCCGTTTCGCTATTGACTACGGGCAGAATTTCCGCGACTTCTTTGTGCCTACGGCGCTCGGTGAAGGCAACAGCTATGTATCCAACTACGATGGCCTGAACAGGCGGATGATTCTCGATAACTCCCTGCAGTTTGCAAAAACTTTTCCCGGAAAACATCATGTTGAAATAACGCTCGGTCAATATGGTCAATGGGACAAATGGCGCTATGACTACGGCCGCGCCTACAAAGGCTCCAGCGATTATGTGAAGATTTATCAGCCAGGTACCGATCAGCAGAAAGAAGGCCGCTTCGGCAACTTCCGCCTGATGTTTAATACCAAAGATTTTACGCAGTCGCGCCTGGCATCTTTCTACACCAACATCGGGTATAACTTCAATGAAAAATATTTTGTTTCCCTGTATGTGAGAAGGGATGGCAGCTCTTACCTCGATGCGGACAACCGCTGGCTGATATCGCCTACCTTATCTGCATCATGGAAAGTACATAAGGAAGATTTCCTGAAAGAATCTTCCTGGCTGAGCAACCTGAATGTCCGCGCCAGCTGGGGCCGCGTAGGCCGTTTGCTGATGGATGAAATGTATACCGGCGGACCGGTATATAACGTGGATGCAGGTTGGAACGGTGTACCCAATATGTCGACCTACAACGGTTTCCCTGTTATCAACGCTGCCTACACCACCGGTTACGTAGTACCGGGTACTTCCTGGCCGGTAGTAGAACAGCTGAACGGCGGCATTGATATCGGTCTGTTTCACGACCGGTTACGTGCATCGCTGGATGTATACGCCAAAACAGACCGCAACCTGGTACTGAAAGTGCCTACGCTGGAAGAAGAAGGATACACCGGGATTGTAAAAAATGGTATGGACATCCGCAACTATGGCTATGAGCTGTCTATCGATGCAGATGTAGTGAAAGGAAAGAAATTCCAGTGGACCACCGGTATCAATATTTATACAAACCAGAATAAGCTGATGGCTTTGCCTGACGGGATTACCGACCTGGTGATCAACAACCGCCGCTTCCTGGTAGGCAAGCCGGTAGACCGCTACTGGCTGCTCCTCAATGAAGGCATTTACAACTCCGATGATGAAGTGCCCGTAAATCCAAAAACAGGCAGGAAAATGACCTACCAGGGTGTTACCCTGAAAAAGGGTGATCCCAAATGGACAGATTTAACCGGCGATTTTGATATCAACGACAAGGACCGTGTAATGAAAGGCCGCTTGTCGCCCGCTGCTACCGGAGGTTTCACCAACACCTTCCACTACGGCGCATGGGATGTGAATATCCTGCTGAATTATTCTTTTGGCCGTAAGGTGATTAACCAGGCACTGGCCGATCGCTTTGATTTCGCTAACAGGGAAGCTATTGATGATCCAAAGGCGATCAAGGAAATCAGCTGGTGGTCGAAAGTAGAAGGCGACTACAGCAAGATCCCGCAATACAATCCCTGGAGCGCGGTATATGCCTATCAGCCCAATCAAACCCTGTTCCTTGAAGATGGCTCCTTTGTAAAGCTCCGCGCATTAACAGTAGCCTATAACATGCAAACAGAGTGGATGAAACGTTCGGGTGTTGAACACCTGCGTATTTACGCTACTGGTAACAACCTGCTTACGTGGACAAAGTATAAAGGCGGTGATCCGGAAGCAGTGAGCTACTTCGGGTATGACGAAGGGTATTACAACTGGGCGGCTCCACGCACCTTTACACTGGGCTTTAATTTTCAATTCTGATGTTAAAAAACAAGATCATGAGAAAGATAGGGTTGATACTATTACTGGCGGTGAGTATGCCGTCCTGTAAAAAAATGCTGGATGTGCCGTCACATCGTGCCCTGACAGAAGAAAATATGTGGCAGACTAAAAATGATGCACGCGCGGGATTGTCTGCCTGCTATGCTTTGATGCGTGCTGCCATGTCAAATGAAAACGCGCACTGGGTGTACGGAGACCTGCGTGGAGGCGACTTCCAGTCGACCAAACGCGGTGATCTGCGTGCGGTAGTTGAAAATAACCTGAACGCAAGTTATTCCACCATGGAAGAATGGCGCGACTGGCGAAGATTTTATACAGCTATTGCGCAATGCAATCTTACTATACAAAAATTACCGCAGGTAACTGCTACCGACTATCGTTACTCACAAAATGAGATGACGCTGGACCGCGCACAGGCCATTTACATCCGCGCATTTTTGTATTACTATATAGTAAGGATCTGGGGAGATGTGCCACTGGTCACTGCTCCGTCTGATGGGACCTCAAAAACGATTGCCCGTGAAAAATCGGACAAAGTACTGGACTTTGCAGCTGCAGAAGCAAAAGCCTGTATTGATGGCTTACCCTGGAAATACAATGGTAAATCGCCGGAACAACAGGGCGATTACCGCGGCCAGGGCGAATCGCATCACATCTCCATCACCATCACCAAAGGGATGGCCTACACGCTGCTTGCGCATATCTATAACTGGAAAGGGGAGTATGATAAGTCGCTCGAGTATGCCAACACCGTTATCAATAACCAGTCGAACACCGGTTACGGCTTTGTAAGCCTGAACGACCTTACCCGGCTGGATGGTGCTTTCCGCGGACGTATCGGGGCTAATATCTTCCAGATAGATATGAACTTTGACCATGCGGAAATATCTTCCACCGGTCAGCTGGAAGACTGGACCCTCCGTGAACCCTATATTCCAAAAAGGGAGTCTGAAATTTATGTGCCGAAAGACAGTGTACTGAAAATTTACAGTGAACCGCGCGAACAACGGCCTACTTACTTCTTCACAAAAATGGAAGAAGCCTATCCCATCTTCTTTAAGATGAAACAGATCAATGGCGCGGTGAAAGACCCGGTGTTGAAAATGTATTCGTCCTGTATTATCGTATTCCGGTATGAAGAACTGTACCTGCTGCGCGCAGAAGCCAAAGCGCGGTTAGGACAAACAGCGGAAGCACAAAAAGACCTGAACCAGATCCGTAACTCCCGCGCACTCAAAAATGTAAACGTAGCTATGGCCGGCCAGGAGCTGATGGATGCTATTTTGCTGGAACGCAGAAGGGAGTTGATGGGAGAAGGATGGTACTGGTACGACCTGGTACATTTCAAAAAGATCCCGCAATACACCAGGCTTACACAGGCTGATGTAGACAGGGGAGCGGCCCTGTGGCCACTATCGCAGGAAGCGCTGTCCAACAATGGCGCGCTGGTTCAAAATTCTTTCTGGAAATAATAAATCACTGCCATGAAAAAATATTTAATACTACTGGCTGTCACGGCTTGTTTTGCATGCGAAAAAGGGATGCAGGACTACCGGAATGCAAAGCCCGTATCGGAAGTGAAAGTAAGTACCTATGATTTTCTCAAACAGCAGGGAGGATTGTACGACACCCTGCTATTACTGATAGACCGCGTAAAGCTGACCGATACGCTTAAAAGTCAACAGGTCACTTTTTTTGTTCCGCAGGATAACAGCATCACCACTGCTATCAGGAACGTGAATTTTTCCAGGGAACGTCTTGGCGATAAAGGCAACTGGACGCTGGACAGTATTCCGCTTGAAGTATGGGACAGTCTTTTACGGCGCTACATTGTACGCGGACTGGTAACTGCCGATTCGTTGAGATACGCGGATGGCAGCGACCTGGAATCTTTATACGGTCATGAGATGAACGGCAAAACCGCCAGCACCAATGCTTCCGGCGCAGTGGGCGCCGGCACGGCCGTGTTGCAGTATAGCGATAAAAACGAGTCGAGGTTTACGAAAGACTGGTCCATTGCGCTCACGCAAAACGTGGATATCAAATCTACCAATGGCTTGATGCACATCCTGGAAACCAGACATGTATTTGGCTTTACCTCCTTTGTTGGAAAAGCCTATCCCAAATCGCTGGAACCGCTGCAGGGGCCATACCTGGGCTACCCGATTGAGATACCCGGTATCGTAAACGCGGCGGATTATGATGAGGGGCCCAAAGAAGTGGCTTACCATTACGGCAATCCCAATGGAGGTCATACTTACCGTCCTGATGACCCGGGTACAGAAAACTGTTCGCAGGGGGATGGCTCCACAAGTCCTGGTGGCAACTACAACATCGGCTGGACCAGCGATGGCGACTGGGTACGATACACCGTTGATATCAAAGAAGCCGGAAAATATAAAGTGGAACTGAGGATTGCCGGTAATGGCGGTGGTCTTATTTATCTGCTGATAGATGAAGTAAGGGTATGTGAAGATATCCCGATACAGGGCACCGGCGGCTGGCAAAACTGGCAGGGAGCCTTTGGTACGGCAGATCTGCCCGCAGGAAAACACCTGATGAAAGTGATGATTAAGAAAGCAAATCTTAACCTGCACCGTCTCATCTTCACCAAAATAAATCCATAAAAATGAAAAGGCAAGTATATACTTTATTAATAGCCGGCACACTGGCAATGATGGCAACAGGCTGTTACAAGCAGCTGTTGCCGGATGAGAAAGAACACTTCAGCAACAACGCCAACTTCGACGGGGATACGTACCAGGCTAATTTTGGACGTACCAATGTGTTCTACGGAAAATTCAACGCAGATAATTCAACACAGCCACTCACTTTTGAAATGAAGAACATTGCCCGGCCGGATGGTATGCCTGCGCCGGAGCTACTGGAAGAAGTGAATACCTGGCAATGGAAAGAATACTACAGCGGCACAGAAAAATCCGTAGCGGAAATTGAAGCCAAACGCATCCAGGTGAAACGGCCTATCCTCGATATTCGCTCCACTTCAGGCGATCTTGTGTTCTGGGCTACAGATACCTCCAAAATAAAACAAGGCATCTACACTTTTGATATCCTGGTGAAGAACAAAGGCGGACAGAAAACTTTCCAGAAAAGAAAGCTGGACCTCCGCCGCCCACGCCCGTATGAGCCATACGAGTTTGATGATATCACCGGACTGCAAAAGAAAGAGTCTAATTCCAATAACCTTATTTACAACCATCCTACCGTAATAGGCGTGCAGGATATGCAGAACAACGAGATTAAAAGCGAACAGGTAAATGTGTATTTCGTTAAAACAGGTACTACTAAGAATACGCTCACATTTAAGTTTTATGATCAGGATTCCTTACCTATTAAAATGTCGAAGTTTAATGTTACCAAATGGGATAGCCTGAGATATTACAGCAATACCGCCGGCCTGAATGTGAATTTTGGCTTTAACCGGAAGTTTTCATCAGACAGTGCCACCGTTACCTGGGATGTAACCAGTCCGTACCCGGTACTGGCTGATGTAGGCATTAATGAAAAAGCCAGCATCATGTTCACCTATGAACGGGTTTCCTATGGTATCCGCCGGCAGGCAGGTATCGGTTATGGCTTTGCCGTATTTGAACCCGGCAGCTGGGACGTGATCTTCAAGTTTAAAGTAAATCCCAAGTTTACCAACGATTAACCTGGTAACTGTATTCTGAAACATTAAAATATTAGTGCCATGAAAAAACGGTACATACATACGCTGGTTGTTCTATTCCTGTTACTTGCAGGAGCCGGCAGCACGGTATATGCCCAACAGGCTGTTACCATCAAAGGCCGGGTGACGGATGCCGCTTCGAAAGAGGGTATTCCGGGCGTAACCATCATCGATATAAAAAATAATAAAGGTCTTGGTGTTACGGATCCCACCGGGCGTTTCACCATTTCCGTAGAGCCAGATAAAACCATCCAGTTCCGCTACATCGGCTACCGCCTGGAAACGGTTAAAACAGGGAAGGTAACCACGCTCAATATTACCCTGAGCCCGGAAAATAAATCGCTGAAAGAAACGGTGATCATCGGTTATCAGAAGCGTACCAAAGAAACATCCTCCGGATCTGCCGGCGTGATCGATGGAAAGGCGCTGCAGGATGTACCGGTATCCAATATCCAGGAATTGCTGCAGGGTAAAATCGCAGGTCTTAATATCCAGAATAATTCCGGTGCGCCGGGTTTTCGTGGTACCATGTCCGTGAGAGGGGTTTCCCAGCTCGATGTAAGCGGTAGTGGTGATAACGCCTATCTCACCAGTAATAACCCATTGCTGGTAATTGATAACGTACCGGTAGATTTCGACGGCGGCATTTCCCAGTCGATGTTACAACCCGGTGCCGCCACCGGCCCGCTGGCATTGATTCCACCGGAAGACGTAGAATCCATCGTAGTAATGAAAGATGCGCAGGCTACTGCTTTGTATGGTTCCCGCGGCGCCAACGGCGTAATTGTGGTCACCACCAAACGTGGTAACTCACCTACTCCAATCATTGACATCAACAGCAGTTTGTTTGTGAACCTGCCGCCAAACCTTCGGCCTACTATCGGTGGTAATGCAGAGCGGAGGTATCGTATTAACTCCATCATGAAAAATGCGAGAGATGCACAGGCGGCGCGCAGCATACTGGGAGATCCCGATTCCCAGTTCCTGACAGATAGCCTCAATGCGTTTTATAATAATTCTACCGACTGGCAGGGATTATTTTACCAGACCACTTTAAATACCAATAACAACGTCCAGATCAGCGGTGGTAACCTGAAGATGAACTACAAGGCAAACTTTGCCTACCAGATGAACCAGGGCGTATTAAAGAATACCGGCTTTAATAAATACAGCCTGAACATGCAATTGAATATGCAGCCAAGCAAGAAGCTGCGTATCGGCGCACAGTTGTTCAGCGCACTGGGTCAGAAGCAGCGCGGTAATGGTGGCGGATTAACCAATAATGGTGCAGGAAACTCCTTTACCTCCTCCCTGATGCCCGGCCCTTCTACCTTTGTAGGTAACCCCCAGCTGAGCGGATATGAAAATAATATAGACGATAATAACACCCTCAATATCCGTGGCTTCGTGGATGTAGACTATGAAATTATCAACGGACTGCGTATCAACTCCACTACTTCTTACGATTACTATACAGATACCAGGGACCGGTTTAACCAATCGTTTTCCAATAACAACCAAACCGGTTTGTATGGTTTCGTAGGCCGCCACGATGAGCTGAACACCAGGAATGGCGTGAACTACAGCTACAGCAGCAGACCATCCGACCTGGAGAAAAGCCATAACATATATGCCAGCGTATTCAGTGAAATAAACATCAAATCAGATGACCAGCATGTGAAAGACATACGCAATGGTCCGAACGATTATTACTGGGGCCCCCGTGGTTATTCCCCGAGGTTTTATCCCGGTAACCCCTGGAATAATGCGAACGAAATAAACGTAAATGGTACGCCGGTATCTTATGTGTATCATGCCGCGTCGTGGGCGGGGTTCTTCTCTTATAACTACCGCACCAAATATGTATTAGACCTCGCTTACCGGTTAGATGGAAACTCTTCTGCGGGTATCAATAATCCCTATACGAAAAATCCATCTGTAGGTGTACGCTGGAACTTTAATAAAGAAAACCTGATGCGGCGCTGGAACTGGCTGGATTACGGATCGGTGCGTGTAACGTATGGGGTTAACAGTCGCCCTACCGCTACTATCCTCAATTCACTGGGCGCTTATGAAAGTGTGAAAAACTACAACAACGCCGTTTCCATCAATCCTAATTACAATATACTGGCTAACCCCTACATGGAACCGGAGAAGTCTTCGCAGTTCAACTTCGGGGTAGACCTGGGCTTGTTTAAAGGCCGCGTGGAAGTGATCTATGATACTTATTATAAAAACAACTACAACCTGGTGCGGGATATCCCGTTGCCCAATTCTACCGGGTATGGCAAGATGCAGGTGAATGGTGGCGCTATTGTGAACTATGGTCATGAGTTGTCTATCACCACGCGCCCTATTATGAACCGTGATCCTAAAGGATTCCAGTGGATCTTTTCAATAAACGGCGCCTACAACAAAGGCGTGCTCACGGAATTACCCGGCGGCTCACAGCTCTTTATAGCAGTGGATCAAAACACTTACCAGAGCATTGCTTTGAAGGTGGGCAGAAATCCACAGAGCAACTATATGTACCAGACAGACGGCGTATACAGCAATACTTCCGATGTACCGGTAGATCCTATCAGGGGCGTACGTTACAAAGCATTTAAAGGCCCCGGTACCCAGTATTTCCAGGCAGGAGACCCTATCTGGAGAGATCTGAACGGCGACTACGCATTGGATGGCGCCGACTATATGATTATGGGTAACCCGGAACCAATGTTCACCGGTGGTTTGAATAATACATTGAGCTACCGGAACCTGTCGCTCAATATCAACTGTACTTTCCTGGCGGATCGCAGCATCCTGAATAACGCTATTGCTGCAAGGATTTACCGCCTGCAGTATCCCCAACTGTTGAGTAAAGACGGTACCGCCGCCGGCCCTATCAACCTGTATGATATCAGTAAAATCGACTACTGGAAAAATCCCGGCGATAAAGCATCGCATCCTGCCATCGTGGGGTCTTTTGATCACGATGCACAGGTAGCGCCTAACAGGCTGGATCAGAGCCTGTACATGGAAGATGGCTCCTACTTCAAAATTAACCAGATCACACTGGCTTATCAGTTCCGTGATTTTGATTTTATGAAGAAGTTAAAACTGCGTGTATTGCGTGCTTATCTCACCGCATACAATGTGGGCATCTTCTCAAAGTATACAGGGCCTAATCCAGAAACCGTGACTTCACTCGGCAGGGACGATATCAACGGATATCCGAATGCCACCAGTTTGACATTCGGTATAGGCGCTCAATTTTAATGACACTTAAATTATTTTCAGATGAAACATTGGTTTAAAATAGGAATACTTTTCTGCCTTTTGCTGGGAGTGGGTTCCTGTAAGAAGTTCCTGGAAGTAAAGCCACTGGATACGCTTTCCGGGAAGGATTTCTGGAAAACAAGAGGCGATGCACAAAAGGCTATCAATGGCGCCTATGCAAAATTGCTGCAGAAATTTACCAACGGCGTTGTATATAATGTAGGCGATTTCCGGCCCGGTAACTGGAACTGGTTTGATAAGAACGGGTTCCGCAACCTGGCCGCCAACCGCCTGCTGCAGGCCGGTGGCGATGGTATTGAAGATATCCCGGACTGGGGATTGTTTTACCAGGCCATTGCTACCGCCAATCTTTGTATCGACAGAATACCCGGTATTGAAGATCCTGCCTTCAGCTCAAAAGAGAAGAAAGCCCTGGTAGCAGAGGCCCGCTTTATACGCGCCTTCATCTACTTCTATATGACACGCCTGTACGGAGATGTGCCCCTGCAAACAGACCCGTATGATATCACGCTGAGGCCGCGTGAAAAAATGCTGACCGTGCTGGACTTCTGTCTCAAAGATCTCGAAGCATGCAAAGAGGATATGGTAATTTCCTACGATGACCCTACCAACAGGGCTGTGCGTGGCACCAAAGGCGCTGCACTGGCGCTGATGGCACATATCAACATGTGGAGCGCCGGTTTTGATCCCGCCAATCAACAAAAATACTGGACACAAACCGCCGATCTGATCAAAGAACTGATGGATCTGCACGAATACAAACTGCTGCCTTACACCAAAGAAACCTTCCAGACCATTTTCAAAGGCCGCTCTGAAGAAGGTATTTTTGAACTGTCGCTGGATGCCAACTACGGCGGCGCTTTCCACTTCCTCATTTGCCAGTGGACCTTGCATGATCCTATTATCCGGGATGGACTGAACGGTAACAGCGAAATTACCCCGATGGTAAGGCACCTGGACAGGGTATATCCCCGCGGTGAATCCGACAGAAGGCTGGAGCTGTGGTTTGATGACCCTTATGCCTCCAAAGGAGAGAAGAAACCTATGTTCCTGAAATTCTCTGCGATCACCAATCCTATTACGAGGGACTACGATGCCAACTTCATCCTGTTCCGCTATGCAGATGTAATCCTGCTGAGAGCAGAAGCACTGGCCAACCTGGGTAACAGAAACGCAGAAGCCATAGCGATGCTCAACCTGGTACGTGACAGGGCAGGCGCAAAACTGTACGCCGGCGGTGGCGGTGAGCCGCTGAAAACGGCTATTTTCTATGAAAGGGAAAAGGAACTGATGGGAGAAGGACACCTGTGGTATGACCTCATCCGCACCGGCAGGATTGGCGACAGAACCCTGACGGAAAATCCACTTACACCAGACCTGATGGAGAAAGGTGCATGGACCTGGCCAATAGCCACATCCGCAGTAAACAACAATCCGCTGGTCACCAGAAATCAATACTGGATACAATAACTGTAAAAAATATTCACTATGCGAAAGCTATTGCCCATAGCCGGCATTCTGCTGATAACAGGTCTGTTGTTATCTTCCTGTAAAAAAGATTATTATATCGACAGCGGTATTGCAGATCCGCACTATAAAGGAACCATTTACGAATACCTGGTACAGAACCCGGACCTTTTTGATACCGTGGCGTATGTAGTAGAAAAAGCCGGGCTGAAAGAAATGTTGCAGAACGATTCCGTTACTTTCTTTACCCCAACAGATCAGAGCATTGTGGATGCGATCGACGATCTGAACGAATACCGTTACCGGATGGTGGAAGACAGCGTGAAACTGGCTGATATTCCCCCTAAAGTATGGAAGAAATTCCTGGGTATGTACATGCTCAAAGGCAAGTATACCGCCAATAAATTTGCGCGTATCGACCCGGTGAATGTATATGCTTACCCGGGAATTAACTACGTGATGAACAGCGGCTATATCCTCAACATCGGGTTAATTTACCAGAACTATAACGGCGTGGAAGCGGTAGGTGCGCGTGTACTGCTGCTCACAGACATCACCTATGATCCGGTGACTTTTGCCAATAATCAGAAAGTACAGGTGATGACCTCCGATATTCAGCCAACAAACGGTGTATTGCATGTGCTGAATTTCCGGCACAACTTCGGTTTCCGGCCGGGAGAATTTGTCAGAATAGCGGAACAGGAACTGCAGAATCAATAACTCATTAACGCATTCAGTATGAAAAAATATACGTATTTAATAGCGCTGCTGGCAGTGTTGGGCGCCTGTACCAAAGATAAGATCAGCTCCAAAGGGGACGATCCTTATAAAGAGCAGGTGAAGCCGGCGATCTATATCAATAAAGATGGTATCAGCCCGGCTCGTGCACGTGTAGGAGAGGAAGTGCTGATCAGTGGAAAAGGCTTCCTGGCAAACAAGGATAAGCTGGCCATCCTTTTTAACGGCGTGAGCGCGCCTATCCTGGCGCTTACAGATACCACCGCGCGCGTAAAAGTGCCTGCGCAGGCAGCCACTGGTAACGTGGCAGCACAGGTAGACCAGCAGTATTTCTTTGGTCCTTTCTTCCGCGTAACCGGTGTTTTCGAGATGGATACCCTTTTCCCCAGTAAAGTAGCCGCTAACGGAGGTATCTCGGATATTATACCTGTGGAAGACGGGAAGTATTTAGTGGTCGGTGATTTTACTGACTTCGATAACTCCGGTAAAGAAGGAAAGCTGAACCGCGTGGCCAGGATTAACCATGATGGGAAAGTAGATGGCAGTTTTGGCCCGGACAAGAAAAACGGCACCAATACTTTTGTGGCTACTGCCGCTGCACTGCCCGGCGCCGACCGGAGATACCTGGTAGCAGGCGCCTTTAATAACTATGAAGGCGTAAACTTTGTAAACAGTATTGCACTGCTGAATAACAACGGCTCCCTGGCTGCGGATAAAATATTCAGTCCTACCGGGAAGGAAATCACTGTGTCTTCCCTGAAGGGCGGCATTTCCGGGCAGGTAGCCAATATGCATGTGCAGGCAGATGGCAGGATCCTGCTCACAGGCTTCTTCCGTTTTTATGTACAACCCAACTACAACCTCACCGGCGCTGCCGGTCAGGATTCCGTACATCTTGATTCCGTACAGATTAACGGACTGGTTCGGTTAATGCCCGACGGAAGCCTGGATAGTACCTACAACTACGACCTGGCGAAACACATGGGTAAAGAGGGCCCCAATGGTTATATCAACCGTTCTATCCTCCTGCCCGATGGAAAACTGCTGATTGCAGGTACTTTCACCAAATACAACGGACAAGCGGTGAACCGTATTGCCAGGTTGAATGCAGATGGTTCTATTGATCCTTCCTTTTCGGCAGGTGCAGGTCCCGATCAGAATATCCTGAATATGACCCGCCAGGCAGATGGAAAGCTGATTATTGTAGGCCGGTTCAATACTTTCGGCGGACTTAAACTCGCTAACGTAGCCCGTATCAACGAAAACGGGGTGGTAGATCCCACGTTTAATGTAGGTGCAGGCTCCAATGGTTACCTGTTCAATGCGCATGTAATGCCCGGAGGAGAGGTAATTGTGAGTGGTATCTTTACAGAGTTCAGCGGACTGGTTCGCAACAACATGATTGTGCTCACCGACAAAGGCGCTATTCATCCTTCGTATAACACTATTGGCGGTGTAACGCTGGACCAGAACGCCAACAGTGGCGGTATTACACAGATCCTGCCGCAGGTGGGAGAGAAGTCACTGCTGGTAGTAGGCACCTTTACGAAGTTCGATTACCGCGACGCCAACAGGTTTGTACGGATTACTTACCCGTGATCCCCTAAAAGCAGCGTACCTTTGAGGTATGTATGTTTTACCGGAGATAATAAAAAGTATTTCGTCACAACATGATCAACATAAAGAACTGAATCTTTTTTATGGCGGGAAAAGCGCCGCACTGGCGTGGACGCCTTATACCAGGTTCCTGCTGGCCACCTATCCGCGTGAAATTTTACAATTGAACGCGGATGGGTTGACAGCAGGTTTGGTTAATTACCTCACTACCCAGGCCCAGCTTACTTTTTGCGCTGCCAACCAGTATATGAATGTTTCCGGTATTGCCGGCGAGTCGCTAAAGGCAGTATATGTTACGTTAATGGAGGATATTGTTACCCGCCTCAAAAGAAAACAAACCAATTTTGATGACCTGGAACAACTGCATGGGCAACGCTTAACAAAGTGGTTGCTGCACACGAATCCATTTGTAAAAGAACTGAACGGCGACCAGGAGCCTCATGTAAAAAGGGTGGTGTGTGCAGAATATACACCCGCCATGCAATTATCCGTGCTGCGGCTAAACCTGGCTACCATCAAAGGTCCTGTGCTGGATATCGGTTGCGGTCAACATGCTTACCTGGTGCGATACCTGCGTAAACAGGGCATCAAAGCATATGGAATAGACCGGTTTATTGAACAGCCGGAAAGTTATCTCGGGTCTGCCGACTGGCTGGAATACCGCCTGGAGCCCAACAGCTGGGGCACTATCATCTCCAATCTGTCTTTCTCCAATCATTTTCTGCATCATCACGGGCGCAGCAACAGCGCTTATATGAGCTATGCCAAAAAGTATATGGAGATACTGGCATCGCTGCAAACCGGCGGCAGTTACCATTATGCGCCGGCTTTACCTATGATTGAATCTTACCTGCCTGCTGCGCAATATGATATCAGCCACGACAAAGTAGGCGATCACTTCAGGAGTACCGTGATCACCAGAAGATAGTTATCCGTACCTTCACTGCTATGGTATATGATCCGGAACAGGCAGCAGCGGTAATAACACAAACTCAGAACTGGGTCAGGGAACTTGTGATCGGTTGTAACTTCTGTCCCTTTGCAAACAGGGAGGTAAAGAAGAACAGCATCCGGTACCAGGTGAGCGGCGCTGTATCGCTGCAGGTGGCCAGTGATGAGCTGTTACAGGAATGTTTGCTGCTGGACAGTGAACCGGCGGTGTCTACTACGTTGCTGATTTTTCCCGCAGGCTTCCCGGTGTTCCGTGATTATCTCGACCTGGTGTCGGTGGTGGAAAAAATGATCTATAAAAAGAAGTACACCGGTATTTACCAGCTGGCGAGTTTTCATCCGCTGTACCAGTTTGCCGGCGCTGATCTGGAGGATGCGGCCAATTATACCAACAGGTCCGTTTACCCGATGCTGCATCTTTTACGGGAAGCGGAAATAGAGAAAGCGTTGCAGCAATATCCCCACCCTGAAAACATCCCCGAACGCAATATCAGCTTTGCACGCGAAAAGGGCACTACGTACATGAAAATGCTGCGGGATAGTTGTTTATAGCCCTGACTTTGTAGAATTTCTTATAATCAGTGAAGAAGGAATCACCTGTTGCTGCTCCTGCAGCGGGAAGCTGCTGCTTTTGAGCGCTTTGAATAACACGGTGGCGGCGGCGTGTCCCATGTCGAAGGCGGGTTGCGAAACGGTGGTCAGCGATGGCTGCAGGAACCGTGCAGTGCTCAGGTTGGAGAAGCCGATCACCTGTACATCGCCGGGGATAGCGAGGGATAGCTCTTCACAGGCGAGGTAAACAGCTGTGGCCAGTTTTTCCGTGGTGGCAATGAGGCCGTCGTAATGGTTTTGCTGTAAGGCTGTTTGCAGCAGTTGCTGGGTAGCTGCGGGATCATTGGAGCAATAAAGAATGCTGGCAGGAGTAAGCGGAAGCTGATGATCGGCCAGTGCCTGCCGGAATCCTTCTGCCCGCCGGTTGCTGATAGAAAGCTGTCTCGATGCTGATAACAGGCCGATATTACGGCATCCGCCGGCAATCAGGTGTGTAGTGGCGTTATAAGCGGCGTTAGCGTCGTCTGTGGTGATTCTGGCGGCTGTTACTTCTTCACAAACCCTGTCGAAAAACACTACGGGTATTTCTTTCACCAGCTGTGTCAGTCCGTGTGCTGCTGCCGATGTTTCTGTAGTAACAGAAATAAGTACGCCATCTACCCGTCCGCTCTGGAAATCTTTCAAAATAGCCTCTTCTTTCGCAAAACTTTCATGGGTAAGATAAATAAGCACATGGTAGCCTTTCTCCTGTGCAACAGATTCAATACCGTTGATGGCTTCTGCAAAAAAGCTGTCGGCCACTTCGGGGATGACCACTGCAATGGTATGACTGGACTTTTTCCGCAGGCTGCTGGCATATGGATTGGGTACATAATTCAGCTCTGCGGCGAGCGCCAGCACCCGCTGCTTTGTTTCTTCGCTTATTTCATGACTGTTGCTCAGCGCTTTTGAAATGGTGGCAGTAGATAACTGCAACCTTTTCGCAAGCATTCTGATGGTGACGTTTTCCATATAACGGCCGTGTTACTTAATCGGTTAAGTAAATAAAGTTATTCTATTATGCGGAAGATTTTTAAAAAGATCGCATATTTAGAGGAGGATATTTTTCTGCATTTCCACGAACTTTTAAAATCTGATATTATGGATAGCGTTAACGGGCAGCCAAATCCTGCACCACTTACTTCACTTGATCAATGGGAAGATGATTTACTGGAGCGATATCCTGATCCCGCCAATATCAACAAGGAAAAAAGCACTGCTGAATTCCGGAATTATGAAGCGCCCCCACGTGACACCGTGCGGGAGTTTTACCGGTTAAATCATACTTACCAGTCTTATGCATTTGTAAAAGAAAAAGAGAAAGAATTTCTTTCTTTCAATAAAAGAGAAATGTCGGTATGGGATGCCTTCGATTTTCTCAACCAGCTGGTAGATGATTCTGATCCGGATACAGACCTGGACCAGTTCCAGCACCTGCTGCAAACATCTGAAGCTATCCGTGCTGACGGCCATCCTGACTGGATGGTACTCACCGGCCTGTTTCACGATATGGGCAAAGTATTATGCCTGTTCGGCGAACCGCAGTGGGCAGTGGTAGGGGATACGTTTCCTGTTGGCTGCGCCTTCTCCGATAAAATTGTTTTCCCGGAATTCTTCAAAAATAACCCGGACATCAACAACCCGGATTACAACACAAAGTATGGCGTATATGAACCTAACTGCGGTTTGGAAAATGTACACCTGAGCTGGGGACACGACGAATATATTTACCAGATCATGAAAAATCATTTGCCGGAACCGGCCCTGTACATGCTGCGCTATCACTCCTTTTATCCGCAGCACAGGGAACATGCTTACGGTCACCTGATGAATGCGCATGATGTGGAAATGTTTAAATGGGTGGATCTGTTTAATCCGTACGACCTGTACTCGAAGAGTCCCACCCCACCTGATTGGAAAGTATTAAGACCATATTACGAAGACCTGGTAGCAAAATATCTACCATCCACCTTGAAGTTTTGAACAGTGATATTATGGATTACCGGTGGAGATGCGGCTTGCTGACGTCTCTCCGGTGATCCTTTTTTTTACATGCCGGAAAGTGTTATATTATATCCAGGTATTACCCACGTTAAAAAAACTGCTGATCAACCGCTCCACTTATGAGTAATCAACTTGTGTTCAAAGACTACCTGGTATTTGCGTTGTATTTTGTGATTGTTGCTACCTACGGATATTGGATTTATAAAAGAAAGAAGAAAGGAGCTGTAAGCGCTTCAAAGAATTTTTTCCTTGCAGAAGGATCTCTTACCTGGTGGGCCATTGGTGCTTCCATCATTGCTTCCAACATTTCGGCGGAACAGTTTATCGGGATGAGCGGCGATGGCTTTTTTGTGGGCATCGCGGTATCCGTGTATGAATGGGTGGGTGCAGCTGCGTTGATCATTGTGGCGGTATTCCTGATGCCGGTGTATATCAAAAATAAGATCTACACCATGCCACAATTCCTGAAAACGCGCTACAATGAAACCGTAGCGTTGATTATGTCTGTATTCTGGTTGTTTTTATATGTATTTGTTAACCTCACTTCTATTTTGTATCTGGGCGCTCTCGCTATCAACGGACTACTTGGGGGCGCCTATTTTCATGAAGTGATGGTGGCGTTGGCCATCTTCTCCGTAGTGATTACCCTGGGTGGCATGAAAGTAATTGGTTACACAGATGTAATACAGGTGGGCGTACTGATCATCGGCGGACTGGCCACTACCTGGATGGCATTAACTGTAGTAAGCGAAAAGTTTGGTATGGGAAAAGATGTGCTGGCCGGCTTTAATATCCTGATACAGGAAGCACCCGACCATTTTCATATGATGCTGAAGAAGCCCGCTGTGGGCGCACCGCAGGACTATGTGAATAAATACCTCATCCTGCCGGGCTTTGGTATGTACATCGCTGGACAGTGGATCAGTAATCTTAACTACTGGGGCTGTAACCAGTATATCACGCAGCGCGCACTGGGCGCAGATCTGCAAACCGCCCGCACGGGTATCTTATTCGCCGGCTTACTCAAAATACTCATGCCGGTAATTGTAATGCTGCCGGGTATTGTGGCGTATGTGTTGTACCAGCACGGGCACCTCCCACAGCTGGAAGGAGGACAAAAAGACGGCGCCTATGCGGCCATTTTAACCCTGCTGCCGGCCGGTTTGAAGGGGCTTGCCATTGCGGCGCTTACGGCAGCTATAGTAGCTTCGCTGGCTGGTAAGTCCAACAGTATTTCCACGATTTTTACTTTAGATGTTTACAAGAAATATATCAATACCAAAGCAGATGAAAAGCAGCTGGTATGGACAGGCAGGCTCACTATTATAGCCGCTATCGTCATCGGCGTGTTATTCACCTGGAACGATGTGCTGGATATTGGCGGCGCCGGCGGTTATACTTTTGTACAAAAGTATTCCAGCTTTATCAGTCCCGGTGTATTTGCCACTTTTATCCTCGGCATGTTCTGGAAAAGAACCAGTGGCGCTGCCGCCATAGCGGGGATTATCACTGGTTTTGCTGCTTCGCTGTTCTTTAACCAGATTGCCGTGAAAATATTTGGTCCTGAAACGGTATTGTATTCCGCTTTCCACAATGCAAAGGGCGAATACGAAATTCCTTTCTTTATCAGCCTGGGATGGTCTTTCCTTACTACGGTGCTGGTAATGGTGGCTATCAGCCTGGCGGGGCCAAAGGTGAGTGCCAAAGCTTTTGAGCTGGATTATGAGATGTTTAAGCTGAAGCCTTCTTCTGTGATTTTAATTGTAACGATATTATTGTTGCTGTCAGTTATTTATGTGAGGTTTTGGTAGTGAGGCATATGGAAATAATGAGGTTCCTCATCTTAATAAATATTTTTTAGTAAGATGAGGAACTTAAAACACCAACGGTTATACGTTATTATCAACATACTTGCTGTTTGCTTGTTATTTTTATTGCTCTGGGCTTTTGTGCGACAACCACGCCCTGTCCGTAACCGATTGGTTACATTTATCATGTTTGACCCTGAACGGGTAAAGCGGTATCCGGAAGTACTTCGCGGTCCTTATCCTGCTAAGCGCAATTACCAGTTGATACGGCTCACCGGGAACAACAAGGCGGATAGTCTTTCATTAGAGTATTCACGGTTGGTAATCCATAGGATGCAACAGGAACACGATACCCTGAATGGTATTCATTTACAATTTGAGCGTGGTACGCGCTACTGGACGCTGATCACCGCGCTGGATATACTTGTTCAGGAAGGGGCGCAATCTTATATGGTGGAACCAGCAGATATTTGGTTTATGATTTATCCTGGTGACAGGGAATGATTAATTTTTTCAATTAAACGACTGCCTGTACTCCAGCGGCGTTACCTTCATTTTACTCTTAAACAGTTTGCTGAACGACTGCGGGTGTTCAAACCCCAGCTCGTAAGCAATTTCACTTACAGACAAACCGGTGGTGGACAATTTCTCTTTTGCCTTTTCCATTAATTTGTCGTGGATGTGTTGCTGGGTGCTTTGTCCCGTCAGTACTTTAAGCAATGCGCTTAAATAGCCGGGTGATACATGGAGTGTGTCGGCGATGTATTGAACGGTGGGTAACCCTTTGGTTGCGAGGGAATCGCTGTTGAACCACGCGGTGAGTACGCTTTCCATTCGATCAAGGATAGTATGGTTGGCTATTTTTCTTGTGATAAACTGGCGATGATAGAACCTTTCTGCATAGGTTAATAATAGTTCCAGTTGGGCTATCATTACATCCTGACTGAATTTATCAATGCTGGTATGATATTCCTGCTCCATGTTCTGCACAATGCCTGTAATGATCTCCTCTTCTTTTTCTGACATATGCAGGGCTTCATTCACTGAATAGCCAAAATATTCGTATTGCTTTATTTTCTTTGCCAACGGTGTATTCCAGAGAAAATCGGGATGAATCAGTACAATCCATCCCGAATGTTGAAAATCTTCCTGCGTTTCAATGGAATACACCTGGCCGGGTGCAATAAAGAAAAGGATTCCTCCGTCGAAGTCGTATTCCTGCTGGCCGTATTTCACCCTGGTATTAACGGCCCTTTTCAGGGCAATGGAATAAAAATCCTGTATCAGGCTTTTCGGTTCACCCTCGCCGATGCGTTTAATCGTTTCAAAATTGATTACACTGATTAACGGATGCAGCGGCCTGGACAAATTCCGGAGCTGGTGAAATTCGTTGATCGTTTTAATTTTATATGGTTGTACACCTGCCATAATTATTTTTTAAAAGCAGCAGCAAATTCTTTTGCAAAATCCTCCAGCTTTACTTTTCCCATAGCCGGTTTATTCAGGTAATAGTCGGCGGTTAACGCGCCGCTGTGAATGCTTGCAAACATCTCCACGAAGCTGGTTGCGAGGGATGCAGGCACTCCATGTGCTTCCATACTGCTTTGCATTTGCTCATTAGTGATAACCGTCCACTTTAAATCCGGTTTTCCGATAGCGGCGCCCAGAACACCGGCAATTTCACTGGCAGTGCGTTCGTCGCTGGCCACATAATGCACATTGCTGCCGGGAGCCGCGGGCGTTACTATTTCACCGGCAATGGCCGCTGCAATATCAATTGGCGATACCAGTACAATCCTATCTTCTCCACCATAATTTGCCGTTATCACGCCCGTGTGTTTTATCATTTCTATAAAGCTAAATAAATTATAGTAGAAATAAGCGGGGCGCATATGCGTAACGGCTATACCTGGCAATTCATTCAGCATCACTTCTACGTGGTGGGCGCCGAGAATCAGGCCGGTACCTTTATCCAGGTGGGCGCCATAACTACTGAGATGGATCACCCGTTTTACACCCGACTGTTGAATCGCCTTTATGTAGTTGCCGGCAATTCTGCGATAGTACGCAACCTGGTTGGGTTCGGAGAGATCAGGAGGTATCATGCAATACACGGCGTTTGCACCGGTAAATGTAGCCGATAGGAAATCCGCATCTTCCAGTGTGCCGATGGCGGCGGTGGCGCCCAATGCTTCAATGTCTTTCTGCTTTTCCGGTTTGCTGCTGATCACCACTACGGCGTGACCTTGCTGTACTAACTCCTTTGTCAGCGGCTGACTGATATTCCCTAAGGAACCTGTAACGATGATTTTCATGTTGCTGTTTTTTTGATGCTACGAAGTTCCGTAGCATCAAGAAAACAGCTGTAGCCGGATCTGCTATTGTTGTAGTCAAAACGAAGGTTGCTATATCTTCACCACCACCTTTCCCAGCGTCTTCCCGGTAGCTACCTGCTCATGCGCTTTGCCTGTTTCCTCCAAAGCATACACATGTGCTATTTCAGAGTGCAGATCTCCCTGTTCCAGCAATGCGGCAATGGACTTCATATCATCGCCGTTGGAAACTACGGATATCCGGTGTGTATACACGTTTTTAGCAGCAGCTTTTTGTTTTTGCTCATCACTGAAAAATACGAGTAGACTGATCAGGCGGCCACCATCTTTTACGGCTGCGAGGGAGCGGTCGATATGATCAGGGGCGCCGAGTGAATCGAGTACGATATCTGCATCGGTCACTACTTCTTCAAATTTCTGGCTATTATAATCGATGTGTTCATCTGCACCAAAACGGAGTACTGCCTCTCTTTTTTCGGCGGAAGACGTGCCTATCACATAGGCGCCAAAGTGTTTGGCAATTTGTACGGCATAATGTCCAACACCGCCTGCAGCTGCATGGATCAGCACTTTATCGCCCTTTTTTATTTTGCCATAGGTTACCAGTGCCTGCCATGCAGTGAGGGCAGCCAGGGAAGCGGCGGCTGCGGCTTCGTAGGAAGTGTTGGCGGGCTTCAGTGCCAGTTGGCTTTCAGGGGCGGCTACATATTCTGCATAGGCTTTACCATGACCGGTAAAGTTCACCATGCCAAATACAGCGTCTCCTGGTTTAAACTGTTTTACATTTTTACCTGTGGCGGTTACTTCTCCCGCAATATCCCATCCAATGATAATATCCTCGCCTTCCTGTGGTTGCAGGAACATGTTGAGTGCGCCTTCACTGGCCCTTACAAAGGCATCTACCGGGTTAATGCCTGCGGCATGGTTGCGTACCAGTACTTCATTATCCTTAATAGCGGGAACCGGGATATCCCTGAGTTCCAGGTTTTCTGTACCGCCTACCTGCTTTAATACGATTGCTTTCATATGCTTGTTTTGTTTTTTGTGATTTGATGAGTCAAAATTCCAATAAATTTGCAGGTATACCCTTGTACGAATCAGGGTACATTTTGTACAATTATAGGTTATGGAAGTATTGAATCTTTTTAAGCCGTTTGACATTGCATATATAGAGGAAGAGGTATGCCCGATGGGACAACACCGTAACAATTTCTTTGAGCTGGTATATATTGTGAAGGGGACGGGCACCTTCCACAACAACCAGCACGCTTTTCAATATGAGCCGGAAAACCTGTTCCTGCTTATGCCGCAGGACGTACAGTATACCCGCATAAAAAGCCGGACCGGCTTCCTGTTTATCCGTTTTAACGGTATCTACCTGGAAGCGCAGCGTACGGGCAGTACTCATAGTAACCTGGGCGACTGGGCAAAGAAACTGGAGTTTATCTTCCATAATAATCATCATTTCCCCGGCTGTATTTTATATAATTCAGCAGACAGACCGATTGTAAATGCGCTGATAAATGCACTGATGCTGGAGTATCCGCGCGAACAATCCCTGCGCAACGAGGTGGTGCAGCAGCTGGTAAATACCATTATCACCATCGTGGCACGTAATGTATCGCTGCTCACACCGGAAAAAACGGCGGTAAACAGTGAGGTATCCAACGATATCATCGGTTATATCCATCAGAATATTTATTACCCGGAAAACCTGCGTGCCGAAAAACTGGCCGCGCGGTTTAATATCTCCCCGAATTATATCAGTGAATATGTGAAGAAGTTAACCGGAGAGAGCATTCAACGGTATGTAACCAATTATAAGCTGAAGCTGGTAGAAACGCGGTTGCAATACAGCGATATGCGAATGAGTGAAATTGTGGATGAACTGGGCTTTACGGACGAAAGCCATCTGAACAGAACGTTCAAGAAATACACCGGTATCAATCCTACCGACTACCGGAAAAAGATGTGGGCAGAGAGAAATTACCAGCCGGGGTTAAGCGGCTGATAATTTCCCGGAACGTTTACATGGCCATCAATACCGCCACATAATGACAGATAGCCGCTGCCAGTACCAGCAAATGCCATACGGCATGCATATAAGTGTATTTATCCCAGATATAGAAAATAACCCCTATTGTGTATAATCCGCCGCCAATGGCCAGCATAATGATCACCGGCAGGGGAAGGTTATCAAAAAACCGGCGGCCGCCAAATACCATGATCCAGCCCATCAAAAGATAGATGATAGTGGATACAATATCATATTTTCCCGTAAACCAGGTTTTAAATAAGACGCCGATCAGTGTAAGCCCCCATAGGATCGACAACAGCGTAATCCCAAAGGCATTATTCATATACACCAGCAGGAAAGGCGTATAGGTGCCGGCTATTAAAAAGTAAATACTGATATGATCAAATATCAGGAACAGTTTTTTTATGGCCAGCTCCTGCGATAAATGGTAAATAGTGGAGTTTGTAAACAACAATATAAAACAGAAGGTATAAATACATGCGCCTACAATGCCCGGCGTATTGCCATGTGTGGCGGCAATACCCGCCAGCATGGGCAATGCACTTACCCCGAAAATAACGCCTACCCCATGTATCAGCCCGTTCACAATTTCCTGTTTACGGCTGTACCCCTTTTCTTTCATTATAACTGCCATCCCTTCCTTTTTTCTAATGTTAGCAAGCTGCATTTCCGTGCAGTATCCCTGCAAAAATAAGCTAATATTACTCAGAAGGCAGATCGAGTTTATCTATTCCTTTATAAAACTATTCGTTTTATAAAGGGTAGTTGATTCTCAGCATAAATAAGCGTAAGTTAGACCACCAATATATTTCTTCAAAGCACTTCAATCCTGTGGACACGAACGAAATAAATGAAGCCACTATTAAAGAGGCGCTGAAACGCGGCGACAGGGAGGCGCTGGGGCAGTTGTTCCGCCTGTATTATCCCCGCCTGCTGGGATACGCCTGCAAATTTGTGACGAAAGAAGCCGCGGAAGATATTGTGCAGGATGTGTTTATACAATTGCAGCATAAAGGCGCCGCCGGCGATATCAGGCAAAGCCTCCCCGGATACCTTTTCCGCTCCGTACACAACAGCTGTGTGGATCACCTGAGACATGAAATGGTACACCGGCGCTATGTAGACGCCGCCCTTACCGCCCTTTCCCTGGAAGAAGCAGCCTGGTACGACCCCGAAAAAGGACGGCAAAGCCTGGTCCTCACCGCGGGCGACGATGAGGTGCAGCAAGCCATCGGGCAACTGCCTCCCAAATGCCGCGCTATACTGGAACTCCGCTACAAAGACGGCCTCCGGACCAAAGAAATATCCGGTATCATGGGCATATCTGCCCGCACCGTAGAAACACAACTCTATAAAGCCATGAAACAACTCCGCTCCAGTATTAAAAAGGTGAAAATCCTCCTCTGGTCGTTATACTGATCGCCCTCTCCGGCCGGTCAAATTTTTTTTTATCCACGTACGTAGAATTGATTTACTCATCCGTCTTTATATTATCATGGAAGAACAAGATTTTGATTATAATCTCCTTGTCAGGTTTATTGAAGGGAACGCAGATGCCCGTGAAAAGGAACAGGTGATGGATTGGCTGCATCAAAACGAACAACATAAACAGCTGTATTTCCAGGTAAAGGATATCCTGGACTATGCCGCCGCGCCCGGCGTAACCGCCGCAGAAACAGAACAACGCTGGCAACAGGTATCCGCCCGGTTAGCAGCAGCGCCAGCCACCGCAAAAGTATTATACCCGTGGTACCGGGTGGCCGCAGCAGTAGCCGTATTGATGATCCTGGCCGCCGCCATATTATACACCTGGTTCCCCGCGCGTCCCGCCCTGGTAACCATCCTTAATAAGGACGCCGCTCCCAAAGTGGTGATGCTGCCAGACAGCAGCCAGGTATGGTTACTGAAAGGCAGTGAACTAAGCTATGCCCCCGGCTGGGAAAAAGAAAGAAAAGTGACGCTGAAAGGAACCGCTTTTTTTGAAGTAAATAAACACACGGAACATCCTTTCACCGTAAAGATGCAGCAGATGGACATCATAGTACTGGGTACCTCTTTCATTGCCAACAGCGGCGCTGCCACCGCCGCCGCAGCGGTGAGCGATGGTATGGTAAGAGCGGTGCTGCCGGAAAAAGAATGGACGCTGAAACCCGATGAAGGCGTTTTCTTTAAAAATGGAAAAAGCAGCAAACAGGTAGTGCATGGCAGCTACTACCGGATGATGAAAGCCGGCTACTTCGACTTTAATAATACCACGATGTCCGAAATCGCGGAAATCCTGCAGGTGGTATATGGCTACCAGGTAACGGTAAGGCAGCCGGAAGTATTGCAGCAACGCAGTATGAGCGGACATATGGCGATTAGTGATGAGGCCAGTCTCCATAAAGCAATTTCAATTATTATGCACGTAGAGATAATAAAAGATGGACAACAAATAATTATTCAACCAAAATAAACAGATCGAACGATAATGAATGAGCCTGCCGGCAGGAACAGTGTACTGAAAAGGAAAACCAAAATTAAAATCAGATAAATCAAATCCCGTTATGAAGAATTTGCTTCCACTTACGTGGGGACTGGCACTGCTATGCCTGACTACCAACGTGTTTGCCGCGGACGACGGCTTACGGCAAAACTTTGCCGGTAATGGTTATAACCATAACGCCTATACGCCGGTAAACGAAAAAGTTTCACGCGATACGCAGCTAACACTAAAAGTTGCGCTGGAGGAGATATACAGGGTAAAAGGCATCCTGTTTATTTACAACGATCAGCAAATAGAAGGGATCACCTTTCCCCGCCAACTGCTGAAGCTGGAAGCAGCCCCGCTGATAACAGCCATCGATAAAATATTGACCAGTCACCAGCTGCGATGTAGTAAACTCAATAATAAACAGTATCTCATTGTAGCGGCATCAGAAAAAGATGCACCCGCCGCGCAGGTTACGGAGTTACCGCGGAAACCGGCAGTCGTCATCTCCGGAAATGTAAAAGATGGTATCGGTAACCCGTTGCCGGGAGTAACGGTGAAAATCAGCCGCACGGGCAAAGGTATCATCACCAACGCTGCCGGCCATTATGCGATCGACGCAGAACCACTGGACACCCTGGAGTTTTCTTTCATCGGTTATAAGAAACAGCTGCAGCCGGTACGCAACCGCCTGGAAATGGAAATCACGATGGAAGCAGAAGAAGGAGGACTCAATGAAGTAGTGGTAATAGGCTATGGCAAGCAACGGAAAATAAGTTTGATCGGCGCGCAAACAGGCATTAAAATAGAAGAACTCAAACAGCCGGTCCGCAACCTCAGCACCCTGCTGGCAGGCCGCCTTGCCGGCATCATCGGTGTACAACGCAGCGGCGAACCGGGTTACGACGATGCCCAGATATGGATCCGCGGCATCTCCACTTTTACAGACAGCCGTCCACTGGTGCTGGTAGACGGCGTTGAACGGCCTTTCTCCAATATTGACCCCGAAGATATTGAGAGCTTTAATATCCTCAAAGATGCCTCCGCCACAGCTGTATACGGCGTAAGAGGCGCCAATGGCGTTATCGTGATCACCACCAAAGGCGGTAAAGCACAAAAAACACAGATCAACGCCGACCTCAACAAAGGCATCACCCAATTTACCCGCCTGCCTCATTATGCCGATGGCGTAACGTATATGAAAATGGCGAATGAAGCCACCACCACCCGCGGAGGCACTGCCCAGTATTCGGAAGAAGCGATCCGGAAAACCGCCACCGGAGAAGATCCGGAGCTGTATCCCAACGTGAACTGGATAGATGAAATTTTCAGAAAGAATGGCAGTAATAAACGCGCCAACCTGAATATGCGCGGTGGCACAGATGTTACCAGCTACTACGTGTCCGTTTCTTATTATGATGAAATAGGATTGTTTAAGAGAGATGATCTCGCCAAATATAATTCTGACATAAAATTTACCAGGTATAACTTCACTTCCAACCTGAACATGAAGGTGACAAAAACCACCCGCCTCGAATTTGGCGTGCAGGGTTATATCGGCAATGGTAACTATCCCGGCACAGGTACCGACGCTATTTTTGATGCCGCCATCAAACTGCCGCCAATCGTGCATCCTCCCAAATATTCGGATGGCCGCATCGGCGGACAACGGACCGGCGACGTAACCAATCCCTACGACCTGCTCACCCAAACCGGCTACGCCACCGAGTTCCGGAACCAGATCTTTTCAAATATCCGCCTCCGGCAGGATCTCGGTTTTCTCGTGAAAGGACTGTCGTTTACTACCATGTTTTCTTTCGATAGCTATAACCTGCATAAAATGGCCCGCACCAAAACAGTAGATAACTGGATTGCCACCGGCAGGGATGCGGACGGTAAACTTATATTTGAACAAACCCGTATCGGGACCAACTATTTGTCTTACGCCCGGAGCAACGGCGGTAACCGCCAGTTCTATACTGAAACCGCCCTTAACTACGACAATACATTTGGCAAACACCGCGTAGGCGGATTACTGCTGTATAACCAGAGCGATAAAATAGACGCTTTCAAAGATGATTTTATTGGCTCTATTCCACGCCGGCAGCGCGGCCTGGCAGGAAGGGGTACTTACTCCTGGAGCGACAAATACCTCGCGGAAGTGAACTTTGGTTATAATGGCTCTGAAACATTTTCCCCCAACAGGCGATATGGATTTTTCCCCTCGGCCGGTTTGGGCTGGGTAGTATCCGGTGAAAACTTTTTCAGACCCATCACCAACACTATCCAGTTCTTAAAGTTTCGCTTCTCCTACGGACTGGTAGGCAACGGGGAAATCCTCGATGGCGATAACATCCGCCGCTTCGCCTATATCCCTATTGTGGCATCTACCACCGGGTATACCTTCGGAAAAGACCGCAACAATACGTTTAACGGATATGATATCGGTGAATATGCTTCCGACGTAACCTGGGAAACCGCGAAGAAAACAAATCTCGGGATGGAAATCACCACGTTCAGGGACAAGCTGAATATCCAGGTAGATGTTTTTAAAGAGAACAGGAAGAACATTTTCCTGCGCCGCTCTTCCATACCCGCTTTGATAGGCCTGCGCAGCAATCCTTATGGTAATCTCGGCAAAACAGAAAACAAAGGCATCGATATCTCGATAGATTACAACCATAAAATCGGCGCCGTACAACTCAATCTTAAAGGCAACTTTACCTACAACCGTAACAAGGTAATAGATGACGATTTGCCCGCGTGGGCCTATCCCTACCTGGAAAGAAAAGGACAAAAGATTGGTCAGCGTTTTGGCTACATCGCTGAAGGACTGTTCGCTGATTCTGCAGAGATCCTCCGGAGCCCGGTGCAGAACGGTAATGTACGTCCCGGCGACCTGAAGTTTAAAGATATCAATGGAGATGGTGTCATTAATGCCTACGATCAATCGGCCATCGGGTACGGTTCCGTTCCTGAAATTGTATATGGTTTTGGCGTAAATGCCGCCTATAAAAACTTCTCCATCGGTTTATTTTTCCAGGGTATTTCCAATGTGGATATCTATGCTTATGGAGAAGGCTTTGTACCCTTCCAGCAGGGCGGTACCCGCGGTAACCTGATGGATGTGATCACCGACAGGTGGACCCCCGAAAATCCTAATCCCCATGCGTTTTATCCGCGCCTGTCGTTTGGCGATGTGAATGATAATTATAAGTCCAGCACGTGGTGGGTAAAAAATGGGCGCTACCTGCGACTGAAAAATGCAGAGATCAGCTACACCCTTCCGCCGCAGTGGCTGAAACGGGTAGGGGTACAGCGTTCCCGCATTTATGTGATGGGGTATAACCTGGTCACCTTCAGTCCTTTTCAGTTGTGGGACGTAGAGCTGGGCGAAGGCCGTGGTACTAAGTATCCGCAGCTCACTACCTATAACGTAGGCGCATCATTTCAGTTTTAAAGCTAAAATCTAAAGGGATGAAAAACATGATTCTAAAATATACTTTGCTGGCGGTGATCCTCGTGATAGCGGCCGGTTGTAAAAAGGGTTTCCTCGACCAGGTGCCGGATGACCGTATTACCATCGAAGAAATTTTTTCCAGGAAAAGAACTACAGAAGAATATCTTGCTAATGTATATTCCTATGTGAGAGATGAAAGCAATCAGTGGCAAAGTAACCCGTGGACAGGCGCCTCCGATGAGGCAGACATGACCTGGGCCAGGAGCGGCTACAACTCCTATTTCATGAACATCGGAAGCTGGGATCCTACTTCCGGGTTCTTTGATTTCTGGATAGATAATTATAAAGGCATCCGTTCTGCTACCTATTTTATGGAGAACGCCGATAAGTGTCAGGAAATACTTAACCAGCCCGGCGGCGCAGATATTATAAAACGCTATAAAGCGGAAGCCCGCTTTCTGCGCGCTTATCTTTATTTCGGATTACTGCGCCAATACGGCCCTGTTCCATTGCTTGGTGAAAGCGCTTTATTACCGGACGTTCCTTTTGAGCAAACACAAATTCCCCGCAGCAGCTACGACGAATGCGTGAATTTTGTAGCGGCTGAACTGGACCGTGCAGCGCAGGACCTGCCGCTGCAACAATCCGATGAACTGGAGTATGGCCGCATTACCAAACCCGTGGCCATGGCCGTAAAGGCCAGGATGCTGCTGTATGCTGCCAGCCCACAGTTCAATGGCAACGCAGATTATGCCAGCTTCACCAACCAGGATGGGCAGCCGCTTGTCAGCACTACCTACGATGTGAATAAATGGAAAAAAGCGGCGGATGCGGCCAAAGCCGTCATCGACCTGAACCTGTTTCAGCTATACCGGGTAAATGATGCCAGCGGCGCCTATGATCCGTTTGCTTCCTGCCGCGATGCCATCATGTCGCCGTGGAATAAAGAGGTGATTTTTGCGCGGGCAGGCAACGGCGTGGACCAATGGGAAGTACATTGCTCCCCACGTTTTGCCGGCGGCTGGAGCGGTGTTGCGGCCACCCAGCAAATGGTAGACGCCTTTTTTATGGAGAATGGAAAAGCTATCGATGAAACCGGCTCCGGGTATGTGTCTTCGGGCTTCTCCACTGCGGATACACGCTACACCACTGCCGGCACTTACAATATGTATGTAGGAAGAGAACCGCGTTTTTATGTGTGCATTACCTACAACGGCATGACCTGGTTTAATAAAAGTGAAGGGGAGAAGAAAGTAGAACTGTTTAATACCGGCAACACCGGGAAAAGAGGGACGTACGATTATTCCCGCACGGGTTATCTCGTCCGCAAAAACTATCACCCGGATACGTATCCCCGGTTGGGCCGTTATGTATACCGTCCGTTTGTGCTGTTCCGGTTGGCTGAAATGTATCTCAGCTATGCGGAAGCCCTGAATGAAGCTGAACCCGGAAACGCAGATATCCTGAAATATATAAACCTTATCCGCGACCGCGCAGGTATTCCCGCTTTGCCCGGCGGCCTTTCGCAAACAGAAATGCGGGAACGCATCCGCCGCGAACGCAGGGTGGAACTGGCTTTCGAATGCCATCGTTACTTCGATACCCGCCGCTGGAAAATTGCAGAACAAACTGATGGCGGACCATTTTATGGAATGGACGTAGATGCAGGTACCAGTTTAACGGATCTTTCTTTCTACAAGAAAACAGTATTCGAAACAAGGATCTTCCAGAAAAAACATTACCTGTTTCCAATACCGCAATCTGAAATAGACAGGAATAAGAAATTGGTGCAGAACCCCGGTTGGTAGCATTAAAGAGAAGAGGGAAGGCCAGCAGCCTTCCCTCTTCTCTTTAATAAATTGGCTTTAACCCCTTCGCTTTCCAGTAGTCGATAATGGGTTGGTACGGCCCGAATTTATGTTGTGCTACAGAGAAGGTATCCACAAAAGGACCGTGGTCGTAGTCAATTGCTTTTTCCGCGATATGCGGATAATCAAAGCTTTTTGGATTGGGCCTGGTGTGAATCTTGTCGTTGTTTACAAATGCGGCAATGTCCATCGCTTCTTTATCGGAGAGGAATGGTTTGCCAGGTGTTACTTTATCGTAAGGCATATTGTTTTTCAGCCATTCTGCCTGTTTAATAACGCGGTGCATACTGGAACCGGGTTGATAGGCGGTGTTGCCCCACAGTGGCGGATATACGTAAGTGCTTTTGTCTGCGTTCCATTGTCCTTCTCCGTTCTGACCATGACAGCGGGCGCAGTTGGTTTGATAAAGCACCTGTCCGTTTTCAGGATTGGCAGCAATATCTGGGAAGGTAACGTGCAGATTTTTGGCGCCTTTGAAAGGTTTGTTTTTTGGAACAAATGTGCTGATCCATTTAAAGTAAGAAAGAAAGGCTACCATCTCTTTGCTGTCCAGCGGGAGCGACTTGCCGTTGTGCGGACGCATCACGCAGTTGTTCACCCTTTCTGCCAGTGTAAGCACTTTGCCCTCCCTGCCGCGGTATTGCGGGTAGTTATCGTGCGACGACATGAGGTTAAAGGAAAATGCTTTGGTACCCGCATCCTGGTGGCAGTTGGTACAATTCATTTTATTACCAAGATACTTCCCGGCGCTGCCATCCGGCCCGATGTAACGGGCGGTGTTGAGCATCAGTTCCCGGCCATACTTCACGGACTCGCCAAATTGATCATTGGGTATGAGGGTGGTATCGATGTTGATGTATGTTTCGGTTTCAGGTATTGCAGCTGCGGTTGTTTTTGTTTCTCCTGTTACCGGCGCTCCGCAGGAAGATATGATGGCTATTATCCCCCAGCAACCAATCACGCAAATCACAATTAAGCGTTTCATGTATAGTTTTTTTAAGTACACAATTATTGTTAATACCCTGGCTGAATGATGTAAGGGGCCAGTCTTTCCGCCGGGATAAAAGACGCCCGGTAAGACGACATGCCTGTTCTCAGCAGCCAGAGAAACCTTCCCTGGAAGTTGGTTAGTATCACCGTATTTCTTTTCGTAGCGCATTGCAGCAGGGTAGTGTCTCCCACTAAATAACTGCTTCCCATTCTCTCATTATAATTTTCCCGCGGTAGGAGGGTGTTGATGCGAAGCTGCGCCTGTTTTGTGTTTTCATCCAGTTTAAAGGAAAGCGTTCTCGATGTTTTTTTACTCACCCCGTTGTCGAAGAACATCAGTTCACCGTGTTCATTGATATGCAGGCCGTGCGCCTGGTCAAACAGCGCTTCCGCCGGCATGTCAAAGTCGCCGTTTTTCCCGAATGTCCAGAGGCGCTTACCGGTGTGGGCATCTATCTTCCATATCTGCCCGTTGTTATAAAAAGAGATGAGGTAGTTACCATCTTTATCAAACGCAATGCAGTTGGCGTGCATCCAGTCTTGTTTTTCTTTTAAGATGTTTTTATCGTCCAGCGGATTCAGTGCATCAAATACTGTCCATTTCCATACCTGTTTGCCTTGCCTGTTCAACACCAGGATGCCATCGCCTCTTACGGTATCCTGTTTACTGCCGCCTTTACTGCTCAGGTCAAAGATTCTTTCTTCCACGCAAAGCGTTACAAACTCATTGTTGGGATTCAACAGTATTTCGTGATGGATGGTTTGTTTGAAATCCTGTTGTCCTTTTTTGAGATTGGCCAGCGTATCGCCGGAAAGTGACAGCTCCAGGATCTGGTCGCCGTAACTGGTTTCGTAGCCGGGGCCGCCCAGCAGGGTGAGGAAGGTGTTGTTGTCCGTAAACTTAGCTACTTTAAAACCGGTGCCGCTTACCTGGTGGTACCAGGTAACATCGCCTTTTGCGTTGAGCAGGAAAAGAACACCCGGATCTTCGCGGCGGGTAAGCATTACATAGCCCTTTCTGAAGGTAGCCGGTAACACGGAGCTATCGGGGCATACCACGCTGAACATATCTTTCATCCATACCGGGAAACCGGAAGTGTTGAAAGTATAGGTTTTGCTGGGATAAAGATCTTTACCATGACCGGTTAAGATACGGTATTCGTATGCTTTTCCCGGCAGCAGGTTGGTGAGCACTATCGTATGACTGATCCGGTGTTTGGACAGTGGGGTAGTGGTGTGTTGTTGTGCCTGTTCTTTTGGCCAGTATTCCACTGCTGCGTCTACGGTGTCGGTACACAGGATATCCGTTTTTACCTTGATGGCATTTTGTCCCTGCGGGTTGAGTGTAATGGAAACAATATCATTGCCGCCACTATTCATACAGCCGGATGCAAACAGCAACAACGCTGCTGCCATTGATAGCAATGGCAGCGGGCGTTGTATTTTATTCAATTTAATCATTTGCAGTATTGAATAATTTAGAAAGACAGTAATGCCGGTTATTGACGGCGGCCACTGTTGCTGAGATTTTTATTAAGATCTGTTTGCGCCTGTGGATAAGAGAAATATTTATCCCGTGCCAGGTTGATGGTAGGGGTTTTTCCTACGGCGGTGAGGTAAGTGTTTACCATGCTTTCGTATTTACCCATGCGGATCAGGTCTTGTCTGCGTTTGCATTCAAAGAAAAATTCCCAGCCGCGTTCCTGCAGAATAGCATCGCGCAAACTTTCTTTGGTGAAGGTGCCGGCAGCGCCCAGGTTGGTAGCATGGGAGCGGTCTTTCACCTGGTTAATCAGCCCGATGGATTCGCTGTTGGGGCCATTCAGCTCATTCAGCGCCTCGGCTCTGCACAGCAGGATATCTGCATAGCGGAGTATCGGGAATACGTGACCATCGTAATAAGTAGTAGAACCATTAGGATCGGCAAACTTGGTGGTGGCTACATCCGGCATGTAGTAGTAACCATCCGGTGGATTGGTTTGTCCCGGAGGCGCCTGCATGTAATGCAAACCATCGGTACCTATATAGTCAGAATAGAACATCTTTTTACGGTCGTCGTTCGCTGCAAAAGTATTCCAGAAGTACCAGGTTAAAGCGAAATACTGCCATCTGTCGGTTACCTGCGGATTGTTGATTGGGCCGAAGTGGTTCATGATTTCCACGGCATCTACCAACGGATCGGCGAGCGCGCTGAAAATACTTTCCTGGCACCATTTGTTTTTCTCTGCAAATAACCCTGCGTAGCTTGGATACAGTCCGTAGCCGAGCTTCATGATTTCAGTGGTAAGGTCCAGTGCTTTCTGCCATTCATGTTCGCGCATGTACAGTTTGCAGAGTAAAGACATGGCGGCGCCTTTGGTGGCACGGCCAATATCGTTGGAGCTGTAGATGGCGTTGTTTAAATAGTTGACAGGAAGATGGGCTGCCGCAAATTCCAGGTCGCTGATGATCATTTTATTGATCTCTGCTACCGGTGTGGTAGGCAATGATGCTTCATAATCCGGCTGGGCCACATTCTTTGCTACTGTTTCTTCCGTTACTACTATTACCGGTCCGAAAGCATCTGTGAGATCTACATATCCCAGTGCGCGCAGGAAACGGAGTTCCGCAGTGAACTGGTCTTTTTGCGCATCTGTGATGCTGCTCATTTTAGGAATATAGTACAAAGATATGTTGGCATCTGCCACCAGCTTGTACTGATGCTGCCAGGCAAAGGCAAGATAGGTATTGGCGGGCGCCCACTGGCAATCAGACATCAGGCCCACATCCCCGCCGGAGCTGGCGTGGCCTACATCGGTAGTTAAATCTGAAATGGTTACCTGGAAACCGGCATAATACATCCATGCATCCGATCTGCCGCTGGGTTGTTTGAGTCTTGAATAAACGCCGTTCACAGCAGCTTTGGCGTCACTCAAGGTGAGGAAGGCGTTGGCGTCTGTGAGATAACTGTATACTTTGGGTTCCACCATTTTTTTGCACGAACTGGCGCCGAGCAGCAAGGTGGTTAATGCGATATATGCGTATTTCATTTGTTCCGGAATTTACAGGTTAAAAATTCAATTTAAGACCCGCGGTAAAGGTGCGGTAAGCAGGGAAAGCGGTATAATCCAATCCTGATGAAAGGTTGGCGTTGCTGCCGCTGCTATTGAGATTGCTGTTTACCTCAGGGTCCGATCCTGTATATTTAGTAATCGTGAATAAGTTTTGTACGGAGCCATATACTTTAATGCCTCTCAGGCTTTTCAGGAAAGTTTTGGCTACCGGGATATTATAACCGAGCATCAGCATTTTACAACGCAGGTAAGATGCGTTTTCCACAAAGCGGGAGTTCATCATGCCGCCGTAAGCAATGGCATATCCATCTCTAGGAATATCGGTGTTTTCGTTGTTGGTAGTCCACCGGTTCAGCGCCGCTTTACCCGGACCGGATTCCAGTACAAGACCGGTACCGTTATACAGGCTGTAGTCCAGTGCGCCCTGCAGGAAGATGTTCAGTTCAAAACCTTTATAGGCAAAGTTGTTATTGATACCATAGATATAATGCGGGTTGGCATTGCCGAGATAGGTACGGTCGTTGGCATCAATAATGCCGTCCGGCTTACCACCGGGACCACTGATATCCTTGAATTTGGGATCGCCTGCTTTTGAATTTGGTTGCGTAGGATGCGCTTCACCGGTTTTTATTACGCCATCATAAATGTAACCATAGAAAGTACTTAACTCCCTTCCCGGTTCCAGTTTGGTAAAGTCCATACCACGGCCGCCATACAGGTTAGCGGTTTGTGTAATTACATACGGACGGCCACCGAGGTCGAGGCAGTTTTGTTTATTGTAGGCAATGTTTACCGTAGTGTTCCAGGTGAATGCATGGTTGATAACATTTTCTGTAGTAACTGATAATTCTACTCCTTTATTTTCAATGCTGCCGGCATTCACTGTTTGTACTGCAAAACCATTCCAGTCGCCAATAGGCATATCAAAGATCAGCCTGTTGGTTTTTTTCCGGTAGTAATCGATGGTAGCGGAAACGCGGTTGTTGAAAAAGCCCATGTCTATTCCCACGTCCAGTTGCGCGGTGCTTTCCCATTGCAGGTTTTCATTAGGCAAACGGGTGATAACCGTACCGCCATAACTGTTGCTGCCTTCTCCAAGTGACACATTGGTAGGGCCAAACAGCGACATATAAATATAATCACCGATCCTGTCGTTACCGGTAACACCGTAACCACCTCTTACTTTCAGGTTGGAAAAAATATTCAGGTCTTTGATAAATTCTTCTTCACCTGCTCTCCAGGCCAGGGAGCCTGAGGGGAAAATACCAAAACGTTTGTTGCCGCCAAACTTAGAAGAACCATCCCTGCGCACAGTAACAGTAGCCAGGTACTTATCTTTCAGGGAGTAGTTGATCCTTCCGTAGGCAGAAGCCATTTTCGCGGGAATAGTGCTGCTGGTGCTGGATAACCGCTCTGTACCTGCTTCCAGGTTGTGGTATAGAAATGCGTCTGTACTGAATTTCTGTACCAGCGAATAATGTTTCTGGTACTTATCAGACTGGTAAGATACCCCTGCTACTACGTTGAGGGAGTGAATGGTGTTAAATACTTTCCTGTAAGTGAAGTAAGCTTCCACCAGGTTGCGCGTAACGGCCAGGTCATTTAAGCTGGCTTTGCCCTGTACTTTTTCACCGTCTACCAGGTCGCGTGGCAGATAGGTGCCTTCTTTGGTGGTGGTGTATTCTGTACCGCCGTTCACACGGAAGTTAAGGCCGTCCATGATCTGGTAGTCCGCATATACGTTAATATTCACCTTGTTTTCAAACCGGTCGTTGGTAGGCGCCATTAACCATGCCAGCGGGTTATCCCTTCCTTTGAAACGGGCGTAGGAGCCATCTTCATTATACACGGGGATGGCCGGTGAAGCGGTGAGTACGCCATACATTACGTTAGAGGGAACGATGTTACCATCATAGGTTTTGAAATTGGTATAAGCGTGTGAGGCGTATACGCTGGCTCCTGTTTTAAACCGTGCTGCGAATTGCTTATCGTAATTGAGTCTTACAGAATACCTTTCAAAAGAAGTATTTTTTAATGCACCGTCCTGTTTGAAGTAGCTGCCTGATAAGGCTACCCTGTCTTCCGCCGTACCGCCGCTTACGCTGAGGTTATGGCTTTGCACCATTCCGGGCCGGGTGGTTAATTTAAACCAGTCGTTATCCCGGCCGCTGGCCAGGTCGGCAGCGGTATAGAATGCAGGTTGTCCTTTTTCAATGGCTTTGGCATTGGTGACCTGCATATTTTCCAGGCCATTCATTTTATCGTATTCTTTGATGATCCTTTGGGTACCGTAGTAGCCATCGTACTGAATGGCTGCCCTGCCGCTTTTACCTCTTTTGGTGGTGATCATCACTACGCCGTTAGCGCCGCGGGCGCCGTAGATGGCGGTGGAAGACGCATCTTTCAGGATCTGTATATCATCGATATCATTCGGGTTGATGTCCTTTCCGGTTTCGGAAGGGAAGCCATCTACTACGTATAATGGTTCGTTGGTGGATTTGATGGAGTTGCCGCCGCGGATGCGCACAATGGTTTGTCCGCCCGGCGCTGCGTTCGACTGGCTCACCTGCACCCCTGCGGCGCGGCCCTGGATGGCCTGTGCAGCGTTGCTGGTTACACCGCCGAGGTTCATCTGGTCGCTGGAGATGGAGCTGATAGAACCTGTCAGGTCTTTCTTTTTGGTAGTACCATAACCCACAACCACTACGTCGGTGAGGTTAGATACTTCTTCAGAAAGCGTCACTTTAAAGTTGGTGGTTTTACCATCAAACTTTACGGACCAGGCTTTAAAGCCCACCATAGAAATTTCCAGTGTTTCACCGGGATTGGCATTGATCTTAAAGGTGCCGTCGGTGCCGGTAACCGTACCGAGTTTGGTGCCTTTTACGGTCACAGTGGCACCGGGTAAAGGCTGGCCTTTGTCGGTGGTAACTACGCCATGTACTTCAATAGGCGGCGGTGGCGTAGTAGCCGGTTGTATGGCCGGTTTTGTTTTTACAATGATAGCGCCACCTTCAATACTATACGTGAGGGGCTGATTACGCATGAAAAGATTCAACGCATCATTTACAGGCATATTGCTTACCGTGATATTGGCCCTGCCGCTTTTTTCCAGCAAGGCTTCATCTGCCAGGATATTGAGGCCGGTTTGTTTATTGATTTCCCGGAAAACCTCTTTGGCGGTAGCATTTTTCATCGACAGGCTTACTACCTGGTTCTGGCTGCTGGCTACGCTCACCTGTGCCGTGGTGGCGAAACATAGCAGGGCCAGGAACTGACTGACCTTTAGATGTTTGGTTGGACGCCGGTTGTGCTTACACCGGGAACTGGCAATAGTACGTAATTGCATACTTGTGCTGAGTTTTGATTGAGAGAATGGTTTGGTTGTGCTATCTGTTTTAATAAATCCCTGTTACCATGACAGCTCCGTCATGCTGGTTGATATAATTGTTCACCTGCGGGCGTTAATCGCCCTGTACAATCAGTTTTTTTCCTTCTAAACGATAATTAACATCGTTGGCATTCAACATTTTTAAAACATTCACCAGGCTGCTGCTGCGGCTGATCATCCCAAAAAATTTCCTGGGCTTAATGTGTCCTTCGTATACAATCTCCACGTCGTACCAATGGGAAAATTGCCGCAATACAGTAGTAAGATCTGTGCTCTCGAACTGGAAGTATCCTTCTTTCCAGGCTATTATTTCTGCGGTATTTACACCGGTTACTCTTTTTACATTTCCGTTAGGGCTTACCTGCGATTGTTCGCCCGGCGCCAGTTGTATGCTGCCCTTTTTACTGTTTATTTTCACTGCACCCTGCAACAGGGTGGTATTGATAGTAGCTTCGTCGGCGTACGAGTTGATATTGAAATTGGTGCCCAGTACATCCACGGTCATCTGGTTTACCTGGATGCGGAAGGGGCGGTGCGCATCATGCGCAATTTCAAAATAAGCTTCGCCGGTTAGTTCAATGCGGCGTTCATCGCCTGCGAAAGTGGCCGGGAAGCGGATCGAAGAGGCGGCGTTCAGCCATATCCTGCTGCCATCGGCCAATACCAGCGGATAGGTTTCCCCTGCCGCAGTAGTTAGTGTATTATAGATGGGAGCGCTGCTGGCGCCCTTTGTTTTTACATATACCAGTTGTCCGCCCTGGTTGTGGATAGCGCTGTTGCCCTGTTGCGCCAGTTGCTGGATCCCGGCGCTGTCCAGCACTATTTTTTCCCCGTTGGCCAGGGTGAGTACCGCTTTATGCTGACCAGGCGCTGCTGCTGCCGGCGTCGTTTTTTTCACTACCATGGCCACCGGAGTGGCTGGCTGCCGGAAATAATAAACAACCGGGATGGCGAGCCCAATGATCACGGCTGCCGCGGCCGCAAGTTTAAACGGACCAAAATTTCTCCTGGAGGGAGGCATGGATATTACAGGAGCGCCCTGGATATGCTGTAACAGCTCTTTCCTGACCCGGTCGCCGGGTTCGTGGGAGTTGGAGCCGCTATCGGGCTTTACCTGCCGGAATGCCGCCTGCATTTCCTCCAGCAGCATACGGCCGGAAGCGTCGTCCCGCAGATAGTCCATCAGCTCAAGGGCTTCCTGCGGACTACAAGTCCGTTGTTGCCAGCGTTGCAGCAATAACCGGTAATATTCATTGTTCCTTTCGGTGGGCATATATATACTATCCCAAAAAAAGAAGGTAGGGTGGGTTGGGAGAAAAAAAAATTATTTAGAGGAGTCGAGGAGGATCCCTGAAACCAGTAACAGGGGGAGAATACCATCGGTATTGGTATAGAAGAAAAATTTAATGCTTTTCATGGCCAGCACCATATGTTCTTTTACCGTATTACGGGAGATGCCCAGTTCTACGGCTACTTCTTCATAGCTTTTGCTTTCTTCGCGGCATAGCCTGAACACCTTTTGCCGCTGAGGGGGCAATTGTGCAATGGCTTTATGGAGTAAAGATTCATATTGTTTCCATAATAAAGCGGTATCCGCATCTTCCGTTTGCTGCTGTAGTTCCTGCATTACCTGTAAACGGAGGGCGGCGTCGGCGCTGATCTTCTTCATCAGCTTAAATACATGATTCCGGGTAATACGGTACAGATAACCACTGAATGATAATTCAGGGTTGATCCGCTCCCTAATCTCCCAGATCTTTATAAACACTTCCTGCAGTGCATCTTCGGCCAGTTCCGGGATATTGATGAAGTGGAGAATATACGTGTAAAGTGAAGGGTAATACTGGTCATATAAGGTGATATACGCTTCAGTATCCCCTTGCTGCAGTCGTTGCAGCAGAACCGCTTCTTCATTGCTCACTGGATGCTCTATTTGATAACTAAAGTAAGCAATTGGCGGAAAATTTCTGCAAATTTTTGCGGAAAAGGAGGGGGAAGTGTTCCCCCTCCGCATGGTCGTCAGGAAAACAGGGGCGCATATTCAGTGGCAAATGCCGCGAAATCACGCGCCGGCTTCCCCGTTACGTCCATTACCGCTGTGGAAACAGCCGCTGCTTCGCCGCGGGCGTAATGGGCATAGTCTTCAATAAGCCCCTCCGCCTGCCAGGCGGGAAATCCTGCGTGCAAAAGGGCGGGCAGCAGTTCCGCATCGGTAACGTTGATGTAGCGGATGGTACGCCCCAATGCGTGTGACAGGCTTTCGGCCAGCGCTGCATGGGTGAGCGGTTGTGGCCCGGTGATATCATAGGTTTTGCCTTCATGCCCGCTGGTGGTGAGGGCGGCAGCAGCAACGGCGGCAATGTCGCGGGTGTCTACCACGCTGATGGAAGCATTGCCGGCGGTGGCAAAGAATTTATTTTGCGTGGCAATTGTTTCGCGGAAGCCCAGCAACCCCTGCATAAATAAATTGGGCCGCAGGAAAGTGTAGGCCATACCGGATAAGCGGATCTCTTCTTCTACGGCGGCATGGTACCGTAAAAAACGTACGGGCGATTGCGCAGCTGCATGAAGCTGGGAGAGCTTTACGATATGTGGTAACCCGCTTTTAACAGCAGCGGTTACAAAATTGCTTTGCAGTTTCCCTGCTTCTTCAGAAGAATTGGTGAGCAGGAAAGCGCGTTCTATACCTTTCAGTGCAAGGGCTAAGCTGTTTGCATTGTTAAAATCGCCGGTTACTATTTCAGCGCCGGGTAAGGCGGCGATCGTGTTTGCGAGATGGTCTGTTGTACGCACCATGGCGCGGAACGGAACGCCCTGTGCAGATAAATGTTTGGCCAGTGTAGTACCAATATGCCCGGTAGCGCCGGTGATCAGAATATTTGCCTGTTTCATAGCTGTTTGTTTTTATGATGTAAAACTCGGCTTTCCGCCAGGCAGGAAATTGTAAGAAAACGAAACGGATTTGATAGTTGCGGGGATTTACTATCTTCGCCCCCGGTTCTTTATGTATTACTAATCGAAGCAAATAATGGTTCCCGCTGAAAAGCGGGATTAAAAGGGAACTGTGTGTAAATCACAGGCTGTCCCGCAACTGTAAGCTTCCGGCAGCGTAATGCTGCAACTGGTAAATAATATGCCACTGTTCCTGACAGGAATGGGAAGGTGTTTACCAGCGGAGCAAGCCAGGAGACCTGCCTTTATTTCACTTTGACAATGCTTTCGGGGATTGAAGCGTGTCAGGTTTCGGTATCGGTAATTACTAAGAACAGGCGTATGCATGATTACATCATGCGCTTGTTCCTGTATGTATACCATGCCTTCTCCTTCCGTATATATCTTCTCAAAAACATTGCTGTACTATATAAAAGAGCGTGAACGTCATGTATCACCTTTTAAACAATCAGTAATGATTATCCACAACTTAGGCTATCCGAGGATAGGTAGCCAGCGTGAATTGAAAAAAGCCTGCGAAAGCTACTGGACAGGCAAAATTACCCTCGATGAATTACAGGCAACCGCCCGTAATATCCGTTTACAAAACTGGGCGTTGCAGCAACAGAAAGGGATCGACTGGATTCCCTGCAATGATTTTTCCTTCTACGACCAGGTGCTGGACACTGCCCTGATGGTAGGCGCTGTACCACAGCGTTACCGCACCTTACAGGAAAAAAAGATCCGGGAAACAGACCTGCTTTTTGCAATGGCGCGCGGCTACCAGCGTGATGGCGACGATATCACCGCAATGGAAATGACGAAATGGTTTGATACCAACTATCACTATATCGTTCCTGAATTTACAGCCGACCAAACATTTCATTTCTTCTCCCGCAAAGTAACCGACCAGTTCCTCGAAGCAAAAAAAGAAAACTATGCTGCCAAGCCGGTGATCCTCGGTCCTGTATCTTTCCTGTTACTCGGAAAAGAGAAAACGGCTGGCTTCAACCGTTTATCACTGATTGATAAACTGCTGCCGGTATACCTCGAAGTGCTGTCGCAGCTCATCAAAGCCGGCGCTGAAGTAGTGCAGCTCGATGAGCCCTGCCTGTCGCTGGACCTGGATGAAGCGGCCCTGCAGGTATTTATCGATACCTATGCGCAAATTCACGCGACCTTCCCGCAACTGCATATTCTCCTGGCTTCTTATTTTGAATGCTATGGAAAGAACCTGCCGGTAGCGCTGGCATTGCCGGTGCAAACATTGCATCTCGACCTCGTGCGTTGCCCGCTGCAACTGGATGATATCCTGGAAACAGCCATTGCCAATACTTCTTTACACCTCTCGCTGGGCGTAGTGGATGGCAGGAATATCTGGAAGAATGATTATACACGATCTTTACAGCAGATACAAAAGGCAGTAAGCGTGTTGGGAAAAGACCGTATTGCCATTGCGCCTTCCTGCTCATTGCTGCATGTGCCGTGCGACCTTGATAACGAAACAGCCCTTTCTCCCGAAATTAAAAACTGGATGGCCTTTGCCAAACAGAAATTGCAGGAGCTGAAAGACCTGCGTGATATCGTGAACGGCAACACTGCATTGCTGGACACCAACAAAGCGGCTATTCATAACAGGGCCACGTCGCCACTCATTCACCGCAAGGAGGTGAAAGACCGGGTAGCGGCATTTACCGCTGCAGATGCACGCAGGAACAGTACGTTCCCGGTACGTCAAAACATCCAGCAGCAACAGTTTGGGCTTCCGCTGTTTCCCACTACCACTATCGGGTCGTTCCCGCAAACAGATGACATCCGGCAGTTAAGGGCGCGTCTGAAAAAAGGAGAGCTGACTACTGAACAATATGAAGCCGCCATTGAAAAAGCCACCATAGAAGTGATCCGCTGGCAGGAAGAAATTGGCCTGGATGTACTGGTACATGGCGAGTTTGAGCGAAATGATATGGTAGAATATTTCGGGGAACAACTGCAGGGATTCCTGTTTACAAAAAATGGCTGGGTACAGAGTTACGGCAGCCGTTGTGTAAAACCACCGGTTATTTTTGGAGATGTAAGTCGCCCGGCAAACATGACCGTGCGCTGGAGCAGCTTTGCACAGGCGCATACCGATAAGCTGATGAAAGGCATGCTCACCGGACCTGTTACCATTTTGCAATGGTCTTTTGTAAGAGACGACCAGCCGCGTTCTACCACCGCCAACCAGATTGCATGGGCGATCCGCGACGAAGTAGTGGCGTTGGAGCAGGCAGGCATTAAAGTGATCCAGATAGATGAACCGGCTATCCGGGAAGGCTTACCTTTGCGTAAAGAAAACCGCGCAGCCTACCTGGAATGGGCGGTACAGGCGTTCCGTATTTCCGCCAGCGGCGTAAAGGATGAAACGCAGATTCATACGCACATGTGTTACAGTGAATTCAACGATATCATTGAGCATATTGCCGCGATGGATGCCGATGTGATTACCATCGAAACTTCCCGTTCGCAGATGGAGTTACTGGATGCTTTTGCCGGTTTTAAATATCCTAACGAGATAGGACCCGGTGTATACGACATCCATTCTCCCCGCCAGCCGTCTGCGGAAGAAATGATTTCACTGCTGGAGAAAGCCGCTGTTACGCTGCCAGCCCGCAACCTGTGGGTAAACCCTGATTGCGGTTTGAAAACCCGTAAGTGGCCGGAAACAAAAGCGGCATTGTCGAATATGGTCCGGGCAGCGGAAGTGATGCGCGAAAAAGCATCTTTATAAAAAAGAAAAACAGTACAAACATGACTATAGAAGAAAAAATTCTTCATTCGGAAACCCGGATCTTTAAAGCCGTATTTCCCAGTACTACCAACCATTACGATACGTTGTTCGGCGGCACGGCCATGTCGCTCATGGATGAAGTGGCGTTTATTACGGCTACCCGTTTTGCACGTAAAAAAATGGTGACGGTATCTTCCGGGAAAATAGATTTTAACCGGCCCATTCCGGCGGGTACCATTGTGGAGCTGATCGGAAAAATAACCGAAGTAGGCAATACCAGTGTTAAAGTGTTGGTAGAAATATACATTGAAGAGATGTATTCCTATTCACGGGAAAAGGCTATCACCGGCACTTTTAGCCTGGTGGCCATTGGAGAGGATAAGCTACCGGTAAGCGTGAAGTAGTCAAAAAAGAAAGAGGGGGCGCTTGTAAACAAACGCCCCCTTCTTTAGATTATTCACGGATATTTATTCGAGGTTAAGATCTTTTACGCCCAATACTTCTGTGGAAATTTCTCCTAACCATCCTGCTTCTGCACGGATAGCCGTATGTACTTTTATAAAGTTGATCCCGGTGAGCTTCACCGGTTTACCGGTTTTATCTACTGCCCAGTCCAGTTTTATTTTCGCATCACTATCATCATTCGCGTGGTTATCTGCATAACCCCAGGAGAAAGCGGGCGATACATAGTAAGGAGAGAACGGATCGCTGGAAGTATTTTTGATGTTGAGATCTGTTAGTTTAGTACCGGTAAAAGTGATGCTGTCGCCTTTCCACTGCGGGTAGTATGACTGATCATGAAATACATTTTTTGAGAGATAGCCGGTGTGCCCCTGGTTGTCTTTCCAGCGGATATACTCTGTATCGCTGGTATACGGATCATCCGGATTAGTAACCCTGTCTTTTGCTTCGTTAGGTTTATAGTAAGTGATCTGGTAATTCTTTACCGTTTTGGAACTGTTGTATTCCGAACCGGCAATTTCGTACCATTCATCATCGGGTAAGCCGTTTTTATTGGCGTCTACAGAAACGGAGATAACGCCGGGTTCTGCAAACTGGTTGAAAGCATTGCCTAATACGATGAAAGAATATTCGCCGGGTACATTTTTGATGGTATGGTCAAAGCCCATTACTACATAGCCACCGAACCCGCCGAGGGAAATCATGTTTTCCTTTCCCAAAGCAGCCAGTGCGTAATCCGCCATCTGTTTGGCAGAATCGCCTTGCTTCCATACGGGCAGTTCATTGGTAAATTGTCCGGGTGCGGGGAAGTATTCAAAAACTTTGGTCACCTTGTTCAGGAAAGGACCGGTAGGCTCCGGATCTTCTATGGGCGGCGTTACGTCTTTATCCTTGGAACAGCTGCTTACCATAACAGCGATGAACGTGGCGGCGAGTAGAAATTTACTTTTCATTTGTATAGATTTAGTTGGTTATGATTATTTGGTTGCAAAAACAAATGCAATGTGTGCAGGGATTTCACCCGTGGTGACCGACCATTTCTTTTTGCCCGTTTTATCAAAGCAGTAAAGGGTTCCGGAAGACACATAGTCCTTCGCATCCGTTACAAGAATTTCTTTGGTAGCCGGGTTTACCGCTACGCCATAAGGCATCCGGATGGATTTATCCGTACCATCGGTAATGAAATTTGTGTTTAACACCGTTTCTGTTTTTACGTTTACCATGTTATAGGTGATGGTCCATTGACCGGTGTTATAGCTGAAAACAGAGCCGTATACATAAGCGGTGTCGCCGGAAATGCACAGGTTGCTCACCGGGATATCAAATTGTTTCTTTACCGCATCTGTTTTGGTGTCTATCACAAAAAGGCGGGATGGTGTATTGTAATAATCGCCGCGGGAAGTCACATAGATATCGCCATCGTTGTCGGCCTTGAGACGGTCGAGGTTAATAGCCACATCAATCTTTTTTATCTCTTTAAAAGTATTCAGGTCTATTACCGACACGGTGCGGTCGTAATCAGGTGCGCGGTAACCGCCGGAGTTGGCTACGTACAGCTTGTTGCCTACTACAGCCATTTCTTCCGGTTGATAGCCCACAATTACCTTGCGGGTAATTTCCAGTGTAGCCGTATCTATTTCTGCCACAAAACCGATGGGCGCATTGGGCTCTACCACTACCGGGCCGGCATAGGAACTAACATATGCTTTGCCGTTGGCGAAAGTTATATAGCGGCAGTTGAGGATGTCGATTTGTTTGATCCGTTTGGTGCTGGCTGCGTCCATTACTTCTACCTTATTGGAAATGTTGATCACCGCATACAACTTTGTACCGTATGCTTCTATGTCATTGCCTACATCGCCCAGTTCCTTTACCGCAGTGGGATTGGCAGTAGCATAGATATTACTTTTGTAGACGCCTGTAGTATAATCGTAATAATCCAGGGAAGCTTTATTACTGCCCATATTGCCTTCATTCAGGAGATAGAATCCATTGAGCAGAGATCCGGGTGTGGCTGTATCTACCGGTGTTACTTCGGGCGGAACAATCCTTTCTCCCTTCCGGCATCCGGTGATGGCCAGTGCTGCCAGGGCGGCCACCCATACTGCATTCCTTAATTGTTTCATCATGTTTATTAAATATTCACGGTTAAGATGAAGCGGTAATTCCTTCCCGGCATGGGGTAGCTGATCACCACTTCATAGAACTGGTTGGCGAGGTTGTTTACCTGTGCCGTTACATGGAACCGGGTATGTTTATAATTGAATTGTTTACCCAGTGAAAGATCGCTGGTATACCAGGGTTCCACGTAGTTCTTTAACTTATTTTCTTTGCTGTTGTATCTTTCCCCGGTATAGATGAAGCTGTAGTTGGCTTCCCATTGTTTATAGTCGGCGCCGAGTATGAGCGAGCCGCTGTGACGGGGAATATAAACGATCTGATCGCCGTAGAAGCTGTCGGACGGATCAGTGAAATCCTGTGCGCGTTGGTAGGTGTAAGTGAGGCGTGTACTGAACTGCACCTGTTTTTTTATAAGCCACAGCGCTTTTGCTTTTACATCCACGCCTTTTATTTTTACAAATCCCAGGTTCTCCATTTGCCAGCTGAGCATGCTGGCGCCGGGAACGGCTACTATCTTATCATTTACTTCGTTGTAATAAGCGTCTGTTTCAATACCTGCCTGTGTGATCCAGCTGTTGGCAAAGGTTTTATTCCAGGTGAATCCCACATCGTATTGTGTGGCGAATTCCGGCTTCAGGAAGCGGTTGCCGATCTCGGTATAATACAGGTCGTTAAAAGTAGGCATGCGGAAGATCTGTTTGTAAAACCCGCGCAGCCGGAAATCCGGTGAGTGCGTGGGTTGCCACGAAACAAATACTGCCGGTGTAAATTTCTGCTGGTATGGCGCCGATGCATTTTTCTTTACCGTTTCATTTACGAAGGTACCCAGCAGGCTGGCCTGTGCGCTGAAGCGGTTGAAGCTGATATTTGTGGCGGCGGCAGTCAGCGTTGTATAACGGGTAGGGTAGCTGAAGTTGGTAAGATCGGCATCCAGGCGGTTCCATTGGAAGTCGCCGGAAGCCGCAATGGTCCACCAGTTGGTAAGGGCATACTGGTGCGCCATTGAGAAATACATTTCATATTGGCGGTAGTGGTTATCGATATAAAGCCGGGCGGTATCAGGCGCCAGGAAGCGCGTATAGTCGTAAGCGTATTTTCCGTTCAGCAGGATGCTGTAACGTTTGGTGATATCTTTCCGGAAGCTGGATTGCACAAAGATGTTCTGATCCCATTGGCGGTCCACATGCCCGAATACGCCGTTGACGATGAATCCTGGCAGCCCGCGTTCCGACTGGTAGTAATACACTTTGGTGCTCCATTCGCCGCCATTCAGCAGGCCATTGAATCCACCTTCCACGCGCACGGCATTGATATCGCCGTTCTTCCGGTAAGCGCTGGTATCATATACCAGGTGCCCGTTTTCATCGCGTTTCTGGTAAGAAAATTTATACCTGCCGGTTGCATTGATCCATTCGGTGCTGAAGGAGGCAGAAACTTTGCTGCTGATCTTTTGCTGCCACAGCAGGGAGGGGTTGAACAGGCCAAAAGAACCGGTTTTTATAGTGCCTCTGAGATGTGTTTTTTCTCCGGGTGCAAATTTGGGTTTGAGAGAAGTGAGATAGATGGCGCCGGCTGATCCAAAGTCTTTCGCCGGCTGGAATATGTTACTTTTCTGCCCGTTGTACAGGGCAATTTCTTCCATATTATCCAGCGAAAACCGGCCTAGGTCTACCTGGCCATTCTGGGCGTTACCCAGTTGGATGCCATCATAAAATACGCCTACCTGGTTAGTGCCCATGCTGCGGATATCAACGGTTTTGAGTCCGCCGATACCGCCATAGTCCTTTACCTGCAACCCGGCGAAAAAGCGGATTGCATCTGCCACGGAGTGACTGCCCAGCCGCTCCAGTTCTTTCGCCTGCATTTTCTGCCCGGGGCTTACTTCCCTGGCCGTGCGCGGCGCTGTAACGGAAACCTCCCGGAGGTCTTTGGATGTTACACTGTCGGCCTGTTGTGCAAAGGCAGCAACTACTCCGCAGAGCAATAACAGCAACATCCCGGCGGCTTTCGCCGGTGTTTTGAAACGCATCATTCCCAAGCTTGTTAATGTTCCATCAACAGCTTTCGCAATAAGAAAAATAATCAGGAAAGAGACAAGATACGGGGGATACCCGCAGATTGAATTTATTCCCAAGCTTCATTCCACGAAAGCTTAAAAAATCAGTCGTATGGCAGGTATTCTGACTTATCTCTGCTTCAGGCGACCTTCCCATTGAACGTTCAACAGTGGTCTGATTGGCGATGCCTGAGCATTATATGAGACTTACAGCAGCGGGACTGTCCGGGATTTTCACCCGAGTTCCCTTTTAATCAGGCATATCCGGAGTGGACATACCTGAACCATAGCGGGGCAAAAGTAGGTTATTATTTGATCGATTCAAAACATGGGACAGATATCCGGACGGCAGGCAGCTTGCCGGTATCTGAACTGATCATGTGGAAACCTGCATTCACCAGTTCTTCGAAATTATGCCATGTTGGGTTGGTGGGGAAACAAATCCGCCGTTTTTGCCGCTTTTTGCCGGATTATGCCAGGCCCTTTTTATTGATAGTGTATGGGGAGTGTATGGAGAGTGTATCATGAGTGTATGGTGAGTGTATGGGGACTGTATGGGGACTGTATGGGGACTGTATGGGGAATACGATGCATAGACGACTCCTAAGTATCCGAGAAGTATCTGAGAAGTATGCGGGAAGTATGGAGGGAGTAATATCATCTCCCAGCGGCAGCTGCTTCCTCGCAATTATCTTTGCGCCTGGTATCAATGAGATACTGGATCTTCCATCCATCGGGGAGCTTCACCATTTGAAAGGAGTCCACCCCGCAGTGGGAGAACTGTCCTTTGAAAAAGAAGCGGTAGGGCGTCCATACGGAAGCCAGCCGGCCATCTATCAGGATGCTGCCAAACACGATACGCTCGTCGGCCGCATTGAGCGGCAACTTGCCTATAAACGACGCAAATTCATGGATAGTAGTAGTACGGATGGTATCCTTACCTGCTTTGGTTTCCGCTACCGACTGCAATACTGCTCCCGGTGCGAAACAGGCGGCTACTGCAACGCTGTCTGAATTATTCATGGCCGTGAACAACTGGTTAATAGTGGCTTTCACTGCTTCTTCCTGCGATTGGGCATAGAGTGAGGTGCTGATGATGGTTAGTAGGAGGCTGAATATAACAGGGCGCATTTTTTTTCTTACAATATACTGAATTGTTCCCGGCGCGCTAAGGGATGATTCCTTTTTCTTTTAAAACATTTTCCTCGTTTTCATGACTAACGTACATGATTATTTTGAGTGCATCATTAACGTGATATAAAATGTAAGTAATCTCAAATTCAATGATCTCACTTGGATTTTTTGAGTAAACAGCTCCCCACCTCACCAACGCCCTGATATAATATTCCCCCATCGGCGATGTTTCCACTTTAATGACTTTCATTTCCTGCATGCCAATCTTCCGGTTAAATTTAAACATCTCTTCCAGCCATTGCGTGAACTTTTCATCGTTCTTGAAAGTCATGCTTCCTGATGGCCCTGCGGCCATAAAGTTTTCTGCATAGCAGTTGGCGATGATACCGGCGTCGTTAGCTAAGGAGGCACGGCCATAAGCAGTAAAGAAGTCTGTGAATGATGTCATAACGGATAGTTTTTTGAGAGATTGGGTTTATATTTTTTTCTACAAAAATTATTCCCCGTAACAAACAGGAAGACATTGCTCTAATGTTATCATGAGCCAATTTGTACAACGTTACTAATTATATATGGATAACAATTTTGTCTTATTTTTAGCAGAACTTCTTAAATTATTTCTGCATGAAGATTTTCCCTATACTGCTGATACCAGAAAAGACGGATAATGAATTTGAACAGATTTTTGCAACCTGGACAGATAGCGGTGGAACTATAAGGCGATTGGGGAAATATTGGGTGAAGGATGAAGTTTTGGCAAAACAACCGATCGCAATTTATGGAAACCAGACATTTGCGTTGGTACTTGCACAGATTTATGATGTAGACCTTCTTTCTCCGGATGATACATTAATAGCCCGGTTGGAAAACAAATGGATCAGGCGGCATATTGAGTTAAAACAAGTAGGACAAGTTGTAGAAAATGACTTTCCCGTTTTTATTAAACCCGTTGTCCCGAAAATATTTACTGCCGGCATTTTTCAGACCATATCTGATTTCAGACAGATAACAACAGGTTTGCCAGACAATGAAGAGATTTTAGTGTCATCAGTTGTAGATGAAATTCAGGCGGAAGCGCGGGCCTTCATTATGGATGGTGTGATTAAAGACATTGCCTTATATGAAGGTGCTGCTGACCTAACAGAAGGAAGAGCTTTTTTGAGAGATTTTATGAATAGTCACAAGACCCTGCTACCGAATGTCGTTGTTGTTGACATAGCTTTTAATGAATCAATAGGTTGGTTTGTTCTCGAGTTTAATGCCTGCTGGGGCGCAGGGCTTAATAATTGTAACGCGGGAAAGGTAATTGATTGTATTATAGAAGCAACAGTGAATAAGAATTCTTAAAACAATAAAGCCGCATAAACCCTAAGATTTACGCGGCCTGAAATACATTACTTTATAACAATCTCCGCTACCACCGGCAAATGGTCCGATGGATACGGCTCATTTACCACACTACTGCTTTTCACCGCAAACCCCGGGGCGTTTGTCCACATAATGTGATCAATCACCCTATTGGGGTTGTTCACCGGGATAGTGAACCCGCAACCAGTACAGGAAGGAGTGAACTTCTTCAGCAATACCTGGTAAGAAGCGCTTTCCGGTTGGCAGTTAAGATCGCCTGCAAGGATGAAGGGGACAGATTTGGCGGCTGCAATTTTGTTGATCTCAGCTGCCTGTTCATCTCTCACAGCTGCATTACTAACATCCATATGGGTGCAGGCGAAAACGAATTTTTTGCCGCTACGTAAAGTGATATTTGCCAATGCTACTACGCGATCTTCACTGGCGGGATTCGCTGTTTCCGGCAGGTGTACGGTTTGCGTACCGGTTAAAGGAAACTTCGATAAAATGGCTACGCCGTATTCGCCGCCATCATGATCAATGGCTTTGGCAAAATATACCTGCATACCGGTTTTGGCGGCCAGTTGCGCAGCCTGGTCAATACTGCCGGAGCGTTTTGTATTTACATCTACTTCCTGTAACGCTACGAGGTCGGGTTGTTGGCCGTTGATCACATTGGCAATGGCATCTACTTCAATTTCACCTGTTTTGCTCTTTGTAGGAGGATTACAGTGGTGAATATTATAAGTCATGATCCGGAGAGTATCGCTTGCCGATGCTTTGTAAGAACAAGCACACAACAGGAGAAAAGAGAATATTTTCATGATGTAAGTTTTATGTAAGCATTATTCCCAGCCGGGATTTTGTGGTCCGAGTGCAGGATTGCGTTGCATTTGGGTCAGCGGAACCGGGAACAGGTAGTGTTTCGGATCTACAAACTGCCTGCCGGTCATTACAATAATATAGCCGTTGGCATCTGCTGCCATATTGCTTACCTGTGATGGCACTGCGGCCAGTGATTTCTTCATCCCCTTCACATCAGCGGCCAGCAGGCTGCCCTGTTTCCAGCGGATGATATCGTACCAGCGTTGTCCTTCGCGTGCCAGCTCAATCCTGCGTTCTCTCCGGATCTCTGTACGCAGATCCTGACCATTGGCCGCCAGTTCTGTGAGTATCATCCTCTTCATGCCTACCCGGTCGCGGAGTTTATTAATGGTGAGGTCTATATCGCCCTGTGTGAGCGTACCTTGTTCCATTTTGGCTTCTGCATAGGTTAACAGCACTTCTGCCAGCCGCATCACATGTATATCGTTCTGATCTTTACTTACCTGTGAAACGGTGCTTACTTCTACGTATTTGGTGTAGTAATAACCGGTGATGGTAACGCAGCCCAGCTTATCAGACACAAATTTTGGCGCAGTAAAAATAGCCGGATTGGTATTAGCAGGGTTGCCATCTCTTTTACCGCCCCAGGTGGCGCCGGGAGCAAGAATGGTTTGCTTCATGCGCGGATCGCGGTTCTCAAAAATATTAGCATAGGTATCTTCCTTGTACAGCGGCGATTTATCGATGGTAAGTCCATCACTGCAAAGATACGCATCCACCAATGCTTTGGTGGGATTGTAGCGGGATGCCTGGTCGGGTACCTGCGATTCACGGCTGATGTTGTGCATACTTACATCGGTAAGATTGATGCGGGCGGCAATGGTTTCTTTATTCGCGCCGGCGCTGAGTTTACCTTTGTAAGTGAACAGGTCGTAGTAGTCCTGCGCAGGTTTGCCCGTGCTGTAAAGGGAATATACGTTGAGGTCCATTACATCTTTGGCTGCTTTTTCGGCTACATCCCAGCGACTGTCGTACAACGCCATGCGGGCTTTGAAAGCAAGTGCGGTGCCTTTGCTGAAGCGTCCCAGCGTGGGGCCGGTTTGCCGATCCTTTTTCATCATGCCGGCGGCTTCTTCCAGTTCGGACAGGATAAAGTCGATGATTTCTTTGCGTTTGTTACGCGGACCATACAGTTCATCAATGTTCAGTGGTTTGGTTACCAGCGGAAGATCGCCAAAGTAAGATACCAGGTTCATGTACATGTAAGCCCGGATGGTTTTGGCTTCGCCGGCCATCTGGTTTTTTATTTCCTGTGAAACGCCGGTGGCGCGCTCGTAATTGGCAAGGAATACATTACACTGGCGGATACCGGTGTACTGACTGCGCCATTCTGCATCCACTGCGGAGAGGTCGGGACCGAAGTTGCCGCTGCCAAAGATACGGTAGGTATCTCCGGTGGAAGAGTTGATACTGTTGTCTCCCATCTGGTCCATTGCCACGGTATTATTGTTCTTCACGTTGGCATAAAGCCCGTTCAGCGCCAGTGTCAGCTGTTCTTCTGTTGTCCAGTACGTTTCATCAGATATAGCATCCAGCGGCGTACGGTCAAGGAATCCTTTCCGGCAGCTGGTAGATGTTACCGCTAATAACACGCAGGTATATAGCAATATCTTTTTCATAATTATTTAAAATTGATGTTTAAACCAAATACAAATGTTTTCACCTGTGGATAGAAACCACCGCTGCTCACCGGTGTTTCCGGATCATATCCGTAAAAGAAGTCGGAAGCAGTGAACAGGTTGTCGGCAGAGAAATAAAGCCTGAAGCGGTCTATCCTCAGCTTTTCGGTAACACTTGCCGGAAGCGTATATCCTACCTGGATATTTTTTAACCGGAGATAGGAAGCATTTTCGAGCCAGAAGGTCGACAGGCGCTGGTTATACGAGTAACCATAGGCAAGCCGCGGATAGCTGGCGCCAGGATTTTGAGGCGTCCAGCGGTCCAGGTGGATCGGCTGCGGATTGGAACCATCGTTAATAAAAGCATGACGCGCAGCACTTGTGATCCATCCATCTGCTTTGCCTACTCCCTGTAAAAAAAAGCTGAAGTCAACACCTTTGTACGCAATATTTCCTTTAAAACCATAGGTATACCGGGGGATAGCGCTGCCTATCACCTGGCGGTCGTCTGCTGCGGTGATCTTTTTATCATTGTTTAGATCCTTATAAATGATATCACCCGGCATCATAGGATAGCTGGCATCATAGGGAAACAGCGGCGTGTATTTGTTGGTAGCGGCATCGTAAGAGTAATCAGAGATCTGCGAAATACGGTCTGCCACAAAACCATAAAACGCATCAATCGGCTGACCCACTGTTCTGATCTGGTCGGCAATAGTAGCCGGCGCATTGCCTAAGCTTATCACCTCATTCTTTACATCAGATAAATTTCCGCTTATGCCGTAACTGATATCACCGATCCTGTCCTGCCAGCCTACCATCAGCTCCCATCCTTTGTTGCGCACTTTGCCGGCATTCTGGTAAGGGTAGCTGCCATTCATGCCAAGTACATCCGGCAACGGAACCCGGAGGAGAATGTCGTTGGTGTTGTTGATGTAGTAATCTGCCGTGAGGCTTAAGCGGTTGTTCAGGAAGGTGAGATCCAGACCGATGTCCTGTTTGGTCATGGACTCCCAGGTGAGCAACGGATTGGGAATACCTGTTTGGCGGTAACCGATAGTCAGCACATTGCCGATAGGCATAGTCGCAACGGAACTGATGGAAGAAAGATATCCAAAGTCATCCTGCACTTTATCATTACCCTGCGTACCATATGATGCCCTGATTTTACCAAAGTTGATAATGCCTTCCAGTGATTTGAAGAAAGGTTCTTTCGAAAATACCCATCCTGCCGATCCGGAGAAGAACCAGTTCCAGCGCAGATCCGCGGCGAACCGGGTAGACCCGTCGTAGCGGAAGTTACCTTCCAGCAGGTATTTGTCGCTGTAGGCGTAGTTCACCCGGCCAAACATGGATTGCAACGCATTCTGGCTGCCATCTGAACCGTTGAGCGGGTTGAGCGTACCGAGGTTGATACTGCCCAGATCCTGCGTAGGCAGGTTGGTTCTGCTGGCAGTGAAATTACGGCTCACCGTTTCTTCAGAAGAAGCCGCAGCCAGCGCTTTCACGTAATGTTTTCCTGCAAAGGTTTTTTCATATTCTGCCATCCCGATCACGGTCTGGTACAGAGAAGTATAGTCCCGGTTGTCAATCTTGTTAGGATTATTGGTCTGGTAAATCAGTGAATTATCTTCGGGACTATAGTAGTTAATAGTTTTTGTAAAGATCTGTCTGAAAGAATTACTTTTCACAAGACCATACTGCCCTCTTAAACGAAAGTCTTTTGTAATATTCAGCGTCGCCTGGATGTTACCGGTAATTTCCTGTGAAGAGAAATCATTGGTGCCGCCATCTGTTACAAGAGCAACCGGGTTCACCGAACCGCCAAGATATCCCCAGCCACCAGTAGTAAATCTTACCGGTACCAGCGGAGAGATCTGGTGGGCTGATTGAATAGGGCCGCCTGTACCACTTACATCGGCGCTGGAACCGGTTTGGTTCCGGTCGATATAGCCGAGATTGGCGTCCAGTTGCAGTATGTCGAACAGCGTGGTATTAATTCTTAAACGCACATTGTGTCTTTTAGCGTTGTAGTTATCACCGGTGATAAGACCGCCCTGTTTCAGGAAGCCGTAAGACAGGTAATAGTTAATATTGTTGGCGCCACCGGAGAGGTTCAGCGTGTGGTTCTGTTGGGGGGCGCCCGACTTATACATTTCTTTCAGCCAGTTGGTATTGGCGTAATAATTCGGATCGCTGCCGTTTTTGGCAATATCAATTTGTTCCTGCGTATAGGTAGGATTATTGCCCGCATTCACTTTGGCTTCATTCAGCAGCGTCATATAATCCACGGAACCCAGGAAAGTAGGTAACGCAGTAGGTGTTTGTACGCCAAAATAATTGGTATACGTTAAAGACGGTTTGCCGCTTTTACCTTTTTTAGTGGTAACAAGAATAACGCCGTTGGCGCCACGCACCCCGTAAATAGAAGAGGAGGCTGCATCTTTAAGCACGGAAACTGTTTCAATATCGTCGGGGTTCAGGATACTGAGGTTGCCGCCGGGAATACCGTCTACCACTACAAGCGGACCGGCATCATTGAGCGTACCGATACCGCGGATACGGATCGTATTTTCATCGGAGCCGCCGGGAATGGCTGTGGCATTGATCACGGTAACGCCGGTCATTTGTCCCTGCAATGCTGAAACAACGGAGGTAGCCGGGCGGCCTTTGAAGTCTTCGCTGCTCACCATACTCACCGCACCGGTAAGGTTGGCTTTTTTCTGCGTGCCATAACCTACCACTACCACCGCATCCAGGCCCACCGTAGATGGCTTCAGGCGGAAGTTGTAATCCTGTTTACTATCTGCCGTAATAATAATTTCTTCATATCCCAGCATTTTTACAGACAACTTTTCACCCGGATTCACGGCAATCTTAAATTCACCCTTGTCGTTGGTGATAGCGCCTTTATTGGTGGTTTGATTCAATATCCTGGCGCCGGGAATGGGAACACCTTTTTCGTCGGTAACGGTACCGGTTATTTCTTCAGCTACCACCACCGGTGTGGCCTTTCTTTTAACAACAATGGTGTTGTTGTTGATCGTGTAAGTAAAAGGCTGTCCTTCAAAGCACTTGTTCAATGCTTCTTCCAGCGTGGCATTCACCAGAGTGAGTGTTACCGGCCGGGCATCTGCCAGCATCTCTGTGTTGAGCAGGAAATTGTAACCGGTTTGTTTTTTTATCTCTTTAAACACCTCCCTCAACGGGGTTTGTTTCTCAGAAAGATTTACCCTTTGCGCATAGGTAACCGCGCTTACCTGCAAAGAGAGAAAAATAACAAGAGAGAAGGAGAGCTTGACCATCCTGAGTTTCTCCCATGACAGTAGACCTGCCTTTTTCAAGGCATGAGCATTACGCTTCATAAATAAAGTTTTGTTTACGAATTATTGACCTGGCCGATATGTTGTGGACGATAGGTTAATGAATGACAGTGATTTTTCCTGCTTCTATTTTAAATTGTACTGTTCCTGTTAATGCCAGCATATTTAATACTTCTGTAACATTTTTAAAACGGGAGATACTACCCGCAAAAGATAATTTCTTTGTGCCACCGCTATATTCGATATCCACGTTGTACCAACGTGAAATTTTACGCATGATGGATGTCAGGTCTTCATCATTAAAAATAAAATAGCCATTCTTCCATGACATTACCTGTTCTATATCTGCTTTGTTCACCTTAAAACCTTTGTTCCCGGTAAATACTCCTTCCTGTCCGGGGTTTAGTATCACTTCGGTTGCCCGGTCGTTGCGCAGTCTTACTTTCCCTTCCAGTAACGTAGTGTTTATAGTGGCTTCATCCGTGTATGCCATCACGTTAAAATGTGTACCCAGTACTTCTACCTGCATTCCTTTTACTTTCACTATAAAAGGCTGCTGCGGGTTATGCGCTACTTCAAAATAGGCTTCTCCCTCCAGCTCCACCATTCTTTCCTTACCTGTGAACTGGATAGGGAAACGTATTTTACTGGCAGCATTCAGCCAGATCTTACTGCCATCCGGCAGTGTCAGGTTGTATTGCCCGCCCCGCGGAACGGCCAGGGTATTAAATACTGCCAGGGAAGTTGTTTGTGGTTTATCCGCCAGCTGGTAAATCAACTGACCGTTGCCGGACTTGTTCACCGTGGTGTTGCCCTGCGCTGCTATCTGCCCTTCTGTGGCCTTGTTCAGCTCTACTTCGCTGCCGTCGGCCAGGATAAGCACGGCCTTATTGGTACCGGGTGGAATGTCCTGTTTTAATACGGGTGTTTTTTCAATTGCTACCGCCAGCGGTTTGTTCCGTTGTGACAGATGGCCGTTAAAATACAGGAAGCCCGATGCAGCCACCAGCAACACTGCTACTGCTGCCGCTACCGCTTTCCAGGGGAACATCCGTTTTACGTTCTCTTCCCGTGCAATACTTGCAGAGAGCCTGTTGTATATTTTTTCTTTTAAGATTTCGTCGGAATGAGCTTCATCGGAAAAACAAAAGTCATCCTCATACTGCTGCAGCCGGGCCAGTTCTTCCGGGCTGCAATCCCCTTTCAGGGACCTTTCGTACAGATCAAGGTATTCTTCTTTTGTCATCACAGGCGATTCATTTACTCTATAGAGACAATTATTTTCCCTAACACACCTACTTTTTAAAAAAAAGAGTATTTTGTCAGGGAAGGAAGCACCAACAGGTGTTACAGTGACAATCAACCAGGATCAATTTCTTGATATTTCATCTTAATTTAACACGGAGGTAATTTTATTTTGTCAATTTTTGTGACATGATTAGGTGGGATGCTAACACAGCAGATGCTGATTTATGGCTTGCAGTCAGAGACGGTGAAAAAACAGCGTATAACCTGTTGTTTAACCGTTATTGGGGAAAGATGTATCAAACCGCCAACAACATACTAAGCGATCCGGAAGCAAGCGAAACAATTGTGCACGATGTATTCCTCACGTTATGGCTTAAAAGAGAAGAACTACAGATTAATCACTTTCGTAACTATATCATTTCTGCTACCCGCTATCACGTATACCGCGTGCTGAAATCGAGAAAAGTATTCCAGGTAGTAGAAGCCGAAGAACATATGGCAGCCATCGGTAATGCTGCTGAAGAAAAAATAGAGGAGCAATCTTTCCGCCGGCAACTGCACGCTTCCCTCAGTAATTTACCGAAACGCAGTAAAGAAATTTTCCTGTTGAGCAGGGAGGAACAACTCAGTAACCAGGAAATAGCAGAACGTTTGAATATTTCCAAGAGAAGCGTGGAAAACCAGATCACACATGCGCTGCAACACCTGCGACTGTATCTCAAACATTTAATGATGGTGGGAATTATGGTGCTTCCCACCTTTCTCTGTTAGATAATTGCCGTCCGGCAGGAGACATCGACCCTGCCTCGTTTGTTGGGAATAATCCAGGCAACGCAGAGTTGGAAAGACGCAAACGGACGGCAGAAGGAGGATGAGTATAAATATAAGTATCACCTGGTGGCAACCGGCTGGAAAATTACCGCCAGTGCATTAAGGTTTATTGCTTTAGATAGTGTTACATTATAGTACGGTTGCGCATTATCTTTTTTCCCAAACGTATTCGAAACCTCTGCTCCGAAAGTTAATCCGGATAATGGTTCTGTGATCCATGCCCTTGTGAAAAAGAATGCATTACTGTCTTTGGAATAAGATACTTTGGTTCCTCTTGATACGTTACTGTTTCCGGCGGTATAGCTAATGTTAAGTCCCAGAGATGCTTGTACTCGCACACTGATATGTTTATTCTCGTGATTAAATAAGAATCCCAGGACTCCCAGATAAACGTCATAAACATTGATGGGGGTTACCGAGTTAGGCGGTGTGAGTACGAGGGTGGTAGTAAAGGGTCTGTTAGCTCTGTCTATGGAATCTACCACTTTTGCAGCGGAATAGGTGGATGTTATCCGGGTTCTGCGCCAAATGAATTCAAATTGAGGAGCATAATAGAGTTGCGAAGTTTTTTCAAGGGAGCTTAATCCCCACCACAACCGGATCAGGGGGCTAAAGGATGCGCCAAGATTATCAGATACCCTGTTGGTGGTAAGGGTGGCTTCTTCTGTAAAGAACCTGGCACTATCCCCTCCAATGGGAACGGCTCTGGCGGTGTACCGTTGCTGAGTAGTATCGGTAGTAGTCATGGTCCTGTTCCCATACAGTGTTAAGGTAAATCCCCAGTCTTTTCCGGTTGAACGGGGAGCCACAAAAAGATTAGTAGCGAAAAACAGATTTTGGGCCTTAATCCCATCTACAAGGTCGAAGTTAGTGCCAATGTAGGCAAGGTAATTAAAGGAATTCAGTGTCTTTAATCCCTGTACCGTCAGTACCAGCTCTGTGTTGTCTTTAGCGTTGTTGATATTTACCTTTTTCCCGTTTTTTGTGATCTCGAAGTTCAGGAACAAAAATCTGTCCCGGTCCGATTCCTTATCTTTCTTTACGCGCAAATAGAAAGTGTACTCCTTTGCCAGTTTGTCTAAAGTTGTTGACGTAAAATCCATTGAGTAGGCTGATTTAGGCAATGTGGATTTTTCTTCATTCTCTTTAAACGTAATTGTGTAAAGATGTAGCGAGTCAGGGTTGATTTTAACTGAATCGACCTGTACGGTAATAGGGTATATTACCTCATCGCCACGGCTGATAGTATCTGTAGCTGCTTTAAAGTTTATTAATACAGATTGTGAACTGGCGGTTAAAGTAATACCTGTACAAGTAAGAAACAGAAACAGGAATCTAAGCATAATATAGGTTTGGGCGTTAATAATTGATTATTTCGGGACTTAAAAGATCATTTCAGATAATGATGGATATCGGTTCTGGTTCTGACTGAAATCATGTATTGAATGTTTCTGGTTGACAAACGACTGTTGTCCATATTTATAGGAATATATCAGATGTAATACAGATGTAAAATGTTATTATGGGGGCCAGGAATTCAGATCACGTGCTCGCTCTACAGTACTTTAAAACATAGCATCTGCTCCGATTGACGGTATAGTATATTCATCTGGAGCAGACGCTTCCATAAAGATAGGGAAAAAATAACATCGACAAAACTTTTGCAGTTATTTTTAAGCGCCGGTATTTTACTTTCGCTTCGTGGTATCTCTTTTTGTGTAAACGTAAACATCAAGCCCTCCTGCTTTCAGCTACCTCTTCCCGTATAACTGTATTTCCTTCACTGCTATCCTGCTGCTTTCAGGCTGGATACCGGTAATAAGATAACGGACATACCTCACCGCTGCATGATCGAAAAGCACCGGCTGATAATTTTGCCCGGACACCCGTTCTGTATTCTTTACACTTACCCAGTCGCTGCCATTGGTAGATACCGCAATGCTGTAAGTGTACCAGTCGCTGTCTTTTCCCCACACTACGCGGCTGCCGCTCAGCTGGTATTCATTTTTCAGATCCAGGGTGATGCTTACAGGAATACTTCCTGCGCCGGATACCCATCCTGTGGCGGTGTTGCCGTCGATAACCGCACGCAAACCATCATCCGCAGGTTGCACAAAGCCGGCTTTGCCGGTGAGCTTAATCTCCTGGAGTTGTTTGACAGGGATGGTGTCTGTATAGTACGCCGCCATTGTTTTTTTATCTTCGTGTATCCATTGGCGGTGGGCGCCATCTTTTACGTATTCATACGGCGATGCGGTTGTTTTAATCACCTTGCTGCCGGGAGCCATGCCGGCGCTTTTTACATTGATCTGTATGTTTCCTGCAGTGGCAGCATGACGGATAACACCGTAGGCAATACCTCCTTCTGTTTTCTGCAAAGCGATACCTGCTGCCGGAATATTTCCGCCTATGAGAGTGCCTTGTCCTGATACGTTGATCTGAACAGTATAGGATTGCCCGGCGGTTTCGTTGGATACAAGCGTGCCGTTCCGGTCGCATACCTTCACATAAAAAGGCGTCATAGAAAAGCCGTCGGCAACAGAAGCTGCAGCACCTTCCGGAATTTCAATTTCGAGATGATGAGGCGTGCCGGGTGTTTTTACAATATGTGTGCAGGTAGCTTTCCCATCCAGCATACCGATGGCTTTCAGTTCGCCGGGCTCGTATTTGCCGGTGTGGAAAACAAAGTAGGGGCTGCCGCCTTTGGCCGCTACAAAAGGTGCGGTACGGGCGTTTTGCTCCCTGGTTATTTCGCCGCAGAATTTGTTGTTCCTGTAAAGCTGTACAGCGTCGCAGTTGGAGAATATCATGATCGCGCTATCCAGTGCCGGCTGGTTGTTGTAGCTGCCAATATATATCATAGGGCCATACGCAGGATTGCGGGCATCCTGCATGGCCTGGAGCTGGTAGTAACTGAATTTTTCATAGCGGTCAAGATCGGTAACGCCGCTGAAAGCGGTGATAGGATCGGAGCCGCGGGTGTAGTCGTTGTAGCTCCACACAAAGTAACCGCCGATCCTGGGATTGGCATCCAGTCCGCCGTGATCCCAGTAGCCGCCCAGTGCTTCAGACGTTTCCCCGTTCAAGGCATTTTGCCGCAGTACGCATTGGTTGATCAATCCTTTTTCCGTGTACATCCTACTGGCACGCAGGCTGTTTTCTTTTTCAGCATCGGCCATCCAGGTATCGCCCCATTCACGGGTAATAAACGGGCGTGGCGGCATAGGATCGGAGCCATCTTCATTGACTACTTTATAGGAAACGTTGTAATAATCTTTACTGCGTGCATTAAAATCGTCGGCTACAAACAGCTGGTTGCCGGGCATTTCCTCCCGTGCCGTTTGTACGGCCTGCTGCATCCATGCTGCCGTGGCAGGCGATTCATTGAGAGACGTTTCCCACAGGAAAACGGATGGGTGGTTGCGGTCGCGGCGGATCATCTCCCGGATGTCGCGGTAAGTGTTTGCAACGAACAGGGAATCTTTGGAAAAGAACTGCCATCCGGGCTCGCACGCAATCACCAGCAAGCCTGTTTTGTCGCACGCATCCAGGAATGCGGGGGAGGCGGGATAATGCGCAGCACGCACTGCATTAAAGCCTCCTTTCCTGAGCTGAAGGGCATCGCGGTATTGCAGGTTATCTGTTGCCGCGTCGCCGGTGTATTCGTATGCCTGGTGCCTGTTGGCGCCACGCAGGTATAGTTTCGTTCCGTTGATATAGAAGCCGTCGGCAGCAAAGGCAATGTTTCGTATGCCCGTATACGTGATAAGGCTGTCCACCGGTGCATTGTCTTCATAAACAACCGATACCAGGTGATACAGGTAAGGATGATCGGGATGCCATAAATGAGGTGCGCTCACGGTAAGCGATTGCCGGATATCCGCATCTGCCTGTGCAGGGATATGCTGCTCACTGGCTGCTGTTGCTACCGGCATACCGCTGGTATCTACCAGCGTTGTTTTCAGCGTGGTATGTACCGGTTTACCGGAAGCATTCACGATATTGGTTTTTATGGCAACAGCCGCGGCCTCGCTGCTCACCGCAGGATAGGTGATAAACACGCCGCCACCGGCTACCTTATTGGCTTCCAGCGGATGGGAGATAAACACTTTTTCAGTAACCACCATCGACACATTCCTGTAAATGCCGCCAAAGTAGTTGAAGTCGAGCTTCGATTGCGGCTTTCCCGGTGGGATCTGCGGGTTATCTTTATTAGATACTCTCACTGCCAGCACATTATCTTTCTCAAAGTTCACATACCCGCTGATGTCTACTACAAAGCCCATATAGCCGCCTGTATGAGTAGCTATTTTGTGGCCGTTGAGATATACATCAGCAGTGGTTTGCACACCCTCAAAACAAATGGTGATCCTTTTGTTACGGGAGGAGGGCGGTACTTTAAAATATCTCCTGTACCAGCCAATGCCCTGGTATACCGTATTACCGCCGTTATGCTTTTTCTCAATACGCATTACATGCGGGATACTGATGCCCGACCAGTTTTTATCATTGAATGTTACCTGCTCCGCGCCGGTGATATCGCCTCTTTGAAAGGCCCAGTGGGTATTGAAGTTAAGAACGGTCCTGGTTTGCTGTGCGCACAAAGTGAAAGGAAGAACAAAATAAACCAGCAGACCGGTAATGAAACGATACATGTGAGTACTTTTTGAGCAAAAAAAAATCCCGCTCATCTTTCAACTCGCGGGATTTCGTTTGATTGTTACAGTTGTATTAGTAGCCTGGATTTTGTGTCAGGTTTTTGTTGATATCCCTTTCTGCCTGTGGTACGGGCCAGAGATAATCCCTGTTTTCCACAAAGGTGCGCTGCTCTACGGCGATATGATCCCCGCTGAGGGTGAGCTTACCATTGGTAGGGTCTACAGTGCCCAGCCGGGCGCCATATACCGTGCCGGATCTAACGGCGGTGCCTATCTTCCAGCGCTGCACATCGTACCAGCGTAAGCCTTCCAGTGCCAGTTCCACCCTGCGTTCGCGTCTTACCAGTGTACGCATTTTATCAACGGTGTTATATACTGTTCTGTCTACCACCGGCATGCCTGCACGGGTTCTGATAGCGTCTATCGCATCATACACGGTATTGTCAATAACACCTGATTCAATTTGTGCTTCTGCATAAGTGAGCAGTATTTCTGCGTAGCGGATCACAATCATATTCAGGCCGGTGTTCCACATATCCGTATAGTCGGAGAGGTTAGACGTGAATTTTTTCGGGATATAAGCCGTTTTGGAATTGTTATCCCCGTTATAATAATCGCCGGATGTGTTTTGAATGGAGTTGTAGTACTTACCTTCATACAACTGGCCAGGGCACACGATGGTAGCAGTTAAGCGCGGGTCCCTGTTATTATACGGATCATTTTCGGAATAGCCGGATGTTGGATCAGTGATGAGTTTACCGTTTTTCATTTCGTAGGCATCCACCAGCGCCTGTGTAGGATCGAGGGAACCCCAGCCGCCAAAAGAAGAAGATGGCATTACGCCGATATCGGCATTGGGATAGTCATTCTCTTTGTATTGTACATCGAGGATCACTTCTTTATTGTTTTCGTTCTGGATCCGGAACAGGTTCTGGTAGTTTGGAAAGAGTTCATAACCCAGGGTCATTATCTTTTTACAATCAGCAATACAGGCGGCGTAATTTTTATCATACAATTCCATCCTGGCTTTGAGGGAAAGCACAGCGCCCTGTGTAATACGGCCAACCTCACTACCACTGTAGCTTACCGGCAGGGTAGGCGCAATGGCCTCCAGTTCGTCCAATACAAATTTGCGTACTTCAGTAGCAGCTGTGCGGGAAATGGTATTGGCTTCTTCTGTGGTAACAGATTTTTTAGCCAGTGGTACATCTCCGTAAAGCTGTGTCAGGGTGAAGTACTGGTAAGCTCTCAGGAAACGGGCTTCACTTTTAAACTGTGTTTTTAAAGTTTCGTCCATCGGCGTTTTATCAACGTTTTCCAGGAACCAGTTGCATTTCTGGATGGTGGTATAGCTCCAGCGCTTGGAGGCACTGGTATTGGCAGGTGTAATGTTGCCATTGCCATAGTCCGTATAGCCTTCCCAGTAATACTGGCTATACATATTATCGCTCACAGCATCCATATAGAGCAGGGTATAATCGCCTTCCCAGTCTTTGTAACAGCTGTTCAGTGCAGCCTGCGCGTCGTTCTGCGAATTCCAGAGCGATTCATTGCTATAGGCATCAAGTGGTTGCCTGTCGAGGAAATCTTTGTTGCACGCGGATTGCAGCGCAGCAGAGAAGAGTATTATATAGAGGATGTTCCTTTTCATGATGTTGATTGCTTTTCGTTAAAAACTAACATTTACGCCAAACGTGTGTACTTTCACCTGCGGGTAGTAGTAAATACTGCTGGTAATAGATGCTTCCGGATCTATCCATTTATACAGGCCGTCGAAGGTGAGGATGTTTTGTCCGCTATAGTAGAAACGTACTTTGTTGATACCAATCCTTTTCACCACTCTTTCCGGCAGTGTATAACCCACCTGCAGGTTTTTAAGACGCAGGTAAGATCCGTCTTTCACCCAGAAGGAAGAAGGCGTGCCGCCAGGATCGTTCTGCGTATAGCCGTTCCAGATACGGGGCAAAGCAGCGGAAGTATTTTCCGGTGTCCAGGTATCCAGTAAAGCGGAAGTAGGTTTACCCGCAGAAGAACTTACACTGCCCAGTTTACCGGCATCGATGTATGTTTTTACACCGGCAGCGCCCTGCAGGAAGATATTGAGGTCAATATTTTTCCAGGAACCGCCCAGGTTAACGCCAAAGGTTACTTTTGGGAAATAGTTGCCCAGGTATACTTTGTCGGCGCTGTTAATGGTGTCATTGCCGTCCTTGTCTTTATATCTCAGATCGCCGGCAGCTGTTCTGTTGGATTGATAAGGTGATTTGGACACTTCGTCGGCCGACTGGAAAATGCCATCAGCTTCGTATCCGTACAGGGAGTTGATCGGGTAGCCTACCTGTTTAAAGGTATAGCCGTCGATAATCGGACCAGTTCCGTGAAGGTCGGTTACTTCATTTTTGATAAAGGCTGCGTTCGCAGAGACGTTGTATTTGAAATCACCTGCGTTATTGGCGTAGCTGAGTGAAAATTCCCAACCTTTGTTAATTACAGAACCTGCGTTTTGAACTGGTGCATTCAAGCCATATACTGCACCAACCGGTACGGACAGCAGGATATCAGAAGTGAGTTTATGAAAATAGTCTGCGGTAAAATTTAACTTTCCATCCAGGAATCCAGCATCTACCCCTACGCCTGTTGCTGTGGTGCTTTCCCATTTGATGTTTTCATTGGCGCCATTGACCGGCGCTACACCGGCAGCAATAGCAGCGGCGGTACCACCAAAAGTATAGTTCTGGCTTCCGTTGATAGTGGCAATATATGGATAGTATGGATAGCTTGGGTAATTGGTGTCATCCTTACCGGTAATGTACTGGTTACCCAGCTGTCCCCACGAACCTCTTATTTTAAGATTGGAAACATACTTCTTCAAAGGTGTGAAGAAGTCTTCCCTGTCTATGTTCCAGCCTGCGGAGAAGGAGGGGAATAGGCCCCACCTGTTGGCAGAAGAGAAGCGGGAAGAACCATCATACCGCAGGTTTGCTTCAAACAGGTATTTACCGTCGTAATCGTAGTTTAAACGGCCAAAGTACGACTGAAGCGCCAGTTCGTAGGAGTAACCGGTGGTTTTCTGTCCGTCTGTTGAGCCCAGGTTAATATCAGTTAACTGGTTATTCAGGAATCCTTTACGGTAGCCGTCATCAAAGCTGAATTTGGTCAACTCCTGGGAGTAACCACCCAGTATTTTGAAGTTATGTTTACTGAAGGATTTAGTGTAGTCCAGTAATGCCTGTTGTGTAACCGTGTTGCCAAAGCTGTTTTCATCTGTTACATAACTGGGCCCCTGGTAGAATGTTTCATTACCGGCGGCATCATAATACTGCTGATCAGCAATGAACTTTTTGTTATGAGCGATCTTCATCACATAGGCAAGGGAGGGCTTGAAATGCAGTCCTTTCACAATTTCCCAATCTGCGCCCACATTACCTATCAGGTCGTAGTTATTGTATTTATTCAGGCTGTTTCCTTCCAGCCATGCCATCGGGCTACCATCTGAAATATAGCCATAGTGACCATTTTCATATTTGTAAGGAATGGTAGGGGAGATGCGGTTGATTTGTCTTACCAGCTGCGTAAAATCGCCCGTGTAAGGGTTGCTGGGTTCATTTCTGCCGGAAGAAGTAAAGGCGATATTACCGATTATCTTTATTTTGTCGTTGATGTTAGAAGTGATGTTCAGCCTGCTGGTGTAACGTTTTGCATTTGTTTTTTCAATCAGGCCATTCTGATCAAATACGCCTAAAGAGAAAGCGTATTGTGTATTGTCGCTACCGCCGGAAACACCTACATAGTGATTCTGTTGCAGGCCGCTGCCCTGGTAAAAGAGGTCGAGCCAGTCGGTATTGGGATATTTAAAAGGATCGGAACCATCTTTGAACTTCTGGATTTCTGCATCTGTCCAGCGGGCTGCTTTTCCTTCATTGCTCAGCGCCTGGTTGTATAATGTGGCTGCCTGCCAGGAAGGCAAAAAGTCCGGTAAGCCGGTAGCCTTTTGTTTACCTACATACCCGGTATAGGTAACCTGTGGCGGGCCTTTCCTGCCTTGTTTGGTGGTGATGAGAATAACGCCGTTGGCTGCACGGGAACCATAGATAGCAGAAGATGCTGCATCTTTCAGTACCGATAACGTGGCAATATCGTCGGGGTTAATATTATTGAGACTACTCAGGTTAGTAACTACTCCATCTATCACAATTACCGGGTCGGCATTGTTTAGTGTACCAATACCGCGGATACGGATTTGACCTGCATCACTGCCTGGTTGTCCGCTCTTGGCGGCTGTTACGGTAATACCGGGCATTGTACCCTGTAATGCGTTACCCAGGCTTGTTACCGGCCTGTTAGTAAGTTGTTCTGTACCGATAGAAGTAACGGAACCGGTGAGGTTCGCTTTTTTCTGTGTGCCATAACCCACTACCACAAACTGTTTCAGGGCGCTTACATCCGGCGCCATTGAGATGTTGATCTGTGTTTTTCCGGCCACCTTGATTTCCTGGGAGATATACCCGATACTGCTTACTACCAATACCGCGTTCTCCGGCACATTTGCCAGCTGGAAGCTGCCATCCGGTCCGGAAACAACCCCTTTCTGGGTGCCTTTTACAACGATGGAAACACCCGGAAGTGGCGCCCCGGTATCATCTATTACCTTTCCTGTAATGGTAGCAGGAAGAGGTGCGGCTACCGGCGCTGCTGCCGGTTTTTCGTTTTTTGTAATGAAGATGGTATTGCCCTGGATTTCAAAGCTCAACGGCTGCTGACGCAATACTGCTTCCATCGCAGCCTGTGGCGACGCATTTTTTATGTCTACCGAAACAGGATTGCTGTTCTTCAGATCATTTTTATCGTAAAAGAAAACATAGCCCGTTTGTGCTTTAATCACGTTCAGCACTTTCTGGAGACTCACCGCTTTGGCGGAATAAGTCACCGTTTGGGCGCTGCCCTCAGCGCTTACCTGCAAGGCAGCAAGGAGCAGCAGAAAAGAAGTTAGCTTCATAACTAACAAAGTTTTGGTTGAGAGCCCCGCAAATTTCCAATATCTGCGGGTACCGGAATTACAAATAGCCTTAAGTTGCATACTTTTGCAATGTTTGGTTGAATTAATAAATAATGTTTACCGACTTGTTTGTTGATTAAATTGAACAGCAGCCGGGGTAGGACGCCAATCTCAGCCCCGGTTTTTTATTCAATGCGCATAGAACGCCGCTGGCAATAGCTTTGATTTTTTCATTGTTCCTTATTTTTCATTGTTCATAACTATGGTTGGATAACGATCCGGTTACCATTCTCAATTCTATATTTAATCCTTGTTTTTGTGAGTCCTTTTAACACCTGCGATAAGGTGAGGTTCCGGCCTATTTCCCCGGTGAATACCCGTTGAGGAATGTTGCCTTCGTATGTTACTTCTACGTTGTACCAGCGCGACAGCTGGCGCATTACTGTAGGAAGATCTGCATCATTGAAAGAAAAGAACCCTGCTTTCCAGGCCAGCACTTCTGACAGGTCGGCATGGTCCAGCACCTGGATCGATTGCCCCTTTGCGGCTACCCTGGCTTGTTGTCCGGGCTTCAGCATTTGTTGCTGCTGCTGCACGCTTACCCGCACTGCCCCCTGCACCAATGTAGTATTGATAGTGGCTTCGTCTTTATAGGCGTTAATGTTAAAATGTGTGCCCAGTACATCGATGGTAGTATTGCCGGCCTTTACATGGAAAGGCATCTTATCATTTTTCACCACTTCAAAGTACGCTTCACCGGTAACGGTTACACTTCTTTCATTGCCGGTAAAGGCAGTGGGATAGCTGATAGAAGAGGCGGCATTCAGCCATACGCCGGTGCCGTCAGGCAAAATAAGCTGGTATTGTCCACCCATCGGGGTGCTCATGGTATTATATAGTATCTTATCCTCCGCACCGCCGGTGCCATTGTAGGCGAGCTGGCCGTTACTTAGTTTGGTGATCCGGGTATTGCCCTGTTGCGCCAATACGCCGTTACCCGCACTGTCGAGCGGTATCTGGGAGCCATCAGAGAGGGTGAGTACCGCCCTGTTGCCGCCCGGCGCAATGTCTTTTACCGGTGAAGTGGCTACTACAGCCGGAGGAGGAGTTTGTTTTGAGAGGTAATAAGCGCCGGTTGCTAAAACAACGATACAGGCGGCAGCCCACCAGTAGCGTTGCAGAAAATAGACCCGGTTCCTGGCAGGCAGCGTTGCCGGCTGCTGCACAAGTTTATCGGCATCCAGTATTTCTTTTACGGCCTGCTGCCAGTAGGTGCGGTCGTAATCCGTATTGGCAGCAGCTTCCAGCGGCCAGTTGGCATGATATGCATCCAGCTGCCGGACTATTTCCCCCGAATCATCCTCACTGATCAGTTGCAACAGTTCCCTGTACTCCCCGGTGGTGGCACGGTGCAGCCGTACCTGTTCCAATAAGTATGTTAGTCTTTCTGATGTGGACAACGGCCTCGTTTTAAAGCATTCGGAATTCAGTTGATATCGCCGGGAACTGCCTGGTTGCAGAAAGTCCCCTGCATATACGTACCGTAAGCAGCCAAAGAGTACCTATGTCTTTCAAAAAAAAGTTAAGAAAAATATAAAACACCCCATGCCAGCAGGAATAGCGGGAGGATGATACCTTGGCTGGTGAGGTATTCCCGGATAGATTTGAGGGAACGGACCAGGGAATTTTTAACGGTTTGCGGCGAGAGTTGCAGCTCACTGGCAATTTCCGCAATTTTAAGATCCTTTTCCCGGCTGAGCAGGTAGATCTTTTGCGCCTGCGGCGGCAATTGAAGGATGGCCTGCTTTACCAGCAGCGCCGTTTCAGAAAAAGCAATATTTTCTTCGGTAAGATTGGAGTGATCAGTGCTTTCACGGGTAATGATCTGGCTGGCTTTATTCCGCACGCCCTGTTTCTGCAACCAGCTGTAGCAGCGGTGATACACCATTTTGAAGATCCAGTTGTGGGGAACCATTACTTCTGTCAGCTTCTCCCGGCTGAGCCATATGCCCAGGAATATTTCCTGTATGATGTCTTTCTCCGGCCCTTCTACCTGTATAATACGGGCAATTACCGGCTTGATCTTAGGCACATACAGGTGGAATAATGCTTCAAATGCAGATTCATCCCCACCGGCAATTTGGTGGAAAAGTGCAGTTTCATGTACTGTGTCATTATTCATCCGTGTGTATCCAGTTCCCCTTAAAATTAAATATCACGCTATCTCCGTTAATCCAGCTATAAAAATAGACGGATTACCAGGTGTGATCGATAAAGATGTAGCTTGCAAAGTACAAAAAAATCGTGGTACCCTGTCAGGTGGGCAATTCCGGTTTGGGGAAGAAGATAATATCAGTGATCCATCACCACTACATTGGCCGTTTTTTTCTTCTTAGCAGAGGCCATTAACAGCAAAGGAAGCGCCGCAATAAATATAATACCTACCAGCAAAAAAGCATCGCTGAAACTCAGCAGGGTGCTTTGTTTTACCACTGAATTATCCAGCAGCTTCAGGGCTTTATGATGTGCATCGGTTGCCGTGGCGCCTTTGCTCAGAAAGAAATGTGCGTAGCTGTTTAGCCGGTTGGCTACGGCGGGGTTATCGGTAGTGAGATTGCTTACAAGATCCGACCGGTGTTGTGCATTCCGGTTGGCGAGATAGGTATTCACCATTGCAATGCCAAAGGAGCCGCCCAGTTGCCGCATCATATTATTTAATGCTGCTCCCTGCGGAATATCAGCCGGCGCCAGTGACGACACGGCCAGGGTGGTAAGCGGCACTGTTACCAGCGCCAGGCCCACGCCCCGCCAGATGAGGGAGGTAGTAATAGTGGCTGCGCCGGCGTCCTGGTTGAGCGCCGACATCTGCCAGCTGAAAAGAATAAATAACCCCATCCCTGCTACAATGAGAAACACCGGTGATACGCCGCGCTGCAGCAGCCGTGCAGAGATGATGAGCCCACCTATGGCTAAACACGCGCCGGGCAACAGGAGCATCCCCGTTTGCAGCGGCGTGAAATTAAGCAGCCGCTGTGCAAATACCGGTGTCAGGAAAACGGAGCTGAAAATACCCATGCCGGAAACAAATGTCAATATTGCGGCAATGCTCAGGTTCCTGCTTTTCAGTACGCGCAGGTTTACCACCGGGTCTTTGACCTGTAGCTCCCACCACACAAATGCGATGATGGCAAAAGTAGCGATCACAGAAAGCCAGGTGATGTAGGGCGCTTCAAACCAGTCGTCGGTTTCCCCTCTTTCCAATACGGTTTGCAATGCGCTCACGCCAACGGCGAGGAGCAGGATCCCGGTCCAGTCGATCCGTTTGGCCGGTGGCACATTACCGGGTTCTTTAAGCAGTATATAACAGAGCGTTGCTACGGTGATACCTATCGGTACATTAATGTAAAAGATCCAGGGCCAGGAATAAAATTCGGTGATGTAGCCGCCAAGGGTAGGGCCTATCGTGGGACCAATAAACACGCCTACACCAAAGAGTGCGCTGGCCACATTCTGTTTTTCTTTGGGGAACTGTTCAAAGATGATCACCTGCGATACCGACAGCAGCGCGCCGCCGCCAATGCCCTGGAGGAAACGGAATACTACCAGCATCCAGATATTGGTGGCTTGTCCGCACATCAGCGAAAAGAAGGTGAAGGCGATGATGGAGCCGATATAATAATTGCGTCGGCCCAGTTTCGCGGCGAGGAAGCCGGTAATGGGAATGATGATTACGTTGGCAATGGCGTAGGCAGTAATGACCCAGGAGGTATCTTCCAGCGTGGCGCCGAGGTTGCCACTCATATGCGATAAGGCTACGTTTACAATGGAGGTGTCTATCAACTCCATGATGGCAGCTGTAATCACCGCCAGGATCAGTACTGTCCGTTTCATTGCTGTTATTTAATATACCGTTTGGTATATTATTAGATAAATTTTTTATTCGCCGTTACTATTCATAGCGGCAAGTGCTGCTGCAGGATTGGTAAGCGATAACTGGTAAATCTGTTCGGTATCGCCTACACGGATTTCATAGTCATTTTTTCCGAGTGCAGTTAAAAGATCGGTGGCAACCTGTGAAGGAGGGATGCCTTTACTACCGCCGATGTCCTGCGATAAATCGGTGTTTACCAAAGGAGGCATCAGTTCAAAGATGTGCAGCTTGGGAAACGTTACCCGCATGGAGTGGGTGTAGGAGCGGAGGGCAGCTTTGGTGGCTGAGTAAGTGGCTATCCGTGCGCCCGGTGCAAAGGCAACGATAGATGTTACATTTACAATGGCGGCTTCCGGCTGTTTGGTGAGTAACGGCAATAATTTTTCGGTGAGGCGGATCACGGCGAAGAAGTTAGTGTCCATTTCTTCGACTGCCTTTCCCGCTGCATTCGCGTTTTCCGACAACTCATAGGCAAATGCGCGGCCTGCGTTGTTGATCAGGATATTTAAAGACGGATATTCCTCCTGGAGGGTGGCTACCAGTTGAGCTACCGCTTTATCGCTGGTTACATCGCTCACGATGCCTTTTACACCCGGTAGTTGCTGCGTGGCCTTTTCCAGGCGGGCGGCGTCCCTGCCGGTGATAATTACCTGGTTACCCTGTTGGGATAATTGCCTGGCTATTTCCAGTCCGATACCTGCGCTGCCGCCGGTAATAAGTACAGTATTTCCTGTTGTTTTCATGTGTATTGTTTTTATATACCGATCGGTATATTTATAAAGAAAAAATTTGAGTTAAAGTTCGTCCACCATTTTTGCGACCGACTGCATAATGGCGTTGCGGTAATTCATTTTACCGGTTAGTTTGGCAATCATGATGCAACCTTCAATAGTGGCGATCATCGTGAGAGCGGTTTGTTCTGCATTTACATCTTCACTGAATTCCCCTTTCTCTTTTCCTTTTTCGATCAACCCGGTAATACCGGCCTTCCACGAAAGAATGGCATCAATTGCTTTCTGTTTTAATAAAGGATGCGTGTCGTCTGCTTCAACCGCCGTATTGAGGATGGGGCATCCGCCGGCGGGGAACGGGTGTTTCAGGAAGTTTTCATAAATATGCACATATACCATCAGTTTGTCCCTGCAGGTGGTTTTTTTGTCCATTTCCTGCCGGATAATGCTGGTCACCTTTTTCAGGTTGTAATCAAAGCACGCCAGGGCCACTTCGTCTTTACTGGCGAAATTGCCGTAAATACTTCCTTTGGTCAGCCCCGTGGCATTCGTCATATCATTCAGAGAAGTACCGGTGTAGCCCTTCTCGTTAAAAACAGGGGCCGTCATCTCCACAATAAACTGTTTTGTTTTCTCTGCCTTGTTCATATCCCTCTTTCTTTTGACACAGCAAAAATATACCATTTGGTATAAAATGAAAAATATATTTTGGAGAGCCCGTGAATTCATTGATTCTCAGGCTCTCCAAAATATAACACTTATCGGTTGCAGCTACTTCGAAATAATCCTTTCTTCCTGTTTACTGGTGAGCAGATCAATATCATTTACTTTCTCCGGAAACCAAACCATCATTTCTCCCTTGCCCCTGTTGGCCCAGGCGTAGTAAGGGATGGCGGTAAATGTTTGTTGCGTGGTGGAAACAGTAAGCCCGTTGTTGCTCACATGCACTGCCGGTACCTGGCTGCTGATAACGGTTACGCCATTCAGCAGTTCCGGCCGCCACGCGGTAGCGAAAACAGCATCGGAAGGAATGATGATATTGCTGGTACTGCCATTGTTATCGGCCCATTCGCCGCAATAAACAATAGGCCCGCGTTGCAGGGCCACTTTGCCGGCATCTTCTTTCACCTTTTCATTTGCTTTTATCTTTCTTACTTCCATTGGTAACACTACTTCTACACGGTCATTTTTTTTCCAGGTCCGCGCAATCACAGCGTATCCTTTTTCCATATTATAAGTAACGGGCACACCGTTTACACGGATAACAGGCAGCGGGGTATTGTTGCCGGTAAAGGTGTATAAACCGGAAGGAACGGCTGTATTCTGCGCCCATCCGGGAATGCGTACCAGGAAATTAAATGCCACCGGCTTTTTGGCAGGAGAGATGTTAAATACCAGGTCGCCATTCCAGGGATATTGATTTTGCTGGTTAATGGAAACGGTGTTGTCGGATACTTTCAAAGTAGCGCGACTGGCAACAAAAAGATTCACGTATACATTATTATCTTTTTGCGCATACACATAACCGGGAATAGAAGGGATCAGGCGGGTAAGATTGGTAGGGCAGCAGGAGCATTCAAACCAGCCGGCACGTTCGGGTTCCAGGTGTTTGTGTGAAAAGGAATTTTTTACCTGCATGGCGTTGCTGTAAAAGAAAGATTTGCCATCAAGCCCCAAACCTGATATGAGCCCGTTGTATAACATCTTCTCCAGCACATCCATATATTTTGCATCCCCGTGCAGCAGGAACATGCGGTAATTCCAGTACACACCGGCAATGGCTGCACAGGTTTCATTATAAGCGGTGGTGTTGGGCAGTTCGTAGTTGTCGCCAAACCGTTCCCCGGAGGGTACGGCGCCCAGTCCGCCCTGTACGTACATTTTGTAGGTAACCATATTCTGCCAGATGGTATCTACTGCCTGCAACAGGCTTTTGTCGCCGGTTAATGCGGCTACATCGGCCATAGCAGCGTATAAGTAGCCAGCCCGCACGGCATGTCCTTCTACTTCATATTGTTCGGTAACCGGCTTATCATCCTGCCAGTAAGTCCCGCTTTTCCAGGGATCTTTGCTGTTGCTGTCATAGCCGGTATAGCGACCGCGTTCTTCAATAAAGAATTTCGCCGTTTCCAGGTATGCCGGCTTGCCGGTGATGCGGTAAAGCTTTACCAGGCCCATTTCCACAATTTCATGACCCGGCGCTACATGCTTTTTTCCCGGGCCGAATACACTGCATACGAGGTCGGCATTTTTGAGGGCGATGTTCAGCAACGTTTTCTTTCCCGTAGCATAATAATGTGCAAAAGCGGCCTCATACAAGTGGCCGGCGTTGTACAGCTCATGGCTCCCTTCCCGTTCCTTTACCCATCTCTCCGGTCCGGCCCATGAATGCGGCGCCGCGGGATTAATGGTTCTGGCGGTATACAGGTAGCCATCTTTTTCCTGCGCATTGGCAACTTTAACGATCAGTGAATCGATGTAGTTGTCCAGCTTTTTGTCCGGGAAAAGGCTCAGGGAGAAGGAAGCTCCTTCAATTGTTTTGTAGATGTCGGTATCATCAAACGGAAAGGTGGTACAGAACTTACCTGAACGGGCCGCTGCCATTTCAAAGTTCTTCACCCGGCCTGTATTTTCACAGCGCTCAAACGAGGCGGGAATGGTAACCAGGTGATTTGTACGCAGGCGTGGCAGCCAGAAACTGTCTGTGAGCTGTACCGCCGTGAAGTTGACCGATTTAACCGGGTAGTCCTTTACCTGCGCCCATGCAGTGGAGGCCGCGCAGATACTGATGAACAGGCATATCTTTTTCATATAACAGATTATAACGTGAAATTTATCCAAAGGATGGGGAGCTGGGTGGACAGGTGTTCCCGCTCCGGTATCCCGGTTGAAAATAGTAATTTTTATTTATTAATCGTCAAATTGACAATTAATTTTACAACCGCATGAAATCAGGGAATAGCGGACAGGAACCGGCATTCCGCGGCAGCAGCCGGAACAATCATCTCCCGGAATTTTCCATAACATTAAAGGAAGGGGTATTTTTTACTGCATTTTTTCCGGTGGCCTGGTTGTTGTTGCTTACCATACAGCAACAAAATGGTCGTCCGGCTGTTTTATAACACAGGTAAAAGCTCATATTATGAAACATATTGTCATTATCGGCGGTGGATTTGCAGGCATTAACCTGGTCAGGAAACTGGCCCGTAACGATGAGTATACCGTTACACTGGTAGACCGTAATAACTATAACTACTTCCCGCCGCTGGTGTACCAGGTATCCATGGGCTTTTTAGATCCTACAGATATCAGCTATCCGTTCAGGAAACTGCTGCGTAAAAATAAAAATGCCCGTTTTGTGATCGGGGAATTTCTGAAAGTAATACCGGAAGAAAAAAAGGTGGTGCTTTCCACCACTGAACTGAAATACGATTACCTGGTACTGGCTTTTGGCACTGCTACCAATTATTTTGGAATGGAAAGCGTGCGGCGGAATGCAAAGCCGGTGAAAACAGTGAATGATGCCCTGGAACTACGCAACCACTTCCTGCAGATAATGGAAAAGGCGGCGCTGACCACCGATCCGGTGGAAAGAACAAAGCTGCTCACCATTGTGGTGGTAGGCGGCGGTCCTACCGGTGTGGAAGTATCCGGCTTACTGGCGGAATTAAAAAGGGAAGTTGTTCCGAAAGATTATCCCGAAATAGCCGGGAAAGGATATGAATCGCATATTTACCTGGTAGATGGTATCTCCAAAGTACTGGCCGCCATGAGTGAGCAGTCGCAGCTGGATGCCTACGATGCGCTCATCAGGATGGGCGTGGAAATAAAGCTGGGTATGCAGGTAAAAGATTATGTAGATGATACCGTGATTTTTTCCAATGGAGAAACCATTGCCACCAAAACCGTGGTATGGGCAGCCGGCGTAACGGCTACCATCACGGAAGGTATCCCGGCGGAATGCTATGGCCGCGGGAAAAGACTGATAGTGGATGAGTTCAACGAAGTAAAAGGAATGAAGGATATTTTTGCCATAGGCGATATCTGCATTCAAACTACTGATCCCGCTTTTCCCGACGGGCATCCGCAACTGGCACAGGTGGCCATACAACAGGGCAGCCACCTGGCAGATAATTTTGTGGCGCTCGCAAAGCACGGAAACCGCAAACCGTTCCGTTATTATGATAAAGGCAATATGGCTATTATAGGCCGCAATAAAGCCGTGGCAGACATTCCCAAACCCAAACTCCACTTCAAAGGTTTTATCGCCTGGTTTATCTGGCTTTTCATCCACCTCACCTTCCTGGTTAGTTACGGCAACCGGTTCAAAACACTCTACAACTGGGTGGTGGCCTACTTTACAAAGGACCAGTCGCTCCGGCTGATATTAAGACCACTGAAAAAAGAAGAGGTGAGTTGACCGTAAATATTTTATATTTTTTTCTGCCACCAGATATTGATAAATTAGCGCTACATGTAATGTCTTCGCTAATTTATCCCAAATGAAACGATTCGTATCACTATTTATCTGCTCTTTATTGGTCAATTCCCTGTTTGCACAATTTCCAGGTGCCAGCCATATTATTGATTCGATAACAAAAAGCAGCAATTTTAACGGGACAATAATCATTAAGAAGAAATCAGGAATAGTTTATCAAAAGAGTTTTGGCCTGGCCAACTTTCCGTTTAAAGTACCCAACACCATTAAAACAAAGTATAAAATTGCCTCTGTCACAAAGTTGTTTACCTCCGTGCTTATCATGCAGCTGGCTGAAGAGGGAAAGATAGATGTAACCAAACATATTATCGATTATCTGCCCGACTATACAGGAGAAGGCGGTAATAAAATAACCATCCGGCAGTTATTAAATCATACGTCAGGAATGCCCAATATTGATACCGTAAAATCAATAGAAAGCGCATTGAAAAATGGTATCCCCGTATATCAGCACCCTTTTACCACCAACGAACTTTTAACCCGCTATTGCAGCGATAAACCTGTAAACGAGCCAGGCAAAGTATTCGACTACAATAACGCGGATTATATTGTATTAGGGAAAATTATAGAAAGAATTTACCATAAAACCTATGACCAGGTGCTGACGGAGAAGATATTAAAGCCCCTGCACATGAATAACTCCGGGCTATTGTATCAGCAAAACATTGTTACCGGCCTGGCAGATACTTATTTCATCAGAGATGACCTGGGAAAACTGGTACCCGATTTACCGGTATACATGGAAAACTGGTATGCCGCGGGCGCCATGTACTCCGATGCCAACGACCTGTTGCTGTTTTCAAATGCACTCTTTGGCCGCAAGCTCCTGAAGCAGGCATCTTTAAATGAGATGTTCGCTCCCGGTCTTGATGAATATGGCTATGGCGTATGGGTATACAAAGACTACACGATCAACAAAAAAAATTATACCATAGTAAAAAGACCCGGCCGGATAATGGGCGCACAGAGTATGTTGTTTCACATCGTCGAAGAAGACGCAACCATGCTTATACTCAGCAATACCGGAACCACCAGCCTGGATGACCTGGCCGCGAAAATAGCAACGAAAATTATTTGAGTAATATCGTTGGCGACAGTAACTTGCCGGCTGATGGCAGTATATATTAACTTTATGACATGATCGTGAATAAGCCGGTTCAATACGAAAAAGGTACTTATGTTGGTACAAAAATAAAGGAACGGACCTTTGGTAATATCATTACCAGTGAAACCGCGTTTGTGCCTGATACGTCTTCCGCATATCACTATCATGCCAACCCTCATTTCTCTCATATACTGGCCGGCGGAAGTAAAGAGATCCGGAACGGTAGTTCCGATATACAATATGCAGGAAAGGGACTGTATTACTATCCCGGTATCGCACATCAGAATGTTGATTACCGCCCCGGCACACGGATATTTAATCTTGAACTGGACGCTACATTTTTCAATACATTCGGGTTATCACTTCCTTCGTCGTCGCTGATGTTTGAAAACAGCCACCAACTTAATACGGGTGGGCTTATCAGGATTATGAAAGAGCATTACCTCGATGATGCGGACTCGCGGATGGCAATAGACCAGCTGTGTATTAACCTGGTGCATCCCGCTAAAGAAGGCGACGCCTGTTTCCCTGAATGGACGAAAAAGATAAAGACGGTGATGAATGATTATTGGAACCAACCGTTGTCACTCTCCCTGCTGGCCGCTCACCTGGAGCTTCATCCCGTTACCATTTCAAAACATTTCCCCCGGTACTTTGGCTGCTCGGCAGGTGAATACATGAGACGGATGAAAGTGGAACGCGCGTTTCCTTTAATAAAGCAAGGCAAATATTCGCTGACTGAAATTGCCTATGAGTGCGGGTTTACAGATCAGGCGCACTTTACCAAAACATTCCGTCATGTAACCGGTCTGCTTCCGAAGCAATACAGGAACATCTGACCGGAGGCTAATTTTATACAATTTTCAGAACTTCCCGCTTACTAGCTTTGTCCGGTAAACAAAGCGGTTATGTCTAAAAAAAGAAAAGTGCAGTTGTTCCTGCTGCTCATAACAAGCACACTATATGTTACCGTTGCGCAGGCGCAACAGAACAATGAAAAGTTGCATCAGCTATTTGATCACTACTATAATGAACGCATGCAGCTATTTCCCACAGAAGCCACATCTGCAGGCGATCACCGTTATGACGATTTATTGTCGAACGACGGCGCCGGTTCCCATATCGCCGCTACCGGTAAATTCTATCAGCAATACCTGGACGCATTAAAAAAAGTTGACCGCACCAGCCTGAATACCCCGGACAGGATCTCTTACGACATCCTGAAAGATATTCTCACCACCGGCCAGGAATCGCTGCAGCTGCACCTGGAGTATCTGCCAATGAACCAGTTTGTATCTACACCGCTGGAACTGGCGCAATTCGGATCGGGGAGCAGCGCACAACCCTTTAACACGGTAAAGGATTATGAGCACTGGGCAAAACGTATGACTGCATTCATGGACTGGACCGACACCACCATCGCCAATTTTAATAAAGGTATTCGTGCAGGTATCGTACTCCCTAAAGCACTCGTATTACAAATGATTCCACAGATGGAAGCACTGGCGGATAACGACACTGCCAGGAATGTATTTTATAAGCCGCTGTCGCAGTTCCCGGCTTCATTCACCGCCGCAGAGAAACAACGGATCACCACCTTGTATCACCGGGTTATTGCCACCAGCATGGTCCCCGCTTACCGCAAGCTGGCCGTTTACCTGAAGGATACATACCTTCCCGCGGCGCAGGATCACGCCGGGCTGTCCGCCCTGCCGGGAGGGGACCGGATTTACCAGTACTACCTGCGTTTGTATACCACCTCTCCTGGTCTTACCCCGGAAAAGGTGTACCAGACGGGTTTGGAAGAAGTGGCGCGTATTACAAAGGAGATGGAAACAATAAAAGCAAAGGTGGGATTCAAAGGCTCTTTGGCTGATTTCTTTCATTACCTGAGAACAGATGCCCGCTTCATGCCATTTAAAACGCCGGAACAGGTACTGGATGCGTATCGCACTATCAACAATAAAGTGCAGCCGGCATTGGCCGCATTGTTTGGACATCAGCCCAAAACTCCTTTTGTGATCAAAAGGGTGGAGGCTTACCGGGAAGCCTCGCAGGGCGGTCCCTTTTACATCAAGGGCAACCTGCAGGAAAATATACCGGCCACCTTTTATGTACCGGTTCCGGATGCCACAAAGATCAACGTTACCTTTCAGGGCATGGAAGCCACCTTTATCCATGAGGCAATACCCGGTCATCATTTTCAGATAGCGTCCCAGCAGGAGAATAATGATATCCCCGCATTCCGGAGGCAGCCGGCTTTCTATGCTTACTTTGAAGGCTGGGCATTATACTGCGAATCACTTGGAGAACAACTGGGTTGCTATACAGATCCCTTCCAGAAAATGGGTGCGTTGAATATGGAAATTCACCGGGCTATCAGGCTGGTAACAGATGTGGCTATTCACACCGGTAAAATGACGCGCGAAGAAGCCATCGCTTATATGATGCAGCATGAATCCATCAGCGAGCCGGTTGCCACTGCCGAAGTGGAACGCTATATGGCCATGCCGGGACAGGCACTGTCTTACAAAACCGGTGAACTAAAGATCAAAGCACTGAGAGATACACTGGCGGCAAAACTGGGTAGTAAATTCAGCCTGAAAGATTTTCATGACGCCCTGCTCGGGAATGGAGATATGCCATTGAATGTGCTGGAAGATTATATGAACAGCTGGGCGCAAAGTTATAGTGAGAAATAACACGTTACCGGAAGAAATGAAACAATTGGCCTGCTAATCAGGTTATTATCAGAATATTAAGCCGAAGTACCTTACTTCGGCTTTTTTTATGCGCGCAATTGCCTGCCCTGCGGCCTTGTCGCAGCCGCTATCTGACCGCCTGATAGAATATATTCCAGGACCAGTCTATCTGCAACATCACTGCAGCGCTATCGCAATAGTCTATAATAATTTCATGAAAGACTATGGCGATAAGGGCTTTAACCCCTGACCAGATTCTATTTCTATTTCATCCATTCAATTAACTACTTATCCATGAACACTCTTGAACTGCTTCGAACTAAATTCAATTATCCGTTCCCGGCCCTTAAAAACCCCTATGCGGACCAGTTGCAGGAAATTACAGAAACGCAATGGATAGACGGGGAATACTTATGGCTGTATGAGCAAAATCCGGACCTCCGGAAAAAGTACAAGAAAACTAAAACGGCCCACATCGCCTCTCATTGGTTCCCTACGGCTTCGTTTGAACGGCTGAAACCCATATGCAGGCTCATGCTCTGGACCTTGTACAACGACGATCTGTATGAAGAAGGGACTCCTGAGGATATCGGGTATGTACACGACAGAACAGTGGCTATACTGAAGGGTGAGATAGGAGCTGCTGAAGCAGAAATACCTCTGGGTAATATGCTCGAATCGTTACGTCAGGAACTATTGCAGTTTATCCCGCAGGAATCGATCATTCGTTTTTCGGAAATGATCAGCCGGTATTTTGCCGGCCTGAAAATGGAGCTTACGTACAAAAGGAATAAGACCTTCCCCACTGTGGCAGAATGTATTGCCCTGCGGGAAGATTCCATTTGTCTCTACCCCTTCCTGCAATTAACAGAAGTCGAAACAGAAATAATCTTACCACCCGAAATACACCAGCATCCGGTGATCCGGCGCTTGCAGGCACTTGCCTGCCACCTGGTAACCTACTTCAACGAGGTGCAATCGGTGAATAAAGACGAAGCAACCGGCAGTATTTATTATAACATTGTAAAGGTGATCCAGCATGAGTACGGAATCTCCCTGGAAGAAGCGTGCCTCGAAGACCTGCGTCTGCATAATGAAGACCTGAAAGAATTTGTCACCTTGCAGGCTGCCTTACCCGACTTTGGGATATGGCAGGATGCCGTGGTTAACTGGGTGCACTATATGAGCATGGTGCTCAGCGGCTGGAAAAATGTATCTACTAAGCTAGACCGGTACAATGGAACTGCTTTCCCCAATGCTGCGGAGCTAAGAGAGAAATTCAACCAGGTGTAAGTAGATATTGAAATGGAATAAACCTGTTACCGTTATACATTTTATAATCTACAAAACTCAAACTTCAAACAAGATGAGACCAGAAGAGTTTAATTCAAAAGATTACCTGCCACATGGCTATTATCCCTGGCCGGACCTTATCAGTCCACATGCAGAACAGATGGGGAAAGATATGGATGGCTGGATTGATAATGACTACACTTTTTTGACTGAAAAGCAACGGGAAAAATACAAGAGAATGAAGCTGCATGTCTGCACTGCCCGTATGTGGCCGGACTTAACCTATGAGCAAAGTATTCCCTGCAATAGGTTCATGCTCCAATACGTGGCTTTCGACGATCAGGTGGAAAATTCGTCTCTTGAGGAAATCCAACAGCTACGGGATCGTTGTACAGCCATTCTCAAGGGCGATCAACCAAGGCCGGAAGAAAACGCAATCTATCAACATATGGCATTGATCAGGGATGAATTCCGTGCTTTGATGCCTGAAATATGGGTGGAACGCTTTATTTACTATTTCTATCAATCCGTCAGATATGGGATTGAATTGGAGTATCCTTATAAAATAGCCCAGCGCCCACCGTCGCTCACTCTTTTCAAAACCATTCGTGAGTATTCCGTTCTTATGCGTCCGTATCTGATCTTTGGTGAAATTGAATCGGGCCTTGTGCTGCCAGAACATATCTTTGAGCACATTGTCGTTCAAAAGATCATATCTCATATGACCCTGGTTATTGCGTGGCAAAACGACATTCATTCCCTGCCCAAAGAAATGGCGAAGGGAACAGAAGTTTTTAACCTGGTCTTTGTATTGCAGCAACAATATAATCTTTCGCTGGAGGATGCCTGCAAAGAGGCCTTCCGCATACACAATGAGGAAATGGCGGAATTACTTACTTTACACACAGAGTATCGTGAGTTTGGTGAATATCAGGAACACGTTGATAAATTCTTTTATTATGCAGGAGTCGGGATCCAGGGAGTAAATACTTTTTATCTGCAAACGGAAAGATATTTACATGGAGGAGTTGGTTTCGCCTGGCCCGAGGAGGGTCGTACTGCAAATATTCAGGCAAATGGAGGCTAAGTTTCCCTGACTGTTAGCGATTTTATTCGATTGTGAGCGAGTTTGATTGATTTGACTCGTCCTAAAACAACTATCCCTGTTTGCTTGTAAGCGTGGTGGAAAAATGCTTTCTTTGCGGGAAATTCATCCAACATGACTGGCATTTTGAAGACAGGGCTTATCGCATTGCTGATTTTCTCTTGTAATATTAGTGTTTTTGGACAAGCAGACAGCATTGATTTTTTTATCCAAAACCAGATGCAGAAGCGCAGAATTCCCGGGTTACAGCTGGCGATTGTAAGGCATGGGAAAATTATTAAAACGGGCAATTATGGACTGGCAAATCTGCAGGACTCCATTCCGGTAAGCGACAAAACTGTTTTTACTATTAATTCAATCACCAAGGCATTTACAGGTGTTGCAATTGTTCAATTAGTGGAAGCCGGAAAATTAAAATTGGATGCACCCATTTCTGAATACCTCACAGACATACCTGACGCATGGAAGCCACTAACGGTTCAGCAACTCTTGTCGCATATTTCGGGAATCCCGGATATTGTAAATGAAGAGGAATCCGTTTTAATAGCCGATGATCCGGAGGAAGCCTGGAATAAGATACTTCGAATGCCAAATGAATTTAAGGCTGGAGAGAAATTTAGTTATAACCAAACCAATTATTTACTACTCGGCCGCATTATCGATAAATTAAGCGGTATGTCTTTCCAGGAGTTCATTACCAAACAACAATTGGAAAAAGCAGGGATGTTGAAAACTATACAATCTGGTTTTGGGGCTACCAAAAACATTGTAGCCCATGCAGCTTGTAGTTACCAATATCAAAAAGGCCAACTCCGGAATATGTTCTTTTCGTTTCCTCCTTTTTTGCAAACGGCTGCCGGAATGAGTTCAACAGCAAAAGAACTGGCGGACTGGATCATTGCCTTACAAAGTATGCAGTTATTAACACAACCAGCAAGCCTTCGGGCACTTTGGACACCTGCAGTACTGAATAATGGCGAAACAAGTGGCTTTAGCAGTTTACTTAATGGTTATGCTGCAGGCTGGCCGGTTGTTAAAAGAACAGATCATCCGGCCCTGGCGCCTGTTGGTGGCAATCGTTCGGCTGTATTTGTATATCCCAATGATGACCTTTCCATTATTGTGCTTACAAATCTCTCAGGCGGGACACCGGATGTATTCATTGATGAACTCGCCGGATTGTTTATCCCGGATATGAAAGAAGCGAATGGTTTTGGCCTTTCCACATCCCTGAGAGCATTAAAAATTACCTTAGATAAGGTGGGATATAAAAATGCCATAGAAGAAGTAAAGAAACTGAAGAAAGCAAATACTGGCTTTACAGTAACGGAAAAAGAAATAAATGGTTGGGGATATAAACTGATCCCACAAAAAAGGATCGCTGATGCGCTGGAAATATTTAAACTGAATGTTTATTTATATCCCACAAGCGCTAATGCATTTGATAGCCTGGGCGAGATCTATGAAGAACTGGGCAATAATGTATCCGCTCTTAAAAACTATGAACAGTCCCTGAAACTGGATCCTCAAAACAAGAATGCAGAACAACATATAAAACAGCTTAGATCTGGTAAATAAGGTGCGGCATCGTATTCAGCTATTTAAGCTACTCATGGATAGCATGCAGTACAAGTTCAGCTAATAGATCCAGTGAATTATTATTCTTCTCACCGGCGTAAAAAAGGGTATCTAATTTTATCTGCTGATGAAAAGAGCGTGCTATTAGCTGGCAATCGCCTGGTTGCCAGCTATGTTTTGGTAAAACCCCAATGGTCAATTTCCTCATGCTCTGCATTCGAAGTATTACTCCAGCGCCTTCTTACGCTCAATTCTTTCCTTAGCTTCAATGAAGAGATGATGTATTTTTTTCTCCAGTTCTTTTTTAGGAGATAGTTCTGTCCAATATTCAGCTACCATGATCCCATCCTTGTGCATTTCCAACAGCTCAACTTGTTCTCGTCTGCTTTCGGCACATAAGATTAAGCCAATCGGGGATTGTTCTCCTTCTTGCTTTTCGCCCGACTTAAAAAAGCCGTTAAGTTAATATATACGCTGGAAACGGGTTTTGCCGAAAATAAAAATGGACAAACCGAGATGAATTTCGATTTGTCCACTTTAGTGCCCAGAACTGGATTCGAACCAGCACACCCTTGCAGGCGCTGCGACCTGAACACAGTGCGTCTACCAATTTCGCCATCTGGGCAACTGATATTGTGTCAGGGGTTGCAAAGATAAGCAGCTAAAACATTCTACCAAATATTTTTGCAAAAAAATACTAAAATCTATTTGAAACACCCATACGCGACTTCCAAACGGGAAAGGTCACATTCCAGTGCTGCACGGTCCCAATGCCCTGTGTTGGCCGCCGCTTCATAGGTCGATTGCATGAATGCCAGCAACGTTTCCTCCGGATTTGCAGCCTGTTGTACCAGTTCATAAGGCAGCATAAATTCTCCCATCTCCTGGCTGTAAAAGGCGCCGGCGGGTTGAACGGGTTGTTCGCTGAAGGCAGGAGGAACAGGGTAGCAGTAGGCATAAAAAACGGCATGCGGGTACTGTTCACTGCCCGGCCAGAATCCACAGGAACTCACCTCTTTGGAGTAGGCTTCCCGCATTACTGCCGCCGGCATATTAGGCGCTTCTCCCTGGTGAGGAGGCGCATCCCTTCCGGAGAACCGGGTTACCGCCAGGTCAAAGGCGCCCCAGAAGAAGTGGACCGGGCTGCATTTGCCGGTGAAGCGCGTTCTGAAACGGGTGAAGATATTGTGGATCTTGACCAGGGCCTGCCAGAAGTCCTCCATTTTCTGCCGGTCGTACGACTGATGCACCTCATCTTTCTCAAACGGAATGGCGTCAGCAATTTCGCTGGGTACGGTGTAAATAGTTACATCAATATCCAGCGCCTCCAGCTTTTCAAATAACGCGTTATAAAAGTCGGCTACTGTTCTGGGGCGCAGTTCCAGCGTTTCTCTTTTACCGGTGCTGGTAATGATAATCAGCTGATGCTGCATGAAGTTAAAGTCGATCTGGAAGATGCCATGCTGGTATGGCACGCTCCCGGTGCTGAGCCCATCCGGACTTACATACAGCGTTACATGCCACGAGTGATTTAACCACGGCATTTTCCGGAGACGGATCTTTCCCACTATCTGTGTCCACAGGTGCACGGTAGCTAATGTATCTTTCCAGTTGTTGTAGGTGAGTACAGGCCACTGATCCTGTTTGGGATTGGCATTTTGCATAGCGAATGATTGAAGGGTAAGAAGTTCAGTGACTATTTAACAAAAAGGAAGCAGGGAATGTTCTGTCCGGAAAAGAGGGTGGGATTGAATGAACCAGGAGTTGAAACGGTTATACATTACCACATCCGGATACCTTTATAAGTTGCCTGATATCTTTGATGCAGATTTTTTTGCTGTGTGAGGTTAAAATGCCGGCGGACTTAAATTCAGTCAAAAACCTGACAATATTCTCTTTACCGGTACCTACCATATTGGCAAGGTCGCTACGGGAAATATTGATCATAATATCTTCCCCGGCTGCTGTTTCTTCTTTAAACTTTTCGCGCAATACAATTAATGTAATCGCCAGTCTTTCTTTAACAGAGCGCTGCGCAAATACAGAAATACTGTTTGCCAGTACTGTAAATTCATGACTGAGGATTTTGAGCAATCTGCGTGGCAGTACGCTGGACCTTTCCATAATAGCCATAAAATCTTCTTTGGGAATGAAGGCTATGATACTTTCCTCTATGGTAGCAGCGGAGTCCGGATAACGCTCATCCGCTAAAATAGCATGATACCCGATTAATTCGCCTGCATTGGCAACGTATATAATTTGCTCCCGGCCATTCTGGTCAACCTGGTACTTTTTAACCTTCCCTTTTTTTATAAAGAAAATACCGGAAGCAACAGCTCCCTGTCTGAATATTACTTCCCCTTTCCCATAACGCTGTTCCTGCATATGGGTATGGAGCGCTGCATATTCATCTTCAGGCAGATTACTCAGGATGGATTGAGATTTAAAATTCCATTTATAGATGGGAAACAGACCTTCTAAACTCATAGAAATGACCCACTGGGCGAAAAAGTGATTTTTTGCAGTTTTTTAATTGAAAAGTATCAATGAAACCGAATACCATCAAAGGTACCTTTGCAATATGAAAATATCAACTATTTCCCGTCCGAGGATTAATTTCACAGACAATCATGAGTGGATTGATTTAAATGGTAGTGTTGGTTTTGTAGGTGTTTCTGCACATAGATTGAAAGGGATTAAGAATATAGTTAATATAATATGGCATAACCCCAAAGGCATTATTGAGAAAGGAACCATTATTGCTGAAATTCACACCGCCGATCAGATTATTCCTGTACATGCACCGGTCGGCTGCAAATATCTTGGCAGGAATCAAAAACTTTCAGGAAATCTAAACCTTGTATTGGAAAGCCCGCAGGACAACGGCTGGATTTTTTTCGTTACTCCGCTGAAATTCTACAACCAGGAGTCACTTCTTTCTCCGGAAAACTATCAGAAATTAATACGCTCCAAAGTTGCTAATCAGTAATGGAAAACACGCTGATGAAACCGGCCTGGTATCTGACAGATGCATCTTTCGACTGGCTGTTCCCGGAAAGGATTCAGCAAATGTCGAAACGGCATTGGACTCCCGTGGAAATCGCCAAAAGCGCCGCTGCTTTCCTGGCATCTGAAAGAAATGGAAAGATCCTCGATATAGGAAGTGGTGTTGGAAAATTTGCGCTTATCGGCGCTCATTACTATCCCGGATCAATTTTTTATGGCGTGGAACAAAGAAGTGAATTACATCATTATGCACTGGCTGCAAAAGAATACACGAAAACAATTAATTCAGAATTTATCAATGGTAACTTCACACAGGTTAACCTGGCAGATTATGATCACTTCTACTTTTACAATGCCTTCTTTGAAAATTTAGACACCAGGAATAGAATAGATCAGCAGATTGATTATTCCACCAGTCTCTATCAATACTATTCCCGCTATTTGTACAGGGAACTGGATAATAAACCTGCAGGAACCAGGCTGGTAACCTTTCACAGCCTGGAAGATGAAGTGCCTCCGGGTTACAGGCTGATAGATGCCTCTGAAGATTTTTTACTGAAAATGTGGATGAAGAAATAAAAAAAATAATACGCCGGGACATGACAATAGATAAATATGTAGCCACAATAATTGAACAAATCAGGGTGGCAAAAAATAATGCAGAAGTGAAAGATGTTATCCAGGTATCTGTCAATAACATGAGGGAGAAGAAGAAGAATGGATTTATAGTACAACGATGCCTCAACAAATTAGAGACAGCATTGGAAGGAATTCCGCCGCTTGAATGTAGTAGTGAGCAATGGAGTTGCTACCGTTTTGCACTTATCTGCATCAGAGATACATCCGTTAAGCAGGTCACTCCGGACCAGAAGAAAATATTGTGATGAAGAAATCCAATTTTATTGCGGGCATTTTAAAGAATAAATGTCCCCGTTGCAGAAAAGGGAAATTGTTTAAAAATGATAATCCTTACCAACTAAAAAGAGTCCTGGATATGCACGGTAACTGCCCCGTGTGTGGCCAGCGGACAGAACTGGAAATAGGATTCTGGTATGGAACCGGATACGTTAGCTATGTGCTGGCGGTGATGTTCTCCGTGTTTAACCTAATATGGTATTGGCTGATTTTTGGTATAACCTGGAGAGATGACAGCATCTTTCATTGGCTGATCGTTAACGGGATTATATTAACGCTTTCAATGCCCTTATTAATGCGATTGTCCCGGACGCTATACCTGACCTTCTATGTGGGCCATGATCCTGAAGCTGAAACGCGGAAGCAAAAGGAGAGCGTGTTGTCTTAAATTCCACTTGTTTAATAATGCTCCCCGTAGCGGGCATGTCATTTAACCAACCATCATCTGAGCGCTGTGATACATTTTATCACGGCGTTCAGATATTTTATACCAGTGAAGTATCTTTTCGCCCTCGGTCAATTATAACTTAATCCAGAATTTTAGCAGATGATCTATATCCGTGCCCACAATATGATATCCATGTGGTGCTTCCGTTTCGGCGCCGTGGTAGGTGGCAAGCCTTGTACCCGCCGGCATTTTTTCAAGCTGGGTATACAGGTACCTGTTATATTGATTATACAAAGACCTTGAATAAGTAAGTTTATCGTCTATTTTATAGGTGCCGGGAAGATTTTCATAAAAGGAATTGAAGAAGTAAAAGTGATCGTACTGGCTGAAATCCAACTCTGTTAAATTACCATACATGCAGGTAACATTGTTAAGCCCCACCATTTCTTTGGCAATGAAAGCATAACGTACCAGGTCGCTGCGCTGCTCAATGCCGTAAAAGAAAGCATCCGGGTTGTAGTAGGCGCCTCCCAGGCAAAATTTCCCCGGCCCGCTGCCAATGTCCAGTATTTTGGCACCCGGTGTGGCAGCCAGGAATTTAGATGCCTTCTGAACTACCCTTAAGGGAGTCCAGTGCCTTTGTGCCAGTGCCTGTATGTAAAGGGGATAAAGATGATGAAAGTTGGCGTCTGATTCAAACCACTTATCTGAATGCCCACGTAATGAAGTTGATGATGTAAATGACATGTATTATACTACGGTTTACAGTTGAAATATTGACTTGCAGATAATCTTATCTCCCTGCTTTAGTCATATCCCCAAAGGTATCTATCATTCAATAGCGCTGCGGTGAAATTTATCACCCTGAAAAGTGAGTTTTATCAACTTTAAAAATGTTAATTTTGTATGCGATGAGTATCAAGGGTATATTTCCAATAGATAAATGGGATTTCAAAAGTGAATCCATCCTTGCGGATCTGCCGCCGGATGTTTATGAGATGCTGATAGCCCATAAAAGCGAGCAGATATACAAAAAGAATGAAGTGCTTTTCCGGGAAGGGTCATATCCATCCGGCATATTTTATATCACCAAAGGAAAGGTCAAGAAATATAAAGTTGACAATGACGGTAAAGAGCAGATCATTTACCTGGCTAATACAGGGCAGCTGATCGGGTATCATGCCATCTTATCGGAAGACCGGTATCCGGATTCTGCAGCCGTTATAGAAGAGAGCACCATCGCATTCATTCCCAAAGAAGATTTCCTCAAGGCGCTCGACTATTCCCCCTTACTGAACAACAGGCTACTCAAAACTTTAAGCCATGAATTTGCGGTATTGGCAAACAGCCTGACCATGTTCGCCCAAAAGACCGTAAGAGAAAGACTGGCACTGCAATTAATCATTATCCGGGAAAAGTATAAGGAAAATTATGTAGAAGGAATGTCGATAGAAATAAACATAAGCCGTGAAGACCTGGCCAGCCTTGTGGGTACTGCCAGGGAAAATATCGTAAGAGTATTAACTGAATTCAAAGAAGATAATATACTGGAAACAAAAGGAAGGAAAATTATGATAAAAGATGTTGGTAAGTTGATTAAGATAGCCAACTATAAATAGATGCCGCCAATCAATTATCAGCTGGTTGCGTCACTATTTTTTTATCCTGAATCCTGATCCGGTGTACCATTTTGGATAACCTCACCCGGAAAGCGTCGTAGAACATCGCAATAACCAGTACCGCCGCCGGTAAATAAAAGGTAACATACTTAAATTTCAGAAACATATATCCCCCCGCAATTCCACCTGTCAGGAAAAAAGTGATGATAACGAGCCGCAGGATAATTTTTTTCCTGACCGTTGCAACGCTTTTGCCAGAAGTGGATATCCATGTGTACAGGTCAATACCAAGATCTGTAAACATCCCGGTCAGGTGTGTAGTTCTAACCACATACCCGGAAATTGTGGATACCAGGGCATTCTGCATTCCCATTGCAAATAGCAGGCTGCCGGCAAAGTATTCTGTTTTGATAATAGATTGATCAAAGGTATATCCAAAACTACCTACCAGCACAAGGATAATGATCTCGCATACGATAGGTATTGCATAACCAAATCTTTTGTGCTGTCCTGCTTTGCCGGTGCAGAAGCTTGAGAAAAATGCTCCGGCAAGAAAAAGTACCAGCCATAAACCAACCATTCGTGCAGACCTGAAGTCACCCGTTGCCAACTTATGCGCCAGTAATGCCGCATGGCCGGTTACATTGGTGGTTAGTACCGCAAAAGCAAAGAAACCGGCCGCATTTACTACTCCGGCAGTAAAGCATAAAAGTACGGCGAGCCGTAAATTATGCCGGTAGTTTCTTTTTCTTCCTATATGACGCAGCATCTGTTAATATTTACGCAGGTAGATTACATAACCTTCAGGTTATCTTTTTATCCACATTTTCAGGAGAAAATCTACCGTACCATCCACAAGCTGGTAACTGGGAGGGATTTCGTCTTCCAGGCTATGAAACGTCACTAACCTGGTACCACTGGGTTTGTTGTCCAGTCCTTTGAACATATAACGTGTATAATAGTTATACAGGCTTGTGGAATATTCGGTATCCTGGTCTATTTGTCCCTCATCAACCAGGTTTTCAAAGAACGCATTGTAAAAGTAAAAGTGATCAAAGTCGTTAAAATCTACCTGTGTAAAATTACTGTTGATAAATTCAACATTCCCTGATGCGGTCCGTTCCCTGGCTGCCTGCGCAAAATGATATAATTCTTTTCGCTGCTCTACACCATAAAATGTAGCTTCCGGGAATTGATGTGCTCCGATAAGACAAAACTTACCCACACCACTTCCTATATCAAGTATTCTTTTCCCGGTTCCGGAAGCCAGGAATTTGGCCGATTTTCTCGCTACCTCCATAGGTGTCCAGTGCCGCTTGGATAATTGCTGTATTCTCTCAGGATACAGCCAGTCAAATGCTGCATCACTCACATACCACGTTGGCCCGGATATAATATTTTCCATGTTTATTGCTGACTATTTTAGAAAGAACAGGTTGCTGGTTAGCAAAGAAAGGTTAACCGGAAAAATGCCTTCCGGGAGCGTTATTAATGGTGCAAAGTTACCGGAAGATCGATTCGGTTTAATTGATACTTTTCAATTAAAAAATTGCAAAAAGTCACTTTTTGAGGGGCGGGGTTACCGGTTTCTGTTTTGGGGAAGGGCATAAAAAAAGACAGGTTGTAAATCATTTGATTTACAACCTGTCTTCTACGTTGGGTTATTCCACCCAATAAGTTAATGTTACAACAATATAACCATCCGGTCCAACTGCATCACTGCTGAGCGTAACGGTTGAGGAAACCGCTCCTTCCCAGTTGCCCGGATATGCGCCAAAAGTGTAGGTACCAGCCGGCAGGTTATCAAATTTATCTTCGTCTTCCTGTCCACCCGGGTAATAGTACACGCCGGTTGCTACATTTTTTGCCCAGTAACCGCGTAAACCGGTGCCGCCGGTAACCGGCGCACCATAAATGTCTGCCAGTGTAATCCGGACATTAAATTCCGTCAGGATTTTGTTGTTGGCTGCGCTGTTAATGGATTTTCCGGGAACAACGCAATGGGTTCCGCTGATTTCATCATTTCTGCCGGAAGTGGAGGTTGCATAGCTCTGTAATAAAAACAGCAGGGGCAGAAAGCTTAGAAAGATTGCTTTTCTCATGGGTTAAAATTTAAATGTTAGGTTTTCAAATGAGCATTTAAGTTAGAATTTTATTATTGGATGCTGTAAGATTTTATTGTTAAATCGGCAGAGCTGTTGGAGGAAGTTTGAGGGGAAATAACGAGGTTTTTTTAAGGAACGGCCCGCAATACTTTCTTAAGTATTGCGGGCCGTTCCTTAAATATAAATTAGTCAAACTATTTGCACCTTCAAACTAATATCCTTTTGTAGGTATCAGATTGGGGTTATTTCTCAATTCCGTACTTGGTATCGGAAATAAAAGTTCTCTTTCCGTTAGAACCGGCCCGTAAGAAAACTTATGACCTACATAATTATCAAAGCCTTTGGTACTTACGTTAAATGCTTTACGAAGACGTACCATATCGAACCAGGTGACGTTTTCAAAACACAGCTCATACCAACGTTCCCGCCAGATGGACTCCCGCAATTGATCTTTAGATAACCCCGCCAATGCCGGTAATTTTGCTCTTGTACGTACCTGGTTAACCGCTTCATATACTTTTGCGGCCGGACCGCTTACTTCATTAGCTGCTTCGGCGTACACCAGCAATATATCGGCGTAACGGATCAACGACCAGTTAAGATCGCTGTTGGCAGTGGTGGTTTGTGCCGTCACATCAAAAAGCTTGTATATAAAATATCCGCCCAGGTTTACCTTCAGGTTTCTGTTGTCCTGGTTGGTGAATTCGGTAAAAAAGAACTGACCTTCTTTGGCGCGCAGGTCTGCAGCATCATACGATTTTACAAAGTCGGCCGTGGCGTAAATGCCTCCTGTTTCGGCAGAATAGGCGGAGATATTCTTGTTGTAAGGAATAATGAGCGACTGCCAGGGGCCGGGAATGACCTGTGTTTTATATTGGATCATAAAAATGTTCTCTTCTATATTTTTCTTTGCCGGATTATGCAAATCACCGTAAGTGTCAAATAGCTTGAACTGTTTTGAATCCAATACTTCCCCTGCTTTTTTTGCTGCCAGGTCAAAGTAGGGAGCTCCTTTTTGTAAAGGGTAGCCGGCCATCGTGAGATACACTTTTGCCAGCAATGATTTTACGGCGCCCAAACTTACTTTTCCACTGGCATCTCTCCAGGGTAACCCGGCGTTCTCTGCTGCTGTTAAATCATCCACAATTAATTTGTAAACATCTTCCGGGGCTGCCTGCATGGGCCTTAACTGTTCCGACTTTAAATCAACAGGCTCAGTAATTAAAGGAATATTACCAAACATTTGTACCAGGTTGAAATAATACCAGGCCCGTAAAAAGTGAGCCTCGCCTAACAGGCTTTTGGCTTCTGCGGCGTCCATGTTAATGCCTGGTATTTTTGCGATGGATAGATTCGCATTACTGATCCCCTTGTAGTAATTTTTCCAGTAATTCTCTCCATAAGTGTTATCGGCTGTATTATGCAGGTCTTTTATAAAATAGCTGTTAACGGCCTGTCCAAGATCAGTAGCGGCCTGCCCGGTAGCAAATTCTGTCATGGTCCAGGGTGCGCCGTTGAAACCACCGTCCATAGGATCCCGTAAACTGGCATAGATGGCGTTTACGGAACTCCTGGCATGTTCGGGTTTTGTAAAATAAGTATCCTCTGTATAGTTGCTGGGATCTGTCTCATCTAAAAATTTCCGGCAACCGGTTATCCATAATGCACCGGTTGTTAATACCAGCAGTCCGAATCTTATTATTGTTGCTTTCATAGTTTTTCGTTTGAAGTTTGTTATGTATTATAACCCTACGTTAAGCCCCAGCATAAATACCCGTGGCTTTGGATAATCGTACAATGTCAGGCCCTGATCAAAAGGAGAGCTGGAGTTGGAAACTTCAGGATCGTATCCTTTGTACTTCGTAACCAGGAAGAAGTTCTGCACAGAGGCATATACCCTCAGGCGATTGAGTTTTAAAGAAGAAACTGTTGTGGAGGGAAACGTATATGCCAGTAGTAAATTACGGCCACGGATAAACGAACCGTCCGTTACTTTATGGCTGTCGTTATTAGTGGTGTAATACGCGTTGATAGGACGTATTTGAGCTATAGGCGTATTTTGGTTTGTTTCCGTCCAGGCGTTGAGCACGGTTTTATAACTATTGGCGATGCCTTGCCTGTCTTCGGCCGAATGTATACTTCTGTCTAATACATCGTTGCCGTACATAAACTGCAGGTCTACTGTCAGTGACCATGATTTATATTGAAAGGTGTTCAGAAAGGTGCCATACCCGTCGGGTATGCCTTTCCCGATGATGGTCCGGTCCAGATCATTTATGATGCCGTCGTTGTTGATATCTTTATATTTTACATCACCAGGTAGCATATTGTATTTCTTTGCCTCGTCAGCTTCCTTGCTGCTCCAGGTGCCGAGATGCACCCTTCCAAAGAAAGAGCCGACGGGTTCGCCCACCCTGATGATACCGTTACCGGAGGATATATCGCCATTGGCCAAAGCAAGTACTTTGTTTTTATTGATGGAGATATTGAAGGTAGTATTCCAGGAAAAATTATCGGTTTTAATGTTGGTTGTATTGATCCCAAATTCAACCCCTTTGTTTTCCATACTTCCTACGTTGGAGAAAATTTTATCACGTCCGCTGGTGTATGGTAATGGGGCATCCAGCAGCATGCCATCCACTTTTCTGCGGTATAGATCCAGTTCGAGATTTACCCTGTTGGAGAACAAACCGAGTTCAAGTCCGAAGTCGACCTGTTTTGTTTTTTCCCACTGTAAACCAGGATTGGCGATACGGTCAATACCAACGCCGGAATTGCGTGCGCCGTTGAAAATTACACTATAATTTCCCATGCCCGCAAGTGCCCTGTAGGCGGGTATTTCAGAGTTACCTGTGGCGCCATAGCTGGCACGGACTTTCAAGTTGGATATAGCGGCGATGCTTTTCATGAAATCTTCTTCCGTTACTCTCCAGGCAAGGGCGGCAGAAGGGAAGAATGCAAACTGGTTGTCAGTTCCGAATTTGGAAGATCCATCCAGGCGGCCGGTAAAGGTGACTAAATATTTGTTGCGGAAGCCATAATTGACACGGCCAAAGTAAGAGTTCAATCCATTCGCCGTTCCTACGGAAGACGGAGGTTGAGGACTGGAGCCTGCACCAAGATTGTAGTATTGATAGTACGAGTCGGTGAAGCCTTCTGTACTCGCCTGGTTTTCAAAACGGTCAATATGTTGCCAGGATACTCCCGCCATAGCATTTAAAGCATGCACTTTTGAAAACTGCCTGTTGTAGGTAAGGTAGTTCTCAAACTGCCAGGAGTTGTACCGGTTATTATTAATGAACGCATTTCCATTGTCAGAAATGTATTGCATTCCTTTTGCAGCAAAATAATCTTCCCGTTGATTAATGATATTGACGCCAATAGTCGATCTCAATTCCAGCCCAGGCGCCAGGTGAATGTTTGTATACATATTGCCAAGAAGGGTTTGTGTATGCAGAATGGAAATCCTGTCGGCAGCTACCCTTAGTGGATTATCGCCGCCCTCCATGCCGGGATAATCCCTGTTGCTGGCCCACGATCCGTCTGCATATCTTACGGGGATAATAGGCAGCGCTTCCAATACCTGGCGCATCATGGTGATACCGCCTCCATCAAGTTGGTCCACTTGTTTTTCCCGCTGATCCGTATAGCTCATTGTGCCACCAACCTTTAACCAGTCTTTTATCTGGCTGTCGTACACCACGCGACCGGCGTACCGGTCCTGCCAGGAGCCCCGTGCCAGTCCATCCTGGCTACGGTAGTTTAAAAAAGCGCCTATGCTTCTTTTTTCGTCACCATCCGTAAATCCAAGTTGATGGTTCTGTGTAAATGCTTTTTGGAATGCCTCATCCTGCCAATCTGTATCGTATAAAGGGTTTCCCTGTGAATCAAATAGTTTGGGATTGGTACGTTTGGTTTTTGGGTCGGTGTATTTTGTTCCCGTTGCCCATCCTACGGGATCATATTTTTGAGCGTTTGCATAAGCCAGGTCTTCTACTGCCAGAAACTCTTTTGCATTGAGCAGCTCCAGCTTCTTTGGCAACACGCCTATACTGAAGTCGGGATCATAGGTAATTCTTCCCCCGGCAGAAGTACCTCTTTTTGTGGTAACAAGGATCACACCATTGGCGCCCCTGGCTCCATAGATCGCTGTAGAAGAAGCATCCTTCAGTACTTCGATGGAAGCAATATCGTTGGGGTTGATATAGTCAATCGGCGTACTGCCATTTCTCAAACCCACAGGATTCAGTATCACACCGTCTATTACATATAATGGGTTATTGGAAACGCTCAGGGAACTGGACCCACGGATACGGATGTTGGTTCTGCCACCGGGCCTTCCTGAATTTGAAGATACGTTCACCCCGGATACACGCCCGGATAAACTCTGGTTCAACGAGGACGACGGACGTTCCTGCAGCGTTTCAGCTTTAACGGTACCAACCGCCCCGGTCAGATCTGATTTTTTAGTTGTTCCATAACCTACCACCACTACTTCGTCTATCTTTTTAATTTGCGGAACAAGTTTAATCAGCATATCCGCAGAAGTAACACTGACTTCCTGGGTAATATAGCCGATATAAGAAACGATCAGCACTGCATCGTCGGGAACGCCCTTAATGCTGAAGTTCCCGTCACCATCGGTTGTTGTTGCCTTATTGGCATTCTTTACTTTGATGCTCACGCCGGGTACGCCCACACCATTCTCTTCCAATACCTTACCACGTACATCCTTGAGCGATGGTGAAGGATAATTAAGCGTTGCCGGATTTTTTGCATGGAGGGACATTACTATTCCCATGAATAAGGCAAAGGTGGCATAAATGATTTTTTGGCGCAATGCTGGCATTTTAAAAATCACCGTGGAAAATTGTTTCATAGTTAAAATGTTATTAGGTTAATTTGATAGTATCCTATTATTCCAGAAACATTTGTTAAGTAACAGACAGATAGATGTGCCAGGGCAGTAGAAATGGCTGCCTGTGCTGATCATAACGTATTATAATGTGAGTGCTGATGTGGTCGTTGTACAGTGAATGCTATCTGAGTAATGTGGTTTTTTTGGTTGAATGCTTTTGTTATATCTATGTGGCTACGGTAATTATTTATATTGGTTAGAAATCCTAACAATATTAAATATACAAACTGAAACTTCCTTGTGATATTTTCGCTAAGTGATATAGTAAATTAACAGAAGAGCGTAAAACAGGAAGATGAAATAACAAGTCGTTTTTTTGTTACTTCTTTTCCATAGGATGCTCTTTAAGCAACTGTTCGGAAGAATAGAAGTCTTTTTTACTTTCTATGGCTTTCCTTATTTGTTTTACTTTTTCCGGCGAAACAGGCGTTCCCTTATTTCCGAACGAATTCCGGACGTAGGTTAACACGGCGGCAATCTCATCATCCTTCAGTAACCCGCCAAAAGGCGTCATGGGAACCTGGCCGGTATATTTTTTATTGTTTACCTCTATTGGTCCTAGGAGCCCTTTCATCACCAGCTTGATCAGCCGTTCATCGTTTCCTGTTACCCACCTGGAGCCGGCAAGAGGAGGGAAGCCCGAATCAGGAAGTCCTTTGCCGTCTGCCTGATGGCATGTTTTACAATATCCTTCTATGGAATAAATTTTCTTTCCCTGGTTAAACAGTGCGAGGTCTGCACCTTTCAGGTTTGTATTGGCACCTTTCTCTTTTCCCTTTTTCACGTTTTCGCCATTGAGATGTGCCACTGCGGTTTCATAGGCATGGATCATCCATTCATCCAGCGGCATTTTCTTTGCTTCTGCTAAAATGGGAAGACCTTTTTCCTTACCGATCCAGGAGGCGGCTACGATAGCCATCAGGCGTACGCGGCTGTTTTCATCTCTTGCTGCCTGCATTAACAGGTTTGCCTGGTCAGGCACCTGGTGCCCGGTATACCGCAACACCTGTACTGCTGCGGCTCTTGCATGATAATCTTTGGCTGTTAATACTTGTTTTAAAAGGGGCTGATCCACTTTATTCATTCCCCAGCTCACCCAAAGTCCTTCAAGCAAATGATGCTCATACCGCGGATCTTTTTTATCCAGATGGGATACCCAGGTTTGCAGTTTGGAAAGTACGGTTGAAACATCGCGTCCTCTCAGTTCACGGCGGGTTCTGTAGCGGGTTCTGTACTCCGGTAATTTAAGGTTCTCCAGGAGTTCTTCTATTGGTGCTCCCGCTATATTTGCGGGTTTCACCAGTGGTCTCGACGGATAAGTAATGCGGTATACTCTCCCGTGCGAGTGATCGCGCAACGGATCGCGTGCATTATGCTGCATGTGCCCGATCAGAATATTATGCCAGTCGATCACGTATAATGACCCGTCGGGGGCAAACTCCAGATCTACGGGGCGGAAATTGGGATCTCCGCTTACCAGCAGGTCCATGCGGTGATGACTTTTATAGCCTGTTCCATCGTCCTGCAGCGTATGTTCTTTTGTTCCGAGGAATCCTATGGTATTGTTGATGAGGAAGTCGCCCTGCACTTCATCCGGGAAATGCCGGCTGGACACAAATTCAAGACCGGATGTTGGCCGTACTTTATGTTTATCTTCTATCAGCTGGATGGATTTATGCGTAGCCTGACCATACCTGGGCAATACGGTTCCGGGGAGCATCCAACGCATATCCGGGCTGGATGTTTCTGCAAAGAATGGCTGTCCCCAGTCGTCGAATGCAATGCCCCAGGGGTTTGGAATAGAAAGCTGCGCAGTACGTTCCAGTTTTCTGCGGCGTGGGTCGTACCTGTAAAAGCCGCCGTTGGATGCGCGAATAGTTCCGTAAGAAGTTTCTATATGTGTATGAAGAAAGACACCTTCTCCTGAATAGATCGCTCCTGAAGGATCTACTGTAAATGCGTGACTGCTGTGATGTGTGTCATGATCGTCAAATCCACTGAGCAGGATCTCTGTTTTGTCTGCTTTATCATCACCATCTGTATCCGTTAACAATTTGAGATTGGTCCCCTGGGCAACATATACTCCTTCTGCTGCTATCTCAAAGCCGATTGGCAGGTGCAGGCTATCTGCGAATACCGTTTCCTTGTCGGCTTTGCCATCATTGTCGGTATCTTCAAAAATAATTATTTTATCATTGGGTTTGGCATCTCCGGGCTTATAGTGAGGATAACTCGGCATCACCGCCACCCATAGCCTGCCTTTATTATCAAATGACATCTGCATTGGCTTGGCCAGGTCAGGGAACTGCTCCTCTGAAGCAAAAAGCTCAACCTTGTACCCCGGTGGTACTTTCAGCTTACCTGTTGCTTCCTGCCCGCTGAGATACCGGAGACTCCCGTTTTTAGCAGGGTTATAGTTGGTTTTAACAGGTGGCAATACTTTGGTATTTTTATCGGCAGCCGCAATATCCATCTTCTCGCCTTTTGAAGCGGCCAACCAGATTGCGGTATCCCTGATCGCTGTCATCTCGCGGATTTTTTCTATTTCCGCAGGATAATTATCAGGTCCGTAAGGATCATACCGGCGACCAAATACATGTACTCCGTTTGGTATTTTATAGTCATTGAGCCACATCCAGTTTTTTTCCATTACAGCGTCGTGTACCAGCTTTCTGTTGGTTTCTGTGCTGGTGGCCACATTTCCAAAGATCTGGTCTGCCAGCAAACGTCCCAGCTTTTTATAACCTTCTTCATTCAGTTGTGAACCGTCGATGGTCAAAGGCTCCTTCGTATCCTGGTACCATTTTTTGGAAGGCGTGAATGCATCTACAAATAATACGTTATTACGGGCAGCCACTTCCTTCATTGCCTGGGTATACAAAGCAAGGTTTTCATTTTCTTTCCGGCCATCGGGGAGATCATATTTATCAGAAAGATTTTCGAAAGCAATGGGTGAAACAATGGCCAGTTGCGGTGCTGAGGCGCCATTGTATTTTTGCTTGAACGTCCATTTTATAAAGGCATCCAATTCGGCTTTATAATTATTCAGCCCTTCATTTCCATCAAATGATTCATTATAGCCGAAAAAGGCGATGATCACATCTGTTTTGAGCCTGGTGAGCCATTGATCAGGCGTTTCAAAGTGTCCTTCGCTCGGGCCTTCTATTGTTTGAACCTGGCTGTCCAGTACAGGACGGAATTTCTCTGCACCGGGAAATGCCCAGGGGGAGTTCCTGCCGGCGTGTGGCCGGAAGCCGGGCGTTTCGCCACCATCGCACATATTGCGGATGTGTAGTTTATACTCCGGGTAGCGGAGATACAGCTCCGTTTCAAAATTATCATAATTTATCATTCTCGATCCCAGGTTGTTACCGATCAGGGATATATGTGAGGTCCCGGAAATGGTAAGCGGAGTGGCTACTTCGGATTTACAGGCGTGTAGTATCATTATCGCCAACACCATGGGAATAAAAGACGTGTAAATGCCGATTTTTAATAGTCTGGGCATCTTAGATAAATTTAGCTGAATCAGGAAACGTGGTGTACTTATTTCGCTATGCGGTAGGGTACCTGTATATTCATTTTGCCTTTCCATTTTCGTGGAACTTTGAGGCCCAGCTCATAATGAATGGCATTGATCACAAGGCGCTGAAAGGGTTCCTGTCTGAAATCTTCAGGATGGCCCAGGGTTGTCATAAAAACCCGTCCGCCGAAAGCGTTGGTGCCGGTCCAGGCAACAGGGTTTTCAATAGCTTCTTTATCGGGATTAACCGCCTTTCCCATCAGTAACCAGGTAGAACCTTTCACCGGATAATCCGGTAAAACACGGTACAGCCATGAGCGGACATGGAAGTTTGTTGCAACGCCCGTGAGGATAGGATTGTTGGCTTGTTCAGGTATGATGCGTACATCCGTGCTGCTCTCGTGCCCGTAGTGGGTATGTTTGGCGGCGCCGCCCCATCCCGGAGGTGCGTTCAATGCAAACTCTCCGAAGGCATTCCATTTTTCACTGGCATGTCCTTCCGGAAAATGGAATGCATGAGTGGTGGTGCGGAACCCCATTACAGGCTTGCCGGATTTCAGGTAAGCATCTATATACGCAAGTTGTTCGGGAGGAAGCCTGCGCCAACGCAGGAAGAAAACTGCGAGGTCTGCGTGTTTTAATGCCTCGAGGCCCGGAATATTTTCTTCGCTGTTATAATCAGGAGATGATTTGAGAACGATCGTTTTCATGCCATAATCCTTCTCCAGTGCGGCGGCGATTAACGGCATGGTTTCTTCGCTGCTGTACTCATGATCACCGGTCACGAAAACAACCAGTGGCTTTTTTACCTCTTTGGAAGATTGTGCAAAGAGAAAGCCGGTGCATGTAATACTGGTGCTTACCATAAACAATAAGCAAACGCAAATTTTTTTCATTTGAACAAAGATTATTGATGACCGTTTTTATGCGATTCAACCCGGCTACTTATCAGTGCAACGCACTGCGGTTATATATGCTCCCAGGTTCAGGGTTCCTGCCAGTAAGCGCTGCTACTACATTATTGATGGTGAGCAGGCATATCTGCTGATAGGTGGCCGATGTAAGACTGCCGGTATGAGGCGTAATGATTACCCGCGGATGATGTACAATACCGAGGCTCTCAACGGGTGGCTCATCTGGTAATACATCTGCAGCAAAACCCGAAATCACCCCGGAATTTAATGCCTGTAATAATGCCGGATGGTCGATAAGCGCGCCTCTTGCGGTATTAATCAATAGTGAGCCGGGTTTCATTAAACGCAGTTGTTCTTCTCCTATGATCTTACCTGTTTCGTTATTAAAAGGAAGATGGAGACTAACTACATCCGAATACCGTAATACATCTTCCATCGGCAGATATTTATAAGGCAGGTCCTGGACAGATTTACTCCAATACAGCACCTCCATCCCAAAAGCTTCTGCAATCCGGGCTACACGTTTTCCTATATTGCCCATTCCCAATACGCCCAATGTTTTACCGTTCAGCTCATCTCCTGTATATTGATTGCGCCAGTTCCAGTTGTTTTGTTTCACCTGTGAAACCGATTCATACATATTGCGCATCAGCATCAGCATCAGGCTAAGGGTATGCTCCGCAATAGTTGCGGCATTACTGCCCGGTGCATTAATTACCATGATTTTTCTTACTGTTGCTGCAGCTACATCTACATTGTCCAATCCTACGCCACATCTGGCTACCACCTGTAAATGCGGAAAAGCGTCTATGAGCGGTTTATTGATCTGGCCTTTTCCTCTTGTAATGATGGCATGGATGTCTTCCTTGTTCAATACGTTGTTTAAGCTGGCTTCATCGTATCCTGTGAATACATTCACATGCTGCTGAAGAAAGGCGAATGCTTCATCTGCAATGGTTTCAAGCAACAATACGTTTTTTCTCATTTCTTGTGATATAAAGTGGCATCATCGGATCTGTATCCTCTGAAGTCATTTCTGTTTGAAACATACAACCCTTCTTCATAGAGTTCATCGGCAAGTATCCGGGAGTCGACTTCCGCTCCTGGTATGGAAGATATTTCCACGAGGTTGCCGGCAGGATCACGCACAAACATCTGCATGGCGCCGTCGGGCAGTTTTCTCACCTTTCCCCAGGGTTTTATATCAATTACATTGAGTTCTTTCATACGGAAAAAAAGACTGCTGAAATCATCTACCTGCACACAAACATGCCCACGGAAGGAAGTATGGTCCTCCCATTCGGAGATATGCAGTTGCTGCTCTTCGTTGAATTTGAAAAACATAACAGGGTAATCAAACCGGAAGGCGGCAAGCGGCTCCAGCCCCAATTCATGCTGATAGAAGTGACCTACTTTTTCCAGGTTGTCTACAATCAGCGTTACGTGATTAATTTTAAGTGCTTTGGCCATAAATAGTTATTTACAAATATCACTTCTAAACTTTTTGTTTGTACTGCCGTACGAAATCCCAGTCGGGGCTTACTCCTAATCCCGGGGCAGTGGGCGCCTGGATGGAGCCGTTTGTAACGGTAATCTGCTCCTTCACCAGCTCATACATCATAGGATTTCCTCCCAGTGAGAACTCAATGATAGTGGCCGAAGGCGATGCAAATGCCACGTTCAGCCCCGCCATAAAAGAAAAGGCAGAACCCCAGCAATGCGGCGCCAGCTCCAGCTGATGCACACTGGCGAGATGCGATACACGCACTGCTTCCGAAATACCACCAATGATAGCTGCATCCGGCTGTATCACATCAATTGCTCTTAATTCCAAAAGTGCATTAATGTCAAAACTGGTATATTCACTTTCTCCTGCTGCAATGGGAATATGTGTAGAAGCCCTTACTTCTGCAGTTCCTCTTTTATTATCAGGACTGATAGGTTCTTCAAACCAATACAGGTTACAATCTGCTACTCCCCGGCAAAATTGTTTCGCTTCCGGAACACTAAAGGTACCGTGTGCGTCGGCCATCAGTTTTACATCCGGACCTATGGCGGCTCTCGCCGCTTTTACTCTTTCAATACTGTTTTGTACTGTCTGGTCCATCACGCCAACACGCATCTTTACACTCCCAAACCCTTTATCTACATAGCCTTTCAGTTGTGCGCCAATGTTGTCTGCATCTGCCCAGCCACCACTTGCGTAGGCCGGCATCTTATCCCTGCAGGCGCCACCGAGCAAATCCATCACCGGAACCTGCAGCATTTTTCCTTTCAGATCCCATAAGGCGGTATCAATGCCGCTCATGGCTGATATGGTGAGGCCTCTTCTGCCGAGGATAGGGAATTTCCGCCCTCTCAGTAATGCATAGTGATCCCTTGTGCCGTTGTACATCTCCTCCCATAAACGGGAAATGTCTTTCACATGTTTACCCAATAAGGCAGGCTTCAGTTCATTTTCAATACAATTTACAATGGAAGCACACACGCCCGAAGATCCAACCGCTGCTTTGGCTTCTCCAAATCCCTGAAGACCGTCATCTGTAGTGATCACAACAAGCGTCATGTCAAAATTGGCCAACAATCCATAATCTGAAGTATGTTGTTTTTCTTTGGGAACCGGACAGCGCAACCAAAATGCCTCTACATTAGCTATTTTCATCTGTTAGCAGTTGACTTCTTTTAAATAAGTTTTGATAAAGTATTAAATGATTGGGTGGTGAGCATAGTATAAAACTCTTCTGTAACAGAAGCGCTGCCGTGGTCTACCAGGAATTTCGCCTGCTCAGCAGATAAGTTTTCAGGGTTTTCATCAATAGAATCCGGGTATGGATTGGCCGGCGTACGATCCAGTGATGCACAAAATTCTACGGAAAGCACTTCATTATAGTTTATTTCCTTCAATGTATCGATGATCTTCCTCCAGTTGAGGTTACCCATTCCGGGCGCCATCCTGTTGTTATCTGCTACATGAAAACCTGCCAGTTTTCCCTTCGCCTTTTTAATCGCCTCAAACATATCTGCCTCTTCGATATTCATGTGAAAGGTATCCAGGCAAATGCCACAATTGGGTCCTGTCGCTTCTGCCAGCGCCAATGCCTGATCGGCCCTGTTGATGAAATAGGTTTCAAACCTGTTGATGGGTTCAATGCCTATCCGGATGCCGGATGCCTCGCTATAGTCGTAAATTTCTTTCAGTGCATTAACAGCCCATTTCCATTCTTCATCAGGCCGTCCGTCGGGTACAATTTTTCCAACTGTACATGGTACAACCGCCACCATATGGCCATCCAGTTCCTTTACCATTTTTATTACATCCTTCACATATTGCACCGATCTTGCGCGCTGCGCCTCATCCCTGGCAAGCAGGTTCCGGTCTCCCAACATCAGTGTTACAGCTCCCCAGCAGGACAAACCATGTTCCTGCATTAGTTTTCTTAGTTGCTTGGTATCATAATGTTCGGGTGTTCCGGCAATTTCAAGTTGGGTATATCCCAGCGCAGCAACTCTCCGCATGGTAGTTTCTATCGTTTCAGACCGCATCCAATTGTGTATCCCTAGTTCCATAACGCATTAATATATAAAAGTGGAATAATGTATTTGCAGGTGATTTATTTGTCCATCACAAAGAATGGACAATAGTATGGCACAAACTTGTTGGTTTCATGACGGGAACGTTTTTTAAAAAAATTCATTGTTTCACAAACTTATTCAGACTTCCATTGAAATAAAAGTACTTCATTTGCAAGATATCGATACTATATTTACCATATTCCTGGTTTTTTTGCGTTAGAAAATAAATAGTGTACTAAAGATAAAGACGTTATGAAAGTTTCTTACCGACACATATCTACTCCGGAGGATGCCAGTTTTGTAATTAAAGAATTCTGTCAACCCCGGTTCACCAATACGTTCCATTTTCATCATGGGCACGAGTTGATCCTGATTGTAAAAAGTGCGGGCAGAATGTATGCAGGAAATAAGGTGATGAATTACAACGAAGGAGAAATTTATATGTTCGGGCCGGGTTTGGTCCATTGCTTCTGCAATAACAGTTCACCTGTTGGGGCCGACGAAATAGCGCATGCTATTATCGTACAGTTTACAGAAGATTTTGTTGGCAGGGATTTTTTCGAAAAGCTGGAATTGAGAAAGATAAAAGAACTGATGCAGTTATCCCAGTATGGAATAAAATTTAATAAAATATCCGCTGCTGTTCATAACCTGTTTTTTCAGTTTCAGGCAAATCAGCAAATGAAAAACCTGATCATACTTTTACAGATCCTGGATGAATTGTCGCTACAGGGCAGGGAGAGTGTGCAACTACTAACAGATGATCCCGGGAAAACACGTTATAAGGATGCAGATTCAAAAAAATTAGAACCCATATTCAAGTACGTATTGGAAAATTACCCTAATCATGTAGATAGCAAATCTGCCGCATCTCTTGCCTGTATGAACGAAGCGGCGTTTTGCCGCTACTTCAAAAAAAGAACCACCAAAACATTCTCACAATTTGTAAATGAGATAAGGATTAGTCACGCTACGAAGCTGTTAATAGGCACAGAAAATGGGATCTCTGAAATATGCTATGCCTGCGGTTTTGACAATGTATCCTACTTTAACAGGCAGTTCAGAATCTACCAGGGAAAATCTCCCAGGGAATACCGCAAGGCATTTATAGAAAGTAATGTAAGCACACCGAGTTTCCGGCCTACGGGGAGTTAAGTTGTTCCTTTCGGCGACAATAGCAGATCAGCTGCGATATTACGCTTCAACCGCCTTGCTCACCTTACGGTACACAAACTCATGGTAAATATGCCTGCGGCAAAATCTGCCCGGCGTATCGGAGTTAATCAGCTTAATGTATAATGCTTTTGGAACGTCGAGGTATTCATAGCTGCTGCCATCTTCAAAGTGAAGCTGAAGCGTTTGTTTCTGGTAGGAGAAATCCACCAGTGTAGATGCTGAAATGGTGGCGGTGTATTGTGGTAACGCAGCAGCAATTGTTTCAGGCGCTATGCTCACTAAAAAGTGATAAGCTTCAATCAGCTCTTTACTCTTTGCTTCCGCTTCCAGTTTCTGATCTTCTGCCAGTCCTTCAAATTTATCAGGATGCCACTCCTTCATTAAATTCCTGTAGACCGTTTTTAATTCTTTTACTTCAGTAGTTTTGGTAACGCCCAGTAACTTCCTGTAATCAACTATTTTACTCATAATGTATTTATTCAAAAAATAAACAGGCTGATCATTATGAGCAGGCTACCATTTATCTTACCCCGAAAAACGGGCAAAGTTACGCTTTTTTAAGCTCCCGGCAAGAATTTATTTAACCTTTACAGTGGCGGCTTTCAGGGATATAGGCATGTTATATGCATAAAATCACCTATTTTAATGTTGAAAAACCATCTTATGAAACGGTTGTTATTGTTAACCATGTTGCTGTATTGTCTGCCCATCCATGCACAGCAGCTGGACTCCCTGAAATATCCCAATGGCTGGCTTTATTATCACGTATATGGCAAGGGTAGCCCGGTGATAGTGCTGTCCGGTGGTCCCGGCAACTCCTGCCTGCAGCAGGAAGAAGTAGCGATTGAGCTGGGAAAGCATTACAGGGCCATTCTGCTGGAACAACGGGGCACCGGCTTGTCTATCCCCGTACCGTTCGATTCTACTACTATCAATCTCAAAGCCGCTGTGGAGGACATAGAGCGGCTGCTACATAAGGAAGGCATCCGCAAAACCATTATCTACGGCCATTCCTGGGGCGCCATGCTGGCAATGAGCTATGCTGCTGCACATCCGGAAAAGGTCCGTGCACTGGTGCTGGCAAATCCCGGCTATTATAAGTTCTCGGCCGATTTCAGGACTACGCATATGAATAACCTGCGCGGGCGGCTGGGCGTGTCCGACCTGGCTGTAATGGATTCGCTGGGTAAAAAGATAGAAGGAGGGAAGGCAAATGGTGCGGATAGTGCGCTGTATAACCGTACCGTACGACTGGCATACATTTACAACAAAGCGGACATCGATAGCCTCATGGCGAAAATTTATGTCGCAAAACCCAATGGCCGCATGCAAACACTGATGGTGTCGGACCTGCAGCGGATACATTTTGATCTCAGTAAAAACCTGCCGCAATATAAAGGGCCGGTAACCGTGATTGGCAGCCGCCAGGACCCATTGGCTTTCTATACCTATGAACTGAAAATTATCCGTCCGGATATAGTACTACATTGGATCCAGGCCTCGGGGCACTTCCCGATGTTTGAACAACAACCCGCGTTTTTCCAGGTATTGGAAAAGGTAATGACAGCCAGCGCTACACATCCATAAATTCCCAGGCGCTCTGGTAAGCGTTTTTATGCTCTGCATAAGTGATGAAGTCTGCATAAAACCCAAGCTGGGAAAGGGTGCCGCTGTCGCCTATCACCACCAGCTTCTTACGGGCGCGGGTCATCGCTACATTCATCCGGCGGATGTCTGATAAGAAGCCTATTTTATTTTCTGTGTTGCTGCGCGTCATGCTGATGTATACAATATCACGTTCCTGTCCCTGGAAACTATCGATGGTGTTTACAGATATTTTGTCTGCATAGGGCTGTAACAGCGGGGAGTGTTGCAGCTGTTCTTTTAATAATTGTATTTGTTGTTTATAGGGAGATATAACCGCCACCGTTGGAAAGTCTTTCGGCTGGTAATGTTCCCCCAGTGCGGTGACCAGCTGTGTAAGATGTTTAAATAAAAATACAGCTTCTTCCGGGTTGGTGGTACTGGTGCCATCCAGCTTTTCATCAAAACCGCAACCGGCGGTATCTACAAAGCTGAGCGGGTTATCTTCAGAAAACAGCAGGTGTCCGGCAACAGAGGCGTGTGCCTTTAGTTTATCTTCATAAAAGATACTGGAAGAATATCCCATGATGGTAGCATGCATGCGGTATTGCTCTTCCAGCAGTGTTACGCTTTCCGGGTGCAGGGCAGTGCATTTCTCCAGCAGGGTGGTGCTGAGTCCTTTGCGGGCGGCTTCGTCCGATTTTACGGTGGGCGACAGCTGGCAATGATCGCCCGCGAGGATCACCTTCTGCGCTTTCAGGATGGGAATCCAGCACGCGGGTTCCAGTGCCTGCCCGGCTTCATCTATTACTACCGTGTGATACTTTAAATTTTTCACGGTATAATGACTGGCGCCTACGAGCGTGGCGGTGATCACCTGCGCTTTGGAGATGACGTCATCAATAATATATTGTTCTGTATTGCCTACTTCTTTCATGATCTTGCGGGCCTCGTCAAACAAGGCTTTCCGCTGATCCCTTTCTGCTTTGCCAAAGTTACGTTTGTATTTATGCGCCATGTCGCGGAATTCGTTGGCCTGTTTCTTCAGGCGCTTGATTTCTTTGATGCTGGTATGCTCGGATACTTTACTGTCGAGCGTGAGCGACATCAGCCGCTCAGATACGCGCGCCGGATTACCTACCCGCAACACATTCAGCCCTTCGTCTGATAGTTTTTCGCTGAGCAGGTCTACGGCGGTATTGCTGGGTGCTACCACGAGTATTTGTTGCTGTTCCTGTTTGATCAGTGCTTTAATGGCCTGTACCAGGGTAGTGGTTTTACCGGTTCCCGGCGGACCGTGTACTATAGCCAGGTCGCCGGCGGAGAGTATTTTATTAACGGCCGATTGCTGGGAAGCATTCAGCGCGGGATTTACATAAGGAGTTATATCAGGGTGAAACACGGGCTTCTTTTCCCCGGTCAGTATTTTTATCAGCCGTCCTTCCGGTTCTTTATCGTGCAATGCGTCCGCCTGTTTCAGCGCGTTTTGCATTTCATCATAGCTGTTGTCATCAAAAAGCACATCGATGCCCAGTTTGCCGTCGCTGGCCCATTCCGGTAGCTCGTCGGTGCGCAGGGTGATCTTCAGCCGGTTGCCGCCCTGGTAAGTAATGGTACCTTCAAGATGATCCTGTTTGGGATCATGGTTGGAAAATAAAACAGCAGAAGCACCAAAACGCAGCTGATGCGGCAGGTCCTGGTGGGTGGTGCGTTCCACTTCCACGGTCAGGTAATCTCCTCTGCTCATTTCCGATCCTCTGATGGCAATCGGGTACCAGGTAAGTCCGTTTGCCCTGCGATCTGCTACAGACGTGGATTCCGTCATTTGTTTATATGATCTCCGGTCTTCTTCCCGCTCTGTTTTTAATAAATCAAGCTGCTTTTTGAAATAATCCATGACGCAAAGGTAAGATGTTCCTGAATTGTCGCAATCAACCATTAAGAATGTCGTATTCGCCCAGCAGAAATAAAAACAAATGCGGGTAAGTTTGTATTGTCAATCAAACAACATAAAAAACAACCTATATGGAAGCGCAAACAATTTATCTGAATAAAAAAGCTCCTTCAAAAGCAGCTAATATTACCGGTTGGGTAATCACTGTTCTTTGTGTACTCTTTCTCCTGGTGGATGCCATCATGAAAGTAATTAAGAACATCTATTCAATGGAAGGCAGTGTGAAGCTGGGCTGGCCGGCAGAACAGGTGCAGGGGATCGGCATTGTATTGCTTATTGCTACTATATTGTATGCCATTCCACGTACGGCAGTACTGGGCGCTATACTGATCAGCGCTTACCTCGGCGGCGCGGTAGCTATCATGTCAAGGATAAACGAACCTTACTACTTCCCGGTGGTATTCGGTATCCTGGTGTGGGTAAGCCTTTTCCTGCGTATCCCTGCGCTGCGCGCGCTTTTCCCAATACAAAACAGCCAGTCGTAATCTTATTCTGTAATCCATAAACCCGGAAAAAATGGCAACGAAGATTTTTGTAAACATTCCTGTTAAAGACCTGGATAAATCAAAGAATTTTTTTACCAGTCTTGGTTATTCTTTCAACCTGCAATTCACCGATGATAAAGCTGCCTGTCTCGTTATTTCAGAAGATATCTTCTTTATGCTGCTGACAGAACCATTCTTTAAAAGCTTTACCAACCAGGAAATAGCAGATACTTCCAAAGTAAATGAAGCCATTATGTGCCTGTCGGTCGATAGTAAAGCAGCCGTAGATGCACTGGTAGACAAGGCGGTAAAGGCCGGCGCCAAAGCGCCTAAGCCGGCGGAAGATCAGGGCTTTATGTATTCCTGTGGCTTCCGCGACCTCGATGGCCATTTGTGGGAAATCGTATACATGGACCCATCTGCAGTAGAGCCTCAGTAAATATATTGTTCATATAGAAGACAACGCCTTTGTATTGCCCCGCAGTACAAAGGCTTTTTATTATGGGTACGGTAAAAAAAATTCCCCCGGCAGATAGGGGAATGGCAAATTCCATGCGTCCTGAAAATAAACGGACTATTACCATGCTACTACCAGATACATTGAAAAATTATTTCCGGCAAACGATGTTCACCGCCTCTTTGGCTGTGGCCGTTACTTTTACCGCATCAGCACAGGACAGCAGCGCCCTCGCCGGGAAGAAGGGAATGTTGCTGCTGCCGGCGCCCCAAAACGGTTCCTTTGGCGAAGCCACAAATAATAAACAATGGCAATGGCAGCAGTACCTGCCTGCCGTAAAGGATAGCAATAACAGCAGGAGCTTTATATATGAGGCGTATCCATCTCACTACCACTATAATATAAACAACAACCGGCAAACATCCCCTTTCCGGTGGAATGACGTGGCAGGCATCACCGCGATGGCGCTGATAACTTATATCCTTTCCCGGTAAGGAATCGCCATTTTATCATGTTACTTAACGCCTTATCTATAAAAAATCGAATTATTTAAGTGTTCCAACATAAAATATCAGGTTATTATTATGATAATTGGTATTTTTTTCGTTTGTTTATGTTTATAACATCTGAATAAGCGAAAATATTGAACATTATAAAAAAATATAATCAATCAGATGAATCTAACATATTGGCCTTACTGAAAGAAGGTGATATGGGTGCGTATGAGGCCATCTACAACGAATATTGGCCCCGTTTATACGGATATGTATACAACAGGTTAAAAAGTAAAGAAGTAGCAGAAGAAATTATCCAGGAAGTATTTTTCTCTCTCTGGAAAAAACACGAGCAACTGCAACTCACACACTCGCTCTCCGCTTATTTATTTACCGCGGTAAAATACCAGTTACTCAACTATCTCAAATCAGACCGTATCCGCAAAACCTATATCCACCAGTTTGCGCAATTGCCGGAACAACCATCCGATAATTCCAACGAGGAAAATATGGCCGCCACTGATCTTAAAAATACAATGGAGAAAGAAGTATCGCGGCTGCCGGAGAAATGCCAGCAGGTATTCAGGATGAGCCGTCATGAACATCTCTCTGTTACCGACATCGCCAATACACTGAACATCTCCCATAAAACAGTGGAAAACCATCTTACCAAAGCCCTCCGGCAGCTGAGAATGGTGCTGGGCCATCACCTGTGTTTGATCATCCTGCTGGATGCAGCCCTCAATTTTTAATTTTTTTTTAAAAGACGTAGGTGTTACTGTTTTCCTGGTGTACTTATCTATAGGTGACACTATTAACTGCCTGATTAAATACAAGTGTGAAAAACTGATGAACAACCAGGATCTTAAAAATTTAATCGAGAAATATTTAAATGGTACGCTGGAGGCTTCCGAGGCACAACAGCTGGAACAGTGGCTGGATGCAGCCGGCGACGAGCACGCATTTGATGCCATGCCCGAAGCAGAAAAGGACGCGGCCAGGATAGCAGGATACCATCACCTCGTAGAACGGATCAATAAACATAAACAACCGGGTATTATAAGGCCATTACTCCGTTACTGGAAAGCCGCTGCCTGCATTGCCTGCATAGTTATTGCCGGCGCTGTATTCAGCAAGGAATTGCTGAACATGGTGGCGCCCCATCGGTTGGTATCACTGCAAAGCATTCCCGGCAAAACAAAAAAACATATCCTGTCGGATGGCTCTATCGTATGGCTCAAAGGAAACAGTAAGCTAATATTTCCGGCAAGCTTTGGCGCCGGTAACCGCGAGGTAACACTACAGGGAGAAGCGCTCTTTGAAATTGCCAAAGACCCGCGGCACCCTTTCCTGGTGAAGTGCGGCACACTCACCACCACGGTGTTGGGTACCAGTTTCAATATCCGCGAAACAGGCAAAGAAACACAGGTAACCCTGCTCACCGGGAAAATTGCACTCAGCGCGCCGCAGTCGGCTCCCGTAGTATTATACCCGGAACAACAGGCTGTATATGCTGCTACCGGCACGGCTATACGTAAACAGGAAGAAGGAACGCCGCCCATTAACGACATCACAAAAGGTACGGAATATAACATGGCATTTAATGATGCCACCATGCAACAGGTTTTACAACGGATAGAAAATAAATTTGAAGTAGACATACAACTGCAGGACGCAGTGATCAACTCTAATCTAATCACGGCAGATTTTACTGACCAGTCTTTACAACACACAATGGAGATGATCAGCCAGGCACTCAACCTGGACTTCAGCATCAAAGGGAAAACTATTTTACTCAAACAAAAAAAGTGAAAAATGAACCTGTTATCAACCACAATCGAATCGAGTCAAACACAAAAAATCAACATCATGGCTAACATCAATTCCAACTAAAAAGCTGGAGGGGTGACAGCCCCGCCAGCTTATGATAAATAGCCCTGTTTATCACCGCGTGACAGCGCGGTAAGGGAATTCCTTTGTCAAATTCTTTCCGAAATCTAACAAAGTACAAGGTCTATGCTCATAAATCTAAAAAGAAATGCCTTCCTGTCCAAATGCAAGAAAGTAACGGCGATCAGCCTGATAGCAGGCGTATTACTTTATGGGATCACCGGCCCCGCTGCCGCACATGCCCAGGGAATCCTCGACAGGAAAATATCGCTGCAGGCAGATGATATGAGCCTGAAAGGTGTGCTGAACCAGATCCACAGCAAAGCAGAAGTGAAATTTGTATATAGCTCCAGCCATATTGCGCTCGACAGAAAAGTATCCGCAAAAGCCGACCAGGAAGCACTCGGTAAAGTGCTCGACAGGCTCCTCGGCCGCCTCGAAATAGGTTTTGTAGTGAACGATAATTATATCATTCTCACAGATAATGAGGCCACCTCCAAACGCGCTGCCACCCTCGATATGAACTCCATTCCTCCGGCAGACATCGTAGTGAAAGGAAAAATATTGAGCGAAACAGGCGATCCCTTCCCCGGTGCTACCGTTATGGAAAAAGGTACCGGCAACGGCGTTACCTCCGCAGGCGACGGCACCTTCACCCTCAAAGTAAAAGAAGGCGCCACCCTGGTGATCACCGCCATCGGCTACAGCATCACTGAAGTAAAAGCGTCAGACGCCGGCATCGTTCGCCTGAAGGCCGCCGTAAAACAACTGCAGGACTTCGTGGTAACCGCCGCCGGTATTGCCCGCCAGAAAAACAGTCTGGGTTATTCCGTGAGTACCATTACCTCGGATAAACTGGCACAGAAATCAGAACCGGATCCCGTAAGAGCCCTCACCGGCAAAGTAGCCGGGGTGAATGTACAATCCGCCGGCGGTGTGGCCGGAGGTGGTACCAACATCACCATCCGTGGTAACTCCTCCCTCAACGGCAACAACCAGCCACTGTTTGTGGTGGACGGGGTGCCCTTCGACAACTCCAGCTTCGCCAACGTAGGCGCTACCACGGTAGGCGGCGCAGGCGTTACTAACCGCGCATTCGATCTCGATCCGAATAACATTCAAACCATGACGGTGCTGAAAGGCGCCGCCGCCGCTGCATTGTACGGATCAAGAGCTGCCAACGGCGCTATCATCATTACCACAAAAGCAGGTAAAAAGAAAAGCAGGAAAGGCACGGAAATTACTTACAACACCGGCTATTCCGTGGAACAGGTATCCGGTCTGCCTGATTATCAAACCAAATACGGACAAGGTACCAACAACGACTACCGGCAAGGGGTATACGCTTCCTGGGGCCAGCCCTTTGAAGGTGTGAAAAGCATCCTGCCTACACGCGCTACCATTCCGCACCAGCTCACAAGGCAATTCTCTTCCGCGGTGTTCCCGCAGTTCTACGAAGCCGATGGCGTAACACCCATCCAGGTGCCTTATAAGTCATATGCAAAAGAGAACGCAAAGAATTTCTTCCGGCAGGGTAGTGTATACGAAAACGCCATTACCATCTCCTCCGGCAACGAAAAAGGAAACTTCAACGCAGGCTTCTCCAATACAAAAAATAAAGGCGTAGTACCCGGCAACGAAATAAGCCGCACCTCCGTTAATATCGGCGGAAACATCCGGCTGGAAAATAAATTCTATGCCAGCGGCGCTATCAACTACGTCACCACCCGGCAGAAAACGCCACCGGTAGGCGGTCTCACAGGTTCTATCATGTCTACCCTCATGTACGTGCCAACCAGCTACGATCTCACTAATTATCCTTACGAGAACCCGATAGATGGCAGTAACGTATACGACTACACGGGAGTGGATAACCCCTACTGGTCGGTGAAACACAGTCCTTCTACCAGCGACGTGGACAGGTACTACGGTAACCTGGTACTGGGCTTCGATCCGCTGCCCTGGCTGAATGTACAGAACACCATCGGCTTCAACGCGTACACCGACAGGCGCATGAGCGTACGCGGTAAAGGCAGCTCTTCCTATCCCAACGGAAGCATCACTTCAGATAATATTTACCGCCAGGAACTGGATAACACCCTGCTGGTAACCGCCACCAAACCTCTTACATCAGATTTATCACTGCGCGCAATTGTGGGTAATAACGTGAATCAGCGGCTCACAGACAGGAAAGCTTTTTACGGGGATAATATCATCGTGGCCGACCTGATAGACATGAATAACACCAGCTCTGTAACACCCATACAGCTGATCAATAACAGGAACATCCTGAAACAGCGCTACTATGCCTTCTTTACAGACATCACCTTTGATTACAAAAACTTTGCCTCCCTCAACTTTGTAGGACGCAACGATATTTCCTCTACACTGCCCTCCAATAACAGGAGCTATTTTTATGGTGGTGTAAACGGATCACTGGTGTTCACAGAAGCGCTGCATCTGCCAAAAGGAGTGCTTAACTTCGGTAAGGTAAGAGCAGGTTATACCAAAGTAGGTAACGAAGCATCTCCTTATCAAACACAAAATTTTTACCAGATCAATCCTATCCTCGGCGCAACCACTGTGCCCGCAAACGTAGGTCTGCCCTTCACTCCGGCCGGTGGCAGTGTGTATAACGTAGTAACACAGGCTAACCTGCTTACCAACGCCAACCTGAAACCGGAGTTTATTACGGAACTGGAACTGGGTACAGAACTGCAGTTCTTCAATAATCGTATAGGCATTGACTTTACCTGGTACAATAAAAAGAGTACTTCGCAGATCTTCGAGGTTACTGCCGCACCATCTTCCGGCTATACCACCCAGATCCTTAATCTCGGTGAAGCCACCAACAAAGGAGTGGAGCTGGGTTTGACGGTAGTGCCACTGCAATCTAATAATGGCCTCAACTGGGATATCTCGGCCAACTTCACCCGCAACAGGAACATCATCCGCGACCTCGGAGGATATGAACGCTTCAGCTATGGCGGTACCAACGGTACCAGCAGCGTACACGTAGTAGGACAGCCATACGGCCTTATCCAGGGAACGGCCTATGCACGCGACGATGAAGGCAATGTGCTCATAGATCCCAACACCGGTAAACCACTGATCTCCGGCGCACTCAAAGCAATCGGTAATCCCAACCCCGATTTTATGGTGGGCATTACCAATACGTTCCGCTTCCGGAGCTTCTCACTGAATATCCTGTTCGATTGGAAACAAGGCGGACAGCTATACTCCCGCACTGTTGCAGAGATGCTGTCACGCGGCGTTACACGCGATATGGAGAACCGCGAATTTACCATCGTATCACCGGGCGTACTGGGTGATATCAATACACAAACGCCACTGCTGGATGATAAAGGCAATAAGATCCCGAACAATGTGGCGCTGTCTTTTGAAGATCATTTCTTCAGCAGCAGTATGGGTCCTGGCAACGGTGGTATCAATGAAGGCTCGGTATTCGATGCCACCGTATTCCGCCTGCGTGAAGTGGCGTTGGGATATGAAATTCCCAAAAACTTTTTAGGTAAAACACCTTTCGGCTCTGCGTTCATTTCTGTTACGGGTAGAAACCTCTGGTACAGCGCACCCAACTTCCCGAAGTATACCAACTTCGATCCGGAAGTAAGCTCGCTGGGCGTTGGTAACTCACAGGGATATGATAACCTGGCAGTACCTACCACCCGCCGCTTTGGTGTAAACCTGAAATGTTCTTTCTGATCATAAAACCTGATATGATGATGGCACTTAAATATATTGCATATACAATAGCACTGGCAGGTGTTTTCTCCGTTACCGGTTGTAAAAAGTTTGTAGATATCAATACAGACCCCAACAATCCCACTACTGCCCAGTTATCTTTATTACTGCCGGCTACTGAAGTATCAATGGCAGCCAACATGTACCAGCTGAACAGCGGCACCGCCACTTTTATGCAGTACACTGTTTTCTCCTCCGGCCTGAGCAGGCTGCAGCAGCAGGGTACCAGCTTCAACGACTCGTGGGACGGCTTTTATACACAAACGCTGAACGACCTGGAGTCCATTATAAAAACTGGTACAGCACAGGAACAATGGGGCTATGTAGCTATCGCAAAACTGGAAAAGGCATACCTCGTAAGCCTGATGGTAGACATGTGGGGAGATATCCCTTATTCACAATCACAGAAAGGCCAGGAAACCGTGAGCCCTCCCTTTGAAAAAGGCGCGGATATTTATGAAGATTTGTTGAAGATGATCGACGAAGCAGCTGTTGATGCCGGTAAAATTTCCGCCACCACCCTGGTTCCTGCTACATCCGATCTCTTGTACAGCGGGCTTAAAAACTCCTGGCTCATGATGGCCAACTCGCTGAAACTAAAACTATATAACCAGATCCGCCTGGTGAATCCTGCACGGTCTACGGCCGCCATACAGGCGTTGCTTGCCGATCCGGCCACACTGATAGGCGGTACTACCAATACCAACGCATTGGACTTCACCTTCCGGTTCGGCCCCGGTCAAAATCCCAACAACCGGCATCCCTGGCACCGGTCTGAATACCAGGGCAGCAAAACGTTTTACATGAGCCAGTCGCTGATCGATTTACTGTTTAACAGCGACGATCCCCGGTTGCGCTACTACATCATCCGTCAGAATGCCACTGCAGGGTTAAACAACTCGGCCAACAGCAACGGCTACTACGGCCGCAATCCCGGCGATGGTACAGCCGCACCGGCCGATCTGAACCGGCGCTCTACTTTCGGCATCTATCCTGCCGGCGGTTTGTACGATAACGCACCGGTAAATAACATCCCCGCTACCAATCAGTTCCTCACCAATACCAATGCCACCGGCGCACTCAAAGTAGTAGGCCCCACAGATGGCACTGGCGCAGGCATCATGCCCATGATCACCAATGCAATGGTAAAGTTCATCCGCGCGGAAGCGGCGCTTACACTCAACACCGGCGACGATGCCCGTCAGGCTTTTAAAGATGGCATCATCGCACATCTCAATGCGGTGAGTACCTACGCTGCCGCCAATGGTGGCGTTGCATTACCCGCTACCACCATCGCTGATTTTGCCGCGGGCCAGCTGGTGAAATATGATGCCGCCAACAATGCCGGTAAACTGGAACTGGTGATGACGCAGAAATACATCGCGCAATACGGCAACGGCATGGAAGCGTATAACGATTATCGCCGTACCGGCTTACCGGCATTGCGCACGCCACTGTCGCCGCTCAACACCTTTCCGCTGCGACTGTATTACTCTGAAACCGAGCTTACAGCCAATACCAGCTTAGGTGACGACGCCAGCCGCTTACAGGTGGCGCAGCAAACAACACCGGTTTTCTGGGATAAATAAGTGAAAAAAATTACGGGACTAAAATTATAATTATGAAACATTTTATAGTTGCCATACTGCTTATTTCATTAGTTGCATTTTCCTGTAAAAAGGTGAAGTACGAATGGGAGGAATATACCTATACCGCCGTGCCGGTAGTTACCATAGATACTACCAAAACAGCCCTGCCAACGCGGCAGGCGGGCAAAGTAGCTTTCTTTAACCTGAAAGATCCGGATGTGGCCAGTCAGCAGTTTGCCTTTGCCCTCAACTGGGAAGGATTTGGGAAAGAAACAGTTACTTCTATCGAAGTATATACCAGCTATAATAAAGCCGAAACCAGCGTACCTGCTTACCCGTTAGTCATCTCTTCTCCCGGTAATCAATATACGAATATCGCACAGTTTCCGCTGCCCAGCATAGTAGGTACCAACGATCATTTATATGAAACGGTGACTACCTTTCCAAAAACATATTCCTTTACAGCAGCGCAATTGGCAACACTGAATAATGTAAGTCTTTCAAATGTGGGCGTAAACGATTACTTTTTGTTCAAATTTATCCTCAACCTGGCCGATGGCCGCAGGATCGTTACCTTCTTCAACAATATCTGCGATGAAGCAAGAGGTGAACCCGGCGACTGCCGCGTAGGTGTGAGGTTTAAAAAACAATAGAAAACCCGTTTTGATCAACTGAAACTGATAACCCGTATGAATAGTAAATTTTACTACCTGCTGCTCCTGCTGCTGACAACCGTAGCGGTAGCATGGGCACAGCAGGTGCCATCTCCCAAAGAACATTTTGGTTTTAATATAGGAGATGATTATAAACTGGCTAACTATACTCAAACGGCTGCCTACTTTAAAAAACTGTCCGCGTCTCCCCGTACCAAACTGGTAGATATCGGGCTCACAGAAGAAGGCCGCCATCAGTATATGCTCATCGTTTCTTCCCCGGAAAATATAAAACGGCTGGAACGGTATAAAACCATCTCCCAGCAACTGGCGCATGCAGAAGGTCTTACGGACCAGCAGGCCCGCGAACTGGCCGCAGAAGGAAAGTCCGTGATCTGGATCGATGGCGGATTACACGCCACAGAAGTAGTAGGCACGCACCAGCTCATTGAAACCATGTGGCAGCTGGTAAGCCGCACCGATCCGGAAACCATGAACATACTGGATAATGATATCATTCTCTTAACACACGCCAACCCCGACGGGCAGGAACTGGTGTCCGACTGGTACATGCGGGAACCCGATACCAGCAAAAGAGCTACTAACATACCACGGCTATACGAAAAGTATGTGGGGCATGATAATAACCGCGACTTCTACATGATGAACATGAAGGAAAGCCAGAACATCAGCCGCCAACTGTTTGTGGAATGGCTCCCGCAAATCATGTACAACCATCACCAGCGCGGCCCCGCAGGCTCAGTACTCGCCGGCCCGCCTTACCGCGATCCTTTCAACCACGTATTCGATCCGCTGATCGTAACCAGTATCGACGCCGTAGGCGCTGCTATGAACAATCGCCTCAACGTGGAAGGTAAGCCCGGCTACACCCAGCGCGCAGGTTCACAATTCTCCACCTGGTGGAACGGCGGTTTACGTACTACGCCCTATTTTCATAACATGGTAGGAATCCTGACGGAAATAATAGGTAGTCCTACACCGGAAAATGTGCCCCTGGTACCGGAACGACTCATCCCCAATGGCGCTACTCCCAACCCGGTAACGCCCCAGCGATGGCACTTCCGGCAGTCGATCGATTATTCCGTATCACTCAACTACGCGGTACTCGACTACGCCTCCCGCTATCGCAGCGAACTGCTGTTTAATATCTACCGCATGGGCAGCAATGCTATCGCAAGGGGAAACCGTGATAACTGGACGTTCTATCCAAGCTATATCGACAGCATAAAAATTGCCAATAAGAACAATAAAAAATCCGAACCCGGTACAGAAGGAGAAGGTGGTGGTGGTGAATTCTCCTTCGGCCGGGAGGATACCGTGGCGGTGAAATACTATGATGCTGTACTGAAAGATCCCGGACGCAGAGATGCCCGCGGGTACATCATTCCGGCAGATCAGGCAGATTTCCCCACCGCCGTGAAATTCATCAACGCCCTTATTCAATCAGGCATAGCGGTGCAGAAAGCCACGGCTGCTTTTACAGTGGCAGGAAAACAATACCCTGCCGGCTCATACATTGTAAAAACCAGCCAGGCTTTTCGCCCGCATGTAATAGACATGTTCGAACCACAGGACCATCCCAACGATTTTCAATATGAAGGCGGTCCGCCTATCCGCCCTTACGATGCCGCCGGATGGACGCTGGCGTTTCAGATGGGTGTGAAGTTCGACCGTATTTCCGACAGCTTCAGCGGCCCCTTTGAGAAACTGCCTTACGGTAGTTTGCAATCCCCGCCAAAGCAGGAGGTAACCACAGGCAAAGGATACCTCATCGATGCGCGTATCAACAACGGTTTCATTGTAGTAAACGATCTGCTGAAAGCAGGCGTGAAAGTATTTCGTGTGCCCGTTGGCGTTAAAGAGGCCGGCAGCTTCTATATACCTTCTTCTGCAAAGGCGCATGAACTGCTGGTAAAAGACGCCGCCTCATTTGGTATACCCGTTACCGTTAGTGAAAGCAAGCCTGCCGGGTTAAAAGCAGTGGCGCCTATGCGCATCGGCATCTGGAACAACTACGGGGGATCTATCCCTGCCGGCTGGATCAGCTGGCTGATGGAACAGTATCATTTCTCCTACGAATTCATCTACACTTCAGCGATTGACAGCGGAAAGCTCCGCAGCAAATACGACATGATCATCTTTGCTACCGGCGCTATACCCGACACCGGCAAACCTAAAAAGCCACGCAGCGGATTTGAACCCAAACCGCCCAAACCGGAAGAACTGCCCGCGCAATACCGCAGCTGGCTGGGAAAAATTACGGCAGATACCTCTATCCCACAGCTGAAGAAATTCCTGGAAGATGGTGGCCGCATCGTTGCCATCGGTAGCAGCACTAACCTCGCTTATCACCTGCAGTTACCGGTACAGAACGCACTGGTGGAAAAGAACAGCAAAAATGAAATGAAACCACTCAGCGGCACCAAATACTATATTCCCGGCAGCCTCCTGCTGGCGGATATCGATACCACCGCAGCAGAAACCTTTGGCATGGCCGCAAGAAATGATGTGTATTTTGAGCGCAGTCCCGTTTTTAAACTGAGTGCCACCGGTGATACTGCGGGTATTAAAAAACTGATGTGGTTCTCTGACGATAAACCATTACATAGCGGATGGGCCTGGGGCCAGCAGTACCTCAAAAATGGCATTGCGGCTTTTGTGGCGCCGGTAGGCAAAGGCAAACTATATGCTTTCGGCCCGGAGATCATGTTCCGGGGCCAATCTCACAGTACCTTTAAATTACTGTTTAACCAATTGTATAAATAATTTATGAGGCAGCAAATCATTTTGGGCAGTATCATGTGTTGTTTCGCTTTATCTGCGGCAGCACAGCAGAATAAAGACAAAGCAGCTATGATCACGTACCTGGATCAGCACACCGCCAGCTACGATACCATTGCAAAAAAGATCTGGAGCTATGCGGAACCGGGTTACCTGGAACAACAAAGTTCAGCGCTGCTGCAAACAACTTTGCAGCAACAGGGCTTCACCGTAAAAGCCGGTATCGCCGGTATTCCCACGGCGTTTGAAGCCAGCTATGGCAGCGGCGAACCGGTCATCGCCATCCTCGCGGAATACGACGCCTTACCCGGTTTATCACAGGAAGCAGTGCCGGAAAAACACCCGGTAAAAGACGGCGGACCCGGACATGGCTGCGGGCATAATCTTTTTGGAACTGCCTCCGTGGCCGCTGCCGTTAGTGTGAAAAACTGGCTGCAATCCAGCGGTGCAAAAGGAACCATCCGTTTGTATGGTTGCCCTGCGGAAGAAGGCGGCTCCGGGAAAGTATACATGGTAAGGGAAGGATTGTTTAAAGATGTAAGCGCGGTGTTACACTGGCATCCGGGCAACCAGAACTCTGCGGCAATAGCGCCGTGGCTGGCCAACAAGAACGCTAAATTCAGGTTCTATGGCACCGCGGCACATGCATCCGGTTCTCCTGAAAAAGGCCGCTCTGCCCTCGATGGCGTGGAAGCAATGGACTATATGGTGAACATGATGCGGGAACATGTACCTTCCACCACCCGCATTCACTACGTGATCACCAAAGGTGGCGACGCACCAAACGTAGTACCTGCCTTTGCAGAAGTATATTACTATGTAAGACACCCGGAAATGAAAGTGGTGAAAAGCGTGTGGGAAAGATTGGTGAAAGCTGCGGAAGGCGCTGCCCTGGGAACCGGCACCCGCATGGATTACGAAGTAATAGGAGGGGTGTATAACATGCTGCCCAATATCACGCTGTCGCAAATAATGGATAAGAACCTGCACCAGGTAGGCGGTTTCAGTTATACCCCGGAAGAAAAGGATTTTGCCAAAAAGATCCAGGCCACGTTCGTGGAAAAAGATAATACCCCCGACCCTGATACCGTTACTTCCCGCGTGAGTCCTTTTACCATGATCAAAGACGCCGGCGGCGCTTCTTCCGACGTGGCAGATGTAAGCTGGGTAGCCCCTACGGCCGGTATTGTAACCGCCACCTTTGTGCCGGGATCATCAGGTCACAGCTGGCAGAATGTGGCTGCCGCCGGCAGCAGCATCGGCGTAAAAGGTATGATGGTAGCCGCCAAAACAATGGCGCTCACCGCATACGATTTGTTTAAAAGCCCGGAAGCCCTGAAAGTGGCAAAGGAAGAACTGGATAAAAGACAGGGAACCGGGTTCAAATATGAAGCAATGCTGGGCGATAGAAAACCCGCACTGGATTATCGTAAATAACTCAATCAGTAAACGCTATGAGAAATAAACTGCTTGTCACGCTCACCGCTGTTGGACTGTTTTGTACAACTGCGGTGGCACAAAATATTCCTTCTCCGAAAGAACATTTTGGATTTAACATCGGCGACGATTATCAACTGGCCAACTACACGCAAACAGCCGCGTACTTTAAAAAACTGGCGGCCACGTCGAGCCGCGTGCAGCTGGTAGATATCGGCAAAACAGAAGAAGGCCGCGATCAGTATATGCTGATCATCTCTTCTCCGGAAAATCTTAAACTGCTGGAGAAATATAAAAAGATTTCGCAGCAGCTGGCACGCGCAGAAGGTATCTCTACGGAACAGGCCCGCGCACTGGCCGCAGAAGGAAAAGCAGTGGTATGGATCGATGGCGGCCTGCACGCCACCGAAGTAGTAGGTACGCACCAGCTCATTGAAACCGCCTGGGAACTGAGTAGCCGTAAAGATCCGGAAACCCTGCGCATCCTCGATAATGTGATCATCCTCATGACACACGCCAACCCGGACGGACAGGAGCTGGTGTCCAACTGGTACATGCGCAATGCAGATACACTGAAACGCACTGTTGATCAGCTCCCCGTACTATACCAGAAATACATCGGCCATGATAATAACCGCGATTTCTACATCATGAATATGAAAGAAAGCGTGAACATGGGCCGCCAGTTGTTCCTGGAATGGATGCCGCAGATCATGTACAACCACCACCAGCGCGGACCGGAAGGATCCGTACTCGCAGGCCCGCCTTACCGCGACCCTTTCAATTATTTCTTCGATCCGCTGATGATCACCGGTATAGATGCACTTGGCGCGGCTATGTATAACCGCCTCAATGCAGAAGATAAACCCGGTTACACCCGCCTCAATGGCTCCAGCTTCTCTACCTGGTACAACGGCGGCTTACGCACCACCACACAGTACCATAACATGATCGGGTTGCTCACGGAAATTATCGGTAACCCAACACCGGAAAAGATCCCGGTGGTACCGCAACGCTTAATACCTAACGGCGCTACCCCCAACCCGGTAACACCGCAAAACGACTGGCGCTTCAAACGCTCTATTGATTACTCGGTGTCGCTCAACTACGCCGTACTCGATTATGCAGCCAGGCAACGCGATGAAGTGCTTTTCAATATTTACAAAATGGGTAAGAATGCCATCGAAAAAGGCAGCCAGGACTCCTGGACATTATCACCCAAACGCTCCGAAGCTATTACCGCCGCTTTTAAAAAGGATAACGTGGATTCCACCGACAAAAACGATGGCAGCGATCCGTATGGCTGGATGCGCCGGGGAAGCAATATCCCGATGAAGTATTATGATGCGGTGTTTAAAGATCCTGCCGGGAGAGATCCCCGCGGCTACATCCTGCCCGCCGGCCAGGCCGATTTCCCGACAGCCGTAAAATTTATCAATGCCCTCATCAAAGCAGGCATACAGGTACAGAAAGCAGATGCGGCGTTTACGGTGGCGGGTAAACAATATCCTGCCGGTTCCTACATCGTAAAAACAAACCAGGCTTTCCGCCCGCATGTATTGGATATGTTTGAACCACAGGATCATCCAAACGATTTTCAGTATCCCGGAGGTCCTCCTATCCGGCCATATGACGCCGCCGGGTGGACACTGGCCTTTCAGATGGGCGTGCAGTTCGACAGGATCCTCGATAGCTTCGACGGGCCATTTACAAAGCTGCCCTACGGCGCGTTACAAACGCCTCCCAAAGCAGCACTGGCTACTGCCGGCGGCTATCTTCTGAGTGCGCGGGAAAACAATGCTTTCATCGCGGTAAATGACCTCATGAAAGCAGGTGTGAAAGTATACCGTCTTACCAAAGGAGTGGCCGGTAACGATAAAGCCGTTCCGGGTAATTTTTATGTGCCCGCAGATGGCAAGGCAAAAGAAATACTGCAACAATCAGCTGCTACCCTCGGCCTTAAAACCACCGGTATCAGCAAACGCCCGGCAGGAACCGTAAGCATGGCGCCCATGCGTATCGCATTATGGGATACCTACGGCGGCTCTATGCCTTCCGGCTGGATGCGATGGATCATGGAGCAGTATCATTTCCCGTTTGAGGTAATATATCCGCAGGATATCGATACCGGTAATCTCCGCAGTAAATACGACGCCATCATCTTCGCTACCCGCGCTATCCCGCCGGTATCAGGCGCAGAGCCCAACAGGTATGGATATGCCCCTAAAGATCCTTTGCCCGCGGATATCCCGGAACAATACCGGCACTCTTTAGGTAAAATCACCAAAGAGAAATCCATTCCGCAGATAAAAACCTTCCTCGAAGAAGGCGGCACCGTGATCACCATCGGCAGCAGCACCAACCTGGCCTATCACCTCGGACTGCCGGTACACAATGCGCTGGTGGAAAAAGATAATGCCGGTAAAGAAAAACCGCTGCCCGGTACCAAATATTTTGTGCCCGGAAGCATCCTGCAGGTATCGTTCGATAGCACGCACCCCGCTGCATGGGGTCTCCCCGCTGTAGGAGATGTAAACTTCGATAACAGCCCCGTATTCCGCCTGGATCCGGATGCAACGGGTAAAGGAATTAAACCGATTGCCTGGTTTTCTACGGATAAACCATTGCATAGCGGCTGGGCATGGGGACAAGCATACCTGAAAGACGGGGTAGCCGCATTTTCTGCCCCCGTTGGCGCCGGCATGCTCTATGCTTTCGGTCCTGAAATTACTTTCCGTGCACAGTCGTTAGGCACCTTCAAGTTATTGTTCAATGACCTGTACGGAATGGATACCAAAGAAGCAAAACTGGTGAGAAAGAAGGGATAAGAGATATCATTTAGTCATATATCAACAGAACGGCCAGGCAAATTGCCTGGCCGTTCTGTTACCGGGAAACCCTTATCCCGCCGGTGTTGCCGTTTTCCGGTACAGTTTTTGTTTTTCCGGAGTTATACTTATCAACATCAAAGTTTATGTCACACGCGAATGATCTGAAAACGAAAGGGTTGCGCTTATTTATATGTAAATAATAAATAATACCAAATCTGTCACTATCTTTGTCAACTTTATCAACTCAAGTTCAATTTTAACCAACAACTGTTATTCAATTCAATCTTTGAATCATGAAAAACCAATTCTTCGCCACGTTAATGGTGGTTTCCGCATCAATGCTATTCTTTAGTGCGTGCAGCAAAGACGAGTCTTCTTCCAACAGCGGCAAGTCGAAGCTCACCGTGTACCTGACAGATGATCCGGCTATTTACGATGAAGTGAACATCGATATCCAGGACATCCAGGTAAATGCATCGGCCGATGCGGCAGAAACGGGTGCAGGTTGGGTATCTGTTCCCCTGGCACGTCCCGGCGTGTATAACCTGCTGGATTTCAGAAATGGATTAGACACCTTACTGGCGTCAAAAGAATTACCCGCCGGTAAAATTTCACAGATCCGGTTGGTATTGGGTACCAACAACAGCGTAGTATTGAATGGAGTATCTCACCCGCTGGAAACTCCTTCTGCGCAACAATCAGGTTTAAAACTGAATGTTCATGCCGACCTGGTTGCCGACATCGAATACCGCCTCTGGATCGATTTTGACGCAGGCCGCTCTATTGTTACCACCGGAAGCAATAAGTACATCCTGAAACCAGTGATCCGTACTTATACACAAGCAACCAGCGGTACCATCAAAGGAATCGCTTTACCATTGCTGCAGGTGAAAGGCGTTTACGCCATTCAGAACACGGATACAGTTGCTTCCGCATTGCCGGACGCATTAACCGGCGCCTATGTAATATCCGGCTTAAGCGCGGGTACTTATAATGTGGCTATTGCCGGTAATGGTATCTTAAAAGATACTACCGTTGCTGCCGTAGCAGTAAAAGTAGGAGAAGTATCTACTGTAAGCACTATCACATTGAAGTAAGTCATCAGATAGCATTGATAAAATAGGCTGACCAATCCGGTCAGCCTATTTTTTTGCAATTATATGGAAGGTATCAGCTGGTTTAAATGATGCTTCAGGTGACGCACATAATCTTCAATTAAAAACTGTAACGTGTGAGGCGCAGGATCACCATTGTCACAGGTTTTCTGTAGTTCATCTTCTTTTATTACACTGATAATAGCAGCAAGATGACGATTGTAATATTCCCAGAACAGCAGCAGTTGTGCGCGGTCCATTTCCTGGTAATGCTGTGTTTTCACCCAGTCGTCCCCGTTATACGTAATAACAGGTACGGGTTCCAATCGTGCCCTTATAAACCGGTGATGGTTGTTAGTGGCCGAATCAACGAGGTGTCCTAATATCTGTTGCTTCGACCATTTGCCTGCCGCACGCGGGGTGGTAAATTCAGCATCCGGTATAAGCCGGATCTTTGAAGGAATAGTATCACACAGGTATAATAATCGTTTAACAACATGTTGCACCGCCATTGTATTTATTTTTGGAGATGCAAAAATAGCTTTTAAAAAGAGGCCATACGTCAATTAAACTTCTTCCCCGGAAAATAATAGCTGCGCACAATAATAATAACAGGCAGGGCTAACGCTACCCAGGAAAATATATCCCAGTAACCATCGCCCACCAGTGCTGTAATTAATCCGGCTATCGACAGCAATGCTATCAGCAGCGGTTTTCCCCATAATCTGGTAAATACATTATTCTTCATCTTCGTATACAGTTTTTTCGGTGAGCCTGCTCCATTGCAATTTGGTGGCCTTTCTGCGCGCAAACCACAGGTAGAGGCCCGTAATCAATACAATGATGGTACCCAGGTCAAATAATGCCCAGATGACCTTTAAAGGCATACCGCCATAATCACCGAAATGCAGGGGCTCTGATAAAAACAGGGTGTTTACATACCAGGGCATTCTCCGGGCATCGGTAAGGGCGCCGGTTTTGGCATCCACCAGGGCAGGCATCAGCAACCTCGATGTGAGGGAGGTGTTGCCCCGCATAAATACGGCGTAGTGATGTTTGCTGGAAAATGGGGTGCCGGGATAGGTAACTATACGCGGCTCCATATGCGGCGCTGCTTTTTGTGCTACCGCCATTGCGCTGTCTAATGAGCTGAGATTGCCTGTAAGTGGCTGCTGTTGGGCATAGGGCGCCACCATTTCTTTTAGCTGTCCCTGCTGCCACAAGGCCAGCACTACATCAGACAAGGTGTTGATAACACCGGTAAGTCCTACCACGCTGGCCCACGTAAGTGTAACAATGCCAATCAGGTTATGGGTATCCAGCCATTTCAGGCGGTTCGATTTATACTTCCGCACCATCCCGAAATCGTACTTTTTCATGATGCGCCCGTAAAGCACTACGCCGGAAATAATGGCAATAACAAACAGGATCCCCATGAGGCCCAGGAATAATTTCCCGCCAATGCCAAGAAACATATTGATGTGGATCTTCAGGATGATGTCCATTACCCCATCGGTAGTGGGCTTGTCCAGCACCGCGCCGGTATACATGTTGAGCATGGCATACCTGCTTCCTTCCGGGGGAGCGTCGGGTTTGGCAGCGAGGTCAAATATGATCTTGTTTTTATCTTCTTCATCCCAGAAGATATACCGTATCTTTTCCGCCGGGTATTGTTTGCCGGCAAGCACCGCCAGCGAGTCCAGGCTTAGCTTACGGGCGCCTTCAGGGATTTCTGCCGCTACCTGTTTTTCCAGCAGTCCATCCAGCTCTTCATGAAAGATCAGCGGAAGGCCGGTCAAACACAGCATCAGTAAAAAAACAGTACAAATGAGGCTGGTCCATTTATGCCATAGAAACCAACGCCTGGCGGTTTTTATATTCATTATTCAAAGTGTAATTCAACCCCAAAGTTGATAGCTTCCCTTAGCTTTAGTTTACGGGATCCGGAAATACATTTTACAAATCCGGAATTTTATAGGGTACCGGTCATCTTCTTCTTTAATAATTCTGAATAACTTTGCTTTCATAATCTGCATTTTATGAAAATAGCACTGGCTTCTCCACCACCTCCAACATCTGTCAGCGAAGGTTTATCATGGGCTGAAAAGCTAATAGGGGAGGCGGCAACACAACACGCGGAAATTATCTGTTTCCCTGAGTCATATCTTCCCGGCTATCCCGGGATGGGTTATACGGAAGAAGAACGTTCTCCCGGAAAATTGCAGTCTGCGTTGGAAAAGGTGGCGGAAATTGCTGCGCAAAATGCCATTGCCGTTATTATGCCAATGGATTGGTACCAGGGAGCAGCATTACTGAATGTAGCTTTTGTGATTTCAGCAACGGGTGAAGTATTGGGATACCAGACAAAAAACCAGTTGGATCCCACGGAAGATAATATCTGGATCCCGGGTACGGAGCGCAATATTTTTGAAGTGAATGGGGTAAAATTTGGTATCACCATCTGTCATGAAGGGTTCCGTTATCCTGAATCTGTCCGGTGGGCAGCCCGGCATGATGCCAAAATAGTATTTCACCCGCATTGCACCGGCAGCAATACCACCGGCGAATTACTTACCGAATGGGGCCATATCAATAACCCCTACTATGAGAAGGCCATGATGATGCGCGCATTGGAAAATACCATCTATTTCGCCAGTGCCAATTATGCGTTTACATATCCCGATTCTGCCAGCTCGGTGATTGGTCCGGATGGCGCCTGCATAGCACACGGGGAATATGGCAAACCCGGTGTAATTGTAGCAGATATTGATCCGGCGTTGGCTACGGGTTTGCTGGCGAAGAGATACAGGTCGGCGTTGTATGTAAAATCGCACAACCGGTCATAGTACCCGGTTTATCTTTAAATTAGTACATATTTCCCGGGAATGAAAGTACAAACACTTACGCCGCCTTCTTCCATTGCAGATTATGTGAGCAACATCGTGGTGCTTGAAAATAACAGCATGTTCTATGAAGCAGTTCTTCCACTCATTGCCAACGGGTATCCCAGCATTACTTTCCAGCTAACGGACCCCGTAAGGATCCTGAGCGCCGGGAAAAAGAGCTATCACCTGGTATTATATGGTCAGAATACCCGCCCTATCCAGCTTTATACGGCCGGCGAAATTACGGTGATTGCCTATTTCCTCTATCCCTATATGTTACCTTCCCTTTTTGGATATAACGCCAAAGAACTCAAGTGGGAAACGTTTCTTTAAAGACGGAAAGCTTCCCGCTGGCCTGCATCTCTCTGACACAAAAATACTGGATGGCGGGGTAGTGGTGCTTACTTATCAGCGGGTGAAGAAGTAACGGTTTGTGGGGGAAAAAAATTAATTTTAGCCCATGCATCAGTATAAGGAACAAATAGAACGGATCAGGGCAAAACTGGCAGCTGCAAAGCAAAAGGATCAACAGCTGAAAGTATTTGGCGCCAGCTATCATAAATACGTAATCCACCAACCACTGGAGGAGTCCGAACTTTCTGATTTTGAAAATGCGTACAACATTTCTTTGCCTGGAAGCTTCAGGGCATTCCTGCTTCATGTGGGAAATGGAGGAATATCCCAGGCCGGTTCCGCAGCCGGTCCGTTCTATGGCATTTACCCTTTGAAGAAGGGTGCGAATGACCTGATAAGTAATCCTGAAAAATATTTAAGCGAACCTGTGAAAATTTATCCCGGTATAACAGAGGATGAATGGAATAATCTTACAAAAGAAGCCGAAAAGGAAGATATTTCAGATGAGGAGTACGACGAAGCGATACAAAATATTTACACCGGAATTTTACCCATCGGATCTCAGGGGTGCGCCTATATCCACGGCCTGGTGTTAAACGGGGAACATGCAGGCAAGGTAGTGAACATCGACATAGACAGGCAAAAGCCAAAATTCACTTTTGAAGACACTTTTTTAGATTGGTATGAACGCTGGCTGGATGAAATCCTTTCGGGGGACCTGCTGGCCGCCGGCCCCACCTGGTTTGGCTATGCAATGGGTGGAAGTGTATCTTCACTGCTGGAAAAATACCACGCTGCAACAAACAAAACAACCCGGTTGGATTGTATCACCGGTATACAAACTAAGCGAAGCATTGAACCCGGCGTTGTGGCCATACTGGAAAATGAATACCGGTTATCAGAAGCGGAATACAAACGGACCTGGCTGCAGGTACTCACAAAGTTCAGTTACCCGCTGGCAAAGCCCCACCTGGTGGCATACAGTGCTGTTGATCTGCTAACCGTTGTTCAACTTATCTGGTGGTATGCAAAAGATAAAAGCATGGAATGGTGGGAGATCATCGAAAAAAATATAGGGAACATCCATGATGACGAAACATTCCGGTTTTGCACCTACCTGCTGGGAGAAACGAAAATGGATTATGCGCATTTAATTATTCCGATGACAACCAACAGTAGTGAAGAAATCCGGAAAACAGCTTTTTATACTTTAGGCAAACTTAAAAAGAAGTCTCCTTACCTGGATGTTTTTATCAATGGGTTAAATGATCCCTCAAATTATGTAGTGCATGCTACCTTGCAGGCGCTATCCGGTGTGAAGGATAAAAGGTTATTGCCGGAGTATAAGAAGATAGCAGAAAGATTTCCAACGGAACAGGACTATATCTTATCCAATCTGGGCCACCGGCTGGCGGATATGGGATTAACCATTCAGAAGTTAAGGAAGTGAGGGTGTTGCCTTCTTTGATTTCACAAACTCCGCATAAGGTTTAAGATCCTGCATCATCGCTTTCCGGTATCCTTCGCGGTCGCCCTTTTTCAGGTAGTTCAGCAGGTCTTTATGCGAGATCACTTTTTTCTTTTGTGCGAAGAAAGGCGCAAACTCATCAAAATGCTCGTTTACATAATTGAATAGCGGCAGCAGGATTGCCTGGAATCCTTTGATGATCTCATTATTGGGGATCTCATACAACTTGCGGTGAAACGCATGTTCGCTTTCTACTGCGTAACGGTTGCCCCCAAGCGCCGGTTGTTCCTTCACGATCTTTTCCAGGTCTTTAATATCCTGCTGCGTAATATTGTCAAAAATCTGGTCACAGATCCCGATGTCCAGCGATATCCTGAATTCAATCAAATCCAGTACAGACCTTTCTTTCAGCATATAAGGATTGATCATCTTGTCCAGGTTTTCCATCACAGCGGGTTCTGATAACACCATCCCGCGTCGCGTTCTGCTTTCAATGATACCCAGCATCCTCAGCCGGCTCAATGCTTCGCGGATTACACTACGTCCTACCTGCAGCGTGTCGGTGAGTTCCACCTCTCCGGGAATGCTGGCCCCCGGACCAAGTTTGTTCTTTTTGATATAGTCCAGTATCTTCTTTTCCACGAGATCTACTAATGTAACAGATCTCAGTTGGTCGTGCTTTATTTCCATAACTGTAAATTTTCCACAGGATCTGTCAACATAACGGTCATATCTTATTTACAACCATCCTTTCTCTTTATCAGATCTCCCCTGCAAAGGTATTATTTTTTGTCTGACAAATAATTTTTGTCAAATAATTTGTCAGACAAATCTGAATTATATACTTTTGGATCACCATAGCAACCACTAAACAAAACAGATATCGCCACAGTTATGAAAAAGATCTTCATTCTCCTGATCCTGGTATACGCAACAGGCGCCAACGCTCAGCAGCAGCCCTTCTCAGACACCACCTTGTTATTTGAACCCGACCGGGATGGCTATTCCATTATGCATGTACCCGCCCTGGTGGTCACCAAAAAAGGCGTGCTGCTGGCATTTGCAGAAGGCCGCGCCGGCAACGGCCAGGATTGGGCGGAAATGGATCTCCTGATGCGCAGAAGCATCGATAAAGGCCGCCACTGGGAACCGGTAACAGTAGTGGTACCACATACCACCGGCGTTCCCACCAGTAATATTACACCCATTGTGGATGAAAATGGCACCGTACACCTGCTCTATCATGTGGATTATGCCCGCGCTTATTATATGAAATCAACAGACGACGGCAAAACCTGGTCACGCCCCGTAGATATTACCTCTGCATTCAATGGCTTCAGCGCTGTTTATAACTGGAAAGTACTGGCCCCCGGCCCCGGCCATGGTATCCAGTTGAAAAACGGCCGCCTCGTAGTACCGGTATGGCTTTGCATTCCCAATAAAAATATTCCGGGCGGCGACCACCGGCCTTCCTGCACGGCTACCATTTATAGCGACGATCATGGGAAAACGTGGAAAAGCGGCGCCATCATTGCCAACACCGGCGATAAGATTGCCGGCTCAACAGACACCGTGGTAAACCCCAGCGAAACAGTAGCATTGCAACTCGCCGATGGCCGCGTTATGGTAAATATGCGCAACGAATGCGCCCCCAACAAACGCCTCATCAGCTATAGTCCCGATGGCAGCAGTAACTGGTCCACCCCGGTGCTGGATGAACAGCTGTTTGAACCGGTATGCATGGCCAGCCTGCTCCGCTTATCCGGTAATAAACCAAACAGCATCAACAGGATCCTGTTCGTAAACCCCGACAGCCGCCACAATGCCACCGAAATCCGCAAAGGACAAAAAGTATATAAACCCCGCGAACGCCTGGCAGCTAAACTCAGCTATGATGAAGGACGTACCTGGCCCGTGGAAAAAGTACTCTTCGAAAAAGGCGCGGGTTACTCTGATCTGGCGGTAGACAAGGACGGTACTATTTACTGCCTGTACGAAATCAGGGACGGCGACGATAACGACTGGAAATACCGCATCGTTATACAACGCTTTAACCTCGAATGGTTAACAGCCGGAAAAGATTTTACCGGAAAAAAACACTGAATAAACCCAAACCATAAGTATATGTTGATCTTTGTTGACGCTCCCCTCGCAGAGCGCCATAAATCCACACTGGCTGCCGGCGCCGCCGGCGATAGCTTTATCTTCAGAGATGAATTACCCGGCGAAAGCGAACAACGCGAAGCACTGTTAAAAGCGGACATCCTGCTCGGAAATCCCAAACCCGTGGAATGGCTGGAAAAAGCTGTCAACCTGCAATGGATACAATTGTACTCCACCGGGTTTGAATATTACCGGCATATTAAAATACCGGCCGTAGTCACCAATATGCAGGACTACTACTCCCAACCCTGCGCGGAAACAGCCGTTGCAGGCATCCTGTCGCTATACAGGGGCGCCGGTGAATTTGCAGCACTAAAGAACAAACAACAATGGGTAGGACATATCATCCGTCCCGCATTACAAACACTGCAAAACAAACACGTCATTATTCTCGGCGCCGGTAACATCGCCAGGAGGATAGAAAGAATATTACAGGGCTTTGATTGTACCATCAGGCTTTATGCACGCCGCTCATCAAACGCCGTCATAAGAACAACAACTGAACTGGAAGCCGCCTTGCCTGCAGCCGATATCGTGATAGCCTGCCTGCCCGGTACAGAAGAAACAAAAGGACTGTTTACCCGGGAAATGATCGCAGCACTGAAACACAATGCCATCTTCTGCAACGTGGGAAGGGGTAACCTGCTCGCCGACGAACAGGCACTCACCGAAGCACTGATGCATCGCCGTATAGGCGGCGCCGTATTAGATGTAACACAGGAAGAACCACTGCCGGCCGGCCATCCGTTGTGGAGTTGCCCCAACACCGTTCTAAGTCAGCATTCCGGCGGAGGCAGCACCTCAGAATATGAAGGTATTGTAGCCTGCTTTCTCGAAAACCTGGCTGCTTTTAAAAATGGTATCCCCCTGAAAAATATAGTCCGCTTCGATAAAGGCTATTGAAAAATAATAATCATGAAGATCACAGATATTACTACAAAAATTATCAGATTATCATCTGAACTTTGGTACGCTCCTCATCCGGTGCCATCGGGCTATATACCTTTTTTTGATTTTCCGCTGACCATCCTTCATACAGATGAAGGAATCGAAGGATATACAATGGACTATTGCCCGTTAGGCCAGGGGATTGCATCAGCTTACGCGGTTCATGATATTTATTATCACGACCTGGTTGGTCATGATCCCCTGAACCATGAAGCTATCTGGCAACGGCTGAGAGGCAAACAACGACACCTTTACAACTTCCGTGAAACCATCTGGGGCAACCTCGATGTAGCGCTATGGGATATCAAAGGAAAGGTCGCCGGCTTACCCATCGCCGTGCTGCTGGGAAAATACCGCGATAAAGTACCGGTGTATTCCAGTTGCCCGCCGCAAACCATCACCACGCCCGAAGCCCTGGAACAACAGGTACGGCTGAAAATAGCCCAGGGCTTTAAAGGAATAAAACTACAACTATCCGGCGGCTCGGCACAGGATATCCCAAAGCTGCGGCTGGCAAGGGAAATAGCCGGCAGCAGTTTTCCGCTCATGCTGGACTCCTCCGCCGTATTAAGCTTTGAAGACGCATTGAAGATAGGATATGAGCTGGACGATCTTCACTACGAATGGTTTGAAGAACCGTTCCCCGATGCACACATCCTCCAGCTGCAAAAACTATCGCAGGCCATCAGAACACCCGTGCTGGCGGGAGAAACCGTGGGACTCTTCGAATTACCAAATTACATGATACAGGGAGCCATAGATATTGTTCGTGGCGATGTACATCATAAAAGCGGCATCACCGGTGTTATGAAAGCCATCGGCATGTGTGAAATGATGGGCTTTGAATTTGAAATCCACACCGCAGCCTCACCATTACTGGATATTGCCAATCTCCACGTGGCATGCGCTGCACGCACCACCCGTTTCCTGGAATCCCATCACCCCATGTTCCGGTTCGGCCTGAAAAACAATCCGCTCGAAATCCGGGAAGATGGCTGCCAGCATTGCCCGGAACAGCCAGGACTGGGCGTGGAAATAGACTGGGACTGGATCAATGATCACACTGTGGAAGAGATAAAAGGCAGACGATGGTAGCATGGCGGACTGAAAATATTTTCGTATTTTCAGTAAAAATGTTAACCCCTTATGGCAAAACAAACAGGGTTGCTCCAATTCACCGGTAAATTGGGCAACGTCATAGGATACCGGAGAAATGGATCTTACTTCATCCGCAGCATGCCGGATACAGTACAGCAAACCACCGCTACACGGAGGGCATCACGCGATTTTGGTATCGCCAGCAGGAAAGGGAAACTGATCCGGCGGGCTATCACTCCTTATTTGGCGATAAACCCCGGCGGCACACTGGTGAACCGCTTAAACAAAGTGCTGATCACCGCAACGCGGGATCGCCTGCCGGATCTGAAAGGCTTTCGCTTTAACCCGTACATGGGTGTGGAGCAGTTCTTTTCACTTCAGCCCATTATTACAACTGGCGGCATACTGCATATACCAGCACAGAAGCTGTGCCCACCGGCTAAAGCCACACACCTGGAAATTGTTGTGGTAGCCGTTCGTATTAACTTCGCGCAGCGGCAAATAACAGGACGTGCTGAATCGGCCACCACAATCGATTTGAGCCAGCCTTTCAACGGTGCTGATCTGGCCGCCACCGTTCCGGGGAGAGGTACGTTGCTGGTTACCTTACAGGTAAGAGCATATGAACACGGCGCTGTTATCGAAAACCGCCGGAGCAAGGCCGCCGATATCATAGCGGTTGTTGCACCCGCTACCATAAAGAAGCAGCCTGTTAAAGTAAACAGTGTCCCCCGTGTAAAAAGAATGCTGCCTTATCAATCCCTGTCCACTACAGGAAAAGTGGTATTGTCGGTGCCTGCACGGCAGCGGGAATGAAGGTAGCCACTACCAGCAGCACCACCACAACTTCCATCAGTATATATTTTCCCTGTTAAGGAAACCACCTTTCCGTGCATTGTTATGGCCGTAAGTGTGCACCCGGTGGCTTTGGGAGGATAACCAAGTATCCGTATCAGCAGAAATCACATCATTATCTCACCCAAAATACGTTTCACGAAGATCAAGTTCATCCCCATCACATCTCCTGATCAAGTCCACCTTTCCAGCACATTTTATGCAGGTAAACGCCTGCTGCTACTGCATTCCTGCCCGATACCAAAGCGACTGCACTGTATTCCCTACGCCTGTTTTAAGCGCACATAAAAAAATATATTTCAGTGCCGGGAGTACTATTTTCGCATCAATAACCTGACACATGAAATACTTATTGTTACTGATAGCTATCATTGCTGAAATCATTGCTACCTCTTCGCTGAAAGCCTCCGAAGGATTTACCAGGCCCTGGCCCTCCGTGTTGGTGGTAGTATTTTACGGCATCGCATTTTACTGCCTTAGCCTCACATTGAAAAGCATTCCACTGGGAATTGCTTATGCCATCTGGTCGGGTGTAGGTATTGTATTAGTGTCGGTAATTGGATTAATCCTCTTCAAGCAGAAATTAGATCTGCCGGCTGTTATCGGTATTTCATTAATCGTGATAGGAGTAGTAGTGATCAATGTTTTCTCCAAAAGTTCAACACACTGATGTTGAGAGTTAGATCCATTAAATAAAAAAAGGCTTGACTCTCACCCTGCGTCATGTTTGAGGCAGCCGCTTTGTTTTTCAAAAGTGATGGAATAGCTGCCGCCAATTTTGTACGATTTGTAGCAGTCAAGGTTTACGGGGGGAAACTTTGTCGAAGAAGTGAGGGTTTATAAATTCTATTTTTGTGCCCGGTTCCTTTGTCAGATGATTAATGAGATCCGTTGGATCATAGGTTTCCCGCGGAGCGGTCATATGCGCAAACGCTTCCTGTACCTTTTCTTTTGGTATTTCTAATCCAATGGTGGGAATGTTTGCCTCTTCCAGCATAGCCAGATAGCCCATGCGGCCCATTTTTAATGTATATTCAGGCCACTTATGAGCCATCATTTTCCATATGCCAAAGATACTGGCATTGGCAATCAACTGTTTGTTATCAACGTCGATAAACAGGTGGTCAAGTGCGCGCGTTTGGCCTTCCGCCGGCATCGAAATGGCAGGTCTTGTTTCCAGTAGTGCAACAATATCTTTGCCATAACAAATAATAGATTCCAATGTAATATTCGTTTCGGCAACAAAAAGCTTTTCGTTTTGTCTGATAATGAACAATACGTTAGGATAGTCGCCTAAAGGATCATTAATAATATCCGCTGGATCAGTGCATTCAAATTTAGTGGCTGGTTGCTGTGAAACATAGTCAATGCCTAACAATGGTTCCGCATCATACATTTCATTAGCTAAATGCATAATCTGCCAGCCAGGCCATTTTTTTTTCAATGCGGATAAATAGTAACGTAAAACAGAAGTCTCATTTTCGAGTTCCCATGCCCAGAAGCCAAGCAGTTTTTCTGCCATATCCAGTATTACAAAGCCTTCCATCCAAATAGGATCCATTAATTCCTCACGGACTGTACATTCACTTATATAGCGTAGAAAGGGCTTTTCACCGAAATATAGGTCTGATGCAATAGAGTTGGCCCGCCAATGGTGATAGTGAATGGTGAGCTGATCCCCGTTTTTAATAACATAGTTAGCACGTTGTCCCAATTAAATACATTTGTACAAATATAATATTTTAATTAATATATGATTGATGTCGGTTATTGATAAGTTGCGTGAAACGGGAATGATAACTATCGCCTTCTATAAAAAAGAGTTTTAATAGATGATCCAAATCGTTTTACTGTATTTATGGCCCGGAATAATTGTTTTACAGTATTCAGTAATAGATTTACTGTAAATAAGAATAGAGTAATTTTCAAAATTAAAAGATGGGAAATGGAGGATGCTAATCAAATACGAAAACACCCTACGGGGGAACGCATACACTATGCAGTTGTTTTTACACCCCAATATTCGTAATTTGGATAAAACAATTTACCACCTTTGAAACACCTGATAAAAACAATTGACACTATAATCTTCTCTGCCATAACCCGCCTGGCACTGTGTATATGGTTGCTTTTTACTGACCCCGGTTCTGTTACTTTCAGGTACCTTCTCGTGATTATCTTTTGTATTCCACTGCTGAGATATTTTATCCATAAAACTGCGGGTACAAGCATGCAGTTTTTTTTTAACAGGAAGCCCCGGGGCGAAATAACGCGCTTTGCACTGTTTGCAGCGATGCTTGTTGTATATCTCTTTATAGTTCCGCATGTATTTTCCGTTTATAGCATTTCCTTCTCAGGATATTTATTGGTCATTGCTTCATCTGTAGCGGTAGCCTGCGTCCTGGTTAAGAAAACAGAACGGGCGCCGGATGATGCACGGATTAATGAGCATGCTTTGCTGATGACGATGGCCTTTTATACCCTGCCATTCTTAGCCGGTATTAACTACGCCTTTGATCTATCCCGTCCGGCAACGATAAAGTACCTCGTTACCGGTACAGGCAAACATTCTTTTGAAGGTTATTCAGAACCTGAAGAAAGGAAAAGTGAGATTACTTCGTATTATTTGCACCTGCTGCCTGCTGATAGTATTATTGCGCCACCTCAATGGGTAGAGGTGGGTGAGGAGCATTATAAAAAAGATCTAAATCCCGGCTGTACCAATTGCATAGTATTGGATAGGGAAAGAAGACTCAGCAGCGTAAAGGCTGCTTCAGCCGGATTGCCTGATAGCGTAGAGGCAACTTATCACCTGCTGGTACTCAAAACAAACGCCCTGGTTGCCAGGCGGGAATTTGAACAGGGGGTATATAGCCGCTTTACGAAAGGGGACTACCTGTATTCCGAAGCTCATCATGGCCTGCTGGGGTTTTCATGGCATAGCTACAGATAGGTTTTGCAGGGCCATATTCCACCCATTTATACCACCAGATGCCGCACATTCAATAGTATTTGATGCCGCTCCCCAAATAATTCCGGCCTGAAATTTTATTTTTTCTATATTGACCAATGCTTTTGCTAAAGCACTGAAATACTATTTTATTAATACCGCGAACCAAAATGACGAAATTTTCTATTGGCCTGATCTATTCTCTAGCAGTATTTATTGGCACAAAACAATTTATAGGAGAGCCTCAAAACACTTCTCCTAATCCCCCTGATTTAACAATTACAAGATTTTCCGGTCCTGATATAACGCCCAGCCCCGCTTGCCTCGCAGTTGCGCCAACCGGCGAAGTGTTTGTAGGCGTGGATATGATGGGTTCATTGGGAAAAGACCCGGGGAAAGGCCGGATTCTTAAGCTTATAGATAAGGATAATGACGGGAAAATGGACGGGCATATTGAATTTGCAACGGTGGATAACCCACGTGGCATCATAGTGCAGGGCAGCCGGGTTTTTGTATTGCACACCACATTTTCCAAAGAATCCGGTAAAGCTTCCGGGATGGCGCTGGTCGTTTTTGAAGATAAGGATGGAGACGGAAAAGCAGACGGACCTCCTCAGCCACTTATCGAAAATCTCAGTAACACCAAATACATTCAGGAGCGGGGAACCGATCATGCCACTAACGGTATCAGGATGGGTATTGATGGCTGGATCTATATTGCGGTAGGTGATTTTGGGTTTCATAACGCAACGGATCGTTCCGGTAAGAAACTGACCATGCTTGGCGGTGGTATTGTAAGGGTACGCCCCGATGGTACCGAAATGGAGATATTCACCCACGGTACACGCAACGTGTATGATGTGGCCATTGATCCATATATGAATATTTTTACGAGAGAAAATACCAATGATGGTGGTGGATGGAATGTGCGGTTTTCCCACCATATCCAATCCGGGGAATATGGATACCCGGTATTGTTTCAGCATTTTACAGATGAAATATTACCTGCGCTGGCAGATCTTGGTGGCGGCTCCGGTACCGGAGCCTTATATATGGCGGAACCCAGCTGGCCTGAGAAGTACAATAACGTTCCCATGATGGCGGATTGGGGAAGAAGCATGCTTTACATTCACAGGGTAACGCCTGATGGCCCCACATTCACCCAGAAAGACGAAGATTTTTTAGAGCTTCCCCAGATTACGGATCTGGATGTTGACGGATCCGGCCGGCTTTTCCTTTCTGCGTGGGATGGCGCAGGCTATTCCGGCAGTCCGGATAAAGGCTATGTGATCCGGGCAGTACCAAACAACTGGACTTACAAGGCATTTCCCAACCTGGCCACCGCCCCGGTGGAGGAATTGGCAGGATTGCTTAAATCGGCCAGTGCGGTTGCCCGTTTGAATGCCTCTCAGGAATTAATTGCGCGTGGGGGTAAACAAGGAATGTCCGCGGCATTGGAAATCGCTTCAGATGCCCAATTGCCATTATTTGCCCGCGTGGCCGGTATCTATACTTATGCACAGGCTGCAGGCGCAGATGGCATCCCTGCTTTAACATCATTAACAAAAGATGCTTCCGTAAGGGAACATGCATTGCGGGCGTTGGCAGACAGGAAAGGCATCCTGAAAGATGTTTCAACTGAACCTTTCCTGGAAGGACTTAAAGATCCGTCTCCGCGCGTGCAGGCAGCAGCAATTATAGGGTTGGGGCGTTTAGGCCGTATCGAAACAGCCAGCGCTTTGTTGCAGACTAAAGTTCCGGCGTCATTTATTGCCCCTGTTAAAGATGTGGAAGGACCGCACGCTACGCCCAATGCTGCTATTGTGCTGCCTCATCTGGCTGTCCGGGCCCTGGTTGGCCTTCATGCAGTAGATGCCGCTGTAGCGGGAATCAACGGTGAAAACTCCACGCTGGCATTGTGGACACTACGATATATGCATGATCAGAAAGCAGTGGACGGCTTGATGAATGCTTACACGGTGTCGAAAAATGAGCAATTAAAACGGCAGATCATTATCACATTAGCACGCCTCTACAAAAAAGAAGACACCTATGATGCATCCTGGTGGTGGGGAACCAGACCGGATTCACATGGTCCCTACTACAAAGGCGTAACCTGGGAAGCATCACCGGCTATCGAAAAATTCCTTAAAACAGCATCGCTGAAAACCAGCCCCGGCAAAGCGTTTTTCAGAGATCTTGATGCCCGCAACCGGATGGATATTGCCGCATTTGCACCAGAGAAAAAAGTGATTGCAGCTCCGGTCAAAGAACCCAAAGTAGATCTTGAAAAAATAAAAAGTAAAAAAGGTCAGGTGGGCAAATCATCTATCGAAGATGTTTTATTAGCCATCAATAAATTAAAAGGAGATCCGGCCAGAGGGAAAGTACTGTTTACCAACCAGGGTTGTGTAGCCTGCCACAGTATTAAGAAAGGAGAAGTAATGAAAGGTCCTTTTATGGGACAAATCGGGTCTATCATGAACCGGGAACAGATCACAGAGTCCATTCTCAAGCCTAACGCATCTATTTCACAGGGATTTGCCACGGTGATGATCACTGCGAAGGGTAACAAGTCTTACATGGGATTTGTTACGGAAGAAACTTCTGCCAGGGTAGTTATGAGAGATATCAGCGGCGAAGTATTCACCGTAAAAACAGCCGATATCCTGACCCGCAAGGAAATGAAAACGTCTATGATGCCAACGGGTCTTGCTAATGCGTTGTCATACGAGGAACTTGCATCGCTCGTTTCTTTCCTGGCACAGCAGAAAAAATAAAGTATAATACATATCTGAAAGAAAAGGCCCGCCCGATTGAGCGGGCTTTTTCTTTCAGATCACATATTGTGATTATGTTAGCATTTTAATAAAAAAAGGATGCTTATCTTTATTGGTATGTTACGGATAATTCTTTTTGCTGCTATTTTAATGTCGGGTATGACGGTAAATGCACAGATAGACTCATCTTTCGGAGCTATGAATGGCACGGAATCAGTCTTCAAACACCCTCAACAGGTAAGCGATACCAACAATATCCATAAGAAATGGTTTGTTACAAAATATAGCGGCGTTTCCGCTGGCTTTGTAGCATTTAAAGGAGGAAGTGGTTCTTTCCTGTCGGTACCTTTGGGATTGCAGTTAAATCGTCAATTGACCCATAACCTGTACGCCTTCGGAGGCGTATCGGTGACACCTTACGTTTTCCGTTACAACAGTGTACCCTATCAACCTGCGATTAATAAGAACAATGGTCTGATGCAGACTAACAACTTTGCTGCCTATTCAGATGCAAAAATAGGTGTGATGTATATCAGCAATGACAAAACATTCTCCATTTCCGGCAGCGTTGGCGTAAGCAGAGGCGGTTATAATGGTTATTCTCCTTTTTATGGCCCGCTGTATTCTCCGGTGGGGGGGAATATTCAACGATAAAGCAGGAAGCCTTTAATTGTGTTGACACAATTTGCCTTTACGTTATCTATTGATTTTTATTATATCTTCAATATTTCACTTCCCGCCATAATTGTCAATACCAGGGACATGTCCGTCAGGATATCTTTCTTTAACAGCCGGATCGCTTTGCTCATATGTTTTTCAACCATGCTTACTGAAATAGACATTTTGGCGGCAATTTCCTTATAGCTTAATCCGCTTTCACGATGTAACAGGTAAACGGTACGGGTAGGCGCCGGCAATTTTTCAATAGCGGTTTCCAGCTGCAGCAACTGTTGCCGGCCCGATTCATTTATACACGGATCGATAAGCAAACCTGCTTCCTGTTGCAGTTGCTCCAGCCATTGTATGTCTTCCTTCATCCGGCGGCGGATAACATCAATCATCAGATTGCGGGCATATGTGCGCACTAAGGGGCCTGCTGCCGCAGGGTCCCGGATAGTATCCATCTTTTCCCATATATTCAGATAACACTGTTGCATGATGTCTTCAACCAGTTGTATGTCTTTCGTGTAGCTGCTCAAATAGCGGAACAGCCTGGCTCTCGTAGCGAGGTACAGGATATTGAAATCATCTTCCTTCTTACTATAACTGTTGTTCGACATACAAATGCAAAGTAACAGATCCCGGTAATTATAGCATTGTTACCAAATCATTAACATGTTTTATCCGGCAAAAAAAGTATTGAGGTAAACCTCCATTTTAACGTGTTATGATGGGAAGCGCTGCTTTCTCAAATTATAACGGTTATGTTCATGACACCTGAAAAATGGCAACGGTACATTGATGATCAATGTACAGAACAGGAAAAAAAGGAAATACTCCATTACCTGCAAAGTCTCTCACCCGGCATGCTGGAAGAAAAGCTGGCGGAAGGATGGGATATGGAAGCCGCTCCGGTACCAGATGAAATAGTCCATCGCATGGACCACTATGTGCAATCCATGATGATGGCAGATCGCCGCAAAAGATGGAAGATACACAAGTGGCAGTATTGGGCAGCAGCAGCTGTGGCTGCATTTGTTATTGGTACCATCCCGGTATGGCAGCGGGCTTTTCGTGCCAATCAGCAAATACCGGAGGCTGTGGCTAACAATACGATCCGCAATAATACCGCTCATGTCCGGAAGGCTATTTTGCCTGATAGCAGCGGGGTTTGGCTGGCGCCACATTCGGCTATAAGTTTCGCTGCGGACTATGGAAGGAACAACAGACAGGTTTCCCTGCAAGGGGAAGCCTATTTTGAAGTGGCCCCCCGCACTGCACAACCGTTTGTGGTAAATACGGGGAATGTACAGACCACTGTACTGGGAACGCATTTTAATATCGAAGCCTACAGCATGGAAACTGCTACCCGTGTTTCTTTAACCGAAGGTAAAATAGCGGTGAAAATCAGCGACAGCACACTCGTTTTAACGCCAGGTAAAAGACTTGTTTACAGGTCTGATAACAAACAGCTCCAGCTGGAAAATTTTGCTGTTCAGCTGGAAACAGACTGGAAAACCGGGGCAATTGTACTAAACGATCTGCCTATGCCGGACGTATTTCACCGGTTGGAGCAACGGTTTGGGAGAAAGATTCACTATGATCCTGGTTTCTTCCAGGATAAACAGTTTAATGCGACGTACCGCAACGCGGATCTGACCCTTATACTTCAAAACATTGCTTTTGTGCAGGACTTCAGATTCGAGATCAGGGCGGATGAGGTGTTTATTTATTTATCCCGATAAAAAATGCTCCGCTGGCCGGCGGAGCATAAAAAACAAATGTTTTTAATCAAAAAAGTATGCACAAAGTTATGCAAAACAAATTAACGCTGCGAAGGCGAAATTGTATGATGTGGTTTCTGTCCTTATTATTCTTGTTTGGTTTTGAAGCAAGGGCACAGGATAATGCCCTGCGGGAGCTGATCTCCCTTTCTATGAGCAATACCCGGTTGGATGAGGTAGTGAAGGCAATTTCACAGCAAAGCAGTTTGACCTTTTCTTACGATCGCTCGCGTCTTAGTGGTATAAAGATCGAAAAAGTACAATGGCAGGCGGTATCCTTACAAAACGTGCTATCTGAATTAAATGCGCTTACCGGTGTTGAATATGTTGTTAACAATGGTACAATCGCTATCAGGATCGGGCAACGGCCGGTGCAGGCGCCCTCAAAAAGATCCGGCAAAATTACCGGGAAGGTGTTTGATGAACAAAACGGTCAGCCGGTGCCGGGTGCTACGATCCGCATTGGCGGCAATGGTACTGCTACAGATATGGAGGGGGCTTTCAGTTTTGTTCTTCCGGAGGGCAACTATATTGCTACGGTTAGTTCTATAGGATATGGTATAAAGGAGGTGGATGAGATTGTAGTAAAGAACAACCAGGTCTTTCAAATGGATGTAACCTTAAAAAGGGGGAAGGGACAGCTGGCAGGTGTAACTGTTACGGCTTCCGCCAGGAAGGAGAGCATTGCAGCTTTGTACGTCCGGCAAAAGAACAATGCCGCAGTTTCCGATGGTATCAGCGCTGAACAGATCAGGGTTACGCCCGACAACAATGCCGCCCAGGTGCTGAAACGCATCAGTGGTCTGACGGTGCAGGACGATAAATTTGTGACGGTGCGCGGCCTCAGTGAGCGTTATAACACGGTAATCCTGAATGGCGCCATCCTGCCCAGTTCGGAGCCGAACCGCAGGAACTTTGCCTTTGATGTTGTGCCCAGCAGCATCATTGATAATATTGTTGTGAACAAAACAGCTACACCTGATATGCCATCGGAATTTGCAGGAGGGCTTGTACAGGTAAATACCCGCGATATTCCGGCAGAAAATTTTACAACGGTTGGTATAGGCGGCGGATGGAATACCAACAGTACAGGGAAGGACCTTTACTCCCTGAAACGGGGGAACAAAGAATACCTTGGCGTAGATGATGGTACGCGCAACTGGTGGAGGAAGAACTGGAACGCTGACCAGTACTGGAAATACAGCCTGTCAGGTGATAACGTTAAGACCAGCGAAATGAATACGCATATTCCCAATAACTGGGGGTTACGCCGGTATGGTTATACTCCGCAGCAGCAATACCAGCTTTCTCTTGGCCGGAAAATACCCCTGAAAAACGGAGCTTCGTTTGGCGTTACACTTGCAGGTACCTACCGTAATGAACAACAGGTAACAGACCACGAACGTTACCAACCCTCTTTCTACTATTACGACAGTGCCAATTCCTACCAGTTCAATACAACTATCGGCGCGGTGGCGAATGTGGGTTTCCAGACGAAAGGACATAAGGTGGCTTTCAAAAACCTCTATAACCGGAAATTCAGTCATGAAACAGATGTAAACTACGGCAAGGAGTTCGATTTCAGAGTAGGTATAGATCCGGCTGGCGACGATGTGCTTTATTATACCGACATCGTGCTGATCAACGAAATATTACAAAACAGGTTGGAGGGAGAACATTTACTGCACCAACACCTGAAACTCGACTGGTCAGCCGATTATATCACTGTTAACAGGGACCAGCCAGACACCCGCGCCTCGCAAGGTTATAATGTGGATGGCCCCAAAGGGTATTATCAATACGTTTTAAATGATGGAACCGGATTTATTACAAGAGGTCTCAGCATCTTTAATTCTACGCTGAAGGAAAGAAGAAAAAATATAAACCTCAATTTTACAATTCCTTTCCAGGTCGGACATCTCAGTCAATCGATAAAAGCGGGATATGCCGGCACTTTCCGCAGTGCGGATTTCAAGTCTGCTTCGCTACGCCTTTTGCATGATCCTGCCGGTAATAGCGGAACCATTAATGACGCAATTTATGGTCAGGCCGATTATCAATTGCAATCCCTGTTGAAACCTGGTTACCTGACCTATAAATTTGCAGGCCCTGGTGGCTCCGGTTATGCAGGCGAGAATTACACTGGCGACCAGAAATTACATGCAGCTTATTTAATGGCTGATCTGAAGTTTCTCAAAAAATTCCGGTTGATTGGTGGTATCAGGATGGAGAAAAATTCGGTGGACGTACACGGTATTTCTTATAACAAAATAACGGGTATTCCGGTAGACTCACTGATGAAATACGAGGGAACCGACTGGCTGCCTTCTTTTAACCTGGTATATAACCTGACGCCGTCAACGAACATCCGGCTGGCCTATTCAAAAACCCTTGCCAGGGCCGACTTCAGGGAACGGGCACCTTTTATCTATTATGAATTCCACGAAAGGAGCATTTACAGGGGAGCCGTTGGGCTGAAGGATGCGCAGATTGAAAATATGGATCTCCGCTATGAATATTATCCGGGTCCGGGGGAAGTACTTTCGTTTTCTGCTTTCTATAAAAAATTCAGGAACCCTGTTGAGCTGATCGGTTTTTGGGGCGCAGGTAAAAACGTGAATTACTTTTTCTTTAACCTGGAACGCTCAACCAGTAAAGGTATAGAAGTGGACATCCGGAAATCTCTCGGATTCCTGCATTCGCCATCCACCTGGTTGCAAAAGATATTCGTTAGTGCCAATGCTTCGCTGATGGAAGGCAAAGTGGAATATAGTCCCCAGGCTTTGATGAACGCTGCTGCAGATGCCGGAGGGGTGCCTGATGCAGCACCCGGCAGCACCCGTAACCGTTTGTTGCAAGGGCTTTCACCTTACACTGTTAATGCCGGTATCGGTTATTTTGGAAACGTAGCTGGCATAAATGTAAGTTATAACCGTTTCGGAAAAAGGATTGCCAACGGCGGTTTTAATCCGTGGCAGGACCAGTATGAAAATGAGCGGGACGTGCTGGACCTGCAGTTCAGTGTTTCGCTGTTAAAAAATAAAATGCAGGTAAGATTAAATATCAGTGATCTTTTGCAGCAGGACTATGTGATCTATCAGAATGTATCCGCAACGGGTCCGCGAAGTGAAGGAGGAGGACAATTTTTATTTGACAGTGTGGAGGACCAGGTCACGAACGCCAATTCCAACCATGATCCCAAAGGCACTGCCTACAATAAAAGCATGGATTATGTTCATCACAAATGGTTCAAAGGGCGGAACGTCAGTATGAACATCAATTACAATTTTTAATCATCAGCATTCATCACATGAGAACAACATATTACATTCCCGGTATAGTATTAATCCTCCTGTTTTTTCTTTCCTGTAAGAAAAATGGGGAATTAATTAAAGCGACCGAAGTGGTTAAAGTAACAGTATCTGCTTTTTCCACCAATACAGCAGCGGCTTTCAGCATTACAATAAATGGAGAAGCTATTGCAGATAGTTTATTTAACGGGCAGGTCAAATCAAAAGTAGTGGCGCTTGCAGAGGGCGGGCAGCACATGATTGTCCGCAATCATGGTAGCAGTGAGATATTGATTGATACACTGGTTACATTACCGGTGGGCTTTGCCACCATTACGTTAATGCAACTGGATCCGGCAGCCCCTCCTCTTTTAATTGGGAAAGATGAAACCGTTATCCCCGATGACAGGAAGATGATGGCTTTTTATACAAAAGACACGCTATTGCCGGAAACATTTGGCATTGAATTGTATGCCTGTTATTATGATGAAATAACTTTTGCACTTCTCAAAATAGATACCCTGGCCAGAATTAACAAAATAAAAAGAGGTGAATTGACCGGGTTTGTGATGGTGAAAGACAGTGTAGCTTACGGCTCCGGCTATCTTTTTCAGCCGCTGGATGCAGTATCCGGTCAGCCTTTGGATAACCTGGCGAGGCCTTTTAATCCTGCGGAAGCCACCGGGCCACTCTTGAATTTCGACCGGGGACCATTGGGAACGGAGAAGTATTATATTAACGATATAAATGCCATTAAGGAGCCGGATGGAAGGTTATATGCGGAGTCTTACCGGCTGCTATCTTACTAATCCTGGCAGAGAAATCATATGATGAGAGGAGATACTCTTTCACTCACCGCTCCTTACGAAAGTTGGAGCGGTTTTTTTGTTTGAAATGATCGCATCTGTTTACTGTCCTTTTTCTCCAATTTTCCTCAAAAACTCACTTTCTCCGAAATCAATTATCGAACCATCCGCTAAACAAAATATCTAAGCAGGAAGAGAGGTTCCCCAAAAATAAAAATGGACAAACCTAAGTTTGTCCATTTCGTGCACCGGAATGTACTTTTCTCGAACCAAAGGCTACTTCCGAATACCATACCGTACAAGTTCAGCTAGTAGACCAGGTGAATTATTATTCTCTTCATTAGCTTAAAAAGGATCATCTATATCTTGTTTGCTGATGAAAAGGGAGTGTTATTGATAGGCCATCCCCGGTTGCCAGCTATGTTTTGGTAAACCCCAAACGATCAATTTCCTCATGCTACCGCATTCGAAGTATAATTGACTACGCTATTACTCCAGCACCTTCTTACGTTCAATCCTTTCCTTAGCTTCAATAAAGAGATGATGTATTTTTTTCTCCAGTTCCTTTTTAGGAGGTAGTTCTGTCCAATATTCCGCTACCATGATCCCATCCTTGTGCATTTCCAGCAACTCTACTTGTTCTCGTCTGCTTTCAGCACATAAAATTAAGCCAATCGGAGATTGTTCTCCTTCTTGCTTTTCGTATTTATCCAGCCACCTTAAATACAATTCCATTTGTCCCTTGTGTTGGGCTTCGAATTTTCCCAGTTTCAACTCAACAGCTACGAGACGTTTTAAATTTCGGTGATAAAACAAAAGGTCTAAATGAAAATCTTCGCTGTCAATAATCATCCTTTTCTGACGCTCTATGAAGGCAAACCCTTTGCCCAGCTCCAATATGAAAGCCTCTAGTTCCCGAAGTATAGCTTCTTCGAGATCCTTTTCCATATAGGTATTTTGTAACCCGAGGAAGTCCAAAAAATAGGGGTCTTTGAAGTTATCACTAATAGCAGGATGGTTACTGGTGTTTTGTGTATTCGCAATACCAGTCCGCTCAAAAGTTTTGGTTGAAATTTGTTTCCGTAAATCCCTTATACCTAACGCCTGATTGGCAGCAACCTGTGCATAGAACAGCTTTGCTTCCTGGTTCTTCAACGGTAATAATTCCACGAAATGCGACCAACTCAGTTTCTGTGATAGCGGTAAGACAATCTCCAGATCTGTGAATTGTCCTGCAAATTGCATCATTCTCCGTAAATTCCTTATCTCAAAGTTTTTCCCATATTGATTCTTTAATTGTGTAGACAGTGTCAACACAATCTGCTTTGCATACTCTGCACGACGATTTTTAAGGACCTCAACATTAATGCGTTGGCCGATTTTCCAGAAAAGTACCGTAAGAGTACTGTTAGCATGCGAAAATACTTGCCGTTGACTTTGCTCGATAAGCTCCGAAAGCTCAATGAATAACGATTGTTCGATTAATGTTACGCTTTTCTCTTTTGTCATTGTACTTATTCTTTATCAGCAATCCAATATGGAGGAATGCAGGTTTTTCAGGTTAAATGAATAACCTGAAAATTAGATCCCCAAAGAATAGTATGCGTTAATTAGAAGTTAATGATAGGTGAGAAAATTGTATTGCGAAAGAGAGTATGGTTCGATTTTCCCTGAAAAGCTCACTTTTGACGGAATCAATTATCGAACCGCACGGCTCAATGAAGCCGTCAAGCTGATATACACACTGGACGCGGGACTTCCCCAAAATAAAAATGGACAAACCTAAGTTTGTCCATTTTCGTGCCCAGAACTGGATTCGAACCAGCACATCCTTGCGAACGCTGCGACCTGAACACAGTGCGTCTACCAATTTCGCCATCTGGGCATCGCATATCCCCGTAAAAGGGATTGCAAAAGTAAACACTTTTTTAAACTAACCAAATTTTTTTTCCAGACATAAAAAACGGCACCCGTAAACAGGCGCCGTCCATCAATATATAAATATTTATACTGCTACATTGAACTCACGCAGGGTGTCGTTCAGGCTGGTCTTCAGATCTGTAGAGGCTTTACGCTGACCAATAATCAGTGCGCATGATACCTGGTATTCGCCGGCAGGGAATTTCTTGGTATAAGTACCGGGAATTACCACGCTGCGGGCTGGTACACGGCCTTTGTATTCTACCGGCTCGCTGCCGCTTACATCAATGATCTTGGTAGATTGAGTCAGTACTACGTTTGCACCCAGTACGGCTTCTTTTTCTATAACAACGCCTTCTACCACAATACAACGGGAGCCGATAAAGCAACCATCTTCAATGATTACCGGGCTGGCCTGTAATGGTTCCAGTACACCGCCGATACCAACGCCACCGCTCAGGTGCACGTTTTTACCGATTTGTGCGCAAGAGCCTACTGTAGCCCAGGTATCCACCATTGTGCCTTCATCTACATAAGCGCCGATGTTAACATAAGAAGGCATCAGGATACAGCCCTTGGCAATGAATGCGCCATAACGCGCCACTGCATGCGGAACTACTCTTACGCCCAGGTCTTTATAGTTCGACTTCAATCTCATTTTATCATAAAACTCAAACGGAGGCACTTCCATTGTTTCCATTGGCTGAATGGAGAAGTACAGTAAAATAGCCTGCTTCACCCACTCATTCACCTGCCAGCCGTTTTCTGTTGGCGCCGCAACTCTCAGATGTCCTTTGTCTACCGCTTCTATCACCGCTTTAACTGCATCTGTGTACTGTGTCTCCTGTAAGAGACTGCGATCAGCCCAGGCAGCCAGTATTTGTTGTTGTAAATCCATTTTTTTTATTTTTTGCAAACATAATACGTAGAAAATAAAATTACGAATTACAAAGAGGTATTTCCGGAAATCTTATCAGATATACGTAATTCGCCATCTGTAATCCGTAATTTTGCCTTTTGTGGAAGAAAGAACTTTATGAAAATAGGATTCGACGCCAAACGCGCATTCCAGAACGACACTGGTCTTGGGAATTATAGTCGTACCCTGATATCATCTCTGGTAAAGGATTTCCCGGAAGATGAATATTACCTGTTTGCCCCAAAGCAAACCGGTATGTACGATGTTAGTGCCCTGCCGGAGCTTAAAATAGTGGTGCCGGAAAAGCCGCTGTACCGCTGGTTTAAATCGGCCTGGCGCAGCCGTTTTGTGGTAAAGGACCTGTTACGTTACCAGGTTGGTATTTATCATGGCCTCAGTCATGAACTGCCGTTTGGTATCCATAAAAGCGGTATCAGGTCGGTAGTTACCATGCATGATCTTATTTTTGAAAGATACCCGGAGCAGTACAATCCTATCGATGTAATCACGTATCGCCGTAAGGCCCGCTACGCCTGCCATCAGGCCGATAGGGTAGTGGCCATCAGCGAACAGACGAAGCAGGACCTGATCACCTACTATCATACGCCGGCCGATAAAATTGATGTGGTATACCAAAGCTGTGATCCTTCTTTTGCCGTTACTTATCCCGATGATGATATTGCTGCAATGGGCGCCAGGTACCGTTTGCCGTCGCAATATTTTCTGTATGTAGGGTCGCTGATCGAACGGAAAAACCTGTTAGGTATCGTAACGGCCATGAATACACTAAAAGGTACACTGGATTTACCATTGGTGGTATTGGGCAATGGCAGCGGTTATAAAAAGAAAGTAAAAGCATACCTGGCAGCAAACGGACTCACACAACAAGTGATTTTCCTCAACGAACAGGTACGGCTTAAGAACAGTGAGTTGCCCCTCCTGTACCAGGGCGCGGTGGCGCTCCTTTACCCGTCTTTCTTTGAAGGATTCGGCATCCCCATACTGGAGGCCCTTTGGAGCCGTACACCGGTGATCACTTCCCACGGATCCTGTTTTGCAGAAACTGCGGGAGATGCAGCCCTGTACGTAGATCCCCGGGAGCCCGGCTCCATAGCGGATGCCATGAGGCAGGTAATTGAAAATCCTTCGCTGGTAAAGCAGATGCAGGAAAAAGGATGGCAGCATGCACAACGTTTTACCCCCGAAAAGTGCGCTGCCGCCATGATGAAAGTATATAAACAACTAAATAAGAAAATATAAAATGTTTGAAGATGATATCAGTGCGGCCATGCCGGTGCTGCGTACCGGCGGACTTATCCTTTATCCTACAGACACTATCTGGGGCATCGGCTGCGATGCCACCGATGAAACGGCCGTACAGAAAATTTATGCCCTCAAAAAACGGAGCGAAAGCAAAAGCCTGGTAGTATTACTGGCCGATGCGAAAGACCTGCTGCATTATGTGGCAAATCCACGGCCCGATATGGCAGACATCATCGCCGGTTTCACACGCCCCACTACCGTTATTTATGAAGGCGCACTCGGCCTGGCCCCCAACGTTATCAGCGAAGATGGCAGCATCGCCATCCGCATCGTGAAAGATCCTTTTTGCCGCCACCTGATCAAAAGATTGCGTAAACCACTGGTTTCCACTTCCGCCAATATCAGCGGGGAACCCTCGCCGGCCAGCTTCCGCGAAGTGTCTGCCAACATCCGGAATGGCGTGGATTATGTGGTAAAGTACCGGCAAAACGATGAAACCACCAGCGCCGCATCCAGGATTATCAGGATAAACAAAGACGGTTCAATCGTGATAATCCGGGATTAAAATCGTTTATTTATTACATTTGCGCCCTGGTTTCAGAGAAAGGAATAAAAATTAACAGGAATATTTAAATATGATCAGCAGCAAGCCGTTGGACATACCCTGCTCCCTGCAGGAAAGAAAAGTGCTGGAAAAGATAGCATTGGCCGCCCATGAACTGGGCGTTCCGGCCTATCTGATCGGGGGCTTTGTGCGGGATAAACTGTTGGGAAGGAAAACAAAAGATATGGACATTGTTTGCGTAGGCGATGGCATCGCACTCGCACACAAAGTCGCAGAAAGCTTAGGCAACAACATTCCCGTTAACTTCTTCAAAACCTATGGTACCGCCCAGGTTAAACTGAATGATCTGGAAATTGAATTCGTTGGCGCCCGCAAAGAAAGCTACCGCGAAGAATCCCGCAACCCCGAAGTGTCTGCAGGCACCCTGCAGGACGACCAGAACCGCCGCGATTTTACCATCAACGCAATGGCTATCAGTCTCAGGGACATCGACTATGGCTCCCTGCTCGATCCGTTCGACGGCCTCGCCGATCTCGATAAGAAAATTATACGGACTCCCCTGGCGCCCGCTCAAACCTTCAGCGATGACCCCCTGCGCATGATGCGTGGCATCAGGTTTGCTTCCCAGCTGCAGTTTACCATCGAGGAAGGCACCTTCACGGCAATACAGGAAAATGCAGAACGGATCAGGATCATTTCCCAGGAAAGGATCTCCGATGAGTTCAATAAAATAATGCTCTCAGTAAAACCCTCTGTAGGACTGGACCTCTTATATAAATCCGGCCTGCTCAAAATTATTTTCCCCCAAATGATCGATATGGTGGGAGTGGAGATGTACGAGGGAAAAGGGCACAAAGATAATTTTTATCATACCTTGCAGGTAGTAGACAATATATCGGAAAATACAAAAGATCTTTGGCTACGATGGGCAGCACTGTTACACGATATCGGGAAGCCCGCTACCAAAAAATTTGAACCCGGTCATGGCTGGACTTTTCACGGCCACGACGCGGTGGGCGGCAAAATGGTTCCCCGCATCTTTGGCAAAATGAAACTGCCATTGAGCGAGAAAATGAGATTGGTAAAGAAATTGGTAGAACTACACCTGCGTCCCATCAGCCTCACCAAAGAAAACATAACAGACTCGGCTATCCGGAGATTACTCTTCGATGCCGGAGACGACATAGAAGGACTGATGATGCTGTGCGAAGCGGATATTACCTCAAAAAATAAAACCAAGGTTAAACGCTACCTCGAAAATTTTGAACTGGTGCGCAGACGCTTGAAAGAAGTGGAAGAGAGCGACCGGATCCGCAACTGGCAACCTCCCATAACCGGGGAAATGATCATGGAAACATTTGGGCTGAAACCAGGCAGGATCGTAGGTGATCTGAAAAGTGCCATCAGGGAAGCCATCCTGGACGGCGAAATTCCTAATACTTACGAGGCGGCATACGCATTTTTATTGGAAAAAGCCGGCGCATTGAATCTAAGCCCGGTGAAATAAAATTGGTAATTTTACATACCATAATAAAGTACACTAGCATTCAGGATCAACCGCTCATTGCGGAGTGTTTAATCATTAAATAACTTATAACCTTTTTGTCATGCCGGTTTTGAAATTCAGAGTTTACTGGGAAGAAGATGAAAGTGTCTACAGAGACATTGCCATTAAGCCGAATCAGACGTTTTTATTATTTCACCAAGCAATTTTGCAGGCATTCGAATTTGATTCAAAACACAAAGCCACCTTTTTCCGCAGCAATGATAACTGGCAACGTGGCCGGGAAATCATCCTGGAAGCAGATAATCAACCCCGCAAGGCAGAACCCCTGCTGATGGCGGATACTATGATCGCTGCCGCAGTGAAAGATCCTAATCAGAAATTTATCTATCTCTACGATTTCGCCAAAAACTGGTCGTTCCTCGTAGAACTCATCGGCGTTTCCAAAGACGAAAACAGCAAAGTGGTTTACCCTGCCTGCGTGCGCAAAGAAGGTCTTGCCCCCAGCCAATATGGCACCAAAGGCCTGGTAGGTGATAAACTCGTGGAAATGGAAGAAAAATATGACCTCAATAAAGAAGGTATGGATGCCGATGGCTTCGGCGAAGAAGGTGAAGAAAGCGACGCTCTGGGCGGCGATGGTGCAGAAGAATTTGGCGGAGAAGAAGAAAATAACTTTTAAATAGAACTGTCAGTCGTTTTAGGGATCTGTTTATTTTTTGCAGAGATCACCCGTTTCATCCACTTAGCTGAAATGGCCCGTCTCCCGGAAAAAATAAACAGATCCCTAAATATTTAGCGCAATACTTATGCAAAAAACCGTCATCATTATCGCAGGTCCCACCGCTTCAGGCAAAACAGCTTTGTCCGTTCAAATGGCGCAACTGTTTAAAACAGCCGTGATCTCTGCAGATTCCAGGCAATGCTACCGCGAAATCAGCATCGGTACAGCAAAGCCCTCCCCGGAAGAATTGTCGGCGGTTCCCCACTACTTCATTAATTCCCACAGCATCCGCGAAGATGTAAATGCCGGCGTTTACGAGAAACTGGCCCTCGGATACGCCCGCGAAATCTTCGAGAAAAACGACGTTGCCGTGATGTGCGGCGGCACCGGCCTTTATATCAGGGCCTTTGCGGAAGGCATCGACGATATGCCCGTTATTGCCCCGGGCATCCGCACCCGCCTCAATGAACAGTATGCGCAACACGGCCTAGCCTGGCTACAGCAACAACTGCAGCAACGCGATCCCGGCTTTTACGCCACTGCGGAAACCCAAAATCCCCAACGCCTCATCCGCGCACTGGAAGTACTCGACGCCACCGGCCAATCCATCACCACCTTCCGCAGCGCTACCCGCTCCCCCCGCGATTTCCGGGTGATTAAAGTGGGCATCACCCTGCCAAAAGAACAACTGCATCATAACATCCATTACCGCGTAGATGCAATGGTGCACGCCGGCCTGGTGGAAGAAGTCCGCTCGGTACTGCCTTACCGCGAACACAACGCCCTCCGCACCGTGGGATACCAGGAAATATTCAGCTTCCTCGACGGGTACATCTCCCTCGATCAGGCGATCGACGATATTAAAACACATACCCGCCAATACGCAAAACGGCAACTCACCTGGTTCAGAAAAGATCCTGCATTCACCTGGTTTGATTCACGCGATACCGCAGATATCATGACCTATGTACAGCAACAACTAAAATGAGAATTGCCCCGCGCAGGATTTTACCATCAGCGGTAACACCGCAGTATACATCTCCCGGAAAAATAATTACGGACAACCACTGTACTGAAACCGGACATTTGTCATAAATATAAAATATATAAATCTCTTGTATTTAAAAGCCTGATAACATGGCATTTTCTTAGCTGCTCCGTGTGCGCACACCTCACAAAAACATGTTGCTTATGTTTAAAAATTACCTGAAAACAGCCTGGCGTCATCTGCTGAAAAACAAGCGTTTTACTATCCTCAATCTCATTGGGTTGTCTACCGGTCTCGCCTGTACGTTGCTGATCTGTTTGTGGGTGTACGACGAACTGAGCATCGACCACTTCCACAAAAACGACCGCCGCCTCTTCCAGGTAATGGAAAATCAGCCACATGAAAAAGGCATCACCACTTCTGAGGGAACACCCGCATTGCTGGCGGCTACATTGAAAGCAGATATGCCGGAAGTGGAAAATGCCACTGTGAGCACACCCGCTTCGTGGTTTCCTAAAATAGCGCTGACCACCGGTAACAAAAGCACTAAATCGGCTGGCATATTTGCCGGCCAGGATTACCTCCAGGTATTTTCCTATCCACTGCTGCAGGGAAACAGCCGGCAGGTATTACAGGATAAAAACAGCATCGTTATATCTGAACAGCTCGCGCATACATTATTTGGCACCACCAACGCCATTGGAAAAACAATCACCTGGCAGGTAGACCGGTTCAAAAAGATCAGCACCGTTTCCGGCGTGCTGGCCCAACTCCCTTCCAACGCTTCCACCCAATTCGATTGCCTGCTGCCTTTCGATGCATTCCGGGAAATCATGAACATCTCCGCATTAGACCCGCAAGGACCGTTCAATACCTTTCTCGTAATGAAGGAGGGCGCTGATATCCCCGCGTTTAATGCAAAGCTGAGTAACTTCATGACCAGCCTTACCAAAGGCAGCACCACACCCCGCAACCTGTTCCTGCAGCGCTACAGCGATCATTACCTGCATGGCAATTATGAAAACGGCGTTGCCGCCGGTGGCAGGATCAGCTATGTAAAACTGTTCTCCCTCATCGCACTTTTTATCCTGGTAATTGCCTGCATTAATTTTGTAAACCTCTCTACCGCACAGGCTTCCGGCAGAATGAAGGAGATGGGGATCCGCAAAACCATTGGTGCCAACCGCCTGGCACTGGTACTGCAATACCTCGGCGAATCTATGCTGATGACTATTCTTGCGCTCGGCATCGCGTTACTGCTGGTAGCCTTGCTGCTGCCGGAATTTAATCATATCACCGGCAAGGCATTGTCTTTTTCCCTGAATGGGAAGATGATAGGTATCATCGTTGCTGTGGCCCTGCTGACGGGTATCCTGGCCGGCGGCTACCCCGCGTTGTATCTCTCCGGTTTCAATCCGCTGCCGGTACTGAAAGGGAAAGTGCCTGGATCACCGGGGCAATTGCTGGCCCGCAAAGGTCTTGTGGTATTCCAGTTCACACTTTCCGTGCTGTTTATGGTAGCGGTGATAACGGTGTACCGGCAAATAGCTTATGTACAGCATACAAATCCGGGTTACGATAAAGACAACGTTGTGTACTTCGATGTGGAAGGAAAAGTGCCGGAACATATTCCTGAATTCCTGGCAGCATTGAAAAGGATACCAGGCGTGGTAAATGCTTCCGCCATGGTAGGCAATGTACTGGGCGCGCCTTCCATAGGATGTACCTGGAAGGGCAGGGGCACCGTGGAAACAATTATGTGCCGTCCGTTTCCGGTAAATTATGATATGATAGAAACGTTAGGTATCGAGATGGCCGCCGGCCGCTCTTTCTCCCGCGACTATGGTGCAGATGATTCCAGGATTATTTTTAATGAAGCGGCCATCAGGGCAATGGGCATCGATAACCCCGTAGGCAAAGTGATTGAATTTAATGGAATGAAAACGGAGATAGCAGGCGTAGTGAAGAACTTTCATTTTCAATCTATGCACGAGACCATCAGCCCGTTGTTTTTCCGGCTGGATTCCCTGAACAGCACCGTGATGGTAAAGGTAAAAGGTGGGCAAACAAAAGCAGTGCTGGATGCGCTGGCAGCCTTCTATCAGAATTATAACCCCGGGTTTACGTTCGATTATAAATTCCTCGACGAAGATTACCAGGCGCAATACACGGCAGAGAAAAGAGTGGCCGCCTTATCAAAATATTTTACCGCACTCGCTATCGTGATATCCTGTCTTGGTTTGTTTGGCCTGGCGGCCTTTACGGCCGAAAGCCGGCGCAAGGAAATCAGTATCCGCAAAGTATTGGGCGCTACCGCCGCACATGTAATGATGATGCTTTCCGGCGAGTTCCTGCGGTCGGTATTGATCGCCGTGCTGATTGGGTTACCGCTGGCATGGTATTGTATGGACCGGTGGTTGCATAGTTTTGCATACCACATCGAGGTAGGAGCAGGTGTGTCCCTGCTGGTAGGAATCAGTATGGTTGGCATTACCTTACTTACAGTGAGTTTTCAGGCCATCCGGGCAGCATTGGAAAACCCGGTGAAGAATTTAAAAGCGGAGTGAAGTATCTGATAAATAGAAACGCCGGGATGTGATTACATCCCGGCGTTTCTATTTATAATAAAATGATGTTGCTTAGAATTTGAATCCTACTGTCAGCATAATATTGCTCCTGGTATAATCCAGTGTAGCTGCGGCAGGACTCAGCTGTGCATCATACACGGTGTAAGGCTGGTACCTGTCTTTGCCCTGGGTATAGCTATAGGTAGCATCAGCATAAAGACCTTTATTACGGAAGCCAATACCACCGCTGTAAACTTTGCGGGAAGCGTTTATGCCTGCATTGTATTTATCATCGCTGTATGGATTGCCATAAGAAGCAAAACCTGCCCTCACTGCATATATCGCCATAAACTTAACCTCAGCGCCTACACGAATATTGGAAGTAGATTTATATACAGCGCTGATGTTATCGTTCAGATTTTTTTCTCCGGCTCTGTCATCACTCATTCTGAATTTACCAGAAGGGATGTTCACAAATTCATAGTCGGCAGTAATAAAGCCTTGTGTACTTTGTGGCTCCTGCAGGTTACCGAAGAAATAGGATGCACCGGCTGCTGCACGTAAAGGCGCGGTGTAGTTGTAATCATATTCTACAGGGTAGCCTTGTGTTTGATCAAAGGAGGTGGAGCCCTGTTCACCACGACTATCTTCTATGTCTGAATACAACTCAGAACTGTAGCTGTCGTGAAGAGAATACCAGGTAGGCGTAGCGAAGGTACCACCCAGTCTGAAGTGGTCGGTAACCTTATACAGGATACCAATTTTACCACCAACACCTAAACCGGTACGTTTCAGATCCTTGTAATAATCGAAGTAGCCAAAGTTGTTGCCTTTGTTGCTGCTGGCATCATCTTCCGACCACGCCAGGGATTCTTTATAATTAATACTGGGGAGGTTCAGGCTGGCGCCGATATACAGGCGATCGCCGTAGTTACCGCCAATAGCAAAAGTATATTCATTTAAACCACCTTCTGTTTTCAGGGTACCTCTTTGCTGAATGCCTTCGGTGAGTCCTCCGATCTGCCTGGAAGGAGAGGCCAGTGTCATGGGTTCTTTCGCGCCGCTGGTGGGCTGGTAATCAGCCAGCAAGCCGGTGCTGAATCCAAGATCGGTGCCCAGCGCCTGTGTAGAGGTGCTGCCATCGAATATATCATCTACAAAACGGTCTGAATAAGAGGATTTGGTATTGTGGCCTGCAATGGCAATTTCGTTGTTATAATTGGCCAGGCGCTCCAAACCCAGTGAAAAGGTAATGTTGTTCCAGGTGCTGCTGCCGCTGTTCTTATTGGTAGCCATGATCAGCCCGATGGACGGCAACTGGAAATTGCTGCGGCTTCCTTTATTATCAAGCTGGCCGTTACCGAGGTAATTAGAGGTATTTTGAGAGATGCCTACGCCACCTGAAATATGAAATTCGCCGGTCTTAAAGATGGCAATACCTGCCGGGTTAATGTGAGCGGATGAATAGTCTCCTCCCAGGCCCACACCTGCACCGCCCAGTGCCTGGGTTCTGGCTGTACCATGAGGCTGCAGGGGAGAATAAAGTAATGCGTCGTTGGAACTCTGGCCTAGTGCTGTTACAGAAATAAACAAGCCACCTAAAAGAGGATAAAGTCTTTTAATCATAGTCGGTATTCTTAAAATGAGATTTGCTAGCAGGTTATTTAACGGTTGTTAAGGTTTTGCTGCGATAAGTATAACGTGCTGAACTGGCAAAACGTGTGCGAGATAAAAAATAAGCGTAGGTTTTTAGGCTACGCTTATCTTGTAAATGATTTTTATAATTAACGGCCTCCTCTGGATGGACGGCTGTAGCCACCACCGCCGCCACCGGAATTACCACCACCTACACGACCACCGCCTGAGCTGGGGGGAGTGTAACTTGGAGCCGGAGTAGGAGCAGGTCTGCTGTATTCTGTTCTCTGCGGACGGGAATAACCACCACCATTGTTGCTGTTGCCGCTGTTGTTCTGATAAGCAGGTCTGGTTACAGGTCTTTCAGAACTGGACTGCTGGAATACACGGCGTGGTCTTTCACCACCGGATGTACCGCCATTGGCAGGCTGGAAAGTACCGGTTCTGGAAGGACGGGTATAACCGCCGCCGCCTGTACCGCCACTGTTGGTATAATCGGCCCTGCGAACTCTTTCGTTACCGCCTCTTACGGAACCATAGGAGTTGGAAGGACGTGTAGTATAATGTCCGTAATAACCGCCACCACCGTAGTAACCACCGTGGCCATAGTAGCCGCCGTAGTAGGGGTAGTAGTAAGAAGGCCAGTAGCTACCTACATATGGGTAACCCCATCCGCCATAGAAGCCGCTGCTCCATGGGCTGTAGTAACCACCCATTCCCCAGCCGAATCCAAGACCCAAACCGAAGGATGGACCATAAAAGCTGCTGTACGGGCTGTAGCCAAAACCAAAGCCACTACCGTATCCCATGCCAAAGCCACTGCTCAGGTACATGTTGGAGGCTGCGTTGTAACCATCCCAGTAATCACCGGAATAGTTGCTGCCACTGCCAAATCTGTTCAAGCGACGCTGGTAATCACCCTGGTCATCATCCTGGTAGGTTACATAGGTTCCGCCATCTTCCTGTGTTCCTTCAACATAGTTTGCATCGTTTTCATCCTGGCGGCTGTTGCCGTTCGAACCATTGTTGGAGGCATAGGTACGCTGCTGCTGACGCGGAGAATAGTATACATCATCCGGAGTCTGAGCCGTTTTATAGGTACTGGAACACGCTCCCAGTGCGAGCGATGCGGCCAGTCCAATGTATAATATAGGCTTCATTTGAAATATGTTTTAAGCGTGATTCGTGTAGTAAATTTACTTCTTTTAAACGGATATTACGGGAAGAAAGTTACAATAACACAGGCTACGTTATATTATTTTGTGATAAGTGTTTGCAACGTTATGTTTTTCATCTATGTTTGTGGAATTTTCTTCTTAATATAATTGGACAAAAACTAAGCCAATCCGGCCTTTGGCACCCGGCGGACGGATTTAATTTTGTCTCGACAAATTTAACCAGAATTGGCTTAAAAATAACGGTATATAAATAAGGTATAATTTTTATGAGTAAAGAGATTACGGCCCGCTCGGAAGACTATTCAAAGTGGTATAACGACCTGGTATTGAAAGGCGGACTGGCAGATTATTCTGCAGTGAAAGGATGTATGGTAATTAAACCATACGGATTTGCTTTGTGGGAAGCCATGCGCGATGTATTGGACCGCAAATTCAAAGAAACCGGTCACCAGAACGCCTATTTCCCGCTGTTCATCCCTAAAAGCTTTTTAAGTAAAGAAGCCGCGCACGTGGAAGGATTCGCCAAAGAGTGCGCCGTAGTAACCCACTACCGCCTCAAAAATGATCCTAACGGCGGCGGCGTAATCGTTGATCCGGATGCCAAACTGGCGGAAGAACTGATCGTTCGCCCGACTTCTGAAACTATTATCTGGAATACATATAAAGACTGGATCCAGTCTTACCGCGACTTACCCCTCCTGATCAACCAGTGGGCAAACGTTGTGCGCTGGGAAATGCGTACCCGCCTGTTCCTCCGTACCACGGAATTCCTGTGGCAGGAAGGCCATACGGCTCACGCCACCGCGCAGGAAGCCATCGAAGAAACAGAACAGATGCTGAACATCTACGCTGACTTCGCAGAAAACTATATGGCGGTGCCTGTGGTTCGCGGACTGAAATCACCCAGCGAAAGATTTGCCGGCGCCGTGGAAACCTACTGCGTGGAAGCTATGATGCAGGATGGTAAAGCTTTACAGGCCGGTACCTCCCACTTCCTCGGACAAAATTTTGCCAAAGCATTTGATGTACAGTTCTCTAATAAAGAAAATAAACTGGAATACGTGTGGGCTACCTCCTGGGGCGTGTCTACCCGCCTGATCGGCGCACTCATCATGGTACACAGCGATGATGAAGGACTTGTAATGCCGCCAAAAATTGCACCTATCCAGGTAGTAATTGTGCCTATTTATAAAGGTCCAGATCAGAAAGCCGGACTGGATGAAAAAGTAAATGTTATTGTTAAGGAACTGAGAAGCGCCGGTATCAGCGTGAAATACGATGATTCCGATAATAACCGTCCGGGCTGGAAGTTTGCCGAATATGAAATGAAAGGCGTACCGGTTCGTATAGCCATCGGCGCAAGGGATCTCGAAAACAATGTGGCCGAAGTAACCCGCCGCGATACCAGGGAAAAAATGAGCCTGTCGCTCGATGGTTTACCTGCCCGCATCGCCGGACTGCTCGACGAAATACAACTCAACCTGTTCAATAAAGCAAAAGCTTACCGCGATAGTCATATCACCAGTGTAGATACTTTTGAGGAATTTGAAAAAGTGCTGGACGAAAAAGGCGGCTTTGTATCTGCTCACTGGGACGGTACCGCCGAAACGGAAGAACAGATCAAAGAACGCACAAAAGCTACTATACGCTGCATCCCGCTCAATAATCCGCAGGAAGCTGGCACGTGTATCCTGACCGGTAAACCATCCAAAGAAAGGGTGCTTTTCGCAAGAGCGTACTAGGAAAGATGTTTCATATTAAGTATTACGGGGCCGGATTTTTGCGGAAGTTTCCCTAAAAATCCGTAACTCGTAATACTTACAGGTAATACTCCTGCAATAAACCATTAAAATCCGATGCCCTTGAACCGTTTTATAATGTTATGGGGGTTGGTCTTCTTTTGCACTGTTACAACAACCCTCGCGCAGGGGCTGATGATCCGTAACTATAATGTAAAGGACGGACTGGCCAACGCTACTGTTTATGCTGCTGTGCAGGATAAAGACGGTTTCATATGGTTTGCCACTCCCACCGGTGTCAGCAAATTTGATGGTAAAAGATTCCGCAACTACGCCAAAAAAGACGGTCTTACAGATAACGAGGTGGTGAAACTCGCCGCCGACTCCAAAGGACGGGTATGGTTTTTTACCCTCAACGGAAAACCTTCCTTCTATGAGAAATCAGTGATTCACAGCGAAGACAATGATTCCTCCCTCATTTTTAACAGCCGTAGTCACTACATGCAGTATGCCTTTGAAGGGCAGGGCGGTTATATGTGGTTCCTCAATACCAACAACCGCATCGTTCAATACAACGGCAAAAAAACAATCTACGATAAGCTGGGCGCCTCCGGATCAGACCTGTATTTCCTGATGCGGAACGACAGTATCTTTCATCCGCTGCAGGCTTCCTTTCACCTCGAAAGCCTGCACGATCCGGGTAATACACAGCAACAGATTTACCCCGTATCCCCGTACCCGTTAGATGACTCTGCACTGCACAACCGGATCAATAAAAGCGCTATCGTCATCATCCGGAACACGCTGTACTCCTATACCGCCAAAGATGCGGTATGCTTTTTTAACGGCGCGGAGTGGGGAATTAAAGATGATATCAGCCACATATGCATTGATAACGATAACCTGTGGATAGGTACCCAGCGCGCCTTATACTACCTCAAAGGTTATTTTAACGGAGAACGGAAAGTCATCCGGCTGCTGGATAATCATTTTATTACCTCCCTGCTGAAAGACAGGGACGGCAACATCTGGATCACCACTTTCGGCGACGGTGTGTATAACATCCCCTATAAGAATTTCTACTTCAGCTATCTTGATAATACCAACGGCCTCTATTCACATTCTATTTTCAGTATCAGCAAGGACAAGAAAAATGACCTGTTGCTGATAGGGCAGAATGCCGGCATCCTCAATACAATGGACGGGGATAACAATATCCGGCAATACACAGTGGATACCACTTCCGGCCGGAACAGCGTACTTTCCATTACCCCGTATACCACCGATAATGTACTCATCGGCACGGATAACGGTTTGTATAAGTTCAACACCGTGTCCCGGAAAACATCTCTCTTAAAAGCTGTAAAAATGCTGAAAGATGTAGATGTGTCGCCCGGCGGAAAAATCAGGATTGCTGCCAAAAACCAGGTAGTAGCGCTGGATGATTACGCCATCAGCGACCTCGATATGCTGGTTACCTCGTTAGCCAGCATCAACGACTCCGCTTATTATGTAGGTACCAACAATGGCCTGTTCTTTTGTACCGACCGCAAACGGCAACTGCTGCCTGCCGGTGCAGATACCCTGCGGAAGGTGAGCATCAAAGATCTGAAATGGATTGACGGCTCCCTGTGGATTGGCACCAGCGACAGGGGGATTTATGTAATGCAAAACGATAGTGTGGTAAAACACCTGTCAACCGCCAATGACCTCGCCAGCGATATCTGCCAGCAACTTTACTACGATGGCGTTGGCCGGCTGTATGTAGCCACAAACCGCGGTGTATCCGTAATTGACATAAAAACGCAAACGATTACACGTAATATCACCTCCAGCGACGGCCTGATGTCTGACGACATCAGAGGTGTTTACGCAGATAACGATATACTGTACATTGCTACCTCTAACGGCCTGTGTTACTTCAATGCGGATCATATCCCGGTGGATACCGTGCCGCCGGTGATTTACCTGAATAACATCCGTTATGGCGACAGCACGTTCCTGGCCTCCAATAATTTTGTACATCTCTATAAACGCAAAGCTTCGTTTGAAGCAGAATTTGGTACCATCGTTTTTGATTTGCCGGAGCTGGTGGAATACCAGTATAATTTTTCGGGAGATACAACCAGCGGCTGGGTAACCACCATGTCTAATATCATTCCGTTCCCCGACCTGCAGCCGGGCAACTACACCCTGATGTTAAGGGCCAGGAAATACAAGAGCGACTGGTCAAAACCGGTGAGTATAGATGTGAATATCCTGCCCCGCTGGTACCAGCAATGGTGGGCGAGAGGTATTCTGCTGCTGGCCGGGCTGCTGGTGGTGCTGATAGGATTGCGGTATATCATCCGGCGGATTAAGCAGGCGGAGAAACGTAAAACGGAATATAACCGGCGTATTGCAGAGCTGGAAGCCAAGGCGCTGACCAACCAGATGAACCCGCATTTTATTTTTAATTCGTTGAATTCCGTTCAGCACCTTATATTGGAGAAAGAAGAGAAGCAGGCGCTGAACTTCCTGGCAGATTTTGCTACGCTCATGAGGCAGATGCTCAATAACTCCAGGAAGTCGTATATATCGCTGGAAGAAGAAATCGCTTTCCTGACCCGTTACCTGGAGTTGGAAAAGATCCGGTTTGCCCATTCCTTTACCTATCACTTTATCATGGAAGATGCTTTGAAGGAATATACCATCTACATCCCACCCATGATTATTCAACCGATAGTGGAAAATGCGATTAAACACGGATTGGCGCCTAAAAATATCAGCGGTTACCTGGAAATCCGCCTGGAAATGGTGGATGACCTGTTATATTGTTCGGTAGATGACGACGGAATAGGCTGGGATAAGTCGAATAGCATTAAAAGTTCAAGGCTCATTAAACACGAGTCTACTGCACTTAGCGTGATTAAAGAGCGGTTGCAGATTATAAAATCTTTTAATGGAAGTGTTGGAAAGTTAGAAATTATTGATAAATTTAAATCTGGTTTCGGCAATAAGGAAGGTACCTTAGTTGAAATACTGATTCCCATTGTTAAGATGTTATGAGTAATATAAAAGCTGCCATTGTAGACGATGAAGTCCGCAACATTCATATTTTACGCAATATACTCGAGAACTACTGCAAAGATGTGACAGTTGTCGGTGAGGCGCAGAATATCAATGAGGCGGCAGAAATGATAAAAAATAACCCCATTGATGTTCTGTTTCTTGACATTGAGATGCCACCACACAATGGATTTCAGCTATTGGAAATGTTTCCGGTGCTGAATTTTGAAGTTATTTTTATCACTGCTTTCCAGGAATATGCACTGCAGGCAATTAAGTTTGCTGCGCTGGATTACCTGTTGAAACCAATCAAGGTCAGTGAAGTGGAAGATGCACTTGAAAAAGTGAAGAAAAGCAAGAAGGGACGACTCAACGAGCTGGCATCCATACTGAAAGACTACGTTAAGAACAACGATAACGCCTTCTCAAAGATCGTTATACCGGTGAATGACGGGTATAATGTAATCGATCTGAAGGATATTATCTATTGTGAAGCCTTTGACAGCTACACGAAAATCCAGTTGATCAATAACGTGTCTCACCTGATCTCCAAATCACTGAAGGAGTATGAGGAAATGCTGTCCGATAAAGGTTTTTACCGGGTGCATAAATCCTTCCTCATCAATATTCACCACATCGTAAAAATCATTAAAGGACTGGGAACAGCCGTGGTGATGAGCGATCAGAAGAATATTCCAATCTCTTCCCGTAAAAAAGATGAGTTCTTTACCCAGCTGAAAGGGGTGATCAATCTCTGATATTATTAATTTACGCTAATTATTAAAGCCGGTGAGCCATCGCTCAACCGGCTTTTTTGTGCGTTGCCTAAGCCAATCCACCCGTTTACGGATTGCCCCGCCAACTTATCATATGCTTATACTATTTTTCTAATAGGTTTTCATAGAATGACTGATTACATGCCCTGCTTTTTCAGGCAATGCGTGTACGACTTAAATGAAAAAGTCCCGCTCCGGCCAGCCGGAAACGGGACTTTTATTTTTTAAGACCTAAAACCCAGTTACTTCAGGGGATCAGAGGTTTTCGGCGCCAGCGCCGGTAGCAATATTATAGTAATAGATATTTCCGCCTTTTTCAGGATAGAAACCTATCAGCTTCAGATTCTTTTGTTTTTCCACCACCTGGCTGAGTTCATCCACAGAGGTGATCTGTGTATTGCCGGCTTTCAGGATTACAAAGCCCGGAGCCATTGTGGTTTGTTTTTTCAGGATACCGTTGCCGATATCATTTACGATTACACCGCCATTCACACCCAAACGGGCAGCCTGGTCTTTATCAAGTTCGGAAAGGTCAGCACCCAAACGATCCAGTGCAGTTACCTTTACCAGGTCCGTATTGCCTTTCAGGTTCTTCATCACTACATTGTCCACGGTCACTTCTTTACCGTCGCGCAGGTAGCTTAAACTGATCTTATCGCCTGGTTTGTAGCGCGCCACCTGTTCGCTCAGCTGGGAAGTGGTAGGGATTTTTACGCCGTTCACTGCAGTGATCACATCACCGGTACGGATGCCTGCAGCCGCAGCAGAGCTGTTGGGCAACACATCTGTTACCTGTACGCCGTTTACATCTCTTTTGATACCGGCATCCTTTAACTGCTCATCGCTCATATTGGCAATGAGGGAGGAAGGCGCATATCTTACACCGAGGTAAGCCCGTTGTACGTTACCATATTTCAGGATATCGTTCACCACTTTTTTGATGAGGTTTACCGGGATCGCGTAGGAGTAACCTGCATAAGAGCCTGTTGGAGAGGCAATCGCAGAGTTAATACCTACCAGTTCGCCGGCAGTGTTCACCAGTGCGCCACCGCTGTTACCCTGGTTTACAGCGGCATCCGTTTGTATAAAGGATTCGATGGCGCTGTTCACTTTGCCGCCGCTTCTGTTGATACCAATAGAGCGTGATTTGGCACTCACGATACCCGCTGTTACGGTAGCATCCAGGTTAAGCGGATAACCTACCGCCAGTACCCATTGTCCTATTTCCACATTGTCGGAGTTGCCGTACAGCAGGTAAGGAAGGTCTTTGGCGTCAATTTTAATAACCGCCAGATCCGTGCTGGGGTCGGTTCCTATCATTTTTGCTTTGAATACTTTGTTTTCGTTGCTGAGGGAAACGCTGATTTCATCGGCGTCTGCAACTACGTGGTTGTTGGTTACAATGTAACCATCTGCAGAGATCAGTACGCCGGAACCGGAAGCCATCTGGCCTGGAACGTAATACCTGCGGCCATCTCCGCCACCGTTAAATTCATCTCCAAAAAAATCATCTCCAAAAAGGTCCTGCAGGATACTGCGTCTTCTTTGCAGGTTATTGCCATTGGTTACCTGCCTGGGGTTGATCTTTGTTTTGATATGTACTACACCCGGCACTGCTGCCTTGGCCGCGGTGGTAAAGTCGGAAGGTGGGGTGGCATTCGCATTCCCTTCCGTACCCGGCATGTAGCGCGCATAGTTTACGGGAATTTCAGTACCATTCTGGAAAACAATCGGCTGCTTCGGCTGAATATATTTGCCATACACAAATATGGAGGCAGCTGCCGTTACAGCACTGATAAGAACAGTCGTAACAATTTGCTTGAATTTCATATTATAGTGTGTTTGCGTGATAATTAATAATAACGCCGGGATATGATCAATTTACATGCCCTGACTACAAATTTAATTCGCGTCATGAATCAAACGCAACAGGGGGGATTTACTTTAACACATTTTTATATCAATCGTTAAACACGGCTTAATACCCCACTGACAGGCATGGCAGCCCGCCTGTCAATATAACAAGTAATTGCGACAAATTGTTAGGAGGGGAGCGCCCTCCCTTCTTATAACTCCAGCAGGAACTTCATGGTATCTACACCGTCTGCGTAATCAGTGAGAGATGGTTGCTGGGCATAGCCGAACGGTGTGAACTGTTGTCCCACCAGGCATTGCACGGCGTCTTCCCCGGAAAGCTCCTGTTGCAGTTGGGCCATATCTACATAATAACTATAGTGTAAAACACTGATGGGAGAAAACAGGCCGGTATTTTCCTGCAGCAGGATACTGCCGTTAGTCATATAGGGACTGCTGTTCAACAGCAACAGGGCCAGGTTATAATCGTAGTTGTTTTTGTATTTATGATGATCGGCGAGGTGGCTATACTTTTCCAGCGCTTTCAGCAGGGGGGCAAAGTCGTAGTTCAACGGTACATATATTTTGGTAACGTTCCTGCATCCGAGGCCGAAGTACAGCATCACATCATCAGCCAGGGCAGCCAGTTCTTCCGGCGTTTCCTTACCGGTAAGGATGGCGGCGGAAGTACGGTTATGACGGATAATGTGCGGGTATTTGGCAAAATAGTAGTGGAAATACCGGGCGGAGTTGTTGCTGCCGGTGGCAATATAGGCGTCGCAGTTTTTCAGCATGTCCTGTATTTCCGTTTGATTGGCCTGGTCCGGATACCATTCACCGATCTTTTCCAGGATATGTTTCATCAGGATTTCATCTTTCCCGGAAAGTTTCATTTTTACCCGGTGGCCGCTGATGAACCCGCAAAGCCAGTCGTGGAAGCCTACCAGGGGAATATTTCCGGCAGAAACGATCCCCACGTTTTTAGGTGTCCGTTCTTCCGTAACTTTGGGGTATCCCTGCAGCCACTGTTGTAAAGGGGCAGGGGAGAGGAAATAGCGGGAGATATTATCCAGTGCATTGTCTATAAAAGGGGGAATAAACCAACCATTGGCAATATATGCGCGTTCTTTTACTGCTTCCAATTCCGGGCTCTTATCCGCCAGATACTGCCCCAGGCGCACCAATGCGGCTTCTTTTTCTGCTATGTTCATGAAACTATATAAATAATGACCTAATTAAACCGGGAAAATTTTATTTTTGTCACACAAAATTAATGGCTTACTACTTAACCAAAAAGTTTACACTATGGCAATTAAGATAACAGACGAATGTATAAACTGTGGCGCCTGCGAACCGGAATGCCCCAATAATGCGATATATGAGGGTGGTGTTGAATGGGCGTTAGCCGATGGTACCACCGTAAAAGGCTCCTATACATTAATGGACGGTAGTGTACTGGATGCTGACCAGCGAAATGCGCCTATCAGTGTAGATACCTACTATATTGTGCCCAACAAATGTACAGAATGCCAGGGATTTCATGAAGAACCGCAATGTGCGGCGGTTTGCCCGGTAGATTGCTGCGTTCCTGACGAAATGTACCAGGAAACCGTAGACGAACTGATGGAAAAGAAGGCAAAACTGCACGTTTAAAATATTCTCAAGGAAGCTTAATAACCGTTCCCGCTCTGGCTGGGACGGTTTTTTTATGTAATTTGAACAGCCACTGCCCGCAAGCGCTGTGGCTCTTGACAATTAACAAATAACCTTTAACTTTACCCGCTTATAGTAAAACATCTTATGAAGAAGAATATAGCTTTGGTCGCCGGTGGATATTCCGGAGAATATGTGATATCCGTACAAAGTGCCGTAACTATTGAAAATAATCTGGATAGCAGTAAATACAACGTATACAAGATTATTATCACCAAAGAGAGCTGGAGCCATACCCGCGCCGATGGAGAGGTGATTGAAGTAGATAAAAATGATTTTACCTTAACCATCAATGGCAAAAAGATCATTTTTGATTCCGTATTTATTGGTATTCATGGCACACCGGGAGAAGACGGGCGCCTGCAGGGATACTTCGAAATGCTCGGTATTCCGTTCACCAGCTGCGGTATGGTTACCTCCGCGCTCACATTCAACAAAAGCTATTGCAATAAAGTAGTAGATGCGCTGAAAGTGGTGAATGTGTCTAAATCCGTACATATTTTCCGCCATCAGCCATATAATACGGCAGAAATACTGCAGCAACTGCGTTTACCCGTGTTCGTAAAGCCGGCAGAAGGCGGCAGCAGCATCGGTATGTCGAAAGTAAAAACGGCCGAAGAGCTGCAACCCGCTATCGATAAAGCCTTTAAGGAAGACACCCAGATCCTGATCGAAGAGTTTATCAAAGGCCGGGAACTGACGATGGGGCTGTTTCGTGCCAACAACGCCATTACCGTGCTGCCTATCACGGAAGTAGTGAGCAACAAGGAGTTCTTCGACTACGAAGCGAAGTATACCCCGGGCGTATCCAACGAAATTACCCCTGCACCCATAACGGACGATATTGCCCGCCAGGTACAGGAAATATCTACTGTTATTTACAACAAACTGAATTGTAAAGGCATTGTACGGGTAGACTTTATATATGAAGAAAGTACCGGGAAATTATATTTCCTGGAGATAAATACAATGCCCGGGCAGTCTGAAAACAGCCTGGTTCCCCAGCAGGTAAGGGCTGCAGGAAAAACGCTGACGGAATTTTATGGCCTGCTTTTGGAAGAAAGCCTGAAGTAAGGATTATCACACTTAATATAATTATCGTGTTCGACTTTATTACCAAACGCTCTTTTTTATTTAATCTGCTGGCGGTTATTGTAATGTTTTTTGCCCTGGCCCTGTTGTTTTTCTCCATGCTGGGTTTCATCACCAAACATGGACAGCAGCAAACCGTACCGGATGTTCATGGAAAAAATATAAAGGAAGCCATTGAGTTGCTGGAGAAAGCCGGCTTTGAAGCCGATGTAAGAGATTCTATTTATATCGATTCTATTCCTCCCCTGGCAGTGTATGCACAAACACCCGACAAGGGAGCGCAGGTAAAGGTGGGCAGAACTATTTACCTGACCGTAAATAAAACAGTGGCGCCTATGGTGAAAATGCCGGACCTCGAAGGACTTACCTTCCGCAGCGCTGAAATGATGCTCAAAAGCATGCGTCTTAACGTAGGAGATACCATTTATAAACCCGACTTTGCCACCAACACCGTATTACAGCAACTGCTCAATGGCAGGAAGGTAAAGCCCGGCACCGAAGTGGCGGAAGGCAGCAATATCACCCTGATCCTCAGCAGCGGAACCGGCAGCGTGGAAAACCCGGTGCCTAACTTTGTAGGACTCACCTATGCAGAAGCCCGTGAAATGCTCAGCGCCAGCAATCTCAATCCAGGTACCGTGATCATTGATCCGAGTGTATCCGATACGGCAAACGCCTATGTGATTAAACAGGTGCCTACCCGTAAAAATGAAATCGGCGACTTTAACATGGTAAGAGCCGGTGAAAGCGTTGACTTCTGGTTATCAGCCACCAAACCGGTAACCGACAGCACCGCTGCCCCAAAACCAGTTGAAGAGGATAATTGAAAATGATGTAATTTGATTTTAAATACTTAATAACATGCAAAACATTACGGCAGAAGAACTGAAACAACGCATAGACAACGGTGAAGAACTTTATATATTAGACGTAAGAGAACCACATGAACGCGCAGAGTTCAACATTGGCGGTACGCATATTCCTTTGGGCTTTGTACAGCAGATGCAGGTGGATGAAATTGAGGACTGGAAAGACAAGGAAATCATCGTGTATTGCCGCAGCGGTAACCGCAGCGGGCAGGCATGTATGTTGCTCGACTCTATGGGCTTTACCAACACCAAAAACCTGGTAGGTGGTATGCTGAAATGGACAGAGCTGTATAAATAAGATGTAGTGCCTTCTGCGCTTGTTTGCCCGGTTTGTGCCGGGAAGAATAAGCGCAGAAGTATTCCCTTCATCCCGCTTTCTGCTCTACAATAGCAGTGGCTTCTATCTCCACCAGGTAACGGGGATCAATCAGTTTACTTACTTCCACCATAGAGGTAGCTGGTTTGATGCTTTTAAAGAACTCCCCATGCGCCCTTCCGTATTCTTCCCACCTGGAGATATCTGTTACAAACATCCGGGTACGTACCACATCATGCAGGGTGGCGCCGGCGTTGATCAGCGCTGACTCTATTTTTGCCAGGGCAAATTTCGTTTGTTCATAGGCGTTACCTTCTGCTACCACCTTGTCGTTATCGGATGCTACGGTGCCGGATACTTCAATTACATTGCCTACCCTTACCGCACGGGAGTAACCTACTTTTCCTTCCCAGAGTGCGCCGGAGGAATAATTGGTGCGTTTCATAGCTGTTTTTTAGAAAGATGAGGAGATACACAAATCTACAACATCTTCTTTAGTGTGTGGCAGCGGTGTTACTGCCGGGGGCATCTGCCGGGGGCTGTGTAGTTCTGAATTTCACCACTTTGCCCAGTAAATCGAACCAGAAGGGCGCTCCCAGCGATATTGCCAGCGCGGTAATGCACCAGCCGGCGAAAACCAGCCAGCCGTTTTGCTGGAAAGGATGCGTATAGCCGCAACGCATGGTGATATGTCCGCCGGTAGTATCGGTAACACAGGCCCGGCTGATGCCCAGCACATTCGCCGCATCGCCGGCATCGCTGCGTAGCAGGGCATATACGCCGAGCAGGGAGGTATCGCTCACCAGTATGCGAACGGAAGTATCCGCCCGGAAAAAGGCACTGTCTTTATGCAGCACGTTTTTACGTATAAGCGTATCAGTGATAGCGGTATAACCCGGCGCCCTGCTGGCTGCCAGCTGCACCATCTGTGATCTTACATTTTTGTCTTTCATCAGGATCCGCGCTATGGCAATGGAATCCACGTTAAACAATGCTGCAATGGCAATACCCATGCATAACAACCAGGTTTGCGTTTGCTTCCGGTACCAGCCGCTGGCCCGGGTCATGGTTTCGTTGAACCAGCCTTCCATATTGATCCGGAAGGCTGCTGTATTATGCCCGGCATCTTCAAACAATTGCAACAGGTGCTCCCTCGTATCCGGTACCAGGTGCAGGTAGTTATGCGTCAGCGCAGCTTTGATAGCCTGGGCATCGGTGCCTTTATGCTCCTGCACACTGCCGCGTAGCAGGTGTACCATTGTTTGGGAAAAGATCTGCGGACTGATATAGGCCGGGCGGGAAGTGGCGCTGTTTTCCCCCAGGTTCCGGATGGAAGGCGTGCTGTAAAACTTTTTAAGGAAAGGATTCTTCCGGAAAGGCTCAAAGAAATATACTACGCTCCACCCCAGTTCATAAAACCAGTTAAAGAAAGTAAACTTCCCAAACCAGCCCAGGTCTTTACTGTGATCATCTTCCTCCAGCATCCGGCGCAACCCTTTCGTTAACAGCCGCGCCCTGGAATTGAAGATCCTGGCAACCAGTTCCTGCACCACAGAGGCCAGCAAACTGTATAGCAGGTAAATGAAAATAAGGCCAAGCGCCACATCTATGGCCAGGTTACTAAACATAAGGATAGGTATTAAGTTGACATATTTACATAAAAGTAAATATTTATACCAAAGATAAAAGCGCACTACGCAATGTATTTGCAAACTCTCCGTTATATTTTTTAACAAATTGCTGTGTCAGGTGCAGCACCGAAACAATATATCTTTGCCAATATTTTAGTGTATATGAAATTGAAACATTTAGCCTTGTGCCTGGGAATGGCAGCCTCCTTCAGCGCTACCGCCCAGATCAAATACAGGGATACCGAGAAGAAGCCGACTTTAGTTCCTTACGACAGCAGCATTGCCTTTCAGCATCTTACACCGGATATCGCCCAGCTAACACTGGTAGGACAGGAGATCACTTTCCTGAAACTGAACCCCAGACGCTCCGTGAGAAATAAAGAAGACACCCTGCTGGATAACCTTAAAATGAAAGCCGTAGTGGAAGTGCCGTATAAAAGTGTACTCAAAGGCGGACATTTTTATACGCCCTACAAGGCGATAGAGAATAAAACATTCATGATCGTTGACTACGACCGTAGAAACCTGGAAGGTACGTCCACGCTGATTTTTACGCTGCGGGATGAAGACCGGAAACTCCTGCTTTACCAGGTGCCTGAAGACAATCTTTCTAACACACCGGTTATTATTAACGGTAACTACGAATGGTTGAAGCGGCAGTATGTAGGAAGAAAATTACATCTCCGGAAGGAAAATAAAAAAACGGAAAATGTGCTGGACAACAACAAGGAAATTACGCTGACTAACGAAGACGTTTATTCCTGTACAGATATTGCCGTAATTTTTGCCGGTAAACAGAAATATGGTCAGCCTTTCCTGATCGTTAAAAACAGCGGGAACCAGGAACTGGCTATCGGGGTGGGGAAAAAGAATGAGTACACCACCGGACCGCTGATTGAAGAATTTGAGTTTTAGTGCTAACAGGAAAGCGGTTACAGTAGCCGCTTTCCTGTTATTTATTTTGGATCGCCGAATTCAAAAAAGCAACAGCTGCCACCTACCCAGGTATCTTTGCTGTTAAATCCTACACCTATCATTTTGCCTTTGCTGATCCGGGCCAGATTATGCACCAGCATTGGCCGCGCAGCACCATCCTGCCAGATATAGATCATGCGTATTTCGCAGATAGCCGGACCGGTAGGCGTTTCCACGGCAGGCGCATATTTCACTTTATGCTGTAATATCCAGTTCTCAGGATCTTTGATCCCATCAATATCTTCGGGAGTAACATCTATCAATACCCCTTGTCCGGCAAAGGAGAAGAGTGGTTTCAATACATAATTTTCAAGGTCGGCAGGTACCACCGGTAACTCATGCAGGAACCAGCTTTTTGGTACATATTCACTGTGAATAAACGGCATGATGTACTTACTGATGCGGTAAAACCAGTTGGGGTGCGTGATCCACTCCACGTCCAGTTCCTGGAAAAGATTTACGTGTGTATCAAGATTTGCGGCCTGGCGTTGCAGGTCGTCGAAAATGATCCGGTTATAAATACGGCGTACACGGGTTTTTACACCGTCTTTCAGGTAAAATAACTGTTTGCCTTCCTGTATCAGCGAGGTTAAGCAAATGGTGGGGATATCCAGATTTTTTTCGGTGCTGTAAAAATCAATCCGCGTCTTTTGCTCTTCCGGCTTTACTTCCAGCAGTATTACTTCTTCCGGCGCATAGGGGCCAATGATCATTTCACGCAACAGCTGGTAATAGGCTGCTTCATCCAGTCCGTTGAAAAAATTACTGAGCGTATCCGGTATATTGAAATGCGTTTTAAAACGACGGGCCATTACTTCCTGGAAAGCCATCATGGTAGGGAATCCCTGCAATTCAATAAGCTGGGGTACCAATGAATCATCTGCGGCTTTGCAAACCGCAAAATCGATTACAATAAAATGGGGATGCTCATTTTCATGCGGCACTTTCAGTGTAGGTGGAATAGCATCGCGGGTAATGGTTTTAAAGTCGGGGCGAAGCAATACATCCACTATTTCCTCGCATGCCTGCACCAGTTTACTGCTGAGAGCTGCCGGTACAAACACTGGGGTTTCGGCCACCCTGAAAGCAGGCGCCACGCCGGTGTCAGCCGCAATACCTGTTAAAAAAGCCTGGTATTGCGCTGGGGTAAATTGTTGATTATATGCTTTTCTGACAGCAGGAATCATAAGTTTTTAATTAGAAGAACGAGTGCTCGTTATCATGATGCGCCGCAACCTGCACCAGCCGTTCAATGGCCGCCAGCCTATCCGACAGCCGGCCATAAATAGCATAGTCGAGGAATGCAGTAATAAACCGGTCGTGTGTAAGCATAATCCTGCCGGGATCAGTAAGCTGGCGGATCATGCTGTTATATTTTTCCAGGCCGTGATGCTTTACTACCTGTTTTTTCTTTTCTTCCTGGAGGAGGTACATGTGCATACCAGCCGCATCGGCTTCCGGGTGGAACTGTGTACCAATAAAGTGTTCATTAAATCGGATGGCCATGGTGGCGCGTTCCAGTGGAACATGCGGCCGTTCTTTTTCCAGCGCAATAACGTATCCGCCCATTGCCTGGAGATTTTCATAATCCAGTTCAATCACCTGCCAGTCGCGGCTATCCACAATGTAAAAAGGATCGGGGAGTGCGCTGAATACCTTTTCCTGCATGCCTGCAGCGGTTTTATGCACGGGGAATACGCCAAATGCGGGCGATTTCCGCCTGCATACATTTCCCAGTTTATAATAGCGGCACATGAGCTGGTAGGAGTGGCAGATAAAAAAGACGGGCTTTTTCTTTTCGTTGGTACGGTTCCATTCCAGGAGGCTTTCTATCAGGGAAAAGTAAGCGGTTTCCCAGTCGCTGCCTTCACTGGCCACCGGGCTGCCGGGGCCGCCCGTGGAAATATATATGTCATAGGAGGTATCAGGAACCTGTATTTGCTGCCTTACTTCAAACTCATCAAACTGCAGGTCCAGGGCATGCATGCTGGCATATTTAGCCAATATTTCACGGATACAGCGCATCCCTTCATTGGGAACACCCTCATACATATCCAGCACAGCCACCTTCCAGCTATTTTTAATTGGATGCATGCCACAAAATTACGCGAAATTTATTTTACAGGAGGGACTAACAGCCCAACAGGAATTGTTCCTGGATAAAATCCGTTACCGCTACAAGGTCGTTGGTATCGGCATATACCTGCAATTGCTTATCTGCGCCGGTGCCGTTTTCCAGCAACCGGGTAGTAGCGGCAATAATATCACGGCTGCCGAGGTCATCTACTACGTCGTCAATAAAGTCGAGCAGTTCGGAGATAAGTGCCCGCGTATTTACTTCCATCTCCTTACCAAAATCAATCAGGTAGCCATCAATCCCATAGCGGGAGGCTCTCCATTTATTTTCATTGATCAGGGCGCGGTTATAGATAATGAAATTGAGATTCTGCATCCGCAGCTTATAGATCTTTGCACATACTGCCTGGAAAAGGCCAGCTATCATGATGGTGTCGTCGAGGGTGAGCGGCACATCACAAACGCGGAATTCCACGGTGTTAAAGAAGGGATGCACCCTTAAATCCCACCATACTTTTTTAGCGTTATCGATACAATTAGTTTTTACCAGCAGTTTGATATAGTTGTCGTATTCTTCTATGCTGGCAAAATAATCGGGAATACCGGTCCGGGGAAATTTATCAAAAACCTTTGTACGGAACGATTTGAAGCCGGTATTGCGTCCTTCCCAGAAGGGGGAGTTGGTGCTCAGTGCAAAAATATGCGGGAGGAAATACCGGACGGAATTGGCGATGTGAATGGCCATCTCCCTGTTTTCCATGCCTACGTGCACGTGCAAACCAAAGATCAGGTTGGAGCGGGCGGCGTCCTGCATTTCATTCACTATTTCAAAATAGCGGGGATGATCTGTGATGAGTTGTTTTTCCCATTTACTGAAGGGGTGGGTACCGGAAGCGCCTATACTAAATCCCAGGTCGCCGGCTATTTGTGCAATGGTGCGGCGCAGGTAGGCTACATCTTTCCGCGCCTCGTGTATATCCGCACAGATCTGTGTTCCTACTTCCACTACAGCCTGGTGAAACTCCGCTTTTACCTGGTCGTTGATCACCTTATGCGCCTGTTCTACTATTTTTTGTTCATGTGATCTTAGTTCCCGGGTAACGGGGTCCATTACCATATACTCTTCCTCGATCCCCAGCGTGAACGCCTTAAACATGTTGTTAGCTTTTAGCTTTAATGCTATCTACAAATGTAGGGCAGTAAAACGGTTTCATTTTTCTTTTTGTTGTTTTTTGGCGGGGCTTTTTTTAGCGGCCGTCTTTTTCTCCTTTTCGGGAGCGGTTTTCTTTGCTTTGGGAGCGGCGGTTTTCTTTTTCTCAACAGCAGCTACAGTTTTTGCTTTTGCCCGGCCGGGATGTACAAATTTTCCCCAGGTGAGATTGTCTTTTCCCGGCTTTTGTGCGATAGCCCTTTCTATGGCGTACCGGGCGCTGGTTTCCACTACCCATTCAAAATGTTCGGCGCCAATGGAGTGAATATCGGCATCGGGTGCAGGGTTGCAGAAATCAATGGCGTAGGGCACATCGCTGCGTACGGCTATTTCCACGGTATTGAAATCGTATCCCAGGTGCTGGTGAAGGGTAAGCACCTGTTCTGTGATGCGGGCGGCTAGTTCGGCGCTGGGTTCATAATCGGCCTGGTAACGCTGATGTGGTGCGTGTTTGGGATTATACGGCATAATCCGCACGTCTTTACCGCCTATGCAAAAACAGCGGTAATACTGGCTGAAGTCTATTTCTTCCTGCAACATCATTACCAGCTGACCTGTTTCACTGTGTTTATGAAAGAAATCATCCTTATCCTCTACGCGGTATACATGTTTCCATCCGCCACCGGCGTAGGGTTTCATGTATGCCGGGAAGCTAACGTATTCAAAAATGCTGTTCCAGTCGAACGGATAAATCAGGTTGCGGAATGATTTATCGGTGGTATCGTCCGGCAGTTTATAGGAAGGCAGCAGTACGGTGCGCGGCACATTTACGCCGATCTTTTCCGCCAGGGCGTTATTAAAAAACTTATCGTCGGCGCTCCACCAGAAAGGGTTATTGATTACCGCGGTGCCGGCAGCTGCGGCATTTTTCAGGTAAGACCGGTAGAAGGGTACATCCTGCGAAATACGGTCTACGATAACGGCATAGCCCGGATCGGCGCCCTGCATTACTTTGTCGATGGTCACAAATTCCGCAAAGATGCCGGGAGGGTTAATGCGGTTTACACGGTCTACAAATGCCTGTGGAAAAGTGTTTTCCTGCCCGAAGAGAATCCCGATTTTTTTCATGGTGCTTACTTGATAAGTGAAACATAATGCGGCAGCATTTCCCGCCATACCGGCCAGTCGTGGATGGTTTGCGGGCGGATATCCAGCCAGTGGGCTATTTTTTTGCCGGTAAGTATACCGGACAACAGTTCGTTTTGTGGCCGGGTTACATCCCTGTCTGCCACGCCCAGTACAATACCCATGCGCCAGAGGTCTGCATGCTGGTTTTCCGGCACATAATCGGCCGGGTTATTATAGTAAACGTTGTCGTCGTAGTGTCCGTCCATGCGGAATTTAATATCGAAGATCCCGCTCAGGCTGAATAAATAAGAAACACGGTCCGGATGCCGGAAGGCGAAGTTGGCGGCGTGATAACCGCCGAAGCTGCAGCCCGCAGCCACTATCCGCTGATGCCCTGTTTCGGTAACAATGCGGGGCAGTATTTCTTCCATGAGGAGCTTGTCGTAACAGGTATGATTATACGCTCTTTGTTCCGGGGGAATATTTTTATTATACCAGCTGAGTGCATCAATACTGTCGGGGCAATACACTTTAATTCTTCCTTCTTCAATAAACCAGCGGAGGGCTTCAATCAGGCCAAAGTCCTTGCTTTCATAGTAACGCCCCATAGAGGTAGGGAACAGGAGCAACGGGTACCCGCTATCGCCGTATACCAACATCTCAAATTCCTTTCCCAGGTTGGGAGAATGCCATTTTAAATAGTTTTCGGTCACGGGAAAGTGTTTAGTTAAATTTAAAAAAGATTATTGGTTTATTGGTAAATTGTTCCGGTGCAAATACGTCAACATTATATCAATTCTGCGCATCTGGCGCGCAGAGTGCAGCTGGATAGCTACTTCACCGGTACATCTCCCCATATACTTTTACTGGTAAATGATGGTCAGGAACTTTCCGGGTTATTACCGGCGCTGCCGGCCACTGTACTGGCAGTAGGCATTTATGCGGATGCCGACCGGAAAGCTGTTTATGGCACCGCCGGCGTACCGGATTATATGGGGCAGGGCCAGCTGGCAGAAAGCTATACCCGCTTCATTATTGCGGAGTTGCTGCCATTCCTGCAACAACAGTATCCGGATATGCGTATCGTGCAGCGCGCCTTTGCAGGCTTTTCCCTGGGAGGCTTATCGGCATTGGATATTGTGTGGCATCACCCGGACCTTTTCCAGTTGGCCGGTGTTTTCTCGGGTTCATTATGGTGGCGTAGTAAGGCGCTGGGAGCGGGATACCGGGATGATACGCATCGCATTATGCACCAGCTGATCCGCGCAGGCAGCTATCATCCGGGGCAGCAGTTTTTCTTTGAATGTGGTACCGCCGATGAAACGGCCGACAGGAATAACAATGGGGTGATTGACAGTATCGATGATACCCGGGACCTGATAAAGGAGTTATTACAAAAGGGCTACAAACCGGACAAGGATATTTTTTACCTGGAGATTCCAGGTGGCCGGCATGATATGGCCACCTGGAAAACCGCTATGGATCTCTTCTTACAATTACCTTTCTTTTATTAGTAATTAACGGCGATGCCTATATTAAAGGAGGCGCCTTTTCCTTTGGAATAAAACCCTGGCTGCATAAACCACTGGGCGCGTGCCGGGAAATAATCTTCGTTGAAGAGGTTATCAATACCCAGTGTAAGCAGGGTACGGGGCGCCACTTTATAGCTGGCATTGAAATTCACCAGGTTGTACGCAGATAGTTTTCCTTCGTTACCATTGTAAACGCCTTTGGCATTTTTCTCAAAACGGTTCCGGCCATTTACGCCCATGTACTGCAGTCGTACTTCCAGCTCCGGCACCGGGCGGTAGCCGATGCTGCCGGTTACTTTTGGAGGAGCAATCCTTCTGCCATTCAGGTATACATTATAGCTGCCGCCTGTTTTGGCGGTATCGGCTTTTCCTTCGAGGTAGCTGTAACTGGCGCTGATATCGAGGTTATGCAGCACCTGGTATTGCAGCGACGCTTCAAAACCATATACACGTTCGGGGGTTCTGCTTACATTGAACAGATCGGTGTTAGGGTCAAAGATCATGTCTGCACCCAGTTTGGAGGTGCTGATAAATCCGCTTAACTCAAAGCGAAGCTTTTTATATTCGCTCACAAAACCCAGTTCATAGTTATTCACCAGTACTGCTTCTGTATTGATCTTTTTAATATCGTTTACTTTCGCATCGCGCAGCGCCAAGCCTATGTCAGACACGGAGAAGCCCTGTGAAAAACTAAAGTAGGGCATGAATGCCGGCAGGCGGTTGTAGCGGATACCGGCATTAAATAAAGTAGCTGTATAATCCAGGTCGCCGCCTTTTACTGCTATGCTCGGCGCGCTTGTAGTGCCGTTGGCGTTAGTAAGCTGAAGAGTGGTGTAATCATCCACACTTACCCTGACTCTTTCCACGCGCACACCGGCTTTCACGATCAGGTTTTGCCAGAGCGACCACTGTGTTTCCGCAAATGGTGCATAGTTCAGCATATTCATCTCCGGTACCCATATCCTGCCGTCTACCAGCGGCTGTGAAGTAACGTTGTTCAACAGGTCAGCACCATAAGAGAGTGTTCCGTTAAAAGCAGTTTTGTTGGACAGCGGGGAGTTAAACATTAACCGCAAGCCTTTTTTCTTATCGATGGTATGGGACTGTCCATCGCCACCTTCAAAGCGGCCAAACGACACATAAAAGATATCATCCCTTGATTCATAGTACGCATCTGCCGTGAGAGAGGTGCCGCCAATCAGGCTGTCGGCCTGGTAGAGGAGGTGCAGGGTTTGATTTCCTCTCGGCCCGGTGGCCACGCCGGCGGGCGTACCCAATACACCGGAGGCAGGGATGCCTTTGGCGATATCGCCGTTCACGAGGTTGTAGTGGGAGTTCTGCTGGCTGCGGTAGTAGTTGTACATCAGCTGTATACGCTGACGGCTGTTTACCTGGTAGCCAACTTTCGCAAAGGCGTTGTAGCTGTCTGTTTCACCCAAACTGTAGTTAGGGCCAACCAGCTTGCCTTTCGCGTCTTTAAATTCGCCGGTTTGTTCTGCCACACCGCTCACGATGTAATCGAACTTCTTGTATTTTCCCTGTAATACCTGGTTCAAACGGCCGCCCACACTGTTTTTAATACTGGTGAGTGAGCCGGTGGCATTGATCATCGTTTTACCGGATAATATTTTATCTTCTTTGGGCGTAACCGTGATGTAGTTGATCAGGCCGCCGGTAGCGCCGTTGCCATAGATGGCGGTAGCGCCTTTCAGCACATCCACCCTTTCCAGAACGGATGGGTCAATGGAGCGCATATCCACTTCCCCGTTGCGGAGGGGGGTGGATTGCGGAACGCCGTCGATCATGATGAGTACGGAGCGGCCACGGAGGGATTGTCCTACGTTACTGTTGGTTTGTGTACCGGGCGCCAGGCCGGGTACTTCCCGTGCGAGGATATCCGTTACATCTGTATTTACAGTCATGTCATTTTCCAGCGTCTTCCGGGTGATAACGGTTACGGAAGAAGGAACGTTATCCAGTGTTACCGGCTTGCGGCTGGCAGATACTACAATTTCTCCCAGTGCTCTTGGTTCACCCAGTGTATCTTTTTTATGGTTGGTGGTATTTTTCTGTTGTGCCATCAGAGGAGCGGTTATTCCGCAGCCGGAGAGTAGCAGGAGGCATATTTTTTTGTGTAGCATGTGGCGTATAGCAGTGTGTTGCCTTTTTATTTGCGTATTGGCTGAATTATTTACGGGGGCGAAATTAGGTAAAAGGATGGCCATTGATTTACGCAATCGGGAAAAATTTGGGGGAGGGAAGGGGTTTTAAATTTCCTTCCGGGAGAAGTAGATCATCTGAGGTTGCCAGCTAAACAAAAGAGGGCTGACCATCCGGCCAGCCCTCTTCTTATAAATTAAATCCTGCTTTCTTAGAAGCTGTAACGAAGACCAAGTTGTCCTCTCCAGCGTGCAGTGAAGTTGTTGATATAGTATGGTTTTTCATCGCCAAAACCATTGATTTCCCTTCTTCTGTCATATTGGAAAACCGCGTTACCTGAGGTAGCATCCAGTTTTCTGAATGTGAGCGGAGTAGAAGCGTTGTTGGCGATAAAGTAAGTTCTGCCCCAATCCTGGTTCAGCAGGTTACCTACGTTCAGGATATCGAAAGTGATTTCCACTTTATGACCTTTGTAAATAGGCAGTACCTGCGCTATTTTAAAGTCAAAGATATTTTCGAACGGAGTGCGGCTTGCATTTTTCTTTGCATTTTCACCACGATGTTTGCTCAGGTAGCTGTCGTTGCTGATCAGGCGTTCCAGATCAGCTCTCTGTTCATCCGGAGTGCGGCTGTAGATTACATTGCCTTTGGAATCTTTCTGAGAGATCAGGTCGAAGCTCATAGTGGCTACTTCTGTTGCCTTTGGAATGTAGATCAGGTCGTTGTTACCGCTGGAGTTCAGGTCATCACCGGTAGGATCAACAGTGTTGAAATATACCCATGAGTAAGGAATACCAGACTGACCGTTGTAGAACAAGGTTACAGTAGTACGGAATTTATCTTCTTTACCATATTTAAAGGTTTTGGAAGCTACTGCCAATACGCGGCTGCCCATGCTGTAGTTAGAGCGGGCCATTTCCAGGTTGTTCAGGCCATTGATGTTTGGTCCAAAACGCCAGTTGGAACCGGCAGTAGAAGAGGTACCATCATTTACAGAATAAGAATCACCGTAAGAATAGCCAACTTTCAGGAACAAACCGTTACTTGTTTGTTTGGTCAGTTCACCGGAGATGTTATAAGTATAACCTTCGTTGGTGTTTTTCAGCAGGAGAATCTGGTTACCCCAGTTTGTGGTTTTCTTTTTCCAGGTTGGTCTTTTAACACCACCGCCTAAAGAAACGCTGTCACCGGTAGGAATAACGTTCAGGTTTTCCCAGATCGCGTTGTTGAGTGTTTTGGTGAAGTTACCTTCAATAGTAGCACTCATTCCCCATGGCAGTCTTCTTTCGATAGCCAGGTTGGTTTTAAACATCTGCGGGAATTTGAAATCCTTGTCAGACAGGTTAATGTTGGAAGGGCTGCTTCCTACGTTAGCACCCATTGCAGAGAGGTTGGCAGCAGAGTACTGTCCATAAAAAGGACTGTTGCCGTCGTAGTTGAAACGGAAACTGCTAGGTAAACCTGAACCGCTCAAACTTACGTTGGTATATACGTTACCGGTATTTCCATACTGGTTGGAAATCCATACAAATGGTACACGGCCTGTAAAAATACCAACACCACCGCGGATAGTAGTCAGTCCGTCGTTGGTTACATCCCAGTTAAAACCAACGCGCGGAGCGATCAGTGGTCTTGACTTCGGAATGGTGGTAGTAGAATAACCTGCAAAGTTCGGGTCTTTAGAGAATGCTACGTTATCCGGAGGGGTGGTTGGGAAGATAGGAATGTCTATTCTTACGCCATAAGTCAGGGTGAAGTTTTTCCTGATATTCCACTCGTCCTGTGCATAAATACCGATCTGTGCTGCTTTGAAGCCAATACCATCCCGGAGGGTAGAATCTGCGGTGTTATAGTTGATCTGGTATTGTCTTGGTTTCAGGTTATTGATAAATCCGCTGATGGAATCATAAGTGTAAGAACCGAAAGCACCCTGGATAAAGGTATTTTTGATCTTATAGATTTCAGCATTGGCGCCTACTGTAATGGTGTGTTTACCTTTATACATGGTCAGGTTGTCTGTGATAGTCCAGATACTCTGATCCAGTGCATTGGCAGTAGAAGAAAACTCGCTACCCAGGTTGATGGTACGACCGTTATCATTAATGGTAACAGTAGGGAAAGGTTGACCCAGGGAAGTTCTTCTGTCTTTTACATTATTATAACCAATCCTCAGTTCATTACTCAGCCTGTTAGAGAAGTTGGAGTTCAACTCAATAACGCTGGAGTTACTTTTTGAAGGGAATTTATAATAGTTGTTTGCAAAAGCAGCAGTACTGTTAGTCCGGCTGTAGATCAGGTCACTTGCATTCAGGTAGTTATGACGTACGGTCAGTTTATGTACGGCGTTGATGTTCCAGTCGATACGTCCAAAGAGGGTAGTAGATGGTTTATCACGTTCCTGGTCCGTATAACTTCCCAGATCTACTTTATATTTATTCTGAACAAAGTCGTAGATACTTTTCAGTTCATCGACAGTAACGTTGGAAGATCCGGTTGCAGGGTTGAAATCTACCGGGTTATTCCTGACAGATCTCTCTGCATTTACAAAGAAGAACAATTTGTTTTTGATAATTGGTCCGCCCAGTGATGCACCGAATATTTTATTGGTGAAATCGCCGTAGCCCTGGCGGGTAGAATCCGGGGCTTTACCTACGAGGGATTGTCCCTGGTAGTAGAAGTACGCTGAACCATGAAAATCATTTGTTCCGCTTTTGGTAATGGCATTGATACCACCGCCTGTAAAACCGCTCTGTTTAACGTCGTAAGGATTCAGTACAATTTGTAACTGATCAATAGTTTCTATGGAGATAGGGTTGGCGCCTGCCTGGCCACCGTTGGTACCGGAAGCAGATAAGCCGAATACGTCGTTAGTTACAGCGCCGTCAACCGCGAACTGGTTGTACTTGTTACTCTGGCCGCCAAAAGAGATACCCATAGGTGAACCGTCTTTACCATTGGTAGAAACAGATGCCTGCGGGCTCAGTCTTACGAAATCCTGTACACTTCTGTTTACAGTAGGAATATTGTCCATCTGTGTACGGGAAATGTTCAGTGCGGTACCGCCGTTTCCTTTGGCGATAGCCCTGCTGGCAGTAATGCTCACTTCTTTCAGGCTGGTAGAGCCTTCAGAGAGCGATACATTTAACTTCAGCGGTTCCCCGAGTTTGAGGAAAATGTCGTTGTAAGTTTCAGTTCCATAGCTGATAAATGAAACTTCCACCTTGTAAGGTCCGCCAACACGAACGTTAGGGATGGTAAATTCACCACTGCCGCGGGTAGTGGTGCCATAAATTGTTCCAGTAGGTGTGTGGGTGGCTTTTACAGTGGCCCCGATCAGGCCCTGGCCTTTAGAATCGGTTACAACACCGGTTATGCTGCTGGTAGTTACCTGCGCATAGGTTACAAACACGGTGAGCAACAATGAGAATGTAAAGAGTAGTTTTTTAAACCCCATAAAGCAAAGAAGTTGTTGTTTCAAACGCAAAGTTGAACAATTTTCCCGTGAAAATTTTAACGCGGAATTAACAAATTGTTAAGTACACTGTGGATATCTCAAGTGGCATATCAAAATTTGAATTGCATCTAGCCATAGCCTTCTTAATAAATAGTTTTTTCAAGAATTTCCCCGAAAATTACGATTTCTCAAATATGAGATATTAATAATGAGAAAAATCTGCTACCACAGTGAACCTTATCGGGTTTCAGGTGTATAAATCCTCTATTAAATTGGCAATCATTGTTATATGTTAAAATTACGCTGTATAATTAACATCTTCCCAATGGTTTTCATATAGAACAGCACTTACTTCCACCGGCAACTTTTCACATGTATATGTTGTAACTTTGCGCAATTCAACATTACTGACCCGGAGGGAATAATATATGTTAGATACAATAGAAGCAGCAATAGAAGATATAAAAAACGGTAAACTGGTGATCGTGGTAGACGACGAGGACCGTGAAAATGAAGGTGATTTTATCACGGCAGCACGTAACGTAACACCTGAAATCATCAACTTTATGAGTACCCACGGCCGTGGGCTCATCTGCGCACCGCTGGTAGAAGAGCGCTGCGAAGAACTGGGACTGGATCTCATGGTTCGCGATAATACCGCCCTGCACCAAACCCCTTTCACCGTTTCGGTAGACTTGCTCGGACACGGTTGCACTACCGGCATCTCCGCACACGACAGGGCTAAAACAGTACAGGCGCTGATTGATCCCACCACCAAACCGGAACATTTGGGTAAACCAGGCCATATCTTTCCGCTGAAAGCCAAAAGCGGCGGCGTTTTACGCCGTTCCGGCCACACGGAAGCCACCATCGACCTGGCCCGCCTTGCAGGGTTTGAGCCTGCCGGCGTACTGGTGGAAATTATGAATGAAGACGGATCTATGGCCCGCCTGCCGGAACTCCGCGAAATTGCCACCAAATTCAACCTGAAACTCATTTCTATAAAAGACCTGATCGCCTACCTCCTCAGCACGGAAACGCTGATTGAAGAAGGCGTGAAAGTACAGATGCCCACCAAATACGGCAACTTTGAACTCATCGCCTTCAAACAAATCAACTCCGGTGAAATTCACATGGCATTGAAAAAAGGCGACTGGAAAAAAGATGAACCGGTACTGGTAAGGGTCCACTCATCCTGCGTAACAGGGGATATCCTCCACTCACTGCGTTGCGACTGTGGCGAACAACTGCACGCCGCCATGCAAATGGTGGAAAAAGAAGGGAAAGGCCTTATATTATATATGAACCAGGAAGGAAGAGGTATCGGTCTTATGAACAAACTGAAAGCCTATAAGCTGCAGGAAGAAGGCATGGACACCGTAGAAGCCAACCTGGAACTGGGCTTTAAAATGGATGAACGCGACTACGGCGTAGGCGCACAGATCCTCCGCCATCTCGGTATCTGCAAACTCCGCCTCATCACCAACAACCCCCGCAAACGCGCCGGTTTAAGTGGTTATGGCCTGGAAGTTGTTGAAAATGTGCCCATAGAAATTCATCCCAACCCGCACAACGAGAATTATCTTAAAACCAAACGCGACAAATTGGGACATGATATCCTGAAAGGATAAACCGACAGTCATCATTGGGAACGCGTATAGTAAGGAATGAACCCATTCCTGCAAAGTAAACCACACCGGGGAGTAACACTGTTTAACAGCAGTTGTTGTTCCCTTTGTTGTTTATTCAATATTAGTAGTATCTGCTTTAATGCGGGAAGAATCATCCTGCTCCTGTTTCAGCATCGCTGCACGGCGGAGGGAATCCAGTAATGGTGTACGTCTGCGCCGCCTGTCGTTAAACAGCTCGCTGAAACGGTTGTATTCCCTGATATAGGAAATGCCCACACCGGATTTTGTACGGTTGTTGAGGTTATACACATCATAATCCGTTTTACTGAAGGCATTGATACGGAAACGGCCATCCGGCGTAAGCAGGTATTCAATGCGGAAGTCGCCGGCAAAACGGTTGGTATTGGCGGAAGTAGCCGTTTTACCCCAGTCGTAATCACCACCGGCATATAAACGGAAACGGTTATTAAACAAATTGCTGGTAATACCGGCGCTCACCTGGTTACGGTCTACCGAGGAGTTGTCCTGTGGTCCGCCCACATTGTACGCGCGGTAGTTCACATTCACCCCGATTCCACTTCCTTTCAGCAACGCCCCGGTGATGTTATTGAGAATGGCCTGCGCCTGGGCGGATAAGGCTTGTCCCACACTGTTTTTACCGGTAATGCCCACATTGGCAGCAGCGGTAGTAGTGGCATCATCCGGCAGGAACTGGTTGGAAAACAGCAACCCCCACACCTGGAACAACGCCTTGTTCTGGTCATTGTTGATCTCTTTCAGATGGGCAGCTACACCACTTTCATAAGCCAGGCTGCCCACTTCAGGCAACTCAATGGAGTAAGTAATATCCGGTTTCAGCAGGGCGCCACGCAGGTTGATCAGCACATCCACTTTTTCGGTGCGCGTAGCCAGTTTATCGGTGCTCACATTGGTACCCTGGCCTACCAGGTTATACAGGCTTACCTTTGGCAGGGAGTACTTCGCCATGATGTTTACCCGCGCTTCCGACGGATCACCGTTCCAGGTAATGGTACTGTTCTTTTCTATGTCGAACTTCCAGCTGGTGAGCCGCTGGAAATTGAAGTTATAGGAACCGTTATTAATCTCGTAGTTACCAAACATGGTGAAATCGCCTTCTGTATTCACCGTGATCTGCAGGTTACCGGTACCGTTGGCGGAAATAATATCGCCGGTGGTGGCGTCCAGGATCACATCGATCTGTGCATCAGGATTGGCGGCGATGTCCAGCTTCACGGTGAGTTTGGTATTGTCTTTTTTCTTCTTCTTTTCAACAATCTCGGTACCGTAGCTTTTGAATGTGATGTAATCGTACTTCCCGATATCCTTGCTGTCGGACATAGGGAGATAGAAGTGCGTGCCTTTAATCGGGCGGGCCAGGATGTGCATCTGCATATCGTTCAGCGGACCGGAGAAGTATACTTTACCATCGGCCAGCACATCTCCGTAAAACAGGTCGTTATCGGTGGCGCTGGTATTCAGGAACAGGAATCCGCGGCCGGTAACATCAAAGTCGAAGTTGAGCTTGTCGAAGTGATCATGACTGATATACCCGCTGGCAGTGCCTTTGGTATTGTATTTATCTACCAGCGTAAAGTTGCCGAATTCAATCAGGTTGTCATCTATGTTCACATTCAGTTTCGGAATGCGGTAGTGGGTGCCCAGGTAATCTACGGTAACACCTACGGTATCGAGGGTGAGCGCGCCTTTAACGGAAGGCACCCGCGTGGTGCCGCTTACATTTAAGGTGCCGGTTACCGCGCCGGTGAGATTGGATACATAGCCGGCGAGATACTTATTCAACAGGCTCACAGAGGTGCCATTGAGCTTCACGCTGGCATCAATCCCGTTGTTGGCCGCGGTTAATCCCACTTTGCCCTGTGCCAGGAAAGCCTTTCCTTCGTTATCAGATTGTATATTAAAGGTGGCGTCGCCGGTAAGATGATGATAGGTGCCATCTATATTTAAAATGCCGATGGAGTCGTTATCGATACGCAGCTCCCGTGTTCTCAGCGCGGTATTGATGTCGAGGTTTGCGGTAGGATCTGCAATATTAATGGTGCCATCCGTAATACCCTCCACCCGTGTGGAAATCAGCTGGGAAGGAATTACATCTGCCAGGTTCAGGTTTTTAAGTGTAACGATGAATTTTGATTCATCGGGATTATATTCATTGGTTTCTACGGTAATGCTCTGGTCATTGCGGGTAACCCGGAGATTTTTTACCGTGAGAAAATGTTTGCTCCAGTATATTTCGTTGCCGGGGGTAACATTCCATTGCCGTTCATTTACGGTGAAGGCGCTGTTGAGGAAATTAATCTTCAGCCCGTCCGCTACCGTGATGATCCGCGCATAGAAGCCATCCAGGGATGAGGTGTCTTCCGCGGCCAGGTCCACTTTTACAAAAGAGGTGTCATGCCCTGAACTGGCCAGTATCACCGGGTTTTCGAGGATCACATTTTTGCCGGATAATACTTTGCCAATGCTTGCACTGATGTTCACCTTATTAAAGTTGCCATCTCCCTTAACCTGTAATTCCTGTACATGATATCCCAGGTAGCCGGCTTCCGGTACCTGGATGTTTAAGGCCAGGTTACCGCCATTCATGGTATTGAGCGCGCCGGTTACGGTAGCGTGATCAAACCCGGAGAACTGTTTGGTAAAGCCGCTCAGCAGTTTATCCACTTCACCGAGATTAATAGCATAGGTGAAGTTCTGGTTGATGACGGCATTTTGCGGTGCACTGAAATAGCTGGGGTAATATTTATACAGCAGCAGGTGAAAAGCATCCGGCAGCTGGAGGAAACTGTATTGTCCTTTTACAAAACCGTCTATTTCACTGCCGGTAAATTCGAGCAGCTTCTGGTTGTCCACCATGTGCGACGATATATACAGGGAATCAAATTCCAGGCGGCGGTTGTCCTTAAATGCAGATACATCGTACATCCGCGCGGTACCATCGAAGTTATCGATGTTGCTGCCCACAAAGTTCAGCTCCAGTTTGGCCTGCAGTGTTACGGAATCTTCTGTGATATGCAGGGCTTTCAGATCTCCCTTACGGATTTCTGAATTAAACTTAAATTCCGGCAGGGCGGCATTAAAATCAATGGTCCCGGCAAAGTCCATATCCAGGTTGGGATCATTGGCGGTGAGCGAGCCATTAAAGAATTTGCGGCTCATTTCCCCCTTTGTTTTGATGTTCCGGTAATTATATCCAAACAGGGATATTTCCTGCACATCGGCATCTACGGTAGCTTTCAGCGTTTTAAAGTTAAAGCCGGCGCCGTCTACTTTGGCATCTAGCGAAATGGTAGACAGGTTGGCATTATTAAAAAGGCTGCCAATATCAAAGTTGGTGGCTTTTAAACTCCCGGAGTAAACGGGGATATCGCGGCTGGTTTTAAAGTTAAGATCGGAGTTCAGTTTACCAAGATTGGTCTGGAACTGGCCATAGGCCACAAAGTCGTTGATGAACCCGGTATAGCTTCCCTGGAAGCGGATGGAAGAAAGGCGGTCGATACGCACTGTGCTCACAATATCTTTTACAATGGGCATGATCTGCATCACGTCATTGCCCGTAGTAACCAGTTCTTCTGTATGAAAATCGATAAATGTTTCATAGATATCCGGCAGTCCGCGCATTTCCAGGCTGCCTTTAAGACGGGTGGTAGTACCGGCAGTAAGATCTATTTCAGATGCTTTCAGGTTGCTGACAGGGCCCCTGGCCTTACCGCTCAGCGTAATTTCTTTTTTCCAGGTAGAAAGGGGCGGTGCAAAAAAGGCGATATCGTCTGAAGATAGTTTACAGTTTTTGAACCGGGCCTGCATGAACACATCATTGATATAATCGCTCATATCGCTGATGTCGCTGTATTGCATGGTGTAGTAGTCGCCGATATGACTGCGGTTGGTTTCGAGGTCGAGCTGTGAAAACTCCATCTCCACGGGCGACATTTTAAACCGGCTGGTTAATTTTTTCACTTCAAAGCCGCTCCGCTCTTTGGTGCGCAGGGTCAGATCCCCGATCACACTATCTTTTACCAGGCTGGTATTGGTGAGGGAGAGATTGATTTCATTGAAGCGGATATGATTCGGCGCAAAATAGCCGGGTTCTATTTTCGTGCTGTCGTCGGGGTTATCCACACCGAAGATGCCGTTTTTGATATTGAGTTCTTTCACCACCAGCTTCCAGTTATCATTGTTCCAACGCAGCTGCTGCAGTTGCCCGGTATCGGGTACGGGGTGGTCCGGACTGGGTTTCCGGCGGCGGCGCAGGGGAGAGGCAGCGTAGCTGCTGATAATGAAATTGGGATTAGTGAGGGTAAGTTCCTGTATATCGATGTTATGTTTCTGGAGATCGAGGTTTTTGGCATCGAGATAAATACGTTTGGCAGATGCCCGCATATCTTCACCCACCCAGGCATCCACCTGGTTGAGCCGGATGTTTTTAAGATCAATCTTTTTCAGGTCCAGGGAAATACCGCCGGAAGGCTGGGTGCTGGTATCCGGTTTGGAAGAGCTAAATGCTTCTTCGAGAAAATGGTAGTTCCACACGGAATCTTTGCGGGTACGCAGCAGGTTTACCTGCGCATTTTCCAGCCCGATGAATTTGATAATGGGCTTGTCCTGGAAAAAGAACCAGTCGGTGATGCGCACCTGTAGCTTGCCTGCGTACAGCAGCGTGTCTTTGTGCTGGTCTTCAATAAGCGCGCCTTCCAGCTGCATACTGTTGAACAGCCGGAAGCTCACGTGGTCTATTTCCACGCGGGTTTTAAGCTGCTGCGACAAGCGGCTGGTCACTTCATGCACAAGGAAGTTCTGCACCACGGGGATGTTTACCAGTATTCCGATCAGAATGACAAGGCCTAACAAACACAGTAACACGACAGATAATATTTTCCGTACTTTTTTCAGGCGGCAAAGTTTATCCGGCAAAAATAATTAATAGTTGGCAGTCAATGCCATTTAGCAGATAAATAAGATGGATTTCCGGTTTAACCGGCAAAGTATGCTGACCAGTGATTTCGTATATAGGTGCCAGTGAGTGTGTACCGGTCCCTTGTACACCCGGAAAAAACGGCCCGTTGAGTTTATCATGAAATTGTCGGACCTTCTTTTTTATTGTGGTATTATATTCTTATTTGATAATAGTATTTTATCTTATAAAGATGAAAGAATAAATGCACCTATCTTCTTTAAATCTAATTATCAATACTTTATGGGGATATATAGCTATTTCTCACCGCGTGAAAATCTCCGTCATAATAGTGTCACTAATTCTTTCCGGCCTATTAGGAAAACTTTAACATTTCTAAATTTCCTTCCAGAACAATGAAAGTACGAGTGAGCAATTAATGAACAATGTAGCATTTCAGTGAACAAACATTTAAGTAACCAGATTTATTCAGCCAAATTATAGTATACCAGCAACAATTGTAATTCACCCGTTCCAATAACAGTAACAACGATTATTTCACCAGTGAACAAAATTCCGTAAACATTCAGTCAACCAGTCTGATAATTCCAGAATAATTCAATAAACCAGAATCTATGCACAAAAAGTTGCTACTACTAGCGCTAATGGGATTCCTATGCCTGCACGCATGGGCCCAGGAGCGAAAAATTTCAGGTACTGTTACAGATGATAAAGGAGGGGTATTACCCGGTGTATCTGTAAAAGAAGTAGGTACCAATAATGGGGCGGCCACCAGCCCCGAAGGCCAGTTTACGCTTACCCTGAAAGGCAATTCCAACAAACTTTCCATTTCATTTATAGGTTTTGAAACGCAAACAGTGGTGTTGTCGGGGAAAGCATCTTACTCCATTTCGCTGAAGCCGGATGCCAAAAGCCTGAAAGATGTGGTGGTAATCGGCTACCAGGAAGTACGGCGTAAAACGGTAACAGCAGCGGTTTCCAGCGTGAAAGGCAAGGACATCGAAAACCTGCCTTCTCCCAGCTTCGACCAGCTCCTGCAAGGCCGTGCAGCCGGCTTGAACGTGCAGAACTTCACCGGTGAACCTGGTGTAAGAGGCTCTTTCGTGGTAAGGGGAAACACCTCTATCAGCCGCGATGCCAGCGCCGCCCGCACCCTCAGCTCCCCGCTGTTTGTGATCGACGACATCCCGGTGTCACTGGACGATGCCGCCGCATTTGACAACACCGGTACCAACTACATTGCCGGGCTGAATCCCAACGATATTGAATCGATCGACATCCTGAAAGATGCATCGGCAGCAGCTATTTACGGCTCCCGCGGTGCTAACGGCGTGGTAATCGTGAAAACCAAACGTGGTAAACAGGGTAAACCACAGGTGAACTTTTCCACCTACGCCGGTATGATCCAGAAACCAAAGTTTGAAACAGTATATGGCGGCGCTGAAGAAAGATGGTTCAAAATGGACTACCTGCAAAAGTACCTTACTGATCAGCAGAAAGTGAACGGTATCCCTATGATGCTCACAGATAGCCTGAACCCCGCTTTCAGCGGAGCGGTCGACTGGCAGGATCTCTTCTACCAGAACGGTATCATCCAGAACTATGACCTGTCTGTTTCCGGCGCATCAGAAAACACCAACTACCGCGTGAGCGGCAACTACTACAATGAAGATGGAACGATCCGTGGTACCGGTTTTAAGCGTTATACCGTTTCCGCCGCAATGGGCGTGAAAATGTCGTCCCGCCTGAATGTATCCTCGCTGTTCCGTTTGAGCCGTGGCGACAGATCCCGCGGCCGTGGCGTATTCCCCGGAGAAAATACCATCCCGTTAATAGGCGGCCAGTATCTTTCTTCCCTGTTTAATATCTCGGATATCGATCGCAAAAATTTTACCGGCGACCTGGAATCCGGTCGTGATAAAAACATCAACGATGATATCACTGCCAGTCTTACCGTAAACTACGATATCACTAAAAAGCTGCGCTTTGCTTCCATCGGATCTATCCAGTCCAGCATCAATACCCGCGACATTTTCCGTCCCGGAGAGCTGAACACCGCCGGGTTGTCTTATGCACAAAGTGGTAAATCGCGCTTTGAAAATGCGAACCTCGATAACACGCTGAGCTATACTTCCGACATCATCAATAAAGACCATCACTTAAACGTGCTGCTGGGTAACACCATCAACAATATCCGGAATGAATTTACCGGTATCGGCAGCGGCGCGCTGAGTAACGACAACGTGAAAGTGGTACAGGGCTATAACCTCAGCTATATGATGTACAGAGACGCATATGGCAACCTCGTTTCCGGGTCTGATTACCAGTCGTCCGGCATGCTGTCCTTTTTCTCCCGTGTGAATTATAACTATAAAGAAAAGTACCTGTTGTCATTTGCCTATCGTGCAGATGCTTCTTCCCGCTTTGGCCGTAACAGCAGATGGGGCTACTTCCCCTCTGTATCCGGTGGCTGGAATATTTCAGACGAACCATTTATGGCCCCTTTCAAAAAGTGGGTGGAGTATTTCAAGATCCGTGGAAGCTATGGTGTAACAGGAAGTTTACCAAAACAATATTACCTCCAGTATAATACTTACAGCATCAACCAGGGTACCTATGGCGGATCTACCGGCGGCACCTACAATGGTGTGAATGCGGTAACGCCTAACTTCTCAGATGGTGTGGCACAGGACGGATTAACCTGGGAACAGGCCATTCAATCCAACATCGGTGTGGATGCAAGTTTCTTTGGCGGAAGATTGAATGTAACTGCCGATGCGTTCAACAGGGGTACTTCCAAGTTGTTGTTTAACCTGCTGCTGCCTTCCACTTCCGGGTATGATAAGGTAAATACCAACGCGGTAGATGTACGCAACACCGGCGTGGAATTCACAGTGCAGGGTCGTATTACACCGCCCACCACTAAGTTCCAGTGGAGTTCTACCCTGATATTGTCTTTCATCAAAAACCAGATTGTTAAATTACCCAATGATAACCGTGATCTGATGGTACCGGACAACAACACCGGTATGACCTATGTATTGACCAAAGGACGCGCTATCAATGAATTTTACCTGATCAAAAACAAAGGAGTATACGCCAGTGAAAAAGATATTCCTTTTAACCCTTACACCGGTGAAAAGCTTACCTACTGGGGCGGTAACCATACCGTGCAGGCAGGCGACTTTATCTGGGAAGATCAGAACGGCGACTATGATGTTTGGGACTGGAATGATAAGGTGCGCAGCGGTAATCCTAACCCCGCGTGTACCGGCGGTTTCACCAACGTGTTCTCTTACGGACCCTGGAGCATGCAGGTATATCTGACGTTTACCCTTAAACGTGATATCTATAACAAATACATGTCCGACAGGCTTACCGGTTTAACCAACAGCTATGCAACCATTGCAGCTATAGATCCTTCTACTATCGACAGCTGGCATAAAGAAGGCGATAACAGTAAGTATTCAGAAGTGATTCCTTACAGCGAGAAATATTACTACCAGTTCCTTCCTTTCTCTTCTGCATTTGTAGAAAATGGTTCCTACCTGCGTATCAAATACCTGAACCTGGCGTACCAGTTCAGTCCTAAGTTCCTGGAACGTGCAAAGCTGAGCAAACTCCAGATCTACGGGGTGGTAGACAATGTAAAGATGTTCCAGAAATCAAGCGTTCCGGATGCGGAAGCAGTGGATGAAAAAGGTACTTACACCGGTGGCGGCTACCCGATACCACGTAAGTTCACCCTCGGTGTAAATGTTGGTTTTTAATTTTTAAAAAGAAGAAGATATGAATTGTCTGAAAAATATATTCACGGTAATAGCTGCAGGACTGCTGTTGTCGCCTTTCGTGTCCTGTAAGAAGCTGCTGGATCAGGAGCCCATCAATTCTCCCTATAACTCCGTTTTCTGGCAAAACCAGCGGGATGCAGAACAAGGTGTAGCCGGCGGCTATGCGTTATTGCGCAGGGCTTTAACATCCAATACAGACTGGGATCAGAACATGTCGCATTTTGCATATGGTTCCTTACCCGCGTATGAATTTAACGATTACGACGTATACGATGTAAGGTTCCTGGTGAAAGGAGGAGATGGCATGAATACCGCAGATTTCCTGGGATCTTACCTGGATAAGTATCACGACTGGTCGCCCTACTATAAAGTGATCACGCAGGCGAATATTATGCTGCATAATATTCCCAATATTCCGGATGCACAATTCACGGATCAGGCTACCCGCACCCGTAACCGTTTCCTCGGAGAAGCTTACTTTCTGCGCGCCTTCAGTTATTTCTATATGGTGCGTATCTGGGGCGATGTGCCGCTGGTGATGAAGTATGATCCTAATCCAGTAGGAGCAGAGAACATTCCGAGAACCAATGAGAAGCTCATCCTGGATACCTGTATAGCTGATTTGAAGAAAGCTATCAGCCTGTTGCCGTGGGAATATAAAAGCGGGAGCGAAAGAGCGGTAAGAGCTAACAGGGGCGCTGCATTTGGCTTACTGGCGCACGCCTACATGTGGAGAAACTTCCTGAATAAAGGACAGGTAGCATCCGATGTAACCAATGCCATTGCAGCCGTAGATTCGGTTGAACAAAGCGGTCAGTACCAGTTACTCACAGCCGATATGTATCCAAAAATCTTCCACGGAAAATCAATGGAAGGCATATTCGAAATCAATATGCAGGTAGCGAATGGCGAACAGCAGGTAGAAAAAGGATTTTATTATAGCATCCTGAAAACACCTTTTATCAGTAATAAAGATGGGAAGGTAGATGCCCCGAATATTGACCTGATCAATATGCTGTATGATGAAGCCGGCACCGATGTACGCCGCCACTATTACTTCACCAACCTGGATGCGTTTGGTCAGTACGATGTGATGATCTGCAAGTTTGCAGGCCCTAACCGGGAAAACATCAACTACCGTAATCCCGGCAACTTCACCGATGCTTCCGTAGATGCCAACATCATCCTGATGCGGTATGCTGACCTGTTGCTGTTGCGTGCAGAAGCCCGCGCCGACCAGGGAAATGTAGGCGCTGCACTGCAGGACATCAACAGGGTAAGAGCCCGCTCACATGCGGAACCAATTCTGCCTGAAGATGTGACCGATATTAAAGAAGAAGCATTCCTGGAACGCTCCCGTGAATTATATGCAGAAGGACAACGCTGGTACGACCTCGTACGCACCGGTATGCTCATGAACGGCAACGTGAACGCTGCTCCTGGTTTTCCGCAGGACCGCTTTGACGCCGGTGGCTGGAAATGGCCGGTAGGACGTGTACTGTTCCTCAACAACAGCGTGCTCACACAAAATGAATACTGGCTGGGTAAAGTGAAATAGCATCTTGAAATTTTAAATGTACTGACATGAACAAACTAAAAATATTTACCACAAAAGCAGGATGGGGCATCTTACTGGTTACCCTGTTGTTCGCTGCCTGTAAGAAAGATGATCATTTCCTGGGCGGTAGTCCTACCAACGATCATACAGATCTTACCACCTACGATTACCTGAAAGCCAATCCTAATTTCGATACGCTGATCCTGCTGATAGACAAGGCCGGCCTGAAAGAAACGGTTAATAGTGATGTTACTTTTGTAGCGCCTACGGATTACTCTATCAAGCAGTTCCTCGCTGTGCGCACAAGACTGTTGCAGATTGAAGAGAACGATGAAAATATCAAATATACCATCGACAGCCTCAAAGCGCCTGAGCTGCGCGACTCCCTGCTGGCTTATATCTTCACAGGTAAAATTGTACGCGCAGATCTTTCGCTGGAATCACAGATATATAAAAATAAAGTGAACGAAGACTTCGCTTTCAAGCTGATTAAAAGCGGTGGTTACGACGACATTTTCTCGGCAGGTGTAAGGTTTATGGCGTTAACCAAAGTGATTAATGGCCTCGATCCGGACCCACGCCCGGATGACTATCCGGAAGAAGACAGGGATATGCAGTATACCTTGCAAACAACCGGTATCATTACCAAAACAGGTGTATTGCATGTACTGCAAAACAACCACGTGTTCTATTGGAAATAGTCATCACCATTAAACTAAAAAGTATGTTGTATAAATATAAAGGGATAAAACTGCTCACATCCGCTGTTCTGCTCGGACTACTGATTGCCGGATGTAAAAAGATTGAAGAAGGCTTTCTGAGCGATGGCCTGTACGTACCGGATACCCCGATAAAAGTACAGCGGGGTAACGCTTTCCAGAAAACAAACGCTATTCTTGCAGATGGTACCACCCAGCCCATGACCGTGAAGCTGCTGGATATCAGGAGAGCCGATAACAAAAAACATGCGGACGAATTTTATAAAGAATATCCCGTTTACGTATATACGGCAGCGGTAGATCCTGCCAAAGACACTACCATAGAGCTGGTGAATAAAAAGCGGGAACTGAAAAAGATGCAGCCTTATGTATTCCTGGCCAGTGGTCAGTTTGTATTTAACGGCGCTACCGATAGCTTACCGCTGGGCGTTACCTACGAGTATGATGTAGAAGTATCCAATGTGGCCGGTTCCAAAGTGTATAAGAATATTGGTACACTCACTACTATTGATCCGCCATTGGTTACCGAAACAACTGCCAACTGTAACTTCTTCCCGGACGATGGTTCTCCTACCGTACCAATGGGCGCACCGGTAATGACAATTACCAGGGTCAGTGAAAGCGGCGCTTCTGTTATCCTGAAAATAACAGATAAAGATGGTAAGACTTTCAATCCGAAAAAAGGAGAGATCATTAAACGCGGCGACCGTCCTATTTTTGAGAACTACGCCAGGTTCCATCCGATTGAATATACCGATACAGCTATGATCTGTAACTTTGAGATCGCACCGTTCCCATTGAGCCGCTACTCCAATGGCGGTACCAACTGGAACTACCTGATGTATTACCGTATTCCTTCTGCTTTTGTATCGGTAGATAAAAATTTATCGAGCAAAATCGGTAGCGTGAATCCGCTGTTTGCCTTCCGCCTGATGAAAGCAGGAACATATGTAGTGGAGCTGAGAATGCCTAAAACAGTAAAGGTTACACCGTAAGAATTGTAGTGAAACATACATAAAACGGGGTTGCATCAACAGTAATGATGCAGCCCCGTTTTTATTTGGTATTTCCGCTGATCAGGCTTATTTTTGATATGTGTATAAAACATTGATATCCAACATCTTCATTTTTGGAGTTCGCAGAAGTAGCACGGAAAAACCCCTTGCAAAGCATTGATCCCCAATAGTTTACCGATCAAGTCCACATCACCTCCACGTCACCTCCACATTAACTCCATGTCAAAGGCATGTGCTAAGTATCTCCAAAGCAAGTGAAAGGCAACTGCAAAGTAAGGGCTATCTATCTTCCAATACATTATGGTTTTGTAATGCCAAACTCCCCGAGGAACCGGTGCAGCGTTGTCATATCTTCCTGCAGATGCAGTGCCGACACCACGGCCCTGTTGATTACCGGGCTATGCGGCTGCGGATAAGGAAAGCTGGAAATGATCACGTCCCGGTCCTGCAGGTATTGCACCAATGCCTCACCAGGTGGCAGGATGAACATGGGCAGGCCATGCGGGTTATGCACAGCAGTATTGGCCGTAAGATGAAGGAGATAAGCAATGTTTTGCTGTAACGACCGGTGCATTTTGGCTATCAGTTCCCCCGATTGCAGCCAGGCGTAGGCGTGGGCCGGCATCATAGGCGTGCTGGCGGAAAAGAGAGGCAGCCTTTTTATTGCCATAATATCTGCTGCATGCCCGGCAACAACCCCGCCGGAAACGCTGTATGCCTTTGCCAGTGAAGCGGTGAGCAGGTATCTTACAAATGGTGTTTGCGGTAAAAAATGGATAGCCCCCTGCCCGGCAGGGCCTAATATACCGATCCCGTGGGAGTCATCTGCCAGCACCAATACCTTACGCTGCAATTCCTGCAACCAGTGAAAAGGGTGGATGGTGGCGGTAAGCGGGTTCACGGTGTCGGTGATAATCACAAAGTGATGATCCGGGTGCGTGTTTACTTTTTCGATGGTTTGAGCAATCCATTCCTCCCGGCTCATGACCGGCAGCTCCGGTTGCTGATGCCACAACGATGGGTGTGCATCCGGTGCATACAGGGGCTGTTTACCGCTGGTGGCGTATTGTGCCGCTGCCTGTGATGCCTGGTACCCGGAGGAAAAAACGGCCGCTGATTGCTGTTGCAAATGGCTACTCAGCGCATGTTCTATTTCTTCGTATATGGATAAACGTAAGTTAGCCGACCTGGAGGAAGGAAACAGGGCGCCGTACTTTTCAATCCCCTGCGTAAGGAGGTGCTTGAAGGCAGGCAACTGGTGCAGCCCCAGGTAGGCAAACCCGGAAAAAAACAGGCAGCTGCGGCCGTCCTGTGTAACTGTTCTTCCGGGTGTATAATCTGTATGTAACATAGCCGTTAATCTTTCTTGGTACATAAGATAAACTGGAAATCGGTAGATGTTACCTGCATGTCGAAATAATCTTCGGTAAGCCTGGTAACGGTTACGAGGTTTTCCACTTTACGGTCGCCGTTCTTCGCGGTAACAGAAATCATGGCGCCATTGCTGAGGATAAAGTATTTACCGGTATCCGACCGGCCGGCAATAGTAGCCACAAAAACATTATTATCCAGGAACTGGTAATAAGCATCCCGGTAATAACCTTTTTTAAGATCCTGCGCCTGTATGTATTGCGTGTTGCTGATGGGCGACTCCGGTGGAATTTTTACATCGTATACCCGCCACTTTTTATTCATCAGCAGTTCATTGTTCTTTTTACCCTGACAGGCGGTGATCAGGGGTAACACCGCGATAGCGGTAAGTAGATGACGTATTTTCATGAATGATCAGTTCCTTGTTTTTTCTTTATTGTAAGCGGCAGATCCACCTTTGGGGATGGACAGGCTTTCCCATTTATCTTTCAGGATCATTTTCCCGATGTATACGATTTGTCCTACATGGTAAGGCACATGCGCCAGCTGCCGGTTTATGGCATCTATCACGATGTGAGGCTCGTTGCGGATAAATACGGTCCTGTCCAGGTCTGTTTCCTGCAGGCTGCGGATGGCCAGCAGCATACAGTTCCAGCCTTCATCCCAGCGTTGCAGGAGCTGTTCCTGGGTAAGAGCGCTTTCCTCAAATTCGAGGTCGCGGTTGCGGCCGGGTTTCTCTCCATCGGTGGTGAGGAAATCAGTCCAGCGCGACAACATATTGCCATGCAGGTGTTTGACGATCATGGCAATGCTGTTCGGCTCTCCGTCCGGTTGCCAGTTCAGCTGGTCTTTATTGAGCCGCTGGATGGTTTTAAGACCCAGTTCCCGGTGTATTTCCAGCCGTTTTAGTACGCTTTGTAAATAGATAGACTGAATAGACATGTCAATATTTTTAAGTTAATATCCTGCTGCGCTGTCGTCGCCGCGTTTATCACCGGAAGCTTCCAGGTAGCGGCTTTCAGGCGCTCTTTTAATAATTTCAGTACGACCGATAGGGCCGCGTTTCACTACTTTATAACCCATTCCTTCCAGCGCCTGGATGGTGGTGTCGGGGAAATCATTTTCCACGGCAATTTCATCCGGCAGCCACTGGTGATGGAATTTAGGTTTGTTGATAGCCTCTGATGGAGTGAGTCCGAATTCCAGTGTATTCATCAACGTTTGAAAAACGGAAGTGATAATAGTAGAGCCGCCGGGGGTACCCAGGGAATACAACACGTCGTCCTTTTGTAAAACAAGGGTGGGCGTCATGGAGCTGAGCATACGTTTGGCCGGTGCGATGGCGTTGGCTTCGGTGCCTACCAGTCCGTACATATTAGGTACGCCGGGTTTTACACTGAAGTCGTCCATTTCGTTGTTGAGCAGAAAGCCTGCTTTGCCCACTACTGTTCTGCTGCCAAAGTGACCATTGAGGGTAGTGGTTACGGCTACAGCATTGCCATCGGCATCGATGATACTGAGATGTGTGGTTTCTTCGCTTTCAGGAAGCACGCCTGCTTTGGTGTGTTCGCTGGAACCTGCTTTGCCGGGCGTAAAGTCCTGCATGCGGGTGGCCAGGTATTTTTTGTTGGTGAGTTGGGAGACAGGCACCTTCACAAAATCGGGGTCGCCGAGAAACTGGGCGCGGTCGGCATAAGCGCGTCTTTCAGCTTCCACCATCAGCTGAACTGCCTGTGGCGACTGGAATCCCCATTGCGAAACGGGATAGTTTTCCACCATACCCATCAGCTGTTGCAGGCAGATGCCACCGCTGGAAGGCAGGGGCATGGTTACAATCGTATAGCCTTTATAGTTAAATGCTACGGCTGTTCTTTCTTTTGCTTTATAGTTTTTGAGATCCTGCAGGGTCATGATGCCGTTACCACGTTTCATTTCTGCTACAATGCTGGCGGCGGTTTCCCCCTGGTAAAATCCTGCGGCTCCTTTATTTCGTATAAGCGTGAGGGTATGTGCCAGTTCTTTTTGTACCAGTGTATCGCCGGCTTTCCAGGGTTGTTCTCTTACAAAGGCGGTTTTGCTGGTGTTCAGTCTTTCAAAATCGGCTCTTGCGTGGTTGAGTCCATTGGCTTCTGCTTCGGTGATCACAAACCCTTTCTCTGCCAGGCGGATAGCAGGTGCTATGAGTTTTGCAAAAGGCAGTTTGGCGTATTTCATGGCAGCAAATAATCCGGCAACAGTGCCGGGGACGCCTGCTGCGAGGTGGCCATCAAGACTTAGCTGTGTGATTGGATTACCGAGGGAGTCGAGGTACATATCCCGGTGCGCTTTTGCCGGGGCTGTTTCCCGGTAATCGATGGCGATGTTCCTGCCATTTTTGAGATGGCCTACCAGGAAGCCTCCTCCGCCGATGTTGCCGGCGCCGGGATATACCACTGCCAGCGCGAGCTGTGTGGCTATTGCCGCATCCACCGCGTTGCCGCCCTGTTGCAGCACAATGGCGCCTACACGGCTGGCCAATGGATGTGCAGATACTACCGCTCCGTGCAGCACTTTAATATCTTTCTCAATACTATAATCGTAAGGATGTAGTTCATCTGTTATTTGCTGGGCACAGGCGGTATGTAAAGTGCATACCGTCATCCCCAGCATGATAAGGAAACGCATGGGTATCTGTTTGGATCGAAATTAACGATATGCGGGGAATTATAGGAAATTTAATAATTTAAGTGGTGTTAATAATTATCACCGGAAAACAATTCCTAACTTACAGTATTCAATAATTGCAGGCTTTCTATGCGCAGATTTGTTCTAATGGCCGTTGTTATACTGGGCGCTTTTTTCGCGGATGCCCAGCTGCCAACACCCGGTCAGTTTCTCGGTTATCCCCTGGGAACCCAGTTTACGCCACATTATAAGGTGGTAGATTACTTCAAACAGGTAGCAGCTACGGCGAAGAACGTAAAGCTGGAACAGTATGGTACCACCTATGAAGGCAGGCCGCTGGTGATGGCTATTGTTGCTTCTCCTGAAAATATAGGCCGGCTGGATGAAATCCGGCAGCACAGCCTGGACATGTCTAACGCAAAAGGCGGCAACACCGGTAACCAGCCGGTAATTGTATGGTTAAGCTATAACGTGCATGGCAATGAGGCTGTTTCCACAGAAGCAGCTATGAAAGCATTGTATGAACTGGTGAATAACGGGAATGCACAAACGCAGCAATGGCTGAAGAATACAATAGTGATCATTGATCCCTGCCTTAACCCCGACGGCCGCGAAAGATACGTGAATTTCTATAACAACACCCGCAGCGTTACACCCAATGTAAACCGCTGGTCGAGGGAGCATAATGAACCCTGGCCGGGCGGAAGGGCTAATCATTATTACTTTGATCTGAACCGCGACTGGGCCTGGCAAACACAAAAGGAATCGCAGCAGCGGGTGGCGAAGTACAACCAGTGGATGCCACAGCTGCATGTGGATTTTCATGAGCAGGAAATAGAGGCGCCTTATTATTTTGCGCCTGCGGCAGAACCTTTTCATGACGCCATTACGCCCTGGCAGCGCCAGTTGCAGGTGCTTATCGGCAGGAACAATGCGAAGTACTTCGATCAGCAGGGCTGGTTGTATTTTACAAAGGAACGCTTCGATTTGTTCTATCCCAGCTATGGCGATACCTATCCTATGTACAACGGCGCTATTGGTATGACATACGAACAGGGTGGCAGCGGAAGGGCAGGCGTAGCAGTACTGAAAAAGGATGGCGATACGCTTACACTCACCGACCGTATTGCGCATCATTTCACCACCAGCATGTCTACCGTGGAAGTGGCGTCCCAACAGGCAGAAAAGATCATCAGCGAATACAAAAAGTATTTTGAAGCAGCACAGAAAACGCCACAGGGCGGGTATAAATCGTATGTGGTGAAAGCCGGCGGCAATACGGAAAAGCTCAATACGCTGGCAGAACTGCTGCGTAAAAATAATATCGCGTTTGGCTTTGGCGCCAATGCCGGCAGCGCCAGCGGGTTCAATTATTTTACGGGTAAAACAGAAACGTTTACCATCGATAAAGAAGACCTGGTGATCAACGCCTACCAGCCACATTCCAATATGCTGCGGGTATTGTTTGAACCGGTATCGCACTTAACAGATTCAGTTACTTATGATATTACTGCATGGGCGCTGCCTTATGCTTACGGACTAACTTCCTATGCGGTGAAGCAGCCGTTAACACCAGCTGCAGATGTACCGGCCGCGCGTAACAACACGACGTTATCGATACAGCAACCATACGCTTACCTGGCTAAGTGGAACAGTGTACGCGATGTGAAATTCCTGTCGGCATTACTGCAAAACGATATTAAAGTACGCTTTACAGAAACGCCGTTCACCGCCGGGGGAAAGGATTTCCCGGCAGGCACGCTTATCATTACCCGCTCGGGCAATACTGCCAAAGGGGATCAGTTCGACCGGTTCATTACCATGCAGGCCAATCACTTTAAAATTTCACTGGAAGCAGTGGCCACCGGTTTTGTGGATAAAGGAATGGACTTTGGCTCCGATAAGATCCGCTTTATCCGCAAGCCGGAAGTAACCCTGCTGGCGGGAAGAGGCATCTCTTCACTGGGCATGGGAGAGATCTGGCATTTCTTTGAACAACAGCTTGACTTCCCCGTAACGGTAGTGGATGAACGAAATGTGGATGATATTAACTGGGACCGGACAGATGTATTGATTTTAGCAGATGGTGATTATAAAATGTTTGACGACAAAGCAGCTACCGACAAGCTGAAAGAGTGGGTGAATAACGGTGGAAAACTGATTGCACTGGAAGGTGCGGCAGCACAGGTAGCGGGCGCCGAATGGGGTATTAAACTGAAGAAAGAAGAGGAGAAAGATAAAGACGCCAAAGAGAAAGCGGCAGCGGCCCATCCGTATGATGCGGTGAAACCTTACGCCAACAGGGAGCGCGAAAGCATTAAACAGTTTATTCCCGGCGCCATTTATAAAGTGCAGCTGGATACTACACATCCGCTGGCTTTTGGCTATCCTGCTTTGTATTACACGCTGAAACAGGATGCCCATTTATATGAGTTTATTGAGAGTGGTGGCTGGAATGTGGGCGTGTTAAAGAAAGACAGTTATCTCACCGGTTTTGTGGGCGCATCTACCCGTCAGCAGTTGAAAGACGGGCTGTTGTTTGGCGTGAAAGAGATAGGTAACGGAGCCGTTATTATTCTTGCAGATAATCCTTTGTTCAGAAGTTTCTGGGAAAATGGCAAACTGTTGTTCAGTAATGCAGTTTTCCTGGTAGGACAATAGTTTAAAGGTTCCTTTTTATATTACATCCCAGGCTATGGGAGGTGTTGATGCTAACGGGTTTACCAGCCAGCATTTCATTGATGGCATTTTGCAGGAGGCGCGTTTTTACGGCATCCGCGTTACCCGGACTATCATCAATTCCTCCCTTATAAGCAAGCCGGCTGTTTTTATCAAACAGGAAGCATTCGGGTGTATGATTGGCATCGAAAGCATTGGCCAGCACCGCATTTCTATCTACCACATAATACCAGCTGAATTGCTGTGAGGATGCATACTGCTTCATGGCGGCAAAGGACTCACTGCCGGTACGCGCAGCTTCATTGGAGTTCACCATAATTACGCCGATCTTGTTTTTTGATGCATACTGGCAGATGTTACGCAGCCGCTCCTGGTTGCGCAGCATGTACGGACACTGATTACTGCCAAAGATGACCAGTAACCCGTTTGTGCCTTTTGCGGTGGCCAATGAAATCTCTTTTCCGGAAATATCGGTACAGGCAACTTCTGATTTTGGTAAGGGAGATCCTGGTTCCAGGGGAACTTCCCGGGTTGGATGAAAGGAAGAAAGTAAAATAGTACAGCAGGATAAATAAAAGGTGGCCTTAATCATAGCAAATGGTTTTCAGGTCCTGACTAAATATAGTAAAATGCTACAGGATATTCTTGCCTTTTTTTCAGGCAAATAATCGTTTAAGATATAATAAAAAATAATAAGATAGAAATATTTGTCAGGTAATAAAAGAACGAATTGATAATGTGTATTATGCGGGCAGGGATTCTTTTTTTCTTGCGTCGCTGACGGTTCTGATACTGGCATTCAGTTCAAAGCCAACCAGGAGGATAAAGGAGTTGAAGAACACCCACAGCATGAGTACGAGGATGGTACCGATGGAGCCATAAATTTTGTTGTAGTTGCCAAAATTATTTACGAACCAGGAAAATCCTACGGTAACGAGGATCATGCATATGGTGGCTACGGCGGCGCCGGCGGTAATAAATTTCCAGCGGGTGGTGGTAGCGGCGCCAATGCGGTACAGCACTGCGTTAACCGAGTAAAAAAGCATAATGATCAGCACCCACCGGGCTATATCGATTACGTTCCGCAATAGTGTACTGTGGATGCCAATAATATTAAACAGCCAGCGGAGGGTAGCTCCCTGTGCAATGATAAGGGCAACGGTAATGAGCAGCAGGAGAACCAGGATAGCAGTAAGTTGCAGGGCTATCAGCCTGTTTTGCCACCACTTTCTTTTCCGGAAGCCGGCGCCCTGTATTTTGCTGAACGAACGGAGGATGCCCATTACGCCGTTGGAGGAATAGAAGAATCCCATCAGGAAGGCAATAGAAAGCAATCCGTTGCGGTGTGTGTAGAGGAAGTCGTGGATCATTCCCCGCACAATCATGTAGGTGTTGTAGTTGGGCGTAAGATCTTCTGCCAGGTCGTAGAGGGTGGGCTCTATGTTTTGTACCGGGATGTAGGGTACCAATGTGAACAGGAAGATGAAAAACGGCGGGATGGCCAGGAGGAAGTTAAACGAAATGGCCCTGGCGCGGTCGCCCAGTCCCCGGCTTTTGGTTTCCTGCCCGAAATGTTTTAGTACGTCGTATAATGGGATGCCTTCAAACCCGGGAAGGATCAGTGTTTTGGTCCTTTCCACCAGCCGGCGGTAGGGTTTTGAACGGAAGATGATGTTTTCGGGTCTGAAGGCCAAATTTGTTATTTTATTTAGAATCCTCTTTTATTCAGTTCTGCCTGGTATTTTCTTGCGTTTATCAGGTGCTCGGCATAGGTGGCTGCGAAAGCATGATAGCCGGAGAAGTCGGCTCTGGCACAAAAATAAAGGTAATCTGTTTCCGGAGTATTCAACACGGCATTTAAAGTTTTTTCCGAGGGGGTACAAATTGGTCCCGGAGGCAATCCTGCATAACGGTAAGTGTTATACGGAGAATCGAAGAGGGTATGGTTTTCCCGGATCCTTTTCAGTCCGAAGTCCTGCAGTGCAAACTTCACGGTGGGATCTGCCTGGAGGCGCATGCCTTTCCGGTAGCGGTTAAGGTATACGCTGGCCACTATTGGTTTTTCATCGTTTTTATTGGTTTCCTCTTCTACAATGGAGCCGAGAATGGTTACTTCATTGGCGGAGAGTCCCAGTTTAGCAGCTTTTTCTTTTCTTTCCGGCGTCCAGAATTCTTCCCTTTCTTTTTCGATCTTTTTAAATACGGCTTCTGCGCCGGTATTCCAGTAAAACTCAAAAGTATTGGGGATGATGGCGCACATTACGGTGTTGGTGTCCAGGCCAAACTGGCGGAGGTATACCGGGTCGTTCATCAGGGAGCGCATTACAGTGGAATCTGCTTCCAGGTTGTTGGAGATTTTCCTGACGAAATCGTTTTTAGTGCGGAGTTTATTAATGACGAGTACTACCGGCGTCTGTTTTCCGGAGCGGAGCATGCGGGCAATGTCGAAGTTGCTCATGCCGCGGGTAATTTTATAGCGTCCTGCTTTTACGCGGTTGGGGTAGTCCAGTTTTTCCGCCACCCAGTTAAAGCTGTTGCGGTTGCGGATAATGCCTTGTTCTTCCAGTCCGTCGAGTACAGCAGCATAAGTGCTGTTGGTGCGCACATAAAAGTACTTGCTGTCGCCGAAGGGTTTGGTATTGGGGCCAAATACGCGGTAAGAGATATATACCAGTGCACCGGCTGCCAAACAGCCGGCAATGACCAGTATCCGTCTTATCCAGACAGATTTTGCGCTGGATTGTTTGCTTTTCTTCGCCATAGATAGTGTTGGAAGTTACAAGTGGGCAAAGGCGTGATCAGTCAGGTTTTTCAATTACTCCGCCGGATGCCATTAAAAAAAACCTCGCTTTTAACGGCGAGGTTTCAAATATTATTATTCCGATAGTGTTAATTACTTGTTGGGAGCGGGAGCCGGCGCCGGAGCAGGTGTAGTACCTGGTAACGGAGTTGACTGTGCCGGAGGCGCAATTGGCTGTCCTGCGGATGCTTTTTCCACTGCACTAGGTGCTACCTGCTGAACTTTGCTGCCTTTACCAATAAAGAAAGGAGCAGTCAGGCACAAGATGGCAATCAGTGCCGCCAGTATCCAGGTACCTTTTTCCAATACGTCAGTTGTCTGACGCACCCCAATCACCTGATTTCCAACACCACCGAGGTTGCCGGAGAGTCCGCCACCTTTTGGGTTCTGGATCAGCACGAAAAAGCCCAACAACACACAGGCTAATATGATCAGGATACCAAAAATTATCAACATAGAAATTACTGTTTATTTTTATCTGTTTTTGACTTTAAGTCTAATATCTTCTGCGCAAAATAAGCGTTTTTGTCGGGATTAAGCAAACTTAATTTTTGATATATCTTAATCGCGTTGCCATACTGCTGCTGACGTACCCAGATTTCAGCCAGGGTTTCAGAAACGATATCGTTGTTGAATACGATGGAGTCCATCGCCATTTTTTCCACTGTTTCAGAAACTTCCGGTTCTTCGTCTTCTTCATACATCCGGTGTAATTGCTGGTGATACCAGTCTTTGCTGGTTTTACCGGCAAAATTGTCCTTCATTTGCCGTAACCAGGAGGTAAAACTCTTCATTTCTGCCGCTCCCTGTTCGTTTAAATCATCTGCTTCTTCAGGATGTTTGAGCCTTTTGTAAGCAAAATAATCGTCCGTGTATAAAGGTTGAAAGATCAGCTCCGTTTCTTCTTCGGCTGCTGCCATTGGGAATATCTTAATAGGCCCGGAGGAAGTTGATTCCTCCTCTTCGTTTGCAGCCTCCACATGATCCACATGATCCTGCCCGTTTGTGGCGGCCGGCATCACTACCGGTGGGGGTAGTACTTCCACGGCATGACTGGCGCCTCCGGGTTCAAAATCTGCGATGGCTATGGACGCTTCCGTTTCCGGGGCGGTAGTATGATATTCCGGTGTATGTGCTGTTTCTGTTACTGATGCCAATGCTATATTTTCTTCTTCTTCTTCCGGTTCAGGAATGGTTACCGGTTCTTCCATCACTTCCTGTTCTTCCGGATCTGGAATAACTACCTCTTGTTCCGCTGGTTCAGGAATAGTTTCTATTTCCGGAAGTGCATCTTCCGGAATAATGGCGGCCACGCGGTTTTCTACCTCCTGTAACACCTGTTCTGCGGTAATCAGCTGATAAGCATAGTGATGCTGATCTGAGTACAGGAGCGCTTTTTTAACAGCAGGGTGATGAAGGTTGCCGGTTTGCTGGTATACTTTTCTTGCCAGCAGGAGGCGGGCTGCGGAAAAATATGGGTGATCCGCTACCAGTTGCTCCATTGCAGCTTCATTTACCAACTCCAGGGAGGGTTGTAGAAACACATGTGCTATAATCCTGTTTGCCGTCATAGGTTGCTAATGTAATAAATTAATGATTACACACTACCAGTTTGCAAAAGCCCTGTTGAAGATATCATCTGTGATACCTGGAATAATATTGCTTTCCAGCAGATTGTTTTCTACGGTGCTGGGCAATTGCGTGGCCGGGAACTCTGCGGAACGGGAAAAGGATTGGGTAAAGCCTTTTTTATCGCCTATCCTTTTAATGAAAGTAACGTTTACGGTAACATTGAGCCTGGAAGTAGCTGCCTGGTCAACGTTGGTTACCGCCGCATTGGAAAAGGAGTAGCCGGTAATGGTGGCTTTGAACTCATAATCGGCGCGGGGTTCTGTTTCGTTCACCTGTGTAAGACGGGTTTGTGAAGTGATCTTATCGCGCAGTTTCATCGTCAGCTTCTGGCTTAAAGTCGGGTTATTGATAGGCGCCCTGTTTTCAATAAAGCGTACGTTCACGGTGGTGGCTCCCTGGTCTATACTGGCGCCGGTGGTAGAGTACTTTACGCTGCAACCTGCCAATATTGCCATTATGCCAACGGCTATAAATACTTTGATATTGCGGATCATTGTGGTGCTAAAATTAAGATTCGTTTATTCAGCGATATTATATTCTTTGAGTTTGCGGTAAAGCGTTCTTTCGGAAATACCGAGATCCAGCGCGGCATCCTTACGTTTGCCTTTGTGCTTTTTCAGTGCTTTCACAATGAGCTCTTTCTCTTTGTCGGCAATAGATAATGTTTCTTCTACTTCTTCGTGATGATCAATTTTATTATCCGGCAGGATAATGGGTTGTTGCGCCGGTCCCAGTCCTGCGCCGGGAGGCGTATTCATTTCTGCAGCGCCGGGATAGCTGTGCAGCACATGATTATCGGCATGATACTCGGCTGCATGGGCCATATTCGGATTTTGCAGGATGTCGAAGAACATTTTCTTTACTTCTGTTACATCTTTCTTCATATCGAAGAAAAGTTTGTACAGGATATCCCTTTCACTGTTAAAATCGCTGTTCTGTTGCGGGGCTGCCAGCATAGGCAGGCGGTTTACTTCCGGCTGATCGGGCAGGAACCTTTTCAGGTCATTGGCAGTTACCAGCTTATCTGAAGATAGAACGGAAATTTGTTCTGCAATATTTTTCAGCTCGCGGATATTACCTCTCCAGGGATAGTTCACCAGGATATTACGGGCTTCTTCATCCAGTTGTATCGAGGGAGTTTTATATTTTTCGGAGAAGTCTACCGAGAATTTTCTGAACAGTAAGGGAATATCTTCTTTACGGTCGCGGAGCGCAGGCACCCGGATGGGTACTGTGTTGAGCCTGTAGTAAAGATCCTCGCGGAATTTGCCCTGTTGGGTGCGTTCCAGCAGATCACGGTTGGTGGCGGCTACTACCCGCACATCTGTTTTCTGTACTTTGGAGGAACCCACGCGGATATATTCACCGGTTTCCAGTACACGGAGCAGCCGCGCCTGTGTACCCATTGGCATCTCCCCAATTTCATCGAGGAAAATAGTGCCGCCGTTAACGGTTTCAAAGTAACCCTTACGGCTGTCTACCGCGCCGGTAAACGATCCCTTCTCGTGGCCGAAAAGCTCGGAGTCGATGGTGCCTTCAGGGATAGCGCCGCAGTTAACGGCGATAAATGGATTATGTTTACGTGCGCTCAGGGCATGAATGATCTGTGAAAAAACCTCTTTACCAACACCACTTTCACCATTAATGAGTACCGTGAGATCGGTATTGGCTACCTGAACAGCCACCTGCAAAGCGTAATTGAGTGCAGGACTACTACCAATAATGCCAAACCTGTTTTTTATAGCCTGTATGTCCATAAGCGGTTATTCATATGTTTGATGGTTTAAAATACAGACAGCATATTGCTATCTGTTATTGTACTGCTTTCCCGATCAAAGTACCTGATGTGCAGCTTTCCACTTTAACCATAACGTAATCGCCCTTTTTAAAATTTTCTTTTGGAAACACGATTACCTTGTTCTGATCATTACGGCCAAAAAGTTGCTCATCAGAGCGTTTGGAAGTGCCTTCCACCAATACTTTGAAAGTCCGGCCTACTTCTTTCAGCATGTTTTCCTGCGAAATGTCGCGGTGCAGCGCCACTACTTCTGCCAGTCTTCTTTTCTTTACTTCTTCCGGAACATCATCTGTATACCGGCGTTCCGCCAGTGTACCCGGACGTTCGGAGTAGAAGTACATGTAAGAGAGGTCGTAGCGGGCATAGCGCATAAGACTGAGCGTTTCCTGGTGATCTTCTTCTGTTTCGGTACAGAATCCGGTGATCACGTCGGTCGACAAGCCACAGTCGGGGATCAGTTCACGGATGCGGTCCACCTTTTTGATATACCATTCACGGGTATACGTACGGTTCATGAGCTGCAATATGCGTGAGCTGCCGCTTTGCACGGGCAGGTGAATATAGTTGCAGATGTTATCGTACTTCAGCATGGTGAAGAGTACTTCATCTGTAATGTCTTTTGGATGGGAGGTGCTGAAACGTACGCGCAGCAAAGGATTGATGAGCGCTACTTTTTCCAGCAGCATGGCGAAGGTGATGGTTTCGCTGCCGTCGTTGCTGGTCCAGTAGTAGGAGTCCACGTTCTGGCCCAGGAGTGTTACTTCGCGGTAGCCATTGGCAAAGAGGTCTTCCGCTTCCCTGACAATAGAGTAGGCATCGCGGCTGCGTTCACGGCCACGGGTAAAAGGCACCACGCAGAAGGAACACATATTATTACATCCCCGCATGATGGATACAAAGGAAGTAACCCCGTTGTTGTCCAGTCGTACCGGGCTGATATCCCCGTAAGTTTCTTCGCGGCTCAGCAATACATTCACCGACTTCTGACCGGTACCTGCTTCTGCGATCAGCGCGGGGAGGCTGCGGTAGGCATCCGGACCTACCACCAGGTCTACCAGTTTCTCTTCTTCCAGCAGTTTACCTTTGATGCGTTCGGCCATACAGCCTAAAACACCCACCAGCATGCCGGGGGTTTGCTGTTTTATTTTTTTGAATTCAGTAAGACGTTTACGTACAGTTTGTTCCGCTTTTTCGCGGATAGAGCAGGTGTTGAGCAATATCAGGCTGGCTTCTTCCGCGTTGCGGGTGGGGCCATAGCCTTCCTCGCCCAGGATGGAGGCAACAATTTCACTATCGTTGAAATTCATTGCGCAACCATAGCTTTCTATGTAGAATTTTTTAGTATATGTTTGGGTGCCAGTCGTTGCAGGAGCAAAAGCTTCTCCCTGGCGACTTTCATCATGCACTTTGGTATCCAGATCAAGCATCCTGACAAAAATTTTGGAAGGCAAAAATAGGTAATAAAAATAACAAAATGACAGAATGGCAGAAAATAGTATTTCCGGATGATTAATGTGCTTTCCTATATAAAAGGACATTAATCATCCGGAAACAGCTAATGGTGTATGCCTTATACCCGGCGTATCCACGAAGTATCCTCGAAGGAAAGGTGGACTTGAAGCGCAAGCGCCCGCGGGACGGAGGTTACGCGGTTTTTACCCCCAGCTTCTTCGCAATCCAGCTGTTTTTCAGCGGCTGCAGCCATTGGGTATCCAGTTCCTGCTTCGTGAGTACGGTATTATTCAGGTAGATGGTGTTTTCATCGATATAACCTTTCTCCAGGGCATAGGCGACCTGGGCCATAGGCAATAGCTCTACTTTATCTTTTACGATGAAGCCGAGCAGGAGGCGGTCGAACATATTTACGCTGTACTGTTGCTCTATACTTTTGATAATGCGAACGGAACTATCTGTACTGCAGCCACTTACGGTGGTCTGCGATTCGTCTGCCATCAATACGATCACCTGGTTCAGCACTACCTGTCCCCAGCCTTTTACGGGAGCGCCGTGGGCGTTCCATTGGGCTGTGAACTGATGCAGCTGCTCGTTAATTTCCAGTATCTCCTGTTCATTGAATGGTCTGTTGCTCTGGTATATCCAAACCCTGGAGGCGGGAGAAAAGCCTGAAGGGAAGATGTTGCTGGTGTTCATAACACAAATTTAGGTAAATGGATTCATTTCATGCTCTCTGCGATCAGTTCTGCGATATCCAGCACCTTTACGGATTCTTCCTTGCCGGCGTCTTTTACGCCATCGGTGAGCATGGTCATACAAAAAGGACAGTTGGAGGCGATTACCGCAGCCCCGGTGGCTACAGCCTCACGTCCGCGCTCAAAGTTAATACGGGTGGCGCCTTTTTCCTCTTCTTTGAACATCTGCGCGCCACCGGCGCCGCAACAAAGACCTTTGCTTTTGCAGCGCTTCATTTCCACGAGTTCGGCATCCAGTGTTTCCAATACCTTGCGGGGCGCTTCATATATATTATTGGCGCGGCCCAGGTAGCAGGAATCATGATAAGTAATTTTTTTGCCTTTGAAGGTGCCGCCTTCCTGCATCTTTATTTTTCCTTCATCAATCAGCGACTGGAGGAAGGTGGTATGATGTATTACTTCGTAGTTGCCTCCCAGTGTGGGATATTCATTTTTCAGTGTATTAAAACAATGCGGGCAGGCAGTAACAATCTTCTTTACCTCATACATATTCAGCAGCTGGATATTATTCTGCGCCATCATCTGGAAAATAAACTCATTTCCCGCTCTTCTTGCCGGATCCCCGGTGCAGCTTTCTTCTTTTCCCAAAATGGCAAAACGGACGCCCACTTTCTCAAGGATAGTAGCAAATGCCCGGGTTATTTTCTGGGCACGCTGATCAAAACTTCCTGCACATCCCACCCAGAACAGCACTTCCGGGGTTTCTCCGTTTGCGGCATATTCTGCCATTGTCTTAATATGCATTCTTGTTATTTTAAATTAATACCGAAAATGATTGCATGCAATCAAATGAAAAGCCGAAAAGTCATGCAACTGTCTAAAATTCTGGTGTATCCTTTAAATTTCGACACTTGCTTACTATTATTACTGTTTATATCTTTAAGACGAATTGAATATAAAGATAAAAAACAGAACCGCACAAATTTTAAATCTAACTGAATTGTACGCCAGCCTGAATGATAAGGAGCTATGGATCAAGGTAGTGGAAGGCGATAAGGATGCATTGTCTTTCATCTATACACAGCATTTCCCCGCACTGTTCAACTATGGAATGAAGATTCATGCAGATGAAACTATCGTAAAAGATTGTATCCACGATCTTTTTGTGACGCTCTGGTTCAGCCGGGAGCGTTTATCCATTACTGATACCATCCGCTTTTACCTGCTGGCCAGTCTTAAAAGGAATATTCTCCGCAGCCTGAAGCCCCTGTATGTTCCCAGTATGTTTGATCAGTCGATGGACAGGGCCGATTTCAGCACCAACCCGGAACAGATCATCATGGGGCGGGAGTCGGAAAGGGAGCAGCAGCAGAAGCTGGTAAAAGTGATTAACCAGTTGCCACGGCGGCAGCAGGAGGTATTGCACCTGCGTTATTTCCAGGGACTGGATACAAAAGAAGCCGCCGCGCTGATGTCGCTCAGCGTGAACGCCACGTATGTGCTGCTGTCGCAGGCATTGCGCTTCCTGAAAAAGCACAGCGATAAACTGGTTACACTCTTTTTGTTATGGCCATTTTAATGAGTGTTTAACAGACAATTGAAAGACAGCGGAAAAAAAATAAAAAAAAGTGGCGCCGGAACGCTAAGATTTTAACACCGGTTTACTTTACACTATAAGTATTGAAGATGAGATTCAGGGAATTCACTATTTCAGATTTTTTGCAGGAACCTTCTTTCCGGAGCTGGGTGCTGGATAACGACGCCACAGCCGCCGCTTTCTGGGAAGAATGGATAGGCAGTAATCCGGATAAGCGTGAAGACGTAATGCAGGCCAGGCAATGGTTGCAGGTAATAGGCTCCCCCACCTGGGTGCCTGATGCCGCCGCAGCACCCGATACCTGGAACCGCATTGTGCAAACCATCGATAAAACAGAAAGATCCGGCAAACCGGGCATCTTTGCCCTGCAGCCGGTAATGAATACCATAAAAAACAGGAGATGGCTGCCTTATGCCGCAGTGCTGGCGGGTATTGCCGTATTATATGCCGCCGCTTTTTTCCTGTTCACCGGCGGGGAAGTGCATCAGGCTACTGCAATGGGGGAACTGAAAACCATCCTGTTGCCCGATAGCTCGGAGATCCGGCTTAATGTGAATTCATCGGTGAGATATGCAGACAAATGGAATGCGAAAGATGCCCGCGAAGTATGGATTGAGGGAGAAGCATTTTTCACAGTAACGCATAAACGCAATAATCAGCGGTTCATAGTGCATACGCGCGACATGGATGTGCAGGTAACGGGTACCGCTTTTAACGTTAACACCCGGCGGGTGCAAACACAGGTAGTACTGAACAACGGCGTGGTGAAACTGGCGCTGCGCCCCCGCGGAAGCGATACCGCAGCACCTATCATCATGAAGCCCGGCGACATGATCACTTACTCAGCTACCACCAATGAGCTGACCAATAAAAAAGTAGACCCGGAAGTATATTCTTCCTGGCAAAGTAAAAAGCTATTATTTACAGATACGCCAATTACGGAGGTAATCAAATCCCTGCAGGATAACCTGGGCATCACTATTGAGCTCCAGGAGGAAAGCCTGGGCAGGCAAACATTTACAGGAACAGTACCTACAGATAATGTAGAAGTATTTTTCAGGACATTATCCAGGTCGTTACAGGTTACCGTTACAAAAACGGGCGCCCATACATACAGGATCAACCAACAATAGTATTTGAACTGACATAATAAACAATGCCTTACCCGCCGCATCCGGGAGGGGGACTTATGCACCGATGAAATTATAATCAACCATAATAACGAGGTAACAATTATTCAACCAACCTAATCTATTGCTATGATAGAATTTTACGCCAGGCGTGTTGGCGGAAGCATGGCTATGGCCCTGCTGATACAGCTTTGTGTGTCGCCGGCTACAGCGGCGCCTTTGCACCGTCAACATGATGTATTGTACGCCACTACCCGTCCGGTTACACAGCAGCAACCACTTCCCCTGAAGGAGGTCATTGCGATACTGGAAGACCGGTATAAAATACGTATTAACTATACGGGCAACACCATCAAAGACCTGAAAGCAACGGTTCCTTCGCCAAAAGCAGCAGCCATTAAAATGCAGGCTTACCTGCAACGTTTATTGCAACCACTGAACCTGGAGGTAGAAGAAGCCGGCGCAGATAATTATATCATTTTCCGGAAAGATCCGCCACAGCAAACGGCTCCCGCTCCCAAACAGCAAACACCTGTTCCAGTTCCTGTAGCAGCTGTGGTAACCGCCGCCCCGGCACCGGTACAGGAAATACCCGTGCGTCCGCCGGTGAAAGGACAGGTAACCCAGGAAGACGGCGTGCCCATCCCTGGCGTAACCATTGTGGTGAAAGGTACCCGCAATGGCGTGCAAACCAATGCAGACGGCCGCTTTGAGCTGAGAGATGTTCCCGATAACGCCATACTGGTATTCAGCTACATCGGCTATAAAACACAGGAAATAAAAACAGGAAAGCGTACATCCATTTCCGTTACCCTGCTTACCGATATGCAGTCGCTGAAAGACGTGGTAGTAAACGGTTATCAGAATATCAAGAAAGATAATTTCACCGGATCAGCTATTACTATTACGGGAGAAGAGCTAAAACGATTCAATCCTCAGAATATACTGGCCAGTATTCAATCTTTCGATCCTTCTTTTAAACTCGTGGAGAACAACTTCTCCGGATCAAACCCCAACGCCCTGCCCAACATCAATGTAAGAGGCACCACCGCATTGCCCACCGGCAAAACCACGGAACTCACCCGCAACCAGATCAACAGCACACCCAACCTGCCGCTGTTTGTGATTGATGGCTACCCCGTTCCGGTACAGTCGGTATACGACCTCGATCCCAACAGGATTGCGGCGGTAACCCTGCTGAAAGATGCGGCAGCCACCGCGGTATACGGCTCCCGTGCCGCCAATGGCGTACTGGTGATCACTACCCGGCCTCCAAAGGAAGGCAAGCTGTCGCTCACCTATGGCTATGAACTGAACGTTACCACACCAGACCTCACAGCATACCACCTGCTCAACGGTGAGCAGAAACTGGAATACGAGAAACTGTCAGGGGTATACGAAAACGCATTAGGACAGGGACGCGATGAACTGCAAATGCAGTACTACGCCAAACGCAGGAATGTACTGGCCGGCGTAAACACCTATTGGTTGTCGCAGCCGCTCGGCACCGATCTCGGTCACAAACATTCCGTTACGCTGGAAGGAGGCTCACAGTCGCTCAAATATATTATCGATGGCCGTTATCAAACCAATGCAGGGGTGATGAAAGGATCAGGACGCGACCGTTACAGTCTTGCTACCAACCTGCAATACAACCTGAAGGATAACAAGATACTTTTCCGTAACCAGTTCACCATTTCACAGGTAAATGGCCGGGAATCCCCATACGGCGAGTTTTCCACCTATGCCCGTATGAACCCCTATTTTCCTAAAACTGATTCTACCGGCAGACTGCTGCGGGAACTGGATAAATGGAATGTACCCGATTACCAGACCAATGGCATGAAACTCAACACCGTGCTGAATCCCATGTATGAAGCCACATTGGCCAGCTTCAACAAATCTGAATACCTGGAGTTTACAGACGCATTTTCTGCGGAATATAATATCACGAATACGTTGAGACTCCGCGGTGATCTGAGTTTAACCAAACGCCGCTCTACCGGCGATCAGTTCGTGTCTCCCTATAGCAACGAGTTCTTTGATAAAACCGGCGATGACCTGAAAGACCGTGGTACCTACACTTTCGGTGTTCGTGATGAGATACAGTACAATGGTAACCTGGTATTGAATTACAACAAAGGAATAGGCGATCACTTCTTTAACTCTTCACTCGGTTTAAATATGCAGGAAGCTAAAAACTCCCTGAAAACCTTTAAAGCGCAAGGGTTTACGAACGACCGGTTTACTGATATCACCTTTGCCAGAACATACGAAAGAGACAAAGCGCCTACCGGCGAAACGTATGAAGAAAGACTGGCCGGCGCTTTGGCAAGTATTAACTACTCCTACCAGAACCGCCTGCTGATGGATGCTACCCTGCGGGTAGACGGATCTTCTAAATTCGGGGTAGATGCACGCATGGCGCCTTTCTGGTCGTACGGACTCGGATGGAACCTGCACAACGAAAAGTTTCTGCGTAACACCATCGTATCGCAGCTGAAACTGAGAGCCACTACCGGTTTAACGGGTGAAGTATCTTTTCCGGCCTATTTATCCAATACTACTTATGAATACTATACCGGCGACTGGTACTCCACCGGCGTAGGTGCGCACTTTAAAGCGTATGGCAACTCCAACCTGAAATGGCAGCGCACACAAAACTACGACCTGGGTGCAGAACTGGGCCTGTTCCACGACCGGTTATATGTAGCGCCCCGCTATTATTATAAACGCACAAAAGATCTGCTGGCAGATATCAACGTAGCGCCTTCCACCGGCTTTTACCAGTATAAAGAGAACCTGGGAGAAATGGTGAATAAGGGATATGAGTTTAACATCCGTGGAAACGTATACCGTAACCGCGATATGTCTGCAAACCTCTGGGTAAACATGGTGCATAACACCAACGTGATCACCAAAATATCCAATGCGCTGAAAGCCTATAACGATGATATCGATAAACAACAGAATGAAAAAGATGAGCTGAAATCTTTATCGCTGCTGCGTTATAAAGAAGGACAATCCATGAATACCATTTACGCGGTAAGATCGCTGGGGATTGATCCTGAAAACGGCAAGGAAATTTTCCTGAATCCCGATGGTACCAAAACCTACGTATATGATGTGAAGAATACCGTGCCGGTAGGAGATCAGACACCCAAGCTGGAAGGGTTCTTCGGCGGTAACGTAGTGTATAAAAGCTGGATGCTGGAAGTGAGCTTCTACACTAAGTTTGGCGGCGACTACTACAACCAGACGCTGCTGGACCGCGTGGAAAATGCAGACCCGAGATTTAACGTAGACTCCCGCGTGTTAACTGACAGGTGGAAGCAACCGGGCGATGTTACTTTCTACAAAAACATTGCTGATCAGTCAATGACCAGGGCCTCTTCCCGTTTTGTACAAAAAGAAAACAGGCTGGAATTTAAATCGCTGTACCTCTCTTATGAAGCGCCCGCAGCATTCTACAACCGTTTGAAGATGAGAAGCCTCCGTTTTTCGCTTAACATGAATGATATCGGCTACTGGTCTACCGTAGAGGCAGAAAGAGGTATTGATTACCCGTTTGCCAGGAGCTTCACTTTTTCACTTCAAACAAGGTTCTAAAATCATTATATATGAAGAAGTATTTAGTCCTCATTTTATTACTCACTACCTCCTGCAGCAAATGGCTGGATATAAAACCGATTTCGGAAGTATCCGGGGATGAGCTGTTCAAAACTGAAGATGGCTTTAAAGATGCCGTGAATGGCCTTTACAGCCTGTGCCTGAATGAAGAGATCTATGGCAAGGAGCTGATGGGTGGTTTGCCCGATGTGCTGGCACAGAACTATGCTATTCCTGTTATTGATGGAAGTGGTTACCGGCAGGCGGCTATCTATAACTATAAAGATAAGAGCCTGATAGGCAGGAAAGATAAGATCTGGCAAAGATTGTATGAAGTGATTGCCAACAGCAATTTAATTCTTGCTAAAGTAGACCAGCAAAAAAGTATCCTGTCGGGTGTTAACTACGGTCTCATTAAAGGAGAATCGCTGGCAATGCGGGCCTGGTGCCATTTTGATGCGCTCCGCCTGTTTGCCCCTTCCTTTGCCAGCAAGCCGGCCGCACAGGGCGTGCCTTATGTAACGGAGTTTTCCAAAAACGCTGCCCCCATGCAAACCGTAACAGCCTTGCTGGATTCTGTGATCAAAGATCTCACCGCAGCAAAAGAAATATTGCGCGGCGTGGACCCGATTTTAAATGCGGGTTATAAAGTAGGATATATGATCAGGGATTCCAGTACAGAAGGCAACGGGGAAATGTTTGTGCAGCAGCGCCGTCACCGTTTAAATTATTATGCAGTATGCGGTGAGCTGGCCAGGGTATATCTCTATAAAAATGACCAGATACACGCGTTACAGAATGCCCTGGAAATTATTAATGCAAAGAAATTCCCCTGGACCCGCCAGGAGGATTTCATGAATGGCAACGATGCAAAGAAAGACAGGATCCTGTATAAGGAACTCATCTTCGGCTATTATATGCCCAACCGGAAAGATGCCATGAACGACCAGTTCCGGAAAGGTAACGGACAGGGATTGTTTATTTCCAGCACAGAAGGCAAAAACATTTATGAAGTAGCCGGAATAGGCGGGGAGGACTTCCGATTTAAACAATGGTTCAGCGAACAATCCGTAAACAGTACTACTTACCTGCAACTGGAAAAATACAAGCGTACCGATGATAATCTTCATTACCTGATGGGGCCTGCATTGCGGCTCAGTGAAATTTATTACATCGCGGCGGAATGCACTTTCGCTACGGCTCCGGATAAAGCCTGGGCATATTTCAATGAAGTACGACTGTACCGCGGTATCGGGCCATACAGTGGTCCCGCTGATGCCAACAGTTTTTATACCGAACTGCTGAAAGAAGCGCGCAAAGAATTGTACGGGGAGGGACAGCTGTTCTACATGTACAAACGCTTAAACAGACCCATACTGGGATTAGGCGGCAAGCCGGTGGCAGCCTCCGATGGCGTGTTTGTACTGCCGCTTCCTGATGATGAAATCGCATACGGTAACCGATAAAATATTGCACATGAAAAAGATAACAGCGATAAGCATGTTCAGCTGGATACTGCTGATAGCATGCAAAAAGCAGGATGATCTGGTGTTCCGTGAGAACAGTAATGTTTATTTTGATTTTACAGATGATGTAAAGAGCACCAGGGTAGACAGCTTCTTTTATTCCTTTGCCCTCTTCCCGGAAATATCCATAGACACCCTTTTACTGCCGGTAAGAATTTCCGGCGAGCGGGTGCCGTACGACCGGTGGTTTAAAGCAACGGTATTAGCCAATGGCTCCACCGCCACCGCCGGATTGCATTACAAAGCGCTGGACACAGCGTATAAGATCCCGGCCGATTCAGGTAAGGCGTATCTGCCGCTGATCATTTACGGAAGTGATCCGCTGCTGCTGGACACCTCTGTGGTGATTAAACTGAAGATCAGTGCTTCCTCCGCATTTAGCAACGATTTCCCTTCTTACGATACCGCCAAGATTACGTTTTCAAACCGGCTGGAACAGCCGTTGTGGTGGGTAGTGTGGGAAAGCGACCTCGGTGTTTATTCCCGGGTGAAGCATGAACTGTTTATCCGTACCTCCGGCACCACGGAGTTACAACTGGATAATTCCGACTGGCAATCCACTCCCAAAACATTGTTTTACCTGCGGCAGTTCCGTGCATTTATGATGGACCCTATTGCCCGCACCGTCGATTATAAGGATAAGGGTTATGCGATAGGACAGGAACCAAACGGTACTTATTATTTCTATAACACCGGTAATCTTAATAAAAAATACCCGCTCGAATACAGTGCGGCCGACGGCAGGTATTATTTCCATGACGAAAACGGGAACAGGATTGTACCACAATAACAAAAACCTATACACATGAAACATGTATTTCTATATATCATTGGCATCCTGGTATTATTTACCGCCTGCTATAAAGACAAAGGCAATTACGATTATCACCCGGTTCCCGAACCTATAATCACCCGGCTGGATACCGCTTACACGGCGGTTGTAGGGGATAGCTTTATCATATCCCCGAAGGTGGTGCTGGCCTCCGGCAATACAAAGTACCAGGGGTTGTGGAAAATTTCCGTTCCCGGCCAGATGGGTACGCAGGATTATACCGGCCAGGAGCTGCGCATCGTATTTGGTTTGGGCGCCTCGCGCTATCCCGCGATGTATATTGTGTATGATAGTATTACCGACATGAAGTACTATTATAAATTTGTGATCAATGGTACTGCTACCTTTACCCGTGGCACAGTGGTGTTGAGTGATGATGTAACGGCATCCAAAATATCTTTTATTAAGGAAGATGGCACGGTACAAGCCGATGTATACACCAATATTAATCACGATACCCTTCCTGGTGGTGCATTGCAGCTAACCATGATGAAAAATGTTAACTATGGTAATCTTATTACCGGTTACTGGGCTACTTTTAAAACGGGAGGCGTTTACATTGATCCTAATAACCTGAGCAAGCTGAGAACGCTGGCGAAGAATTTTTATTCCGATCCGGGGCCGCTGGAGGTATCTACTTTTATTCCTTCGAGTCTTGGTGTACCCGTAGGTATTATCAACAAAAAGTTATACCGCGGTGCTACAGAAACCGCGCCCTTTGCCACCTATTACGGTTTTATGGGCATCCCGCTTTCCGGCACCTATAGCCTGTCGCCGGCCATTATTGCGAGCGATCCTGATAACCGGGGGTATTTCGTGGGCTTTGAGGAAACGAAGCGGAAGCTGGTGCGGATGGACTGGGGCAACTATCTTGATACCAACTACATCGTAAAAGATTCTGCATTTACCCCTAAGAACCTGAAGATGGATATGTTGCACCTGGGGCGTTTTTCAGACAACGAATGTTATGCTTTCTGCGACAGTGTTGGCCAGATCAGGGAACTGCGCTTTGGCGTGGAGTTCAGAACCGGTGGCGATCCCGTTTTCCACGCGCTGGAAAAAAGGAAACCGGTGATTGCAGATAAGATCAATGCCACCACACTTTGGGCCGAGTCGCCGGTGGGGGTATTTTATTTCACACAGGGAGATAAAGTATTCCGGTATAACCCATTGAATAAGGATGTGAAAGAAATGGCCACTTCTTTCAGTGGTCAAACCATTACCATGCTGAAACTGCTGGATAACGGCAACCAGTTGCTGGTAGGTGTGAGAGGCAGTATTTTTTACCTGAATACAGGCACGGGGCATAACGGAGAAACCACGAAGAGAGTGGATGGTATTCCGGGAGCGCCGAAGGATGTGATTGTGAGAGCAAATTAATGAATGAGTCCCTATTGCATAAAAAGAAGAAGCCGTCAATTATGACGGCTTCTTCTTTTTATATGCTTAATGATCTTTATTCTCCGGTCCATTTATCCCGGTCGTCCATACTGAACTTCCAGGGGGCCATATTATTTTCGATGTTGCTGAACATGCCGGTCCATTCTGCCGGGGCGCTGGATTCTTCCATTACCAGGTGGCGGCGCAGCTGGAGGATAATATCCAGCGGGTTAATGCTTACAGGGCATTCCTGTACGCAGGCGTTGCAGGTAGTGCAGGCGCGCAGTTCTTCTTCTAAAATATAATCGCGTAAAAGGGCTTTGTTATCATCTTTAAAGGCGCCGCCGTTGGCTTTGATGTTGTGGCCTACTTCTTCGAGGCGGTCGCGGGTATCCATCATTATTTTGCGGGGCGACAGGAGCTTGCCGGTGATATTGGCCGGGCAGGCAGCTGTGCAACGGCCGCATTCCGTACAGCTGTAGGCGTCCAGCAAGTTTTTCCAGGTGAGGTCCATTACATCTTTGGCGCCGAACTTAGGCATGGTATCGGAGGCCGGAGCGTTGGCAGCCAGCTCCGGTTGCAGCATCAGCTGTACTTCATGTTGTACGGCAGGCATGTTTTCCATTTCACCTTTGGGTTCCAGGCTGGCATAGTATGCATTGGGAAATGCGAGGATAATATGCAGGTGCTTGGAGTAGGGGAGATAGTTCAGGAAAGCGAGTACACCAGCGATGTGCAGCCACCAGCAGCTGCGCTCCAGTACTTCCAGTGAGCCATCGGACATGCCGCTGAGCATGGGCGCAAACATGCCTGAAACCCAGAAGTTGCCGGTAGCTATGTAATGCGTGGCGCCTTTCGCCTGTAATGCCTGATCGGCTGCGTTCATGGTGAGAAACAGCAGCATCAGCACAATTTCGGTGATCAGGATATAATTGGCATCTGAACGCGGCCACCCGTTAAGATCCTTGCTCATAAAGCGTTTTAGCTTTAATATGTTTCTGCGTACCAGGAATATGGCGCATCCGGTAATTACCAGTACAGCGAGTACTTCAAATAAGCCGATCAGCACCGGGTAAACAGCGCCCAATACGGGAACGAATAAACGATGTGTGCCCAGGATACCATCCAGGATGATTTCCAGTATTTCAATATTAATGATCAGGAATCCGGCATATACGAAAAAGTGCAGTACAGCTACCAGTGGGTTACGGAACATTTTTTTCTGACCAAAAGCCAGCAGCAGCAGGTTTTTCCAACGCTGATCCGGATGGTCGCTCAGGTCTTTATCGCGCCCCAGTAGTATGTTTTTCCTTATCCGGCTTGCCTTTTGGGCAAAAAGATATACCGCTGTTCCGAATAGGATCACAAATAATAATTCTTGTACAATTCGCATTAGCTCAGATTTGACTCCCTAATTTATGTCTTTTTTAGCTATCAGCCGTTAGGGGTTAAGGTTTAGTGTATTTGATTTTTTTGCTAAGTGCTAACTGCTAATGGCTAATTGCTTATTTTTGCAACCATGGAAAGCAGGAACATCATTCTAACGCAGGATATCATTCAAAAGAAAATTGAGCGTATTGCTTATGAAATCTATGAGCATAACAGCGATGGCACGGATATCATATTGGCCGGTATCTGGGACCGTGGCGTGATCATAGCTCATAAACTGGCCGCTATCCTCGGACAGATATCTCCCCTGAAAATCCATATTATTGAACTGCGCCTGGATAAGCAGCATCCCGGTGAAGTAGTGGTATCTGAAGAAATAGACTTCGATAATAAAGTGATAGTGGTGGTAGATGATGTGGCTAACTCAGGCCGCACCATGCTGTACGCCCTGAAACCGCTGCTGAAATATCTCCCCAAAAAAATCCAGACCGCCGTACTGGTAGACCGTAAGCACAAATCCTTCCCGTTATCCGTTGACTTTGTAGGATATTCACTGGCCACCACCCTGCAGGACATGGTGCTGGTAGAAATGAACGGGGAAGAGATTGTTTCCGCTTACTTTGAATAAGTGATTAAAAATAGACTGCGTGTAATTTCATGTTCCCCTTTGAATTGATTTCAAAGGTGGGGGCGGGAAACTTGAGCATATTCAATACCTGGAATATTACTTTAACGCCTTTTTTCCGTGTGGGTATTTTGGTAAAATCCACATCGGGGGAAAGATAGAACTGCCGTACGCGACGGAGTTGACTATAGTCGTGGTAGATCCCGTGTTCATCTGTCCAGGTATTATCGCGGCCGCCTATCATCCCCTGTGAACCATACCCCACGGCAATATTCAGCCATTTGGGGAGCCGGCTTTCTTTCCGGAAGGAGTAAAGGTTTACGGATAGCCAGTACGTTTGACCGTTATAATCTTTCAGGGTTCTTTCCCAGAAGGTGGTGCCAAAAAGCTGATCTGCCTTATGCTGTAATACGGGATCATCATAATTTTGTGGATGCGCTGAAAACTTTAGCTGGATACGTTGCTCGTTCCAGGCCAGCTCCTGGCTGATGAGCAGGGCCGACCCGATAGCATTGGCGCCCATATCTCCCCAGGAAAACCCCCATTCAGAAGAGTAGCCGTCCAGTACTTCCACAACAGACTGGTAGGCAAATCCGCTCAGGCCGCCGATCCAGATCTGTTTCTTTCGTGGCAGTCCCGACCAGCGCCACATTTCGCGGCTATATTTCCCGATAAAGTACGCGCTGAAAATATGCCCGGTCTTATCCACCTGGTTCCATTCGCCCATATCATTAAAAAAATGAAACCCCGACCTGGGATAGCCTTTGTACCAGGCAGTGTTAAGCGCTGCGAGTCCGGCGCCATAAAGGGCCGCGGTAGCGCCGCTCAGGATCCATACGCGTGATTGGATGGTAGTATCGGGTATAGTGGAGAAAGGCACTTTTTTTTGCGCCATGCTGCTGAAAAACGGCAGTAACAGGATCAGGATGAGCAGTGGCTTCTTCATGCGGGTAGCTAAACAATACCGGGAATGCTGAAAGGGGGAAATTCCGGAGGAGTCCTTTCTTTCAACATTCCCGGTTTTTATCATCTTTTCAGATGACGGGCGTTATTTCAGTTTCAGATCCTGAATAATGCCGGTTATTTTTTGATTCAGTTCAGCGGTCACCTTGTCGTAGTCACCTGCGTTGGCTAAAGGCGCATTTACGCTGAAGTAGAATTTGATTTTTGGTTCAGTACCGGAAGGGCGGGCGGATATTTTGCTGCCATCTGCCAGTACAAACTGTAATACATTGGATTTCGGGAGGTCCAGCGATTTGATGTCGCCGGTTTTAATATCCCTGATCTGTTGCAGCTGGTAGTCGTAAAGAGTTACTACCGGTGAGCCGTTGATGGAAACCGGTGGATTTTCGCGGTATCCGCGCATCATTTCAGCGATTTCTTCAGCGCCTCTCATTCCCTTCTTGGTAATAGAAATCAAACTTTCCATGTAATAGCCATAGCGTACATAGATGTCGATCAGCTGTTCAAACAGGGTTTTACCCTTGCTGCGCGCGTAGGCGGCCATTTCACAGATCATGGCTACAGAGGCGATGGCGTCTTTATCACGTACATTCTGACCAATCATATAGCCATAGGACTCTTCCCCTCCGCAGATGAAGTTTTCTTTTGGCTCTTTCCGGCGGATCAGGTCAGCGATCCATTTGAAGCCGGTGAGTACGTTATAGCAGGTAATATTGTTTTTGGCAGCAAATACATCGATCAGGTCGGATGTTACTACTGTTTTGGCAATATAGTCGTTTGCTTTGGCGAGTCCTTTGCTTTTGCGGCTTTCCACGATGTAGTTAAACAGCAGTACGCCGGTTTGGTTACCGTTGAGCAGGATCCATTCTCCTTTCAGGTCTTTCACGGCAATGCCTACACGATCGGCGTCGGGGTCGGTACCCAGGAGGATATCGGCATCAAGTTCTTTCGCTTTCTTAAGGCCGAGGTTCATGGCTTCCGATTCTTCCGGGTTAGGATATACCACGGTGGGGAAGTTTCCATCCGGTGTAGCCTGTTCCTGGACAATGTTTACATTGGTAAAGCCGTATTGCTCCAGCAGCTGGGGCACCTGTGTGATGCCGGTACCATGAATAGGCGTATATACTATTTTAAGATCGTGCTGTTGTTTGTTGATATCGGGATTGATGGACAGGCTGAGCAGTTCCTGGCGGTATGCTTCGTCTATTTCCTTACCGATGAGGGTGATATTGGCTTCACCACCGGTCCATTTCACCTCGTCCGGGGAAGCGATGTTCTCTACTTCACGGATCACGTTGTTGTCGTGCGGAGGTACCAGCTGTGCGCCGTCGTCCCAATAGGCTTTGTAGCCGTTGTATTCTTTCGGGTTATGGGAGGCGGTGAGTACTACACCACCCTGGCATTTAAGGTAACGGATGGTAAAAGACAGTTCCGGGGTGGGGCGGAGGCTTTCAAAAAGAAACACTTTAATATCGTTGGCGGCAAAAACGTTGGCAACGGTTTCCGCGAAAAAGCGGGCATTATTGCGGCTGTCGTGTGCAATGGCTACCTTAATTTCGCCGGTAAAGGTTTTTTTGAGGTAATTGGCGAAGCCCTGGGTGGCCATTCCAAGAGTATATTTATTCATGCGGTTGGTGCCAACGCCCATGATGCCCCTGAGGCCACCGGTACCAAATTCGAGGTTACGGTAAAAAGCGTCGTTAAGGTCATCAGGGTTTCCTTCCTGCATTTTCTTCAGTGTGGCAACGGTTTCAGCGTCGTAATTACCGTTGAGCCATTGCGCTACTTTGCTTTGAATATTTATATCCATGGTCTTTTTTTTGTGAGCCGTAAATGCTAAAATGGATTGTAAAGTAAAAATAAAAAAATGAATGTTGGAAATTACAGATTTCAAAATACATTGAAAATCCCTTGTATTGGTTAATTTTGCTGCCATGAGGCGGTATGAAGATACTTATAAACAAAAAGGATTACGTAAACAGTTAGTCGATAGTATCCGTCAGAAAGGTATTACAGATGAAAACGTACTGGCAGCTATTGGCAATATTCCCAGGCATTTTTTCCTGGATACGGCTTTTGAAAGTATAGCTTACGACGACAGGGCCTTCCCTATCGGGGAGGGGCAAACCATTTCGCAGCCGTATACGGTAGCCTATCAAACGCAGCTACTGGAAGTAAAACCCTATGAAAAAGTACTGGAAATAGGTACCGGCAGCGCCTACCAGGCATGTGTACTGGCCGAGCTGAAAGCCAATGTATTTACGATAGAACGGCAACGGAAGCTGTTTGACCAGGTAAAAAGTTTTCCTTTCAAAGCCCAGTATCGCAATCTCCGTTTCTTTTACGGAGACGGTTATGAGGGATTGTCGACCTATGCTCCCTTTGATAAGGTGCTGGTAACGGCGGCAGCTCCCTATATCCCTGAAAAATTGCTGCAACAGATGAAGATCGGCGGCAAAATGGTGATTCCCGTTGGCGGGCAGGAGGTACAGCGTATGCTTCGGATCACCAAAATCAGCGAAACAGAGAATGAGCAGGAGTTATTTGATAACTTTTCCTTTGTACCCATGCTGGCCGGAAAAAAATAATGCAGGGGAGATGAAGCCCCTGCACTGATATGATCCTGTCTTATTTTATTATTAAAGCCGTCCCGCGCCCTCTCTGGGCTTTTCCTCTTCCTGTTTTTCTTCTTCTTCCTGTGGTTTCTTTTTCTTAAAGAGGTTCGGGTCCATTTTGCCAAAACGGTAGCGCACATTCAGCCGGATGAAGCGGGTAGCCCTTTTACGGTCGTAATCCTGGATGAAGGTATTGGTTTCGTAGTGGGAGCTGAACTGCTGCGTATTCAGCAGATCCGAGATATTGAGGGCCACCACCAGCGATTTGTTCAGCAACTCCTTGCGCACTCCCAGGTCAATCCCATTCATCGCTTTGAAAGTTCCCTGCGGCTGAATGCGCGGAGAGCGGAAATGACCGCCTAACTCCACACTAAACTTACCGGGTAAACGAAATTGTGTGTTTCCGTTTAACCCGTAGCTGAAGTTTTCATTATTGACGGCGATGCTGGTAAGCTTGCTGTATTCCACATTCAGGTTGGCCCATACTTTCCACCATTTGGTAAGATTTAAGCTATAAGACACATTTCCGCCCATATTCTGCTGGGTGGCCAGGTTCATGGGTTTGGTGGTGGTAACGCCGGAAATGGTATCCAGGGTGCTGATACGGTCTATGTTATCATTTGTTTGAGCAAAATAGGTACTGGTGCTCAGGTAATTATTGGATTTGGGATAATATACCGAGTAGCTTACCTCAAACTTATGCGAGAGAGCCGGCTGCAGCTCCGGGTTACCGGTACGGATATTCTGCGGGTCGGAGTTATTGATGTACGGCAGCAGCTGATCAAAGTTGGGCCGGTCTATCCGGGTAGAATAGTTGAACACCAGGCTTTGGTTCTGGTTCTTCGGCATATTGTATTTGAGGAATACGCTGGGGAACAGGTTAAAGAAGCGGTTATTCACCGTGGTATCTTTTGTAAACGAGTATCCTTTGAGCTGCGATTGTTCCGCACGCACGCCTACCTGGTAACCCAGGTTGCCGATGGCGTTGGCAAAATTGAGATAGCCGGCGTAAATGTCTTCTTCATAATCATATTTATTGGACAGCGTGGGGCTGATCACATAATCTTTTTCATCCCAGTCGAACAAGGTGGCTACGTAGTTATTGTCGATATGCCGCATGGTGGCTTTCACCCCGGCTTCCAGTTTACCTTTCTTACCAAGTGGGGAAGTATAGTCCGATTGCAGGTTCCAGAAGCGGTTGCCGTTTTTCCCTTTATTGCTTTGTTTATCGGCATTGGGAAGCGTATCAACGGATGCAATATGATACTGGGTATTATAGTTGCTTCCGCTGCTGCTGTTATTGCCGCTGTAGCTGATATAGGCCGTGAGTTCCTGGTTGGGCTTATCGAAAGTATGTTTATAACTGAGATTGGTATTTTTATTATTGCCGCGGTTATAGCTGTTATTGGCGCGTTCCCCGTTACGCAGGGATTCCATTTTCTGGTCCATGTAGTTCAGGAGGATGTTGTCTTCATTCTGGCTGTAGTTATAGTTCAGTCCCTGCGACAGCGTGAAGGTATTGTGATCATCCATGAAGTAATCGAATCCGAAGCGGCCGCCGTTGTTGGTGTTCCTGTTTTCATTTTTACTGATCTGGGAGAAGTACCACGTGTCGCTGCTGTCTGCAATCAGATTCTGGCGGAAGCTTTTTCCGCTGCCGTTTACCTGTTCGTAGCGACCGTTGTAGTTAGCGAAGAAGTTAAACCGTTTCATACGTAAGCTGGCATTGGCGCTTCCGAAGCCTTCCCCGCGGGTAGCGCCGCCTACGTTGAACATTACGTTGTAGCCGATGGCCTTATCTTTTTTCAGTACGATGTTGATAATACCGCCGCTGCCGTTGGCTTCAAACTTCGCGGAAGGATTATTGATTACTTCCACCCGGTCGATGCTTTCCGCGGGGATCATTTGCAGGGCTGTTTTAGCATCCCCGAAAGGAGAGGGTTTACCATCTACATAAATAGTAACACTTTTACCACGGAGCGTAATGTTATCATCGATATCCACATCCACGCTGGGGATATTTTTTAGTATATCCGTTCCCGTTCCTCCTTCTGCATTGATCATATTACCGGCATCAAATACCTGCCGGTCTATTTGCATGGAGAAGGCTGGTTTTTCTGCTTTAATTTCCACAGCATTCAGCACTTTACCGGCGGGTTGCAGGCGGAGTGTGCCGGCCAGCGTATTTTTCCCTTCTGTAACCCTTACGGCTTTTTCCAGTTTTTCGTATCCCATAAAAGTGATGCGGACTACATAAATGCCTGGCGTAATATTATTGAGTGAAAAGGTGCCGGTGGGAGTGGTGTAAGCGCCGGTAACCATAGAAGAATCTACTTGTTTCAGTAGTACCACGGAAGCGTATTCAATAGGTTTCCCGGTAACAATATCCGCTACCTTTCCTGTTACCTTCAGGCTTGTGGGGATTGGCGTTTGTGCGTTGACGTTATACGACGCAACAAACAACACGACCATGAGTGAGAAAAAATTTCGCATGCGTGGACTTAGCAACTTTAATAATGATACAACAACAGCGTAAAAGTAATAGGCGTATGTTTAAACATTCACGAAATATGATGAGTGGTAGCTAAAAAAACATGGCCGGCAGAGTGTTGTAGCACTACTAACCGGCCTGTGGTTTGCATTCACCTTCTTTAGTATGTTTTTAGAAACTCTGCATGGGATCGCCCATCTGTGTATCGTTTCCGGAGTCTTTCTTTTTCTTTTTAAACAATGATGCATCAAACTTGCCGAAGCGGTAGCTGAAGTTGAGTTTCAGTATCCTGGATTCACGTTTGCGGATATAATCCTGTGCAAACTCCGGCGACGCCTGGTTCAGCTCATACTGACGGGTATTGAAAATATCAGATACGCTGAGTGTTACAGAAGCGGCTTTATTTTTCAGGAAATCTTTTTTCACTGCCAGGTCTACTGTGCTGAAACCTTTGATGGTACCCTGTGCGGAACTTGGGATCTGGTTAAATCCACCTCCTCCGCCACCACGGCCGCCGCCGCCACCACCGCCGGATGACGGAAGTGCAATAGTAGGCGCCTGGTAGGTGGCATTTACCTGCACGGTGAAGTTGGCCGGTAATTTTGTTTCAGAATTTATTTTAGCAAACCAGCTGAAGCCGTTGTTATCATAGTTCTGCCCATTGGCGTTTACCTTCATATCTGTTTGATAGAGGTTCACGTTGGTGGTGAGATCCCATCCTTTCAGGATTTGATTTTTCATGGTCAGCTCCGCACCGTAAGAGTTGCTCCTGTTGGCATTGATGTACTGCGTGAGCAATGTATCCGCGCCGATGGGTGTGCTGATGGTGGAAATCATATCGTTCGTATTCCTGAAATACACGCTACCGAGGAAGTTGCTGTTGGCCCAGTTCTTTACATATGAAAACTCAAAGCTGTTGGTATATTCCGGTTTCAGGTTTGGATTACCTTCCCGTTGATTCTGCGGATCGCTGTAATCGCGGTATGGAATCAGCTGGAAGAAATTGGGCCTGTTTACACGGCGGGAATAATTCAGCTGTAACTCCTGGTCATTCTTTAATTTTTCAGAGAGGAAGAGGCTGGGAAAGAAGCCTGGTACTGCTTTGGTGGGCTTGTACTTAGTGCCTTCATTTTCGCCTGCATACACATATTGCTCTACACGTAAGCCTGCCTGGTAGCCGAAGTTACCAATGGTATTGGCGAAGTTGGCGTAACCGGCATAGATCTCTTCATTGTATTTATAATTGTTGGAGAGCTGCGGGTTGTTGACAAATTCACCGGTAGTAGTATCCCTGTCGTACACGTTATACAAACTGGTGTAATCGCGCAAAGTAGCTTTAGCGCCTACTTCCAGCTTACCATTCTTCCCGATGGGATTGGTGTAATCTGTTTGAAAAGTAACGAAAGTGGTTTTACCGTTGGTGGTATTGTTTTGCAGCAATGCTTGTCCGAGTGGCGATCCAGCCGCGTTTTGCGCTTGTGTGAGATAGTCGCCGTTGCGGTTATTTTTGCTGTTATTATAGTTGATATCAGCGGTCCATTCTTTATTCGGTTGTGCAAAGGTATGTTTGAAACTCAGTGCAGTAGTGTAGTTACGGAAGCTGAAGTCGTTATTGTTCAGGCGGTCGCTGATACCGGTTACCACGTGATCCTTATCGGAGAAGGTGCTGCGCAGGTCTTCGTTGTTTTTAAAATCGCCGGCCACAATATTTTGTGAGATGGAGATGGTGTTCCTGTTATCGAGCATATAGTCCAGTCCGAACCGCCCGAACTGGAACAGCGGCTTGCTGGTGCTGTTGCTGTTCTGGAAGAGGAAGTTGGTATCTGCCTTCTGGCCGTTGCTGTAGTTGCTGCGGCTGGTGGTACCATCTGCCCAGTTCTGATTGGCATTGATGTTATAGTTGGCGAACACATTGAATTTACCCTGACGGATATTAATATTACCGCCGCCGTTGTATTTATTACCTGTGCCGATACCTGCATTCACGGCGCCATTGAAGCCGGCTTTGCGGTTTTTCTTCAGCACAATATTCAGTATACCGGACATGCCTTCCGCGTCATATTTAGCAGAGGGGTTGGTAACCAGTTCAATACTTTCTATCGCATCTGCGGGAATCTGATCCAGGGTAAGTGTAGAGGGTTTGCCATCTACAAAGATATTGGGAGAAGCATTACGCACGGTAACATTTCCATCGAGGTCTACATTCACAGATGGTACATTTTTCAGTACGTCCTGTGCGGTGCCACCAACGCTGGTGAGGTTCCTGTCTACGTTAAATACTTTTTTATCGATGCCCATCGCAAAGGCGCTTTTTTGCCCGGTGATCTCCACGCTTTGCAGTGTTTTTACGTTCTGCTGCATTTTGATATTGCCAAGATCCTGTTCAGTGGCCTGTGGTGTGATGGTTACTTTTTTCTGCATGTTAGTGTAGCCCATGAAATTCACCCGTAGTATCATGGGGCCGAAGGGCAGATTTTCCAGGCTGAAGTCGCCATTGGGTTTGGTGAGCATGCCTGTTACCAGTGAGGAATCTTTCTGCCTTAATAAAGTAACAGAAGCATATTCTATTGCTTTCCCTGTTTTAGCATCCACCAGTTTGCCATATAAATGGCCAATCTGAGGCATGTTGGGTCTTCCCTGTTGTCCCTGTCCTTGTGCCTGCCGAGGGGCTGTAGCTCCGGGCGCCTGTGCAAAGGTGTGCGCCTGCCACAAAAGTATACCAGCAAGAACTGCGTAGCATTTTTTCATCCTTATAGTTTTTTATCCGGACTTTCTTCTCAGATAAGGACAAATGTATCGGGGTACAGGTATGAATGGTTTGAGATTGTGATGAGTGGAATTATTACGCGCAGGAAATTGCAAATATAAGCGCTAAGAGGTCTTAACAGTAGTTAACAGAGGTGTGTTTCAGCGTATTACCAGAGGGAGATGGCCATGCATATTAACCCGGTAATGAGTCCGCTGATGGCGCCGAGGAGTTTAAAACTTTTTAGTTCCCTGCTGAGGAGGTTGTGGGTAATGGTTTCCAGTTGTGCTGCGGAGATACCGGCAATTTTCTGTGCTATCATTTTTTCCAGGTTCAGGTCCTGTTCTATGTTATCGAGGTATTGGCGGATCAGTACGGGAAAGAGGGTGTCCAGTTCTGCTACCAGGTGGGTTTTTATCTGGTTTACAATACTATCGCCGATGAACATGGAGAGTACGGGCATTGCTTTGGGTAGTCTTTCCCGCAGGAAGCTGTCCAGGTGTGCTTCTACGAGTGGAATAATTTTTTTGATCTTTTCCGGATCCGTCATTTTGGTTTTGATATCCTCAAAAGAAAACTGTTGCGCTACCAATGCCCCGATGCTGTTGGCCAGGTGTGTTTGTCTTTTTGGGAACAATCCCTGCAGGGTGATAAAGCCGATGTTAAAGGGTTTATACGGGCGGAAAAGCAGGGTAACAGCAAGGCTATTGAGTAACCAACCGATGACAGCAGCGATGAGGGGAAGGAAAAAGATCATTGAATGAATTGATTTTCAGATGTTACAAATGTAAAAAATAGGAAGGCAATAAGTAAATGAATTTTTTGGTTCAGGTAAAGGAGCCGGATTGGAAAAGGTTGGGGAGGCCCGCGGTGAACCATAGGGGCATTTCGTCTGGCGGGATGTGAAAAGTTATGAGATTGTCCTTTTGGGTAGCCAGGTGCAGCACTAATTCTTCAGAAGAATCGAGAATGATAAGGTCGTCAATCAGTTTAAAGTGTTGGTTTAATTTATACAGATTGCCATAATAATTCTTTTCAATTTCATAAACAGGGACATTATGTCCACCATTCATAGCGCGTTTAAATACTCTATCCAGTGATATTTCAAGTGTTGCCAATCCCATAAAGAGCATGTTTATCCGGTATTTCTCCTTTTTAAAGGTGCGTATCAATGACCAGCTCTCTTCTTCTGTAAAATGGCCTTCATATACAAAATCTTCGTTTTGCTCAAGTGCGGACTTATACTGCAACTCAAAGGTTTGATCAACATATTCATCCGCTAGCTTGCCGGCTTCTTTGTATGAACACCCCAGTTGTTTCCGGAATTCTATTTGTTTTAGCGATTTTAGCTTGTCGCCATCAAAAGGGGAGTGCTTTTTTATTAATTCTGTGGGTAACAAATCTGGCCCGGCTGAAGATTTACCAGCGCCGTTAGAGCCTGCAATAATATAAAGCGTTGGCACTAGTTGTGTTTGGAGTTAAGCCTTTTTCTGATCAGATCAGCCTGTTGCTGCGACAATTCGCTTTCAACAATAAAGTCATTCAGTTTACGGGAAACCGAAACGATTTTCATTTTGCCATCAGGGTATTCCATATAGTATTTGCCCTTTGGAAGACTTTTATGATAGATCATAAAAGGGTTGCCTTGCAATAAGGTTTCATCCCGCAGTTTTTTAACCGCAATTTGTGCTCTTTTCTCTATTTCTGTCAATGGCCTTATCATATGCTTAATTTCACGTTAGCGAATTTAAATAAAAAAAATCAAGACGGTGGGTCAACTATTTATACAAACAAAAAAGGCTTCCTTTTACAGAAGCCTTTTTTATTTTTCCGGGTGATTGAAGGGTTTCGAACCCTCGACCCTCAGAACCACAATCTGATGCTCTAACCAACTGAGCTACAACCACCATGTTCAACGGTTACCCCGTTTTTGGGAGTGCAAATATAAGTGAAACTTTTATCTGGCCAAGAATTTTTTTAGTACTTTCAGAAAATAAAAAAGGCCTCTTTTTACAGAAGCCTTTTTTGTTTTTTGGGTGATTGAAGGGTTTCGAACCCTCGACCCTCAGAACCACAATCTGATGCTCTAACCAACTGAGCTACAACCACCGTTTTATCGTCAATTTCGTGTATTATTTCGTTGTTGGGAGTGCAAAGATAAGCGAAACTATTTTTAAATTCCAAATACTTTGAATAAAAAAAATTCAAGGGATTACGTATAGATCATATTCTGCAAATGAAACCCAATATTAAAATCGTTTTCATTTGTTAAAAAGAACCGTTCCTAACATTAACAAGCGCCTCTATTGGAACTTCCGGAAAAGGTGTATCTTTGCGCACTTTCCCATTCCATTCCCATTTTTATAAGTGATTAATAATCAGTAGGATGTTATTTTATGGCATCAAAGAAATCCCTGATTTCAGGCGATTTAATGCCCTTTAGTCCGGATAAGTTAACCAAGACAGGAAATATTTAACAAAATCCCTTTTTCTACTAACTGAAATAAAAGCAAGTATTTAATATTTAATTGTATATACATTATGGATCAGCTTAAACTGAAGTTGCAGGAGTACTATCAGCGTTACCAGCAAATGGACCAACGGGTGAAGCCTGGAAAGGAGGAGCCTGGTTTTGAGGACGTGCTGGACATGGAAAACGATATTCTTTCACAATTTGGATTGCCTACATCCCGGCGCTTTGTGCAGATACTGCATGATTTCGTGCATCATGGCCATGTGAGTGACCAGTTGCTGGATTATGTAAGTAAAAAATTACGCACGGCCGCACGTAAGTATCTATTGGCGCCTGTTATGTCCGACATTGACCTGCTTGAAAGCGCCCGCGAACAAAAACGCAGTGCTTACGATGTGTTGCCCGAGCTGGGATACCCCGCACAGGAATATGCCCTATTCCTCATTGGAGAGCTTTTTTACCGCCGCAATATGGCCGCCGGGGATATCCTCGACGAATTGAAGAAAATGCAGCATTTCGACAGCTGGAACGACCTGATGCTGCTCAGTAAAATACATAACCATACCACTCACGAACTGTACACCAAACTGAAGAAACATGAACTGCGCTTTATCGACGAGTTCATTCAGTTTACCCGCCGCCAGGAACCGTCCAGGCTGGTGAATAAACGTGCTACACCACTGGAAGATGGTTATACACCCAACTATAAAACCATTACCAAAGTACAGGTGGAAGATATCATCTTTGATGAACAAACCACTCCCAGCCTGTTTGGTAAAATAAAGAGCGGCAGGGGATACGCCCGCATCACTATCAGCCTGGAATTTTCAGAGCTGAACCAGATCCTGATGAGCAGCGATGAACTGGGGGTTGAAATCAGCAATCATATTAAAAAACGCCTGGCTAATCCAGCTGCGGAGAAACCAACGGTAATAGATATACGCGCTGAATTCGGTGATGTATTGAAACTGGATAACTGCTACCTGGAAGTATATAAACCCCAGCACAGGGAAGGAAATAAATGGGTGGAAGATAAAGATCACTTCTACTTTGTAGATAAAATTCTTACAAAAAAAGAATTTGAAAAAAGAACCAAAGAAGCGGAAGTAAAACGTAAAATACAGGAATGCCTGGAACTGATCGGCGGCTCTTATGTATATTACCAACGCCTTCGCCGTTTAGGTATCACCGACGAGGAAGCCAAACTGCGCGCAGGTTTACAGGATGAGTTGTTGTTTAAGTTATCGTACTTTCTTAACAAGGTAAAGGAATAGCATTTAAATAATTCAGGAGAAGGGGAGATGGAAGCTGCTGATGCTTTCATCTCCCCTTTCCCATTTTCAGAAACTCCCCGGAATTATTTATGTTTACGTAAAAAGAAATGGAAGAACTAACTCTCGGCGTTGGCTCCCGGGTGCAGCACGCACATTTTGGTCAGGGCGTTATTGTGGCTGTTAAATATGCCCAATACCGCGTTACATTTATGGATCATGGTATTAAGATGATCGATAAAACAGACCCGTTGTTTGAAGTACTGGTGGCTGAAAATGTAACCCCGGAAGTGGAAACCGCTTCAGATGTGGAAACGTCGTTGCTGAAGATCCTGCGCCTCTGGGGAGGTATTACGGAAGTAGTGCCGCTGGGCGACCGCTGGAAAGGTGGTACCCTTATTCTTCAACCCGGCGATACCACGCTGAAAGCAAAAGAGCTGCCCATCGATACCTTCTTCCATAAAATAGTGATGCTGCGCGACCGCCTCCGCGTACTGGAGCAAAACATCAACAGCCACAAAGTACTCACCGATGAAGAAAAGGTGAACATGCAGCAGTACATTACCCGCATCTATGGGTCGCTCACTACTTTCAATGTATTATTCAGGGATAAGGAACACTGGTTTACCGGCGAAAAAAGCGGTAATGATTAATGGGCTTCTATATGATAGATCTGTTCCAGTTCCCACCGGTAAGTTTCCGGTAAATGATGAATGAAGATATTTTTTCCGTCGAACGGAAACTTTTCATCGTAACCGTTCACGGGATGTAAGATCACTGGTGTGCCTGCCGGCGTATAATTGTGACTGGCCACGAAATCCGGTTGCTGATACTCCGGCAGTATTTTTTTTACCCGCTTGTAAGCGAAGTGGCCCAATACCCGCTGCATGCGCCTGGAAGCCCTTTTGGAAGGACGGTCCAGCCGGCCGTACATATAATTCAACGCACCCCGCACCGGCCATTTCTGCTTTCTTAATGCGCCTTTGATATCAGTAAACGGATTCACGGTATTGAAGTCGCGCGTTGTTTGCAAAGAGAAGGGTGTTTCCGGTACCCAGTCGCGTGCATTCACTACACGCAGTCCCCAGCCATCGCGGCAAATAAAATCGAAGTCGTATGCATAATAGAGGTTACCCGGCTTAGGCGCTGCACTGGCATATGTTTTAAAAACAATGTCCTTCGGCAAACCGGGCGCATATTGAAAATAGGAACGCATTAATAAAGAAATGGCGCCTCCCTGGCTATGTCCGAAAATGATAAATTCGTGTATGCCTTGCTGATAGTACTCATTGATCTTTTGTATCATTTCCGGTCCCATAGCTGCTACTGCCAGCATCCACCCGGCATGTACATACGCCCTGGAATCTTCTGCCACTTTATAGGGTACGGTGGTGCTGTCGTTTAATTTTACGACGCCCTGTGCCGGGATCATACCGGCATAGAAATTTTCCAGCCAGGAAGCAGCTGTGCCATTGGTACCACGGATGGAGATGATGCCTACATTGTCTTTTCTTTTCCAGAGATCCCAGCGGTTTACCAATCCTGTTTCCGGGGAACGGTATACCAGCTCACAATCAACGGGCGGGCTGCTTTTTACTTTGGTCCACGGGGTGTCCCTGGAGCGTTCCGCCAACTTCAGCAACTCACCGTATTCGGCGGCATTGAAATTGGGTGACAGGTGCTGCGCAAAACAATTACTTCTTACGGAAAATAAAATTAGAAAAGAGAGCAGAGAAATACGAAACCCCATAGAAAATAACAAATTATGAATGACCAATTACAAATGAATAGTAACAAAAGCGCTGCACTTTAAGATAAAATAAAACAATTGAAATGCTTTCATTGTTCTAAATCCGTTTAACTTTCAGGCCTAAATTACTTTAAATATGGCAAAGAGAATTGAGCACGATTTCCTGGGAGAAAAAGAAATACCGCAGGATGTATACTATGGTATTCAAACCCTTCGTGCAATAGAAAACTTTCATATTACCGGTATTCCACTCAAAGTGGAACCCATGTTCGTGCAGGCCCTGGGCTATGTGAAGAAAGGCGCTGCTATGGCCAACCGCGACCTCGGCGTGCTCGATAAAAATATTGCAGAATACATCATCAAAGCATCCGACCGCGTGATTGCCGGCGAATTTGATGACCAGTTCCTCAGCGATCTGATACAGGGCGGTGCAGGTACTTCTGTAAACATGAATGCCAACGAAGTAATTGCCAATGTAGCGCTTGAAATGATGGGCAAAGAAAAAGGGCAGTATAAATTCTGTCACCCCAATAATCATGTGAACTGCTCACAATCCACCAACGACGCATATCCTACCGCCTTCCGCATTGCACTGATCAATAAACTCACCGGCTACAAATTAACCCTGGGTGAACTGGGAGAGGCTTTCCAGGCAAAAGGAGAGGAGTTTAAAAACGTACTGAAAATGGGCCGCACCCAGTTGCAGGATGCAGTACCCATGAGCATGGGCGATGAGTTCAAGGCTTTCGCTACCAACATCAACGAAGAATTATCCAGGGTGGAAGACAGCAAACGTCTCATCTCTGAAATCAATATGGGGGCTACCGCTATTGGCACCGGCGTAAATGCCCCCAAAGGATATTCAGACCTGGTAACCAAGCACCTGGCGGCTATTACGGGCCTGGATCTCGTGCTGGCGGCAGATCTTATTGAAGCCACCGTGGATACCGGCGCGTATGTACAATTATCCGGTGTCCTGAAACGTACGGCGGTAAAGATCTCTAAAATATGTAACGACCTGAGGCTGCTTTCTTCCGGACCACGGACAGGGCTGAACGAAATTAACCTCCCGCCCATGCAGCCTGGATCGTCTATCATGCCGGGAAAAGTAAACCCGGTAATCCCGGAAGTGGTGAACCAAACGGCTTTCTATGTAATTGGCGCCGACCTTATGGTAACAATGGCTGCAGAAGCAGGTCAGCTGCAACTGAATGTAATGGAGCCTACCATTGCTTTCGCGCTGTTCACCGCCATCACCTATATGAATAACGCATGCAGAGCACTGAAAGATAAATGTGTGGCAGGCATCACTGCCAATGCCGACCGCACCAGGGACATGGTGATGCAAAGTATCGGTATTGTAACACAGCTCAACCCGATCATCGGTTATGAGAAATGTTCCGCTATTGCAAGAGAAGCATTGGAAACGGGTAAGTCGGTGCACGACCTCGCCGTAAAAGAAAAGAAATGGGTGACACAGGAAAAGTGGGATGAGATTTTCACTTTTGATAACCTTATCAGACCCCAGTTTATACAATAAAACCAGCGCGGCTGTTATCTTTTCCCGGTTAGTTTAATCCGGGAAAAGATAACAGCCGCACGGCTAAAACTCCTGTTCCAGTCGGCCTACACTGCCATCTTCACCTATACCTTCTACGACTAAACGAAAACGCTTAGTGAAATCATTGTTGTAGAATTCCACCCTGGCAGTGTGCGTCAGCGTGTCTATGGCTACGTTCGGATTCCAGTAAAGCGTGAGGCGTTTATCAGGTAATGCGTGTACTTCTTTTTTCACGGAGTAGTCCGGTGAATAGAATTGTTTCACGATCTGGTAGCCTGCTTTTTTATACAGTTTAAAGCCCCTGATACTTGGATCATTTTTAGGTGAATTATCGCCGCCTTTTTTGGTATATACCGCAATAGCGCCATTGGCGCCGCCGAAGCCACCCATAAACGGAGGACGGAATACTTTGATGAGTGCAATATCCTGGATGGAGAGGGTGCTCAGCATACTCACATCCGACTGCATTTCATTGAGGTATAATCCCGGTGCACCACCGCGCCAGGAAAGCGTTGGATTGTTATAATCGCCTGTAATCTGCAGCCCTGCTACTTTGGATTGCAGGTACTGGAATACGTTGAGTGCAATGGGTGTTTCTTTTGTTAAATCGAAAGAATAGCCATCACCACCGGAGAACATACCGGAAGCGTAACGTTTTTCCGTGGTTTCTTCCGGTTTCACTTTTTTCGCATTTACGTTTACTTCCTGCAGGTACACCGTTTTATTATTGATGGAGCGGTTTACCTTGTTGCCTTCCGCCGCATTGGCGAGGAATTGTTTCAGTGCGTTATTATCAACCGCAGGCGGTATGCGCAGCGGGTAAGGAATCTTAATTTGTGTAGGACGTTCAAAGAAGTGATTATCGAATTTCACGTTTACATCCACGCCTTTTTTCACCAGGTCGTTGCCCTGGTAGTAGATGTAAGCGGTATCCGGGAATACCATGTTGGCCATCTCAAACTGTCCTTTATCGTTGATGGGAGTAGAAGCAAACATGGAGGAGCTGTCTATCGGGAGACGGATGATCATATCCAGTTTACCGGTAGGCATCGGGCGGCCATTGAGCATGGTGGCTACTCCTTTCATGAGTAAGCCCTGTTCGTATGGGAACCTCACTTCAGGGAATTCGTTATTGATGATCTTTTCCCAGCTGAAACGTCTCCAACCGTTGGTCATCATCACCAGGTCCAGGCCTTTCAGGGTGGAGTCGGCATCATTACGGAAATACCACGACGGATTGTAGATATAACCTTTGATATCGGAGGTGAGCAGGAAAGTAGAGATGATGTTATTGGAATTTTTATCTACCGGTACCGCGTCTGCATCCGTAATGGCTACAGAGATATTTGTTTGCATGGTATCGGGTAATCTCAGTTCAAAGGCATTCTTTGTTCTGGGTTCCTTGTGGGTATCTGCGTCCAGTACATCTATCTGCATCAGGTCATTTTTGCGGACGAAGGCAAGGCGTTCTGCCAGCGGCATGCCTGATTTAGCAAAAAGCGTGATCTGGATAATACCTGATGGGAGATGATCGGCGGGGATAAATCCGCTGATGCGGCCTTCCCCGATATCCAGGTTGGCTTTGTACACCAGCTGGCTACCCATCTGGGCAATGATCACGAGATCGTTGATGGAGGTATCGGTTACGTTGCCGGGTACAGCCTGGTAAAAGATACGGCTGCCTTTATTAAATACTTTCAGGGAGGCGCCGGCAGCTACTGCTGCGGGGAGGGGCACCGTTTTGGTTTGTCCTTTATTGTTTTTTACCGTTGCCTGGAAGATGTCCTGTGCATTGGCAGGGGTGATCTCGAAAGATCCCATACCATCGTGCAGGGTTTTGATCACTGCGCTGCTGGCGCCTTTAGCGTCCTTTACGGCGCCGGATACTTCTACCGGGTAACCATTGTTATCGATGGCCTTAAAGGCTACCACGTTAGGCTGACCCACAATCAGGTTACCGCCTTCGGGGAAAAACTGTACGGCAAAATCCGGTGTGGTGGCACTATCGGCTTCCGGTTGTGTTTTTTTGGAAGGATCAAAGATTTCTATGGTCCGGGTATAACTGAATGCGGGATCAAAGTTGAGCATCCAGGCGGTATAAGCTCTTAGCTGGTATACGCCTGCTTTCTGCGTTTCCGGCAGATCGAAGTTACCGGGTGCGCCGGCGTTGCCAACGGCAAACAGTTTCTTTTGTACAATGTTATTGTTTTTATCCAGCAGCTCCACATACAGGTTGGTAGCGGTGGTGGCAGGCATGCCCTGCAGGGTGAGATAGGCTTTGAACCAGATGGTTTCACCGGCTGCGTAGTAGTCCTTATCAAGATGCAGATATACTTTTTCGGCCGGGTAACGGTTGCCGAAGGTTTGTAGTGCCTTTATAATGCGGTCGGACCAGTCAGTAGGGCGCGTTTGTACAGCCAATGCACTCATTACGCCGCCTAACATAACGGCTGGTATTATCCATTTCAGATGTTGTCGCTTTTTCTTCAGGTTCGATTGCATGCAATATAGTTTGAGCGGGTATAATATATGTCAAAAATATAAACTTTGGAAGATTTAATCAGTAAGATTACGGCAGGTTTGTTATTATTGCGTGTTCAACCTACGGTTTTAACAAGATTTTAATGAGTTCAGGAAAGAAACGTTTAGTGATAGCTGGTGGCGGTGCTGCCGGTTTTTTTTGTGCGGTAAATGCGGCCCGCCTATGCCCGCAACTGGAAGTGGTATTGCTGGAAAAAACAGGCAAGCTGTTATCGAAGGTAAAGGTGAGTGGCGGCGGGAGGTGCAATGTAACCCACAATGCGCCTGACATTACGTATATGGCTAAACGCTATCCCCGCGGCCAGAACTTTGTAAAGAAATCGTTTTCCCGGTTCTTTGTGCCCGATACCATCTCCTGGTTTGGAGAAAGAGGGGTAGCGCTGAAGGCGGAAGACGATGGCCGGATGTTCCCGGTAACAGATAACTCCCAAACGATCATCGACTGCCTCCTGCGGGAAGCAGATAAATATCATCTTAACATCCGCACCAATACAGAAGTAACTTCCTTTAAAAAGGGCAGCGACGGGCGCTGGGAGCTGCAATTGCAGCAAGGCCCTGCGCTTACCGCCGACTATTTATGCATTGCCGCCGGAGGCTACGCGCAGGCGGGTAAATTTGCCTGGCTGGAACAAACGGGTCATAGTATTGTACCACCGGCGCCATCCCTGTTTACCTTTAATATGCCGGGCAACCCCGTTACGGGCCTGATGGGAGTAGCCACCAATGCACAGGTGAAAGTAGCCGGTACCAAACTGCAGGAACAGGGCCCTTTGCTGATCACCCACTGGGGCATGAGCGGTCCGGCTGTATTGCGGTTGTCGGCCTGGGGCGCCCGGGAACTGCAGCAACTGCAATATACTTTTACCGCTATTGTTAACTGGATTCCTTCCTACAATGAAAATACCCTGCGGGAACACTGGCAGGACCTGCGTTTTGAATTAGGAAAGCAGAAGATATATAATAAAAACCCTTTCAGCTTACCACAGCGTTTATGGCAATTCCTGCTGCAACAGGTAGGTATTTCTGAAGAGATGAGATGGGCGGATGTTCCGGCGAAAGACCAGAACCGTTTAATGAAGCTGCTGGTAAGCATGGAATTCCCGGTGAAAGGTAAAACTACCTTTAAAGAGGAATTTGTTACCTGCGGCGGTATTACGCTCAGTGAAATAGACCCGGCCACCATGGAAAGCCGGCTGGTACCCAACCTGTTCTTCGCGGGCGAGGTAATGGATGTAGATGGCATTACCGGCGGCTTCAACTTCCAGCACGCATGGACAAGCGGGTTTGTGGCCGCCAGCGCCATTGCCCAGCGGATGACAACATCCGCATCATAGTTTCAGATAATGCACTCCCGGCTCGTATTCTTTTTCCAGCGCCAGCAGCAGGTGGTCGAAATCTTCCGGCTGCCGGAGGAAATCCACTTTGGTAGTATCTATCATCAGTGTGCGCACGGGATGTTGCTTGATATACTGCATGTACATATCGTGCACATTCAGGAGGTATTCGTCAGGTATTTGCTGCTCGTAGGAGCGGTTGCGGTGACGGATATTTTCCTGCAGCTTTGTAACCGGTGCATTCAGGAAGATCAGCAGCTCCGGCTGCACCAGCTGCGGATTGATGATATCGAAAAGTTTCTGGTAAAGGGAATATTCTTCTTCCGGTAAATTAATCTTTGCAAACAACAGGCTTTTAATGAAGAGGTAATCGGAAATGATCACATCGCTGAAAAGGTCCTGCGACTGCAGCATTTCCTTGAGTTGTTTATACCGTTCTGCCATAAAAAACAGTTCCAGCGGAAAAGCGTATTGCTGCGGGCGTTCATAAAAAAGAGGGAGAAATGGATTATCTGCAAATTCTTCCAATATCAGTTTTGCAGAGAAATGGGTAGCGAGCATGTTGGCCAGCGTAGTTTTGCCGGCGCCAATATTTCCTTCTACCGTAATAAATTTATAATGCATGAAAATGGGTTTAAAATTAAGCCTGGTAACGGTTTGCAGGTAATGTATCCGGACAGCTGGCTGCCAGCTCCCTCACGGTTTTATGCAGCACGGGGTGCATATAGTCCGGGATAATTTCCATTAAAGGCACCAGCACAAATTGCCGGAGATGCATCCGCGGATGCGGTACTTTCAGATCCGGCAGGGAATGAATGCTGTCGTTGAAAAAGATCAGGTCGATATCAATTACCCTCGATCCCCATTTCTCCTGGCGGATACGGCCGATCTTTCTTTCTATCTCCAAAAGTGTATGCAATAACGTTAGTGCATCCAATGATGTGCGGATCTCCACTCCCTGGTTCAGGTAGTCCGGTTGATCCACGGCTCCCCAGGGAGCGGTCTGGTATAAGGCTGAGGTTTGTACCACCTCTCCGGCTGTTTCAGCAATCAATTGTACCGCCTTTTGCAGGTTCCCGGTACGATCACCTAAATTGCCACCTATAAGTAATATTGCTGTATTCATGTATATTTCAGGACTCAAAAGTAGCCATATTCCTTATTTTTGAAAAAATGTATCTTTCTATCTCAGTTTCATCTTAACAAAAAAGTATGCGTTTCTTTAAAGTTTTCCTGGCCTCATTCCTTGCATTCATAGCATTTACGGCAATATGCTTCTTTATATTGCTGATAATGATAGGTAGGGCCATTACCCCTGAAAAGGTAACAATTTCCCCCAATAGCGTACTGGTGCTCGAAACGGGGCAGTCGTACAACGAGCAGAATGTAGTTAACCCACTCGCCAAACTGATAAACAACGAATCAGCAGAACCCCCTGGGTTGTATCAGCTGGTAAGATTGATAGAGAATGCGGCCAGTGATGACAACATCAAAGGCATTTATCTGAAAGTAAACGGTAACCCCAACGGCTTTGCCAGTACAGAGGAGTTGCGCAATGCGCTCCTCCGTTTCCGGAAGTCCAAAAAATTTGTATACGCATATGGAGAAGTGATGGACCAGAACGCCTATTACCTGGCCAGCGCGGCAGACAAAGTTTACCTGAACCCAAAAGGTGGAGTCGATTTTACCGGTTTTGCCAGCCAGGTGATGTTCCTGAAGGGAACCCTGGATAAACTGGAAATCAAACCGGAAATTTTTTACTGCGGAAAATTCAAAAGCGCCACCGAGCCATTGCGTGAAACACAGATGACAGAGGCCAACCGTATACAAACCACCCAGTTCCTGGGAGAGCTGTATGGCACGTTCCTGAAAGGAATAGGCACTGCGCGTAATATTGATACAGCTACTTTACATGGCTATGCCAATGAGAATCTTATCCAGGAACCGGCCGATGCACTGAAATATAAGCTGGTAGATGGTTTGAAGTATGATGATGAAGTAGTGGCAGAACTGAAAAGCAAAACGGGCATTAAACAGGATGAGGAAGTAAGCCTGGTGACCCTCGGAAAATATAACAGCGGTACTGACCTTTCTTCCGGCAGTGGCGAAGGACGGATAGCACTGATCTATGCCCAGGGCGATATCATAGGCGGAGAATCAGACCGGGATAAAACCATTGCGAGCGAGAATTACATCCGCGAAATCCGCAAAGCGCGTGAAGATAAAAATATAAAGGCAATCGTGTTCCGGGTAAACTCCGGTGGCGGTAGCGCACTGGCTTCTGAAGTGATCTGGCGCGAATTGTCGCTGGCTAAGAAAGTGAAACCGATAGTGGTGTCTATGGGCGACTACGCAGCATCCGGCGGTTACTACATTTCCTGTATGGCTGATAGCATTTTTGCAGAACCTAATACCTTAACCGGTTCTATCGGCGTATTTGGTGTGATGTTTAATATGCAGGACTTCTTCAAAAATAAAGTGGGTGTTACCTTCGACGGCGTTAAAACTGCTCCTTATGCAGATCTTGGTTCTATGGGCCGTCCGCTTACCGAAGTAGAGAAGCGCTTTATCCAGAATGGTGTTGACAGTACCTATGCTTCTTTCAAATCACGGGTGGTAGCCGGCAGGAAGCTGAACCCCGCTATCGTGGACAGCATTGCCCAGGGGCACGTATGGAGTGGCCTGCAGGCAAAGGAACTGGGATTGGTAGACCGTATCGGTGGTATCAACGAAGCGCTGGCTTGTGCCGCAAAGCTGGCTAAACTGTCGGAGTACCGCTTACGCGAATATCCGGAGTCAAAAATCTCGATCAGCAGGCTGGTACAAACCTTTAGCGGCAACATGCGCGCGCAGATGGTAAAGCAGGAACTGGGCGCCAACTACGAAATTTACCAGCAGGTAAAGGACGTACAGCAGTTGCATGGCGATATCCAGGCAAGAATGCCGTTTAAATATAACTTCTAAGCGTATTTTGTCTTTCTCAGGATTACGCTGATTTTACTTTTGGATTTTATAAGTGATTTAGGGAGATAAAAGTGAATATACCCGCTTTTATCTCCCATTTTTTTGCCGGAAGCCGGAAACTAAAACCTAAAAGCTGGAAAAACGTTGTAGTTTTACCGCCGGTTTTTAAAATAGCAGAATCAGATGAATGGAGCTAAGTACAGTCAGTTGAGGGCCATGCTGGCCATTACGAAAGGAAGTTTAAGAGGTATTTTCCGTAGTCCTTCCGCAGTAGTGTTCAGTTTGGGTTTTCCGCTGGTATTTATCCTGGTGTTTGGGTTTATTGGTAAAAGTACTGTTTCCGTTAAAGTGGGGGTGGACCGGCGGACTGATATTACCAGCAGGTATTACCAGGAATTGTCGCATGCCGGTACGCTGAAACTGGTCGCCGATCAGCCCGAAGCGGAAATGGAAGATGATCTGAAGAAAGGCCGTTTGGTGGCCATTCTGAACATTGTGCCAAAAGAGGGGGCTGATCATGTAACTGCTTATGATATTAATATCCGGACTTCTACCGCCTCCGATGCCGCAAAAAAAGTAACCCTGTTATCGGTGCTGAAAAGCATCGCCGGCAAACTGGATGATGAAACGTATAAACGCCCTACGGTAGCCACTTTTACACAAACAGAGGTACCGGGGCGTGAATTTAAGACCATCGACTTTATTTTACCGGGTCAGCTGGGCTTTGCCCTGATGAGTGCCGCTGTTTTTGGTACGGCCTTCCTGTTTTATAATATGCGCCAAACGCTGGTACTCAAGCGTTTCTTTGCTACGCCCATCAAACGCACTTATATTGTACTGGCAGAAGCGCTGAGCCGGATGATTTTCCAGCTTATCAGCTCCGTGGTGATTATTGCGCTGGGACATTTTGCCTTTGGCTTTACGCTCGTACATGGCTTTGCCACCTTCCTGGAAATGCTGGTATTATCCGTATTCGGGCTGCTGGTATTTATGGGTTTTGGTTTTGTGGTGAGCAGCCTGGCAAAAAACGAAAGTACTATTCCGCCGCTGGCCAATATTGTTACCCTGCCGCAATTCCTGCTGGCGGGCACCTTTTTCCCGATAGATTCCTTCCCGGGCTGGCTGCAACCGATCTGTAAGATCATGCCGCTCACTTACCTGATAGACGCCCTGAGAAAAGTGGCTTTTGAAGGGCTGCATCTCTGGCATGTAGGCTGGGATATTGCCATCCTTACTTTATGGGGTGTTGTCGTATATGCGGTAGCCGTGAAAGTATTCAAGTGGGAATAAGGCGATTTCGTTAGCTTTGTGATACCTAAATCCAGTCACATGCAAGCCTTTTTCATTATCCTGGGTGCGTTCATTGTCCTTGTGCTGGGGCTTTTCATTTTCAGTTTATTCCTGTCTTCTGCCATCAAGGTAGAGCGTTCGCTGGTAATAACGGCTGCGCCGGGAGATATTTTCCCGCTGGTGAACGTAGCCCGTAACTGGGAGCTATGGTCGCCCTGGAAGGAACAGGATCCCAACGTTAAAATTACTTACGGGGAAAAGGAAAGTGGCGTGGGCGCCGGTTACAGCTGGGAAAGCCGCAACCGGAACGTAGGGAAGGGGCATATGACCATCACGGAATCCAAACCCGATCAGCAGGTGGCCACCCACATCGATTTTATGGGTATGGGCGTTACCAAAGGCTATTTCAGGCTGGATCCTGTAAATGGCGGCACCCTGGTTACCTGGGGAATGGTGTGCGATATGGGGCAACACCCCATCCGGAAAGTAATGGGGCTGATGATGGACAAATGGGTAGGAAAGGACTTTGAAAAAGGACTGGCAAACATAAAGCGGCTCCTTAAAGGATAATATATTTTTTCTATGCGGTTTATTAAGTTGTTACTGATCAGTGTGATCATTTTAGGCGTGGTGATTTTCGGGCTGTCGCTGGCATTTCCTTCTACAGCAGTGGTAGAGCGTACAGGTGTTATCCGGGCGCCTGTTGATACAGTATATGCACATATCAGTAACCTGAAAGCCTGGGATGCCTGGAACCCCTGGACCCGCCCCGATACTACCGCCACCCTGGTATACTCCGATCCGCCGTCCGGCCCCGGCGCCTGGTACAGCTGGGATGGAAAACTCAACAGCGGTAAGGTAACGGTACTGGACAGCGATCCGGCCAAGGGGATTCATTACCTGCTCGATATTAAAAGCGTGCGTCCTGTAAACGGAGGCATAGAACTGAAGCCAACGCCGGATGGCAAAGCCACTGCCATTTTCTGGCATATGGAAATTAAACTGGGCATGCTGCCGTGGTGGAAATTAAGGGGATTTGTAGCCGACAGGGTATACGGCCCGGCCATGAACGACGGATTGACGAAGCTGAGCCGGATCTGCGAAGGAAAATAGTATGGAGTTATTTTACCATTGATCCAATAGTTTTGTTTACGATGGTTTTTATGATTTAAATTGTTGTCGTATCTCAACAACTTCTTACAGAAAAAACTAAAAAAATGAAACATTTCTTTTTGGCAACCTTATTTCTGGCCTTTACCAGCCTCGTTTTTGCTCAGGAGAAGGCACGTAAAAGCCCCCACGTTACAGTAGAAGCCAACGGTATTAAAGTAGTGTACGGCCAGCCTTCCAAGAAAGGCCGCGAAATTTTTGGCAAACTGGAACCATTTGGTAAAGTATGGCGCACCGGCGCTGATGAAGCCACCCTGATCACTTTCAGCAAAGACGTGGTATTTGGCGGCAAACCTGTAAAAGCAGGTACTTACACTTTCTTCTCTATTCCTGATCCTAAAACCTGGACCGTTATCCTGAATGGTAAACTGGGTCAATGGGGCGCTTATGATTACGACAAGAACAAAGGCGAAGACGTAGTATCCGTGAAAGTACCACGCGAAAAACTGTCTACACCAGCAGAAAAACTCACCTTCACTTTACCCGGTAATGCCGTGGTATTTGAGTGGGATGACACTAAAGTATCTGTACCGGTTAAATAATATTACCGGGAAAAATATCAGGGGCACAGACACCGCGTCTGTGCCCTTTTTTATTATGATAAGGTAGCCACCAGTTCCCGGATACTGTTGTACACTTCCTCCAATTGTTCGTTGGTGATGCAGTAGGGCGGCAGTATATAAAGAGTATTGCCCAGCGGGCGCAACATCACTCTTTTGGCCCGGAAGAAGCGGTGCAGCTCATCCGCCAAGGCATTCGTGTAACCGTCGGCGTTAGCCGTTACTATTTCAAACGCCAGGATGGTACCCAGCAATCTTGGATTTTTTATAACGGTGTAAGTAAACAGCTCTTTTAAAAAAGCTGCATGCTTTTCGTGTATACGTTCCCGGTTGACGGCGCAGGCGGGATCGGTAAAGAGGTCCAGGCTGGCCAGTGCGGCTGTGCAGGCCAGCGGATTGGCCGTAAAAGAATGCCCATGGAATAATGTTTTCAGCTTATCTGTGGAAAGAAAGGCTTCATATATCGCCGCAGTGCTGGTAGTTACGCCCAGCGCCATTGTGCCGCCGGTAAGCCCTTTGGAAAGACAAACAATATCCGGTGGCGTTTGCAGGTATTCCATCGCAAAATTTTTACCGGTTCTGCCAAAGCCGGTCATCACTTCATCTGCAATCAGCAGTATATTTTTAGCGGCGCAAAACTGCAGCAGCTGTTCAAAGGCGGCCGCATCATACATCACCATGCCACCGGAGCCCTGGAGCAGCGGTTCAAAAACAAAGGCGGCAATATCTTCCGGTTGCAGTGCAATGATGTTGTTTATTATTTGGGAGATGTTTTCCGCAGTGGGTACTTCAATGAACTGGACATCAAACAGGCGGTCATCAAAAACGCGGGTGAACACACTTCTGCCACTCACGCTCATGGCGCCGAAAGTATCACCGTGATAGGCGTTGTGAAAAGCCAGGATCTTATGTTTGGGTGTGCCTTTGTTATCCCAGTACTGGATCGCCATTTTCAGGGCTACTTCTATGGCAGTAGAGCCATTGTCTGAATAAAAAACGCGGCGTTGATTGGCGGGAAGCAGCGGTAGTAATCGCTCCGCAAGATGAACAGCCGGCGGATGGGTGTAGCCGGCAAAAATGCAGTGTTCCAGTTGCAGCGCCTGGGCGGCCAGCTGCTGCGCAATATGCGGATGCGCGTGACCGTGAATATTCACCCACCAGCTGGAGGTGGCATCTATATAGCTGTTATTGTTTTCGTCGAAAAGCAAAGCCCCCTCACCACGTACAATGCCTATTGGTGCAGGCGCGGTTTGCATTTGGGTGTAGGGGTGCCAGATCACGTCCAGATCACGGGCCGACAAAGAAGATGTTTGCATAATTGCTGGCTGTTGGTGCAGGCGCGAAGGTACTATAAAAGGAGGTTATGTTTTCCGGTGCCGCTCCAGTATCTCCAGCAGATCCTCTGCTGCATAAGGTTTGGGCAGCATGTCTTTTACATGCAAACGGGCCAGTCGTTCGGTTACTTCCGGCATAATGTCGGCCGTTAATACAATGATAAAAGCATCCGGCTGTAGCTGTTGAATGTGCGGAATCGTTTCGTAGCCATTCATCTCCGGCATATGCAGATCGAGTATAATACCGTCAAAAGATTGCTGCTGTATTTTTTGTAGCGCCAGTTTGCCATTACTGGCTGTTTCAATCTGTGCGCCTGAATTTTTCAGCTGCAATTCAAGGATACGGATATTGATGGAATTATCTTCTACTACCAGTAGCTTCATATTTTTCAGATAACCTTCCCGGTGTTTATTTTTCTTGTGCATAGGACCGCGCGCTGTTTCAGGTATTGTAAAGCTGATATCAAAACGGAAGGTGGTACCTTCATTTTTTTTACTTTCCAGGATGATGTTGCTGTTGTGGAGCGCCACCAGTTTTTTGGTGATGGCGAGTCCAAGCCCTGTGCCGCCATGATGGCGGGTAGTGGCTGAATCTTCCTGTACAAACGTATCAAATATTTTAGCCTGCATTTCAGGGACAATGCCCACGCCGGTATCCTTTACGGCAAAGGAAAGGGTACAGGCGCCGGCGGAGGCATTTCTCCGGCGTACATCCAGTGTAACTGATCCCGCGCTGGTAAATTTGATGGCGTTGTTCAACAGGTTATTGAGCACCTGCGATAATCTTACCGGATCGCCCTTCAGGGTGGCCGGCAAATGATCAAGCCGGGAAATCAGTTCAATGCCCTTGCCGGCGGCCATTGGCTGGTAGTTACGCATAAGGCCCGTGAGCAGGGCTTCCGGATCAAACGGAATATTTTCCAGTTCAATTTTCCCCGCCTCCATTTTGCTGAAGTCGAGGATATCATTGATCAGCCCAAGCAGGTGGTGGGCGGAGAATTCCAGGCTGCGCACCACTTCCGCCTGTTCTGCTGCCGGGTTTTCCCCCAGGATACCGGCGATGCCGATAATGGCATTGAGGGGCGTACGGATTTCGTGGCTCATTACGGATAAGAAATCACTTCTCGACTGCGCGGCTTTCTGTGCGTTGTCCCGGGCAGTGGTGAGCGCCAGTTCTGTATCTTTCTTATCAGTAATATCCATGATAATGCCCCTGAAGTGCGTAAGTTGCCCCTGGTTGTCAAATACCGCCCTGCCAATGGTGCGCATCCAGGTGAGTTTGCCTTTGGCGGAAAGGTGCCGCAGTTCCAGGTCGAACGGCTTTTTATGATGGATCAGCGCTTCCCTGGCGGCAATGAAAACGGACCGGTCGTCCGGATGATAAAACTCAACGGACGAATGAAAGGTGAGGGGGTAGTCGTGCGGTACCTCTCTCAGTTCATACACTTCGCGGGTCCAGTAGGTTTCGCCGGTGGCTACATTGAATTCCCATCCACCCATTTTACCCATCTGCTGGCAAATACCGAGCAGCTGGTTACTCCGGTGGAGTTCAGATTGTGCCTGCAGGTAGCTGTTGTTCTTTTTTTCAATTTCCGAGATATTCCGGATCATCAGCAGGATGCGCCGTGGGGCGGGCGACTTATCTTTGATGAGCCGCAACTTCAGCTGGTACCAGTTTTGCAGCCCCTGCCTGATATCGGGGTACACAAATTCCTGGTTTTCTCCTGTTTCCAGCAGTTTATCTGTCAGCCGGTCGAAAGTGCCGGCATGTTCGCCCAGTGCTTCCTTAATGGTTTTGCCGATCACTTCTTCCCTGGGCCGGAACAACAGGCTGTCGTTGCTGCACCATATCCCGGTGAAGATCTTCTGTTCATTCATCTCAAATAAAATATCATCCAGGGTAAGCATCAGCAAATCCCATTCTGATTTTAACCGGGTAAAATCGGTTTGCAGTTGCCTGGTTTCCCTTTCCCGGAGGGCGTGAAAATGAAGATGCCCTAATATTTGCAGCAGTGGTTGCAGGAACGTAACGGTATCTGCAGAGTAGCCGCTGGTGTTGCCTGCCAGTCCTATTATGGCCAGCACCTGCTGCAGGTAGGCAACCGGTAAGCCGATAAATGCGGGCGTGCTATCTCCTGCCGGCACTATCAGCGGTTGCCCGTTGGAGGCCACCTCCTGCAGGGCAGGCGTGAAGTTCCAGCTGTGTTCCGGCGCATGATTAATGATCGTAATGGTATGCAGTTGTGAAGGCGTATCGCTTTTCTTCAATTCTCCCACAAAACCGTAAGTGCTGCCTGTGAGTTCCATCAGTTGTCCTAACAGTTGCTGAACGGCATTAACGGGATGTTCCTGCGCTGTATAATCTGCAGGAATACTACCAATGATGTCCAGTAACTTTTGTTGACGCAGCGCTGCAGTAGCCAGCATGAGCGATGTTGGTTTTAATATTCAGGATTAAAAAAAAAGGCCAGATTATGAATACCGGTGTGGTTACATCGTTAAGATAATACCGTGGAAATAAATTTAGGGAATTAACCGGAGAAACGAACAAGGAATTATTATCACCAGCGGAGGGAACGTTTTTTAGTCGTTCTCTCCGCTGATAGATGTGTTATTTTGCCATACCGCCGTTCTTAAACAGGGAATAGGCAGTTTGATAGGTGGCAATACTGTTTTTCAGGAGTGTGCTGTCCATCGCGGTGGCGCGTTGTTCATTGCGTTCTTTGTTCCAGCTGAAGCATTGCGCTTTTTGCTGCGGACTCAGGATGAGCAGTTTACCCGGCTCCAGGTAGCCCAGCTTTTGATAGGTGCTTACCATTGCGCGGGGCTGGTACCCGGGCTCCAGCACGTTTTTGCCATAAAACTTACTGTTGTAAGTCCAGTGCAGCATACCCAGCAGGGTTGGGTAAATATCTATCTGGGAGCACATGGTGCTGATTTCCTGCGGCGCTGCACCCGGAACATTGTACAGGATACAGGGGATATGATATTTACTGATTTCTATTTCATTTTTACCGGCGCTGCTGGCGCAGTGGTCGGCTACAAAAATGATCACGGTGTTTTTAAACCAGGGTTTGGTGCGGATCTTTTTCAGGAACTGCCCGATGGCATAGTCGGTATACTTTACAGCGCCTTCGCGGCTACTACCGGAAGGGATGTCTATTTTGCCGGAAGGATAGGTGAATGGCCGGTGGTTGGAGGTGGTCATCACAAAATCGTAGAACGGTTTCCCGGCAGCATATTTCTGATCGGCGCTTTTAATAGCGGCGGCATAAATATCCTCATCGCATACGCCCCACGCATTTTCGAACTGTACGGCGCTATCCGGGATGTTGGTGCGGGTGGTGGTGATATGATCATCCACCAGTTTATGACGGAGCCGGTCGGTGATATCATAGCCATTATTCCCAAAGTATTTGTTCATGTTATCGAAGTAGCCATCGCCGCCATAAAAGAACGTACTCTCATAGCCTTGCTGCTCAAACAACTGGCCCACAGAAAAGAGATTTTCATTCTTTTTCCGGCGAACAATGCTTTGTCCGGGTGTGGGTGGTACCGCCAGTGTCAGCGCTTCCATGCCTCTTACGGTGCGGGTGCCGGTAGCGTACATGTTGGTGAACAGGATGCCTTCTTTGGCGATACTGTCCAGCACCGGGGTGATATGCCCGGCGTTACCAAAGCGGTCCATGAAATCAGCACTGAAGCTTTCAATGGTGACCATAATCACGTTGGGCGTAACACGTATAGCCGTATCCGTTATACTCCTGTAAATAGTGTTACCGGCGGCCAGGTAATGGCTGTCGGGCGATTGTAACAGGGTACGCAGGCGGCTGAAGGCGCTGTTATCATCTTCCAGCAAATAATATTTATCATACGCCAGCTCATTGTTCAGGTAGGCAGATATAAACGAATACACACCCGCTTTGGATAACTCCTGCGCATACCGGTTTTTGTTTTTTTCTGCCCAGGTATTATTTACCAGGAAAATATGAAGGAACATCAGGCCGGCCAGGACTGCGAAGATGAGCAGCCGTTTTCCGAACGGCGTGTTCGACTGGAAACTGTTGCGGAAAACTCCCCTGCGCGCCAAAGCCCAGGTAATAAGGGCGGTGAATAATAATACGCCGCCAATCAGTAATGGCAATGGGTACGACTGGTTTATATTACTGATTACTTCATACGTGTAAATGAGGTAGTCTACCGCAATAAAATCAAACCGGCCGGAATATTCTCCCCAGAAGGTAAACTCCGCAAAAAAGGAAAACACGAGGATCACCATGGCCAGGAAGAAACCGGTGTAGGTGAATACCCGGTTAAACAGGGTGTTGTTGAGCCGTTGTGGCAGCAGCAGCAGGTAAAGCGCGTAAGCAATGGTAAAGAATAAGGCTACCCCGGCATCGTAAATAAGCCCTTTGCCATAAATAGCCGGTAAATGGGACAGGCGCAACCCGGATTGTGGGAAAGCCCATACCAGTAAGACAGTTCTAACGAGGAACGACAGGATCAGGAGTACGGCGCCAAAGCCCAGGAGCACCGCATACCTGTTTTTTACAAATTTCATGGTGTATAGAATAGAAAATTAAGACCGCGAAGGTACATTGTTCCTAATAAATTTAACTATAAATTAACTTTCAATGACATATTGATGATTCTTCCATCAACAGGCCCCCATAATTGTGCAAATTCCGGGTGTGTAATAGTACCGGTATAAAGGGGTGTATGCTTGCCCTGTCTTGCATCAAAAAGGTTCTCCCCGTTGAGTACCAGGGTAACGTGCTCTCCAAATTGCCGGGATATCATGGCTGCCCAGAACCAGTAGTTGGGCGTTTGTTGATTGTTATCGTCGTACTGATGGCCTACGCGGCTGTTTTCAATACCAAAGCGCCACTTGCCTTCAATACTGTACGCCAGCGTGCCGGCAAACTTATCCTGTGGTGCAAATGCTATGTTGGTACGGGCGGGATCATTGTACCGGGACACGGTATGATTATATCCCAGGTACAGTTCCAGGTGATCCAGTTCAAAACGGAGGTAGGTATCTGTACCGAGACTGTTTACGGCATAAGGCATATTCTGCAGCAGGTACATCCCCTGGTTACCGGGTTGCCGCACCGGCAGGATGGGATCTTTGATATGGGTGTAGTAGAACGCCTGGTTCAGGGTCATGTCTATCTTACCCAAACTGGTATGGTAGTTCCCGTCAAAGTTAATCCCCTGGCTTCTTTCGGATTTTATACCTGCGCTGAGCGGCAGCAGGTAGCGGTAGCCGATGGTTTGGGTTTGGGTGGTGAAAACAGCGGGCGATTTATAGCCGGTCCCCGCGCTCAGGCGGATGGACAGGTCACTCACCGGTTTGTACACAAATGCCAGTCGTGGTAAAATGTACCAGCCGAACTTATTGTGATGATCCGCACGCAGTCCGGCCTCTGCCATCAGCTGATCCGTGATGCGGAGACCATCCTGTACAAAAGCGCCCACCGTGTTGTACTGGTAGTTGCCCAGCAACGTGCTGTCGCCTTTGGCGCGGTGATATATTTCGCCGGTGTTGTTGATGCCGGCTACCCAGTCGTGCCGGCCGGCAGTTTTATGATAGGAAGCCTCCGCGTAGGTACTGGTTTGATTTCCCAGCAGTGCAAATGTTTCCACGTTATTTTCCAGGTGAAAGAAGCTCCCGGCTCCTTTCACAGACAATGTGCCGCCGGCCAGGTTTTTCCGGGTAAACTGCAGCTCTGCGCTGTGTCTTTCGCTGTTATTGACTTCTGTATACTGATGGATGCCGCCGGCAGCATGATCCAGCACCTGCATATCGCCGCCTTCGCGCTTTTCGATGGTGCCGGTATAACCCGCCACGAAAGTGGTTTGGGGATTGATGTACCAGAAGAAGCGGGGGTGGAGCAGGTATTGGCGCAGGCGTGGTACATCGCTGAAGCCATCTTTATTTACGTCGGTGGCGTTTTGAGTAGTAACGCCGGCAAAAAGAGTCATGCCGGTTTTGCCGTATTTTTCTGCGTAGTAAGCGTTCACATTGGTTTCTTTCAGCGTACTACGATTAACCAGCACCGTTAGTTCGGGTTTGCTGCCGGGCGTTTTGGCGATGAAGTTGATAATACCGGCAATAGCGCCACCGCCATAGAGTGTGGAAACAGACCCTTTTATAATTTCCACCTGTTTAAGATCCAGCGGTGGAATAGACAGCACGCCGAAATTGCCGCTCAGCCCTTCGTAAACAGGCACGCCATCACGAAGCAGCTGGGTGTATTTACCATCCAGCCCCTGCATGCGGATGGCGTTGTTACCGCTCACCGCGGAGGTGTTTTGAATATGGATCACCGACAGGTCGCCGAGGATACTGGTCACGTTACCGGGTTTTATGCCGCTTTCTTCCATCATATCTTCTTTTCCCAGTACTTCTACTTTCATGGGGAGGTCTTCGATACGGCGGTTATTCCGGGTAGAAGAAATTACTACTTCTTCCAGGTCCGATACTTTGCTGATGGTGGTATCTTTAAGCGGTTGCTGTGTAGTGTCTTTAACGGGAACGGGCACACGATTTTGTGCGGTTACAATTTCCACCGTGCTCAATAAAATGACAGCCAGTACTATGTGTTTCATATGCTCCTTTATATAGCAAAGAAAAACACTGAATCTGGAGCAAATCTGAACGGTAGGCTATAGGGTTATCTTGAAGGTATGCTGGCCGTTTGTATAATAATAGGTAAGATGAAAATGATAGGAGTCTGCCATTTTTTTAACGATGGCCAGTCCCAGGCCATTGGAATTGGTGTAGCCGTTGTTGTGTTTTTTAAAGCGCTGAAACAACACATTGGCGGGTATTTCGGGTAGATGGCTGGTGTTGGAAATGGTAAAAGTGTCGGATGTTAACCGGATGGAGATATTACCTTGTGGATAATTGTATTTAATAGCATTCCCGAGCAGGTTGCTGACCAGTATATCGGTGAGTGCCGGATGCAGCGGCCACGGCGCGGTGGCGGTTATTTCTTTATGAATATGCAGCTCTTTTTCTTTGATAAGCTCTTCAAAAAGCAGCAGGTATTTTTCAACAACGGTGCAAAGGTCCGGCTGTTCCGTTACCGGGTACTGCTGGTTTTCTATTTTAGCCAGCAGCAACAGGTTGTGATTGAGGCGCGACAGGCGTTGCAGCTCATCATAACCGGCGAGGATGCTGTTCTGTTGTGTTTCCGAGAGGGTATCGTCCTGCAGCAATAATTCCAGTTTGCTCTGGGCAATAGCGAGGGGTGTTTGCATTTCATGGGCTGCATCTTCCGTTAATTCTTTCATACTGGTATAATCCCCGTGAATGCGGGTAGTCATGGCGCTGAGGGCGGTATTCAGCCTGTTAAATTCAAGCGTGGCGGTATGTTCAAAAACGATGCTTTCCAGTTTGTTCAGTTGCAGCTGTTGTATTTTGTCGAGCGACCGGTAAAATGGTTTCCATACACTTTTGCTGATCAGCCAGTTGGAAAGCAATACAAACAGGAGCAGGCCGCCAAAGGCCACCAGCATTACATGGATAATGTTATTTACCAGATCATCTTTTTCTATCAGCGATTTACGGAGTACCAGTTCATAATTTTTATTATTCACACGGATTACCTGGGTTAGTTGCCGGAAGGGGGCATAAGTGTTTTCCGGTTCCTGGTAAATGTTTACGCCTTTCAGGTTATGTTTTGATTGCACCGGATTTGTAGTGGGATGCAGGTTAAATTCCGGTGTTTTAATACTGAAAACGGGGTTGTTCACACTGGCGGTATCGAGGTACCGCATCCACTGGAGTTTGTCATTCACCAGTTCCTCATCTGTTTCATATTTTATCTCCGTATTGAATTTTGCATACAGGTAAAAAGCGCCTGCTGTAAAAACAGGTAGCATGATCAATAAAAAGTACAGGGTTGTTTTTGTCAGCAGTTTCATGTGCGCGCTGTTTTTTAGTAGATGTTATCCGAAACGGTAACCGGTTCCGTATACTGTTTTGATATAATCTTCGCCACCGGCTTCCAGCATTTTTTTCCGGAGATTTTTAATGTGGGTATAAATAAAATCATAGGAGCCGGCCTGGTCGTATTCATCGCCCCAGAGGTGGCCTGCCAGTGCGGATTTGGTGACTACCCGGTGTTGGTTGGCAATGAAATACAACAGCAGCTGGTATTCTTTCCCGGTGAGGGTAATCGGTTTATTATGTACCAGCACCGTTTTGGAGGCGGGTTTTATAGTGATTTCGCTGAAGTTGACAGTAGTATTACCATCAAAGTTTTTCCGGCGTAAAATGGCATTTATCCGGGCATTGAGTTCTGAAAGATGAAATGGTTTGGTGAGATAATCATCTGCACCGAGTTCCAGGCCGCTCAATTTGTCTTCCAGGGAGTCTTTGGCAGAAATGATAATGATACCGGCCCTGGATTCCAGCAGTTTCAGCTCTTTTACAACATCGAGGCCATTGCCTTTTGGCAGGCCGATGTCTGCCACTATGCAGTCGTAGTCAAATTCATTGACCTTGTCAATGGCCTGTGGAAAATCTGCGGCCAGTTCACAGATATAGCCCTGGTGTTCCAGGTATTCCTGTATGCTTGCCCGGAGAGCTGGTTCATCTTCTATAATCAGCACTTTCATGGGCTAAAAGTAGGGATAATTCCTAAAGGAATTCTGTAGCAGTGGTTTGAGATGGTATGCCTGTTGGAAACGTTGCAGTGGTGGGTTTTGACTGCCTTTATGGTTAGGTATCCATATTATGAAAACCGGAAATATCAAGGGCCGGGGAGAAAAATCCCCGTCCTTATTTTTCATCATTTTTTGGCCGGAATGAAAACTATGTACTCTTGTATCTCGTAGATACAATACCGATATCAAACCATTCATTCAGGCATTCTTATGAGTACTTATTTTAAAATGATGGCAGATAGGCTATTACTGAAAAAGTTACCGGAAGCAGCCATCACACAGCGAAAGGCATCAGATGATGATACGAGGGAATTGTGCGCATTGATGGATAATATCCCTAATGCCAAATCAGTTGCGGCCATGTATCAACAGCTGATAAGAACGGGCAGGCTCACAGAACGTTATACCGGTGGTGATCCTGGCAGAAGGTGGCTCGAAGTGGAGCAGATAGTGCTGGACCGGAACGAGAGAAAGAAAGAAAACAAGCGCAGAATTATATGGATGGTGGTGGTTTTCATCACCGTGGGAATTGCTTCCTATTTCGGAGGCGTTTATCTCATGACCAAAGGAAAACACCTGGCCATGCAGGTAGTAAAATAAGCGTACTTTGTACACCTTTAAAATAATACGTCCAGGTAACGGTTTGTTGCCTGGACGTATTATTTTAACCATTTCTGATGTTATTTTCTTTCGGGCATCTTTACGGTCAGTGGTTTTTCATTACGCAACATTCTGGCGGCCTCCCCGGTCAGCCAGAGATAATGATCTGAGGGCTTCCCATCTAAATTAATAAACGGCGTAGTGGCGCTCACAGGTGGCTGGCCGCTTCCCTTAAAAATAGCAGTGGCTTCATTTACTTCATCAAACATTGCTACATACAGCATAGTGGCGCCGGCGGTGAGCGCGGTGGAAATCTGTTGCCAGTAAAACCGTCCGCCCTGGCGGGGAATGGAGCCCACCGGTTTTACGTCGTCCGGGAATTCATAGCGACTGAGGTTATGCCAGCTGAAGCCGGGATAGATGCAGGGCACATATTCCAGGTGGTTGGCGCGGCACCAGGCCAGGTCGTCGATGAGGTTATCGCGGTAGCGGTCCATATCGTTGTGCAGCAGGGGGGAATACCGTTGCACGGTCCAGGGCAGTACAATGTCCGCCTGTTTAATGATGGTATGCAGGTAAGGATCGGGCAGGCAGTCGGCGTTCAAGGTGCGCCAGGCCGTGGGTACGCCCAGCATCACGGCGCAGCCGCCATAAACAGGATCATTTTTGAGAAAATCGATGAGCCTTTCGAGCCCAATATTCCGGAGGTTATAGGGGCGATCAGGAAAACCGATCCCCCAGATAGCCACTACGGGTTTGCCATTTTGCTGCAGGTAAGTTTTGGCGCCGGGCTGGTTGGTTACTTTCAGCTGATCTACCAGGTATTTCCAGTCTTCAATAATAGCGGAACAATCTTCTCCCGAAGCGCTTAACCCGGAAAGGTCGTACATCACGGCAATAGCCCTTTTATATTTTGATGCCGCCGCAAACGCATTTTTCAGCACAACAGAGGAGGCGCTGTCGTGGCGTTTGGCATTATTAAAAAAACGTTGCATAAAAACGCCGTCCACTCCATACTGCTGCATCCATTTGAAGTGAATGTCCACGGTGCTTTTGTCGTACGAACTGAAGAAACGGGCGGGCTGTCCGTTGGCGAGCTTAAAAGGAGTGGCGTATGTTTTCTCATATTCACTCACATCGGGCCACATATCTATTCCACTGCGGGTTTCATCGCCATAGGAAAAACGCCGGGCGCCGGAGCCATCGCCTTCGGCCCGGAACCATCCCTGGTAGCCGGCCATCACCAATCCATGATAAGTAGGGTACTGCGATTCCCTGCTGTGTTTCAATTGTGCCGCGGCGGATAAGCTCAGCAGGAGGAGGAAAGCTGTTAAAATACGCTTCATATGTATACTGTTTGTTATTAACGTGGAACTTGCTTTTAAAAAGAGGAGAACCCGGCTTGCCCGGATTCTCCAAAGGTTTTGCATTCACCTTAGTTGTGTATTCCGGTTTGTAGCCGGAAGAATAAGATGCAAGTAAAACGGAGAGACCTAACAAAAGCGTTAACAAAGCATTAATTGGCCGTATTAATGGCATATTTCCGCAATTAATTTTCAGGAAAGAGACATGTTGTTACTCTTCATGCAGTAACAGCACGGCAGAATAATATTATCTTCCCGTATACAACCAAAATATTTATGCCCGAAAAAAGAAACAGGTTACTATCCATTTTAATGCTGCTACTCCCGGTTTTACTTAGCGCCACTCCGCAGGTATCCACTGCACAGGCTAAGCCGGTGATCATTGGCTATGTGGGCGGATTCAGGGGATTGGTGAATACAGACGGGATTGCACCGCGGAAGCTTACGCACATCAATTACGCTTTTGTAAATGTGCAGCACAACCGCGCAGTGCTGACCAACGAAAAAACAGATACGGTAAACCTGCGTCGCATCAATGAACTGAAAGCCATCAACCCGGAGCTGAAGATCCTGATTTCTATCGGCGGCTGGGCATGGAGTGAAAATTTCTCTGACGCCGTGTTAACGGATACTTCGCGCAAAGCATTTGCGGTAAGTGCCGTGGATATTATCCGTAAATACAAACTGGATGGCGTGGATATCGACTGGGAATATCCCGGTCGTGCGGGGGAAGAAGGCAATATATACCGTCCGGAAGATAAACAAAACTTCACCCTTATGTTTGCCGCGCTGCGGAAGGAGCTGGATAAGTTGCAAAAGGAAACACATCAGAAAAAGCTGCTCACTACGGCAGTAGGTGGCTTTGCCGCTTTCCTGGAAACATCGGAAATGGGTAAGGCCGCCAGATACCTGGATTATATCAACCTGATGACCTATGATTTTTATTCAGATAAAAATGCCGGTCATCATACCAACCTCTTCACACCGGCCGATAACCCCGGCGCGCTGTCGGGCGATAAAGCGGTGAAAGCCTATGTGGCCGCCGGCGTACCTGTGCAAAAGCTGGTAATGGGCATTGCTTTTTATGGCCGTCGCTTCCAACTGGCCGACAGCACCGGCACCGGGCTGGGAGGGAAGATCGTATCACAGTCTTTCGGTAAAGGCTATACGTTTACAAAGGATAGCCTTGTTAATAAAAACGGCTTTCATGCCTACCGCGATGAAAGCGCCAAAGCGCCCTACCTGTTCAACCCCGCCACACGTGAATTCATCACCTACGATGATGAATGGTCCGTACAAAATAAATGCAACTATGTGACCGCGAATAAAATGGGTGGCGTCATGTTCTGGGAATATTCTTCCGACGAAAAAGAATACCTGCTGGATGAGATCAACGCTACTTTATATCCTAACCGCAGCAAGCCTTTGTTTTCAGCGCTGGTGCTGTATGAAGGTGGCGGCCACCACGTGGCTTTTTCAAAAGTAGCTAAAGCGTGGCTGGATAGTGTTGCTGCAAAGAAACACTTTGCAGTTACCTATATCAACAACACGGATGCGGTTAACGATGACTACTTAAAGCAATACCAGCTTTTTATCCAGCTCGACTATCCTCCTTATGGCTGGAAACCTGCAGCAGCGGCGGCGTTTGAGCGATATATCAATGAAGGCCGTGGTGGCTGGATCGGGTTTCATCATGCCACCCTGCTCGGTGAGTTCGATGGCTTCCCCATGTGGAATTGGTTTTCCACCTTTATGGGCGGCATCCGTTTCACCAACTATATCCCAGATTTTGCCGATGGAAAGGTAACCGTGGAAGATAAAAACCACCCGGTGATGAAGGGCATTACATCTCCCTTTACTATTAACAAAGAAGAATGGTATACCTACGATAAAAGCCCACGCCCGCAAGTGCGTGTGCTGGCCAGCGTGGATGAAAGTTCCTATGTGCCCGCTTCCAACAGGAAGATGGGGGATCACCCCGTGGTATGGACCAACGAACATTATAAAGCGAGGAACGTCTATATTTTCATGGGGCACGGCCCTGCGTTGCTGAATAACCCGGCATATACGCAACTGTTTCAGAACGCTGTTTTCTGGGCAGCCGGTAAATGAATGTGGAAGTTTTTAGTAACTTTAAATACCGCCAAACACCCGCCCGGAAAAAGAACCTGTTGACCTACGGCAATATGGACCAATATACTGTACGCAAGCAAGAAAAAATAAACCATCTAAAATGGAAAAGAAATTTCTTATCAGCAGTATGCTGTATTGTTTCCTCCTGCTGCCGTTGCTTTCAAAGGCGCAGCAATTGCCCATTGGTGCGGCTGCGCCGGATTTTACCCTGCCGGCAACAGACGGGAAAAATTATTCTCTGTCCTCTTTTTCTGACGCAAAGGTACTGGCAGTGGTTTTTACCTGTAATCATTGTCCTACTGCGCAGGCGTATGAAGACAGGATAAAGCAGCTCACTTCCGATTATGCCGGCAAAGGAGTAAAGCTGGTGGCGATTATGCCCAACAACGCCGAGGGGTTGCGTTATGATGAGCTGGGATATACCGACCTGGGCGATTCTTTCGACGATATGAAACAGCGCGCAAAAGATAAACAGTTCAACTTCCCTTATTTGTACGACGGCGACAGTGAAATAGTTTCACGGGCATATGGGCCTGTTGCCACACCGCATATTTTTATTTTTGATAAAGACAGGAAGCTGCGCTACCAGGGAAGGATTGATGACATGGAAAATCCTGCAAAGAAGCCCGGGTCAAAGGATGCGCAGAATGCCATTGAAGCATTGTTGCAGCAGCGGGAAGTGCCGGTGGCCACTACGAAAGTATTTGGTTGTTCAGTGAAGTGGAAAGATAAAAGCGGCAGCGTGGAAAAAGCAACGCAGGCATGGGCAAAGGAGCCGGTAACGCTGGACACGGTGTCGGTGGGCGGCATTAAGGAGTTGTTGAAAAACACTTCCGCCAATCTGCGGTTGATTAATATCTGGGCTACCTGGTGTGTGCCTTGCGTGGCAGAGTTCCCGGAGTTTATTATACTGGCTAAAACATTCAGTGAGCGTGATTTTGAGTTTGTAAGTGTTAGTGCAGATGAACCGGAGAAGAAAGATAAAGTATTACAGTTTTTACAGAAGAAGCATTCGTCCGGGAAGAATTATCTTTTCACCGGGAAGGACAAGTATGAGCTGATTGAAGCCGTGGATCCCAAATGGCAGGGCGCATTGCCGTATACTATTTTAGTGGAGCCGGGTGGAAAAATCGTATATGCGCAACAGGGAGAAATAGACCCGGTGGCGCTCCGGAAATTAATTTTTCATAACCGCATGATCGGTCCCATGTATAAATAGATTGGTGTCCGGCCACTTTGTGGTGGGATCATTTACTGCCTTCCACAACAACCCATCCAGGTCGTTGAAGAAGCTGCTGTCGGTGCGGGTGTTACACAACATTACCCAGTTGAATCCTTTATGGGCGCGTATTATTTCGCTGGCCGTGCCTGGCAGGGAACCGGAGTGCCACCAGTTGTGGTAGGGATTAACCGCCCATCCCAGGGCATAACCCGGATTCGCTTCCGAGCCGGTAGTCATAGCCGTGACAGATTTTGCATTCAGTATATCCGGAGGTAACGGGAACCCATCTACGTAGACAAGCAGGCGGGCGAGGTCGGTGGCGGTGGCTATCCATCCTCCATGTGCATCCATGCGGGTAATGTTATAAATATAAGGTTGTTCGCCATGTTGGCCATAGTACACTACTTCATGTGGTTTTTGTTGGGCCAGGGTGTTGCCGCCTATCTGCATATCAGTGATGCCGCAGGGGAGCAGCACTGCTTTTTTTACATAATCTTCATACGGCATACCGGATACTTTTTCAATTACGCGTCCGAGAATACAGTATCCAAAATTAGAATAGGCGTAAACTGTTCCGGGAATATTATCCAATGGCTGATGATCGATTGTCCATGAAATCAGTTGGCCGGCGTTCATATGCGGATGGCTGAACATAGGATCGGCGCCGTTGTTGGTCCAGCCGCCGGAGGTATGTTCAAGCAGTTGCCGGATGGTGATCTTTTTCAGATCTTCCCGGTAGGGTGGTGTGCCATAAAGGGTACCCAATATAGCGTTGGGGCCAAATACCCGGTCGTTCAGCGATAACTTTTTTGCTTCCACTAATTTTAATATAGCCGTGGCCGTTATACACTTGGATACACTGGCAATGCGGAACAGGTGCTGGGTGTTTACCGGGATATGTTGGGTGGTATCTGCATAGCCATAGTTGCCGGTATATACAAGTTTGCCTTTGTACGTTACTGCGATGGCCATTCCCGGTACGTGGTAGCGATCCATAAAAGCATGTACGGTGCTGTCTATCTGCGGCAGGGATTGTGCGGTAGTGATGTTAACTGCCAGCAGGCATAAGAGCAGTAAACGGGTATATCTCATAAAATTAAGGTACAAAAATATTTCCTTCCAGGTAGGTCTTACAGGTACCGCCTATCAGTACGCGGTCGCCGGCGTCCACGCAGTAGAGCTTTCCTGTTCTGGGAGATACCTGCAGGGCGATCATTTCTTTCTTATCCAGTTGCTGGCTCCAGAAGGGGATGAGCGAGCAATGTGCAGAGCCGGTAACAGGATCTTCGAAGATGCTGGCCTGCGGGGTGAAGAAGCGTGATACAAAATCCACGTGCTTTCCTTTTGCTGTAACAATAATGCCGCCGGGGTCCAGGTTGATCTGGTCAAGGATCGCTTTATCCGGTTGCAGGTTGCGTACTATTTCTTCATCATGATACACGAGGATATAATCCCTTGCTTTCAGTACTTCCATCGGGTATACGCCTATTCCCTTGAGTATTTCTGTTGGAAGGGAAGCGGGTACTGCTGGTCGTGATGGGAAGTTAAGCGTGAGCAGGTCATTATTTTTGGAAACGGTAAGCGCTCCGCTTTGCGTGTGAAAAGTAATCTGGTGCATATCCCATCCGAGATGATTGAACAGCACGTGTGCGCTGGCCAGTGTGGCATGTCCGCAGAGGTCCATTTCTATTTCGGGCGTAAACCACCGGAGTTCGTAGTGTCCCTGCTGACCGGAGGGAATAAAGAAGGCAGTTTCGGGCAGGAAATTTTCCGCGGCAATTTTCCGGAGAATATCTGTTGGCAGCCATGCTTCCAGGAGGCATACTGCTGCAGGGTTTCCGCCGAACAGCTCATGTGTGAAAGCATCTACCTGGTAAATGGGTATATGTGGCATGAGGATTAGTTTTGGTGCTGTACCGTAAAGATATTGCTTTTTTGAGCGTGTACCTTCCGGGGAAGGGTGCATGCCCAGAAAAGCAGTCCTGCGGCGCTGATGACGGCGCCGAGTATGCATACGGCGGTCCATCCGGCGAGGGCATATACCGTGGTGGCGGCAATGCTCCCTAATCCGCTGCCGATGGAATAAAAAAGCATGTACCCGGCCACCATGCGGTTGCGTGATTCGGGTCTGATGGTATACAGCATGCTCTGGTTGGTAACATGCACCGCCTGGATGGCCAGGTCCAGCAGGATGATACCGGCAATAAGCGCCATTAGTGAATGCGTGGCAAAGCCCAGCGGCAGCCATGAAATGAGTAGTAACAACAGCGCGATACCGGTGGTGCGCTGGCCGTGGCCGCGGTCTGCCAGCTTCCCGGCACGGGCGGCGCCTAAGGCTCCTGCCACCCCGATTAAACCAAACATGCCAATCACAGATGCCGGAAAGGAATACGGCGGCGCGCTAAGCGGCAGCACCAGCGACGACCACAACACGCTGAAGGCCGCGAAAATGAAGAAGGCAATGATCGCGCGCACCCTTAGCACAGGTTCCTGCAGGAATAACCGGAATACAGACAACAACAATTGCGGGTAAGTGGTAATGGTTTTCTGCGGATCATGAACGGGCAACACCCGGTAGAGGATACCGGCGGTGAGCAGCATCAATGCAGCAGAGAAAAAATATACCGCCCGCCACCCGGCTATATCTGCCAGGGTGCCGGATATGGTGCGTGCCAGCAGGATGCCCAGCACTACGCCGCTGGTTACCAGGCCCACAATGCGTCCCCGTTCTGCCGGGGCGGCCAGTGTAGCGGCATAGGCCACCAGTGTTTGCGTAACTACCGCCAGTAATCCAACCGCCGCAATGCCGGCCAGGAAAGGCAGTTTGGCCGGCGACCATGCTACTGTGAGCAGTGCCGCTACCGCCAGTAACAGCTGCGTTACAATCAGCTTGCGGCGGTTGAACAAATCGCCCAGCGGCAGCAATAACAGGAGGCCGAATGCGTACCCTGTTTGCGTAATGGTAACAATGATCCCCAATGAGCGGGACGGAATATGAAGATCGCTTCCCATTGTGTTCAGCAACGGCTGCGCATAATAAACATTGGCTACTGCAAGGCCGCACGCAATTGCAAAAAGCAGTGCAGTGGACCTGGTGAATTTTTCCATGAGTGAAGTAAATGTTTTGTACTATATGGTACAAAATAGATGATAAAAAAAGGAACTACGAGGTCCCTTGATTAACCGAGAATTTTTAATTGCGTTTCTATCAGTTCGGAGAGGGCTTCATTATCCGGGTAAATGCGCCGGGTAATACCAAGTCCGTTCCAGTTATTGAGCAGCAGGCGCGCCAGCAGTGCCGGTTCCAGTTTGGAATGCAGCGTACCTTTTTGTTTTCCACGTAGCAATGCATCCAGGAATAACCCTTCCAACCCCTGCAGGTGAGTGGCCGCTCTTTTCATCATAGGGTTTTCGACATTGGAAAGCTCTGCTACTGCGTTGCCAAAGATGCAGCCTTTCTGGTGCCTGGTTTTGGTGCTGTGCGCTATCCTGCGGAAAAATTCCCGGATGTATTCCACCGGGTCTTCTGCAGCATCCAGTTCTCTTCTGAACTGTGCAATCGCCTGATCGCTGTGTTGCCCCAGCGCCTTTTCATACAGCTCCTTTTTACCACCTTTAAAAGCCAGGTAAAAGCTGCCCTTACCTATGCCCATGGCAGCGAGAAGGTCTTCCGTGGAAGTAGCCTCATATCCCTGCCGCCAGAAGACTTCAGCCGCTTTGCTGAGTACTTCCCCGTCGTCAAATATTTTCGGTCTGCCTGACATAGCGCGCTCTTTTACCACCCAAAGATATATTCTTTACCAAATAGTACAAAATTTTTCCGGCACAAAAAAACCTGCGGTATACGCAGGTTAATCTTTTGTGTGGAAAATATGCTGACTAGTGATGCGGGGTTTGCGGATGAAGCAGTTGAAACAATTCTCTTTGCAGATCATCATTATGAAGATTGTTTAACTGCTCCGTTGAAATTTCGTAAAAGGCAGTTTTTTTGCCTAATACGCCTATCACAAACGTGTGTCCGGCCTGCACCGGTTCAGCGGTTTGGGGGTGTTTTTTTGATAGTGTTACCACTACATCTTTGAATTTTGACATGTAGTGAATATAACAAAAATTCCGGATTTTGGGTAAAATCACGGATCAGCTCATTCTCACCCCATGCAGTAATTTCTCCATCGCATTCTGTAAAGACCCTGCCCGTGTGACTTCTCCCGAATTCACAAAAAATATCTCATCGGCATTTTCAATCGTATTCAACCGGTGCGCAATGATCACCCGGGTGGTATTTTCCGGCAGTTTTTCCAGGATTTCCCCCAGCAATTGCTCGGTAACGGTATCAATATTGGCAGTAGCCTCATCGAGAATCAGCAGGTCAGGTTTACGCAGTACTGCCCGCATAAAAGCAATCAGCTGTTTTTGCCCGAGACTTACGCCGTCACCGCCGGAAAGTACTTTTGTTTCCAGCCCGTTTTCAAAAATAGCCAGCAACTTTTCCAGGTTAGCTTCTTTGATCACTGCTGTCAGCTGTTCGTTGGAAAAATCTTTATACGCCGGGTTGCCGTACAGGATGTTTTCTTTCACGGTTCCGGTAAACAGGAAAGGTTCCTGCAAAATGAAACCTATCTTCCGGGAACGTTCATCCGCATCATAACTGCGGATATCCCTTCCATTCAGTAATACAATGCCCTGCGTAGGATCATACAAACGTGCCATCAGCGAAGCCGTGGTGGTTTTACCGCCACCGGTAGGGCCCACCAGTGCATAGGTTTTTCCTTTTTCCAGCGACAGGCTGATGTTATGCAGTATTTCCCTTCCTTCCGGATATCCAAAATGCACATTCCGGAATTCCAGCAATGCCGGGGAAGGACCGTAAGCCGTGGTGGCGTTCAGTGTAATGAGATCCGTTTCCAGTCCGAGTATTTCAGAGATCCGGTCCCAGCCTGCCATTGCCACCTGGAAGTTGGCCCACAACGTAGCCAGTTGTCTTAGTGGATTATAGAAATAAGTAGCATACGCGAGATAACTAACGAGTAAGCCTATACTAAATTCGCCTTGTGTGATCAGGTAGATGCCACCGGTTAGTACCAGCAACTGTGCGATACTGGCGCACATGGCATAAAAAGGCAGGAACACGTTGTTGGCAAGCCCCGTACCAATGGCGCTTTCGTAGTTTTTTTCATTGGCATCCTGGAAGCGCTGCCGGAAATAATCGCGGCGGTTGAAGGCCACAATTACTTTGAAGTTGCTCAGGCTTTCCTGTATTTCCGCACTCATGTTACCTACCGTTTTCAGGTTGGCAGCATTTTTTCTTTTTACCCAGGGAGATAATATCCTTGTAAAGATGAGTATCGCCAAAGCGGGCGCCAGTGTGGCAATCCCGATCTTGTAATTGATGATCAGCAGGAAAACACCGGCGCCGATCATGGTGGAAATATTACCGACAAACTGCATCAGCGATTGTGAAAAAAACTGGTTGAGTTTATCCGTGTCATTATTTACGCGGGAAATAAGGTCTCCTGCTTTATTCTGATTAAAGAAGGCCACCGGCAGCTGCTGTATCTTACTAAAAATAGCATTCCGGAGGGTAAATAACGTACGCTGACCAACACCACCCATCAGCTTTGTCTGGAAGTAACTGGTGAACAACGCTGTGAGATAAATGCCCAGCAGGATCCCGGAAAAGATCAGTACGCCGTGGTATTGCTTATGCTGTACATAATGATCGATGGTATAACCTATTAAAAAGGGGCCGAGCAGGTTAAGTATAGAATTCAGCAGGATGGCTGTTAAAGCCACCGCCAGGTTTCTTCTTTCGTGGGAAATCAGCTTCAGCAAATTCCTGAATGCGGAGTAGTTGGATATCTTCTGCTCCTTCTCCGTAAACTTATTAAGATTGTAATTCATAGTTGCTGGTGCTTTGTTGGGAATTAAAGATCTGAACGTACTCGGGACAGGTATGCAGGAGTTCTTCGTGTCCGCCGGAAGCAATAATCTCGCCCTGCATGAGCAGGATGATCTGATCGTAATGCGCCACCGAAGCAATTTTCTGCGTTACAGACAGGAGTGTGATCCCGGGGTATTCTACCTGTACGTTTGCCAGGATTTTCTTTTCCGTATTCGTATCTACACGGGCTGTGAAATCATCCAACAGCAGGATCTTCGGGTTAATGGCCAGCGCACGCGCCAGCATGATCCGTTGTTTTTGTCCGCCGGAGAGACTGGCCCCTCTTTCAGAAACGATGGTATCCAGTTTTTCGGGAAGCGCGTCGGTAAATTCCTTCAGCTCCGCGGTGTGCAACGCTTTTTCCATCGCCGCTTCGGTAACGGTTTCGTTGAACGCAATATTTTCGCGGACACTCATATTAAAAATGATGCTGTCCTGGAACACAAAGCCCACCTGGCTGTGAAAGGATTCACTGTTATAATCCGCTACCGGGCGCCCGTCTATCAGCACTACGCCGGAAGTGGGTTTGATTAAGCCGGTGAGCAGGTAGAGCAACTGCGTTTTACCGGCTGCAGTGGGTCCGATAATAGCTACTTTTGATCCTGCTTTTATGGAGAAGGAAATATCTTTCAGCACTGGTTTCTGACCGTAGTTTACGTTTACATGCTGAAACTCAATATCTCCCTTAACAGGAGTAGTAAGCGAACCAGCGGGCATAATGTCGGGCATATTGATCACGGCGCTGATTCGTTGATAGGAAGCAGTGGCCTGCGCAATAATATTGCTCATAAAACCGATCACCAGTATGGGGAAGATCAGTAACGCCAGGTAACTGCTGAAGGCTGCAAAATCGCCCAGGCTCATACTGTCGGTGATCACGAAATGACCGCCCAGCGCCAGGATGATGAGGTTGGCAATGCCGGCGGTAAATGTAATAACAGGGATCAGTCCCGCGAAAAGTTTCACAATGGATAACCCGAAATCCATCGCTTTACCATTGGCATCCAGAAATTTCTGATACTCCAGTTGCTGCGAATTGATTACCCGGATCAGCGCCGCACCCAGTATACTTTCGTTAATTACTTTATTCAGCCAGTCCATTACTTCCCGGCTTTTGATGAACAGTGATCTTACTTTACGCAATACCAGGAAAAAGGTGATCCCGATTACGGGTAACGTAGCAATCACTGCCAGTGCGAGTTTCCAGTTAATGGTAAGCAACAGGATGCTGGCGCCTATAATAATAAACAGGGAAGATACCAGCGAAACGATGGCTTGCGAAACAAACAGTTTGATGGAATCCACGTCGGCAATCAGGTTGGTGAGTAACCGGGAAGGATTGGCCTGTTCCACCCAGGCATAGCTCTGACCGGATATTTTATCCGATATTTTGGTGCGCAGGTTGCGCGCCACTTTTTCAGACACATATGTTTGTATGATGTTCTGCAGATAGGTAAACACCAGGATGATGATCACCGCCACTGTGAATTTTATCACCAGCGTATTCAGCTGGAAGGTGCCATGCTCATAGCTGTCGATACCGTTTCCGATAATTTTGGGCAACCACAGGTTGAGGCCATTGCTCAGCAATGTAAACAGGATCAGCAGGCTAACCATACCCGTATATGGTTGCAGGAGACTGAATATGCCGGCTTCTTTCTTTTTACTACCCTCTTCTTGTTTCATTTTTAACTGGATGTTTAGCAGGACGCGGCTTTTAAAGGTTTCCACATGAAGACGGATCCGCTCTGCAAATATTGTATAATATCACAACAAGATATTGATTTTTTAGCGGTTCAGGGAATGGATTTCGATGCGATACCGGGAGTGGAAGGAGAGGAAGCGCCGGAGGAAAGGCCGGTGAAAAGAAGAACCAGCGCAGGTCCCTGCCCGTTGGGAGATGCGCTGGCCACTGACTTAAATGCTAACAGCCGCCTTCTTTTTTTCGTAGATGGCGCTGGCAAGCCAATAAAATTCGTCTATAAACCTGGTGGCTGATTTGGCCGTGTGCTCGCTGGTAAGTTCCTGCGTATCACTGAATGCGCCGTATACTTCCGGTACCAGGAGTTTTACCGGCAGTGCATAAGCGCCAACGCTGAGGATTACCTGCTGCAGCTGTGTAGCTGCGTTGACGCCGCCCAGTTTTCCTGCACTCACCGTAACAATACCGATGGCTTTCCTGGAAAATTCGCTGTAAAAATAATCCAGGGCATTTTTCAGTACGCCGGAGAAGCTGCCGTGGTATTCAGGCGTAACAAATATCATGGCATCTGCAGCATGCAGGCGCTGGCTCAGTTCTTTTACCGCCTGTGGCAGTTGCGGGTGCATACCCACCCGTTCTTCCAGCATGGGGAGCGGGTTTTCTGCCAGGTCTATGAGATCAGTCTCCAGTCCTTTGCCCTGTAATTGTTTTTGCAGGTAATGGGCAATTTTGTGTGATTGCCTGCCCTGCCGGATACTTCCGATTAATATGGCTATTCTCATTGTTTTTTATTTTTTGTGAAGACATGCAGCTCCCTGTACTGAAAGTGATGTTTCAGCAGGAACCGGTTATTCGCATTGTTTGGTTGCTACCAGCCGGAGGGCCCTGCCGACGGTATATAGGAGCGCAGTTTGAAAATACGTATGCCTGCGCGTGGCATGCGTATGAGATCCGCCGGATAAGCGTGCCCGTGTTGCATATCCCGGCAAATCGTTTTCTTTATGGAACAAAGATAGTACCTTTGCTGAATAAACCAAATAAACACTTTGTTTATTATGAATAATAACTTTGCCGATAACGAGCGGGCTGTATGGATACTGAAAACACAGGGGCCGCAACCCTTGTGTAAGTTGGCAGAGGAGCTGAAAGTAACGATGGAAGGTGCGCGGTTTCAGTTGCTCAAACTGGCAAATGAAGGATTGGTGCAGGCTACTACCGAAGCCAAAGGCAGGGGCAGACCTAAACAAATCTGGGCGCTCACGGAAGCGGGCAACGCGCGTTTCCCCGACCGGCACCAGGACCTGGCATTGCGTCTGCTGTGCAACATGAATAAAACACTCCCTACAGATACGATGAACGAAGTGCTGGAAGCCACGGCTCAAAGCACCCTCGAAAAATACGAGGAAGAGCTGAAAGGCATCACCGGACTGGAAAACCGTGTGAGCACATTAGCGGATATCCGTAACCGTGAAGGATACATGGCGGAGTATATCAACGAAGGAAAGGGTTATCTTCTTATAGAAAATCATTGTCCCATACAGGCGGCGGCCAGCTGCTGCAGCCGCTTCTGCCGGTCGGAGCAGGAGATGTTTTCCACTATACTGGGAAAGCAAGCGAAAGTGGAACGGGTGGAACATATACTGGATGGACAACGGAGATGCGTATACAGGATCACAGGGAAATGATAATTATTTTAGATCTATGGAAGCAGTTATTTTTTGTGGCATTCAGGCCACGGGAAAAACATCTTTTTATAAAGAGAAGTTTTTTGAGACACACATGCGGATTTCTATGGATCAACTGCATACCCGTAATAAGGAGCGTCTTTTTTTAGAAACTTGTTTCTCTATACAACAGCCTTTTGTGGTTGACAATACCAATCCTTCAAAAGCTGAAAGGGAAAAATATATCCATCTTGCTAAACAATATAAGTATAAGGTGACTGGTTACTACTTTCAATCGGTATTAGCGGCGGCTGTCCAACGCAACAGTGGCCGTTCAGGTAAAGCCAATATCCCCGAAGCCGGGATCAGGGGGACCTATAAAAGATTGGAATTACCATCTGTAGAAGAAGGATTTGATGAACTATATTTTGTCGGGATACAAGAAGGGAAATTTATAATTAAAGCCTGGAATAATGAAGTTTGATGATCTTGATTTAAAAATGCGGGCATTTGAGACAGCCCAAGACAGGCAGATATTGCCTGAAATGTATATGATAGCCAGAATTGACGGTCGTGGTTTTACACGGTTAACCAAAGAGACACATCCATTTGAAGCCCCTTTCGATGAACGTTTCAGGGATTATATGATCGCCACTACGGAACATTTGATGAGTTGCGGATTTAAAGTAATCTACGGCTATACCCAAAGTGATGAAATTTCGCTGCTTTTCGACTTTAATGAAAGCGCTTTTTCACGGAAATACCGGAAGTATATTTCTATTCTCGCAGGCGAAGCCAGTGCCAAATTTTCAACCTTACTAGGCGATGTTGCAGCATTTGATTGTCGTATCTGCGAACTGCCGAATGAGGGATTGGTGGTTGATTATTTCCGCTGGCGGAATGAAGACGCACATAGAAATGCCCTGAATGCTCATTGTTACTGGCGTTTACGACAGGAAGGATTAACTAAACTGGAGGCGACCAAACGCATTGAAAAACTAAGTACAGCTGAAAAAAACGAACTGCTTTTTTCATTTGGTATAAACTTCAATGATTTACCACGCTGGCAGAAGAGAGGTACCGGTATTTACTGGTTAGAAATAGAGAAAGAAGGATTTGATATAAAACAGCAAACAACTGTAACTGTAAGAAGGAAACAACTGCAAAGAAATATGGAATTACCAATGAAAGACGACTATAGCCAGTTCATCAAAAGTATTATAGGGGGCATTTAACCATGTTTAGCCATGTATTTTCCCCTCATCTATAAATAAATCAGCTTTTATCGGTATTTTTATACCGATAAATCATCGTTTATATTGTCAGGAGGGTGTTTCCAGGGATGATAGAGGAGTATTCAAACAAGGAGCATATTTTACTGCAAAAGTTCGCTGGTGGAGAACAATCCGCTTTCCAATTCATATTTAACCAGCATTACAAAGCATTATGTTATTTTGCCTTTACCATTGTCGCTGACGAACAGGAGGCGGAAGACCTCGTGCAGGAAACCTTTTCAAAGCTCTGGGATAAACGGGGCGATTTTAAATCCGCCACCAACATAAAAGCCTTTCTTTTTATTGCAACCAAAAATGCCTGCCTCAATTTTTTGAAAAGCAGGGAACGGCTCCATATCAAAGAAAAAGAATTCTCTTATTTACAGGAAGAACAGGTAACTACAGAAATAGCCGGCTTCGATCCGGTGCTTACGGAAACAGAAATTATTCAGCAGCTGTACCTGGAAATAGAGCATCTGCCCACCCAATGCCGGCGGATCTTTAAAATGAGCTATCTCGAAGGAAGAAAAAATGAAGAGATAGCCACCTCCCTGCAGATCTCCTACAATACCGTCAGGGCGCAGAAACTACGGGCGCTTAAACTTATCAGGAGCAGTCTCATTAAAAAGAACATCCTGCCATTACTGGGTATCTATATTACCCTTCTCAAATATTATCATCATTATTACTGATCCCGTTAGCCGGTAAATTTTTTTTTGATTTATTTAATCGAAAGCAGTTTTTTATTGTTTCTATAGTAAAAGAGGTGAGTTGGAAGCAGATCAAAACAGTGAAACAAATCCGTTATTGCAGCGAATTGCTTACCTGGTAAGCCGTTATCAGCAGGACATATTAACAGCAGCAGAAGAGGAAGAGCTGCGGGCCTGGCGTGATGCCTCCGCAGACAACCGTCTTTTTTTTGAACAGATGACAGATCCGGATATCCTCCGTGATAAGCTGTTGCAATATGAAAAATTTGATGTTGCCGCCGGTTGGAATACTTTCAGTGCAAAGCATTTCCCGGCAAAAGATAACGTGCCGGTACGCCCGGTGTACCGCTGGTGGAGTGCTGCTGCGGCTGTTTTGCTGTTATTGGGGGCAGGCATATATTTTCTTCGCCCTTCCGCCCCGCCTGCCCCGGTAGCGGCCCTTTCCACCACGCCTATACTGCCCGGAACCAGTAAAGCCACTTTAAGGCTGGCAGATGGTTCGGTCATACCGCTGGATAGCAACGGTAACCGCGTGATCATGCAGCAGGGCGCCCTTATTCATTTGAATAACGGCCAGCTGCAATACAACACGCAGGATTATACTGCACAAACCACCCTGAACACGCTGGCTACGCCGAGAGGCGGGCAGTTCCGGCTCACCCTGCCGGATGGAACCAGGGTATGGCTGAATGCAGCTTCCGCTATTACCTTCCCCACCGCATTCGGGCAAGGGAAACGGGAAGTGGAGATAAAAGGAGAAGTTTATTTTGAAGTGGCGGCAATGGCAAAAATGCCTTTCCAGGTAAAGGTCAGCCACCAAACCAATATAGAAGTATTAGGCACCAGTTTTAATATCAACGCCTATACAGATGAACCAGGCATCAAAACGACCCTTATACAAGGAGCCGTGAAAGTCAATGCAGGCAACAGCTCCAGGGTACTATTACCCGGTCAGCAGGCATTGGTAAAAAGTCCCGGGAATATCGATATTGTAGCGCACGCAGATACTGCGGCAATACTGGCCTGGAAGAAGGAGGAATTTAATTTCCGCGACGCAGACATCCCCACCGTGATGCGTCAGCTGGCCAGATGGTATGATGTAACAATTGTTTATGCAGGTAACATTCCTGCCCGCCGGTTCCAGGGAGAAATTCAACGTAATCTGCCACTGTCGGATGTGCTGGAAGGACTGAAAAGTACCGGTATCCATTTCCGCCTGCAGGGACGCAGCATCATCGTGGAACCATAATGGGTTTATTTTTTAGCTATTGTCAACTGAACATTTATGCACGACCAACTTCAGAGATTGTAATGCCGCTATACGGATAAAAAAACCGGAGGTGATTGGACCCACCCCCGGCGAATATGTCCGGATGATAGTAGCACTAAGCTTGTACATACTTGAATACTGATTATCCATCCTAACAAATGCAAATCTATGCAATTGAATTATTATGGTAAAGTCCTTTCTATGCCCGGACTTTCCCCAACCAAAATTGCACTTACTATGAGATTAACGATTGTTCTCATGATTGTGGCGACATTGAAAGTATCTGCGGGTGCCTTCGGTCAAACAGTGTCTGTATCGGTGAAAAATGCACCGATGGAAGAGGTGTTTACCTCCGTAAAGCAGCAAACCGGCTACCTGTTCTTTTACGACCGGGACCTGCTGCGCACCGTTAAACCGGTAACCATCAAAGCAGAAAACACCCGGCTCACGGATTTTCTCGCGGAAATCTTTAAAGGCCAGCCACTGGATTACACGATCAAAGACAAAACCATTTTCATCAAAAAGAAAGCGCTGCCCGCAGGCAGCAACAACATCAGCACCTCACCGGAAGCCATCCAGCAACCGGTGACAGGTGTGGTGAAAGATGCTGCAGGCGCCCTCCTCATCGGGGTAACCGTTAAAGTGAAAGGCACCAACATTGGTACCATCACAGATGAAAACGGACATTTCTCCCTTGCAGCAGGTCCTGGTGATGAACTGGTGGTAACCTACGTAGGCTACGAACCCTATACGGTTCGTATCGGCAACTACGGACCGTTACAGCTGTTTCTCCGCCAACGCACCAGCAGCCTCGATGAAACCGTGGTGATCGGCTACGGCACCACCAGCAAACGTAACAACACCGGCTCGGTATCCAGCATAAAGGCGGAAGATATTGCCTCACAGCCGGTAATGGACCCGCTGTCTGCCATGCAGGGCAGAATGGCCGGCCTGTTCATTACTTCTTCCAACGGTTTACCCGGTTCCAGTTTTAAAGTAGTGATAAGAGGACAAAGTTCTATCGATCATACAAACGATCCCCTGTACATCATTGATGGCGTACCTTTTTATTCCGATCCGCTGAATCAGTTTACTTCCGCCAACGGCCAGCAAAGTCCGCTGGCAACGATCAATCCTTCTGATATTGAACGTATCGATGTGCTGAAAGATGCCGACGCTACGGCTATCTATGGCTCCAGGGGCGGCAATGGCGTGGTGCTCATCACCACCAAAAGAGGCAAATCAGGTAAAACACAGGCTAACTTCAACGTATACACGGGCGCAAGCAAAGTAGTTAATACGGTGAAAATGCTCAATACGCCTGAGTACATTGCCATGCGTAAAGAAGCTTTCAAAAATGACAATAAACCATACGACGAAGAGAGTGCACCAGACCTCACCCTGTGGGATCAGCAACACACCACCGACTGGCAAAAGTTCATGATCGGCGGTACGGGTAATACTACGGAAGCACAGGGTTCTGTATCCGGCGGCAATGAACAAACACAGTTTATATTAAGCGGCACGTATCACACGGAATCAACGGTAATGCCCGGAAGCCTCGGCTACCAGAGAGGTGCAGGCCATTTTAATTTAAACCATAACAGCGCCGATGGCAAATTTAACATCAGCACTTCTGTGAATTATACTGCCAATAAAGATAATTCGCTGGCAAGCGATCTTACTACTTTCTTCAACATGCCGCCGAATTATCCGCTGTATGATTCTACCGGTAAATACTACTGGTTTTCAACCGCACAAAATCCACAGGCATACCTGTTGCGCCGGTCTGAAATAAATACCAATACCCTTGTGGCTAACAGTACTATCAGGTATACCATCCTGCCGGGATTGAATCTGAAAACCAGCCTTGGATATAATAAGTCCAATATGAAGCAGCTACAGGTATACCCGAATGCTACCTTTAACCCGCTTACATCTACCGGGAGTATGTCTTATTTCGGTAATGCCGATGTTGGATCTTACATCATTGAGCCACAGATCGATTATAACAAAACCATCGCAAAAGGCGATCTGCAGGTAATGGTAGGTGGTACCTGGCAGCAAACCATCAGCCAGGGCCAATCAGTAAAAGCAACGGGTTTCTCCAGCGATGCGCTGCTGGAAGATCAGCAGGCCGCCGGCCTCATCACCCCCAATCCATCGCAGTACGCCTTTTACCGTTACACCTCTGTATTTGGAAGGGTTAACTATAACTGGGATGGAAAATACTTAGTGAATGCCACTTATCGCCGCGATGGTTCCACCCGTTTCGGCCCCGGCAACCGCTTCGGTAACTTCGGCGCTATAGGAGCCGCCTGGATATTTACCAAAGAAGGTTTTATGAAAGAGGTGAGTTTCCTCAGCTTTGGTAAACTCCGTGCAAGTATGGGCATAACGGGTAATGATAAAGTAGGCGACTATCAATACCTTGATAGCTGGAACTCTAATCCATATCCTTATAATGGCTTACCCGGACTAACACCAACCCGCCTGGCCAACCCATTGTATAAATGGGAAGAGAACCGTAAAAAAGAAATCGGACTGGAACTGGGATTCCTGAAAGACAGGGTCCTGTTTAATACCAACTATTATCATAACATTTCCAGCAATCAACTGGTGCAGTATCAGCTATCACCACAGGTAGGCTTCCCGTCTATCACCGCCAACTTCCCGGCAGAAGTGCTTAACAGCGGATGGGAATTTGAAGTGAATACTATCAATATCCAGCAGGCTAACTTTACCTGGAAATCATCTTTAAACCTGACGGTGAGTAAAAATGAACTGAAATCGTTCCCGGGGATTGAAGGCTCTGCTTACAAAGACATATATGTAGTAGGACAATCATTAACCATTGTAAGAGGATACAAGTTTACAGGCATCGATCCGGAAACCGGATTGGCACAGTTCTACAGCAACAGCGGCACTACTACCGATCCGGCAGAATACGACGACTATGTAACGCTTGGCAAAACCATGCCGGCATACTACGGCGGGTTACAAAACAGCTTTACTTATAAAGGTTTCAGCCTTGATTTCCTCCTGCAGTTTGTAAAACAGGAAGGCCCGCAAATTGGCTACGGATACGGCAGCCCGGCGATCGGCACCTTCGCCAACCAGGATCTGCGCACGCTGGACCGCTGGAAAAACAAAGGTGACAACACCACTGTGCCCGGGGCTACTACCTCCGCAGGAACGGCTAACTACAGGAGCTATAGCCTCTCTACTGCCAACTGGGGCGACGCTTCATACATCCGTCTGAAAAATGTATCTGTGAGATATGATCTGTCGAAATATACCAAACGCTGGAAAGTCAATAATATCAGCGTTTACGCATTAGCGCAAAACCTGCTCACCTTTACCAACTATAAAGGTCTTGATCCTGAAACCCAGGGTATGGTAATGCCGCCATTAAAAGCATATACCATCGGTTTACAGTTTGCTTTATAAAGAAATATTCCTGTTTTGCAGATAATAAAAAGATTTACCATGAAACGAATTCATATATTTTTAATCGGCGTTCTCCTCTTCAGCAGCAGCTCCTGCAGCAAGTATGTGGATACGCCGTTACCAAAGAATGAGCTGGTATCCGGACTGGTGTTTACAGATGATAAAACGGCTACTGCTGCTGTTACTGGTTTATATGGCAGCATGTACTCATTCAACTACCAGTTTGCGAATGTGCTTATCAACTACCTCACCGCAATGCAGGCAGATGATATGGCCTATTACTCTTCTTTCGCCAACTATGATGTTTTTAAAGAGAACAGGTTATTGCCCAGCAGCCAGTATGTACAAAGTATGTTTGCTGATCTTTACAGTTATATCTACCAGACAAATGCCTGCGTAGAAGGGCTTTCCACAGCCACTGCATTAACGCCTGCTGTAAAAAATCAGCTAATGGGAGAGTCCCTGTTCATGCGTGCTTTCTGTTATTTTTACCTGGTAAATATGTATGGAGATGTGCCCCTGATCACTGGTACCGACTATAAAGCAAATGGTGTGAAACCACGTGCGCCACGTGCGGAAGTGTATAACACCATCATCACGGATCTTAAAGCAGCAGTAGAATTAATGGGAGATGAATATCCTACGGGGCAGCATATACGCCCCGATAAGTCCGTGGCTAACGCTTTGCTGGCAAGGGTTTATCTTTATAATCAGAACTGGGCACTGGCAGAAACCACTGCATCGCTGGTGATCGACAATGGTCGGTATTCATTGGTAACGGATCTGAATAAAGTGTTCCTGGCTAACAGCAATGAAGCTATCTGGCAGCTGCAGCCGCTCAATGTAGTGGGTGGCCGCAACACCTGGGAAGGATTTACTTCTACCCCGGCTATTAACCCCACCACGGGACTCTTTGGTACAGCGGTATTCCGGCTGGATACCATCAACCTGATCAGGAAATACGAACCGAATGATCAGCGGTTTACCAAATGGATAGCTTTCTACAAAACCACTGCCGGCGTTAGTGTTTACTTCCCTTATAAATACAAAGTAAGAACGAGTACCAGCGCCGTTACCGAATACTCAATGGTAATGCGTCTCGCAGAACAATATCTTATCCGCGCGGAAGCCCGTATTCAGCAAGGAAAGCTCAACGATGGCCGCGCCGACCTGGACGCTATCCGCCAACGCGCGGGCTTACCCGGTTTGTCCGCTTCTCTTACACAACCGGCCTTACTGCTGGCGGTAGAGCAGGAACGCAAAGTGGAGCTGTTCGCAGAGTGGGGCCACCGCTGGTTTGATCTGAAACGCACCAAAAGATCAGACGCCGTGTTAGGCCCTATTAAAGGCGCCAACTGGCAGTCTACGGATACCCTGTACCCGATTCCTTCTGATGCCATCAGAACCAATGTTAACCTTACCCAGAACGAAGGGTACAAATAACTATCGCTGATATGAAGAAGTTAACCATCATATTTTTACTGGCTGCCCTGGCAGCCGGTAAAATATATGCACAACAACGGGTGGTGATTAGCCCGGAATACCCGGAACGTGGTCAAACGGTTACCGTCACCTACGATCCCACCGTGCCGGGAGCAGGGATTCCGGCCACAGCCGCCCCGGTAACACTCGTGTTTTCCTATTCCAATTTTTATAACCTCGCATGGCGTATGAACATGCAGCGCACCGGGAATAAATGGACAACCTCCTTTGTGCTGGCCGATTACACCACCTTCGCCACCTTTTACCTGGAGAGCGGCGAGGCTACCGATAAACCGGCAAAAGACCGGCACTACGAAGTAGCTGTGTATAAAAACAAAGTACCGGTAAAAGATATGGCCCTGTACAAAGCCTACAGCCTCAGCGCGCAAATGGGTAAGTCTCCTTTGCTGGCAGATAAACAGGCCGCCCTTTATAAAGAAGAACTGAAACGCTACCCGGATAACTACGAAGCAAAACTGCGCCTGCTGACCTACGAAATGAACAAGGCAACCACCACCAAAGAAAAAGAAAGGTTCAGAGCAGAAGCACACCAGGTGATTGCTGATAAATTTAACAGCGCACCCACCACTCCGGGCAATATGAACAAGGTAACCATGGGCTACCTGATCATTGGTGAAAACACCCGGCTGGATTCCATCCGGCGCGTAGTCATGGAACGTTACCCGGAATCAGGATTGGGCCGGGATATCATGACAGGCGTAGTCGCTAAAGGAAAAGACACTGCCCGGCAAATCACCTTTTTTGAAAACGAACTGAAAAAGGAAACCCCGGAAAACAGGGAATCCTTCATGGAAATGCACGAGGTACTGTTCCGGTACTATGCGGTGAAAAAAGACAGCAGCAAGGCATTGTATCATGCCCGTTTTATGACCACCGAAAAGGAAAACCCTTACAAGGTGATTACCTGGCAACAGGTTGCGCAAACACTGCTGGATAACACCCTCGCTCTGGATACCGCACGCAGTTATGCACAACGTGCGTTAGACAGCGTACGCAGTTACCCGGTAGGCGTGATCCGTCATTTCCCGGAAACAGGATACATCTATCCATATGCGGACGATAGCACGCGCAACGCCGTGTATAATAAGGCCAGCAGACACCTGGCATCTGTACTTGGCCTTATCGACCTGAAACAGGGACTCCTGGCTGCGGCAGACAAACACATGGAACAAGCCGTGGATTACTATGCAGATAAAGAAACACTCGACAATGCGGAAGCATATTACCAGCAAACCAATAATACCGCAAAGCTGAACCAGCTGCAGGAGTTCCGGAAAAAAATACTAATAGAGAAAGTAAAGAAACAACGGATCAACCGCCCCGCACCGTTGCTGAACACCTTTGTGGATATGAAAGGCCAGCCGGTGTCAGCAGCTTCATTGAAAGGTAAAATTATACTGATCGATTTCTGGGCTACCTGGTGCGTACCTTGTATGCAGGAAATGCCCTATCTCCAACGGTTATACGAACAATATAAACAACACCCGGATGTTGTTTTTATGATTGCCAACAGTGGCGCCAGGAATACCCTGGCCGATGCGCAGGGCTGGAGCGGTAACAAGAAATATACCTTCCCGGTGTATTATAATACAGACCCCGCCATAGGAGATAAATTCAAATTCAATATCATTCCGGCTTCCTATCTCATCAACAAAGAAGGAAACATCATTTTCAGTAACATCGGCTTTGAAGGTCCGGAGGTGGAAGAAAAGCTAAAACAACAGCTGGAAATCCTGTTACACGACTAAATACTTAAACAGTCACCATTAAATACTTAAGTAGTCACCATAACCAGCCGGAAATATTCCCGGAGATTTGTCTTATCAAAAAAATAAAACAAATGGCAACAAAAAACAAAATAGCCCTGGTTACTGGTGGCAGTCGCGGATTAGGTAAGAATATGTCTTTACAACTCGCTAAAAGCGGACACGATATCATCCTTACTTATAAAAGCAACCAGGCAGAAGCCGATAAAGTAGTGGCAGAAATACAGGCCATCGGACAAAAGGCCATCGCTTACCAGCTGGATACCGGCGATACAAAAGCGTTCGACGGGTTTCTCGCAGAAGTAGCAGCACATCTGCAGGAAAATACCGGCGAAGGCAAATTTGATTTCCTGGTAAACAATGCGGGCATCGACAGAAGTTCCCTTATCCCCAACACTACGGAAGAGGATTTTGATGAACTGTATCAGGTGCATTTAAAAGGCGTATACTTCCTCACGCAGAAAGCCTTGCCTTTTATTAATAACAATGGCCGCATTATTAACCTGTCGACCGGACTGGCACGGTTTGCCACACCCGGATATGCCGCCTATGCTTCCATGAAAGGAGCCATAGAAGTATTCACCAGGTATCTCGCCAAAGAAGTGGGCGCACGCGGCATCACGGCCAACGTAGTAGCCCCGGGCATTATTGAAACAGATTTTACAAAAGCTACTTTTGAACATGCACCGCAGGCAATTGAATACATCTCTGCCCATACCGCTCTCGGACGCACCGGTGTACCGGACGATATTGGCGGCATTGTAGCCTTCCTTTGCACCGAAGAAGCCCGCTGGATCACAGCACAACGTATTGAAGCTTCAGGAGGCATGTTCCTCTAAGGGACGCAAACAAATTGTGCAGCACGGCAGACTTCCTGCCGTGCTTTTTTTATGGCGGGTGTTTAAAATGCCCTATTTTTAAAATAAAAAGATGTCTGCCGAAGTAGTACTGAAGAAATTATACTTTCATAAAGCAGGCAGCGCACTGATCATAAATGCGCCTGCTGAATACATCAGCCTCATAGGGAACATTGATTATGACACGGCGGCCGCCTTCAGAGCAGTGGGATTAGACGCTGTATCCAGCATTGTTATTGATGATACCTGGATCGCCCTGAGAGTCCGGCCCTTAAATAAACCATGACCGTAATCGGACACCCCCTGTATTAAAACCGGGCATCCGGTGATCGTTTATGGATACTAAAGCGCTGATTATCATGTCTCCTGATTTCCGGCATCGAATTAGAACGCCCGTATATTATGTTTAAGAATTACTTCAGCATTGCACTCAGGAACCTTTGGAGAAATAAAGGTTTTTCAGCCATCACTATATTCGGGCTTGCCATTGGCATGACCACCTGTTTGCTCATCACCTTATTTGTAACAGATGAACTGAGCTACGACCGGTTCAATAAAAAAGCCGACAGGATTTATCGCATCAACGCCGACTTTTTTGTAAACGGCAACGCCTTTAAAGAAAGATATACCCCCAGCCAGCTTGGCCCCGTATTACAACAGGAATACCCCAACGTAGAAAACTATGTCAGGTTTATCCGCCAGGGAAATATCCTGGTGAAAAAAGGAACCACCACCCTGGTAGAAAAAAATGCCTGCTTTGCAGATTCCACCCTCTTCGACGTATTCAGCTTACAGATGATCAGCGGCGACCCTAAAACCGCGCTCACCCAGCCTCATACAATGGTCATCTCCGAAAGGATGGCTCTCAAATATTTCAACAGCACCGATGTAGTAGGGAAAACACTGCAAACAGATAATGTAGCCACTTACCAGATCAGCGGCGTGATAAAAGATGTACCGGATCAGTCGCACCTGCACTTTGATTTTGTGCGGGCCCTGTCCGAATTGCCCGAAAGCCGGGAAAACGGCGGCTGGATGTCAGACAACTATGCCACCTACGTATTAATGCGGGAAGGCGCCACCGGCGCACAACTGCAAAGCTATGTGAATGCTGTTACCAAAAAATATATGGAAGCCCCGCTGCAGAAGATGACGGGCAGCAACTTTGCAGATCTTGAAAAATCAGGCGGGCATTTCGGGTATAACGTTCTGCCGCTGACAAAGATCCATTTGTATTCCCCGCTTGCAGATGAAGCAGAGCCTTCGGGCAATATCCAATACGTGTACATCTTTATTGCGGTGGCTGTCATCATCCTGCTGATCGCCTGCGTGAACTTCATGAATCTCTCTACCGCCCGTTCTGCGGGTCGCGCCAAAGAAGTAGGGGTGCGGAAGGTGCTGGGCTCCCAGCGTTCTTCCCTGATCTTCCAGTTCCTTACGGAGTCTACGCTGACCAGCTTCTTTGCCCTGTTACTGGCAGTGGTCCTGGCCATTTTACTGCTCCCGTATCTCAACCAGTTATCGGGTAAACACATTACACTGGAGGCCGGGTATTTCCTGTGGCTGCTGCCTTTCCTGCTGGTAACGGCCGGTGTGATAGGGTTGCTGGCAGGCAGCTATCCCGCCTTTTTCCTGTCGGGCTTTGAGCCTATCAAAGTGCTGAAAGGCAGATTGAACAGCGGTTTCAAAAATGGCTGGTTGCGAAACAGCCTCGTGGTTTTCCAGTTTGCTTCTGCCATCCTGTTGATTGTAGGCACCCTGGTGATCAACAGTCAGCTGAATTATATCCGGAATAAAAAGCTGGGGTACAACCGGGAACAGGTGCTGATCCTGGGCAATACACAATCGTTGTGGATTCATGCCCGCAACTTTAAAAACGAGGTGCTGAGTATGCCGGGGGTGGAATCAGGTACCATGACGGCCTCTTTGCCTACCGATATGAGCCTCAACACCAACATCTATTCAAAAGATGCGGCCCGCAGCGCCGGGCAGGTAACCGGAGTACCGGAATGGTATGTGGATGCAGACTACATCCATACAATGGGTATGCAAATGGCCAGTGGCCGGAACTTTTCGCCCACCATGCCTTCGGATACTTTCGCCGTATTGCTCAATGAAACCGCTGCCCGGTTATTTGGCTTTAATGACCTGAATGAAAAATATCTCTATGCAGATGGAAGCAGGCCGCTGAAAGTGATAGGGGTGGTAAAGGATTTTAACGCCGGTAGTTTAAGAAATAAAATACCGCCAATGGTGTTCCGGCTGAGGGAGAATCCCCGCGTAATGGCATTCCGTATTCATACCGGTAATATCCAGGGGCTGATGGCAAAAATCAAAAGTGCCTATGAAGCGCAGCCCGGTATGAGCGGGCAACCATTCGTGTATTCTTTTCTTGATGACGATTTTAACCGCCTGTATATTGCGGAACAACGCACGGGTAAGATCTTTATTTCCTTTGCCGTACTGGCCGTATTGATTGCGTCCCTGGGCGTATTCGGGTTAATCACGTATGCAGCGGAACAACGTACCCGGGAAATAGGTATCCGCAAAGTGCTGGGCGCTTCGGTAACGGGGATTGTGGCCATGTTGTCAAAAGACTTCCTGAAACTGGTGCTGGTGGCTATTGTTATTGCCAGCCCCCTCGCCTGGTATATGATGAGCCGGTGGCTGCAGAATTTTGCCTACCAGGTAAAAATGAACTGGACGATCTTTGTACTGGCGGCGTTTATTGCCATCGCCATAACCATTTTAACGGTTAGCTACCGGGCTATCAGGGCGGCCACGGCCAACCCGGTAAACAGTCTTAAAGCGGAATAATCAGTTGGCCAGCGGGAGTTCCAGGTAGAAGGAACTTCCGCCTTCGCGGTTGTTCTCAAACCAGATCTGTCCCTGTTGCGCGGTAGTGTATTCCTTACAGAGGAATAACCCGAGGCCAATGCCCTTTTCATTATCCGTTCCAAAAGTGGAACGTACTTTCAGGGAGAAAATATCGGGTTGCCTGGACAGATCAATACCCATCCCGCTGTCTCTTACTTCAATTAAACATTTATTGCCGGCCCTGCTGGTTTTGATGAAGATAGTTCCCCCGGAAGGCGTGAACTTGGCGGCATTACCAAGCAGGTTGCGTACAATCAGCTGCAGCATATTGATGTCGGCCATCACTTTTATAGAAGCGTCTATATTGGTATCCAGGCTGATCCTTTTTTTGGATACGGCCATTTTGTTGATCTTCAGAATGGGGTGTATGGCGGATGCAACGTCCACGGGGGTGAGATTTACATTTAGCCCGTCCATTTGCGTTTTAGACCACACTAATATATTATACAGCATCTCCTGGGTACTGTTTACCACATACAGCAGCTCGGTTTCTATCTGGGTTTTATTTTCCGGGTCCAGTTCTATTTCACGCATCAGCTGCAGGTACGACTGTATTGCCGCCAAAGGATTACGCAGGTCATGGGAGATGAGTGAAAAGAGTTTACTCTTTTCTGTATTCATGATTTCGAGGGAGCGTGTCTTTTCTTCCCCTCTCTGCTTCTCTTTATTATACGCATTTTTCAGGTAAACAGTTCCCACGAAAATTACGCCCACGCTGATAATATAGGTAGGAGTCATGTCCGCGAAAATGTCTTTCCTCGTTTTATAAACGGTATCTACCGACGCCGGGTAATAATACTCCCATATGATCAGTCCAAGTACGGTGAACAGGTTCAGCGCCAGCCACCAGTAGTATTGCTTCCGCGGGGAAATCAGCATGCCCAGGAAAAACGCCAGGGTAAAGGACAGGAGGGACGCGCCCTGTATCCCCCCGCTGTAGAAATAGTTAATAGCGAAGCTCACGTTGATCATGATCACGGCAAGGGCTATACTGATATTTACCTTCTTCCGGTATCTTGAAAGAAAATAAATAAAGGAAAATGCAGGCACCAGTAAGGCAAAGATGAGAGAGGTAACAGTAAGACCGGTAACATAATTGTACGGGACGTTAATGGCAATAATAAAGAGGGAGATAGCGCATATGGCATTGAATATACGGTTTTCCAGAGAGAACTGTTGGGGGTCTCCGATCAGGAAATGAGAGAACTGTTTCAATCGTTGGGATATCGTTATGGTTCCGGATGTTGACATGTTACTAATTTAAGCAAAAACAACTGCTGTCGGCAGTGAAAATGCCGGGCTCAGGATAATCATATAATTGTAATGTCATAATTTTTTTTCGCTTTTCTACATACCATCTCATTAATTTTAAAAAAAAAAGCAGCTCAGCCAAAAGAAACGCGGACCGCCACTAGAAGCAATATCCGGGCCATTATCTGTAAGCGGGAATAATATTTCCCCAACGCGAAGGGGTATACGTAAAAGCTATCCCTTTCGGCGGTATTTTGCTAAATGCATTTTACAAAAGCGGGAAAGCTAAAATAATTATCATTAATTTTCGGCCGCGGGAAGGTAACGAGGTATTCACCCACTTTTAATATGCGCGAAAAATGATGAGTGATGGAGACTTATTACAGCTTATAAAAAGAGATGATACAGCTGCTTTTGAATCTATCTATGATAAATATTGGCAGGCCCTTTATTTAAAGGCTTGTCAGCGTGTGGATAAAGATGAAGCGAAAGATATGGTGCAGGAAGTGATGATTACCTTATGGAGAAGAAGGAACGATATCCGTGTAATGCAGGAGGGAGACCTGGGCCGGTACCTATTCACCGCCATCCGGTACCGTGTGATCAGCCACTACGCCTTTAGTGCCGCAGAAATTAAAAAGGCAGATTTTTTTGACACTTTCGACGATTATATTACGACAGATACATTAGAAACCAAAGAACTAAAAGCCAGAATCGAAACCGAAATCGGTAGGTTGCCTGCACGTATGCAGCAGATCTTCCGCCTGAGCAGGGAGGATGATTATACCATCGCTGATATTGCGAAAACACTTAATATTTCAGAGCAAACCGTGAAGAATCAGCTGACAGATGCCTTGAAACGCCTCCGTACTTCATTGAAAGCCTCTTCCACCAGCGACTGGACACTGGTAGTAATATACCTCTTCTCCCAGTTGCATCAACAACAGTAGTCTGCCAGACATGGTGCTTCTCCCCGGTGTACCAGTAACGTGGTGCTCCGGACGGCCTATTCTTTTCCCTTTTGTTACCGGTAAGCTCCCGGCAGGGGAGGCGCAGCGGTGTGCTATCCATTACCCTATACGCCCGGTGCAGGCTCTGGCAGGAAGTGATCGTCTCCCCCGGAAGCCATATCATCCGGGGAAAGCGTTCATTTCCCGGAGATCATGTACCGGCAGGCTCCCTTCTCCCGGAGGGAAAATATTTTTTACCCGGACTAGTACCGGATATTATTTTTTGAGATAAGTAATAAAATCGCGCGCTTTGGAAGTCAGTAAAATCAGACAGCTTTTTAAAAAGTATATGCTGGGGCATAGCTCCGGACAGGAAAACCAGTTCATAGAACAATGGTACCAGTCGTTCGATGCCGAAGCTTTACCGGAAATGGATGAAGCGGAGCAGCAGCATATAAAACGCGAAATGTGGCTAAATATCCAGCCGCAAATTGAAGTCGCTAAAACGTTTTATCTTGCCCGTGGCTGGAGAAGGGCTGCAGCAGCGGTATTGCTGCTGGCAGGCGCCGGAGCCGCCTGGTACCTGCTCAATCCTCATCCGCGTGTCACCTGGACCATCTACGCCACCCGTACCGGTGAAAGAAAAACCATCCACCTCAACGATGGATCTGTAGTGATGTTAAACGCCGGCACCACTATCCGGATACCCGACAACCTCTCCAAAGAAAGAAAACTCGACCTGGTAGACGGGGAAGCCTTCTTCGACGTGAAAACCAATCCCGATGTGCCTTTTATCGTAGAAAGCGGTCCGCTCCAAACCACCGTACTGGGAACTTCCTTCAACATCGCCGCCTATAAAGGCGTACACACGCTTAGTATAGGCGTGATATCAGGTAAGGTAAGCATCTCCGGAAAAACATCTCCCGCACACATCCTGGAACAAAATCAGGAACTGGTGTACAACAGAAGCAACGGGCAAATAAAAGTAGCACCGGCAGATGAACAGCTGCCCGGATGGAAGGAAGGCAAACTGGTATTTAATGATGTCACCTTCCACGACATGGCAGTACTCATGGAAAAGAACTTCGGCATTACCATCACCACCACACAGGAACACGTAAGAATAACCAGGTATACCACGGAATTGCCAACAGATATGGAGCCCGAAAAAGCAGCACAGGTGCTGGCGGCAATCCATCATCTGAAAGTACGCACGATCAATCAGCACACCGTTATTTACGAATAATAAACCAAAGCTAATCGCTTAAAACAACTACATACTAATGCCACGTAAATGGAACCTTTTGTTAATGCTAACAATTAATGCCTAACCACGTATGAAGAAAATTGTAAAAAATTTCAGAAAACGAATGCTTGCAGTCGTTTTGGTCCTGACGTGTGTCCCAGCCATACTGCCGGTATACGCCGGCCAGGGACAAATCCTGCAGGAAACCAGCGTCACCATTGCATTGAAAGGAGGAAGCCTGGAATCTGCCATCAGGGACCTGCACCGCCACACAAAAATTAATTTCGCCTACGACCGGCAACTGCTCAGCGGTTATAAAGTAGAAGGCTATACGTTTTCCAACGAACGGCTGGATTACGTCCTGGAAAAACTACTGCAACACAAATCCCTCGGCTATGCAGAGGTAAATGATATTGTAGTGATCAGTAAACTCACTTCTCCCAAAGCGGCGATGGTCCGCCAGGAAGTAGTGGTGTCCGGTGTTATCAAAGATGAAAACGGCAAACCCCTTCCCGGTGTAAGCGTAGCCGTAAGAGGTGTAAGCACCATGACCACCACCGACGCCAACGGCCGGTACAAGATCATCGTAAACGCCGCTACCGATGTACTGGCATTCAGCTTCATCGGTTATGAAACGGCGGAAATAGTAGCGGGTAGTCAAACTACCATCAACGTACAACTGAAAGTAGCCAGCAAATCGCTCGGCGAAGTAGCCGTAGTAGGTTTTGGTACCCAGCGTAAAGTAAGCCTGGTAGGCGCCCAGTCCACTATCCGTCCTGCGGAGTTTAAACAACCGGCATCAGATATTTCTTCTATGCTGGCGGGCCGCATCGCCGGCGTAATAGGAGTGCAGCGTACCGGCGAACCCGGTAAAGGCAGCGCCGATATCTGGATCCGCGGCATCTCTACCTTTGGCGGCGGTAATAAAGCAACCCCGCTTATCCTCGTGGATGGCGTGGAAAGATCTATCAACAACATTTCCCCGGAAGATATTGAATCCTTCACCATCCTGAAAGATGCCGCTGGTACTGCGGTATACGGTGTACGCGGCGCCAACGGTGTAATTCTCCTGAAAACAAAAACAGGGAAAGTAGGTAAACCACAGATCTATTTTGATTATAACGAAGGCGTGAACTCCTTTACAAAAAGACCGGAAATGCTCGATGGCGTTACTTATATGAACCTCGCCAACGAAGCCTCTACTACCCGCAACCACAACCCGGTGTTCTCAGATGAAACCATCGAAAAAACAAAAAACAATGCAGACCCGCTGCTATACCCGAACGTAAACTGGATGGATGCCGTGTTCAATAAATACGGCCATACCCGCAGCGCTAACCTCAACGCCAGCGGCGGTGTGGAAAATGCCCAGTACTACGTATCACTGGGCTACTACAACGAAAGCGGCTTCCTGAAAACAGACGACCTGGAGAAGTACAATTCTTCCTTAAAATATAACCGCTATAACTTTACGTCCAACCTGAACCTGAAAGTAACAAAGTCTACTAAGCTGGATGTTGGCCTGCAGGGATACTTCTCCAACGGTAACTATCCCGGCATTAGTACCCACGATATTTTCCAGAGCGCTATGGATGCTTCCCCGGTTGTATATCCCGTGATGTACCCCGGTGGCTTTGTGCCCGGCCGCTCTGCCAACGGCGGCTTCAGAAATCCTTATGCTGACCTTACCCGCAGAGGCTATCGCAATGAATTCAGAAACCAGCTGTATTCTAATATCCGCGCTACGCAGGATCTGAAATCCATTACGGAAGGCTTGTCCGCCACTGCCATGTTTGCATTCGACGTATTTAACCAGAACTATATTACCCGCTCCAAACGCGAGGATACCTGGTTCCCGGATATGAATAATCCATATAAACCCGATGGCACGCTCAATCTCTTAAAAACATTTACGGGTAACCAATACCTTGGCTTCGATAAAAATGATGGCGACCGGCAAACCACCCGCCAGTTTTATACAGAAGCAGCCATCAACTACGATCGCGGCTTCGGCAAACACCGCGTAACAGGATTGGGCCTGTTTTATACCAGCGATAAAACCAATACCCTCGCCGGTGATTTTATTAACTCCATCCCCGAAAGATACCTCGGCCTGGCAGGTAAAGCAGCCTACTCTTATGACGACCGCTACTTTATGGAATTCAATTTCGGGTACAACGGCTCCGAATTGTTTGCTCCGGAAAACCGCTACGGTTTTTTCCCCGCCATCGGTTTAGCCTGGGTACCTTCCAATGAACGCTTTTTTGAGCCGTTTAAAAATGCCATATCATTCCTGAAGTTCCGCTACTCAAATGGTAACACCGGTCTTGGTAGCGCAGAAGAACGCTTCCTCTATATCACCAAACTGAATGATAACGATAACGGCTATACGTTCGGGAAAGGGTTTAACGGTGGCAGTGGCATCAGCATCACCCGTTACGCATCAGATGTACGCTGGTCTGTTTCCAACAAACAGGACCTGGGTATAGAGCTGCGCACCCTGAACGACCGCCTCCTCGTAAATGTGGATGTATTTAAGGAACACCGTACCGGTATCTTCCTGCAACGCGCTTCCAACGTGGATTTCATGGGACTGGATAATCAACAGTACGGTAACCTTGGCGCCGTGGAAAACAAAGGGCTGGACGCTAACCTGGAATACAATGCCCGTATCGGAAATGTAGAAGTATCTGTGCGTGGTAATATTACCTGGAACCAGGATAAAGTATTGGAAGATGACCGCCCGCCGCAGCTGTATCCATGGATGGAACACCGCGGCAATAACATCCTGGCGCGGTATGGCTATATCGCAGAAGGCTTGTTCGTAGACCAGGCGGAGATCGACAAAAGCGCCGTTCCGGGCTCCCGTTCACAGGTGAAACCAGGCGATATCAAATACAAAGACCTCAACGGCGACGGTAAAATCAATTCTTCCGATGAAACAAAAATCGGTCGCGGCGATGTACCCGCAATGGTATACGGCTTCGGCTTAAACCTCGCTTACAAAGGATTTAATATCGGCTTCCTGTTCCAGGGCATCTCCGATGCCGACCGTATGTTGCAGGGCAGCGCCATCATTCCGTTCAACGGCGGCGGCGGCGAAAGCAATGCCTATAGCATTGCCACCGATAGATGGACCCCTGAAAACCCACGGCAGGACGCATTTTATCCACGCCTCGCCTACGGGGAAGCAGAAAACGTGAACAACACGCAGCCAAGCAGCTGGTGGGTAAAAGATGTGAGCTTCATCCGCCTGAAATCTGCACAGATTGCCTACAACCTGCCCGCCAGTTTGCTGCAACGTATAGGCGTCCGGAATTCATCTGTTTACTTACAGGGTATCAACCTCCTTACTTTCAGCAAATTCAAATTGTGGGATCCTGAACTGAATACAGACAACGGTTCTACATATCCCAATGTGAGAACCATTTCGCTGGGAGTAAACCTGAAATTTTAATCACGTAAGCAACTGATCATGAAAAAGCTATTATACATTTTACTGGGCATTGTGTTATTGACATCCTGCAAGAAATACCTGGACCAGGTGCCGGACGACCGGTTAACCATCGAAGAAACCTTCCGCACCTGGGCTACCGCGCAGAAATTCCTGAACAACGTATACGTCCGTATCCCGGACGAATTCGGACAACGGAACCCCGGTGATTACAACAACCGCGGCTTGTGGACAGGTGGCTGCGATGAAGCAGATTATGTTTGGGGATTTGTACAATCCAATAGCGTGAACATCGGCAGCTGGGATGCCAAATCCGGTTTTGTGGGCGACTACTGGACCAATTTTTATCGCGGTATCCGCGCAGCCAGCGTATTTATCGATAACGCCGATAAAATAACAGATCTCTCCCCGGATCTTATCACCCAATACAAAGCGGAAGCCCGCGCACTGCGCGCCATGTACTATTTTTACCTGATGCGTATATACGGTCCCGTTGTACTCATGGGCGAAAAGCCGGTGGAAGTGGATGCCAGTCTCCAGATGCCCCGTAACTCTTTTGATGAATGCGTGGCCTATGTGATCTCTGAACTGGAAACTGCTGCCGCCAACCTGCCGGTAATACCCAACAACGACCAGGACTACGGCCGTATCAGCAAAGGAATAGCACTGGCCTTCCGCGCCAACGCCCTGATGTATAGCGCCAGCCCGTTGTTTAATGGCAACACCGATATGGCTGCCCTGAAAAATGCAGACGGCAAACAGCTCATCAGCCAGTCGTACGACGCCAATAAATGGAAGCTGGCCGCAGACGCCTATAAATCTTTCCTCGACCAGTTTGTACCTTCTACCTATAGTTTGTTTAAGAAGAATAATACAAAGGGAGAATTTGATCCTTATCTTTCCTGCAGGGATGTATTCCTGACCGACTGGAACCCGGAAGTGATCTTTGCCCGTCCTGCCAATTCGCTGAATTCCCGTCAGTATGAAATGACGCCATTCCACAGCGGTGCGCCTTCCAGCGATGTGCGGGGAAGCGGCGGCTTAGGCGCTACGCAGAATATGGTAGACGCATTTTTTATGAAGAATGGCAGAAGCATCGATGATCCTTTGTCGCAGTATGTGAAAACAGGCTATTCAGATTTTACGGGTCCTAACGAAACGGCGCCCAGCAATATCTATAACCAATGGGTAAACCGCGAGCCCCGTTTTTATGTAAACATCACTTATGATGGAAGCACCTGGCTGAATAAATCTTTTGGAAATATCGTTACCAGGATTTATAATCATGGTAACTCCGGTAAGGCCACAGGCAACAACGATTACAGTCCTACCGGTTACATTGTGCGCAAGGCGCAGGGCCTCGGCAAATGGGATATAGGCGGCCGTACGCTGATGCTCATCCGCCTGGCGGAGATCTATCTCAGCTATGCAGAATGTGTGAATGAAGCCAATCCGGGCAGTCCCGAGGCATTGAAATATGTAAACCTCATCAGGGAAAGGGCGGGTATCCCGCAATACGGATCTGCAGAACTGCCTGCTCCCGCAGGACAGGCAGCCATCCGCGAAGTGATCCGCAAAGAACGCCGCGTAGAACTGGCTTTTGAAAATAATCGTTTCTTTGATGTACGCCGCTGGAAAATAGCAGAACAAACAGAAAACGGTCCTATCTATGGTTTGAACATCGGATCAGATATGCCCGATTTCCTGCAGGTGGTACCTTTTGAAACCCGCGTATTTGAAAGAAAACACTACCTGTTCCCACTGCCCGCAGATGATGTGGACAACGACAAACAGCTGGTGCAAAACCCGGGCTGGTAAAGATATTCAACATAAACTGCCGGAAGCAGGACCTGTCCTGCTTCCGGTTTTAACCCGATCATATGTACAAGATAACCTGTTTACTTTTTGCGGCATTGTTACTGCACAGCAACTGTTCCAAAAGCAATGGAAAAGAAGATCCGGTAACACCCGGACCAACACCCACGGTATCTTTCACTACCAAAGATGCAGCCACGGCTTACGCCAGCTTTAACCAGTATTTCTACAGCACGGCCGATAAACTCTATTACAGCAACACAGAAAAGAAAGGTATCGGCGCCATCTGGGTCCAGGCCATTTACTGGGACATGGCCATGAACGTATATAAACGCACAAAAGATCCGGCTGATCTCCAACGCATCACCGACATCTTCCAGGGCGGTTATAACCGCTACGATAAATACAACTGGAACAACACCAAAGAATGGTTTATTTATGATGATATCATGTGGTGGGTCATTTCGCTTGCACGCGCCAGCCAGGTTACCGGCAACAAAGCATACCTGGATCTTTCCTTATCAGGGTTCAAAAGGGTATGGGACGGCTCTTACGACCCGGTTAAAGGAGGCATGTTCTGGGATTTTAATCATAGCGGTAAAAACGCCTGTATTAACTTCCCCACAGTGATCGCCGCCATGACCTTATATAAGATCACCGGCGAAGCCGCTTATCTTCAAAAAGCAAAAGACGTGTACACCTGGGGCGTAAATAACCTCTATGACCCGGCCACCGGCAGGGTAGCAGATAATAATGTAAATGGCAACAAAGGCTGGTCTGACTATACCTACAATCAGGGTACCTTTATTGGCGCTGCCGTAATGTTGTACAAAGAAACAGGTACTGCTGCTTATCTTGATCAGGCAAAGCTGGCGGCTACCTACACACAAAAAACTATGAGCGATGTAAATGGTATTATGCCCGCAGAAGGCGACTGGAATGAGCAGGGCATCTTAAAGGCCATCTTCGGACAATATGTGATGACGCTAATCAACGACGCCGGCCAAACGCAGTTCCTGCCCTGGATCCAGAAAAATATTAACGCCGCCTGGGGCAACCGCGACGTTACCCGCGGGTTAACCTACCGTAACTATAAAGTGCCTTGCGTAACCGGTGTGCTGCAATCCTATGAGGCCAGCAGCGCAGTATACATGATGCAGATATGCCCTCCGGCAAATTAATAACATGGCATCGTTTTCATGAGGTAAAACGCTATTTTTGCGCTTCAATTAATGTACCTCATGAAAACGATATTGTTTTTTACGCTGACTTGTTTGTTTACTTCTTTTGCAGCCCCTCTTTTTGCCCAGGACCAGGAACCTGAATTCATCTTTAATACCTGGGGGTTAAATAAAGATGACAGCCGGTATATTTTTGCAGATACCGCACTGGTACGTATCAGCCCCGACACCAAACAGGCCGCCATCGATACCCTGCTGGCCGGCGATGATATTACTGCAGTCGATATATTGGCAGGCAAACTGCTCACCCTTAAAGGTCTTACACTTCCCTGGGTACAGATTAAATACAAAAAAGATGGCGTGGAAAAACAAGGCTACGTATGGGAAGGACTGATCTCTTTTTCTCCAATGCGCAGAGGCGATATGAAATTTGTATTTGCCTACGACCGCCGCGTGGATACGCTGATCGACAATGAGAAACGCCCGCAATATATTGTGAAACTAAAAGCAGTGCAGGCCCGTAAAATCCTCGCTGCTACCGCATTCCGGATAATGGATGATGAATCCGCCGGTTTTTCCTATGCGAAGGTAATGGCCGGTCTGGGTCTTACCAACGTGCAAAATATTATTTCTGTTGGCTTTGGTGGAGCAGCCTGTGGTGTTTCCACAAACTATTATTATTTCGCCTGGATGAAAGATGGACGGATCGCCGCACTGCCGGAAAGAATGGATGTAGGCGATGCGGGGGTATATTATCACAGCGAATCCTTTATTTTCCCCGGAGAAAAAGATGGTATGCCCGATACCATCATCCTGAAAATGCATGAGGAAGAAGAAACAGATAAGCTGGATAAGAACGGAGAACCGGTGATGTCAGTAAAAGAAGAGTTTACTAAATATAGTTGGGATGGTGTGAATGGCGTGTTTAAAAAAATTGGGAAGTAAGAACATAAGTACATCATTTCCAATGGCCGCTTGTCCTGGGAAAATTTAACATGGAAATTCCCGGAGATGCTATGTTTCCACACCTGTTTAGGGTATATTCGTATAAGCCCGTTTAAAGCCTGTATTTCGACCCTGGGCATCATTTTACGCAGATCGTGCGTAAAATGATGCTATCCCTTATGATGTACTTAACCTTCAAATTATTCCCATGAAAAAGTTACTTGTAGCGCTTATTGCTGTCACGCTGTTTGCGTGTAATAAAAAGCAGGATATCATTTCCCCTTCTCCATCTGACATTTCTACCAGAGAAAAAATTGTAATTGTTAACTCAAAAACAAAGGATAGCATCGTCATCTTTAAACAGGATGGGCAGTACTATCTGGCAGATGATATGCTTCTCACTGAAGAACAGGTGAAAGGCATCCGGAATAACTATGAGAATGCCGGCACTATCGATAAATCGATTAGTAAAGCTATCCTGGCAATGGTCAGGGATAAAAACGGCCGCAAAGCAGGACATAGCTTTTCACTTGATTCACTGGCGCGTACTTTCACCAGTGATATTAATAAGTTATGGCCAAACAAAACAGTATTCTATACTATCAATGCCAACATTCCATCCAGTACTGATATATTTATGGCGATGTCTGAATGGCATTTTTCCGCGGGAATTACATTTGTGCCGCGAACCAACCAGGCTAACTATGTGGAATTTGTATTCCACCCCAGTGTGAATAATTCATACGTAGGTATGGTAGGTGGCCGGCAGGTGATCAACCTGGTTAATTTCAACAATATGGGAGTAGTGGTACATGAAATTGGTCATGCAATAGGACTGATGCATGAACAATGCCGTAGCGACAGGGACAATTTTATTACGGTGAATTACAGTAATATTCCGGGCGGAGATCAACATAATTTCAATAAATACAGTGGTTTCTCTGGAGTGGAAATTGGAACTTTCGACTACAATTCCATTATGTTGTATGATGAGTTTGACTTCGCAATAAATACTTCCATAAAAACAATTGAAAGCATAACTGGCACGCCTGTCAACCCCAATGCGCTTTTCCTGTCTGACGGCGATATTGCTACTGTGGAATATATGTATAACCCGGTGTATGTGCGTGGTACCTTTATACAGGACAGCTACAACTCGGGGCCAGACTATTACGAACTAACCGGCCATTCTATTTTTCAGTTTTATGCTACGCCCACTTCAACAACACCCATTCCTTTGCCATATGATGTGAAAATGAAAATGTATTATGCCGAGATGTGGACTTATCCTGTTATGAACTCCGGGGAATACATGGTGAATGTACCTGCCGGTACCCAACAGCTGGAATACGACTTTTTAGATAGTGAAACATCGGATTACGGCAACATATTGTATAAGCAGTATAAAAGTGGTGGGCCGTTGCACATTGTTGGATATGTAATACAATAGGGTAACACTAAACGGGTAAAATAAAAGAAGGCGCTTCATCCGTAAAAGAAGCGCCTTCTTTTATTTTGATCTGCGTTTCTTTGTATCTTAGGTAAATGTTAGCTGTCATGGGAAAATGGATCCTGAAAACAATAGGCGTGCTGCTGCTCCTGTATGCAGCTGTTTGTGTCCTCGTTTACTTTATCCAGGAGCGTTTGCTTTTTTTTCCGGAGAGATTACCAACCGGGTATGTCTTTCAGTTCCCGGAGCCCTTCGAAGAACGCACTATCACCACTGCGGATGGCACACAACTAAGCGGACTGTTATTTAAATCCCGCGGCGACAAAGGACTTATCTTTTACCTGCACGGTAATGCAGGCTCTCTCCGCTCATGGGGAGAAGCTGCCGGGGTATATACCCACCTCGGTTATGATGTATTTATGCTGGACTATCGCGGATACGGAAAAAGTAAAGGAAAGATTTATAGCGAACGACAGTTTTATGCTGATGCGCAAACAGCCTACGACAGTGTAAAAACAGTTTACCCCGAGAGTACAATTACCATTCTCGGCTATTCCCTCGGTACAGGCGCTGCGGCACGTCTGGCGGCCGATAATCATCCGAGGCAGCTCATTCTGCAGGCGCCGTATTTCAGCATGAAAGATATGGCCCGGTATTATTATCCCATCCTGCCTTCCTTTCTATTGAAGTATACATTTCCTAACTACAAGAATATACAACGTACTGTCGTACCCGTTACCATCTTTCATGGCGACCTCGATGAAGTGATTTACTATGGCTCTTCCGAAAAACTGAAAGCATATTTAAAGCCCGGAGATACGCTGATAACGCTGAAAGGACAGGGGCATAATGGTATGACGGATAACCCGGAATACCAGGAGCGGCTGAAGGAGGTGTTGGAATAAACTCATACACCCATCACCGTCACTCCTTTCTTCTTACAATACTTCAGCTCCGCCGGATCGCCATCCGTAATAATCGCATCCACTAACTCCAACCCCGCAAAATTCAAATAGGAGGTTTTCCCGATTTTCCCCGCATCGCATAACAGGTAGGTATAACTACTTTGCATAGCCAGTGCAGTGGCAATAGCGGCTTCCTTTTCGCTGTGTGCAAATAATCCCTGCGCCGAGAGGCCATCTACGCCAATAAATGCTTTGCCGGCTTTATACCGTTGGATGTGTTCTGTGGCCATAGTGCCGTGTATAGCTTGCCGGGCGGCGTCATATTCACCGCCGATAATATTGAGCGATACTGCGGAATGTTGCAGTTCAAATATCACCGGGAGAGAGTTGGTGATCACTTTAATCTTTTTGTTTTTTATAAACTGGCATAGGCGGAAAACAGTGCTGCCACAGTCCATGAAAATAATATCGCCGTCGTTGATCTGCGCGGCCGCTTTTCTGCAGATCTTATCTTTTGCTGCCTGGTTGGCGGCTGCTTTGTTCACAAATTCGAAAGGCGAATCCGGCTCACTCACCGGAATGGCCCCGCCGTGGGTGCGATAGAGGAGCCCATCGTCCGATAATTGATTGAGATCCCGCCGGATGGTGATTTCTGAAATACCCAATGCCCGCGCCAGTTCAGCGGTTTCTACTTCTCCTTTCTCGGTTAACAGCGACAGTATTTTTTGTTTTCTTAGCTGGAAATTCATTTTAAATAATTAACTTGATCAAAAATAATCAAAAACGATCATAAACGATCATTTAATATGAAAACAATCAATATTCTGGAAACGGCCATCCTGTCGGACAACTGGTATACGCTGAAAAAAATTACGTATGAAGTGAAGGGCAGCGATGGAGTAGTGGTAAAGCAGGAGCGTGAAGCATACGATCGTGGCAATGGAGCTACTATTTTGTTATATAATAAGGAACATGGCACCGTAGTGTTAACCCGGCAGTTCCGCATGCCTACCTATATTAATGGCAATGAAACCGGTTTGCTGATAGAATGTTGCGCCGGTTTACTGGATGAAGATAATGCGGAAGAATGCATCCGCCGCGAAACGATAGAGGAAACCGGGTACGAGGTAACCAATGTGGAAAAAGTGTTTGAAGCGTATATGTCGCCCGGCTCTGTTACCGAGATCCTGTATTTCTTTGTGGCAGCGTACTCTAAAGAGCAGAAAGTACACGAGGGCGGCGGACTGGAAGCCGAACAGGAAAATATAGAAGTATTGGAACTCCCGTTTGTACAGGCAATGGATATGATCCGTACGGGGGAAATTAAAGACGGGAAAACAATTATGCTGCTGCAATATGCGGCGCTTCATCACCTGTGCGGCTAAACGAAACCGCACGGGCTTATCCGGCTAACACGGCGTTGCGCTCATCTTTCACCAGCAAAGCCTGTTTCTCTTTGCCCCATTGATCCATTGCCTTAATCAGTGGTAAGGTGCTCAGTCCAACTTCTGTGAGGTAATATTCTACTTTTAACGGAATACCGGCATATACTTTTTTATACAGGATGCCAAGATCTTCCAGCTCCTTCAGGTGCATGGTGATCACGCGCATGCTGGCACCATCCACTTCCATCTCGCGGTGAATGTCACTCGGCCGCCTGATGTCGTCATGGATACACTCAATGATCCAGGCTTTCCATTTACCGCCCAATACCTTCATGAAAATGCTGATGCCACAGTGCAGCTCCGGGATTTTCTTCTCGTACATAGTGTTTCATTTGCCCGAAAGATAAACATTTTACCCTGGTTCATAAAAACGAGCAAACAGCGACGCGCTGTAATGCAGCAGGGGAGCATACCGAAAAAATTTTCCCTGGGGGAAACTTTTTTCGGTTATTGTCTGTCACCGCCATAGTAAAGACATTTGAGGCATAAAAAAATGAGACGATGACAACAAACAAAAGTGTTTCCGTAATTGGATTAGGCCCTATGGGATTTGTACTGGCGCGCACCTTACTGGATAATGGTTATCACGTAACGATATGGAACCGCAGCGCGGAAAAAGCAGCGCCGCTGGTAGCCGATGGCGCCGTACTGGCAGCAGATCCTGCCGCAGCCGTATTGGCAAGCCCGGTGATTATTACCTGTCTCAATAATTACGATACCACCCGTAACATTCTTTCTATGCCGGAAGCAGCAGCTGCCTTAAATGACCGCCTCTTGCTGGAGTTAACCACCGGTACTCCACAGGATGCAAGAACAGCAGAAGCCTGGGTGCAGGAGCTTGGTGCACACTACCTGGATGGCGCCCTGCTGGCCACACCCCGGCAAATAGGAAAAGCGGATACGCCTATTTTTTTATCAGGACAAATAGCTGCTTTTGAAAAAGGAGAGACCGTACTGAAAGTATTGGGTGGCAACCTGATGTACATGGGCGCAGCAGCCGGCGCTGCTGCTGCATGGGACCTGGCCATACTTTCCAGCCTGTTTGGTTTGATCACCGGCTTCCTGCAGGGCGCACGGATTTTTGAATCGGAAAAGCTGGATGTAAACGCATTGGGCGATATGATCAACAACATTGCACCGGTACTCGGGGAAATGGTGCGGCATGAAGGCGCGGTGATCAGCGCCAATAATTTCACATATCCCGAAAGCAGCCTGAAAACCTGCGCAGTATCTATTGCTTTAATGGTGAAACAGGCCGCTGAATCAGGCATTCCCGGGGAAGTGCCCGCCTTCATCCTTAACCTCATGAATAAAGGCATTAAAGCCGGTTATGGAGAAGAACAGCTGGGAGCATTGATAAAAGCCATGCGGTAAGTACGGGCGTTAGTGTTTAGTCCGCAGCGGACTAAACACTAATTATGCGTATCTTTATAAACACCTAATTTGTTACCACATGAACATGGAAAGTTATCTCCCGTCAGCGATCCTTTCTCCTTATGTCAGCGCTTATCTGATCATCGAAAGCAAAGACGGTATGGAGAACCGCGTAATGCCGGATACTGCTGTGGTGATGTCTTTCAGGTTTGGTGGTAAAGTGATGACCGGAGATGCCGGAGAAGCAACCGATCTGCCGGTAACAGCGCTGGCAGGTTTGCGCAGAACTTCCCGTCTGTTACATTATGCGCCCGGCACCGGCAATGTGTTGGTGAAGTTCAGGGAAGGTGGGGCTACGGCCTTTTTCAAAACACCCCTGCATGAACTTTTTGATACGCATGAATCGCTCGATCAATTGGTACAGCGCCATAAAATAAGAGAGGTGGAAGAACGGTTGTATGAAGCGAAAAATAACCTGCAGCGGATCGCTATTGTGGAACAGTTTCTTATCGCTGCACTCAGCAGCCGGCAACCGGACTTACTCATCCGCAATGCGGTACAGCAAATTAAAACCGCCGCCGGCCATGTAAAGATCAAATCACTGGCAGCAGACCTGTATATCAGTCAGGATGCCTTTGAAAAACGCTTCCGGCGCAGTGTGGGAACTACTCCCAAACAGTTCTCCGCCATCGTAAGATTACGGCACCTGCTCGATCATTTCCCGGAAGCTGATAGTCTTACGGAAGCTGCCTATGACGCCGGCTATTACGACCAGGCGCATTTTATAAAAGATTTCCGCGCCTTCACCGGGCAAACACCACAGGCATTTTTTCAGCAGGCCACCTGGTGGTAACATCATACCGCCACTGGCTCTTCCTTCTTTTTCATCAATGCCTCAAATTCGCCCTGGTAGGCTTCTCCCCATTTATCCATCGCATCCACTACGGGCAACAACGAGGCGCCAAAATCAGTAAGATAGTATTCTACTTTCGGTGGCAGCTCATGATAAATAACACGTTTGATGATCCCGTGAAATTCCAGTTCCCTTAGCTGCAAATCCAGTACCCGCCTGCTCGCAGAAGGCATCGCCCTTTGCAGTTCACTGGGCCTTCTTACCCCTTTGTTGATCAGGTACACCATATAGGATTTCCATTTACCACCAATAATTTCCATGATGATCGCCATCCCGCACGCAAAACTTTTTGGAATCTTTTTTTCATACATAACCAATCGCTTTTCTGATACGGACAAATTTATCCCTAATAGCCGGATTCCCGGCATACGGATAAAATTTTCCGTATAGGAACATAATATCCGTTATTGTTCTGTTCACCCGATCTGCGTCACTTTGCAACATTGATCATCAAAAAAAATAACATGACCAGCACAACAAATAGTTACAAGGGAAAGAAAGCAGTAATCACCGGCGGTACACACGGTATGGGAATGGCAGTGGTTAAAATGCTGATAGCAGGAGGGGCAGAAGTATTGCTCACAGGAAAAAATCCAAAGAACCTGGAAGCAGCCAAACAGGAACTGGGTAACAGTGCGCACATCATCGCTTCTGACACGTCGTCGATGACCGATATCGAAACCCTGCGCAACACCGTGGCTGCTACTTTTGGACAAATCGATTTCCTGTTTGTGAATGCCGGCTTCTCTTTGCTGGAGCCATTCGATAAAGTAACGGAGGACACTTACGATAAAACTTTTGCCATCAACACCAAAGGCGCGTATTTCACGGTGCAGCAACTGGCGCCACTGATAAAAGATTACGGTGCAATTGTGTTCACTACTTCCATCGCCAACAACGCCGGTTATGCAGGCATGAGCGTATATGCCGGTGCAAAAGCGGCGCTGGCTTCGTTTGTAAAAGGCTTTGCTGCCGAATTGCTGCCCAGGAGCATCCGCGTAAATGCGGTAAGCCCCGGCTTTATCAACACCCCTACTATGGGCGTATCCGGCGCATCAAAAGAAGAACTGCTGGCCTTCGAAAAAATCGGGGAAGCAGTAACGCCGCTGAAACGCAACGGCAGCACGGAAGAAGTGGCAAAGGCCGCACTGTTCCTGGCCTTCGATGCTACATTTACTACCGGTGAAGAGCTGACAGTGGATGGCGGTCTTTCTAAAAGTCTCACCCCGCCCGATCTTTCACACTAATTTCAAAGGGCTGGCTATAAAATCAATAGTCAGCCCTTTCCTGAAATCCCCCTGTCTCAAAAAAAATATTTTAAAATGAGCAATCGCTCACTTATCTTTGTGTCGCATGAGATACAGAGACGAAAATAAGATACAGGCCATCCGTGAGTGTGCCATTGAAATGGTGGCTAAGGATGGACTCGAAAATTTTGGTATCAACCGGCTGGCAAAGGCAGCGGGTGTATCTCCGGCTACTATTTATATTTATTATAAAGATAAAGAGGACCTGCTGACGAGTATCAGCATTGAAGAAGGAATAAAAATGACGCAGGCCACCCTGAAAGATTTTGACCCGAAAATGAGTTTTAAGGAAGGGCTGTGGGTGCAGTGGAAAAACAGGGCCGCTTTTGCACTGGATAACCACCTATCCGCCAACTTCTTTGAACAGCTGCGTAATTCTACTTACAAAGACAAAATGATGGAAACCATCACGCATGAATTCCGCAGGGCAATGGGCGACTATGTGCATAATGCGGTAACACGGGGAGAGATCGACGAAATGCCCCTCGAAGTATACTGGTCCGTTGCCTTTGCGCCATTGTACTCGCTGATAAAATTTCATAACGAAGGACAAAGTCTCGGTGGCCGTAAGTTTAAGTTCTCAGAGAAGATCATGAAAGAAACATTCGACTGTGTGGTAAAAGGATTGATGAAATAGCTCTTTTTTTTGTCAAATTAATAAATGAACGCTCGCTCACAAAACAAAATAGTCATGCAACACGTTCTTATTTTCAAAACAAACATTGCCACTGCGCAAGCCCGCTCCAAAGTAGCCCCGTTACTGGACCAGCAGCCCTTTATTGAAAAGTGGACAGTAGACATGGAAGACGTAGATTGCGTGCTGAGAGTGGTAGCCGCTGAACCGGTGCCGGATCGCATCATCGCATTGATCAACGCCAGCGAGTACGAATGCGCAGAGCTGGAAGACTAACAAATACATAAGCTGAAAATCTCCCTGAATGAAACAAACATCACCCGCATTTTCCGGTCACCAGAAAATGATAGTAGCCCTGTTGGCACTCACACAATTCACGGTCATCCTCGATTTTATGGTGATGTCGCCACTCGGCGATATGCTCATGAAATCGATGAGCATAAAACCCAACCAGTTTGGACTCATCGTATCGGCTTACGCCTTCAGCGCCGGTATCTCCGGGCTGCTCACCGCCGGCTTTGCCGATCGCTTCGACCGTAAGAAATTACTGGTATTTTTTTACGCCGGCTTTATCCTGGGCACGTTGTGCTGCGGACTGGCCAACACCTATTACACGATGGTTGCCGCCCGTATTATCACCGGTTTATTCGGCGGTGTAATCGGATCTATTTCGCTGGCCATCGTTACCGATCTTTTTGATATCTCACAACGCGGCCGCGTAATGGGATTTGTACAAATGGCATTTGGTGCCAGCCAGGTACTTGGTATTCCCATCGGGCTATACCTCGCCAATGCCTGGGGATGGGAAGCCCCCTTTTTCCTCGTAGCCGGCGTAGCCGCTATTGTAATGCTGCTGATCATCCTGCAGCTGCAACCGGTTATTGCGCACCTGGCTGTACAACGCGATAAAAGCGCGTTCACACACCTGTGGCATACCGTGAGAAACCGCGATTACCGCATCGGTTTCAGTGCCACCGCACTGATGTCTGTAGGCGGATTTATGATGATGCCTTTCGGTAGCGCGTTTGCCGTAAATAACCTGCACGTTACACACGAGCAGTTGCCTTTATTGTTCATGGTTACCGGCGTAGGTTCCCTGTTCATTATGCCGGTGCTGGGAAAATTAAGTGATAAAAGAGACAGGTTCACGCTCTTCTCCATTGCTTCCATTTATGCGTTGGTAATCATCATTATTTATACACACTTAACACCGCAACCGCTCTGGATCATCATGTGCCTGAACGTATTGATGATGGCTGGTATCATGGGCCGTATGATCCCCTTCACCGCCTTAACTACCGGTATCCCCGACCTGTCGGACCGTGGCGCATTTATGAGCGTGAACTCCTCCCTGCAACAAATTGCCGGCGGAATAGCGGCAGTAATCGCAGGCATGATCGTAGCACAGAAAGATAAATTCAGCCCGTTGGAACACTACGATACACTCGGATGGGTAATTGTGGGGTTAACGCTTCCCTGTATTTACCTGGTACACCGCGTAAGCCTGATCGTTAAAAGAAAACTCGCCAAAGGCGCCGTGGTGAATACTACGGAAGTAGTGGCGGAGATGTAATATTTTTGGGGAAGCCGGTAATACCGGCTTCCCCAAAAATATTTAATAAGATAAAGGTACTTTCATCACCCGTTTAGGGTTGATTCCGAGAAACTTTTATCTTAGATTTGAATTATGAAACAGATCTCCATTCTCGTTCCCAAAGGCGCTGTTGCGCTCAGCTGCATTGAAGGCCCGTTTGTACTGTTTACCAAAGCCAACGATTTCCTGGAAAGCGTTGGAAAGGACCCGCTGTTTAACGTTAAGCTGGTAGGGCTCTCCAAAGAAGCGCACGAATACGACCGGTTCTTTAAAGTAACCCCGGATGTAGTGATCACAGAAAAACATAAAGCCGACCTGATCATCATTCCCGCAGTGAACGGGGAGCGTGAAACGGTAATAGAACAGAATAAAGATTTTTATCCGTGGATTGTACAGCAGCATGAGGGAGGATCAGAAGTGGCGAGCCTTTGTGTAGGCGCCTTTTTACTGGCGTCCACGGGCCTGCTTAAAGGAAAGCGTTGTTCCACGCACTGGCTGGCAGCCAATGAATTCAGGAACATGTTTCCTGATATAGAACTGGTATCTGAAAAAATCATTACAGATGAAAAAGGTATTTATTCCAGCGGTGGCGCCAATTCCTTCTGGAACCTGCTCATTTACCTGATAGAGAAATACACCGACCGCGATATGGCCATCCTGGCATCCAAGTATTTTGAAATTGAAATAGACCGCACCAACCAGGCTACCTTCACCATCTTCAAAGGTCAGCGCGAACACCAGGATGAATCAGTAAAACAGGCGCAGGAATTTATTGAACAGAACTGGCAGGAAAAGATCACGGTGGAACAGCTGTCATCCATGTTTGCCGTAGGACGCAGAAGCCTCGAAAGAAGATTTAAAAAAGCCACCAGTAACACGGTGTCGGAATATATTCAACGGGTTAAAGTAGAAGTGGCCAAAAAAAGCTTTGAAAGCAGCCGTAAAAACATCAATGAAATTATGTGGGAAGTTGGGTATTCGGATACAAAGGCATTCAGAACCATCTTTAAGAAAACCACCGGTTTGTCACCGCTGGAGTATAGGAACAAATACAATAAAGGAGCAACCGCTGCTAAATAAATCCTTTATTTTTCTGTACCTGTGGAATTGGAAAAGATCTTATGCCACCGTCCTTCCAATACGCCTTTCAGCATGGTGCATAGTTCCTGGAAAGTATTGGGCTTGGTAAGGAATAATTTTGCACCCAGCCGCATAGCATCTTCCATGTCTTCTTTCATATCAGAAGTACTCAGGATCACAATATTTGTTAACTGATGCTGCAGGATTTTCTTCAGCTCTATCAGGCATTCCCGCCCATTCATCAGCGGCATGTTGAAATCAAGGAAAATGTAATCGGGAGCAGGAATTTTATTCTCCTGGAACATAGCTATCGCTTGTATTCCACTGTCACATACATGCGTTTCTATAACCGGGGAAATATTATTGATGGCTTCCTGGAAAAAAATTCTGTCATCCGCATCGTCATCAATAATCATTATTTGTTGTGGTCTTGTCATGGCTAAAATTTTAAGCATTTAGGTCTTCACATTCGTTTGGATCTTCGGCGGGGAAATATGAAGATAAACAAAAATGCGTCTGCATTCAAATTAAAGATTTTGTAATACATATGGTCGCGTTCCTTTAATTACTACACCAGTGGCGCAAATATTGTGAAGATGATAGTATCACCCTGAAAGTACATCCCCATGAAAAAATATTTGTTGTCACTCGTATTGTTGTCCTTCATTTATCAGCTGTCCGCACAGGATAGCGTTCACTTACCGTTACCTGCAAAATCACATACCAACTACAGCCAGGTACGGGGCTGGAAACCGGGAGAAACGCCCATTGCCCCCGCGGGATTCCATGTTTCGTTATATGCGGATGGTTTTGAAAATCCGCGGTGGATGTATGCACTTCCCAACGGGGATATCCTGGTGGCAGAATCCAACAGCAACCACTCCTTTTTTACCAGGATCGGTGCAGCCATTATTGGGGCCAATAAATCCAATAGTATGAAGCATAGTGTGGACCATATTACCCTGTTGCGGGATGCTGATCACGATGGCATACCGGAATTGCGCAGTACTTTCCTCACCGGCCTGGAGCAACCCTTCGGTATGCTGCTGATAGGCAACCATTTTTATGTGGCCAATACCAACGCTTTACTCCGCTATCCCTACAAAACCGGGGACACCGTGATCACCGTGGCGCCGGAAAAAATAACTGACCTGCCGGCAGGAAAAACAAACCGGCACTGGACCCGTAATATCATCGCAAATAAAGACCAGTCAAAAATCTATATCGCTATCGGCTCAGGCTCCGACCACGCAGAAAAAGGTATTGAAAAGGAACAATCAAAAGCAGCCATCGTGGAAATTAACCCGGATGGTACAGGGCGCCGCATTTACGCAGCAGGGTTAAGGAATCCCGTGGGCATGGACTGGGCGCCGGGTACTTCCACTTTATGGGTAACGGTAAACGAAAGGGATAAGCTGGGCAACGACCTGGTACCCGACTACCTCACCGGCGTAAAGGAAGGCGGTTTCTACGGATGGCCGTGGATGTATTACGGTCAGCATAAAGACACCCGCGTGAAAGATCCCGCCCCGCCGGAAGTGAACAATACCATTATTCCCGATGTACAACTGGGCGCTCACACTGCTTCCCTGGGGCTGGTATTTTACCGGGGAGATAAATTTCCGGAAAGATATCACCAGGGCGCGTTCATTGCCCAGCACGGATCCTGGAACCGCAAGCCCATCTCAGGATACAAGGTATTGTTTGTACCTTTTGCCAATGGAAAACCCACCGGTAAACCGGAAGATTTTCTCACCGGCTTTGTAAAAGATTCCACCACGGCAGATGTAAAAGGCCGGCCGGTAGGACTGCTCGTATTAAAAAACGGCGCCCTGCTGGTAACAGACGATAAAACCAACCGCATCTGGAAAGTGGTATACGGACAATAACGAAATGTTTAACTTGCACCGCATGAAAATATTCCAGCAGGCATTACAGCTACAGCAAAGAAGAAGAGGGTTTCATATTATCACCACAGAAATCATACAGGCATTTCCACAACTCTCCGAAATAAAAACGGGGATGCTGCAGGTATTTATCCAGCATACTTCCGCATCACTCACCCTGAATGAAAATGCAGATCCCACCGTGCGGAAAGATTTTGAAATGTATTTCAATAAAGCAGTCCCCGAAAATGATCCGGAATACCTGCACGATGATGAAGGTTCCGACGATATGCCGGCACACCTGAAAGCTGCCCTGCTGGGAAGTTCTGTTATGATCCCTATCCGCAACGGACGCCCCGCATTAGGCACCTGGCAAGGCGTGTACCTCTGCGAACACCGCAACTATGGCGGCCCGCGGAACCTGCTGCTCACCGCATGGGGCGAATAACAATCAGCTTAACGCATCATGAAAAATAATGCCCAGCGTATGCCGGTTGCCGGTATGCACCGGGCTTACGCCATGCTTCATGTTCACACGGTAATATCCCTTACTGCCTTTTACGGGCCGGAAATTGGTGGTAAATATCAGCATGTCGCCCCGTTGTGGCAGCAGCACATTGGCTTTGGACTGCGCCCGCGGAATCTGTTCTGTTAATACAAACTCACCCCCGGTATAATCTTCTTCCGGCTCATTCAGGAACACTACCAGCTGCATGGGGAAATAAATATCGCCGTACAGATCCTGGTGCAACGTGTTAAAGCCATCCTGGCCGTATTTGAGGATCAGGATAGTAGGCTTTGTTTGTCCGTTGGCATGGCAATATTCTTTTAACGCTGTATGCGTAGCAGGGTACCGCTGCGTAATATTTAATACCTCCATCCATTTGTTCGCTACCGGCGCAATAAACGGGTACACCGTTTCGCGGATAGTGGTAATCAGTTCCGGCAGCGGATATTGAAAGTATTTATATTCTCCTTTCCCAAAACGGTAACGCTCCATCACAATGGTTTTACGATAGGTGTCATCTGCCTGGTAGGCATTGATCAGCGAATCACATTCCTCTTTGCCCAGCATGCCTTTCAGCAAGGTATAGCCATGATCGTTCAACTGTGCTGTGGCGTGCTGCCAGTCGTGCGCCAGCAACCGCTTTTTAATATCTTTCATCTGGTGTTTTTTTTATGGAGATACAAAAATAGCTGCACGGGCCACCACAGAAAACCCGGTTCTTGCGAATGGTACTATTTAACGGAACAATTGTATTTTTCAGGGTTTATTATTGCGTGAAATATGCAACGCATAAATTAAATTGTAACGTTGCAAATATCAAAATGAACAATGGAATGTTGAAGCTGGCCATCATCAGTGATATCCACGCAAACCTGCCTGCGTTGATATCCGTATTGGAAGACATAGAACAGTTTGGCGCCCACCAGGTATATTGCCTGGGTGATCTTACAGATGCGGCGCCGTGGCACAATGAAGTAATAGACCTGATCCGGCAAAAGAACATCCCGGTAATTATGGGTAATCATGATGAACGCATTGCCTTTGATCATCCTGTATATCCGCTCAGTAAACACACGCCGGAAGAACAGGCAGCGCGGCTCCGGGCCATCAACTATACAAAAGAAACCATCATGCCGCAACATGCAGCTTTCCTCGCAGAACTGCCGCGTTCTATACAGGTGGATGTTGCCGGCCTAAAAGTATTACTGGTACACGGCAGCACCCGGAGCAACGATGAATACCTTTACCACGATCATGATGAAAATGATTTGCTGGGAATGATGGACGAACACCATGCAGATATTATGGTGACCGGGCATACCCATCTCTCTTATATACGCCCGCTGAAAGCGGCGGGAAAAATGGTGATCAACACCGGTTCCGTAGGCAGGTCAAAGGAAAAAGACCGGTTGGCTGCTTACCTGCAACTAACGGTTGCCGGCAGTGAAATTACGCCGGTTATCCGCAAAGTGCCGTACCCGGTGGAGGAAACAATAGCGGGTATCCGGAACAGTCCCATCCCGGATTTCTATGCACATTTTTTAGCGGGGAGCGATAAAGTGTAGGATGTATCAGGGCTACCTGGCAATTGAAACCGGCCGGGTAGTATCCGCCATGATTACCAGGTCTCTCAATATCGTATATAGTTGTTCAATATTTACCGGCTTGCTTAAAAATCCATCTGCGCCGGAAGCAATCACTTCTTCCTTTACTTCACTATAGGCATTGCCGGATACCAGTATAAAGGGGATCTGCCGCAACTGGTGGTCGGCCCTGAACTGCGACAACATTTCCACACCGCTGGTATAGGGCATGATCATGTCCATCAATATCGCATCCGGTTGATGCAGCCGCGCTTTGGTAAGTCCCTGCGGACCGGAATCGGCCAGGATCGCTTCTATACCCATGCGTTTCAGCGCCAGTGAAAACGCGAGGTGATTCAGGTGGTCGTCGTCTACTACCAGTACTTTCAACCCGTTTAATATGGAATAGTCGATGATATGATCGGTAGCAGGAGGGGGCGTCGTAGTTTCCACCGGCATCCGCAGCGTGAAGATGCTGCCGCCGCCATCCGGGTTATCTGTTACGGAGAGATCGCCTCCCATCATGCGGGCCATATGCCGGGCAATGGGCAGTCCAAGCCCGCTGGATTCTGTATGTTGCCCCGGTTCACTCACATACGGATCAAAGATGTGTTCCTTCCGGTCGGCGGAAATGCCCACCCCCTGATCGGTTACGGAAACCACCAGCTGGTTGTTTTTCATGCCGGCCTTCACGGTAATGATCGACCGGAACGTGGTAAACTTAATGGCATTGCTGAGCAGATTCACGATAATAGTGCGAAGCTTGGATTTGTCTGCCAGGATATACTCCGGCAGGTTGTCGCTCAACGAAATATTTATATGTACAGATCTTCTTTTGGCGAGGTATTCATAGGTGTCGCATAAATGCTGTACCCAGTCGCTGAAGTGGAACGGCGAATGACAGATCTCATCTTTTCCTTCCTCAATTTTCGACCATCCCAATGCGTTGCTCATCACCAGCTGCATATCCTGGCAGGCAAAATGTACTGCTTCCAGGTGGGCAATGCCTACCTGTACCGTCTTTTTTCCCTGGTCGGCTGTTTCAATATAATTTTGCAGGATGCTGTTCACCACATTTAATGGAGATCTTATTTCGTGCGTGGTTTCACGCACATAGATGCGCATGGCCTGGTTGGCTTTGTCAAGCTGGTTTACCAGTGATTTGAGTTGTTTATTCTGAAACCTGCTTTCCTTTGCAAAATAATACAGGGCCGTTCCGTTCAGGAAAGTGGCAGCAATGATCACCAGCCAGTGTAAGTATAATTCGGTTTCCTTACTAAGTGGAAGTGAAGCAATGACCGGGTACCTGAAATTAAGCACCACCAGTATCATTACTACCGCGCTGGCAACAAGCGCCAGTACCTGCGACAACGGCTTTTCAAATACCAGGAATACACAAAAAGCAAGGAAGGGGGCAAACAGGTAGATCTGGGAAGCAGGTCCCAGCAACACGCCAAAAAACCAGATAGAAATACTGTGTAATAAAAACATTAACTGTTTCCCGTAAACCGGTTTACTGTACCGGGTAATCAGCAGCGTGGAAAGAAAGAGGGCGCTTTCCAGCATGGCCGGGTAAAAAATAATTCCGTAGCCGGTCATATAATATAACAGGCATCCAAGCGTAAATGCCAGCAGGCTGGCGCTTATAGCCAGGGAATTGACAATCTTTATAATCCGTTCCTTTGTTTCGTTTGCCTCCGCATTACGGCTGTTCATCCTGGTAAGGGTAATGTTGTTTTTCATAAAATCCAGGTTTTCATGTTAAGGGGTTGCAGGTTTTTCTTTCCTGACGCATTCAAGGTAGAAGAATGTAGATTATCAAGTGTAAATTCTTTGTAAACAACATTCTTGTTTTAACAGAGGTTTAAAATTACCGGGTGAAGATTTGAACAATTAACGCACATTTTTTTGTCAGTTATAAACACTACTTTCATATTTAAATTATTATGTAGATGAATGTCCGTTTGTTTTACCTGGTCATCTGGCTGTTTATCATACCCGTGGCGGGGAAAGGCGCCATCGTTATTGAAGGGCAGCTACCTGCAAATCCGCACAGCCTTATCACCCTGTACGGCTATGCTGATTATATCAGTAAAGCACCGGTGGAAATACTAAAAGTACATACAAACGGCGCGGGAAATTTCCGGGTAACCGTAACGGATTCCTGCGGCCCATTGCTAAAACTGCTGGTGGAAAACAGGTCGCTGTCCTTTTTTGCACTGCCGGGCGGCGCCTATACCATCCGGGATACTACCGGCCAGCTTGCAGTAACTGATGCGGCCGGCGTTCCCGTGAACCAGCTCCTGCATAACATGGAACAGGAGCTACTGAAAAACTGGTATTCCTTATTTGTGGATACCACCGGTAATTTCCGGCTAACCATGCCGGCAGATACCGTTTTTCAGCGCTTTCACAACCTAGTATTAAAATATACCGGAGATATTACATCAGCAGCCTACCCGCTGCTACGCTATGATGCGGCGGGCTATTACCTGGCATTTATCCGTCAGCTGCCGGATACCATTGGTTTGATGGATCATTTTGAGAATGATTATTTCAATAACCCGCGCATCCAGGAAAGAAATCCGTTCTATATGGCACTGCTGGGAAATGACATGATGATAAGAATACTTTACCTGGCCCATCAGCGATACAAAGGCCCCCCCGGTCAACTCATCGATAAGGTGACCCACGAAGCCGCTTACTTTAAATCGCCGCAGCTGCAACAACTGGCACTGGTAGCCGGCTGCAACCAGGCATACCGCATCAGCCGCGAACCGGAGCTGAAAGATGAACTGTCGCGTCGTATCCGCGCCACTATCCCGGATAGCCTCTCCAACTTCCGCATCAGGAACATGCTTTCCCGTGTTATCTCGGAAAATACCCGCGCCCGCATCGGGAATAAATTTCCGCTGCTCACACTGAAAAATGAAAAGAATGAAACCGTGAATTTTGGAGATATCAAATCCGATCTTATCCTGGTCGACTTCTGGGCCACCTGGTGCTGGGGCTGCGTGGAAGGAATGAAAAGCTTTCCCGCATGGATCAGCCAATGCAACGGCAAACTAACCATTGTTACTGTTTCCGTTGACGACAATCTTCAGGCAATGAAAGCATTCCTGGATAAACGCGAAAAGGTTCCCGGGGTACTGTCGCTGTACAACGGCCGCACCGGCGGCTATCCCGATAAATTGCAGCTTACCGGCTACCCCACCTATATCCTTCTTAATAAAAAACGCGAAATAATTGCCATGCCCGGTTATACCTCTGCTGTGGCAGAACAGCTGAAAGCCGCACTGCACTAACGTGTATGGATAGTTGAAAAAAACAGCTGTCGCAATCCGGAAAAATAAATCCCCCGAAAAATTCCCGATATCGAAAATGCTTTGAGCAATATACGTCTACTTTTGCAGGAGGTCAGATACCTGTAAGTATGCTGTATGCTGAATACCCGGATACCTTATGCCCTTGCCTGTACATCGTTTCAATAAAAGCTGTTTAAAATGTATATCAGAAAACTAAAGCTTCAGTTGCGCTCACGGTTAATGGCGGAAAGATGACGGCAATCGCCAAAGCAGATTATTGATATTACTTTTTATGCAGAAAAATATGAATGCAAGTTCAAAGAAAATGGCCGTGAAAAAAGCAAACTCCCGGTCGCTGTTTTACCGCATCTCCGCCTGGCTGCATTTGTGGCTGGGCATTGCTTCCGGTATTATAGTAGTGATCGTATGTATAACAGGGTGCATCTATGTATTCAATGAGGAAATAACCGGCTGGATGGAACCGGAAGCAAATGTTCCGGTGCAGTCGCAGCCGCTCATCGCTCCTTCAAAGATCCTGGAAGTAGCAGCGAAAGAATATCCCGGCAAATCTGTAGGATATGTACTTTATAAAGAAGGCAAAGCAGTGGAAGCCAACATCGGCGCGAGGAGAGGAGGTTCTACCCTGAAGCTGAACCCCTACACCGGCGCGGTGATCAATAAGGTAAACCGTAAAGAAGGAGAACTGAATTTCTTCAGATGGGTGCTTAACGGGCACCGCTTCCTCTGGCTGCCGTTTAAGATCGGCCGCCCTATTGTGAACTACAGCACCCTGATCTGCGTAATCACCCTCATCAGCGGCCTGGTATTATGGTGGCCGAAAAGATGGAATAAAAGTACCCGTAACCAAAGCTTTAAAATAAAGTGGGGAGCCAGCTTCAAACGGGTCAACTACGATCTGCACAACGTACTGGGCTTTTACGCACTGCTGGTACTTTTTGCTATAGGCGTTACCGGTATGGTATACGGTCTTGAATGGTGGAGTAAAAGTCTCTACTGGGCTACTTCCGGTGGAAAAACACTCCCCGAATTCAGGGAGCTGAAATCCGACTCCCTGCAGGCTGGCAAAAAACACTATGATAACCTCGGCCAGAAAATGGACATCGCCTGGAAAACAGCGGTGGATAAACATCCGGAGGCATCCGGTTTTTACATGGCCTTCCCGGATACTTCCAAAGCCACGGCTTCTATTACCGTTATTGTATATCCTGAAAAAGGACAGTACTACAACAATCAGCGGTACGTATTTGATCAGCACACGTTGGAACCACTTACCGGTAATAAATTATATGAACAGCGCTTCGAAGAAGCTGAATTTGGCGCTAAGCTCAGGCGAATGAACTATGATATCCACGTAGGCAGCATCCTGGGTTTGCCCGGTAAGTTCATGGCATTTTTCGCCAGCCTGATCGGCGCCACATTGCCCATCACCGGGTTTATTATCTGGTGGGGTAAAGGCCGGAAAAAGAAAACGCCGGCGCCCGTAAAAAAGAAGGCGCAAACAGCAGCGGCATAAAGCAAATGTTCCCCGGATATATAGATTCAGAAAAGAAGGGTATCATTCATTTGGTACCCTTACCATCGCCTTCAGCTCACACCAGTGGAGATAAAGAGTGTCATACTGCCATAAAGAAGGATCATCAACCGGTATTGATACAGGAAATGTACAGAATTATACCATTAATGTACAGGGGAATAGCGGCATTATAGGTATAAATTTGCGCATATAAATCCTGGAGTATGAAAGCAATTGTTTTGAATAGCGCAGGAAGCGTAGATAATTTAGTACTTACGGACCTGCCGGTACCTGTACCGGCTGAAGCCGAAGTGCTGGTAAAAGTAAAGGCCATCAGCATTAACCCGGTAGATGTTAAAACCCGTGCCGGCAATGGCCGGTACAACATCCTGAAAGAGGAAAACCCCCTGATCCTGGGTTGGGATATTTCCGGTGTGGTAGTAGCCTCTAATTCGCCGCTGTTCAAGGAAAACGATGAAGTATTCGGAATGGTCAATTTTCCCGGTCACGGCCGTGCCTACGCGGAATATGTCGCGGCGCCGGCGGCGCACCTGGCGTTAAAGCCGGCGAACATCTCTCATGAGGAAGCGGCTGCAGCTACCCTGGCGGCGCTTACCGCCTGGCAGGCATTGATAGATCATGCCAGCATAAGGCCCGGCCAGAAAGTGCTGATCCATGCAGCCGCGGGCGGTGTTGGTCATTATGCAGTGCAGCTGGCCAAACGCCTCGGTGCGTATGTTATCGGTACTTCTTCTGCTGCCAATAAAGACGTAATCCTGGGATTAGGTGCAGATGAGCATATCGATTATCACAACCAGCGGTTAACAGACCACGTACCGGAGGTCGATTTTGTGCTCGATACCATCGGCGGCGATACCATTGATCAGTCGCTCGAAGTAATGAAACCCGGCGCCACCATCATCAGCATTCCTTCCGGTTTCCGGGAAGCTGTAACTGCCAAAGCGGAAGCAAAAGGCATGATCGGCTTTTTCATCCTGGTGGCTTCCAACGGGGCAGAAATGGCCAGCATCGCTGCTTTGATGGAACAGGGCCTGCTCAGGTCCATCGTGTCCAAAACGTTTTCCCTGGAGGAAATGAAGCAGGCACATCTACAGATAGAAACCGGCAGAACGGTAGGTAAAATTATCGTACAGGTTTAACCGTTAGTAACGATCCCATTATAACAGCAGCGCAGTTTACACAGGCGGTGGCCCGGCCGCCGGCGCTGTTGATTTTTTTAGAGAGATGTAAAGAAATATTTCTATCTTGTGGCCCATAATCAAACACAAATGCACCGTATTTATTCAAGCACACCTCCTCCTGCTGTTGTTGTTTTGTTCGCAAAATAACCAGCATTACTACGGCTCTTAGCTATTCCTGTTGCGGGAATCAGTTCGTCATTTATATGCACTAAGTCTGTTTATTGACCTGGTTATTTTCGTGTACCCGTATTCTCTCTTATTTTTTACACAACCGAAAATAATGACCAGGTATATATTAATTATTAATGGTTTTCGCCGGCGCATGCAGCTTCGGCATCCTCTCTACTTTTGTAAAATTAGCCTACCGCGAAGGCTATACTGCCGCGGAAATATCCGTTACACAAGCCTTTACAGGCATGATTGTTTTATGGCTCCTGTATCTCATCACCCGGCGGCAACGCCACCCCATGAAGCCCCGCGATTGGGCCTGGATGCTGATTACAGGCGGATGTATTGGCCTTACCAGTTTCGTATATTATGTGTCAGTGGCTTATATACCGGCATCAGTAGCCATCGTGATCCTCATGCAGTTCACCTGGATTGGCCTGCTGATGGAAGCACTGCTGTTTAAAAAGAAGCCATCCGCATTACAGCTTATCACCACCATACTGATCCTGGTGGGAACCTGGATGGGCAGCGGATTGGCTGGCGGCGGCCTAGCCGGGCTGTCGATGAAAGGCATGCTGTATGCCGGCGCCTCCGCTTTTTTATATGCAGTGTATGTGATTGTCAACAGCCGCGCAGGCAAATCGCTCGATGCCGGTAAGAAAAGCGCAGTCACCATCACCGGGTCCACGCTGTGCATCTTCCTCGTGAATGCGCCGCAACTGGTGGCCAGCACTCACTTCGATATAGGGCTGCTAAAGTGGGCGCTGTTCCTGTCGCTTTTTGGCACCATTATTCCGCCATTGCTGTTTGCAAAAGGAATCCCTAAAGTAGGTGCGGGCATCAGCGCCGTGATCATGACTGCCGAATTGCCGGTAGCCATTGTATGCTCGCATTTTATCCTGCATGAACCGGTGAATGGCCTGCAGTGGGCGGGCGTTGCACTAATGCTGCTGTCGATGCTGCTGCTCAATGCACATTATTTCCGCAAATAGAGGAGGGGACCGGGCATTTTGCCCGGTCCTTTTTTCATGCTGCCACGAATTTCACGCAATCGTTTGTGCCGGAAAAGTCCGCTGAAATCGCCTAACATTATCCTCCGTTCAACAGCTGCAACCCATGAAAAGAAGATCCGTTTTTATTGCCATCTTACTGCTCTCCCGTTTATCTTTATCTGCACAGGTGTATTATGCCGGTACCGCCCCGGCGGCAGCAGTGGCGCGACCCGCCACCAATACACTGGGAAATAATATCCTGGAAGTAAAAGTAAGCGTATCGAAAAACCATCTGCAACAGGTGGCATTCACCGATAAACTGTCTGCAAAAAACATCTCCTTTCCTCAACATAATTTGTTTGAATTAAAATTGAAAGATGGTACCGTATTAACCGCCGCCGATTTCCAGGTTAGCACAAAAGACGCGGGTAACATCGCTTCCTCACCGGCAGCAGTACGGCTGATAGACCGCCTGCCGGGTAAGCAACTCACCTTTACATTGGTAAATACCGCAAAGGATATCCACGTGATCTGGCAGATCACTTTACATGATAGCTGTAACTTTATTCAGCAACATTTTCATATCACCGACCCTGCGTCTGCCGTGGATGAACTGCTACTGGTAAATGTTCCATCGGCGTATCAGCCGCAACTCTCCGGCACAGTGGATGGCTCACCGGTGATAGCCGGCAACAACTTCTTTGCATTGGAACATCCGATGGCGCAGGGACATGTAACAGATAAAGGCGTTCAAAGCAGCGTAGCGGCATCTGCCACACTGCGCTCCGGTAATGGGTTTGATGTGAGCGTGGCTTGGGGCATTACCCCGGAAAAACAACTGCGTCGCGGCTTCCTCTGCTACCTGGAAAAAGTACGCGCCGTACCTTACCGTCCTTTCCCGCATTACAACTCCTGGTACGATGTGGGCTACGACGGCAGGGAAATTACGGAAGCCAACGCAATGGACCGTATCCGCCTGTTTGGCGACAGCCTCGTGGTAAAACGCAAAGCAAAGATCAGCGCTTTCCTGTGGGACAGCGGCTGGGACGACTATAATAAACTCTGGTATTTCAGCCGTCACCTCCCCAACGGGTTTAAGAAGATGGAAGCGCTGGCCGCTAAATATCATTCCGCAATGGGTGTATGGGTGTCGCCCTGGGGTGGCTACGACCAGGAAAAGATCAGTCGCCTTGCCAGCATTAAAACGCTCCATCTTCCTTTTACACCCAACGACAACGGCCTAAGCCTGGCAGATAAAAACTACTTTGATTATTTCAGAAAACTAACTACCGGTTTTGTAAAAGACCAGGGCGTGGTAAGTTTCAAATTCGACGGTGTAGGCGCAGGCAACGGCGCCAGCGGGGCAGGAGAGAAGTATGCCAGAGACGTGGAAGCATTTTTACGGGTCATCACCGATCTGCGCAAAATGAAACCCGACCTCTTCTTTAATTTAACGGTAGGCACCTGGCCTTCTCCCTACTGGCTTAACTATGGCGACGCCATCTGGCGCGCCGGCGGCGATATGGATGTACAGGGCGCCGGCACCAAAAGACAGCAATGGATCAACTACCGCGATGCGGAAGTATATAAAAATGTAGTGCAGCGCGCAAAATTATACCCCCTGAACGCGATGATGTATCACGGTGTGGTAATCAATAATGAAAATGGCGTGGGCGCCGGCTTTACCAACGACGACAAAGGCATTGCAGAAGATATCTGGGAGTTTTTTGGCAACGGTACCGGCATGCAGGAACTGTATATCAACCCGCACCTGATGAGCAGCAACAGCTGGAATGTATTGGCCAAAGCCATGCGCTGGTCCGAAAAACACCGCGATGTATTATCCGATGTACACTGGATTGGCGGTGACCCCGGCAAACAGGAAGTGTATGGCTTCGCCGCATGGAACCACCGGGAAGGCACCCTGACCTGGAGAAACCCATCTCCCGAAACCAAAAAAGTTGCTTTCCGGTTAAATGAAGTACTGGAATTACCGGTTGGCTATCATGGAAAATTTTCCGTCTTTAATGTAAGGGAAGATGTAAAACAACAAAGCGAAATGGATAGTGATGAAACGATTATGTTTGAACTGGCTCCGTTCGAAGTGAAAGTGCTGGAACTGAAACCGGTGAAATGATTCCCGGTTATTTATGACGGGCGATTTTTATTACAATGTTTAATGCTGCTAAAAACAAATCAGCTTCCTTTTTATTTCTAATAGACATGGAAAGGCTATCATTGCTTAAAGGCTGTGCGGAGGTATCCTCAACTGGCTTGCCAACCTTGTTGAAGCCTGCCGCAAGCTGGATATTTTTTGTCATAAAGCACTTTGTTTAAGTACATGACGAAGACATAAATAGTAACATATTTTTTCAAATTCAAAACAGAAGGCGCCTCACTTCTCCGTGAAGCGCCTTCTGCTCCTCATTTAAACGGGTCCGCATACTTAGGCTCCGTTGCCAACGACTGATCAGTCAGTGTTTTAAGAAAAGCAATAATATCATTTTTGTCTTTCGCGGAAAAAACCAAACCTCCGCTTTGTATTCCCGAAAACTGTATCCCGATATTTGGATTTTGTTTGATCCCGGTGGAATAGTGTTCTATCGCGTCTTCGAGAGTGGCAAAGCGGCCATCGTGCATATAAGGGGCGGTCAGCTCCACATTCCGCAGGCTTGGAATTTTAAACGTGCCCTGGTCGGCGGGTTTGTGGGTGATCTCACCAATGCCTTTGTCGGTGTAGTTACTTTCCAACCCGTTGTTGGAGCCAAAGCCGGTATTCACGCCGGTATTGTCCACAATGAGGTAAGAGGCATTTTTCCCTACTCCGGCAGTGGAGAAATCGCTGTGACATTCAGTGCAGAAATCCGCCTGCATCAGCCGCATACCATTCTTTTCTGAAGCGCTGAAGTTGCTGAATTGCGTGGCTACTCCCTGGTCATATCTGGAATTGAAGGATACAATGCTCCGCAGGAACTGCGATAACGCCCTGGCTATTTTATCGGAGGTAACCCCTTCGTTTCCGAAAGCAGCTTTAAATAGTGCAGGGTAGTAACTAATACCTGTTAACTTCGTTTCAAGAGCAGCGAGGGAAGGTATGCCCATTTCTATATGATCCAGGATCGGCATCAGCGTTTGCGTTTCAATATCTTTGGCACGCATGTCCCAGAACATGGTGGCCGACCGGAAGAAGCGGAGATTCACCACCGGCATACTGTTACGCCGGGTTAAATTCCCTTCAAATCCTTCAGATGTTGCTACGCCGTCGGTAAAGCCTTTTTCCTGGTGGTGACAGGAACCACACGACCGGGTGTTATTCACCGACAATGCCTTATCATAAAATAATACCCGGCCCAGGGTAGCTCCGGCATTGGTAATAGGATTGCCAACAGGAGTATTGTCCAGGGTGGGATTGGCGTTCATAAATGCCTGCATGTAAGGCGGCATATTGTTGCGGGTGCCCACATAGTCGTAAAGTGTACCCGGCAGGTTGGGAGCGGTAGGATCGTTTCCTCCGGGTTCCGGGTTCGGCTCATTGGGTATAGGAGCGGGTGTGTCGCCGTTGTTCTCCTTTTTACAGGAAACCGAATTTAAAATAAGGAGGGCTACCCCGGCTATCAGGCAAATCAGGTTTCTTTTGCTGATGGTTTTCGTCATGAGTACAGATATTTGGGCTAATACACTTCAATTCATTTTTACCCTTACCGGGAACCATTAAAAAATTATTTTTGAAACAGATAGGGGGATTTGAAAGCTGAAGTGTATAATCAGGGAACGATCACTTCAATCACGGTAACCGGTTTTGTATTGAACGCACATATTGGCAAGGTAGATGACCTGTACAGGCAGATAGAGACATACTTTCATACTTATTTTGAAGGTTTGCACCGCTATGCCTTTACCATACTAAAAGATAATAATGAGGCGAAAGATGCAGTACAGGCGGTTTTCCTGAAGTTATGGGAGAAAAGGGCAACAATAGACGGACAGCAGTCGGTGAAATCCTATTTGTATACTGCCATCTACCATTATTGTCTTAATATAAAAAGACATGAAAAAATAAAAGATCATTACGTATCAACCAACAATCATACTACCGGCGAATTCAGGAATACCCTGGTCAGCAAAGAAACTCAGCAACGGATCATGGTATGTATCGAAAAATTACCGCCACAATGTAAACTGATTTTCACCAAAAGCAGGTTTGAAGGAAAGAAGTATGCAGCCATTGCAGCAGAAATGAACCTTTCTGTAAAAACCGTGGAAGCCCAGATAGGAAAAGCCTTGAGGATCCTTCGTGAGGAGCTGTCGGACATGATGATCGCTGTATTTATTTTACTTTTATTACAACCATAATGAGCAACGGGGAGCTGTTATACGGGTTATTAGGGAAGTACTTTTCCGGGGAAGCCTCTCCGGAAGAAGCGATGACCGTGGATGACTGGATCATGCAGCACCCGGATCACCGCAAATTATACAACGAAGCAGCAGCAGCCTGGGAGGCAGCAGGGAACAATCCGCACCACCAGTTGCCGGATAAAGCGCTCTTATTTCAGGAAATCACACAAAAGACAGCAGGGCATAAACCGAAAAGGAGCACCTGGCGCATGGCGGCAGTCATACTGGTGCTGATAGGCGCCGCTACCCTTTATTTTGTATGGCGGCCATCTTCTGCAGACACTCCTTTGGTCATCAGGCAAACCACCACCGGCATTTACCGCGATACCCTGCCGGACTACTCCCAGGTAGTGGTGAACAGCCACTCGGCTATAAAGTATACCCCGGGACTCGCAGATAAAACAAGGTTCATTCAGTTAACCGGGGAAGCCTGGTTCAATGTAACTTCTGATCCGTTAAAACCGTTTATAGTATCAGCAGGGGATCTGCGCATTAAAGTATTGGGCACTGTCTTTAATGTCCGCGGACTGGCAAATGTGATTGAAGTAGCGGTTACCAGCGGCGCTGTATTGGTCAGCAAGGGAGATACAAGTATCACAGTAAAAGCAGAACAACAGCTGGAGTACAATATCATTTCCCAACGTTTCAGTATCACCCGCGCTTTTAATCCTAATAAAACAGGGTACGCTACAAGGATCTTTAATTTTGAAAATGCCTCGTTGAAAGAAATCATCGCCCAACTGGAAAAAGCATACAACATTAAAGTGATCCTGGAAAATGAACGCCTGGAGAACTGTACCATGAGCAGTGCCTTTGAGAATAAACCAATACAATACGTATTTGAAGTGATTTCAGTTACGTTGAATGTACAATGTAGATTTGAGAATGACAGGGTATATATCAGTGGGGCAGGATGTAATTAGTCTGCTATCGAAATTTTTTATAGCTGTAGGGTTAACCTTTTTAACAGCCACCGTTTTTGCTCAGGAAGCTACAGTGAACTTACAGAAAGAAGTAACTGTTCCGGTTGCAGACATGCGCCTGGACGCCTTGTTGACCCTCGTCAGCAAACAGGCAGGCATCCGGTTTTCCGTGAACACACGGAAGTTTCCTACCTCCAGGACCGTACATGTGAAAAAAGGCCCGCAATCTTTATTAAGGCTGCTCACAGATCTGCGTGAACATACCGGTATTGATTACCGCGTGCTGGGTGGTCATATTATTTTTGTAGATGCCCTGGCGCTTATCCTCACAAAAAAAAATCCTGCGGTTGTAAAACAGGAAAGAGTAACACCCCCCGCCCGTTTTGTAATTATCCCTGTTTCCCCGGTAACTACCAAACAGACAGACGCAATATTTCCCGCGTTGAACACAGTGAAAACAGATACCGGCTACATCAGGCCGAAGGCCATAGCATTCCCCCCGGTTCCGCAGCGGTATGCAGAAAACGGCAACACACCCATTGCCGGTGGCGTTAAAAGAAACGGCCCCGTGTTTTCGTTGAAACCATATGCCGCCGCAGGAATGGTAGCAGATGAATCTTTTTATGTGAATCCAACTATCCAGGCAGGACTCCCATTCCTTTACGCACTGGGCTCCTGGAGTACTAACTTCTCCTTCTCTATGCTCCGTTATGGCGCAGGTACCTCCATACGTTTATCAGACAGCTGGCGTTTACATCTGCAGGGTACTACAGGAAACATGGAAGCGGGCTACGACTCGCTGGGATATATACAAAAAACAGTAAAGGTGCAGCTACACAAATTGGCACTCGTTGGAGAAAAACAAATAGGTAATCATTGGCGGCTTCAGCTTGGGGCAGTACTGAATAGCCTGCAAACAGCCTATTATACAGATGGCAAACCCGCCGCCCTGAAAATGGAGGAGAGCGAGGCGCTCGCACATGTAAAATATTTTAAACCACCTTATACTATCAGTAATAATTTCTCTCCGGATGCAACCCGCAGTAATAAATTATGGATAGGTTTTCAGATCGGGATCTTCTACCGCCTTAATTTTTATAAAGAATAATAAGGTTTTTTTCTCCATTTACGAAGAGAACAATAAAAGTATCATAAAAAAGAAGCCGTCTCACGATATGGAGACGGCCTTTTCCTTTTAATGGTTGGTAATATCATCAGAAGCCCGTCATCGGAACGCTTGCTGGTTGCGATGCTTTGGCCTTCGTGCCTTTGGAAATGCCCTCCTTTATTTTTGCTTCTGCATCATCACTGTACCCGGTGAATCTTTCCATAATTTTACCTTCCGTATCCACGAGATAAAGCGTGGGAATACCGGAAAACTGGAACTGTTCCATCGTTTTATCCTTGTTATCGCTCAGTAACTGATCCCATGGCATTGCTTCTTCTTTCATGGCTTTCTTCCACGCATTTTTATCTGTGTCTATGGAGATGCTTACTACTTCAAATCCTTTGGCTTTATATTCATCATACAGTTCCTTTACTTTCGGAATAGCCTGGCGGCAGGGACCGCACCAGCTTGCCCAGAAATCTACCAGCAGGTATTTACCCTTGTATTTCTCCAGTCCGGCCAGTGCACCGTTGGCATCGGGGTATTTTACGGTTGGCATAGGCTGACCGGTTTTCAGTTTCATCGCCTGCGCTTTATTGGTGATAATGGTTTGCTTTAGCTGTTTGGCCTCAGATAGCCACGGGTAACGCGCAATGAGCTTGTCGAGCAGCTGCATGGCCTTGTCGTATCTGGCGCCGGCCTCTGTGCCTGCCATGCCGCGAAGGGCGTATACCAGTACCGGGCGATCGGCATAGGAGCGGGTGAGCACTTCTTCCCGGATGCTGAAATCTTCCCGCATAGGATTATACTTCTTTGTATTTTTCATATATCCGTACCAGGTAGTATCGGTTGCTTTTTTGGCGTAATACTCCATGTTGTACTCATCAATCATTCTACGGTAATTCAGCTCACCGTTCAGCGTCATCAGGTTAATGAAATTGTTATCGTAAGATCCTTCTACATAGTTATAATGCGGGATTTTAATTTTATAGAAAGAAGTATCATAACCCCTCAGATCCATTTTTACATCTGCATCGCTCCAGAAAGTAGCCCGGTCCCAGTGAAGGGCGTCTACCGTATAGATGCCCTGGTGGTCCTGTTTGATCTTAAAGGTGAAGGTATTGTCTTGCGCCAGCAGGCAGGAATCTACCACTACAGGCTTTCCGCTGAAATTGTCTTTCAGCAGCCATATTATATTGCTGCTGCTTTTAGGATCGGTAAATTCCACGGTACCCTTTACGGTGATAGATTTTACCACGTTGTTCTGCTGTGCCAGCAGGGCTGACGGGGCAGCTAAAAGGGTCACGGGTAGGCACATCGCATAAACTGCTTTCTTCATTATTGGTAGTAATTTATTTTTTATGAATGTACCGGCAAAGTAAACATCGTTTCTTTGATGCTTACAGATAATGGACATACCGGGTACAATAATGTACGAACCGGCAGGAGCTGGGGACCAAAAAAATACCCGCTGTTTTATGGAAAAACAAAGAGGGTATATAGTACCTTCAGCACTTGTTGAACAGTAAACGCACATATAAACCATACCGGTACCTGGTACATCTCGCCGTGTGGATGGCGTTAATATTCTTATACGCCTTTCCCATGATCCGGGTAAACTGGCCTTCATCTTTTGGGATGAAGTGGGTGTTGGTACGCGAGGTGTTGTATGGCTGTATTAACTTCCAGTTGTTTTACCTGTTGGCATTTGTATGGCTGCCCCGGCCCCTGAAAGAACGGAAGTACCTGGAAGCAGCCGCCGGTGCGTTGCTGCTGATCGGTATCTTTTCTGTGATCAAGTACGCAGCAGGCTATTTCTTTTTCCCCGACCAGGTACTGCTGGGCATGATCCCGCTCATTGGATTTCCTAAAGTATATATGCCGTTTACCACTTATTTGCCCGCTACGCTTAAAACCGGCGCTGGCGTGTCTTTGCTGGCATATGGCTATTACCTGTTCCTGCAATGGCGCAATACAGATCCTGCCGATCGCCTGCTGGCTGTCACCGCAGCCCAGGCCCATGCACGGTATGAGCGGATGCACACCGGCTCGCGGCAACTGCTTCACCACCTGCAGCTGCTTACACCGGTACTGGAAGATGAACGGACACGCGAACACGAAGGTACACAGGCCATCCTGCTGCTATCCGACCTGCTGCGGTATATGTTGTACGACAAAGCACTGGAAAACGAACGGGTGACGGTAAAAAAAGAACTGGTGCATTTTGAGAAGTATGTCCACCTGCACGCATTGCTGATAGCCACTCCGCATTTACATCTCCGGGTAACCGGGGAAGAACATCCGGGCCTCATTGCTCCGCTACAGTTACAACAGCTAACGGAAGAAAGCCTGCAACAGTTCAAAGACACAACCGCGGATATTAATATCACGGTAGAAGTGCATACGCATGAACTAACGCTGTTACTCACACAGCGCGACATTGCTCTTGCTCACAAAATAAAACTATATGCATAGCGCCCGTAAACATATCAGCCAGTTTTTGCTCCTGCTGCTGGTATGGATGCTGCTGGTATATGGCGTGAGTCTCCTGATGGCCACCCGGCACATTCCGCAGGTGCTGTGGCGCATCACCATCAACGACGGATTATTTGGCTTCCTGAACTTTATCCAGTTTTACATTTACCTGAAATGGATCCTGCCACCTTTCCTGGAAAAGAAGAATGTGGCAAAACTGTTTAGCTGGCTGATACCAATACTGCTGGGATTTATCCTGTTGAAGTATGCCGTGGCAAAAAACTTTTTCCCGGAAGAAACATTGTACAGAGGCTACCGGATAGAACAGGGGCAACGGGTGGAAATATATACCACACTGCCGCAATACCTGGTAAACGGATTATGGAGCGGAGCCGTCATCATAATAGCCGCTTTTTCCGTACATCTTTTTATGTTGTGGCTGGACGAAGATAAACGCAGGGCCATTTTACAACAGAAGCAATTACAGGCAGAATCAGGTTTTTTAAAGATGCAGCTGAATTCACATTTTCTTATCAATAGTCTGAACAGCATTTATTCACTGGCGCTAACAGGCTCGCCGGAGGTAGTGCCGGCCAATAAAACCCTCACTAACCTGCTCGCCTATATGGTAAATCAGCCGGCTGATATTGAGGGCCGGGAACCGGTATTGGCGGAGATCCGCTACCTGCAGGATTTTGTAGCCCTGCAGCGGATCCGCACAGGTTGTGAGCAAGGTGTTATTTTCAACTGGCCCGCGCAACTGCCGGATAAAAGTATCGCGCCGCTGTTGCTGGTGCCTTTCGTGGAAAACGCTTTTAAACATGGGATCACTAATCGCCCGGAGAAGCCGGTCACCATTACGTTGCAGGGAAGTGAGCAACAACTGGTGTTTAGTGTGCATAATTTTATTTCCGGCGCTCATCACGATAAAACAGGCGGCATCGGACTGGATAATGTGCGGAAACGTTTACAACTGATCTATCCCGGTCAGCATCAGCTGGAGATCACCGAAAGTAAAGCAGAATATTTCATTAACTTAACGGTCAACTGGTAACAATATGGCAGTAAAGTGTATAGTGGTAGATGATGAGCCACTGGCCGCACAGGTATTGGTGGCCTTCATCAACAAAACGCCGGATCTGCAGTTGTTGAAAACATTTCATCATCCGCAGGAAGCGCTGGCATTTGTAAAAAATGAGCCGGTAGATTTAGTATTCCTGGACATACAAATGCAGGAACTCAGCGGCATAGAATTTATGCAGCTCGCACCGGGCGGCATGCAGGTAGTGATTGTTTCTGCCTACGATGAATACGCCGTGGAAGGCTTCGACCGCGAAGCGGTGGACTATCTCCTGAAACCCGTATCGTTTGAGCGCTTCGCCCGTACTGTACAACGGGTGCTGGCAAAAAGCGCTCCCGCTATATCGCAGCCCGCAGGCACCGACTATATTTTTGTGCGCACCGATAAACGCATCGTGCGGGTAGATGTAAAGGATATCCTTTTTGTAGAAGCGCTCCGTAACTACGTAGCTATACAAACTGCCAAACAGAAGATCCTTACGCTACAAAACCTCCGCAGCTTTGAAGACATCCTGGCGCCCTTCCGTTTTTTGCGCGTGCATAAATCGTTTATCATCTCCCTGGATAAAATAGACAGCATAGAACGGCAACGTATTTTCACCGGCGATCATCATGTACCTATTGGAGATGCGTATCTGAAACAGTTCATGGAAGCGATTAATATGCAGCGGTAACATTATTGCATTTAAACTAAAAATGGCCCGCCAACCGGCAGGCCATCTTTAATTTGAACCCCTGAAACCCGGACTCCTCAGGTCCCCGGGGCTACTCCTTTTCTAATCCTCCGCCTCATGAATCGCCATCACCGTTTTTATGATTGCATCTGGTGTAACTGAAATACTATCTATACCTAACTGAACAAGGAATTTGGTGAAATCCGGAAAGTCCGATGGACCCTGCCCGCAGATTCCTACCTTTACGTTCTGTTGCTTCGCTACCTTGATCAGGTGTGCAATCAGCCGTTGCACGGCGGGATTACGCTCGTTATAAAGATTGGCCACCAGGGAAGAATCCCTGTCGAGACCAAGTGTGAGCTGTGTCAGATCATTGGATCCTATCGAGAATCCGTCTATGTATGCAGAAAATTCTTCGGCCATCATGATGTTGGATGGCAGCTCGGCCATCAGGTATACTTCCAGTCCGTTCTGTCCGCGGCGCAGTCCGAATTCCTCCATCGTAGCCAGCACCAGCTGAAGCTCTTCCACGGTGCGGCAGAAGGGGATCATCACCACTACATTCTTTAGCCCCATTGTTTCCCTTACTTTGAGGATGGCTTTACACTCCAGTTCAAAAGCAGGTTTGTATTCGGGGGAATAGTAGCGGGAAGCGCCTCTCCAGCCTATCATAGGATTTTCTTCAGTTGGCTCAAAGTATTTACCGCCTAATAAATTGAAGTATTCATTACTCTTAAAATCGGAGAAGCGAACAATTACTTTTTCCGGGTAAAAGGCGGCGGCAATTTTTCCTACGCCATACGCGAGTTTATCAATAAAGTAATCTGTTTCACTGGCATGTCCCTGGATGAGTTGTGCAATCTTTGCAGACAGTTCGGGATCATTCAGTTCTTTGTGTTTCAGCAACGCCAGCGGATGCGCTTTGATGTAGTTGTTGATGATAAACTCTTCGCGGGCAAGTCCCACGCCTTTGTTTGGCAGGTGTGTGAACTGGAATGCCATCGCGGGAGATCCTACATTCAGCATCAGTGGCGTGCGGATGGAAGGCAGCGTGCTCAGGTCCAGTTTATCTTCCCGGAACGGCAGGATACCTTCATATACAATACCATCGCTGCCTTCTGCGCAACTCACGGTGATGTCCTGGCCGGCGTTTAATTTTTCGGTAGCATCGCCGCAGCCAACAATGGCGGGAATGCCCATTTCACGGGCTACTATGGCAGCATGACAGGTACGTCCGCCCTTATTGGTTACAATAGCGGAAGCCATTTTCATGATAGGTTCCCAGTCGGGATCAGTCATGTCTGTAACGAGGATGTCGCCCGGTTTAAATTCGCTGCCGGTAATCAGGCGGTTGTCGAGGGAGAAGAGGATATTCACTTTGCCCACTGCAATCTTATCGCCAACGGCGATGCCTTTCAGCACTTGCCGGGGAAGCGTACCGTTATGATTGATTGCATAGGTGGTGATCTGGTTATGATCTTTGCGCGAATGAATGGTTTCCGGCCGTGCCTGTACGATGAACAGTTCATTGGTAAGGCCGTCTACCGCCCACTCTACGTCCATCGGGCACCAGCGGCCTTTTTTCTCAGAGTAGTAAGTTTCAATGCAGCGCACCCAGGTAGCCAGCTGCATGATCTGTGCATCGTTTAAACAAAAATGTTGCTGCTGCTTTTTTTCTACCGGGATAATCTTTGTTCTTTCATCACTGCTTTCTCCGTACACCATTTTCTTATCCTTCACCCCCAGTTTCTTTTCAATGATAGGAGTGTAGCCGTCTTGCATACAGGGTTTGAACACAATAAATTCATCCGGTGATACGGCGCCCTGCACAACCATTTCTCCCAAACCAAAAGAGCCGTTGATCACCACTACTTCCTTAAATCCGGATTCGGTATCGAGGGAGAAGGCTACGCCGGAGGCGCCAAGATCCGCACGCACCATTTTCTGCACACATACGGATAAGCCTATACTAAAATGATCATACCCGAAGTTCTGGCGGTAGCTGATGGCACGGTCGGTGAATAAGGAGGCAAAACAGTTTCTTACAGCATCAATTAAAGCCGCGGGGCCTCTTACGTTGAGGAAGGTTTCCTGCTGACCGGCGAAGGAGGCATCAGGAAGGTCTTCCGCGGTAGCAGACGACCTCACGGCCACATCGGTTTGTTCCTGTCCGTATTGATGCGATAAAGCATAATACGCGGCAATGATTTCTTCGCTCAGCTCGTGCGGAAAACGGGTGCTGCTGATAGCCTGCCGTATTTTCTGACCCGCCCTGCGCAGGGTGATGATGTCGCTGTAGTCTACCGTGGCCACCTGCTCTGCAATAAATTGTTCGAGCCCGCTTTGCTTCATAAAATCATAGTATGCTTTGGTGGTGATGGCAAATCCGGAAGGAACCGCTACGCCTGCTTCCGATAAGTTGGCAATCATCTCACCCAGCGAGGCCGATTTACCGCCAACTAAGGCAATAGCATCCATGCCCACCGCGTGGAGCGGCAGTACAATACTTTCTCTCATGTAAAAATGAGTTTAGTGAATAATAATATGGAAGGACGGTTTTTTGTCTCCCAAAACGTGGTTAGATTTCTATGACACCAAATTAGATCATGCGGAAATGGAATAACGGCAACCCGGATAAAAGCGAAAACAAATCTAAAAAAAGGGGATGCCGCCGATTTTTTTTCATCAAATCAGTAGCAGTATCATTATTTTTGATAAAAAATCGGCCCATGAATTTTATACCTGACCAGATTGATATGTGTATAATGGACATATTGCAGGAGGACGCCAGGACCACAAATAAAGAGATTGCCGCCAGGTTGGGTAAGTCAGTTACTTCTATATTTGAAAGAGTGAAACGCCTGGAAGCAGAGGGGTATATTTTACGCTATATCGCCGTACTTAATAAAAATAAACTGGGCAAAAATCTCGTGGCCTGGACCAGCATCACCCTCAAAGAGCATGGCCAGGACCGGTTTCCGGAGTTTGAACAAAAGATCAATACCTTCCCCGAAGTAATGGAGTGCTATAAAATGAACGGGCAGTTCGACTACCTCCTGAAAGTACTCATCGCCGACATGGAAGCCTATGAAGTATTTAATTTCACCAAATTATCCAAGCTGGATAATATCTATAAGATCCGCAGCCTGTTTGTTTTAGCAGAAACAAAACAGGAAGTGGAACTAAACCTCAAAACAGGACTGCAAACAAAACTGCAACAGAAAAATAAATAATTTTAAAAAGTAGGGAGACGGTTTTTTTTCCGGATTATCGTAATTTCAGGAAAAGTTAACCCACATGGCAAAACAAACCGGGATACTCCAGTTCACCGGCAGGCTCGGTAATATTATCGGCTACAGGCGAAACGGATCCTACTTCATTCGCACCATGCCGGAAACAGTCCGGCAAACTTCCGCTACCCGCAAGGCAGCACAGCATTTTGGCATAGCCAGCAGGAAAGGTAAACTGATCCGGCACGCTATTTCCCCTCACCTGGATATCAGGTCCGATGGGGCATTGGTAAACCGCCTGAACAAAATACTTATTCCGGCAGGGCGTGAACATCTGAAGGCCCTCAAAGGATTCCGGTTTAACCGGCATTGCGGCCTGGAATATTTCTTCCCGGAACAACCGGTTATGCAGCACAACACCCTGCAAATACCTGCGCAAATAATTCCGTCACAGGAAACAGCTACCCACCTGGTTGTAAAACTCATTGCGGTACGGCTCTGCTTCAAAGAACGTTGTATCGAAAATGCGCACACTGCCACAGCTACCATTGATCTGAGCCAGCCCTTCAACGGCATGGAACTGGAAACAGCCGTTCCCGGAAAAGGATCGCTACTGGTAATATTACAGGTGCAGCCTTTCAACGGTACCTATGCCATACAGAACAAACGCTCCATGGTAGCGGATATCATAGCAGTAGCCGCACCCGCCCCCATGAAACGAAAGACCATCACAATAGCATCTGATCACCGCATCAAGTCCACCTTTTCTGCACGCATTTGGCGTGTCCTAAGCGACCCCTCGCCTAATCCTCCGCCACTGTTTAGTACCCTTAATGGCCATTCACCACCGGGAATTGTGAAATCCGCAACTTAGTACTTCCAAAAGGCACCAGTGTAATCTCTTCTTCTTCGCCTGTTTCCATACCATAGGTAATACTATACGGAATGGGGCCGGTCATCTCATTGTATAACTGCCAGGAAGGAATCCTTTTTGCCCTTGTTTTAAGGGAGATGGGTACCTGCCCGGGATTCCACGGCCAGCCGGTTTTATTACCATGTTGCACTACCTGGTAACGTGCGGCCAGCTTATCATCCGGAGTGGCTATCAGCGCATAATTCCACGGAGTAGTGGGACGCACTTCCAGGTAACCGGCGCCATATTCCACCGGGTCCTTATCATTTTTTACGGCAGTCACTTCTTCGCCTATCTTCAGCGCATAGGTAACCGGACCGCGTTCTACCGATATCGAATTTTCAAACCAGCGTTGCTGGTAGATATGCATCGGCAACGCCAGCTCCATTACATCACCCGGCTGCCAGGTTCTTTCCACTTTCACTACCTGGTTACCTGCGGCCTCCTGCCATACTTTACCGTTGATCTTTATAATCCCTTTCTTACACCACGCAGGTATCCGCAGGTGAAAAGGAAAGCTTACTTTTTTAGGTGTGTTAACCGTAAACGTAACCGCTTCTTCAAAGGGGTAGTTGGTTACTTCCTTCACCGTAACAGGTGTTTGCCCGGCTACATATATTTTCACTTCGCTGGGGGCATATACTAAAGCCGCCACGCCACTGTCGGCGGTGGCATACCAGAGGTTTTGCGCAAACTTGGGCCAGCCCTGGTGCATATTGGATGTGCAGCAAGGATAACCGGACAACAACCCATAACAAAGATCCGTACCGCTGTGGTTCATATCAAAGTTGCGGATATGCCGCGTAGCCATCACCTGGTTGGCCTGCTGGAAATACTGCCGGCTCATAAAGTCTTCCGTGATCTGCGAAGGCAATACATTAAAGGCAATCTTCTCCAGCTGATCGGCATACCTTACGTCGCCGCTTATCTCCAGGATGCTTTCCAGTGAGAACATCATTTCTACGGCCGTACACAGCTCCGATCCCTGCGTGGGGTTGTTGCCATGCAGGGATTCATCCCCACCATAAAGACCATTCGCCATCCCATTGAATGTACGGAGGTCATCAAACCCTTTGGCGGTGGCCTGCGGGTATAGCGTATCGGGGTGCTGCTGGAAATAGATCATGGGTTCTTTGATGCCCTGTGCAAGGTTTACGCCATGAATGCTGCCTGTGGTAGATAACAGGTTGGTATGCATAAATGCGCCGGCATAGTCGAAGGTTTGTTTATGGAGCAGGGCTGCAAGGTCCAGCAGGAATGCATCTCCCGTAATATTATATAACCAGTATACTACCATCAGGTTATCACCGGCGCGGTACTTTGCCCAGAAAGTCCAGTGATCCAGCGGCTTTTGCGGCAGCTCTTTCAGCTGGTAGCGGAAGTAGTTGGTCATGAGCGTAATGATCCGCGGATCGGCGGTAGCGTCGTAGTATTGCTTCAGTACTTTCAGCATCACCATCTTGGGCCACCAGTCGCGGCTGTTATCCCTTTGAATCCCCGCTTCATAGGGATAGTCTTTCGCCGGTCCAAAATAACCATCGGGTTGCTGGCTTTTGATAGACCATTCTACCCAGGGTTTTACTTTGGCAATCAACGCCTCATCTTTCAGGAGATAAGCCAGCGGCAGGAGCCCATCGATCCAGTAAGGACCGCGTTCCCACTGGTCGCCATCCCCGCCCAGCCATCCGTTCCGCTGGTTCATTACCAGCGGATACAATTTATCCAGCTCACCGGTAGCGCCGTTCTTTTGCTGCACCAGTACGGTGCGCAGCCATCCCTGTGGCGTAATAGCGCCCAAAGGAAGCATGGAGTAAGGTTTGGGATGGAGGGGAGCCCGGTTGCCGTAATAATGCGGCACAGGCGCTGTATTCTTTTTTCCCTGTGCCGCTGCCTGTAAAGTAAGACCCAGCAATATCGTGGAAACTATAGCAAAATGTTTCATAAATGATTTGTAGCGTGGCATAATGAAACGCCAATATATGCCTTATTTTATACGGGTAGTTATCCCGGTTGACTCATTCTTTCTATAAAATGTCTCTCTATATTTTCTTATGTTTGAAAGAAAAAGATGAATCGTATACTGGCAATCCTGTTACTTGGAATTTTAGGAATCAACACATCAAAGGCACAAACCACTCCTTTTACTTTAGGCGAAACACACCAGCTGTCTTCCGCTGTATTGAATGAAACACGCACCCTGAATGTATATCTTCCCGATGGATATGCACAGGCCGTAAACGCCCGCTACCCGGTGGTGTACCTGTTGGATGGATCTGCCAACGAGGACTTTATCCATATCGCCGGCGTGATGCAGTTCCTGACCATGATCCAGCATATGCCGCCCACTATCCTGGTAGGCATCGCCAACAAAGACCGGAAGCACGACTTCACCTTCCCCACCACCGTGAAAAAAGATAAGGCCGATTATCCCACTACAGGCGGCTCGGAAAAGTTTATCCGCTTCCTGGATACAGAACTGAAGCCATACGTACAACAACATTTCCGCACCAACGATACCACCACCCTCGTCGGACAATCACTCGGCGGATTACTGGCTACCGAAATATTACTCAAACACCCGGCAATGTTTAATAACTATATCATTGTAAGTCCCAGCTTATGGTGGGACCAGGAGTCATTATTGAAACAGGCCGGGAAGCTACTGGCTACCGCAGGCAGCGCACAGGCCAACGTTTTTCTTACCGTAGGTAAAGAAGGAAAAATGATGGAAGAACCTGCCCGTCAGCTGGGAGATGTACTGAAGGCTAATCCCGGGGTACGTGTTCATTATGTACCACTGCCGGATGAAACACATCTTACTATTTTACACAACGGGGCGTACAAAGCGTTTCAGTTGCTGAACGGGGCAAAATGATCTACTCATAGTGTATCTGGCAGTTGTTGCAGAAAAAGCTCCGCCGGTTGGTTTTACCCAGATAGGCTTTGATGAGCGGAATCTCACAACGCGGACAAATCGTTTTCGTATGTGCGAGCCAGTGCTTTTTCAGTACAAATGCTTTCTTCCATACAAGAAAGTCGTAACTGTATTGCACGGCTTCGCGCACGAGTTCCTTTTTCTTCTTCAGCGGCAGCTTTCCCACTAAACTTTGCGGATGCACACGGATGCGGAACAACACTTCATTCTTGATAATGTTCCCTACGCCGGCAAAAATATCCTGGTTCAGCAGGGCATCACAAACCAATGCATCGGGTATCTTTTTAAGTTTAGCCATTGCCTTTGAGGCATCCCAGTTTTCATTCAGCACGTCGGCGCTCCAGTCGTATACTTCATCCAATGGCTCGTCTATGACCCTGATGGAAGAAGTATAAAAATTCAGTTCTCCGCTGGCAAACTGCAGATGTAAACGGGCAGGCATATCTTTGGTTTCATTGATCCGGTAAGTGCCAAACATCAGGAAGTGGATTCGGACTGTAAAGCCGGGGAAACAGATCAGGAAATGCTTTCCCCAGCTTTTAAAGGCAAGGATCTTTTTCCCCGTCATCCGGTTGAAATCAATGGTTTTGGAATTGCCGGAGGCGGTGATCACCTTCTTCCCGGTAAAGCGGGTTGCTTCTTCTTTTAATATAACTATAGAAGGTCCTTCTGGCATAAAATTGATGTAAATTTATCTATAGTAGTTTTACTAAATTATGTGCCGTATATATGTCGCAGTTAAGTTTTTTTGATGACAACGAAAGCCTGCGCTTCCCGGAGAACCTCCTGGAATACTATCCTCATTTCCTGGAGGCAGGGCCTGCGCTGGCACTTATGAACGAGCTGATAGCCACGGCGCCGTGGAAACAAACCACGCTCACCATCAAAGATAAAGTACTGCTTACCCCGCGGCTCACGGCCTGGTATGGCGATGCGCAGAAAAGCTACCGGCTGTCGGAGAAACAACTGCACCCATTGCCCTGGACGCCAGCGCTGAGTGTGCTGCGGGAAAAGGTGGAAGCCTTTACACATATGCATTTTAACAGCGTATTGCTGAATTACTACCGGGATGGAAATGATTCCGTAGCCTGGCACAGCGACAATGAAAAAGAACTGGGCCAGCATCCCAACATTGCCTCCCTGAGCCTGGGGCAGGCGAGGAGCTTTGATTTCCGGAATAAGAAAGATCATCAGCAGAAGTATTCCCTTAAATTAGGCAACGGCTCCTTATTAATCATGAAAGGGGATCTGCAGCACCATTGGGAACACCGCATCCCGAAATCGGTCCGGCCCCTGCAACCAAGGATTAACCTCACCTTCAGGATTATTTATTAGGAGGTATTATTACACAGTTGAGGAATAATTGTCACACCCGCTCATGACATCTTGTTACAAATGCCTACTTTCGCAATACGTTAAACACCTGTTTTATGAATCTATACACGGCAGTAGCATTACCGTTATTCCTTTTGACCCTGCATCCACAGGATGTGCACAGCAAAGACAAAGCTGATACGGAATTTCCGGCTCCAAAACCCCAGTCAAGGATTTCTATCGGCAACGGTATAGATCTTATTGTAAAAGGACTCGGTCTGAACATCGACAATGTCCGTTTTATCAAAGCGCCCAAAGCCACCGATTATTTTAAAAAGGCCAACGATAAAGCATCGTATGCACCTTCACTTATCATTGCGGCGGTTAACGGCGTGGAGTCGCTGCGCGATGTAAACCCGGAATCGCCGGCTACCCGCGAACAGTTTGCCCTGGCGCTGTACGACGCTATTCAGTCGACCGGCCAGTACCCCGTGAATATGATGTTTATTAACATCAAGGATGAAAAGTCTTTTGTAAGCGGCGGGATGAATGCCGTGCAAACATTGATCAAGTTTAATGTGGTGGCACTGGAAAATGGTAACTACCGTCCAAAGGCGTATATCACCAAAACAGAAGCGTCAAAAATGGTGAAGAAGGCAGCCGCCTTTATCCAGTCGCATAAAAGCGCAGCCGTAGAACACAGCGGAAAGGAAGCCGCCAGCTTTACTTCTACACCGGTGAATGATAAAGTAAACAGTGTGGTGATTACCGCGGAAAACCAGCCTACATCCGGTTATTCCGTAAAAGTAACCAGTATTGTTTTTACAGAAGCAGGCGAAGCAGAGATCCATTATAAAATCATTGCACCGGCTTCCGGCAGTATGAACCTGCAGGTGATTACATCGCCAACAGCAGAAACATTTGTACCTGCTAACTATAAGGTGGTATTAAAACAAGACTGATAATCTATCACAATAAAAAGCGGGCATTTCGTATGTGAAATGCCCGCTTTTTTATTTTTAGTTTTTTATTCAGATGGAATCCTTTCCTATCACGGTCCAGTCGTCGTTGCCGTGTCCCTTTTCAATCCACCGGTCCATTTCTGCGGCAATGGCCGGCAATACTGCCAGTTTCACATCGCTTTTATTTGCCGCGTCCATAAACAGCTGCGTATCCTTGCGCGCCATGCTCAGTTCCCAGGAAGGGCTGCTGTAGTTGCCGGAAGTCATGCGTTGTAAACGTGCGGGCAATGCTCCTCCGGGGTTCCAGGAGTTAAAGAGGGTACTCACATCGCTCAGCGGAATTGCCAGCGCTTTGGCCAGCGACAGGGTATCTGCAAGTCCGGCGGTGAGCCCCACGAGGAAGCTGTTCCCGATGAGTTTCATGCCGGCGGCCTTACCGGGTGTATCCCCGAAATTGATCACCTTTCCGGTCATTTGGGAGAGCGCGGGTTCCCATGCACTAATCACCGCCTGATCGCCGGAAACCAGCATATAACCGGTACTATCCAGCGCATTTGCCGGACCCATAAATACCGGTGCATGCAGGTAGGTGAATCCACGTTCCTTCCATTCTTTTGTTCTGGCTACTGCGCCTTCGGCGGAAGTGGTAGTATGATCAATGATTACCGCGCCTGGTTGAAGCCCTGCGGCGGCGGCGGCCAATACTTCATTTACAGTATGATCATCTTTTAAGGTAAGATGAATGCGGTTTGCACCATGCACAGCAGCGGTTACATCAGGAAATGCTTTGGCGCCGTATGCTTCCAGCGCTGTGGCTTTTGAAGCAGTGCGGTTCCACACCTGTACCTGTTCACCCTTGCCAATCAATGCCCTCACGAAATTTGACCCCAGGAGGCCCATGCCTAAGAATGCTATCATAACCTTTTTTTTCCGAAGGTAGGAAAAAGTTAATCCTCCTGCAGGATCGCTTCTTTCAATTCTTCTTCATGCTCATCTGCCCATTCTCCCAATGTTTTTATTACTGGAATGAGGGATGCACCCAGCGCTGTAAGACTATATTCCACCTTTGGCGGCGCCTGTGCAAATACTACTTTCGACACCAGCCCGTGCTTTTCCATTTCATTGAGCTGGATGTTCAATACCCGGCGTGTAGCATCGGGAATCTGCCGCTGTAGCTCACTCGGGCGCTTATGCCCTTCATGGATGAAATACAGCAGGCGCACTTTCCATTTACCGTAGAGCACTTCCCCTACGAGGTCGAGACCGCAATTCAGCGTAATGGGTAGTTTTTTTACATACATGATTCAAAAGTACTTTATTGTTCTTAAACAGGCTATAGGGATAAATTCCACTCTATGCGAATCGTTTTTCCGTTATTGTCAGGCAAGGTTGATTGACGGATTTTTGCTGAAAATAATAATAACAGATGGAACCAAGATTAAGTTTTGATAACGAGTTATCCGGTAAAACAGCCCTGGTAACAGGCGGTACAAAAGGAGCAGGAAAAGCCATAGCAACACGACTGGCCAACGCCGGCGCAAAAGTGATTATCACAGCCAGAGCAAAGCCCGCAGATACTGACCCGGCGTTTCATTTTATAGGCGCCGATCTGAGTACCCCGGCAGGCACTACTACGGTGGCAAACGAAATAAAGGAAAACTATGGCGGGGTAGACATCCTCGTTAATAATATGGGCGGCTCCGAAACGCCCGGTGGCGGCTTTGAAGTACTAACAGATCATCACTGGGACGCCACCCTTCAAACCAACCTCCTGGCGCCGGTGCGGTTGGACAGAGCCCTGCTGCCGCACATGCTGGCAAAGGGTGCCGGCGTGATTATTCATATCGCTTCCATACAAGGCACCATGCCACTTTATGATTCCACACTGCCCTATGCCGCTGCAAAGGCCGCATTGATCAACTACAGCAAGGGGCTGTCAAACGAAGTGGCGCCAAAAGGAGTGAGGGTACTCACCGTATCTCCGGGCTTTATTCAAACCGCTGCCGCTGATAAAATGATCCAGGAAATGGCCGGCCGCGCCGGCAGCAGCTTCAACGACGCCTTACAGCAACTCATGCAGTTCCTGGGAGGCATTCCTATGGGGCGTCCCGCCAAACCGGAAGAGGTAGCCGAATTTGTGGGCTTCCTCGTATCCCCGCGTGCGGCGTATTTAAGCGGCACGGAATATATCATTGATGGCGGTACTATTCCCACCATTTAAATAAAAAAAGATTGGGAAGATGAAAATGCTGTTGTCATTTTCATCTTCCCAATCTTTTGCTGTATTTATATTTTCTTCCCGCGGAAACTATAAATTTACAGCATGAGTCATCACCCGCGTTTTACTGAAATGGCCTCTGCAGCCATCCATGCAGCCCAATCCAATATGGCCGAACACGCCCACCTGGTGCCGGTTTTCGCCACTGCTACCTTTACATTCGACGATGCACAACAGGGCATGGACCGTTTTAAAGGAACCGCCCCCGGCTATATTTATTCCCGCTTTGGCAATCCCACTGTAACAGTGGCCGAAGAGCTGATCGCCGCCCTGGAAGCTTTTGGCATTACCGCCGCAGATGGAGAGCCCCTGCAGTTGAAAGCCCTGCTGCACGCCAGCGGACAATCGGCGATGGCCAGCATGTTCCTCTCTAATGTAGTAGCCGGAAATACCATTCTAACGCATTACTCCCTCTATGGCGGCACGCACGAATTCCTGTTCGATTTCCTGCCGCAATTCGGCGTAAAAGCACTGATTGCGGACCTGCATGATACTGTTGCCGTAGCTACCTTGCTGAAACAGGATCCCTCTATTAAAATGATTCATATCGAATCGCCCGCCAATCCATCTATGCGCTGTGTGGATATTGCGGACATCTGTAAAATAGCCGCTGCACACGGTGTAAGAGTAAGTGTGGATAATACCTTTGCTACACCTTACCTCCAGCAACCGTTCCGCTATGGCGCTGATTTCGTTTTTCATTCCACTACCAAATTCCTGAACGGTCATGGTACCGCTATTGGCGGTGTGCTCATCGGAAAAGATATTCCCCTGATGCAAACGAAAGTCAATAAAACAGCGAAGCTACTCGGTGGCTGCGCCAATCCGTTCGATACCTTTTTACTGATCCAGGGCATCAAAACACTGGAACTGCGCATGAAGCAACATTGCAGCAATGCACAAACAGTAGCGGAATTCCTGCATGCGCATCCCGCCGTAGCGCAGGTAAATTATAACGGCCTCCCTTCCCATCCGGATTATGCACTGTCGGCCAAACAAATGCGCTATCCCGGTGCAGTGATGAGCTTTGAACTGAAAGATGGGTTTGATGCCGCCGTACGTTTTATTGACCGGCTGCAGATGTGCTTACGTGCTGTATCACTGGGCGCCGTGGATACATTGGTATCCCACCCCGCTTCTATGACGCATTCCGGGATGAAGAAAGAAGACAGGGAGAAAGCAGGTATTTCTGATGGATTGATACGGATAAGTGTGGGACTGGAAAGTGTTGGGGATATTGTGGCGGATTTGAAGCAGGCATTGGAAGGGGAAGGGTAGTTTTATGAAAACGGTTATAAGAAGAGAAGACAAAGGTTAAAGCCTTTTTCGTAAATTTGTGGATGCCCCGACAATCAAAATATCACATAGGGATCGAAGTAGACAAACTGACCAACAGTATCTTAAATACTATTTCCGGAGACAGTTTTGAGACTGTTGTTAATCCGCTTGCAAAGGAGGATTTAAAAGGACTATCATTGAAGAATGGATGGAAATTTGATTGGAAAAAGGAGTTTAAAATGACGGATAGAGAAGTTTATAAACTTACTATCGAAGGAAATAGTCACATATTACAAGGGTTAGCAAGTTTGAGCGACTATGGCGATCATTTTTATCTCCATCTCATTGAAAGCGCGCCTTTTAATTTAGGAAGTACGAAGTTGTATGAAGGGGTTCCTGGTAATCTATTTGCTTTTGCCTGTCAATTATCTATAGACCGTGGCTATGAAGGGTTTATATCTTTTACATCCAAGACTAAACTCATTTCGCATTACGAAAAAACACTGGGTGCAGTGCATATTGGTAACCATAAAATGATTATCTTTCCAGACGCAGCTTTAAAGCTGGTTATTAAATATTTTAACAATAAATAACATGGGATATATTAAAGAACCTAAGGGGGTAAATTTTGTCGTGGATCCTAAGCCTGTTACAGAAAATGATAAGAAATTGATCAGTGAAGTAATTGCTCATTATAAGGCAACAGGAAAGAAGAAACGGGTAGTAATAAGTAAAACTGCAAATAAGCCAAAGGATAGTAAAAAGCCATCCCGTTAGGAGCTTTTTTGTTTACTACACCGCCAGCACCAGCGACAACAAATACACCAACCCCACCGACACCAACCCCATTACCACAGTCCCCGTACTATACACCCGCAGCATATCTTTTATTTCCAGCCCGGAGAATTTCGAGATCACCCAGAAGTAAGCGTCATTGGTGTGTGAAATCATCATAGACCCTGCGCCCATCGCCAGCACACAAAGGATACGGCCATTGGCAGAATCCAGGCCCATTACGGGCAGCAGTGGTTGTACAATGGCTGCTGCGGCAATCACTGCTACAGTAGAGGAACCTTGCGCTGTTTTCAGCAGCGCGGTGATAAGGAAAGGAAGAAATAATCCCAGCGTAGCGATAGACTGGTTCTGCGCAATATGGCTGCCGATATCCGCTTTGGCGAGAATAGCCCCAAAGGCGCCGCCACCGCCAATAATCACCAGTATGCCTGCTGCTTTTTCAGCCCCTTCCTGCAGGATGGCGCCCATATTATTTTTCAGTTGGGATAGCGCCAGCAGGATACCCACGCTGATAGCTACTTCGGGGATGCCTAGTATAGAAATCACCTGCAGTGCGGGAGACGGATGTGTTAATTCCAGTCCGCTCAGGGAACGGATGGCAATGAGTAGTACAGGAACAGCAATAGGAAGTACTGACATCAGCACAGAAGGACCGCGGCGTGCCTCTTCCGCAACGTCTGCTGTGTCACTAACGTCAACGGCTATGCGTCGCCTGGCGAATATGGACCACAGGTAGCCTGCAGCCGATGCCGGGATGGCAATGAGCAATCCATACAGCATTACCCTGCCTGTTTCTGCATGTATGGTACCGGTGGCAGCAGTAATGCCGGGGTGCGGCGGCATCAGGCAATGAACGGCATACAGGCCGGTGGCCAGTGAAGACGCCATTACAATCATGGAGATACCGGAACGTTTGGCCAGCGCTTTATTTAGTCCGCTTAATACAATAAAACCGGAGTCGCAGAAAATGGGCATGCCTACCAGGTAGCCGATGATATTCATAGCCAGCGCAGAGCGGCCGGTACCGGTACGGCGCAGTACGTAGTTGGCCAGCACGGTAGTGCTGCCGGTATGTTCCAGGATGAGCCCCAGCGTAGTGCCGAGTATGATGAGCAATCCTAATGAGCCTACAATATTCCCCATACCGCTTTTAATACTGCCGAGGATTTCCGTTACGGGCAACTGTAAAATGATACCGGTGAGCACACTGGCCAGCAGCAAGGCAAAGAAAGCATACACCCGGAAGCGCGCAGTGAGCAACACAATGAGCGCAATGCCCGCCAGCAATCCCAGCATGCTTTGTATCAAAGGAATGGTATTCATATCTCTCCAAGATAAAAAGAATTACGCAATACCCCGTATAGGTGTTACCGTAATAGTGTTATAACATTAACGCATATATGTTTTTGTAAATATTAGAGATTATTTATGCAACAGCTTGATAATGGCTATTTTACATACCTTTGCACCTTAATACAGCGGATATGAAAAGAATGTTATTGACCTCACGTTATTGCCTGATGGCAATAGTGTCCATTGTTGTAATGGCTTCCTGCGCGTCTTCCCGGAAAAGCAGCAGCCAGCATGCTTATATGAACAAGCAGTATGAAGAGCTGAAAAATACGTTGAATGATGCGGAAGTAAGTATCATCAAAGACAGCCTGAAAGTGATCTTCCCCAACAACGTATTGTTTTCATCGTCTTCCGACCAGGTGAACGAAAGCGTAAAGCCCACCTTCAAACATTTTGCAGATGTGCTCAACAAATACAATAAAACAAAGATCCTGATCACCGGGCATACGGATAACACCGGCACGGCAGAATACAACCGTGAGTTATCTGAACGCCGCGCAACAGGCGCAAAACAATTGCTCAACAGCTTTGAAGTGAACAACGACCGTATGTTTACCTGGGGCCTGTCGGACCGTGATCCTATTGCCACCAACAATACAGAGGCAGGAAAGGCAAAGAACAGGAGAGTGGAGTTTGTAATTTTGTATGATGTAAAGAACTGATTTTTTTATAAAGATAGCAGCCGCTCCGTAAACCCGGAGCGGCTTTTTTTTTTGATATAATTTCCTGGATAAATTTTGTATTATTAAGGAATCAATGAAACCCAAATCTCCCGTCATGAATACTCGTCGTGATTTTTTACAGAAAATTGCCGCCTCCGCTATGGTACTGCCCCTGATGCCGCTTGCCGGTTGGGCAAAAGACCTCCAACACTACGATGGCCCGGTATTACGTGTAGCCATTATGGGATTAGGCAGCTATGGCAGCCGCGTGGCAGACGCCATGCAGGCCTGCGTAAAAGCAAAATTGGTAGGCGTGATCAGTGGTACTCCGTCTAAAATAAAAGACTGGCAGAGCCGGTTCTCTATCCCCGACAAAAACTGTTATAACTACGAAAACTTTGATCGCATAAAAGATAACAAAGACATTGATGCGGTATACATTACCACACCCAATGCCCTGCACCACGACGAGGCGATCCGCATAGCTGCGGCGGGTAAACACGTGATCTGTGAAAAGCCAATGGCACTGAATGCCAAACAGGGCCAGGAAATGATTGCCGCCTGTAAAAAAGCAAACGTAAAATTACTGGTCGGATACCGCATGCATTTTGAAGCCAAAACACTGGAAGTTATCCGCATGCGCAAAAACGGCGACTTTGGAAAAATCATGTTCTTCCAGGGACTATGTGGTTTCCGCATTGGCGACCCCACACAGTGGCGCCTCAATAAAGAACTGGCCGGCGGCGGGTCCTTAATGGATATTGGAATCTATGCGATTAACGGCTCCCGGTATATGACAGGCGAAGACCCCATCTGGGTAACGGCCCAGGAAACCAAAACAGACCCGGTGAAATTCAAGGAAGGCGTGGACGAAACCATCCAGTTCCAGCTGGGCTTCCCCAGCGGCGCCGTGGCCTCCTGTCTCTCTACTTACAACATGAACTACCTCGACCGCTTTTATCTCAACGGTGAAAAAGGATTTGCAGAGATGCAACCCTCCACGGGCTACGGTCCCATCCGCGGACGCACCCATAAAGGAGAACTCACCCAGCCACATGTTACCCATCAAACCGTGCAAATGGAAGAAATGGCCGGAATCATCCTGGAAGGGAAACAACCAGTGGTTGCTGTGGACGGAGAAGAAGCGCTGAAAGACCTGAAAATTATTGATGCCATTTACCACGCCGTTAAAACAGGACAGAAAGTAGACCTTAAACTGTCATGATCCTGAACGATCTGCCGAGGAAATTTCCCGCGTGATAGTGAAAAACAGCAGGATCATCTATTAGTGGTCCGGGCGCAGCAATTCGCATCTGATCAATTCGTTTCTTTATGGTTAAAATCATCAGCTATGAAAAAACGATCACTGTCAGTATTGTTGCTGGTTTGCCTTGCTGCCGCGGCCAGCGCGCAGGGACTGCATTACGGCATCAAGGCAGACCTGAACATGTTTAAACTGGACGGGGCAGGCATTAAATCAAATTACACATTAGGCGGAAGATTAGGCGTATACGCCGAATATGATTTTTCAAAAAGATGGGGGCTGCAACCCGAACTCCTCTTCTCACAGGTGGCCCCCAAACGTGGCGATGATTTCGGGGCAAAATATATCTCTACCGGTAACGACAACGCCAATAAAAGCATTAAACTCAGCTATATTACCCTGCCGTTGTTATTGCGTTACAATGTGAATAAGTTAATTACTATCAATGCAGGACCGCAATACAGTTACCTGTTTTATGCCAACGAAAACCTCCTGACCTACAACCGTAACGCTTTTAAACGCAGCGACGTGGGAGTGGCCGCCGGCGCTACACTGAACTTCGATATACTGCACGTATATGCACGCTATGTGCTTGGACTTACCAATGTAAACGACATCGATGACCGGTACCAGTGGAAAACACGTCAGATACAGATCGGCCTCGGCGTGAATATAAAGTAAGCGCTTTATGCCTTTACTACGGTATCGTATATACGTTGTAATTGCTGTATATGTCTTTGCGTGTGAATGTTGATAAACTGTATCCATTCCAATCGTGTAAAAGGCCCGAAGCCCGGCACTTCAAAGCTGGTACATTCTTCGGTAAGGTTCACCGTATTGGCGGCAGTTGTTAATTTCTGCCAGGTAGCAGCGGCATCCTGCAATACAGCGTCTTTGGGCAGATACCCTTCTTCCGGCAGGATCATTTCCGGGGCCTTCATTTTAATATCGAAGTTCAGGAACAGGGATTTTACGGCAGGCACTTTTTTATCCGGTTGCCGGTCGGTAGGTACAGCGCCGCCATACAACACGCCGCAGTCGCCGGCTTTGCAAATATGCGATGCCACCTGTGCGGCCGTCCAGCTACCTTCAAAAGGTACCTTGTTCAGTTGTTCTTCATCAAAGGAGGTTAGCAATTGTTGCAAGGTATCACCGGTGGTGGTTATTTCCAGAAGCAGTTCTTGTCTCATGATTTTCTTTTCCACAAACTTAACCGGATATATCGATACGGAAAGGGGGAGAATACGACAATCAGGCGGGCGAAAAAGGACAATAACAGCTGCGGGTATGTAGTTACCTGCAGCTGTTCCTTATTTTTTAAGATATTATTTCCGGGAAGATCCCAGTTTCCTTTCAGCAGATTCCACTGTTTGCGCAATCAGCTTTGCAATGGTCATAGGGCCAACGCCACCCGGTACTGGTGTATAGGCGGCTACACGGTCTGCCAGCGGCCCCAGTTCTATATCGCCGATGCCGCCTTTATGATAACCGGCATCTATTACAATGGCATCATCTTTTATCCACTCGGCTTTTATAAATTCAGGCTTGCCCACAGCGCCTACTATGATATCTGCCTGTTTGATAAGCTCTGGTAAATTATTGGTCCGCGAATGACAAATAGTAACCGTGGCATTTTCATTCAGCAGCATCATGGCTACCGGTTTGCCCAGGATAGGACTCCGGCCTACTACTACCGCATGTTTGCCCGCAATGGGTATCTGGTAATGCTTCAGCAGCTCCATAATTCCGGCAGGGGTGGCACTGCCATAAGCGGGCTCATTCATCGACATCCGGCCAAAACCCAGGCAGGTAACCCCATCTACATCTTTATCAATATGTATTTTATCAAAACACGCCCTTTCATCGATCTGGTGCGGAACCGGGTGTTGCAACAGGATGCCGCAGATCTGGTCGTCGTTATTCAGCTTTTTGATGGTATCCAGCAATTCTTTGGTAGTGGTTTCCTTTGGCAGGTGTACTTTTACGGAGGTCATACCCACCCGCTCACACGCATTACCTTTCATTTTCACATATACTTCTGAGGAAGGATCATCGCCCACCAGGATGGTAGCCAGTACAGGCACCACACCCGTTTTTTCAATGATGCGCTGCACCCTGATCTTTAATTCCGCTTCCATTCGTTTGGATAAGGCTTTTCCGTCGAGCAGTACTGTTGTTGTTGTCATATTCAGGTGTTTATTTCCGTGTGTTGAGGTAGTTGTACCGTAGAAGGGCACAAAGATACTAACCCCCTTTGATATATTTTTTTTTAGACAGACACATTCCTGTTACCTTTTTTTTCGTCTTTATAAACATAACGGTCTTCTTAAAGGGCGGTTATTGTTTCACGTATGAAAATCAAACTCTTTTCTATCCTTCTTGTATGTACAGGATATCTCCTTCCGCTTAGCAGTTACGGGTTTACGGCTCCCCCCAGGGAGGTGGACATTTGCGTGTACGGCGGCACCTCCGCAGGGGTAATTGCCGCCTATACCGCAAAGCAGTTGCACAAAACAGTGCTGCTGGTATCACCGGAAAAACACCTGGGCGGCCTTACCTCCGGCGGTTTGGGATATACCGACATCGGTAATAAGTATGCTATCACGGGGTTGTCGCGCAACTTTTACCGCCGGATCGGCAACCACTACGGAAAACTGGAACAGTGGATTTTTGAACCCCATGTGGCAGAAGCTACTTTCCACCAGTATATCGATGCCGCCAAAGTGGAAGTGCTGTACGGATACACCATCACTAACGCTGTAAAGCAAAACGGGTACGTTACGGAAATAACCGTGAACGGTCCCGCTGCACAGGTGGTAAAAGCCAAAATGTTCATCGATTGCTCCTACGAAGGCGACCTGATGGCCAAAGCGGGCATTTCCTACACCGTTGGCCGGGAACCCAACGCACAATACAACGAAACCTATAACGGTGTGCAACTGCTCGATAAGCACCAGTTCCCTGATGGCATTGATCCGTACAAAATACCCGGCAAACCCGAAAGCGGCCTGCTGTGGGGCATCAGTACCGATTCCCTGGCAGCGCACGGGACGGGAGATAAAAAGGTACAGGCGTATAATTTCAGGATCTGCCTGAGCAACCGCCCGGAAAACAGTATTCCTATTACAAAGCCGGACGATTATGATCCGTCGCGTTATGAACTGCTGCTACGCGTGCTGGACGCTACCCAGCCTAAGATCCTGAAGCCCAATCTCAAGATAGACCTTATGCCCAACGGGAAAACGGATATCAATAACTACGGCGCTTTTTCCACGGATATGATTGGTATGAACTACAACTATCCGGAGGCCGATCCCGCTACCCGGAAAAAGATCATCCACGATCATGAGCTGTATACCAAAGGGCTGCTCTATTTTATAGGACACGACGAACGGGTGCCCGCCCATCTCCGGGAACAAATGTTACAATGGGGATACCCGAAAGATGAATACACTGATAACGGGAACTGGTCAACCCAGTTGTATATACGTGAGGCAAGACGCATGATCGGCGGATATGTGATGACACAGGCCAATTGCGAAGGCCGCGAAAAAGTAACGGACCCTATTGGTATGGCCGCCTATAATATGGATTCCCATAACTGCCAGCGTATCGTGGTAAATGGGATGGTAAAAAATGAGGGAGATGTGCAGATTGGTGGTCTTGGCCCTTACCCGGTTTCTTACAGGTCCATTACACCTAAACCGGAGGATGCGAAAAATGTATTGGTGCCGGTTTGTTTATCGGCGTCGCACATTGCCTATGGCTCTATCCGCATGGAACCGGTGTTTATGGTACTGGGGCAATCCGCTGCCACGGCGGCTGCTGTAGCCATCGATCAGCGCAGTTCCATCCAGGAGGCTGATGTACAGAAAATACAAACCATGCTGCGTACCAATCCGCTGGTGGATAACAGCCCCGCTGAAATACTGGTGGATGACAACGACGAGCAACACGTAACCATCACCGGCGAATGGAAAAAGCTGATTCATGGGGGCTATGGTCCATCCCTGCTTACAGACGACAGCAAGGGAGCCGTGCATAAATCAATACGTTTTTCACCTGCTATCCAGAAAGCCGGTAAATATGAGGTATTTACCTATGTACCACGCCTCCCCGGTTTGGATGGGAATGCACACGTAAAAGTATTCGATGGCCGCACCGTGAAAGAAGTGGAAGTTGCAGCAGCAAGTATAAAGGTAGAGGGACAAACCAGCGGCGAATGGGTGAGCCTGGGCAGCTACCAGCTGAAAGCCGGAAACGGCGCCTACGTGGAAATAGACAATCACAAAACGGACGGCATAATAGCCGCAGATGCGGTGTTATTTGTTCCCAGATAATTATTTTGGAAAAAAAAGAAAAGGAAGGATTCGGTTTACAATTTTTATCGTCTTTATAAGTACAGGTAGTTCCGCGAAATGATTATTTTGTAATAAATTCCATGACCTTCCTTGCCGATAGATAGTCCACATAATGAAAAAGAGCTGTTGCTGCGTGTGGCAGCGGGGGATCAGCCCGCCTTCCAGCGGTTGTTTAACCGTTACTGGGGGAAGATGTATGCCAACACCCTGCAATTTGTTAAGTCGCCTGCCCTGGCAGAAGACCTGACACAGGAAATTTTTATAAAGATCTGGATGAACCGGGAACGCCTGCTGGCGGTAAACCGTTTCGACGCCTTTCTGTACACTACGGCGAAAAACCTGATCCTGGATGAATTCCGGAAAAGGGTATTGCCCACGGTGCAGGAAGAAGGACACCACGTGTACATGGCATCAGACCTTCCCTCTGCACAGGACAAACTGGAACTAAAGGATTTCGAAGGCCAGTTGCATGCAGCCATTAATCAGCTGCCCGCACAAATGCAACTGGCTTTCCGGCTGAGCCGTTTCCAGGGAATGTCGCACGATGAAATAGCCCGGCAGATGAATATTTCCAGGGTCACCTCCAAAAATTATATCGCACGGTCCATTGCCGCCATCCGGAAGTATATGGGTGGGAGAGCAGAGCATGTTACATAAGTATGGAAACAGGTGATAACGTTGCCGGTTAAACGAAGAATAATATTTTCCGGTAACAGAAGGATTCCCGCCCGTTCTTTTTTCGTCTTTATTATACAACCCTTCATGAGAGTGTTGTGCTTGCATCCGGTTTTATGTTACACGATGAGTTAAAAGATTTATTGGAGAAATACCTGGACAACCGGATTACACCGGAAGAAACCAGGCGCCTGCAGGCATTGATGCAGACGGATCGTAACGGGCCGGCACTGGAAGAAATGATTGCAGCCATACTGGCGGAAGACAGGTATACTGATGCCGCTCACCCAGATCTGCAACAGGCTTTTAATAAAGTGATGGAAACCGCAGCACTTCGGCAGGCGCTCACCCGGAAAGATCATGATGAGGATACAAACGACTCCGCGCAACAACCTGTCCAGGAGGCAGATAACCGTTATCACATCTCCCGGAAAAAAATCCGCACCTTTTATAAAACAATGGCCGCGGCAGCAGCAGTAGCATTTATACTGGCAGCGGGTTACACCTGGCGCTATTATTACGTAGGCCCGGCGCCGTTAGTATCCAAAAAAACAGTATCACCCATATCCACAGGTAATAAAGCAGAGCTGATCCTGGCAGATGGCAGCACTATTGTGCTGGACGATGCAGGAACAGGCACTGTAGGCAAACAGGGGAATACCCGTATCATTAAACTGGACAGCGGCCGGCTCGCGTATCACGCCGCAGGCAGTAACAGCACCGCTCCCGAATACAATACCATCCGTACGCCCAAAGGCGGACAGTACCAGGTAGTATTGCCCGACGGCAGCCAGGTATGGCTGAACGCCGCTTCCTCGCTGACATTCCCCGTGATGTTTGCGGGCAGCAACAGAACAGTACGCCTCACCGGGGAAGCTTATTTTGAAATTGCTCAGCAAGCCGCGAAACCTTTTATCGTGCAAACATCCGGTGTACAGGTGAAAGTACTGGGCACGCACTTTAACGTAATGGCATACACCGATGAAGCCCGCGTAAAAACAACCCTGCTGGAAGGCGCTGTGAGCGTTACACAGGGCGCCGCTACTACCATGATGAAGCCCGGCCAGCAGGCAAGCATCGCTGAAAAGGAAGACCATTTTTTAATTACACGTCCGGATATGGAAGAAGTAATGGCCTGGAAAGAAGGACAGTTCAGGTTCCGCAAAACAGATATCACCGTTATCATGCGGCAGATAGCCCGGTGGTATGATGTGGACATCGAATACGAAGGCGATCTTTCCGGTATTCAACTGTTTGGCAGTATGACCCGCAAGGAAAATGTAACACAGCTGCTGGAACTGCTGGAGCAAACCGGAAGGGTGCATTTTATCGTCAAAGGAAACCGTATCACCGTAATGCCCGCCACTATGAAATAAATCAGGAGTACTACTCCACGTATGAATTATTTAAACTCAACCAAAAGATAGTATGGAACTGTTTACTATTGCGCACTCCCACGGGAGCAGGAGCCGTATGCCGGCTAAACAACGAACATGGCTGGTGATCAAACTGACCACCTGGCTGCTGCTGGCAGCATCACTAACCGCCGGCGCTCAAACCGTAAAGCTTTCCGTCAGTAAAATGCCGCTGGATAAAGTATTTGATCTTATCAGCAAGCAAACCGGTTACCAGTTTATCTGTGATGAAAAATTACTGGAAGATGCGCCGCCGCTCAGTGTGAATATCGCCAACAAATCACTGGAAGAAGCGCTGAAGATCTGCCTGAAAGATCTTCCGCTTACTTACACGATTAAATATGGCACCGTCGTCATCAAAAAAAATACCACGTCCGGCGGAAAGCTTTCGCCACAGGAAGGCCGCTCACCGGGGAAAACCATTACGGGCATCGTTACGGATAGCACCGGTGCAGGTTTGCCCGGCGTAACGGTAGGCATCAAAGGCACTACAAAAGGCGTACTTACAGATGGAAACGGAAAGTTTTCATTGCCCAATGTAACAGACCAGGATGTGCTCACTATTTCCAGTATCGGGTATCTCACAAAACAACAGCCTGTGAAAGGCGAAAATTTTTTTCGTATACCTTTGTCCGTTACCCCCAAATCATTGGTGGAAGTGGTGGTAGTAGGATATAGTACCCAGAAAAAAGTAAACCTCACCGGCGCCGTAGCCACTGTATCCGGCGAAGTGCTGGCAGCGCGGCCGGTAGGGCAAACCACGGCAGGCTTACAGGGTACCATGCCCGGTGTTACCATCACACAGGGCAACGGTAAGCCAGGCGGCGACGGTGGTACGGTACGTGTCCGCGGATGGGGCACCCTGAAGAACCCCGATCCGCTGGTGCTGATCGATGGTGTGGAAGGTTCCATCAACAACATCGATCCTAATGTGATCGCTTCCGTTAGCGTGTTGAAAGATGCGGCATCAGCAGCTATCTATGGTTCGCGTGCGGCCAATGGCGTAATACTGGTAACTACCAAAAGAGGTAAAAGCAATAAGCTGTCTGTTAACTACAACAACTACGTAGGCTGGCAGAAACCCACCAATCTGCCTGCCCTCACCAACGCGCTGGATTATATGCTGCTCGCCAACGAAGCTTATAAAAATTCCGGCCGCACCCCGCTATACTCCGATGCATTGCTGGAAAAATACCGGCAGCAGGGAAACGGCAATTCTGATTCATTACCGAACACCGATTGGCAGAAGGCTGTGCTAACAGGCTCCGGTTTTCAGCAGAGTCATTTTTTAACGGTGAACGGCGGTACGGATAAAGTAAAGATGCTGGTATCACTGGGGTATTTTGATCAGAAAGGACTGATGGATAACAGCGAATTTAAACGCCTTACCATCCGCAGTAATACCGATATTATTTTTTCGAAGCAATTAAACATGCAGTTTGACCTGCAGTATATCAGCCCGGTAACCACCGAACCGTCAGCAGGCGCTGATGCTATCTTTGCTTACATGAATAATATTTCCCCCAACCAGCTGGCCGTAAATGCCAATGGTACCCGCGGGGAAGGATGGGTGGGCCTCAACCCCGCTGCTGCCGCCAGCGATGGTGGCCTGAACCGCGTAAGCGCCCCCTGGGGAAGTATTAACACCACCCTGAATTACCAGCCGGTAGAATGGCTTACCGCCTCCATTAACATTGCACCCAAATACGTGCAAACCTATACGAACAAATTTAGTAAGGTGCTGCAAACCTATCATCCTGATGGCACGCCCAGTTATAAGTGGCCACAGGTAAGCACACTGGACGTTTCCAGTCAGCGGCAGTTTTACAATAACATGCGCGGTACCCTTACCTTCCAGAAAAAATACGGTGCACACGACCTGAAAATATTGGCCGGTGCAGAACAGAACAGCTACCGCCAGGATAGATTTACAGCGTACCGCGACAACTACATTTTACCCGACTATCCTATACTGGATGCCGGAGCGGCTACCAATATGAATAACGGCGGCGCCGGCGAAGAATGGTCGCTGCGCTCTTTTTTCGGCAGGATCAACTATAACTACAAAGAAAGATACCTGCTCGAAATCAATACCCGTTACGACGGATCTTCCCGTTTCGCGGAAGGCCGCAAGTGGGGCGTATTCCCTTCCGCATCTGCCGGATGGCGTATTTCAGAAGAACCATTTATGGCGCCCCTGAAACCGATGGTGAATGAATTAAAGCTCCGCGCATCCTGGGGCCGGCTGGGTAACCAGAACATAGGAACCTACCCCTCTGCCACGGTAGTGAATTTAAGTTCTTATTCGCTCGGTGGGCAAATAGTTGGCGCCGCTACGCTGGACGCTCTGGCGAACAGGAACATCACCTGGGAAAGTACCGAGATGAGTGATGTAGGATTTGATGTGACCCTGTTTTCCCATCTCTCGGTAACAGGAGATTATTATATCAGCAAAACAAAAGATATCCTGCTGTTGCTGAACATCCCGCTGATCACGGGTTTGAAAGCGCCTTACCAGAACGCAGGAAAAGTAAGTAACAAAGGATGGGAACTTGGCATTAACTACGATGGTAAGATCCGTGACTTCAAATATAACATTGGCGTTAACGTATCTGATGTGAAAAATAAAGTAGTGGATATGCATGGTATTAATCAATCGGCTGTAACCGTGAGCAGGGAAGGATATCCCGTGAACTCCATTTTTGGATTACAGGCAGAAGGATTTTTCCAGGATGCCGATGAAGTGGCAAAACACGCCACACAATTTGGTACTATTGCCCCCGGCGATATTAAATACAAAGATCAGAACGGCGATGGCATCATCAATGAAAGTGATAAAGTAATTCTCGGCAACACCATTCCCCGCTATACTTACGGCGTTAGCTTAAACGCATCGTGGAGAGGCTTCGACCTGGGCGCATTTCTGCAGGGCGTAGGTAAAGTAGACGGCCTGATTTACGGCGCCGGCATCATGCCTTTTTATGTAAGTTCTGTAGGTGGTACAGCGCAGGAACGATTCAAAGACTACTGGACACCGGAACATAAAAATGCTGCATTTCCACGGCTGGTGTTTGGCGGTACCAACAACCAGCAGATCTCCAGTTTCTGGATGAAGAGCGCTGCCTATCTGCGTTTGAAGAACCTGCAAATAGGATATACCCTGCCGGCCAACCTGGTGAAAACCATGCGGCTCAACAGCCTGCGGGTATTTGTAAATGGTTCCAACCTGTTTACGTCCAGTAAATTCTGGCCGGGCTATGATGTGGAAACCGCCGTGGGCGTGGCCGACAACTATGCCATTGTAAAGGTTTACAGTTTTGGTGTTAATGTAAATTTCTAAAAACAGCAATCATGAGAAAGCGTTTTACCTGTTGGATGATAGCGGCTGTTACCCTGTTAGGGATACAGGCATGTAATAAAGACTACCTTGATAAAGATCCTTTAACCGGCCCTTCCGACGCCGATTATTTCAAGAACCAGGATGAACTGCTCCTGGCGGTGAACGGGCTGTATAAGGGGCTGAATAAGCCAATGGATAAAGAAAATGACCCTGGTCAGCTGGATGGGCTGCCCCTGGTTTTACTGCTGGATGCCACCAGCGATATTGGCTACGAAAGGAATAACAGTGATCTGCAAAAAATAGGCACCGGTAATCATGACGCCAATAATACAGTTACACAAGGCGTATGGAGCAACTACTATAAGGTGATAGGCCGCTGTAATTATATCCTGGATAATGCGGAAAAAGTAAGAGCGGTAACCAATCCGGCGCTGTATCAACGCAGCATGGGCGAAACGCGTTTCGTACGTGCGTATATGTATCAGCAGCTGTTGTCCATGTTTGGCGGTGTGCCGTTGGTAACGCACGTGCTTACACTGGAAAATGCGCAGGTGCCGCGGAGCGACAAAGCAACCATCCTTAAATTTGTGCTGGAAGAACTGGACAGCGCCGCTGCCTGGCTGCCTGCCACTTACCCGGCTACAGATTTTGGCCGTGCCACCAAAGGCGCTGCACTGACGGTAAAAGCCAGGGCTGCACTGTATAACGAACAGTGGAAAACTGCTGCAGATGCCGCCAAAGCCGTGATGGACCTCGGCGTGTATAAGCTGGACGACAGCTATCCCAGGCTGTTTTCCTATGAGGGAAGAAATTCGCCTGAAGTGATATTAAGCCTGCAATACCAGTTGCCGGTGGTTACCTGGGTAGGCCCGTATCCGTTTTTATGCAGGAATGCCGGCGGCGCTTCCAATAAAATCCCTTCACAGTCGCTGGTCGATAGCTACGAGTGTACCGACGGCTTAACCATTGATCAGTCGCCGTTATTCAACCCGCAAAAACCTTTTGAAAACCGTGATCCGCGGCTGGGTTATACCGTTGCGCTTCCGGGATCTATATTTTTTAACTACCAGTTTGAAACGCATAAGGACAGTCTTAAGTGCTGGAACTACAACACCAATCCGGCTACCCGGATCGTGAACCAGGATGCCGTTAACGCTTATGCATCTTTCAGTGGCTATTGCTGGCGCAAGTATGTGGATATGAAAGATAAAGACAACATACGCCAGTCCACCATGAACGTGACCCTGGCGCGCTACGCGGAAGTACTGCTTATTTACGCAGAGGCAAAAACAGAAGCCAATGAGCTGGATGCCACCTTATACCAGGCCATTAATGCAGTGAGAAAAAGGCCGGGTGTAAATATGCCCGACATTCCTGCCGGCAGCACGCAGGAAGCGCTGCGTTCCGCTGTAAGGAAAGAACGGCTGTATGAATTGTCGATGGAAGGATTCCGTTTGTTTGATATCCGCCGCTGGAAGATTGCCGATAAAGTGATGAAGGGACCGTTTTATGGCCGCGTGCCGAGAGGCTGGCTTGCTGCAGCCCCGAAGATAGATGCCAACGGTATTGCTGATTACAGTGCGGTGCCCAACAAAGGAGAGATGCGGGTGGTGGAAGTGCGTACGTTTAATGCTGCGCGGGATTACCTGTGGCCGATTCCTTATATAGAAACACAAACAGATCCGTTGATAGTACAAAATCCCGGGTATTAATTTCCGGAGATAAATACCTGGTCATCCTGTCTGCTGCCCGTTGTGTTTACAGCGGGCAGCTTAGTTTTTGAGATCTTTCGGAAGCAGGCCGAATTTTTTCCGAAAGGCAGCCGTGAAGTGCTGCGGGTATTTATAGCCCATCCGGTCGGCCACTTCGTTTACATACATTTTTTCCTCCAGCAACAATCTTTTTGCTTCCTGCATTCTCAATCCTGAGATGTAGCCAAACACCGTGGTATTAAACAGGGCTTTAAAGCCGTTTTTAAGCTTCATCTGGTTGATGCCGGCAGTACGGGCCAGCGCCATTATAGAAAGCGGTTTTTCGTAGTGCAGATCGATGTAGTGCTTAATGCTGTGAAGCCGTTCTGTATCGCCGGGTGTTAACCGCGCAGGAACCGGCGATGGCTGATCCAGTTGCAGTACCTGCATCAGGAACAGCTCCGTGGCTTTTGTTTCCAGGTAGGTGGCCCTTAATGCGCCGCTGTAAGGAGCATGCTGCATATCATGGATGATGCTGTGCATAGCCGGTAGCATTTGCGCAGTAAATTCCGGTGCAGGCCTATTAAAGGTTTGGTACCCACGGAACCGTTCCATAAAGCGGCTTTCTTCCGTGAAGATGTGATCAAAGAAATCGTCCGTAACAATCAGTTCAAAGAAGGAGCGTGTTTTATTATTGGAGGGAGGAATGAAAAGGTCGTACGACTCCGGCGTTTCGCGGTATACCACAAACTGTTTTTCGCGGATGGCGTGTGTGTTGGCAGCGCTGGCATCCTGGATCCTGAAGTGTGATACGATGGCTTGCTTATCCGGACGAAAGGACAGCACCCTTGCATCGTGGTTAATGTAACTTCCCCAGCGGAGATCCACGCCGTTAAAAGTGATCTCTTCCAGTTGAATGCGGAACCCGGAAGGGTCCTGTATACTCAGTTGCTTTTCCTGCACGGGCGGCTTGTGGGCGTTATGGGTTACCTGGCATCTGCGGATCATAATACTTCTTTTTGCGTTGGTGAGTGTTCCTTATGCGTTATCAGCCGGGATGTACGGGTGGTAACTTTGGATCTAAATTAAATCATAAAAATGGAAAACACATCGTACCGCACCGTGTTTGGTGCAACAGGAAAAATAGGCAGGGCGTTGCTCGGTTTTTTATCGCAGGCGCAGATACCTACCATTGCAGTAACCCGCAACCTGGACAAAGCGGAACCCCTGCCTTTTGTAGAATGGGTAGCCGCGGATATGAGCCGGCCGGAAACGTTGCCTGCCGCCCTGAAGAATAGCGCAGCTATTTTCCTGGTATCCGGTATGGGTACCAGCTTTGTAGAGGAGCAGCACAATGTAATTACCGCCGCCAAAGCCGCAGGGGTGAAAAACTTCGTGAAACTATCCTCTGCGGCGGCCGGGAAAAGCTCGCCCGCGCACATTGTACAATCGGCTATCGGGCGGTCGCATAAGGAAGTGGAAGAATTGCTGAAAGCTTCCGGCCTGAACTGGACCATCCTGCAGCCGACCGGCTTTATGCAGAATTGGCTGGGGGAGTTTTCAAAACGGGTAAAAGAAGAGCGTGGTATTTACGAGGCCACCGGCGATGGCAGGCGGGCGTACATCGATCTCCGGGATATTGCGGAAGTGGCATTTACCGTGCTGAAAGAGCCGGCAAAGCATGCGGGGCAAACGTATATCCTTACCGGCGATGAAGCGCTCAACTACTGGCAGCTGGCTGATATCATAGGAGAAGTGATTCATCACAAGGTGACCTATGTACCGCTTACCCTGGAGGAAGCCCGGGAACGGATGGAAATGAAGGGGATGCCGCAGTGGGCCATTCAAACCTTTATGGCCTATACGGAAGTGCAGCGGAATGGCGACGCCGCTTATGTAAGCAGCGATGTGCAGCAGGTGTTGGGTAAGCCGGCGCGTACTACCGCCGCTTTTTTTGCAGATTATGCGGAATGGTTTAAATAATAAGACCAGATGTTTGCTATTATATTACCCCGTTACCCGGAAGATATTCTTCCGGGTAATGTATTTAGTGTAAAAACGACAATTAATATAAAATATCAATTAACCATTGATTTGTTCCCCGAAAGCCCCTATCCATCATATCTCCCGTAATAATTTTAAAAAACCTGGAAAAAAATAACTGGTCAATTACTATTAATTGTATATTAGACAATTAATAATTCTCACGTTCCGGGAAGGAACAGAATGCCGTAGGTAAAGACAGGTTTCACGTTTATGTTAATTTTCCACTTATGAATGGTGTGCATCTTCAACAATATGCAGACGATATTCTTTTAAATTTGCTGAAAGAGGATAGCAAGGAAGCCTTTGACGTGATCTATATGCGTTACTGGGAGCAGCTGTATTGCTACCTGGTAAAGGCAATTAAGGATACCACAGAAGCGGAGGATATCCTGCAGGAGATATTTGTGTCCCTGTGGAAACGCCGCAGCAACCTGCACAACGTAGATTCCCTGTATACCTATCTTTACTCCTGCGTACGGTATGGCGGCTTCCGGTACATCCGACAGGAAATCAAAAGAAATCATTTCCGCAAATCCTGGAGCATCCTCTTCACGGAGGCAGACGATCTCTTTGAACGGCAACTGGCCGCCAATGAGCTTTCCCTGCTGGTAAACCGTGAAATAGATAAGCTGCCGCTGAAAATGCGGGAGGTATTTCTCCTTAGCAGAACAGAAGAACTTTCTCATAAAGAAATCGCGCATAAACTGAATATCTCTGATAAAACCGTGAAGAAGCAGATCAGCAACGCATTGAAATACCTGCATCTGAAACTGAATGTATAATTTCTTAAAAAAATATTCAGGTTATCTACTACCATCCCTTCTTTTTATACACTTCTATATTAACCACGTGTTCCTATACAAAGAAAAACAGCCGTTATGAATGAAACAGACTTTAACACGCTGCTGGAACTTTACCTGGAAGGGAAATGTACGCCGGAACAAAAAGAGTGGATGGAGCAGTGGTTCGACCGCCTTTCAGAAGAAGGAAGCGGGGAGGAGTTGCCGGCAAACAAGGAACTGGTGATGCAGCGGTTGAAAAACCGCATCGATGGACAAATCAAAAGACAAAATTTTTTTAATCTTCCGGTGCTATTACGTGTAGCCGCCTCCGTTATTGTTATTTTATCATTGGGTACATGGGCATATCTGCGTTATCAAAGTACCGCTACCGTTGGATTGCAGTATGTTACCAGGTCGGCCGCCAGGGGACAGCAATTGAAAGTAACGCTCCCGGATGGATCAATGGTAACACTGAATGCAGGTTCAGGTATCCGGTACCCGGAAAATTTTAAGGAGAACAGAACCGTAACATTGCTGGAAGGTGAAGCCTGTTTTGACGTAACCATCGATCAGGCGCATCCCTTTACAGTAACAAGCAATGGTATACAAACAGCAGTACTGGGTACCGTATTCAATGTACAGGCATACAAAGCACTTGACGAAATAACTGTAACGGTTATACGTGGAAAGGTGGCGGTGGAAACATCTTCACAACAAAAACCACTGCTGGTGCTACCGGACGAACAGGCGGTAATCCGCTCTGCTACCGGATCGCAGCAGAAGAGAAAAGTGAACGCCGCAGCGGTAACCGGCTGGGTAACAGGAAAGTTAGCCTTCAGAAATGAAACACTGCAGCACGTGGCCGTTCTGCTGGAGAATATTTATGATGTTAAAATAGTTTTTAAAGATGAAGCTACGAAGGGAATACGTTTTACAGCAAATTTCAGCTCCACCGATTCATTGGAGAAAATTCTTTTCGCCATCGCTAAAGCCAACAAACTTAACTGGTCTATCAGGAACAAGGTAGTACAATTCTAATCGCATTTTACTTTAACCAAAACTCTCAAATGTATGAAGCAATTCATTTGGTGTCATCTCTATGCCATCCGGAAAACGATGCGCACCGGCTGCAGCATATTCCTACTCATTTCACTTGGAACGCAATTGCTGTTTGCAGGCGCCTTAACAGGGCAAACAGCCAGGGAAGTAAAAATAGATGTGCAGCTGGAGAACCGCTCCCTGCAGGATGTTTTAACAGAGATAGAAAAGAAAAGCGGACTGTCATTTGTATACAATGATAAACTGGTAGCGGAATACACGCGCTTGTCCGTATCCGCAAACCGGCAGCCGCTGTCGGTTGTACTGGACAAACTACTGAAAAATACAAAGCTCAGTTATCTGCAGAAAGATAACCTGATCATTATTGTGGAAAAAGAAACCCCACGCACGGAAATCATCAGTAATGAGATACCCATACAACAGGTAACCGTACAGGGAAAGGTAACCGATGATAAGAATGAAGCTCTACCCGGCGTAAGCGTAAAAGTTAAAAACGGGCAGACAGGCACTTCTACAGATGCGGAGGGGAAATACCGCATTGCCGTTGATCCCGGCGCCGTACTGGTGTTTTCTTATATCGGCTTCCAGGATGAAGAAGCGCTGGTAGGTAACAAAACAGTAATAGACGTAGTGATGCAGGGCTCCATAGCAAGTCTCCGCGAAGCAGTGGTAATTGGTTATGGTACGCAACGCAGAGGCGATGTAACCAGCGCCGTAGCCACTGTGAAGTCCGCTAACTTTGTGAAAGGTCCGGTACTGGATGCCGGACAACTGCTGCAGGGAAAAGTTGCTGGTTTAACCGTTGCCACGCCCAGCGGCAACCCTACCGATGGATCGCAGATATTGCTGCGCGGTAACACCACCTTATTCGGCGCCAATGCCAACCCCCTCGTTATCATCGATGGTATCCCCGGCGATCTGAAAACAGTAGCCCCTGAAGATATTGAATCGGTGGATGTATTGAAAGATGGCTCCTCTGCGGCTATCTATGGTGTAAGAGGTTCCAATGGGGTGATCATCATCACCACAAAAAGAGCTAAAGGTACCTTCGCCAATTCCGTGGATTACAGCGGCTATGCTACCACGCAAATGATCTCCAAAAAACTGGATATGCTCACCGCACAGGATTACCGGGATCAGATAAAAGCTGGTACCAGGCTCGCTTCCTGGGATGCAGGCAGCTCCACCGACTGGCTGAAAGAAGCCACCCGTACACCGTTTACACAGGTGCATAATCTTACCATCCGCGGAGGTAACGCTACCACCAATTACCTCGCTTCTGCCAACTACCGCGCGTTACAGGGGATCTTTAGAAAAAGTGATAACAATACTTTCTCCGGCAGGATCGATGTAAACCACAGCATGCTGGATGATAAACTGAAACTGAATATCGGTATCCTGAACCAAACCAATAACTATACCCGTAATAATAACGGCGACAATAGTTTTAACGGATGGATCTACAGGCAAACAGTAATCAGGAATCCTACAGAACCGGTGCGTAAAGAGAATGGCGATTTCTACGAGCAAACCGGCAACTTTGATTACGAGAATCCAATGGCATTGCTGTATGAAAGCGATGGCGAAGCTAAGAATGTAAATTCCCGCATGAACGCTACACTTACCTACAGGCCCATTAATAATTTGAAGCTGTCGGCCTTATTCTCCTATGCACGCTTTAATTCCAACAAAGGCTATGCAGAAACGAAGAAACATATCTCCAATATTAAAAGCGGCGTGAATGGCTTTGCATCGGTAGCTTCAGATCTGTCTATCGACCGCCTCACGGAATGGACGGCGGAATATACCCGGTCGTTCAATGCGCATCACTTCACATTGTTAGGTGGATATGGCTACCAGGAAAATGAATCTTCCGGTAACTATTCCGACAACCAGGATTTTCCGACAGATCTTTTTGGCTATAACAATATTGGTTTGGGAGAAGGCATCAAGAACCAGCTGGCGAATATCAGCAGTTATAAAACAGAATCAAACCTGATCAGTTTTTTTGGACGACTGAACTATAGCTACGAAGACCGCTACCTGCTGATGGCCAGCCTGAGAAGGGAAGGAGCCAGCCAGTTGTTTGGCGCGAAGAACCCCTGGGGTAATTTCTGGGCGGCATCCGGTGGCTGGAGAATTTCAAATGAAAGCTTCATGAAACAGCAACGGCTGTTTGATGACCTGAAACTGCGCGCTGGATATGGTATTACCGGGAACCCGCCAAAGGATGGGTTTTTAAGTCAGCCGCTGATCGGTTATGGCGACTATGTATATACCAACGGCAAATGGTCCCGTATCCTGGTGCCTTCCACCAATGCCAATCCGTTTATCCGCTGGGAAGAGAAAGCTGAAGCCAACATAGGGCTGGACTTTAGTATGCTGAGGGGCCGCATCAGCGGTAGTGTGGATGTATACAACCGCCGGATCAAGGGCCTGCTGTATAATTATGAAGTGCCCAGCCCGCCAAATCTCTACCGCACCACTACCGCGAACGTAGGTAAAATGGAAAATAAAGGCATTGAGGTAATGCTGAACTTCATCCCGGTAAAAGCAAAAGATTTCACCTGGAATACCAGTGTTAATTTCTCTACCAACAGCAATAAATTAATCAGCCTTTCCAACGAATTATACCAGACTACTACGCCTTACTTCACTACCGGTGCAGCAGGGGTTCCCATCCAGACATTTACCAACATCGTAACCATCGGCAAAGGCATCGGTGATTTTTACGGATATAAAGTGATCGATATAGATGATAACGGGAAATGGATATACGAAGGAAGAGATGGTAAACCGGTGAACTACGATAATTTTGCACATGCTTTTGAAGACAAAAAAGTAATTGGTAACGGCTTGCCTAAATATTATGCAGGCTGGAATAATAGTTTCTCTTACAAACACTTTGATCTCAGTATCACTATGCGCGGCGCTTTCGGGTACCAGATCATTAATTCGCAAAGGATGTATATGGAGAACCCATCTATCCAGAATTATAATATCCTGAAATCGGCGTATGATCCTGTTTTTGGAAAGAAAGTACTAAATGTAAATGCACTCGAGTTCAACAGCTATTATGTAGAAAACGGCGATTTCTGGAAGATAGATAACATTACACTGGGCTACACTTTTCCACAGATAAAGAACAAGTATCTTAAAGGCGCCCGTTTATATGTTTCCTCGCTGAATACTTTCGTTATCACAAAGTACAAAGGACTGGACCCCGAAGTAAACAGGTTGGGATTGAATCCTGGTATGGACGACCGCGACAAGTACCCGTCTACCCGTTCCTTTACCGCTGGTGTGAACCTGAATTTCTAATCTTCCAAAAACACGCGTATGAAAATGCTTCGTAAAATAAATCTGCTGATGGTTATTGTTTTACTGTCGGCGTGTACCAAGTTAAAAGATACACCTTACACCACTATCATCTCCACGCAGTTTAATCCTACCAAAGATGATATCGCCGCACTGGTGGGCGCAGGATATTCGCAATGGCGGTTTATATTGCTCGACTGGAATGGCCTGTGGCGGGCGCAGGAAGTAACAGGCGATCAGCTGGTAATACCCAAACGTCCGTGGGGATGGTTTGATGACGGCGTATACCAGCGTTTGCACAAACATACCTGGACTACCGATGATGATGTGGTAAACCAAACCTGGTCCAGGACCTATGCAGGCATCACCAACTGTAACAGGATCATTTACCAGATTGAATCCGGCCTGATCCCTATTACAGAAGGGAAAGAAGCCACACTTGCAGAACTGAAAGTGCTCCGCGCATCGTACTATGCCATCCTGTGCGACTTTTACGGGAATGTTCCTATTGTAACGCAGTTTGACCTGCCCTCGGGATTTTTACCCGAACAGAGTACGCGTAAGGAAGTGTATGAATTCATCGTAAAGGATCTTACCGATAATATTCCTTTTCTGAGCAAAGACAATACGGTAGCTACCTACGGCAAGTTTAACAAATGGGCGGCCTTCACGCTGCTGGCTAAAATGTACCTGAATGCAGGCGTGTATACCGGCACACCTCAATGGGAAAAATGTATCAGCGCCTGTGATAGCGTCATCAAATCCGGCGCGGGATATATCCTGGAACCGGCGCAGAAAAGTGTGTTTATAACGGAGAACCAGAATTCAAAAGAAATAATACTGGCTATTCCGATGGATGAGGATTATACCAATAACTGGAATGCCTTTGATTTTCATATGCAAACACTGCAGCAGGAAAACCAGGCGACCTATAACCTGAAGAATACGCCCTGGGGCGGTATCTGTGCCATTCCTCAATTCATCAGCACCTTTGACCCTGCCGATGCCCGGTATCAGAATAACTGGATCAAAGGACAACAGTATACCGCCGGCGGCCAGATGCTGTATGTGGCGCAGGGCGATTTCGCCGGTAAGCCGCTGAGCTTTGTAAATGAATTACCCGGTTTGGAAAAGGGAGAATCGGTGCATGGTTTCCGTTTGGGAAAATTTGAAATAAAGATGGGCTCCACTAACCGGTTGAGTAATGATTACCCACTGTTCCGCTATGCCGAGGTGCTGATGATGAAAGCGGAAAGTTTGCTTCGTACAGGCAAGGCCGATGAGGCAGCGGCCATTGTTACACAGGTAAGGCAAAGGGATTTTGCCGCCAATCCTTCCAAAGCAGTGGTAACCGGCGCCCAGCTGATAGGCGGCAGTGCCTACCAGTATGGTATGAAGGATGCTGTGAATAATCAGTTCAGCAATGAAGGTGGTGCCGATCTTGTATTCGGACGGTTTTTGGATGAACTGGGCTGGGAGTTTGACCAGGAGGGGCATCGCCGCACTGATATGATCAGGTTTGGCGCCTTTACAAAAAAATCGTGGTTGTCGCATGCCGCCACTAATAATATTAACCGCACGCTATTCCCGATACCCAGAACGGAGATTCAGAAGAATAATAATCTGAAGCAGAATCCGGGGTATTGAGGCTTGTTTTGGTTGTAGATTGATCGCGGGGATGAGTATTCATCCCCGTTTTTTTGCGGTTACATTCCCCCTTCAAAATAAAATTTCCCCAGACGCTAGGATACTATCATAAATTATTTTAGTTTCAATCTTGTTATTTTGCTTAAACGTGTAAGCAAAATCAGATGATCCACGGAGAAACGATGAAAAACGAAGTGTTAAACCAGCAGAGCCATAGTTGATTTTATTGTAAAGCGCAGCACGGGCGGCACTTGCCGGCTGTTTTAAATTTGAAACCCACATGAAAAAAAGTAACAACCGGCGTTTTTTTCTGAAAAATATTGCAGTTGCCTACCTGGGCGCTACAACCATCCCTGCTATCGCATTGGCGGCAAAGGAAGAAACGCCTGCGCCGGGGGAAAAGAAGGCGCCCGGCGACCGTCGTTTTAATGAAGCCTACCATGGAAAGTATAATAATCGTATAGCCTTCCCCGTTGGAGGAATAGGCGCCGGCATGTTTTGCCTGGAAGGTACGGGCGCTATTTCGCATATGTCGGTACACCACAATCCTGAAATGTTTTACGAGCCGGCTATGTTTGCCGCTATCAGTATTAAAGGCGTTCCCAACGGAGCGAGGGTACTGGAAGGAAGTGTGCCCAACTGGAAGAAGTTCGGGCAACGTGATGCTGGGTTAGGCGGTACCGGCGGCGCTACCTGGGGGTTGCCGCGTTTTAACGAAGCCACTTTTAACGCGCGTTTCCCATTTGCGGATATCCGTCTCCGTGATAACGCATTGCCCCTGCAGGTGAGTATAAAAGGCTGGAGCCCTTTTACACCGGGCGATGAAGATCATGCCAGTATGCCCTTTGGCGCACTGGAATACCAGTTTACCAATACCGGTACTAAACCGGAAGAATATATTTTTTCCTATCATGCCCGCAACTTTATGCGGCAGGGAGATAAAGGGAATAGTGTAGCGGCCATGCCGCAGGGATTTGTTTTATCACAGGAAGCAATTTCCGATGCGCCGGAAAAGAAAGGAGCATTCGCCATCTTTACCACCGAGCCTTCCACTATTGTGGATCATTGCTGGTTCCGCGGCGCCTGGTTTGATCCCTTAACGATGGTATGGAATACCGTAAAAGCAGGCGAAACACGTGATGCAGCACCAGTGGAGAAAGACGCACCGGGCGGATCTTTGTATGTGCCCTTCCGTTTGCAACCCGGAGAAAAAAAGGTGATCCGGCTTATGATGACGTGGTATGTGCCGGATTCCAAACTGCATATAGGTGATAGTCCGGGTGGTGGTACTCCCGCCACAGGTAAGTATTACAAGCCCTGGTACAGCAGCCGGTTTAAAGATATTACAGAAGCAGCCGCTTACTGGTCCGGCCACTATGATGAACTCCACCGGCAAACATCTCTTTTTACAAATACTTTTTATAAAAGCACCCTGCCACCGGAAGTACTGGAAGCAGTAGCTGCCAACCTCACCATCTTAAAATCCGCTACGGTGATGCGGCAATTCGATGGCCGCTTCTGGTGCTGGGAAGGTTCCGGCGATAACTGGGGCAGCTGCCACGGTACCTGTACGCATGTATGGAACTATGCACAGGCAGTGCCACACCTGTTTCCTGCGCTGGAAAGGAGCTTACGACATACAGAGTTTCATGAAAATCAGAATACGGAAGGACACCAGGGTTTCCGGGCCAATATCCCTATTTCGCCACTGGTACATAACTTCCATTCAGCCGCCGACGGCCAGCTGGGCGGCATTATGAAAATGTACCGCGACTGGCGCATCAGCGGAGATGACGACTGGCTGAAGAAAATGTTTCCCCTGGTGAAAGTGAGTATGGACTATTGTATCCGCACCTGGGATCCGAAAAGAAAAGGCATTGTGGAAGAACCCCATCATAATACCTACGACATTGAATTCTGGGGGCCCACCGGTATGTGCACGAGCTTCTACCTCGGTGCACTCACCGCATTCACCGCAATGGGCAGCGCGCTTGGTGAAGATGTGAGCGCCTATCAATCGCTTTATGCAAAAGGAAAGCAATACCTGGAAACGGAGTTGTATAACGGTGAATATTTTATACAACAAATAAAATGGACCGACCTGCAGGCACCCGATCCGGTAAAAGCCCAATCGTTCAGCACGCAATATTCACCGGAAGCACTGGCATTGCTGAAAAAGGAAGGACCGAAATACCAATACGGCACGGGATGCCTCTCCGATGGCGTACTGGGCTCCTGGATTGCCCGCGTATGCGGCCTGCCGGAACCCGTTGATACTGCCAAAACAAAAAGTCACTTACTGGCGGTACATAAATACAATCTTAAAAAAGATTTGCAGCAACACGAAAACCCGCAACGCTCTACCTATGCACTGGGGCATGAAGGCGGACTGCTGCTATGCTCCTGGCCCAAAGGCGGGATGCTGTCGCTCCCGTTTGTATACAGCAATGAAGTATGGACCGGTATCGAATACCAGGTGGCCTCCCACCTGATGTTCCAGGGAGAAGTGGAAAAGGGGCTTGATATTGTACGTACCTGCCGTGAGCGGTATGATGGTACCGTCAGGAATCCTTTCAATGAATATGAATGTGGTCATTGGTACGCCCGCGCCATGTCGAGCTACGGATTGTTGCAGGGACTTACCGGTGTACGCTACGATGCTGTGGACAAAGCCATTCACATCGATTCAAAGATCGGCGATTTCAGCAGCTTCCTGGCCACCGACAAGGGCTTTGGTACTGTGAGCTGGAAGAAGGGAGTACCGTCCTTAACGGTGGCCTATGGTACTATTCCGGCGGTACACGCCATAGTGGGAGGCAAAACGATTCCATTGGCTTAAATGAAAACAGATGAACATTTACCGTTGCCTGGTTTTTAGTATACTCGTTACCGTTAGCACTGCCGCTGCGCAGCAACCCGCGGAGCCGCAATGGATCCAACCCGATAATACCGCTGCACCGCCGCTGTGGGGGATCCGCAATGGCATTGTGATCGGGTTGTGGCCAGCGGCGATTGAGGGCCCGCGACCCGGCAATGATGGTGGTCCCCGTGGACTGCTCCGCATCGGTTACGAATGGAAGGGCATCATTTATCATCTCAACTATATTGCTATAGAGCCGGTGGTGAATGGCAAAATAGAGTTTAGTGAAATATCGCCTTCACGGGCAGACGGGAAGTGGGGTAAGTTGATGTGGACCGGCGAAACCATTGAGTCTGGCCGCTTTACAGCCACTGCCGGCACCCGCGGCGTGCTGTCACATCCCGATGCGCAGCATCCGGAATACACCACACTCAGCTTTTACGTTTTCATGGAAGCATTTGAAAACGGCGCCCGTCCTTATCTCCGCCTGAGCATCAGCAGCCACCGGCCGGAAGAAGTATGCATAGAAGTATTTGATCAGCCCGGCGGCACGCCAATGGAGCGCTGCGGCATCACTGCTACAATGGGCAACTACGCGCGACTGAGGAAATTATACCTGAAAGATAAAATCGTGTATGCGAAAACGTTATATGGAGGGTATGATGGTACCGGCTTCATGGAAAAAGCGCCTTACCCGTTGCAGCAAATGCTGCGCAATAAAAGCGGCGATTACCTGGTGATGGCGCAACCCGATGAATCACTGAAGGAGCTGGCTGCCTGGCCGGAAGATGAGCAACATGCTGCTCACTGGGGCTGGCGGTATCGTCCCTTTTATACACTTACACAATACTGGCGCAAAGAAGCCCGTGAGGCCGATAGCTCGCTGCAGGTCAGGGTAAACGGGCGGGCGAAATACTGGAGCGGTGGAAGCACCGATCCAAACGCATACATAAATATACCCGGTGGTCCATCTTTCGAAAACTTTGAATTACGGGAAAAATATAATGCCGGTCAGAAAATATATTTTGGTCTTACCCGTAAAACTACTGCGGAACTGCTTGCACAGTAACCGGCGCTGCACGTCTTAACGCATAATAACCTACTACCGCAAAACAAACCAATGGTACTGTATATGCCAATTGCACATTGCTGTAGAAGCTCACTGCGCCCAATGCCAGTGGTATCAAGGCACCGCCTACTATGGACATTACCAGGAAAGCAGAGGCAGATTTGGTTTCATTGCCAAGATCGCGGATAGCCAATGAAAAAATAGTAGGGAACATGATAGACATAAAAAATTCCACGGCCAGTAAAAAGTAAACGCCCGTTCTACCGCCAACGGCTACACTATAACACAGCAATAATACACAAGCGATACTGTACAGCAACAGCAATCGTTGCGGTGCTATTTTCCGCATGAACAATGTACCCGCATACCTGCCTGTCATAAAGCAAAGCAGCAACAGCCCTAAATACGTGGTGGCCTCTTTCTCTTTCATATGCCCGCTGTAACCGGCGTAACGGATAAAGAAACTGGAGATGCATACCTGTGCACCTACATATGCGAATTGTGCAATCACACCCCAGCGGAAATGAACGTGTCTGAATACACGAAGATTAATACTCAGTCTGCCGCTGTGCTCTTCCTGTATTTTAGGAAAGCGCACTAACCGGAATAATAATGCCGTGAGCAGCAATACGCCTGCAATGGCGAGGTAAGGAACCTGCACAGAACGCGCTTCCGTGAGCAGGTATTGGTTCAATGCTTCGGGCGACATGCTGCTGCTCTCCGCCGCGCTAAGTTCCTTCCCTGAAAGGATCACTTTACTCAGGAAGAAAGCCGCTACAAAGGCGCCCAGGCCATTAAATGCCTGTGCAAAATTGAGTCGCTGTACCGCCGTTTCCGGCGTACCCATAATGGTGATATATGGATTGGCGGCGGTTTCCAGGAATGTCATACCGGCTGCCACGAGGAACAAAGCAAAAAGAAACAAGCCAAAAGAACGCAATTCTGCGGCGGGAAAGAACAGGACGGCGCCTGCGGCTGCAATAAGCAAACCCGTGATGATACCGGTTTTATAACTCCATTTACGCATCACCCAGGCTGCCGGCAACGCAAAAAAGAAATAGCTGATCCAGTAGGCGGCGTCAATAAAAGCCGACTGGAAATCATTCAGCTGACAGGCTTTCCGCAGATGCGGTATCAGCACAGGAATAAGATTACCCGTGAGCGCCCATAAAAAGAAAAGGCTGATAATAAGTACAGTGGCGAGTTTCAGCTGGCGAGATGTAGAAGACGCGGGCGCTGTTTGTTTGACGGCTGCAGTGGAATTCATAAGGATATTTTTTAATTATAAGCGGTAAGTCTGTACTTCATTCACCAGCTGCCCGATATGGGCTATACTAATTTCTACCCGGTCGTTGTCCTGTAACGTGAAACTATTGTCCGGTACGAGGCAGGTGCCGGTCATGAGGAAACAGCCATCCGGGAAAGCACAGCCACGGTATAAAAAATCCACCAGCTCCTGGTGGCTACGTTTCATCTGGCTGATAGGCACGCTATCAGAATACTGTACTTCATTGTTCCGGTAAATGGACATGCGGATAAGCGTATCCGGAGGAATAGGTTTATCGGGCACCATCAGGCAGGGACCAAGCCCGGCGCATTTCTCGTATACTTTTGCCTGCGGCAGATATAAAGGATTTTCCCCTTCAATGCTGCGCGAACTCATGTCGTTGCCTATGGAATAACCTTCAATAGTGCCTTTGCTGCTGATAAACAAAGTAAGCTCCGGCTCCGGCACATCCCAGGAGGAATCTTCGCGGATGTACACCGTTTGTCCATGACCGGATACGCGGTGTGGCGTAGCTTTGAAGAATAACTCCGGGCGTTCGGCTACATATACCTTGTCATAAAAAGTGGCGCCGCCGGATACTTCTGATTCTTCCATGCGGGCGGTACGGCTCCGGTAGTAAGTAACGCCGGCTGCCCATACTTCCTGTGAACCGATAGGAGGCTGCAGCGATGTTGCCAGTATTTTTTCAGCAGCAGATTTTTCGATGGGTGATAATCCTTTCAGATCCTCCACCACACGCTGGTACAAGCCTTCCCTGTTTACGAATTCATTCCAGCCGGCAATAATGGTGTAGTATTGCTCCTGGTAGGCGATGAGTAAAGTGGTAGTGGTCTTATAAATGCGGATACTATTCATTTGGAATTATTTGTTGGTAAGAAAATGTTGTACGTCTTCCAGTGGGAGCTGCCACAGTTGCATGGCCAGTGCCTGTAATGCTTTGCGGTCGCCTTCAAAGTGCAGCGTGGTTTGCCGGTAACGGAGCGATTCGCCTGCTTTCAGTGCGCGCGCATCGGAAGAGGATTCTACTTCATAGAAGGGACCCATTTGTGTGCCGTCGGCAAGTGGCCCATCATTGTAGCAATTCACCGCATCACCTTTGAAAGGTTCTTTCTGAAATTCCCATTTTGAATTTACATATTGGCCCTGTGGTACTACGTCATAGAGCAGTACGGTGAGCGTGTTGTTTTCAAGGTCAATACTACCCGCACCTTTTTTAGCTACGAGCGGGGAGAGGCCCAGTTTGCCGCGCGACTTTCCATCTGCACGGAATAGCAGCAGGCTGTCTTTTAACTGTAAATTCTGCGCTGGTATCTTTCCAAAATAATCATCTGTAATATGTTGTTTAGCATCAGGCCCTGGTCTGAAAGGCGCTACAATAGCCGTTTGATCAGATGGTTTAAACATGCCTAACAGCCAGATACTTAACAACCCGTTTTCCTCCTGCCAGCTGCTGTCGCCTTTGTTGGTAATGGTGTTATCTGTTTCATAGGCCACGCTGCTGATACCAGCGGGTAGTGTAAGGCCAATACTGGAAACAATGTCCGCGTTGTTCAACAGGCGGATGGTTCTGTTGATCTGCAAGTGAAAAGCACTGCCTTTATAATTTTGAATTGTTCCTTCCTGCTGATAGGTGATACTGTTCTCTGATTGTGCAGTTACTGCATAATGTGCGGTATCTATCAGGCCGGGTGTTTGCCAGTTGGCAAAGTCGAAAGGTTTTCCCGGGAGAAAGAAGAGTGCATACTGTCCGCCTTCCGGTCCCAGCCAGAAACGTTCTTCGCCGCCAAAGGCATTGATATGCGGTGCGTATTGCTGTGATGACACCAGGTTGTAATTGATCCAGCCAAAACTCTTTCCTTTATCACCCCCGGTGGTGCTGGTCATTACACGCGCCTGGTAGTCGCCGGTAACCACCAGCCGTCCACTGTCGCTGCCATTTTTCAATACCACTACATTTTTCAGATGTTGCTGTAAAAAGGTTACATCTTCACCAAAATTTGAAGGCTTCATATTGTTGGGTTCTTTCGTTGGTCCGGCGCCGTTACAGCCAAAAAGCGCTGCAGCAATACAACCGGAGAGAAGGATAGATTTCATAACGATGGCATTTTAGTGTGATAGAAAATGAACTATAATGATACACCTCTTTTCCAGGGAATAAAATCATCCTGTCCGAGTACCTGTGCTTTCGTCTGGTAGTTGCCGCTGGCAGTGTCTATCACCATTTCCATGATACGCGCAGCTACTTCGTCAATGGTTTCTTCTCCGTTGATGATGGTGCCGGTATCAAGATCAATGATATCATGCATTTTGCGGGCGAGTATAGTGTTGGTAGATAATTTAACGACCGGTGTAACAGGGTTGCCGGTAGGCGTGCCGAGGCCGGTGGTAAACAGTACAATGTTAGCGCCTGCTCCCACTTCCGCTGTAGTGGATTCCACATCGCTGCCGGGTGTGCATAGCAGGGCAAGTCCAGGACGTTGTACCCATCCGGGATAATCTATTACATCCGTTACAGGAGAGGAGCCGCCTTTTTTGGCCGCGCCCGCCGATTTGATAGCGTCTGTGATCAGCCCGTCGCGGATGTTACCGGCAGAAGGGTTGGAGTCGAAGCCGGAGCCTACAGCTTCCGCTCTGCTGGCGTAATCACGCATCAGCTGCACATAGCGTGCAGCCATGTCCGTAGTAACGCAGCGATCGCTCAGTTCCTGTTCCACACCGCATAGTTCCGGGAATTCCGATAGGATCACCGAACCACCCAAGGCTACCAGGATATCGGCCACTTTGCCTACCGCCGGATTGGCGGAGATGCCGGAGAACCCGTCGGAGCCGCCGCATTCCATACCAATACATAATTTGCTGAGTGGTGCAGGTTGCCGCTGCCAGTTGTTGGCCTGCGTTAGTCCTTCAAAGGTTTGTTGCAGTGCCTGCGTCATCAGTTCTTTTTCCGAACCTACCTGTTGCTGTTCGAGATAGATAACGGTTCTGTCGAAGCCCGGTGACCGCTTTTCAATTTCTTCTTTAAGAATACTGATCTGCGCATTCTGGCATCCGAGGCTCAGCACTGTGGCGCCGGCCACATTGGGATGAGTGATGTAGCCCGCCAGTAATCCGCAGAGTGTACGTGCATCGTCTTTGGTGCCGCCGCAGCCCATGGTGTGCGTGAGCAGTTTAATGCCATCAATGTTGGGGAAGGTACGGGTGGGCAGCGTAAGCGTGGCCGTAGCGGCGGAATGATCCTGCCGGAAGTCCCGCAGCAATTGTTGCAGCATGGATTCATAGGGAGAGGGTTCCCGGTAGCCCAGTTCTTTCACCAGCATTTCATGCAGCAGCTGTACGTTGCGGTTTTCGCAGAACACCAGCGGAATAATTACCCAGTAATTACCGGTGCCTACGCGGCCATCTTTGCGGGGATAGCCCATAAAGGTGCGGTTTTTCCAGGGAGATGTATCCGGTGGTGTCCATTCAGCGTGGCGCTCGCCGCTCACGCTGAACTGGCCGGAGGCATGGCGTATATTCCGGGTGGTGATGAGTTCACCGGCAGGAAGATCTTCGTTGGCCAGTCCTACCAGTACGCCGTACATGATAATGGGCGCATCTTTTGGGATGCTGCCCGCGACTATTTTATGCTTGGCGGCAATATCACGTATAGCCGTTACTGTTTGTGCCCCATTGCTCACTGCTGTGCCGGCAGGAATGTTTTGCAATGCTACCCAAACGTTGTCCCCGGGATGGATTTGTAATATGCTTTGTTTCATCGTTGCTTGAATAAAATAAATTTATACCAGTGCCCTGTCGAGGTGTACATAGCCACCATCCACATGAATGAGTTGCCCGGTGGTATGGCTTGATTTCCCCGACAGGAGGAAGGCCGTCATTTGGGCAATTTCTTCGGGAGTGGTCATACGTTTTTCGAAAGGAATGCGTTCCACAATGCTGGCCAGTTTGGCTGCTTTATCGGGGAAGGTATTGATCCAGCTTTCATATAAAGGCGTCCACGATTCGGCTACCACGATGGCGTTTACGCGGATGCTGAAAGGCAGCAGTTCCACGGCCCATTCACGGGTAAGCGCATTGCGGCCGCCGTTGGCGGCAGCGTAGGCGGAAGTGTTACCCTGACCGGTTTCTGCGGTTTTGGAAGTGATGTTTACGATAGCGCCCTTTGATGTTTTGAGGAAGGGAAGCGCATGATGTGCCATCAGGTAATAGTGTACGAGGTTGCGGTGCAATGATTGCATAAACGCTTCGTAGCTGCCTTTTTCCAGTCCTACGCCATCGTTGATACCTGCGTTATTAACAAGTCCGTCTATCCGCCCGAATTCCGCGGCTACTGCGGCCACGGCTTTTTCGCAGGCCAGCGGATCGGTCAGTTCTGCTACAGCCTGTGCGCTATTGCCGCCTGCTTCACGGATACGTTCCAGTTGCAGGAGATTATCGGCTTCACTTCTGCCGATGATAACAGGAATGGCGCCTTCCTGTGCCAGTACTGCGCTGATAGCGGCGCCAATGCCTTTGGCGCCGCCGGTTACGATGATGATCTTATCTTTTAAACCCAGGTCCATACGTAATATTTAGAGGGGGTTTTTTGAAATGTCGCCATTCACCTGTCGCCATATCTTCATAGGATTTTCATCCTGTAGTTCCGGTGGCAGCAGGTAAGCGGGGAAGTCCTGGTAACATACGGGGCGGCAGAACCGGTAGATCGCTGCGGTGCCTACGGATGTGCCGGCGGCAGGAGTGGTAGCCGGCCAGGGGCCGCCATGTACCATCGCATGACTAACGGCTACGCCTGTAGGGAAACCATTGATAATGATCCTGCCTGCTTTCTCCCGTAAGATATCTATTAAAGCTGCGTGTTGCTGCAGTTCTTCTTCAGTACCATGAATGGTGGCGGTGAGTTGTCCTTCCAGCCGCCGGGCCACTGTGTATATTTCTTCTATGCTGCCGGCGTGGATGTGCAGGGAGGAGGGGCCAAACACTTCATGACAAAGGGCCGGGTTTTCCAGCACCTGCGCGGCTGTAACCTGCAACAGGCTGGGAGTGGCCTGTTGATCAGCAGGGGGGGCTTCACCCAGTACTTCTACGCCCTGCTCACGCAGGGTGGCAATACCGTTATTATACGCGGCTAATATACCGGGTGTGAGCATGTAGCCGTTTGGCAATGTGCCTACGCCCTGCCGGAGCGCGTTGATAAATGCATCCGTGTCATTACCTGCTGCGGTGATAAACAAACCGGGATTGGTACAAAACTGCCCGGTGCCCAGGGTAACAGATTGCAGGAATTGCGTGGCCAGCGCGGTTCCTTTCTCCCGAAGTATTCCCGGAAGAAAAAATACGGGGTTTACGCTGCCCATTTCCGCAAATACAGGAATAGGCACCGCTCTTCGTGTAGCCGTGTCAAATAGTGCCTTGCCTCCTTTAAAGGAGCCGGTAAAAGCAATGGCGGATACCAGCGGATGCGCCGCCAGGTATTGTCCCGTTTCATGGGAGGTGCCATGTACCAGGGAGAATACGCCATCGGGCATATTGGTGCGCAGTACCGCTTTGCGTATAGCCGTAGCCGTTAAATGGGAGGTATGCGGATGTGCGGGATGCGCTTTAAACACCACGGTACAGCCGGCAGCCAGTGCAGCGGTGGTATCGCCGCCGGCTACGGAGAATGCCAGCGGGAAGTTGCTGGCGCCGAAGATACCGGTAACGCCTATGGGAATCTGCATTTGCCGTAAATCCGGGGCGGGTGTGGTGATCCGCGCATTTACCCAGGAGCCTTCCGTGATGGTAGCGGCAAACAGCCGCAGCTGTCCCGTAGTACGGTCTCGTTCTCCCTGTAGTCTCGGTAGCGGTAGTCCGCTCTCTGCAGAAGCTACATTGATTAATTCATCTCCCAGGGAAATTATTTCCTCTGCAATCGCCTGCAGGAAAGCGGCTCTTTGCTGCGGGGTTGTTTTTTTATAAACCGTAAAAGCCTGTGCGGCTAAATTTAAAGCCGAATCAATTTCGCCGGTGGTGGCTTCCCTGAATTCCTGTGGCAGCCATTGCTGCTGCAGGGGTGCGAATGCCCGGAAGGTATGGTCGCCTTCACCGGAAAAGTTATTGCCGATCATCTGCAATCCTGTCAACGAAGTTCTGTTCATCTTCCTGGTATTTTTATGATTAGTTTACTTCCAGCTCATTCATGGCCGGCAGTTTCGGGAACGGTGCATGTGGTTCACGCTGGTACCAGTATACTACGCTGCTGATATCCGATTGTTGCGGAAGATAGCGTCCGCCGCTGCGCCAGCCGAGGTCCTGGATGGTGATCTTCAGTTCTTTTTCAAAACGTATGGGGTCCATAATGTGCCAGCGGTACAATCCAAACCGTTGCTGGGATTTATACAATCCGTCGGGGCGTATCACCTGTGATAGTCCGGAGTACGGTGTGCAAAATTCCTGGTAGCGGCCTTTGGTATCGAAGTTATAGGAACCGCAGAAGTAGTCTTCTGTACCGGTGCCGCAAATGGTTGGATATTGTTTGTCGCCGTCCATAAAGAATTTTATTTCTCCTTCGCCCCACCAGCCGTTGTTGTTAACGCCCCAGGCGATGTAGGTACCTACGTACTGGCCTTTTCCTTTCACGCCGTCGATCATGGTAAAGCTGGCGTCTTTCACGGGATTATTGCGGCGGAACTGTGCATGGAAATAACCGGCATCTTCAGGTACATTGGTGAGGGTGTAATCTACCTGGTAGTATAAGGTCATTCTTTCTGTGTTGATATTTTCCATTGTGATGCGGCACTTCTTACGGAAGGGCATGGCCCAGTAGCAGTTGAAGGCGCTGCCTGGATTTACGCATACTGCCAGTGAGTTGAGCGGTGCATATTCGCCCCAGCCCATCCCAAAGAAATCGCCTACGGGTACTTCTACGGATGGCGTGGTTTCATCATCCCAGTAAAAACGGATGATAGAGTAGCGCCAGTTGCCGGTGGGTGTCATCCAGATGTGCTGGATGGCGCCGGGGCCGGTAATTTCTGCCAGGGTAACGGTTTTGCCGGGTTCGATATGAATATATGGATTTACTTTCCAGCCCTGGCCCAGTTCTCTCGCAGCGCCGCGGGCATTGCCCTGGTCGAGTGTGGCCATGCCGCCTTTGCCGGGTTCGCCGGTGAGGTTTTCCGGGCTGATAGAACGGGTTTTTGCATCAGACAAACGATAGAGGTTTCCCATGTTCATCTCCAGGCCATTAAAAGGTTGCTGGGCGCTGGTGGCCGTCCATGTGAAGACCGCAATAAAAGACAGGAGCAATAATTTTTTCATCATACGTGAATATTAAAAGATTAGGTTTCTACGGGTTTCTGCTGAATATAGCTTTATCGTTTAAGCAAGCTGATAAATTTTAAAAGATCACTTTCATACGTGGTCGTACATTACCGGCTGCCACAGGATTTTCTCACCACCAGCGTTGTGTCAATACAAATAGCCGTGGTGGCAGTAGTATCGTCTAGGATTTGTTCCAGCAGCACACGCACCGCGGCCTTTCCTATTTCAAGGATCGGCTGTCTTACAAACGTTACCGGCGCATAAAACAAATCCAGCGCTTCCCCTTCATCAAATGTAATCACCGCCAGATCATCGGGTATGCGTATCCCCAGTGTATTAATATATTTCAGTCCCTCTATGGCCAGGCTGTTAGTGGCAAAAAAGATAGCATCTGCCGGGTGTTTTCCTTTCAGCAGCTCACCGATAGCCAGCCGGATATCTTCTTTTAAATGTGAGTATCTCGCCTTCTTCAGTAAACTGTTTGTTGCCTTTATGCCATGTTGTTGTAAAGCATCCTGGTAGCCGCCTATCCTTTCACTGATATGATGCAGCGTGGTTTTATACGCCACCATACCGATACGCTTCCTGCCTGCCTTAATAAGATGCGATACCGCGCCAGCTGCGGACTCCCGGTTATTAACGGCAATGTAACTGGCAGCAATCTCCGGGAAGAACCGGTCGATCAGCACAAAAGGAATCTTCTGCTCCTGCAATTGCCGGATCTGTTGCTCCGATCCTTCGGTAGGGGTGATAATAAGGCCGTCTACCTGCCGGTTTACGAGCACATTGATCAGGTCCTGCGACTTATCCACGTTTTCGTCGGAGCTGCCAAAAATCACGTTATAATTATGCTTTTTGGCCTCGTCTTCAATTGTACGGGCAATATTGGCAAAGAAAGGATTGGAGATATCCGCTACGATCAGGCCAATGGTAAAAGACCGGCCACTTTTAAGACTGCGCGCAATATGATTGGGCTGGTAATTCAGCTTCCGCGCAATTTCACGGATCTTCTTCGCCATCTCTTCCCCGATCCTGGCCTTCTTGTCTTTGTTGGTCAGCACATAAGATACCAGTGCAGTGGATACACCTGCTTCGGTAGCGATATCTTTCAGCGAGACTTTCTTCATCTTTTAAAAATATGCTTAAACGTTTAAGTTTGCAAGCTTTTGGAAAGATTTTTTTTGAGAGAAGAAGTATTTTTAGTGCAGAAGAAGGATAGTGGCGGAATACAGCCAGTCGTTTGTATATTTACCTGCAATGGTCTATTTTTAAAGGCATGATACAGCTGGAAACATTTACTGCCGCGGATTTCGACCGTTTTATATCGTGGGTTGACAATGAAGAAGCATTGATACAGTTTGCAGGCCCGTTGTTTACTTACCCGTTAACCCACGGGCAATTAACCGCCTACCTGGAACAAACAAAAAAGAAACCTTTTAAAATCCGGTTACTGGAAACAAACCAGGTGATTGGTCATTGCGAATTGAATTTTGAGAAAGAAATGCCCCGTTTGTCGCGCATCCTGATAGGCGAAAAGAGCATGCGTAATAAAGGATTGGGGAAACTGGTGGTGAAGGAGATGGTTAATAAATTATTCAGCACTACGGAACATACGGCAGTTGACCTGAATGTGTTCGACTGGAATCATAATGCCATTGCGTGTTATACACAGCTGGGATTCCGGATTAACCCGGATATGGCCAGTACTACAGTGGTAGGCGGAAAAATATGGCATACGCATAATATGGTGTTACAGAAAGCCGACTGGCAGATGCTGTAATATTTCCTACTTTAGCAGTTGGGCCGGCATGTGCCGCCACCCGTAAACAGAAGCCGATCAGCATGGAAAAAGCAGCACTCACTTCACCCGGTTTGGTGAATGAAAATCTCGAAAAACTTGCCGCCCTCTTCCCGGATTGTGTTGTAGAAAGTGCTAACGGTAAAGTCATCGATTTTGATTTGCTGAAGCAGGAAATCGGCCATGCCGTAGTGGAAGGGCCCAGGGAAAGATACCGCCTGGAATGGCCCGGGAAGCGTGCTTCCATTGTCGCCGCTCACCTGCCGGCCACACAGGTGCTGCGCCCGGTGGAAACGGATTCCCTGCACTTTGAGGAAACAGCGAATAGCTATATCGAAGGAGATAATCTCGAAGTATTGAAATTGCTGCAGCAAAGCCATCTTCATAAAATAAAAATGATTTATATTGATCCGCCCTATAACACCGGGCGAAACTTTGTATACCGCGATAATTTTACACAAAACAATGGAAACACGCTGAACGGGACGCAGGATGAACAACCGGAGGCCCACGCCAACTGGCTTTCCATGATGTATCCACGGCTGAAACTGGCCGCTGCCTTGCTGCGCGAAGACGGGATCATCTTTATTTCTATCGACGACAGGGAGCTGCCAAATCTTCGCAGGATCTGTGATGAAATTTTTGGAGAGATAAATTTTGTGAGTTGCCTGCCACGCATCACCAAAAAAGCCGGTAAGTCAACTAACATGATCGCCAAAAATAATGATTATGTGTTGTGCTACCGTAAGTCGCCCTACGCCCGCTTTAACGCCTGTACATTTGAAGCGCAGGGATACGTCCACTCCGATGAATATGAACCGGAAAGAGGTAAGTATAAATTAAATCAAACGCTGGACTACAGCTCCATCCAGTATTCGGCCTCCCTGGATTATGAAATTGAGATAGAAGGACAGGTATTAAGACCCGGAAACGCCACCCGGGAAGAGATGTTGAAGCGGCAGCAGCGTAATCCTCAAAGCGATTTTTGCTGGAGATGGAGCAAAGCGCTGTTTGAATTTGGATTAAAGAATGGGTTTGTAGTGTTGAAGCAATCGAGGCACGGCTATCGCATTTATACTAAAACATACGAGAAAGCTACTATTTCCAAAGCAGGCAGCGGATATGCGGTGGAAATGAAAGAAAGAACCAAAGCCTTCACCAGCCTTGATTTTATCGATAACCGGTTTTCGAACGATAATGCCAAGAAAGACATGGGCAGATTGTTTGGGGAGAAAATATTTGAATATTCAAAACCGATATCACTGATCAGTGAACTGATTGCCCTGGCTACCTCCGCAGATGATATTGTACTGGATTTCTTTTCGGGATCTGCCACCACAGCGCATGCGGTATATTCACTGGCGGCGCACACCGGTGTACAGCGGAAGTTTATCCTGGTGCAGGAGCCTCAGCCTACCGCTGAAGACAGCGACGCTTTTCACGCCGGCTACAAAAATATTTGTGAGATAGGGAAGGAGCGGATCCGGAGAGCCGGCAAAGCAATAAAAGAGGAAACCGGCGCCAGCTTCGACGATGGTTTCCGTGTATATAAGTTGGAAAATCCGGATCGGTAGTTATTTGGAAAGAATATAAAATATTTCAGTAGGAGAAATCCGCTGCCACTTATTCACCGGGTGATATTTAATATTCCAGGAGAATATTTTAGACAGGTATTTATCTATAAAAAGATAAAATGGATATTCATAAATAGGTTTTGCCAGCAACTTCTCTGTTTTCCTGACAAGGAAGGAAGTCATGGTGAAAAAGTGATTTTTCTTTACCACTTTAAACCCTATCTCCGGAATATTTTTCCGGAAATATTCATAAGGAATACCTCTTTCCCATTTGGTAAGTCCCTGCCTCGTTTCGCGCCAGTCGCCCATACTATTCACCGGTTCCTTCAGCAGTAAATGCCCGCCCGGCTCCAGGCAGCGGTACATTTCCCTGAGCACATTTTTTACGTTGGGAATATGATGAAGCGTATCGAAGCAAACGATCAGGTCGAAATAGTTATCAGGAAAATCTATTTTACCATCTACATTCGGTTTTTTGTAAGTTACTTTCACCTGCCCGATGGTATCGGACACCAGGTTATCCGAGGGTTCTAAAATATAGAGACTTTCTATTTGCGAACTGATAGGTTTAAATTCATGACCAAAAGCAGAGCCGATGCCCAGTACTCTTTTAAATTTTTTTTCCGGAAGATATTTGAATCCAAAAAGCTGGTTAACCCGGTGATAGCCGTAATGATAATCCTTATACCCGGATACAAGCCCCGCGTAGCCCTCCTTTTCATCATCGTACCATTGCCTGATTTCATCCAGGGTAAAATCATCCCCATGCAACACCTCCCCGGAAAAATATTTCTCCATAAATTCATTTATTTAGAACAAGATATAAAAAAAATCATATAAATACCTAAAAGCTACCGCCAAAATAGTGCCTGTTAAAGCGGCGTGATCAGTACTTCGGCCGTTTGTTTCTTTATTCCGTTATATTTGATGTGGTATGTCCAATTGCTGCCATTCCATTTGTTATAAGGTATATTATCACACTTAAAACTTAAAAAAATGGAAGAATTTATGCTGATTTTCAGACACGAGGATGGCACCAAAGTAGCCTCCCCGGAGCAAATCCAGGTTTGGATGAAACAAACTATGGACTGGATCGGGGGCATTGCCGCACAAAACAAATTCGTGGAAGGTAATGGGTTGCCTTTTGCCGACAGCAGGGTGGTACATCATAATAACGTAGTCACAAACGGGCCTTTCGGCGAAATAAAAGAAACCATTGGCGGGTACATTATTGTAAAAGCGGAATCGGTAGAGGAAGCGGTGGAGTTTGCAAAAGGAAGCCCCGTGTTACAGGGAGATGGTAACACCGTGGAAGTAAGGAAAGTGGACCGTCACTAAAAACTATACAGGCCCCTGTGCAACAGGGGCTGTTTTCATGTATGGCACAAGCTGAATTAATACCACATCTGTTCCGTACAGAGTTCCGGAAAATAACGGCGGTGCTCTGTAAGGTTTTTGGCATCGAACACCTGGAAGTTGCCGAAGACATTGCCAGTGAAACTTTTTTGTCGGCGATGGAAACCTGGACCTATAAAGGAATTCCGGAGAATCCAACGGCATGGCTGTACCTGGTGGCAAAAAATAAAGCAAAGAATTATTTTCAGCGGAATCACCTGTTTGCGGCAAAAATTGCCAGCCAGTTAAAATATACTGCTTCCGGCAGTGAAGAACCGGACATCGACCTGTCTGATAAAAATATCACCGACAGCCAGTTGCAGATGATCTTCGCCATCTGCCACCCCGGTATTTCAAAAGAGGCGCAGATAGGGCTTGCACTCCGCATCCTGTGTGGGTTTGGGATTACAGAAATTGCCAATGCTTTTTTAACCAATAAGGAAATTATTAATAAACGTTTATTCCGGGCGAAAGAAAAACTGCGGGAAGAAAAAGTACAGATGGAATTTCCGGGGAAAACAGAAATTAAAAAACGCCTGGATACCGTACTCACCACCCTGTACCTGCTTTTCAACGAAGGATATTATTCTGAAAGCCAGGATGTGGTATTGCGGGAAGACTTTTGCCTGGAAGCCATGCGGCTCACTTACCTGTTGCTGGAAAATCCTTCCACCAATACACCGGGGGTAAATGCGTTGTTTGCCCTGATGTGTTTTCATGCATCGCGGTTTGAGGCGCGCCGGAATGAGAACGGTGAAATTATCCTGTACCAGGATCAGGATGAATCGCGCTGGAATGAAACGCTGATCGCCAAAGGCGCATGGTTCCTGCATGAAGCTTCCGGCGGGGAAAAGCTTTCCCGGTATCATCTTGAAGCTACCATCGCTTACTGGAATACACAGAAGCAGGATACACCGGAAAAATGGGAGAGTATCCTGCAACTGTATAACCGTTTGCTGCAGATCTGCTATTCGCCGGTGGCGGCATTGAACAGAACGTATGCATTAGCAAAAGCCAATGGAAAGGAAGTGGCCATCGCAGAAGCAGAAAAGCTGCAGCTCACGGATAATCATTATTACTTTGTGTTGCTGGGAGAATTGTATACAGATATTGATAATACCCGCGCCGTTACCCATCTTCAAAAAGCTTTATTACTCGCTAAAACGGAAGCGGATAAACGAACTATTCAAAAGAAAATGGCCCGGCTGGAGGCGGGGTAAGCCGGCTCAGGAAAAGTTCTGCGATATTTGTTCCAGGTATGTTTCAATAGGCACCGAATTTCTCAGCGCCATCAGGCCGTTGCCGGAGTTACCGATAACCGTCCGGAATTTATTGCTTTTCCTGGTGGCAAGGTCGAAGAGTACTTTTACAATATCCAGTGTATCATCTTTCAGGCTCCTGTCCGCTGTTTCAAACAGGTGTTTCAGTTTGCGGGTAAGATCCTCATACACTGTGATGTCGGGGTTTACATTCCAGACAACATTGTTGATAAAATTGTTGTCCGTAGAACCGCCCTGCTCAATTAACCGCAACTCTATATTAAGTGGTTTCAGCTCATAGTACAGTCCTTCTGTAAGCCCTTCCAGCGCGAACTTCGACATATTATACAACGATCCCAGTGGTACGGCTGTAGTAAGACCCATAAAGGAGCTCACATTGATAAACATACCACCGCCGTTGTTACGGAAGTGCGGCAGAAACGCACGGATAATATTAATGGGCCCGCGCGTATTTACGGCAAACTGCCAGTCGATATCCGCTTCCTTTGCCAGCTCCAGCGCGCCATAGGCGCCCATGCCGGCGTTGTTAATCACCACATCAATTTTTCCGAACGCATTGATGGCATCCTGTGTGGCCTGCTGCACTTCAGCAAGATTGGTAACATCCAGCCGGAATATTTTGATGTTGGGGTATTTTGTCAGATCTGTTTCCTTTTCCGGGCTGCGCATAGTGGCCGCTACGTTCCAGCCCTGTTCTGCAAAATAACGGGCGCTGGCCTTTCCTAGTCCTGAACTGGTGCCGGTAATAAAAATAGTTTTGTTCATGATGCAATTATTTATGACACAAAACTATCGGTAAATTGGTATAACTTTGTTACCAGTATCACAGAGTATACCAAAAAAGGATAGTATGGAAAAAGTCATCCAGCCAAGAAATCAACAGGCAGAGTTAAAAGCATTGCAGGATACAATTTATGTAGTAGGCGGTAAATGGACCTTACCTATTATTAACTCCATTTGCAATGGCAATAGGCGTTTCAGGGAAATAGAACGCAGCATACCTGGTATCACTACGCGCATGCTTTCCCGCGCATTGAAGGAGCTGGAACTAAATAACCTGGTAGTGCGTACCGTATATGACGAATCGCCGGCGTTGGTGGAGTACACCTCCAATGATTATTGCAAAACATTAGGACCGGTTATCCAGGCCATGATTAATTGGGGGCAACAGCATAAAAATAAGATCCGGTCAAAAAAGTAATGTAATGTGGCGCAATCAGCTGCCGATACGCAGCGCTTTTGAAAATGCGCTTGTAATGGCGGCGTTATCCCTTCTCAGGATCGTTGCATTCACCATCATACGCGAAGCGCCGTAAGATTGCGGCTGACCTACAATTATCCCTTTCTCATCACGGAGCCATTTAGCCGTTTTTACGGTATCTATCTGTTTATCAAAATGCAGGTCGAAGATATTGGTACCTCTTTCCCGTGCAGCTATTTTGATGCCGCCAATGTTGTTCAGTTCTTTAAAGAGTGATTGCGCCTTCCTGATGGATTCCTGTAGCACGCTGTCGATGTTTTGCAGGTGATGCAGCGCCATAGCGGCATTCCCCCAGTTGGTGAAAATGCCGCCGCCGTGTACTTTCAGCAGGTGAGGCATTTTATCGATTACTTTCTTTTCACCGCACAGGATAGCGCCGCCCTGTGCGCCGAGGTACTTATAAAGACAGAGATATACCGTATCAAAGTTTTTCGTATAGTCGATCACTTTATTCCCGGTGAATGCGGCGGATATATGCAGCCGTGCGCCATCCAGGTGTGTTTTTATGCCTTGTTCCCGGCAATAGGCAGTGATAGCGGTAATATCTTCCAAAGGAAAAAAAGTATTGGTAAATCTTCTCACCGGCGTTTCTATGGATAGCGCGCCTACCGGGGCTTCAAACGCTTCCTCTGCTTTATGCCAGCTGATGGCCTGCTTCAGTTCATCTAACGTAAAAGTGGCCTGTTCTTTTCCCAGCGGGATCAGTCTTTTGTTAAACACTGTTTGCGCAGCGTCGGCCTCATCACGGTACACGTGGCTGCTTTCCTGTACTATCACCTTCGGATTATCGCCGGAAAGCACCTGCAATGCCAGCTGGTTGGCCAGTGTACCGGATGGCATATATATCGCTGCTTCCTTGTCGGTTATCTCGCAGCATTTATCCAGCAGCTCTTTCAGCGTACCATCGGTGCCGTAAAAATCCCTGGTGATAGGATGTTGTTGCTGGATAAGTTGAAGTTGTTGTATATAATCTGCCGGCCTGTAAAAAATACCGTCGTTGATAAAATAGATCCTTTCACTGTCTTTGTCGGGATCCATGTTGTCATGATGAGGTGTTGCTCCGGATATCAACGGGAAAGCGCCTGCTAATGCGCTGAGGGAGGCTGCTTTAAGGAAATTTCTGCGTTGAATATAAGCCATAGACAGTTTATTTTTACGGGGAGATGTTTACCTGTTTATCCGGTAAATATAACAAACGCGGCACCTTACTTTTCATTGTGCGTTATTGCTTTTTTATATGCTTTCTGCAGGGATACCTGTTGTATTCATATATTTTCAGGCAAAGGAAAACACCGGCAACAATATTACCGGACCGGTTGTTAAAACAAAAGAGAAACATCATACGATCATGAAAAATATACTGCTTTTTCTATTGTGCTTACCGCTTTTTACTTTCGCCCAGCGGGAGAAACTGTTGTATGGTTACGCTTATGGCATGATCCACGACGGCAGCGGCGGTGGCGGGGTGACCGCTAATGTGGAGTTGCTGAATCATATCATTAGTGTTGGGCCTGGCGTGGAGCTTACTTCTTACAATGACCATACGCTGATCCCGGTATTTGCGGATGTGAAGATCAAACACCGTTTCGGGAGCATCGATCCCTACATCACCGGGCAGTTCGGGCGGAATGGCTATAATGTAACCCGTACTGCGGAGGTTCCGTCAGGCGCAGGGCAGGAGTCGGTTACTTTCAATGAGTCCGGTAAATACTTCTATGGAGCCGGCGCCGGTGTTGCCTGGCACTTTAATAAGATAGGCGTGTTCGCTTCTTATATTTATCGCGGATACAAATACCGGTACCCCGACAGGATAGCGGAAGAAGATCACAGCGTTGTGTTCGGCGAAAAATCTGTAAATGCAAATGTGTTTGTCGTAGGTATTGTATTTTGAAGCAGGTGCCGGCTGCCCCAGTTAAAAATTACCGGCTTAAAATATCGGAAAGCTGTTGTTGTTTGATCTTCTCAATTTGCCGCCTGTGCCGGAGTACGTGAACAATGGCGTGTTCGGCCATTTGTTCTATATCGTATACCTGTCCCCAGCCAGCCTTTATTTTCAACGCGTTATCCATTTGTTCCAATTCATCATCTTTAAATGCTTCGAATACTTTTTCTGTGAAGATGAAAACATTGGTCAGGTCTTCCAGGTAGGCGTTTGTGGTAAGATGAAATGTTTTGGCGGGCCGCGTCAGCTGGGGGCCCCGGAGGTTGTGAATGCTGGTGGCATAGCCATAGCCGGAGTTGACTACATGCGACAATATGGTTTGAACCGACCGGCAGTTTTCGTCGGCCGTATGTGGATCGGTGATGATGGTGAGTGCGTGATCGGGTATGGTGCTGATCACTTCTTTCAAGTCTGAAATGGCTTTTTCATATTCATCAAGCAATGCACCGATGGCGCCTTGTCTGAAAGGTTTTGTCATATTTATCATGATGGTCTTGTCAAAAATAGGATATTCACCTGATACTGGTGAAAAAAGCTACATTTACGAATGTGGCTTTTTTGTGCCGACAGGCCATAAATCCCAGAAAAACTTCCCCGAAAATGTGATTTTTCTGTTATTGGTGCGAATAATTAAGAAATAGCATTCAACGAATGAATTCAACTGATCTGTTTCTTGCTGTTCTACAAACAAATAAGGGTATTATTTATAAGATTGCCCAATCTTACTGCCAGGATGCAGAAGAGAGGAAAGATCTTGTCCAGGAAATCATTACCCAGTTATGGCGGTCATTTGGCAGCTATACCGGCCAGGTTAAGTATTCCACCTGGATCTATCGTATTGCGTTGAATGTGGCTATTTCATTTTATCGTAAAGGAACCCGTCGCAAACAGGCTTCCAGTCCCTTGTCTGAAGATATCCTGCATATCGTGGATACCAATGTCAAAGACGAAACAGCGGAAAATATTGGTTTTCTGCAGCGCTTTATTGCCGAGCTGAAAGAGCTGGATAAGGCACTGATGCTGCTCTATCTCGAAGAAAAAAGTTACCGGGAGATAGGGGAAATCATGGGGCTGTCGGAAACCAATGTAGCTACTAAAATCGCAAGGATCAAGGGCATCTTAAAACAAAAGTTTTCGTCCATCAAAACGTAACAAAAATGGAAGACAAAGAAATGATTCATCTCTGGAAAACGTATGACAAAAAATTGGAAGAAACCCTGTTGTTTAACAAGGAAGTGGCCGCAGACATTACCCGGATAAAGGTGCAGCACTTTATTGCTTCAATGAAGCCCATAAAGATGTTTACCATCATTGTGGGGATTTTATGGGTCGCCTTTGTGGACACGCTGATCATTAATTTTTTTCATGTTGCCAGCCTTTTTTTCCTGGTTTCAGCAGGGATCCAGGTGTTGCTGACACAAGTGGCCATTGTTATCTATCTGTACCAGTTGATCTTAGTGCACCAGTTGGATATTGATGAGCCGGTACTGGCTGCACAGGAAAAATTATCCCAGCTGAAGGCATCCACGCTTTGGGTGGCACGGTTGCTTTTCCTGCAATTGCCGGTATGGACTACCTTTTACCTTACGAAGGATATGTTGTTGCATGGCAATACGGTGCTTGTATTGATCCAGGTATTAGTAACGGCCGCCTTCACCTATCCTGCTGTATGGCTGTTTCTTAATATCCGGTATGAGAACCGGGAAAAGAAATGGTTCCGCTTAATTTTTAAAGGAAAAGAATGGGATCCGATTATAAAATCGATGGACTTGCTGAGGCAAGTGAGAGAGTATAGAAGTGCCGGATGACGGTAGCTTATCGGTAAGGCCGGTCCACAAAGCTTTTGAGGCTAAATGGAACCGGCCCTGCATTTGTAAACTGGAAAATATTAATAATCCGACCGCTTTTTCGCTTCTTCCTTCGCCAAGTCCAGCAACGAATTTTTGATCACCTTTATATAAGCGTCTTTGGTTTTGTCGCTATAGGAAAACGACTGGAGGTATTGTGCATAATCCTTCCCCTCGTAGTTCAGTTTCTTTGCCAGCAGGAGCCAGGTATCCTGGCCGGCCTCTTTCCCGAAAATATGAATAATGGTAAGGGTATTACGTGTTAGCAGCGCAGCCAGGTAATCCTTGTGTTCCTTTGAGGTGTCTTCTTTTGCAGCGAGATCTGTCATCACTACTGCGCCGAGGTCAACACTGTTCGCATCATATACCGGCTGTGGACTATCATCAGCTTGTTGCAGGCTGTCCCTTCTCTTATAATAAATATCCTGCGTTGCTTTCATGGCGGCTTCTGCTTTCTGCAGCTTTTTGGCATCAGCCTTTTCATTTCTCAGTGTAACAGCTGCTTTCTTTATCAATGCCAGGAATTGCGCCTGCTTAATGCTGTCTGCCTGTTGCGCGAAACAATTGCCGGTAACAAAAAATAAAATGATGGCAGCTGTGAACGCGGGAAATATATGCCGTTTCATAAGATCAGGGTATCTTTTTTTAAGACAGACAAATATATAATATATTATGTATATGGTGTTTCGGTTTAAAAAAATAACCTTCCGGCAGATTTTATTAATAAATTTACTTCCACAACCATAATTTACTAATCAAGGAAATTTATCCTGATTTCATTGATTCACATATGAGGGGTTTCGGAATTCATGAGGATCTGCCAGGAGAGCAGGAGTTGCTGCATCGCGTAGCTGACGGTGACAGCACGGCCTTTGCCATATTGTTCAAAGCGTATAAGAAAAATCTGTACACCACTGTTTTACATGTAACCGGCAGTCATGAGATGGCCGAAGATGTATTACAGGAGGTATTTATCAAGGTATGGATGCACCGGGAGCGACTGCCCGGCATTATTAATTTCCCCGGATGGCTGTATAAAGTGGCCGAATATGCCGGCTTCAAAGTGATCCGCAATAACCGTCGTATAGCAGGCGGACTGCATGTTTTATCCAACGATCCGTTAACTCCGCCGGAAAAAGATCCCGTTGATATTTTTATTGAGAAAGAATACGACCAGTTGCTGGAGGCCGCCATTGCGCAATTGCCGGAGAAACAGCAGCTCACTTACCGGCTCATTAAGCAACAGGGACTGAAAAGAAAAGAGGTGGCAGCACGACTGTCAGTGTCACCCGAAACCGTAAAATGGAACCTGGACCAGGCCAACCAGTCCGTCCGTAAATATTGCATGGCGCACCTGGGACTTACCCTGGCTTTTATGCTGGTGAACGGCCTGCAATAATTTTTTTTCGTCCTTACCCCCCAATTGTTATTCCCGTGGCTCTTATATATATGATTCACAGGAAAGGCCGTAAAAATCATACTGTTTATCTGCCTGATGAAGCAGGGTTACTCGGGAGAATTGCCAACGGAGACACCGCTGCTTTTGCCATGGTATTTGCGCATTACAGGAAACAACTGTATACCACCATCTATCACCTCACGGGAAGCCGCGAACTGGCCGAAGATGTGTTGCAGGAAGTTTTTATGAAGGTATGGTTGCACCGGGAACGGTTACCGGTGATCACACATTTCGGAGGGTGGATTTACCGGGTAACGGAACATGCCGGTTTTAAAGTGATCCGGGAGTTGCGCAGAACCGTCAGCGATCCGCAGTCACAAGCGGAAACGGACAAAAAAGATCCGCTGGACCTCTACATCGAAAAAGAGTTGGATACCTTGCTGGATGAAGCTGTAGCCCGGCTACCGGATAAACAGCAACAAACCTATAAGCTGATAAAACAGGAAGGATTAAAAAGAAATGAAGTGGCCGATCAGCTCCTGGTGTCGCCCGAAACTGTGAAATGGAACCTGGATCAGGCAATGCGATCGATACGGCGGTTTTGCCTGGCAAAGCTTTCCCATTAAAAACATACACCTAAGAAATTGAATGATGGAACTACCAGATAATATAGCTGCTTTATATCACCGTTGCATCCAGGGCGCCGCTACCGCACAGGAACACGCGGAATTCCTGCAGTATCTGCAGCAGCCCGGCCACGAGGATATTTTGCGCGAAGTATTGCGCCGCGGTTTGCGGGAACAAAAACCGCTGACAGACCTGCCACCGGAGCGGGAAGACGTGGTGTGGCAGGCTATCATGACTGCCACCGGTGCCACCCCTGCTGCAACGCCGGTGTATCGCATGACCTGGCTCCGGATGGCTGCGGCGGCCTGTATAGCGGTATTGATTGGCATAGGTGGCTATACCTATTACCGTTCGCTGGAACGCAGGCCAATGGCCGTACAAACGCCACTGGCGCCGGGTGGCAACAAAGCGATACTCACGCTGGGCAATGGCAAAGTGATTACACTGGATAGTATCAGCAACGGCCAAATTGCCGGTGAAAATGGCGTGGTTAAACAAAACAACGGCAAACTCGCCTATGCAGCCGATCCTTCGGGAGCTGTTACCATGCATGTGCTTACCATCCCGCGTGGCGGACAATATCAGCTGCAACTGTCTGATGGTACGGAGGTATGGCTCAACAGCGCTTCTTACATCAGGTATCCCAACCGTTTTGATGATAAAGAAAGGAGTGTGGAAATTTCGGGAGAAGCATACCTCCGTGTGGCTAAGAATGCCACGAAACCTTTTATCGTTGTTTCCAAAGGGCAGCGCATCGAAGTACTGGGAACGGAATTTAACCTGATGGCATACCCCGACGAAGCAGCCATCAAAACCACGCTGATAAACGGCGCCATCAGGGTGATACAGCAAAGAGAACAGAAAATATTAAAACCCGGGCAACAGGCAGCAGTAACAAATGGCGCACCCGGTATTGTCATAACCACACCAGACCTGGAAGAAGTGCTGGCCTGGAAGGAAGGCAAGTTCCGTTTTTATAATACAGACATTGCCACCATCATGCGGCAGGTGGCCAGGTGGTATGATGTAGAGATCGTATACCAGGGACAGCTGCCGGGCGAAGAATTTTACGGCGCCATTCCGAAAAGCGAAAACGCCACACAAATCCTGGACGTCCTGGAATTAACACACAAAGTACATTTTGAAATAAAAGGGAAGAAGATCATCGTTATTCCCGGTCCTAGAAAAAATTAAACCAACCAGTCATTGTGAATGAAAATATATAAATAAACCGTAGTACATCAACCAAAAAAAATCCGGAAATGGGGAAAACATTTCCGGATAACAGCAGGACTTAAACGTAAAACCAAAATCGCTTTTCAGCATTACTTTAACATCCAAACCGGTACAAAGATATGAACTTAATTGTACATGGCAGTCCCATGCCTGATCGTATGCCACTTAAACTGACCAGATTTATGAAGGTATGTTTCTTTGTTTTTACAGCAGCATTACTTCTCAGCGCCAATGCTTACGCACAAAAGATTACGATCACAGGACGGAATTTATCCCTGGAGAAAATTTTCAGGGAAGTAGAAAAACAAACAGGATATTCTGTGCTCGTCAGTAAAGAAACACTGAAGAAATCGAAATCTGTAAACCTGAACGTAAAAGATGCCTCCCTGGAGGATGTATTGGATCAATGTCTTTCAGAACAACATCTTACCTGGGAAATAAAAAATAAGGTGATTGTGATTACACCCGAACAACCTGCTGCAATGGCGCAACCGGTAATGGTGGAGCCAGTGCCTTCCAACCCAGGCAGGATTTTCAACGGGCGGGTAGTAGATGAACGCAAAAGACCTATTGCCGGCGCCACCGTTCACGCTGATGTATCCGCCGACCGTTTGCAGATGTCTTTTACAGACGAAAAGGGCGTCTTCATTTTATCTGAAGTAGAACTTCCGGTGGTGAAGGCCCGGATTACCGGCGTAAATATAGAACCCTGGACCGGCGAGCTGAACATGGATGAACAGCAACATACCATTGTCGTAAAAAGTAAAGTGTACCAGCTCTCCGATGTAAAGGTGATTGTTAATACCGGCTATCAGAAACTCGATAAAGAAAGGGCCACCGGCTCCTTTGGTAAGCCGGATATGGAGATTGTTGCCAAACGTACCGGCAGCATGGATATCATGCAAAGACTCGATGGACTGATCCCCGGATTAACCCTGGCAGTGGGCGCCGATTATGATGTAGATTCACGCAACATGAATGGAAATGGCGTTACTACCCGGAGAAGTGTGATCAGGGGAAAAGGCACCGTTCAGCTGAACACAGATCCGCTGTATGTGGTCAACGGCATGATCGTAAACGATTTCAGTACGCTGAACCCCGATGATATCGAGAATATCACAGTATTGAAAGACGCCGCTGCTGCCGCCATTTATGGCGCCAGGGCAGCCAACGGCGTAATAGTACTCACCACTAAATCGGGGAAAAATAATCAACGGCTCACGGTTGGCTACAACGGCTTTATTAACTTCCAGGGTAAACCCAACTACAGTTATATCCCGGTGATGAACAGCCAGCAGTTCATTGCCACCGCAAAAGAATTATTCGACCCCATACAGTTTCCGTGGAATACCTTGTACGATCAAACCATTCCGCCGCACGACCAGCTGATGTATGATCATTACCGCGGACTGATCTCTGACGCGCAGTACAACAAAGGAATGGACAGCCTGGCGTCTATCAACAACCGGCAGCAGATCCTTGATCTGATGGTTCGCCCGGCGTTTACCACCAATCATACCGTTTCTGTGAGCGGTGGAAATAACGTGTATTCATTTTATGGATCATTGGGCTATACTATGTCGCAGGATAATATGCCGGGAAATAAAGACAATAGTTACAAAATAAACCTGACGCAAAATCTTCAGCCGAATAAAAATATCAGGATCTCTGTAAACGCCTCTCTCATCAACAGCGTACAAAGCTCAAAGAACCAGGTGGCAGCTGCTCCTAATGTGTTGCCCTATCTGCTGCCCAGGGATGCATCCGGGAAAAACGTAGCAATGCCTTTTATGTCCGGCTGGTCAGATTCCCTGCGGCTCGATTACCAGGCGCGCAGCAGGATCAATATGGATTATGTACCGCTGGATGAAACGGATTACGCGCATAGTGAAAGGAATACTATTTTCATTAACCTTACCGCCAACGCAAACATCAAAATCTGGAAAGGATTGAGTTTTGATGGTACCTATGGTTATGTGAAATCTCCGGGTATTAACAACTATTTTAGTGATAACAGGGCGTTTTCTCAGCGGCAGCAGCTCCTGGGTTTTACCATAGCGCCTACTGTCAATTCCACACCTAAATACCTGGTACCCACTACCGGCGGCACTTTCATGGAGGGGCACAACGATCAGCGCAACTGGACCGTACGGAACCAGCTGGTATACACTGCAGAACCCGGACAGGGCCGGGATCACCTGATGATACAGCTAGGGCAGGAGGCACAGGAACAATTCAACTTTTCCACCACCAGTACTTTTTTGGGATATGATGAAAAACTGGGCACCTATGGGATGGTTGATTATGCCACCCTGAGCCAGGGTGTAACAGGTACGGTTAGCGGTTACGGCTACCTGCAGCGCCCATACTTCGTTAACCAAACGCTCTCCCGTTTTACTTCAAAATTTGCACTGGCCAGTTATACTTTTAACGGAAAATATAGTGTAGATGGAAGCTGGCGGCAGGATCACAGTAATCTTTTTGGCAGCGATGTTTCTTCGCAGAATAAGCCGATATGGAGTTTTGGCGCTAAGTGGCAACTGGCAAAAGAGCATTTTTTCAAACCCATCACATGGGTCGATAACCTTAGCATCAGAACCACCTATGGTATCACCGGTAATTCGCCCTACGTGGGGTCTGCATCAAGGAATGATATCCTGAATGCGAGCCCCCAGGCTGTTAGCGGCGGAATAGCCGGTGATGCATTAGGCATTCAAACTACTGCCAATAACAAACTTGCCTGGGAGCATACTGAAACCATTAATATCGGTATAGATTATTCCCTGCTGAAAGGAAGGATCAGCGGAAGTATTGATATGTACCGCAAAACCACCTCCGACATGTTGGGCAACGTTTTCCTGAATCCATTTACCGGATATAGAAGTAGCCTGGGCAATATCGGCAAATATTCCAATAAAGGCTTCGAATTGAATATCACTTCACAGAATATCCAGGGAAATGGTTTGAACTGGTCCACCACATTTATATTCAGCTATAACAAAAATAAGCTGCTGGATTTTGAAACGCTATCCGCCTATGCCAATACCGGGGATTATAAAATACAATCGTTCTATTATATCGGTTATCCCGCCGGGCCTGTTTTCGCCTACACCTGGGGCGGACTGGATAATATGGGCGACCCGCAGATAAAACTCAGCGATAAATCCATTATCAAAGATCCCTACTACCAAACAAAGAATGAGGATATTAAATATATGGGCACCACCATTCCCATTTTCAATGGCGGGTTCTCCAATACCTTTCGTTACAAGGGCATTTCACTTTCGGTGAACATGATTTATAACATGGGCAATGTGATGCGCACTGATGCTGCCATTATCACCTCTGACCGGATAGGACAATATGCGTCAGGATTTATGTCCGGAAATCTGCCCAGCTTTTTCCTGGACCGCTGGAAAAAGCCGGGAGATGAAGCTATCACCAATATGCCTTCCTATGTAGCCAATCCATCTGAAGGCTATACCCGCCGCAACATGAACTACTATAACAGGGCCGATATCAATGTAGTGAGCGCCTCCTATATCAAGATCAGGGACCTTACGCTTAATTATGAACTGCCTGCTTCCTGGCTGAAACCTTTGAAGGTACAGGAACTGAGCGTATACGGACAAGCCACCAATTTTATGGTGTGGAAAGCCAACGATCATGGTATTGATCCGGAATACCACGACATGCGGCAGGGGGGCAGGACCACGCCTCCTTTTCTGCATAGCTACAGCCTGGGCGTAAACCTTACTTTATAAGTGAACATAAAATGAACAGATCATGATAAAGAAAATAATTTGTCCTTTCTTATATATAACGCTGCTCTTTTCTTTTGTTGCCTGCAAAAAGGATTTCCTGGAAGTAGTGCCGCAGGGCAGCCAGGTAGCTACCACCACCGACGACTATGATAAGCTGATGAACAACCCCTGGTTTTATATGAGTGACATTTCAGGGTGGCAGGAAGCCGTATCAATGGGCGATGAAACAGGCGCAGAAGCAGCGTTTCTGAACAGGGGCTCGGTATGGATGCCGCGGCTTTTTCAATGGGCCGACAGCATCTATAAGCCTGGCGATGAACTGTCGTACCCTTACTTGTTACGGGAAGGACTGGAAAAGATGTACCTGCTCAACAAGATCATCGCAGAAGTGATGGAATCTTCCGGAGGATCAGATGCGCAAAAGAAACAACTCCTCGCCGAAGCAAAAGCTACCCGCGCCTGGATAAATTTCCAGTTTATCAATTTTTACGCAAAACCCTACGATGCTGCTACTGCCGCTACAGATATGGGTTTCCCGGTTATCGACAAAGCGGATATTACCGTGCGGGAGTTCAGCCGCGGCAGCGTACAGGGTAGCTATGATTTTATTATTAAAGACCTTACAGAAGCACTGGCGGATGTACCCGTGCGCCCCAGTATTGTGACGCGCATGTCCAAACCCGCGGTGGCCGGGCTGTTGGGCAAAGTGTATATATTTATGGGCCGCTATACGGATGCGTTGCCATTACTGAATAATGCCTTCACCGATATTGCTGCCAACGGCACACCGGTACTGTATAACTACAACGTGGAGTTTGCACCGGGCGGCGCATTCCTGCCCATCGATCCAACTTTCGGCCCGCAGGGGCCGGGCGTTAACCGCAATGATACCAGGGAAGCAATTCTTTCTAAAGTTTATTACAATGGTCCGTTCCGGGGGAATATGTTTGGCACCGACGGACTGGTACTGATGCCGGCCACCGCAGCCTTGTATGGGCCTCATGATCAGCGCCTGCTGCTGTATACCAACAAAGATATGGATGGTAACCTCAACCCCGGCGGCAGGTTGCGTAAATATGGAATTACCTGGTCGCGCTTCGGATTGCAATTGCCCGAACTGTACCTGCTACGGGCAGAGTGCAGGGCCAGGACAAACGACCTGGGTGGCGCAGTTGCAGACCTGGAAACATTAAGAAGGAACCGCATGCCATCGGCTGATGCGCCGGTGCCGGCAATCATCGCCGGCAACCAGGTTGCGCTGATAAAATACATCATCGATGAGCGTATCCGTGAATTTGCACAGGAGGGATACCGCTGGTTTGATATGCGTAGATTATCGGTAGATCCCATTTTCAGCGGTAAGCCGATCACGCATACTTTGTACAACACCAACGGAACAACTACGGTCATTACACTGAAGCAGCCCAACCGCCTGGTGATGAAAATACCGCCCTACTTTATACAGAACAACCCGGGTATGCCCGATAATCCATAATTCAATAAAAAAACAGACCAACACGATATGACCAGCATTGTAAAGCTTGAGCGCCTGTCTCATAAGTATAGCAGCTCATGGGCGATCCGTGATATCAATATAGAGATCAGCAAAACCGGTATCGTCGGACTGCTGGGATCTAATGGTGCGGGTAAGTCCACCACCATGAACATCCTTTGCGGCGCCCTGAACCAAACAGAAGGGAATGTATATATCAATGGAATCAACATGCGCGAAGATCCGCAGCTCGCAAAAAGAGAGATCGGTTTTTTGCCGCAGAACCCGCCGCTGTACATGGATCTGACGGTAGATGAATACCTGGGTTATTGCGCAGGATTAAGACAGTTGCCAAAAGACAGAATGAAACCAGCCATAAAAGAAGCCAAGGAACGTTGCGGCATCGACCACTTCAGCAGCCGGTTGATCCGCAATCTTTCCGGTGGCTACCGGCAGCGCGTAGGCATTGCACAAGCCATTGTTCACCGTCCCCGCCTGGTAGTGTTGGACGAGCCTACCAATGGCCTCGATCCCAACCAGATCACGGAAGTCCGCTCCCTGATCAAAGAAATTGCACAGGACCGGGCTGTTATCTTTTCTTCCCACATTCTCTCTGAAATACAGTTGCTCTGTAAAGAAATCAAGATGATTGAAAACGGAAGGATCGTATTCTCCGACAGCATGGACGCATTCAACAACTATGTGGAACCACACAGTGTAATGATGCACCTGGAAAATCCGCCGGCTGCCGCCGAGCTGTTGAAAATAGATGGGGTTACCAAAGCCGATTTTCTTACAGAACGGCAAGTGCGCCTGTATTTCAACGGCAACCAGGATATCACCGAAAAGCTGATCATCGCCAGTGTGCAGAACGGATGGCGGCTGCGCGAAATCAATCTCGATAAAACAGCACTCGATGAGATCTTCAAACAATTATCCAGTCAATCATCTCAATAAAAATATTTAATGAAGACAATATTCAGAATTGCAAAAACAGAACTACGGGTACTGTTCTATTCTCCCATTGCCTGGTTTTTACTGGTTGCCTTTTTTATTCAATGTGGTATCGCCTATTTCCTTCAGCTGAAAGGATACGCCGGCATGCAGGAAATGGGCGGCGAACAGTTACGGTATATGGATCATCTGACTATCAAGATCTTTTCCAGTCAAATGAGCGTATTCGATAACGTGATGCAGAAACTGTATCTCTACATTCCCTTGCTTACAATGGGATTGATCAGCCGGGAAACCAGCAGTGGTACCATTAAACTGCTGTACTCTTCCCCGATAAAAGTACGGGACATTGTGCTGGGTAAGTACCTGGCGATGCTCATTTACAGTGTGCTGATGGTAGCAGCTATGAGTGTTTTCATTGCGGCCGGAATGTGGCAGATCAAATCACTGGACAGCGGGATCATGCTATCTGCTGTACTGGGACTTTTCCTGTTACTGTGCACGTACGCCGCCATCGGGTTGTTTATGTCCAGTTTAACTACCTACCAGGTAGTAGCGGCGGTATGTACTTTTGTGATGATCGGCATCCTCAGCTTTGTAGGCACCATGTGGCAAAGCATCGATTTTGTGCGGGATCTTACCTATTTCCTGTCTATCCAGGGACGTACGCAGAAAATGTTGTTTGGTTTAATCAGCAGTAAAGATGTATTATATTTCCTCGTTATCATCTTTATGTTTATCGGCTTCACCTATTTCAAGCTGAAATCCGGCATGGAATCCAGGCCATTTATGGTGAAAGCAATGAGATATGTGATCGTGGTGGTTATTGGCCTGGCTGTGGGGTATATCAGTTCCCGGCCTGCCTTTACAACCTATACGGATACCACGGTTCACCAGGAACGAACCCTCACACCCAATGCCCAACGGATTATTAAAGAGTTGGGAGATGAACCACTGGAAGTGATCACTTATAACAATGCTTTGAGCAGATATTCGTGGCTGGGCGTACCCGAGCAACGTAACAGGCTGCTGGACAACTGGGATCTGTATACCCGTTTCAAGCCGGGTATCAGTTTCCGGTTTGTACAGTACTATGCAGAGCCGTTGGATAATCCGCAGTTTCCGTTTTCTAAAATGTATCCCGGCAAAACTGTTAAAGAGGCGGCGGAGCAAACCATACGTGGGATGGGGATGAAGGTATCCGCGTTTAAAACACCCGAAGAGATCAAAAAAATAATTGACCTGGAACCTGAATTGAACCGGTTTGTAATGCAGTTAAAATACAAAGGCCGCTCTACTTTTCTGCGGGTCTTCGATGATCAGATGGTATGGCCAGGCGAAACAGAGGTTTCCGCTGCCTTCAAACGTTTACTGCAGGCTAAGCTGCCAAAGATCCTGTTTGTAACCGGCGACCTGGAAAGGGATATTCATAAAGTGGGCGCCAGGGAATATATGACCATCACCAATACTAAACCATTCCGGTATTCCCTCATTAACCAGGGCTTCGATTCAGACACCATCTCCCTCGGTTCGCGCGATATCCCAGAAGGGATTACCGCCCTGGTACTGACAGATCCGAAAACGGCCCTCAGCGCTGCTGCGCAGGCCAAACTGGAACAGTATATTGATAAAGGAGGAAACCTGCTTATTGCCGGGGAACCAGGCAAGCAAACGGTGCTCAATCCCATCCTGCAAAAACTGGGCGTGCAAATGATGGAAGGTGTGGTGGCCCAACCCAGCAAGGATCTTACGCCGGATATCGTATTGCCGCAGTTAACTCCGCTGGCAGTGTCTTTATCCGCCGATGTAGCGAAAACAGTGAAAGACAGCCTGAAAGTGGCAATGCCGGGTGTTACCGGTCTTGCCTACAGCGGTAGTTCCTTCACCATTGAGCCATTGCTGATTACCGATACCCAAAAGAGCTGGCTAAGGAAAACCTCGCTGGTACTGGATTCTGCACAGGTTGTATATGATGCCGCCGCTGGTGATGAGAGAAAAGCATTGCCGGTGATGATCAGCATGACCCGCAAAGTGAACGGTAAAGAACAACGCATCATTGTAGCCGGCGATGCCGATTTTATGAGTAACAGCAACCTGAACAGGTTTGATGTGGAAACCGCTAACTTCCCCTTCATCACCGCATTATTCAGCTGGCTGGATTATAAACAGTTCCCCATAGATACACACCGCCCGGAATCGGAAGACAACCGGGTAAAAGTATCGCTTGACGATGTAGATCTGCTGAAGATCGTATACCTCTGGGTGATGCCGGGAATCATGATTGCTTTTGGCGCTATATTGCTGATCAGGCGTAAGCGGAAATAAAACTTTATGCTATTTACAACAGATAAACAAACACTGGAAGATCTTAACATCTTTGGCAAACATGGCGGAGATTCCATCTTCAATATCTTTAACCGCTGCATCACGAGAGGTGGTGCAGCGGTGCTGGATGAAATGTTCCAGTACCCGCTGTCGGACGAGCAGATGATTAACCGCCGCAGTGGCATCATTCAGCATTTTGCTGCAAAGGAAACCGTGTTCCCGTTTGAGAATACACTCTTTGATGCAGCAGAACCCTATCTCACAAATACGGATGAACGGACCAGGCTCACCATAGAAGAACATGCGGTCACTAAAAAACTCAGCAGCCTTATTGCACCGGATGCAGACGCTGTTCAGCTCCGTAAGGGAGTGATGGCGCTTGCCAGGCTGATAAAAGGACTGCATGATTTTATTCACTCACCGGAAGTAGCGGGAATGCCTTATTATAAAACAGAGAAAGCCGCTATAGCCGCACTGCTGACGGACCCCGCGTTGAGCCCCGTGATCACACAAACGGGAAAAGACAAGCTGCCGGCCGCTACAATGGCTGCTTTTGACGGTATTTTCCGTTTCCGCCATCGGGACATTATTTTGAAACTGCTGCGGCATATCTATTACCTCGATGTATACATCGCCGTAGCAAAGGTGGCAAAGGAGCGGGGATTTGTGTTCCCGGTTGCCCTGCAAAAAAGCCGCCTGACGGTAACCCTGGAAGGCGTGTATCACCCGCAGGTGCCCAATGCCGTGGCCAACACGATCGGGATAACCCCGGATGGCAACGTTATTTTCCTGACAGGCGCTAACATGGCCGGGAAGTCTACTTTCATGAAATCATTGAGCATTGCGCTGTTCCTCGCGCATATGGGTTTCCCGGTACCGGCCACCCGCATGGAGTTTTCAGTGCTGGATGGTATTTACACTACAATAAATCTTCCGGATAATCTTGGGATGGGCGCCAGCCATTTTTATGCGGAAGTGCTGCGCGTGAAAAAGATGGCACATGAACTCAGTCAGGGTAAAAACCTGCTGATCGTATTTGACGAAATGTTCCGCGGTACCAACGTAAAAGATGCCTACGAAGCTACTATTGCCATTACCAAAGCCTTTGCTACCAAACGTAACAGCCTGTTTGTGATTTCCACCCATATCATTGAGGCCGGGGAAGTATTAAAACAAGCCTGTGATAATGTTCATTTTATTTACCTCCCTACACGTATGAATGGTAACAAACCTGTGTACACGTACAAACTGGAAAATGGTATAACGGACGACCGTCATGGTATGATCATCATCAATAATGAGGGTATCCTTGATATGCTGCGGGCAGGTATCTCAAAAATGAATTAAAAGATAATAACATGAGCTTCATTGCCGATAAACAAACATTGGATGACCTGAACCTGCTGGGTAAATATAAATCGCATTCTATTTACAGTCTTTTTAATAAGGTGCGCACAGCAGGCGGTGAGCGGTTACTGGAATCTATGTTCCAGCATCCGCTTACAACGCCGGAAGAAATCAACCGGCGCAGCAGCACGTTCCGGTACTTCCAGGAAAAGCAGCTGGAGTTTCCCTTTCAGAACGGCGCTTTCCGGGTAGCGGAAAATTACCTGGGCATGGGATCTGCCGGCAACAGGGTATCGGAAATGATTACGACGGTGAAAAAAAAGATTGGGCATTCGCTGTTGAGAGATGACCAGTTTACAATCCTGCACAACGGGCTGCTGGCCTGTATCGCCGCATTAAACGCGTTGAAGGAGCTGTTAAATCATATGGATGATAACCATCCGCATCCTTTCCGGGAACAGGTGAAAATGTTGCTGGATATTTTTTCCAATCACCGGTTAAAATGGCTTACCGAAGAAAAAGACGCAACACAGTTGCCGCTGATGAAAGTGGTCCGCTATGATTTCCTGTTGCGTAATACCCTGCGAAAAGAAATGGACATCATCCTGGAAAATATCTACCTGTTGGATGTTTACACAACAGTGAGCCAGGTGGCGCGGGAGAAAAATTTCTCTTATGCAACCGCGCTGCCGGTAACGGATCATTTAATCCAGGTAGATGGACTCCGGCATCCGGGGCTGGACAATGGCGTGCCTAATCCTTTATCCCTTCACCTGAACCGGAACGTGATGTTCCTCACCGGCGCCAATATGGCCGGTAAATCCACGCTGATGAAGTCTTTTGGCATTGCGGTGTACCTGGCGCATATGGGATTCCCGGTAGCTGCCGTCTCGATGAAGTTTGCGGTGAGAGACGGCCTATATACCTCTATTAATGTACCGGACAGCCTGAGCCTGGGATACAGCCATTTTTACGCGGAAGTGATGCGCGTAAAAAATGTGGCCGCAGAAGTGAGTCAGAAAAAGAACCTCGTCGTAATTTTTGATGAATTATTTAAAGGCACCAATGTAAAAGATGCGTATGATGCCACCCTGGCGGTAACGGAAGCCTTTTCCCAATACAGGAATTCCTTCTTTATTATCTCCACCCATATCATTGAGGTAGGGGAAACACTAAAACAGCGATGTGATAATCTGCAGTTTGCTTACCTGCCAACCGTGATGGAAGGCACTGTGCCACGATATACTTACCAGCTGGAAACCGGTATCACTACCGACCGGCACGGCATGATGATCATAGAAAATGAAGGGATCCTGGAAATTATTTTGTCTTAAGATAGCAACCTCTCATTGCGTGGGATTTATCTTATTATAAATATCGTTGTAGGTATCAAAGTTCCGGAACACCTGGCTGGTGGGTAAATTTAATTGTTGTGCGATCGTGGAAATGCTGTCTGCCCTTGTAAGGAGTTTAATGGCTTCCTTTGTCTGGTTGGTGGCGATTAGCCGGGTAACGGCTTGGATCAACCGTTCCTGGTAGGTATTACCTTTTACATTGATGATGTAAGGATGTGTAATAAAGCTTCTCGTAAGTTCGTCCAAACGGTTCATGAAGCCGGTAAGGTTGCTGTAAGGTGCATCTATCTGCGAAAAATTATTCCAGTAAAGATCATATTTAACGTAATCGATCACCATATCTATCAGCAATTCCTGTTCAAAATTAATCCCGCTGTTATTTTCATTAACGGCAAAGCGGGTCATTACGGCAGACAGTACCGGCAAAAGATTGTTTAATTCAATAAGCTGTTTATTGCCCGCCAGCAGCTCAAGATCGGGGAGGGGAAGGAATTCGCAATCTGTAAAGTCTGTATTTTCCCCGGTGGCCAGTATTTGCAGCGCGCGGACAAGCGTTACCAAAAAAGGATGCTCCCGGATGATCCCGTGATCGCTGTCGGTGAGCTGCTGGAAATTTTTATAGTCCTTGAACGCATACATGATTTTGTCCAGCACGAGGTATTCTTCCGCCTCCCGGCGGAATGATTGTTTATTGGAATAAAAGAAGAAACAATTTTCCATATCCGCTTTATTATGATAGCGGATCATGAATTGGGTTTGATAATGATCGTATATATAGAAGGGAAAGATCCTGGGATCTTCTGTGCCATTGGCTTTCAGGAAGTATAACCCGTTATCCAGTTTGCCGGAAAAAATAAACCAGCCTTCTTCATTATTAAAGCGGGTATTATCAGTGTTGAATTCAATCAATATTTCATTGGTACTGCTGAGAATGGAGTAGCTGGTAAGTAAGGTAACAGGAACCAGTTCCGGGAAAGTGTTTTTGTCGTATTTGGCGCCAAAGAAGAGGAAGTTGGGCCGGTCCGGCGTACTGGGGTTGGTGGATTGTATGCTGAATGCTTCAAGATTTTTGCACAAGTAATCATGGGTGGCTTTGAAAGATAAGATGGGTGCAACAGAGGGGTAGTCGAAGTCGAAGTGAAATGTTTTATCGGCATCCACAATGAGCAGATATTCCTGGTAATAATCGATCAGGTTTACTTTCAGGCGGTAGATGCCTTTTTCCACAAACATATCCAATTGGGAAGTGTACCCGGCGTAAATGATCTGCAGATCGCCATCTACGAGTACCAGGTGCAATCCCTCCACTGGTTGGTTGAAAGCTACGAGAATATGGAATTTAACATCAGAATTGTTCATAACCCATAGTATTTTCAGAGAAGTTGATGATAGTTTTTTGTTCACCACTTACGTTGTCCACTAAAACATAATTCCCTTTTTCCAGTTTGTAGTGCCATTTATCTCCTGTAACTACGTTATCTGTACGCAGTTTGTCAGCGTTTTTATTATAGAGGGTCACATTGGAATTACGGTTAAAGGTGATTTCGAAGTTGTAGGCTTCTTCCAGTTTTTTTACTTCGCAGATCACGATGTTATCGCCGCCATTGTCCGTAGAGGCGCTGCCGTTCTGGATCTTATTGTATTTCAGGGCATAGGTAGGGAAATTGTTTTCTATGTGCTGTTTCAGGTCCAGTGCGGTGATCCTGCCACTGTTGTTGATATCGGCATCGCCTTTCAGGCTTTCGATGAGGAAAGAAGTAAAGGCGCCTCTTTTCTGGTTGGAGTCGATCGATACTTCATAGCTTAATTTCCCGTAGATGGTGGAATTGCAAACCAATACTTTGGGTACGCGTTCTCCTACTTTATTCTGCCAGTCGCCGATAGGAGGAAGCCCTTTTATCATGGTGTCGTTTTCCCGGCAGCAGTCGAGGAACAATAGTACTTCATCAAAGATCCCTTTGTTAATCAGCCCGGTTAAGTAATCCAGGCTGGAGATACAGTGATTAATCATTTTGGGCCAGAACCGCATGCATAGGGCGGTATTGTTAAAGGTATTGCCGATACCATGACCGGAAAAATAAAAGTAGATCCGATTGCTTTCGTTCCGGTGTGTTTTCGCATTTTCTGTGATGGCTTCAATGGCATTATCAATTTCATAGCCAATCACAATCTGGTTGCTGGCATCGGATTTCAGTAGTTTAATATTATCGGGGTTGGAAACGAGCTGCATATCGGTCAGGAATTTTGCAAATGCCTCTGCATCGGCTACTGCCCCGGAGAGTGCCCTTTTATCATAATGGTCAATACCTATTATAATTGCATATTCCATGAGTTAAATACTTTTTAGAATAGCGGTTAAAGTGAGTGTGTCGTTGTCAAAATCGCCGTGTTTAAGAGAGCTGCAGCGCAGGCTTTCATCGGCATTTTCAAGATCTGTGGAGAGGATCAGTTTATTATTGCTGATATATTGATTCAGTTTTTTCAGTTCATCAAAGCTTTCGTAACGGCCGGTTGCTTTCAATTGTTCATGCAGCCCCATAATTTTGGCATCCACCTCTTCTTCAAAAAGACCGGACACCAGGTACAATAAGGAGTGTGTGTAAGCAAAGGGAATACAATGATCTTTTTTCTCATTGCTTTCGTCCATTGTAAACATCTTAAAATGTTTGAACACGCCTTTTTCCTGCGCGGGGCTTCCCTTCTGGAGGAAGAAGTCTGTTCTGCAGGCGGGCGCCAGGAAGAAAACATTGTTATAGGTAATGGCATTGAAATGGTTGGTAGTGGCTTCGAGCAGGTTGCATACGGCAATGGCGCCGGCGCTGTGTCCTATCAGTTCTATATCCAGTTTTTTCCCTGCGGCTTTTCGTTTTTGCAGGTGTGCATCCAGCAGGGAGAGGAAGTGTGTACCGGCATGCAGGTTGTTACCGGTTCGTCCGCTGTTGCTGCTGAACATGTTGCCGGATTTATCTTTGATCTGTTTCCAGCCCCATCCGCCAATTTTATCCAGGTACAGTTTTCTGAAGGCTTCTTCCATGATGGTGGGGTAGAAGTCGTGGTGCGTTTTTTTGAAGTAGCGTTTTAATACTGCAAAGGCTATCTGCGCTACTACTTTGGCTACAAACAGCATTCCGCCCCTGGCCACTTCATCGCCTTCGGCTTGTTCATATTTAAGTTCATCCGATCCTTCGGCGCTCACCAGCCCTTTGGCTTCTGTTTCCAGTTTGGCGTAGTAGGTACTGTAATTTTCGTCTTCCTCATCTATTTCAAGGGGTGTTCCGCCGCGGGCATCCAGCGACCGGTCGAGGTCTTCAAAAGGTTCGATCTTTTGTTTTTCCGCGGCAATGGTTTCATCGCTGAGGTAGGTGCCGCCGCCTTTGGCATCATCCAGTCCCAGTTTTTTAGCCACCAGTTTGGTAACGAATTTCACGATTTCATCGAACATGCCTTTACCGGTAAGTTCCTTCAGGTTTTTCAGGTTCTGCACCACTACTTCGGCTGGACCGGTTTCCCATACAAAGGCAACGGTATGTCTTTTGGCCGCGGTATCGGCGAAGTGTTCTTTCATGACGGTGGCAGCTTTCAGCCCGCTTTTTTCGCTGACTAATCCCCCGTGAAAATAGACGAGCAGTTTTTCGATATCTTTTTTTTCGAGGTAGCTGAAGATTTGTTCTACATCGGCAGGGGTGGTGGACAGGTGACCGGAATCAGCAAAGGTGCCATCGGCGCCTGCATTCACAAAGAAGATTTTTTCAAGTGCTTCCATGATCTTTTTTTGGGGATGATTTGAATACACGGAAAGGCCCATCTTTATTTGGGATGATTGGGGTACTGGTTTGGAGTTACTCGTCTTTTGGGGCTTCTTTTCCTGATCTCTAATATCGGTCATTTTTACAGAAATTCAAATTTATTGTACCAGGGAGAGGGGCCGCCGGGTTTAGTGCTATCTGAAAAAATTATTGGTTCTTTTTTAAGAAAACCAGAATACTTGTATACCTTTACACCCGGATATCAAAAATTATATTGGAAAAATACAGGGAAAAGATTGAGCAGCATAGTACAACTATGGAATCAATGGGGCTTACCCCGGTGGCGGCGAGGGTATTTATATACCTGATGCTGAGTGAAGAGCACCAGGCAACCTTTGAGCAAATGGTGAATTACTTTGGCGTGAGTAAAAGCGCCGTTTCCAATGCGCTCAAAATGCTGGAGTCGGTAAAGATGGTAGACGCCAAAACCATTGGTGGACAGCGTAAGCGGTATTTCTCCGTGAATGTGAAAACCATGTTCAGTGAAGATCACATCTCTGAAAAGATAAAGCAGTTTTATACCATAATGGATGATATCAGGGCCACGAGAAAGGTAGATGATGCATTTAACGAAGAACTGAAAGAAGTATCAGACCTGTACAAGATGATGTTGTTTGAAATTCCGTTGATCCTGGAACGATGGAAAAGAACTATTGAATTAAAACAACAGCAAAAATAAACCTCTTTTTTTGCCAACTTTAGTTCTTTTGATTCAGAACTAAAAGAAACACAAACATATCAGATGAAAACAGTCAGCCTGTTGCTGTTACTGGCTCTCCATGTAAGGATAGCAGCCGGGCAAAGCATGCCCGTAAACAGCACTTCTCCGCAATGGACCCTTGAAAAATGCCTGGAATATGCCACCAGCCATAACCAGGACATCCTCTCACAAAAGCAGCTGGTACAAGCCGGCACACAAGACCGCAAAGCAGCTGCCGCCCAACTCACGCCGCAGATAACATTGAAAGGAGAAATAGACAACTACTGGAAAATACCCGTACAGGTATTTCCCGGGGAGCTGGTGAACCAACCCGCGGGCACTTTTATTCCAGTGAGAATGGGAACCCCCTGGATGGGCAGCTACGGTGTGGATGCTGACCTGCCGCTGGTAGACATACAAACCTGGCAACGCATCAAACTCGCCCGCCTGCAGGAACAGGGCGCACAGGCGGAGTACAACTCCCTGCTGAAAACGTTGCTCAGGAATGTACGCATTGCCTGGTACAGCGTACAGCAACAACAGGAATATGTTGCCGTTACCACTCATCTCCAGGAAAATTATCAACACATCCACCAGCTGATCAGCCGCCAGTTTGATAAAGGACTGATCGATAAAATTGTGCTGAACCAATCGGCCACCCTGCTGAAAAACCGGGAGGTGGAGCATCTGGAAGCCGTTGCCACCTTGCAGCAAAACTACCTGGACCTGAAATTCTGGATGGGCTTTCCATTGGAAGACACGCTGCCGGTGGCCGCATCCGGCGAATTACCGGAACTGGCCATCACCGGGTTCAACGGCGAACAGCTGCCGGATTATGAAGCGGAGTGGTCGAAAGTAAAAGTAGCGCAGCAAAATTACCGTTCTTCTTTATCGGCCATCTACCCAAGCTTGCATATCAAAGGCACCTGGGAGCAACTGGGCTTTGGCGATAAAACCAGTTTCATTACCCGCTCCCCGTGGTTTACCGTAGGCTTTGTGGGCCTGCAACTCAGTATGCCGCTGTCGCTCAGCAGGATCGCCTATCAGCCCCGCAGCCAGAAAGCCCGCTGGGAAGCCGCTGATCAGCAGTTTAAAAGTTATACATCTCAACAGGAAAAAAAATACCGGCAGGAAAAGGTACTACTGGAACAAGCTGCCAAAAATATACAACTGCAACAGGAAAATATCCGGCTCGCCACCGAAAATGAACAACTCACCATGCTGAAAATTAATAAAGGCATCATCGATATGATCCAGCTGAAAGAAGTGCAAACAGATCTCTACAAAGCACAGGAACAACTGAACGATGCGAGGATGGATTTTTTCAGACACTATACAGAAATAAATTATTTACAAAATAAATAAGCCTGCATGAAAAAGCTTTTATTAACAGCAGGAATAGCCATCCTGGCAACCGCCTGCAAAGAAAAAATACCCGTTTATACCGTACAGCAACGTACCCTCAATGAAGCCGTATACGCATCCGGGGAAATCATGCCCCAGGCTTATTATTTCCTGAAATCCAACAGTGCCGACCTTCTCCTGCAGGTAAAAGTAAAAGAAGGCGATGCCGTAAACCGCGACCAGGTACTGGCAGTGCTGGGTACGCCCAGTCAGCTTACACAATCGGATATACTCCACCGCCAGGTAGCACTGGCCGGCCGCAACGCGGAAGAGGGCTCCGCCACCCTCAACGAATTAAAAGAACGGATTGAACAGGCCCGGCAAAAGTATGAAGCCGATAACCTGAACGCCGCACGATATACCGATCTCGCAAAAGATAAAGCCGTTGCGGAAAAGGATGCGGAACAAACACGGCTGGAAGCAGCTAACAGTTTACATACCTACCGTTCATTACAACAGCAGTATCTCGCACAAAAAAATGCCCTGGCGGATAAACTGCTGCAAACACGCGAACAACTGGCAGCAAACAACCAGGTGAGGGAAGGAAAAGTACTGAAAAGCCCGGTAGATGGGAGCGTATTTAAAGTATACCTGAAAGAAGGAGAGCTTGCGCCGCTCAACGACCCGGTAATGATGATTGGCCTGCCAGGCAAATTTAAACTGGAACTGCTGGTAGACGAAAGGGATATCAGCAAAATTAAAACCGGGCAGAAAGTATATTTTGAAACAGATGTGTATGCCGGTAAACAATTTGCCGCCACCATCAATAAAATTATTCCGGTATTGCAAAAAGAAAGCAGGAGCTTCCAGGTGGAAGCCGCAGTATTGGATAGCAATGCATTTTATCCACAGTCGTCGGTAGAAGCCAATATCATCATCCGGGAAAATATACGCGCTCTAATGATCCCCGCCGATTACCTGCTGAAAGGCGACAGCGTATACCTACAACAGGGAAAGGAATGGCGGAAGACGCACATCACCACTCATACAAAAAGCGGCGAGTGGGTGGAAATAACAGGCGGACTACAAGCCGGGGATATCATCGCAAAAAAAGAGTAAGCCATGAAATTGCTAACCGACATACAGCTCACAGCATCTATTGCGCTTACGCATATGCGCACCAGGCTGAAACAAACCGTTATTGCCACCATAGGCGTTACTTTCGGGATCACGATGTTTGTATTTATGGTGAGCTTTATCCAGGGCTCCAATGATTTTGTTAAGGCCGTAGCCTTTGAGCAATCGCCACACCTGCGGCTGTACAACGAAGTACAAACCACGCCCGGTACCATCCTCGATAAGGTGCAAACACACGCAGTAAATATAGTAGATCACGTAAAACCAAAAGATGTTTTACTGAGTTTGAAAGATGGAAAGCAGATTGTACAAACGCTGCAACAGGACCATCGTATCCGTGCAGTCTCCGGCTCTGTCAACGCACAGGTATTTTACAGGATGGGTTCCAGCGCTATCAATGGTATCATCAACGGGATTGAATTTGAAGCAGAGAATTCGTTGTTTAACCTGCAGGCCAAATTGGTGGATGGTAGTTTTCATGAATTATCTACCATGCCCAACAGCCTGGTAATGGGCATCGGGCTTGCCAAACGGCTGAATGTAAAAACGGGCGACCGGTTCGCACTCACAACAGAAAAAGGAAACTCCTTTTATGTTACGGTGGTAGGGATTTTTAAAACCGGCATGACCGATATCGACAAACAACAAAGCTATGCCAGTCTTAATACCGTGCAACGTTTCCTCGCTGTGCCCGCTGCATACATCACCGATATAAAGATCAAACTGCATGACATGGAGCTGGCGCCCGCATTGTCAAAGGAACTGCAAACGAAATATGACTTCCAGGGGTCCGACTGGAAACAGGATAACTCTGCTATCCTGGAAGGCGACGCACTCCGGAAGATGATTGTATACAGCGTAGCCATCACCATATTGCTGGTAGCAGGGTTTGGCATTTTCAACATCCTCACCATGATGATCTATGAAAAAATGAAAGACATTGCCATCCTTAAAGCGATGGGGTTTTCCGATGCGGATATCCGGTGGATCTTTTTGATACAGGCGTTGATTATTGGTATCATCGGCGCATTGCTGGGATTGTTGTTTGGCTTTCTTTGTGCCTATGGCATTTCAAAAATGCCATACAAAAGCGATGTTATGATCACGCTGGACCATTTGCCGGTAAGTTTCAACGCGGTGTATTATATCACCGGTTTTTCTTTTGGCATTCTCACCACTGCGCTCGCCGGCTACCTGCCGTCGCGCAAAGCAGCCCATGTAGATCCTATCACTATTTTAAGAGGGTAAACCATGAACCTGATCTCCGTTAAACATGTAAATAAATATTTCCTGCAACCCGCAAAGATGCAGGTGCTGAATGATGTGAGTTTTGAGATAGAAAAAGGAAAATTCGTTGCTATTACGGGTAAATCCGGCAGTGGCAAATCCACGCTGCTATACCTGCTGTCTACCATGGATACTGCTTTTGAAGGCAGCATCCGTATTAACCAGGAAGAAATGCAGGGAAAAAGTAATCCCTGGCTCGCTGATTTCAGGAACCATCACATTGGTTTTGTATTCCAGTTTCATTACCTGTTACCGGAATTTTCCGTGTTGAAGAATGTGATGTTGCCTGCACTTAAACTACGAAGATATTCATCTTCAGAAATAGAGCATCGTGCGAATGAACTCCTTAAATTGCTCGGAGTAGCTGACCAGGCGCATAAGCGGGCATCATTGCTTTCCGGTGGCCAACAGCAGCGGGTGGCTATTGCGCGGGCACTGATCAACGAACCGTTGATCATTATGGGAGATGAACCGACCGGTAATCTTGATAGCCATAATTCCGCAGTAGTATTTGATCTCTTTAAAAAATTATCAGCAGAAAACGGGCAAACGATATTGATGGTAACCCATGATGAAGACATAGCCAAAAGATCGGACCGCACTATTCATCTCACAGATGGTAAAATAGACGAGGTGCATCTAGGGTAGCCGGGCCGCCAGCTTCTCCGGCATATATTTCAGCACCTGGTAAATGATCTTCCATTTGGCTCCCGGCACAATGGCAAAGCGATTCCCGGCATTCACTATTTTCTGTGCAATAAAGGAAGGCTCCATCAGCAGGTATTCAGGAAGGTCAAGTCCGGCGGTCATTTTACTACGGATATATCCTGCTATAATTACATTAACAATAATTTTCCTGGAGAAGAGATATTGCCGCAGTCCTGCAAGATACTGTGTGAATGCAGCTTTGGTGCTCCCATATACAAAGTTACTCTTTCGTCCGCGTACGCCGGAAAGCGACGATAGACCGATGATTCTTTCCAGGTGAACATTTTCCTTATCTGTGATAATGAGATTAAGAATAGACAGGGCGCCGGCATAATGCACATTGATCATCCGGTAACTGCCTTCCCAATCTACCAGTGCCTGTTCGTTGGTTACCTGGAATCCGGCAGCGTATACCACGATATGAGGTTTGGCGGGCAGGCCGGCATAGAATTCTGCATGACCGGAAAAAGCAGTGGCATCAAAATAGCAGATGGTCAGTTGCTGATCAGCTACGTTCCTGGCTTTCATAAATGATGCGATGTCGCCTGTGCTGCGCGAAGCAGCTATAACATGATAGCCTTTTTCCAGGTACAGTAATATTGCTTCTTTGGCCACATCGGAATTGGCGCCGAGGACAAGGACCGTTTTGATAGCGTGAAGATTCATAGATCATAAAAATAGTCATTGTCCGGATATTAGTTGCATTGCCGGAAATTACGTTTCCGGCAATGCAGCGGGGAGCAGCATCAGGACCTTCTTTTACTGATATCACACAGCATATCGGAATGGATGTTCAACCCGATGTTGGTAATATTATAAAGATGTTCGCTGGCCACCAGCCAAACAATTTCGCAGATCTGGCGATCAGAGTAATACTCCGGCAAGGGGCTGAAAGTGGTAGGGTTAACCGTTTTATCCCTGGTAAGTTCTGTTACATAGTCGAGCAGCGCTTTTTCCGCGGGTGAAAAAAGCGGGCTTACGGTATAGTCGTCCAACGCATCAAGGGACATCTGTTAAAAACCTATCTTGTTATATCCGGTTATTTACTGTAATCTTATAGGGTAATAAAGTAACCCGATGACAGTACCTATCATTAACAGGTGGATCTCCTGCCTGTGTTGTTTAACTATGGCGGTAGTAGCCACTGCCCAATCTCCCGCAAAAAATAACAAGCTTGAAAAGATAGACGCTGCCCTGACAGATATTTTGCAGGAAGCGCAGGGCGCCGGCTTTGCGGTAGCGGTAGTGGAAAAAGACCAGGTGATATTTTCAAAAGGCTTTGGCTACCGGGATATGGCCCGTAAATTACCGGTTACCGCGCATACCCGTTTTGCCATTGGCTCCTGTACCAAAGCATTTACCAGCGCCTTACTCGGCGACCTGCGCCAGGAAGGGAAGGTTGATTTTGATAAACCGGCAACGACCTATCTGCCCGCACTGGATTTTGCCGACAGCTATCTCAATACCCAGGTTACCTTGCGTGATATGATGTGCCATCGCACGGGTTTTTCCCGTTACGACCTGGCATGGTATCTTTTTGAAACGGATTCGAGAGACTCGCTGCTGAAGCGCATGCACTTCATGAAACCCAATGCGCCTTTACGCGCCCGCTGGCAATACAACAACTTTATGTTTATGGTGCAGGGAATGGTAGCAGAGCGGTTAACGGGACAGTCGTGGGAGCAGAATATTACCAGCCGCATTTTTCAGCCACTGGGCATGAGCGAATCTTCCATCGGTACTATTGCCCTGGCGGCTGCTGACGAGCCGTCGCGCGGATACCAGTTCAGTAAGGAAAACGGCATTAAGGAAATGAAATATCACCCTATAGTGGCAATGGGGCCGGCCGGCGCCATCAACAGCACGGTAATGGATATGTCGAAATGGCTCATCACCTGGATCTATGGCGGGAAGTACCACGGGAAAGAAATCATCCCGGCAGATTATGTGAAAGAGGCCATTTCTTCCCAGATGGTGATTCCGGGCGGTGAACCGGATAAGCAAACACCGTATATCCAGTTTGCCAATTACGGACTTGGCTGGATGCTGCTTTCTTATCGTGGTCATTATCGCGTGGAGCACGGCGGGAATATAGATGGCTTCACCGCATTAACTACCTTTTATCCTACAGATAGCATTGGCATCGTGGTGCTGAGCAACCAGAATAATTCCGCCATTCCTACAAAGGTGACGAACCTGATCACCGACCGGCTGCTGGGCATTGCGGCCGACACCAAACCTAAAAATAAGCCCGGTAAAAAAGAGGATGATCCAGCGCCGTCCAGAGATTCAGCGTTTAAGCCGCATCCTGCTACGCACCCGGTGACAGCGTTTGCCGGGGTGTTTAAAAATGATGCTTATGGTAACTTTGAAATTTCTGTGAAGAAAGATTCCCTGTTTGCCACATTCCCTGATGTAACGTGGTACCTGAACCAGGAAGACTATAACATTTTCTCTCCTTATGATGCTGCAGACAGTGTGATTGATGTAAAGTATAAGTCGAATGTAAGAGTACAATTCCTCATGAATAACAGCGGGGAAATTGACCGGCTGAGTTTTGCCTACGACCCGTCCGGCGATCCGGTGATATTTGACCGCGTGCCGCAACAGGTGGTATTATCGGCCGCCTCACTGACGCCGTTTGTGGGCGCCTACAAATTGGCTTCCGTGCCTATCCAGATCAAACTATCGGATACCCAGGTGCTCACAATGGTGGTGCCCGGACAACCGGTATATACCCTGGAAGCGATCGATAACAGTACTTTCCGTATTAAGGGACTGAAAGAGTTTAAAGTAAAGTTTATCAGGGATGATAAAGACAAAGTGGTGGCGTTAACTTCCATTCAGCCTAATGGTACCTTCCGGGCGGAGAAGGAATAATGCATTTTAGAACTTACGTTTGTTGCCGGAATGTTTGTAAGCCTTCCGGTTACCTATATTTTCTACAAAAAAAATCTCTTACTGTATGAAAAAAATCTTTACTCTGTTGCTGTTAATGGCAGTTATGATGACAGCAAACCAGTTAAAAGCACAAGACCTTGTAAAAGGTAAACTTGATTTTCTGAAGGACGTTACCGAACTGGGCGTATCCTTTGATTACAATAAATTAACCGTAGGGACAGAAGGCAAAGAAGCGAACTATCTCAAAAGAAAAAAAGCGGAAAGAGATGCCAAAGAGCCAGGAACGGGCGACAAATGGATAGAAAGCTGGTTTGCCGACAGGAAACAACATTATGAACCCAAATTCTCAGAGCTGTTTACTAAATATGGCGACATTAAGCTTACAGAAGATTCTGCCAGTAAATATCTGATGGTTGTGCGGACAAAATTCATTGAGGTGGGCTATAATGTAGCCGTTTCCTCGCAAAAGGCGGCGGTGAACCTGGAGATTGAAATATTTGACAGGGACAACCTGAAAAAATCTATCTGTAAAATTATGATGAATGATATGAAAGGAGGAAAAGGACAGTTTGATATGGGACTCCGGATTGCCGATGCCTATGCTAAAGCAGGAAAGGAGCTGGGGCAGCTGGTAAGTAAAAAAGTAAAATAATTATTGGTATCTCCATAAAAAAACCGGTGCAGCTCTGTATTACTGCACCGGTCTGGGGAACATTGTATTTATTGATGGGGCCGGGTTACGAACAACGACGTTAAGACACACTATTAAAAACTAAAATTGGGGTGTTACCGAGATGCCATCATTATTACAAACCGTTGCCAGGTATGTGTTTGATGGGATCTCCGGATAAAAGGCCATCAGCTATTCTTCTTGTTAATCCATAAAGGATTGTATTACAGGGGCAAAAGTATAGCGCGGAAACCAGGCAATCAACTGCGAAAATTCGCAGGTTATGCGATTCTTTATTATTTTTACGATCAAAAAGATGCATCCTGATAAGTTGGCGTTTGGTAGTTACTCGAAAGGATTTATAACTGATGTTCCGGCTGATCTGACCAGCCCGGAGGCATTGCATTTTAAAAATACGATCCGCCGGTTTGCGGATGAAGCCATCTATATTTATTCGTTTAAAGAAAATAAGATGCTGTATGCTGATGGCTGGGAGGAACTGCTCGGCTATGCGGATAATGAAATCAGCATGCTCACCATTGTAAATATCACGGCACCCGAATATGCCCCTTTTTCCAATGAACTGAACGATAAAGCCCTGATGTTCCTGCACAATAAATTTATTGGCGATGAACCATACAGCTTTACCATCGAACTAAAAAAGATCCATAAAAACGGTACGCCGGTACCCCTCATCAGCAAAGTGGGCGTATTTACCACAGAACAGGGGAAGGTGACCAGCATCATTGGCCACTCCCAGAAAAATGAGAGCATTAAATTCGGAAACGTGATGCGCTATGCCGCATACGGACCGGAAAAATCCGAGTTTGAAGAGGAGCTGAACAAGCAGCTGTTCCGGTATTACGCCATCTCTGAAAAAGAGAAAGACGCCCTTTCGTTGGTGGCTGAGGGTTATTCCTTCAAGGAAATTGCCGCCCGGTTTGGCGTATCGCAGTCGGCTATCGAAAAGAGGATTTTACCGATGTATAAACGTTTCAACGTAAAAAGCCTGACCCATCTCATCAGCTTTGCATTTGCAAATCATATTCTGCCTTAGCCGCCTTGTTTTTCCGGACATACCGCTCCAGGTTGAGTGAAAGCATCTTTTCCCGTTCCACCCCTATGCTGTGCAGCATGTTTTGCCAGGTGGCAGATAGTTTACGGTCCTGATCGTCATTGCCCAATACCCAGATAACATTGGTATCCTTCAGTGCGGTCCTGTTAATGTCGTTGGTAGAGGAGCCATCCACAAAGCTGAGGAAGCGGTCGGATGTGATCAGGTCTTCCTTCACCGGGTTGCCGGGGTTTATATCATCTATCACCAGTATGGAAGCTTTGCGCCAGGTCCACAGCACATCGGCGGTGGAGTCATCGTCCTGTTCATAAAACATGCAGTAAAGCTTCATGGCAGACGTATACACCGCGGAATAGTGGCGGATGGATAACTCGGTAGCTATGGCCACGCTCAAACTTGTTTTGCCGCTGTTCTTGGGTCCAAACAGGAACAGGTGCATGCCCTGTGTATTGCTGTCCAGGAAACGCCTGATCAGATCAATATCTTCCGGGGCAATCTGCTCTGTACTCCACTGGCTCAGCCGGAACTGAAACGGATAGCCGGGTGTTTGCAGGTACATTTTGGTGAGGTACCAGTAATAGGTAGGATACACAAGTAAAGCGGCAGTTACTATAACTACCACTCTGGCCACCGTGGTATCTCTGCATAGCAGGGAACAAAAAAATGCGCCCAGCCAGAAAAACAACAGGTCGGTGATGGTATCAAAAGCCACATTTCCCCAGGCGGGCTGAAATATATAAGACTTTACACCGCCTTTTTTCCCAAAGGTCAGTGGCCACAGGAAGTTGATGGCCTCAAATACCAGCCATACGGCGCTGATGCTCCAGGCAGCGGTAAGTGCGGCACGCGTTTCCTCCATGCGGTTTTTCAGCACCAGGTATAAAATGAAAGCGGGAATAAACCCCAGAGAGAAGTGACCAAACTGATTTGCCAGCCACGTATAGGTAAGCGTAACCCCGCGGTAAGAGTCCTTACCTCCGAGGTCAGCCTTCAGCTGACGGAACATGTTTCCGCGGGTAATAGTTTTTTTCATGAGCAGTTCGGGATAGCAGCGGTTGGGTAATTGAGGGTAAATATAATAAGTTGACAGAAATAATATACCGGCTTCCCCAAAAAAGCATTGAAATAACAAGGAGCTCCGGGTTAATACCCTGCGGGAAATGAGTATTAAACCCGGAGCAATAAGTAAGATCTTTATAAAGCATTTAAGAAATCCAGGTACAGGGGAACGCTTTTCTCAATCCATTCGGCAGAAGAATTGTACTCAATCCCATAGTATGCAAACAGCGGTTTGTAATCGGCTTTTATATATTCAAAAGTCAGCTCAAATGGACGGGTTAATTCTTCCAGGGTATATTTGTATACTTCTGTTGGGCCATATTCATGTTCATCCACCCCCAATGAGATAGCCAGGGCAATTTTCTTTCCCGAAACCTTGTAACCGCTTTTACTTCCGTAGGCCCATCCGTGAGTCAAAACTTCATCCAGCCATTTCTTGAAAAGCGGCGGACAATTGAACCAGTAATATGGAAACTGAAATACAATTTTGTCATATTGCTCTACCAGTTTTTGTTCAGCTGCTACGTCAATTTTTTCATCAGGATAAACTTCGTACAACCGGTGAACTGTATATCTCTCGGGAAATTTATTTAATTCTTCCATCCATCTCCTGTTAACAACCGAATTTTCCATATCAGGATGGATGATGATTACTAATGTCTTCATTTTATCAAAGCTTAAAATTATTTGACGCAAAGATAAAATGCATAGCCTTAATTTTGTGGGGTAGCAACCCAATGTAACGTACTATAAAAAATGTAAGTAATGTCTAAGATAAAAGAAACATCCACAAACTTTGCCAACAAACAGGCATTAGCCGATGAATGTTCAGAAGCTTATGCCGCAAACATTATTGGCGGACAATGGGCATTGGTAATTTGTTCCTGGTTGATAGGCGGAAAACTCCGATTCGGTGAATTGAAGAAGAAGTTGCCCAACATAACGGAACGAATGCTGACTCTGCAACTGCGGAAACTGGAGGAGAACAAAATTGTGAAACGAACCGTTTACACGGAAGTGCCACCACGGGTAGAATATGAACTAACCCCTATCGGATACGAATTGAAACCCATCATCAAACACCTCGAAAAGTGGGGACAGAAACATAAAGATCTGATGTAAAAGAATTACAGGTATTGCTTTAAAGAGAAAGGGCAGCACACCTGTTGCTGCACGCATGGTTACAAAAAAATATCGCGGTGTCGGTTTTGTTCTATTTTCCGGCTTACCCCCATAGTAGTTTTGAGAAAAAATAGATCATGAAAACAGCAAATACTACAAAACAAACTGTACTCGTATTAGGTGGCACCGGTAAAACCGGCAGCAGGGTAGCCGCACAACTCAAAGAAAAAGGCTGGCCCGTACGTATCGGATCACGTTCTGCCGATCCTTCTTTTGACTGGGAAGATAAAACCACCTGGGAGCCCGCCTTACAGGGCATTGACGCCGTATATCTCAGCTATCATCCGGATCTTGCCATACTCGGCGCAGTGGATAAAGTGCGTGCTCTTACCCAAACAGCTATAAAAAGCGGCGTGAAGAAAATAGTGCTGCTTTCCGGCCGGGGAGAAAAGGAAGCCCAGGCATGCGAGCAGATTGTTATGAACAGCGGCATCAGCTGGACCGTCGTCAGGTGTGCCTGGTTTAACCAGAATTTCAGTGAAGGATACCTTATAGATCCACTGCGGGCCGGCCATGTAGCGCTCCCGGCCGGAAACGTGGCAGAGCCGTTTATTGATGTGGAAGACATCGCAGATGTAGCCGTTGCGGCGCTTACCACAGAAGACCATAACGGCCAGGTGTATGAACTCACCGGTCCGCGTATGATGACCTTTGAGGAGGCCGTCCGGGAAATTGCCACCGCTGCGGGCAGACCCATTCAATACCAGGCTATACCGGTGGAAGAATACAAAGCCATGCTCGTTGAATACAATATCCCGGATGACTTCATCTGGCTGGTCACCTATTTATTTACCGAAGTACTGGATGGCAGGAATGCCCATCTCAGCGATGGCGTGCAACGCGCGCTGGGCCGCGCCCCACGCGACTTCTCCGAATACGCCCGGAAAACTGCTGCAGAAGGCGTTTGGAATGTATAGGGTCGGGCATATAATTTGTGGCAGTTAATTCACAACGTCGTTTCATGGCGGAGAAAATTTCCCGTAATAGGTTATTAAAACGAATGAAGGCCCCATAAGTTTGCCGTATAAAAAAAGCGTCTTACAATGTTATGTTGTAAGACGCCTTCGTATTTTAAATACTTTTTTTACCAAAGAGTTTCCTTTTGATGCTGCGCGCCGGAACCGGCGGTTGGATAGCATCCACGGCATCAATGGAGCGGCCGGCTTCGATAAGACCGGCCCCATCACGGATAACCCCTTAAAGTACCCGGACCACGATTCTCCGATAATAGCGCCGGCAGGCTGAAATACGGAAGATACCCCCATGTTTCATATTATACCCGTAGTTAAGATAGCGACAAACCATAGATAAGCCGTATTTCTATAGGTACAAGTTATCTACGGCTTATATACGGCTCATATACGGCTTATCTACGGGTTATCCCTAAATGGCGCCAGCCGGGATATGCCTTGGGCCTGCCGGAAAGCAGCCTTATACTTGTATATCGGCTATATTTTCTTGTATTAATATGTTAGTCCCGGAAGATGAATACCCTCGTCTTACTTTTTTTTATAACTTTAGGGCGTGAAAAAAGCCGTCGCTATATTTTTAATGGCTCTCTACCTGCTGGGTACTACCGAAGCAGGGCAGGTGTTAAAACTGCCGCTGCTGGTGGAGCATTATATAAAGCACAAGGGTGAAAGCCCCGGCATTACCATCGCCTCTTTTTTCAGGATGCATTACGTGGACCCTCAGCCATATGATGCAGACTACAGGCAGGATATGGAGTTACCGTTCAAAACCTGTTTATATTTTTTCACGCTTACGCCACCGAGCATTTTACCTATCTTACCACAATTATCGTTTAAAGTGCCTACCCAGGTACCGGTAAAACGGAAAATAATAAATGACGAGATACCTCCTTGTCTCCTTTCTCACAGCATTTTCCAGCCTCCCCGGGCATAACGATATCATACAATTCAGGTTTTTGTTTTTTCTGAAACCGGTATAATGCCGCCTATGGCCGCATGCGGGAAAGTTTTTTGGGTGTGTTATCCCATTTAACTGACCGGCGCGTGCCTTGCAGGTGCAGCGTATGCTGTATTTGCGGGCCATTATGCTGTTGTATTCATGTAGCCCAATAGATAATCATGTTAAATAAGATCATTCATTTTTCTGTCAGGAATAAACTGATCATCCTGTTGTTTGTACTGGCATTGATCGGCTGGGGTAGTTATTCGGTAACACGCCTGCCTATTGATGCGGTGCCTGATATTACCAATAACCAGGTGCTGGTGATCACGTCGGCGCCGAGTCTTGGTGCGCCGGATGTGGAGCGTTTTATCACCGTTCCTATAGAACAGGCCACGCGGAATGTGCCCGGCATTATTGAGCAACGCAGCTTTTCCCGTTTCGGGCTTAGCCTGGTGACCATTGTATTCAATGATAATACGGATGTTTACTGGGCGCGGCAGCAGATCAGCGAGCGACTGGCACAGGTGCGTCCGCAGATCCCTCCGGGCATGGGAGATCCGCAGCTGGGGCCCGTAACTACCGGCCTGGGGGAAATATTCCAGTATGTGGTGAAGCCCAAACCCGGCTATGAAGGCAAATATGACCTGATGGCCCTGCGGGATATCCAGGACTGGATTGTACGGCGTCAGCTTCTGAGTGTGGAAGGCGTAGCCGATGTAAGCAGCTTTGGCGGCATGGTAAAGCAATATGAAGTAGCCATTGACCCTGATAAACTTAAAAGTTTCGGTCTAACGGTAGCGGATGTATTTAAAAGTCTGCGGGATAACAACCAGAACACCGGCGGCGCCTACATTGAAAAAGGCCCGAACGTGGTTTTTATCCGGAGCGAGGGCCTCGCCAAAAATATCGGGGACATCAACAATATTGTGGTGAAGCAGGTAAACGGCGGCGTGCCGCTGCTGGTAAGGGACGTGGCTAAAGTGCAGCAGGGCCATGCCGTGCGGTATGGCGCTACCGTGTATAACGACGAAGGAGAAGTAGCCGGCGCTATAGTGATGATGCTGAAAGGAGAAAACAGCGCTGCGGTAATAAGAGGCATCAAAGACAGGGTAAAAGAAATTGAAAAAACACTGCCGGAAGGCGTGATCATTGAACCCTTCCTGGATCGTACCAAAATGGTGGATAATGCTATTTCCACTGTAGAAAGGAACCTGCTGGAAGGAGCGCTCATCGTGGTTTTTGTGCTGGTGATATTCATGGGCAACATCCGGGCCGGGCTGATTGTAGCCTCCGTAATCCCGCTGGCAATGCTGTTTGCCATCATCATGATGAACCTCTTTGGGGTGAGCGGCAACCTGATGAGCCTCGGCGCGCTCGATTTTGGTTTGCTGGTGGATGGCGCTGTAATCATTATCGAAGCGGTGATGCATAAGCTCACCAAAGGCGCCTCCCTGCGCGGAACCACCCTGATGACGCAGGAGCAGATGGACAATGAAGTAGAAACTTCTGCCAAAACCATGATGAACAGCGCGGCTTTCGGGCAAATCATCATCCTGATCGTTTATCTCCCTATACTTTCCCTCCAGGGCATCGAAGGAAAGATGTTCCGGCCAATGGCGCAAACAGTGTCTTTTGCTATCATCGGTGCATTTATTTTATCACTTACCTATGTGCCGATGATGGGCGCACTGGTGTTAAATAAAAAGTTAAGTCATAAAGAGAGCTTCGCGGATAAAATGATGCGTGCCGTGCAGCGGTTTTATGATCCTTTGCTGAAGAAAGTATTGCGTACGCCCCGGCTGGTAGTAGGACTGGCATTTGTATTATTTGCTGCTGCCATCCCGGTGCTGATGTCGCTGGGCGGAGAGTTTATCCCGCAGCTGGAGGAAGGGGATTTTGCGGTAGATACAAGGCTGCTCACGGGTTCTTCTTTAACCAATACCATCAACACCACGCAGAAGAGCGCGCGGGTACTGCTGGATAAATTCCCCGAGGTGCAGAAAGTGGTGACCAAAATAGGTTCCGGTGAAATACCGACCGATCCTATGCCGATGGAAGCCGCTGATATGATGGTAATATTAAAACCAAAAAAGGAATGGACCAGCGCCACTTCCTTCCCGGAGCTGGCAGGAAAAATGAGTGCAGCACTGGAAGAAGTACCCGGTATTGCCACCGGCTTCCAGTTCCCGGTGCAGATGCGGTTTAATGAACTGATGACCGGCGCGCGGCAGGATGTGGTATGCAAGATCTTTGGCGACGACCTGGACACGCTTTCAGCTTATGCCGATAAACTGGGCAAAGTAATACAATCTATTAACGGGGCTACGGATCTTTATACAGAAACGGTGACGGGTATTCCACAGCTGGTGGTGACCTACAACCGGGAAGCGATTGCGCGCTTTGGGGCATCGGTAAATGACATCAATAATACATTGCAGGCGGCGTATGCCGGCGCCGTAGCCGGCCTGGTGTTTGAAGCGGACAAACGCTACGACCTGGTAATCCGCATGGACGACCGGCAGCGCCGGGATATCAACGAAATAGGCAACCTGCTGGTGGGCCTGCCCGGCGGACAACAAGTGCCGCTGCATATGCTGGCCGCTATTGAGCTCCAGGATGGCCCTTACCAGATCCAGCGCGAAGACGCCCGCCGGAGGATCACCGTGGGCTTTAACGTGCGGGGAAGGGATGTGCAGAGCATTGTGCAGGAGTTGCAACGTAAGGTGGGCAACCATGTAAAATTCCCTGCGGGTTACTACGTTACTTACGGCGGACAATATGAGAACCTGCAACATGCTACCCGGCGTCTTGCTATAGCACTGCCCGTGGCGCTGCTGCTGATCTTCCTCCTGTTGTTTTTTGCATTCCGTAACCTGAAATATTGTGTGCTTATTTTTTCGGCCATTCCTTTATCTGCTATTGGAGGAGTGCTGGCGATCTGGTTGAGGGGAATGCCTTTCAGCATTTCCGCCGGCGTTGGTTTTATAGCGCTTTTTGGCGTAGCGGTATTAAACGGGATTGTGTTGATAGGAGAAATGAACCAGTTGAAAAAAGAAGGTATGACAGATATCATGCAAATCATTTTACAGGCCACGCACGACCGGTTAAGACCCGTGCTGATGACGGCCACCGTGGCATCGCTGGGCTTCCTGCCGATGGCGCTGAGCCAGGGCGCAGGTGCGGAAGTACAACGGCCGTTGGCCACCGTGGTAATAGGCGGACTCATTACTGCTACCATGCTCACCTTACTGGTGTTGCCCTGCCTGTATTACCTGGCGGAAAAAGGATGGCGGCCGCCCAATGCGAAGGCCGTTGCCGTTCCGCTGGTAGTACTATTACTGGCTTGTCCTGGTTTGCTGCAAGCACAGGAGGCTAAGCCGCTGTCACTGCAGAATGCGCTTCATATCGCGGTAGAACAAAACCGGCAGATAGCTTTGGGACGTTTGCAGGAATCTTATTACGAGGCATTGCGGCATTCCTCCGTAGATCCGGCCAGAACCACTGTTACCGGGGAACTGGGAAATATTAACAGCACTTCTTTTGATAATAAGTTTACTATTGCCCAGGGGTTTTCTCTTCCTGCTTTATACAAAAAACAAAAGAATGTTTTTGAACAGGAATGGCTGGGAGCACAATGGCAAACCACTTTACAGAAAGCTGAAATTATCCGGCTGGTGAAACAGGCGTACCTGCAACTGCAATACATCAACAGCCGGCGGTTATTGCTGGAGAAAATGGACAGCACCTACTCCCGGTATACCAAAGTAGCCGCCCTGCGTTTTGAGAAAGGAGAAACCAACCTGTTGGAAAAAACATCTCTGGAGAACCAGGCCAGCCAGATAAAAATGATGCTGCGGATGACTTACGCCGATGAGAAAGTTGCCGGTGTACAATTAGCCACTTTGCTGAATGAACGCGGCGCTATAACGGCCACGGATACACTGAACGCAAATGTGGTGTTGTATGATACCACTTTGCTGGCGCAGCACCCGGTGCTACAGCTTTACCAGCAGCAGCAGCGGATTGCGGCAGGGAATACACAACTGGAAAAAGCAAAGCTGCTGCCGGACTGGAACCTGGGGTATTCTAACCAGTCGATCATAGGCTGGCAGATGGATAGAAGCCAGGTGGATCATTATTACGGCAGCGGCACCCGTTTTTCCACGGTGCAGATAGGTGTGGGTATTCCCATCTTTGCCAGAACGCAGCGGGCAAAAATAAAGGCGGCTACACGTATGGAAGATATCGCGGCATTGTCGTCGGAAGTGGCCGCCACCAGGCTGTGGGCGCAATTGCAGCAGAACCACAGTGAGTACCTGAAATACCAGCAGGCGGTGGATTACTATACCGGCAGCGCGTTGCGACAGGCAGAGATTATGATCAGAACGGCTAATCTTACCTATAAGAACGGAGAGATCAGCTATATAGAATGGGGAACGTTGATTAACAGCGCCGTTACCCTGCAAAGCGAGTACCTGGACGCCGTAAAGGAACTGAACCTGCGGAAAATTGAGCTCGAATATTTATTGTCATCCAATCAAAATTAGCGGCATGAAAAAGTTATTGATATATAGTGTGCTGATGGTTACGGCAGTTGCCTGTAAGCAAAAGAGCGAAACAGCAGCTTCCACATCATCCGCACCGGCAGCATCAGAACAGAACGTGGTGATGCTCGACAGTTTACAGAAGAAGAACGCAGGCATTGTAACCGCTACCGCGCAGGAAGGCACTACACACGCTACTATACGGGCCACCGGCTCCGTAGATGTGCCTCCGCAAAGCCTCATTTCGGTGAGCTTTCCGTTGGGCGGATATTTAAAAAGTACCACCCTGCTGCCAGGGTCCCCGATTTCCAAAGGACAGGTAATTGCTGTGATGGAAGACCCGGCCTATGTGCAGTTACAGCAGGATTACCTCACAGCAAAGGCGAGAATGCAATACCTGGCCACAGATATGCAACGCCAGAGGGAACTGAGCGAGGCCGATGCTACCAGTAAGAAAAGCTACCAGCTTGCCCTCAGCGAATACAATACGCAGGAGGTGATGATACAATCGCTCGCCGCCAAGCTGCGGATCATTCACATTAACCCGGATAAACTAAGCCCCGGCACCATATCCGGCGTAGTGCCCATTTATGCGCCTATCAATGGTTATGTGAGCAAAGTGAATGTGAACATCGGCAAATATGTAAATCCCGCGGATGTATTGTTTGAACTGGTAAACCCTGACGATATCCATGCCGCTATTACGGTGTTTGAAAAGAATATCAACTCCTTTAAAAAGGGCATGCATGGAAAAGTAAGCCTGGTGGATAAACCGGACGAGTGGTACGATGTGGAAACCATTTTGGTGACCCGCAACGTGGATGAAAACAGGAGCGGCGTGTTGCATTGCCATTTTGAAAAGCAGATGCTGCACCTGTTGCCGGGTATGTTCCTGAACGCCGTATTTGAACTGGATAATAAACCAGCCGCAATTGTACCAGAAGACGCGCTGGTGCGTTATAATGGTAAGGAGTACGTGTTTACGACAGCAGATGAAAACAGTTTCCACCTGGTACGGGTAACCGCCGGCGACCGGGAAAATGGCAAAGTAGCATTGCTGCCGGACAGTACCGACTGGCTGAAAACAAAGATTGTTGTTCAGGGCGCATATGCCCTGTTAGGCAAATTGAAAAACAGGATGGAAGAGTAGGGGTACCGGTGCGGTTATACGTCTTTGTACAAAATTGATATGTTATGTATTCCAATAAGACTGACCTGTTAGGGGAGATAGAAGGATATATCAGTTCATTACTGAACAGGGGACTGGCGGCGCCGGTTTCGTTTCACACCATAGCCCATACCCGCACTGTGGTAGCGGCAGTAGTTGAAATAGGCGCCGCCAGCGGGCTTACACCCGTCCAGCTGGAACTGGTGCAGATAGCCGCCTGGTTTCATGATGCAGGTTATTGCTATACTTACATAGGCCATGAAGAGGAAAGCAAAAAGATAGCGCGGCAATACCTGACAGAACACGGGATGCCCGACGCAGCCATACAGCAGGTACTGGCCTGCATTGAAGCCACCAAAATGCCGCAGCATCCTTTAACGCTTATGGAAGAAGTGCTTTGTGATGCGGACCTTTACCACCTGTCGCAGGATAATTACCAGGAAGAAGAAGCGCTGCTCCGGGAGGAATGGGCGGGCTGCCTGTTCCGGTGTTTTACGGATGAGGAATGGAACCGCATGAATGATGCCTTCCTCATCCGGCACCAATACTTTACCGACTACGGACGAAGGGTATTACAGGAAAGAAAGGAGATGTGGTTGAAAAAAAGAGACAACAGGCAGGCAGACATCTGAAAAAAATGGTAGCTTCCCACTATAGAAATCAGTAATGGAAACAAACCAAGTCGCTTTACGCCAGCATTTCAATGAAACGATTGAAAAATGGATGGCTCACCTCAACGACTACACGTTGGAGATGCTTTGCCGGAAACCCCGCGAGGATGCCTGGTCGCTGGGACAGGTATACCTGCACATTATAGCAGATACCGGCTATTTTGTGGAGCAAATGCGAGCTGCCTTGCTGGACAATGCCAACCATGATAAAGCCATGCACAAACATGCCAAAGTGATGTTTGCCAATAATGCCTTCCCGGATATGTTGTTAGGAAACCCCTCCAATGATCCTTATTCAAGACAACCCCAAAGTAAAGAGGAGTTATTGCAGGGCCTGTTGCGTTTAAAGCAGGAGGTGAATGCTATCGATTTTTCAACGGCAGGTGGAAAAACCGAACATCCGGGTTTGCTCTTTTTTAATTCGCTGGAATGGCTTCAGTTTGCGGAGATGCACATGAGACATCACCTAAGGCAGAAAGAGCGGATTGATGAACAACTCTTCAGATAAAAAATGAAGCAGAAAATAGTCATTACACTTATAGCGGTTCTGGTGGCGGTTCATGTAAATGGGCAGCCGGAAAGGGTGGCATCTATAGACAGCATCCTGACTGAAATGGCCCGGCAGGACCAGTTTTCAGGGGCAGTGCTCATCGCAGACCGGTCGGGTGTATTGCTTTCCAAAGGTTATGGCTATTCCGACCGGGAACATAGAATAAAAAATACGCCCGATACGAAGTTTAGCTTATCATCAGGGTCGAAGATCTTTACAGGAATGGCTATTGCCTGTCTTGCGCAGGAAGGTAAATTAAAAGTAACGGATACCCTCGGGCAATACCTGAAGGGATTTGCCGGTGGAGATAAGATCACTATCCACCAGATGCTTACTCATTCGGCGGGGTTGGATGATTTCTTTAAAGCAAAGAACTTCAGCTATGAAGGCGTGAAGAACTGCACGGATATGTTACCTTTTATGAGAGGGTTACCATTGGTATACACTCCAGGTGATAGTTGTCTCTATTCAACCGGTGATTGTATTGTACTTGGGGCGATCATAGAAAAGATTACGGGTATGTCTTTCCAGGATTATATCAGGAAGCGATTCGTTGAGCCGTTGGGGTTAGTGAATACCAATTTTACTGCTTATGGGGAATTGGATGAAGGCCAACGGGGTTATGCTATTGGTTATCGTAAAACAGATACGGCCGGATATAAACGTATCCCTTATAATTACGACAATGGTGCTATCCCGCTGTCGGCGGGCGGGGCCTGGAGCAGCGTAACAGATCTGTATCGTTTTGATAAAGCCGTATTTTCAGGTGAAATACTGAATAAAGAATACCTGGCGCAAATGACGGCCAGGTATACTTCTCAATGGGAGCATACTCACTTTGGTTATATCTGGATAACCACTGATAAGCAGGGCTATTACAGTATCGGGCATGCCGGAGATAGTTCAGGATGGCATGCCATGAACGACTATTACCCCAAACAGCAATACACGATCATCATTTTAACAAATTTAGGATCAGTAGACTTATATGATCTTTCAAAGAGATTTGAAGAGGTGCTTTTCCCGGTTGGCTTTATCAACTAAGGGAGGATCTCCACTTCCTCCGGGATCACAAAGAACAGCACGCATCCGGTGTTGCTGGTAACAGAGTGCCGGAAGCCCGGTGGTGTATAGAGGTAGTCGCCCGCCAGCAAGGTGGTATGTTCCAGTACGGCATCGCCACTCAGCACAAAGATTTCTTCACCTCCCGGATGGTTATGATACGGATAATGGGCGCCGGGCTCAAACTTGAGCAGGATGGTTGTAGAGCGTCCGGCGGCTTCGTCGTACCGGAGCGACTTCACGAATATTCCTTTATAGTGAATATTTTTCTCTACGAGTGGTTGCCATTCAACCTGGTTACTTTTAGTGATGTAGTGATTGATATCAGTGTTCATGATTTTATTTTTTATTTGGTTAAGTATTGATCAATGCTCCATTTGCCTGCGGGCATGGTAGCTAAAAGGAAAGCGGCTGCGCTGAAAGTAAAAACGGAGTAGTCCAGGGGTTCTTTCAGCCCGAAGGAGTAGGTCATGCTAACCGCAAACAGGCAGGTAAGCATCATGGCGCCGGTGGCCGCCAGCGACGTTTTGAACCCCAGCAGCAGTAAAATGCCCAGCAATGTTTCAAGAATAGTGCTGGTTACCGCCAGTGCAGGGATCATTTTTTTGGGTGCGAATGAATTTACCTGGGCGGTATACTGCAGGAACTTTTCCCATCCCGATGACTGTTGCCCCCATAAACCCAATCTGCTTGCTACTGCAGATAAGAAGCCTGTTGCCAGTGCAAGCCGGAGTAGCAGGGAAGCGATGTGTTGATAAGTTTTCATGTACCAGTTGTTTAACTGATACAAAGGTGGGATTTATAGGTAGCCCTGGGAATAGAGAATCCTGCAAAAAGCATGTAATATTTACCCGGCGAACTGTTCTTTATAAAGTTTGGGGGAGATCTGTGTTTGTTTTTTGAAGAAGTTGGAAAAATAGAAAGGGTCGTTGAAGCCGAGTTTATAGGCGACTTCTTTTACAGACAGATCGCCATAGGTAAGCATTCGTTTTGCTTCAGATGTAACAAGGCCGTAAATCACGTTCTGGGCTGTTTTCCCGGCATGGAGCTTTGCCAGTTCATTGAGTTTAGCCTCCGTAGTGCCGAGCAGCTTTGCAAATTGTGCGAGGGTATAGTTATGCTCAAAATTATCCCTTACGGCTTCCAGGAACCTCAGGAATAGCGCTTCCGGTTTCCAGATCTCATCGCCACGTTGCACCTTTGCCCGGTTGATGGACACCAGTATCAGGGCCACGCGGCTATGCACGGAAATAAGGTATTGGTAAGGCAGCTCCTGTAATTCTTCCCGGATGAGGGCCAGTTGTGTTTCCATGATATCTTTATCCACAGGGATTACCTCATTCATGGCGAAGTGGCAGAAAAGTCCGTTGTGAAAAATGAGTTCAATATCCTTATCATCTTTACAGAAAAAATCCAGTGTAAATTCCAGCACAAATCCTTTGGCTTTCGGGGCCGGCTGGATACTGTGTACCTGGCCGGAGGTAATAGTGATAACGTCGCCCGGTTTCAGGTTAAATACAGTATGATCTGCCTGTACATTTAGTTTTCCTGCTGTACAGTAAACCAATACATACTTCATGATGCGCCGCGGTTTGTCGGAAAACGGGCTATGGTCCAGATCTTTTATTTCAATCATCCTGTAGATGGTGGTTGTGTTACCGAAGGTAGTATTTTACCACTACAGTAAAAAAGTGCAGGTCTGTTAATAAATAGCTTTTAACCAGACTATTTTAGCACTACTAAAGAATTATTATTAATTTTCAGTATAAAAAATTACGATGCGCCATCTATTCAAACTATGCCTGTTACTTTCTGTTTATCTGCCAGCGATGGCTCAGAAACCCGCTAATGAACTACATTTTACCAGCAGCCAGCAACAGCTGATCACCGTGTACAAGGGAACTATTTTCGTGAATGGTAATAAAGCCTTTGTGCTGCATGAAGACATTATTAACTACAAAAGTAAACGCAACCGCCTGGTGGAGAACGGTAAATCCGTTTTTCTTTTCCTGGAAGTAAACGGGAGCCCAAACAAGAACCGGTTGTATGTGTTCAATATTGACCATTCCCTGGCAGATTCCCTGTTGAGTGCAGTGAGTTCAGATGTGAAAGACTGGGATCGTGACGGTAACCTTGAATTTGGAGGCAGTGATGTTACAAAACCCTATCCCGCTGCCGATTCGATGTATTACATCCCGTCGAAGTTCTATGAAATAAAACGTGGTAAGATCACTTATGATGCAGAACTGACGGAAACCACCGATAAAAAAGCCAACGGTATTTTCCTGGCCCCGCCATTGAACAGCAGCAGTACAGTAATACCTAAACCCAAGAAGCGTTACTAGCGGATAGTTAAATTTCCTGGTCGTTGTTCTTTTCTCTTTGCTCCGCCTTCCAGATAAGGAGGTCGATTCCTGACAACCCGGAAGGGTGGGAGGAAGCGTCCTCCTTATCTGTTTTTTCTTTCTTTACAACCGGTGTAACCGGTGTGAGCGTTTTAAAATCATTTGCAAAATCGGTGGTTGCCGGCCGGTTGTTTTCCCAGAACTTCGACAGGAAGTTTAAGGCTTGCTGGGGCGTATCTATCTTCTCTTCTTCCTTCAGTAATTCCAGCAGCTTTAAATCGAATCTTACCGGTACCGGCTTGTTTTTTTCTTTTGCCATAGCTATAAAGGTACTACCTTACCCGCACACCAGGAAAAGATATCCGCTTTGTGACGGCAGCAGCTGAACAACCCTTTTATCAGTACATCTTCTTTCTGAAATTATATATTGTCATACCCGACAACAGCGAAGTGAAAACCACCAGCGAAAGAATACTTTGCCAGATGGCGCCGCTCCCATCTTCATAATAGTGCTTTAGTTTGAACTGGCTCCAGTCGATACTTTTAGCCGGCTGGTCCTGGAAAATGGCCGGATAAAAATACAGGCGAAGCTGTTCGTGATAATTTCTGAGCGCCTGCTGAAAATCCAGGTGCTGCTGAAGATCAGACCCGGCAATTCCATTCAGCGTGAGCTGGGTTTGAATACCAGGAAGGATAAACGCCACGGCATTTGTAAAATCGTTTCTCTGCGCCAGTTTGTGTTGCATGGACTTCGCGCCGGGTGCGGCCTGGTCGTCGCCGTTTTGCTGCATGGCGAAGTACCAATACCAGCTGAACGCCAGTTCCTCAGGGAATGGATATTTCTTAAACTGTGGATAATGCCGGTAAAATGAATTGAGTGCAACACGCTTGTCCATATCCCATTTTTCATGATATCCTTCCCGCTGCATCACCACGGTTTCCAGCGCTTCCGGAACAGGATATTTCCGGGTAAGCCAAACATTCACCAAAGCAGGTGCAAGGATGTTCAGCACCACCCAACATGAAATAAGTGTAACCGCATTCACGCTGGAAGATCTCCCCCGCGAAATAACCCAGAAGGAGAGCGCGAACCAGAACAACAGGTACAGGCTCAATACCACGATTACGGTCAGCAAACGAAGGTCTGCTGCAAGCCGGAGGTAAACACCCGCTGTAGCCATCAATACCATTGCTGTCAGGTAAATGGCGGCCATTCTTATGGCAAACTTCCGCCATAGTATTTTCAATGGAGTGGCCGATTGCGAACGAAGCAGCCCCCATATACCGGATTCCTGTTCTCCCGAAAGTAAATTATAGGTAAATGCAATGATGATAAGGGGAAATATGAAGATAAATACAAAAGCCAGGTCCATATTGCCCAGAAGCAGGGTGGTGGGGTTGTTAAGGTCGGTATCATAGAGTTGCCCTTCCAGGCCCAGCGTGGTAACCCCGATGAGATAAGGATTGATGTCGCGCTGACCATTGGAAAAAGCCGCCCAGTTGCGCGGCTCATTGGCCATCGAAAATTTGGTATGATATAACACCAGTCCCAGTTCTTTACCAAAGTATTTAATATTCCTGGCGGTATTTTCGGTCTGTAGTTTTTCCGCTTTGCGGATCACCTCTTTCTGTCTCTCTATAAAATTCTTTCCAAAATACAACCCGGCAAACCCGCTGATCAGCAGGATGAGTATCCCTGTCAGCAGTGTTTTATTCCTGAAGAAGATCTTGCATTCCAATAAATATATACGTTGATCCATATTCGCTGTTATAAAGTTTTAACCCATTTTGATGATAGCAGCAGGCATCCCAGCAAGGCTATTAACCAGCAGAGCAGGGAAACGATGGTGCTGATGTGATGTGATATCACCTGGTTAACCGGTTTAAACACATACTTAAAATCGGCCTGCTCCGCCCAGTGGGCACGGCTGATGGTTAAAGGCTTATCCTTTTCTCCGGGGGGCGTGTTGCTGATCTTTTCTTTCTGCAATTTGTTCATCCGCTGGGCGAGCCCGTAGCGGTAGACTTCTGCCTGATCCTGGAAGTCGGCAAAGGTGTTAAAGTCGGAGGCCGTGAGCGCCATGGAGAGATTCTTAATAGCGAGGAACGGGTTCAGGTAGCCCGCTGCCACCTGGAAACTGTTTTGCTGCTCAAATGTTTTTGTAAGCGCTTTCTGATGACGGGTATAAATATCCGCCGAAATCCTTTCCCCTTCAGCCATTACATAGCCACCGTAGTTAAAGGGAAGGTCTTTGACATCATTTACCCCATATTGTTTTAATACATCTGCCCGGAACTTTGCGTAATGCGGATCATCCGGATTATGGCTATCCCCCTGCTGGTGAAGGTCTGATTCAACGGCAGCCGCAAATTCAATTTTCGATGGAGAAGGATACACTTTAACGCCAATAGCCTGCGTAATCCTGGGCATCACAATGGTAAAGAACACCCAGCAGGCCAGCAACGTAGTAAGAGCGGCCCTCGATGTTTTGTGAACGGCGGATACCACCACTGCAATACCGGCACAAATGATAAAGTAAACAGCATAAGCCAGTACCAGTAATAAAAGACGGATGGCTGCATCGGCCGTTACCTGCCAGTGACTGAGCATAGCCCACATGAAAATGGTGAGCAAAATGACCGGGATAAAAAGTGTAAAGCTAACGGCAATGATCCCTGCAATTTTTCCTGTTAACAGCGCCCGCCAGCTAACGCCCTGGCAAAGCAGTATTTTTAACGTACCATTCTCGCGTTCTGCGGAAATGCTGTTATACCCAAGAAAAAAGATCAGCAACGGAACAAGCAGCTGCAACACCATTGCCACGCTCATTTCCCCGAAACGAAGCATACCATTGGAAAAGCCGGCTTCGCTGAAGTTAACGGTATTTTGTTTGTGCGCTTCCAGGAAAATGGATACGCCCGCGAAGCTTTCAATACCAAAATCAAAAAAGCTCAGTTCATGTTTATCACGGAAAGCGAGGTAGCCATAATGGGCCATCCGGTGCGGGTGCTTATCAGGCTTGGCCAGCCATTGCTGGCGGACGATTTGTTTGTATTTCAATCGCTGACCATTCTGGATATTAAAGTTCTGCCACCCGATATATGTTGCCAGGCACAATGCGAGTCCGAGTATCAGGGTGAGAGCCAGCGTGGCTTTATTCCTGAAGGATGCTTTCCAGGTGCTGCCTGCAATTAGAAAGATTGTTTTCATGCGGTCAGAATTTATAGGTAGCGTTGAACATCACATTTCTGGGAGAACCGGGGAAGAGGCGGAGATAATTCTGCGCACCTATCCAATAGGTTTTATTCAGGATGTTGCCGATATTCAATGCCAGTTGTATTCTTGTTTTTGCCGGGCTATAAAATAAAGCGGCATCCAGTAAAGTGTATGCGGGTAGCGTAAAATCGCGGATGTACCACGGTAATTTGTTGCCGCTGTATTGGATGCCGGCGCCAAAGCCAATTCCTTTTAACAGGCTATTGTCGTCCAGATCATAGCGGGTCCACAGGCTGCCGCTGTGTTTGGGCGTGTTCTGTACGCGCTCACCTTTTAGTTTTGGATTTAAGTCTTCGAGGATGATGGCATCCACAAAACTATACCCCGCATTAAATTGCCAGTTGGGTCTGATAAACCCCGAGGCTTCGAGTTCTACTCCGCGGCTGCGTTGCGCGCCCCTTTCCACCAGCCGGTTCACATCTTCAGGGTCGTTGGCATTCATCAGCAAATTTTTCTGATTGATTTCAAAAAGGGAGATGTTCACCATCAGCAGGTCATTCAGCCAGGTTGATTTTGCGCCGATCTCTTTAAGATCACTTTCCAGCGGTTTATAATTGGTGCCTGCCGGCGGCGGTACCACCACCAGTGTAGAGGTATTGCCCTGCGGCTGATAGCCGCGGAGGTAAGTGCTGTACAGGTTTATATCAGGTGTGATGGCATAGGTAACACCTATCCTGGGCAGCAATTTCTGCCGGGAAATTTTCTTTTCGTTAGGAAGTTTATAGTTGCTGAAATCTTCATACCATTCCTGCCGCAGGCCAAGTGTGAGAGTGAGCTTCTGATAGTTCACCTGGTCCTGGATGTATACGCCGTTAACGAGATAGTAAGCGGGAGGAATTTCTGTTCTGCCGAAAATATAATCGCCCAGGTTACGGATGGTATAACTGGGATTGGCCAGGTTAAAGAAGTCCACATTAGGCACCGGTGCATTTACGCCGTTAATTGTTTTAAAAAGATAGAGCTCTTTCTTTGCCGGGTCGTAGCGTGTGGCGATGGTGCCATCTTTCAGCCGGTAGCCCTGGGCAGAGTTTTCGCCGCCGCCCCGGTACTTCTGTGTGTTCATGCGGTCGTATCCCGCTACGATCTTATGATTTACAGCGCCGGTGTTGGTGTTGATGCTGAAATAGGCGCTGAGGTTATCTGTATTCCATTTCTGTTGCCGTTGTACGGCGCGCATGCCGGCTAAGGTGGGGATAGGAGCATTGTTTTCATCTACGCCAAACGCATTGGTGGTGCGGTGTTCGAAGAGGTCTTCATTCCAGGTTTGCTTCATGTAGGCAACATTGAAAACCACCTTTGACGTAAAGGCGTGGGAGCCGTTAATCATCAGCATCAGGTCCTGTGTATTGAAATAGTCGTTGCTGCCACCCATATTAAAATTGACAGGCGTGCTGTTCAGGTTGGTTTGCCCGGCGATGGCCCCGAATATGGCTTGTCCGCGGTCCAGCCTGGAGTTGCTGTTATTCATCACCAGCTCTACGTTCATGCTGGTGCTTTGATTGGGCACATAGGAAAACGAAGGTGAAATCAGATATGCTTTTTTGTATTGCAGGTCGCGGAAACTTTTGCTGTTTTCGTATCCTACATTCAGGCGGTACAGCAGTGTTTTTTCCTTGTTCAACGGACCGGTGAAATCGAGTGCGGCTCTTATAGTGCTGAAGCTGCCGGTGGAGATGCTTACCTGTTTCCTGTTTTCCGTGAGTGGTTTTTTTGTTACCATATTGATACTGCCGCCGGGATCAACACTGGAAAAAGTAGCGCTGGCGGGTCCTTTGATCACTTCAATGCGTTCCAGGTTATTGGTCAGCGGCTGGTTAAAAAAGTACTGGCGCGTGCGCATGCCATTGATGATAGCGCCTTCTTCATTCTGACTGATACCGCGTATCGCAAACTGGTTATAATAGCTGCTCTGGGAAACGCCTGTTACATTTTTCACGGCATCTGCCAGCGTAAATGCCTGCCGGTCGGCGATCAGCTCTTTTGATACCGAAGAAATAGCCTGCGGAATATCTTTGTTGGGAGATGCGATCTTTGTGGCCGAGAAGGAATAGTCGCCATAATACTTTTGTGCGTTGGTACCGGTGATTTCCACCGTTTGTAATTCCACTTTTTTTCCGGAAGAATCAATAACCTTTGTTTGCGCCGCTGCCGCCGGTGACAAATACACAAAGCCTGTTACCAGGAATAAGTTCCTGGCCACCGGGTAAGAAGAAAGAAATTTCATGAAGTATGTAACTAAATGGTTTGTAAGTATAGTTCCTGGAGATCGCGGGCATTGATATCGCCGGCGTTTAAGGTATGCACAAGCTGACCTTTGCGCATGATGCCAATCCGTGCGCCCACATTAACGGCGTTGAAGATATCGTGCGTAGCCATTAACACGGATTTGCCCTGCCTGCCCAGTTCCCGGACCAATCCCGTGAATTCATCGGTGGCTTTGGGATCCAGTCCGCTGGTAGGTTCATCCATGAGGATCACATCCGCATTTTTTGCCAGCGCTATGGCGATGCCTACTTTTTGCCGCATGCCTTTGCTGAAGCCGGAGAGGTGCTTGTCGTGCGCCTCCTGCTGTAAGCCGCAATCAGAAAGAAAAGCAGTGAGCCTGGCTTTATCATACTTAAAACCGGCCAGCCGGCTGAAGTAGTCCAGGTTTTCGGTGGCGGTTAAGCTGCCATACAGCATGACCACTTCGGGGATATACGCCAGGTGTTTGCGAGTTTCGGCGTCGCCGGGCCGCACTTCTTTCTGGTGGATCATTACTTTCCCCGATGTAGGCGCAGTAAAGCCCAGGAACAGGTTGATGGTAGTGGTTTTGCCCGCGCCGTTCTGGCCCAGCAAACAGAAAATTTCACCTGGCTTAACTTCCAGGTTGAGATTGTCCAGCGCAACGTGCGACTGGTAATGTTTTGATAACGATATTGCCTGAAGCATAAAAAATAGAATATAAGCAGCAATACACCTCCCGTATAGCAGGTGTGAAAAATCAGGAACCGGATGTTACATCCAATAGCAGTAAATGATTTAGCAGAAAGCGGGAGGCCCTTTATTTGTACAGGAAAGCAGGTAGCCGGAATAAGCCTGTACGCGGAAAAGTGAAGCGTTTGTTTTTTTAACCGGGGAGATGAATACCAGGTGAGGCAATTGTGTTGGCAGGAAGTGATGCGACTGATGTTTTATCAGATCACACAGCTTACACTTTGCATGGATAGTATTGAATTGATGATCGCCGGTATCCGTATGTTTTTTTAGCAGCAGTTCAGTGCCGGGGTTGCAGTGATGATGGTGGAAAGCCTCTATCAGCGGGGCACTCAGGAATATAAGCAATAGAAATATTGCTCCGGTCCTGGAGAGTAGCTGAAGGCGGTATTTTTGTTTTTTATTCAAAATATGCAACGAAGTTACAATTTTCATTAAAACGGAGGAAGTTTTATTTTGGGGAGATGGAACAGGAGTAAATTAAAATGCCCGATGATTCAAAAAATCACCGGGCATTTTAATAAAATTCCCCGTTTAGTTCTTCAGATCAAAACTGATAAAAATATTACTCAACGTAGCCAGCAGCGAATTAGCACTTGTTGGCGGCGTGGTACCAGGTGTTCCTGTATTGCCTGATGCGTTGAAAGAAAAACTATTGATGGTGCTGAGGGCCGCCAGTTCCCCGGTAGCCGGGAAGTTTGTTAAGGAAGAAGCGCCTTGTATCAGCACATCATTTACCCAGAGATTATAGGTTTGTGCCGGCAGTGTATAGCTGGTGGCGCCTTTTGTATAATTCTCTCCTGCGCTGCTGTTGTTGCAGTATAATTCAATTTTATAGTTCCCGGTTTTATTGAATACCGTATTGTTGATGGTGGTGTATCCGAAGGTAGCATTGCGGTAGGAGAGGGTGGCAAAATTGCCGCCGTAAAAATCCAGGCGGATAGCTGCGAAAACGCCGGGTGTGTTAACGGAAGTGAGCTGGTTGGTGTTATTAAATGTACTGCTGCTGGTGGTGCTGTAGCCAAACGGAATGATCAGCTGACCGTTTGTTAAGGCAGCATTGAGGTTGAGATTAAAAGTGAGTGCTGCCAGTGGCTTTGCCTCGTCGATAGTATACCACGAAAGTTTTGCCGGGGTGTTGGTGGAGCTGGCGGCGATTTTCAGGCCGGGAGGATTAGTGCCGGGTTGCAGCTGAAAGTATCCGCCGCAGGTGGCCGGCAGAAATACTCGCCCGTAGCCATATGGCGGAGCAGGGAGAAAGCCGGGTGTTCCTTTTACGGAAACAGAGGCTTTGGCAGCGGTGGAGTCGGTGAAGGTGGCAGACGCCGGTGAGCTCAGGTCAAATTTCCAGGTGATGTAGGGATGCGCCCATCCGGTGCTGCTGTTTATTTTGTCGTGAATAGCATTGAGAAGGGAAAGCGATCCGCCTGCATCCTGGAGTACCTGCCAGAACATAATGCCGCCGGCTTCCTGCTGGGCATAGGCTGTTTTATTCTGAATGGTGGGGATGCCGTTGTAGTTAACTACGTTTCCATCTGTGCGCCGCACGGTGTCTTTGTTTTCGGCGCCGGGATATTGTGCGGTGATCTCACTGAATTTCATGGATTGTAAATTGCCGGATGCCGTGTATAGCCCGTAGAATGGCACGCCTACCACTATTTTATTTGCTGCCAGTCCTCGTTGTCCTTTCCAGTATTCTACATGTTGTTTCGCATAGCTGTATGGCGAATGTTCGTCGCCGGCTTTGTCGTAGGCCATTACGTTTATAAAGTCAAAGGCAGTGAGACAGGAATCTGTAACACGGTCGCGCGTCCACCAGGCAACGGCTGCGGTGAGCAGTTTTCCGTTGGGTTTGAGTTGAGCCGACAACCCGGTGATAAATGCTTCGTAGTTTTCATCGATGTTATCTCCTTCCAGGTCTACATCGATACCGTCCACATTGTATTGTGATACGAGGTTGACCACTTTGGTAATGAAGGCCGCCCTGTTGGCTGCAGTGAGCAGGTTGGCATACTGGCTCTGATTGGAGCCGCCACCGAGCGACAACAGCACTTTAACGTTGTTAAGATGCGCTTTTGACACAATGGTATCCAGCCCGGTGCCTTGTGATGCAGGGAAGTTACCGTTTACATCCGGGTTAAAGAAAGCAATGTTCAGGTGGGTGACTTTGGAGAAATCAAAGGCATTGATATGATCTGCGAGTGTGGAAGTATATTTAGGCAGATAGGCCACTATCTTAAACCCGGTTTCTTCCAGTTGCAGTGTGGACATATGCCCCGTTTTGTTTGTGTTAAGCATATACCGGATTTTTGTACAGCCGGAAATAAGTAACACCAGGATAGCGGATACGACTAGTTTTTGTTTCATTTTCTTTGGTTTAAATGAACAGTAAATGATAAGCGGAAATATTTTAAATAGCTGGTTTTGCCCGGTGCGGAAATTACCGGGAACCCATGATCTGGTTGATATTATACAGTCGGGTAGCCATCATCGTTATACCCTTAAAGAAGTGGTATAATAATGCAGCATGGAAGCCTGTCTTTTAAGACCTGCTTTCTCAATAATGGGAGATGTGTTTTTGGGCGAACGTTTTTTTACCTATTTTCGTGTACGTACACAAAAATAACTTTTATTTCTTCATTTCCAAGTTTTACAATAAAAATATCAGGTATTGATGTGGGAGGCGGGAATAGATGAAAACAGGATTAAATTAGTATTTTTGATGTATTACCGGCTGGTATAGCAGGTTTTGCCGGAACAGGCATACCTTCGCTGCTGTAAGCCGAATAATTGAATGCTCAATAAACCAGTTAATGAAAGATACAAAAGAAGCAGCATTGGTAGGAGTGAAGGAAATTGCCCGCAGGGCAAATGTTTCCATCGGCACTGTAGACAGGGTACTGAATAACCGTACCGGTGTGGCGGATAAAACGAGGGAAAAGGTACTGGAGATTATTAAGGACCTGGATTATCAGCCAAATATTATGGCAAGGCGATTGGCATCCAAAAGGCTTCTTCACCTGGCGGTGCTGATCCCGGCGGCTTCCGGCGAAACAGGATACTGGAATGCGCCACTGAATGGTATCAGGCAGGCGGCTGCCGGTATACGTGACTTTGGGGTAACCGTGGAAATTTACTTTTTTGATCAGAACGATAAAACTACGTTCACTGCCAGGGCCAACGAAATTTTAAAGAAGGAATACCAGGGTATTCTGCTGGCGCCTATGTTTGAAGAAGAGTCCCTGAATTTCACTAAGAAATGCCGGGCGAAGAAGATCCCTTTCGTATTTATTAACTCAGATATCGAAACAGCCGGGAGCCTCACGTATATTGGGCCGGACCTTTACCAGAGCGGTTACCTCGCGGCGCATCTCATCAGCTATCTTGTAAGGGAAGGGCAGCAGGTACTGATTGTTAATATATCAAGGGAAATGGACCTGCATCATCACCTGCTCAGGAAAGAAGAAGGGTTCCGGGCATATTATAAAACACATCCTGCAGACATCCAGATAAGAAAAACCGATATCCGGCAAACCGACTATAAATCTGTAAAAAGTAAATTACACAAAGCACTGGCGAAAACGCCGGTGGATATAATCTTTGTTACCAATTCAAGGGTAGCCACGGTAGGGCGTTACCTGGAAGAAGCCGGTCTTGGCCACATCAAACTGATAGGCTATGATTTCCTCGCAGAGAATATCGACTATCTCAGAAAGTCGGTGATTGATTTCCTCATTTGCCAGAAGCCGCAGGAGCAGGGACACAAAGGCATCATGGCTTTATACGACCACCTCGTTCACGGCGCTGTGATTGAACAGCAGCAGTACATGCCTATTGATATCATCACAAGGGAGAACTATCTCAACTACAGGAATTAACCCTGATTTTTATCTCTCCGGAAAAAAATATTTTACGATAGATAGCATTTTCTGATTTTTATTTCTATATTCGTGTACGTTAACGAAATGAGGGATATTGTAATTCCTTTACCTCTTTCGTTAACGTGCATGGAATTGTGCTTTGGGGCGATTCCTCTTTTTTACCTTTTTTTCGTGTACGTTAACGGTCGTAATTTCAGCCATCGTTTTTAACAGCCTGTATTATTTCATCGTTGTTGCCAGGGAGTATTTAGTCAACCAGAATGCGCTGCGCTTTATTCCGGATAAAGTGAAGCCGGGCGGGTATTTATTGATCACTGCTTGTACTTATCGAATTAGGCCAGAACCAAAATCACTACCACCATGAATGCAATTGTCAAGTTTAAGCATCTGTACTTATGTATAACGATGTTGGCGGCTTCCCGGCATTATGCCGCTGCGCAGGCCCCCGCTGTTATAAAGGGCATCATCACCGATGAAAAAGGCGCTGTCATTCCCGGCGCAAGTATCTTCAATAAAAACAGTAAGGAAACGGCCATCTCGGCGGGTGATGGCGGTTATTCCATCAAAGCCGCGGGCGGCGACAGTATCATCATCCAGATGATTGGATACGAACGTACCGGCTTCCTCACCAGAACGCAACGCCTCATGAACATAAGGCTGCAGTCGCGTTCAGAAACACTCAGAGATGTAGTGGTAACCGCCCTCGGTATCCGGAGAGAAGAACGGGAGCTGGGCTACGCATTTTCCGAAGTAAAAGGAGATGATATCAACAAAGCAAAGGAAACCAACGTGATCAACTCACTCGCAGGAAAAGTGCCGGGCCTGATCATCAACAGTACGGCCGGAGGCCCCTCCGGTTCTTCAAGGGTTATCATCCGCGGAAATACCAGTATTACCGGCAACAACCAGCCACTGTATGTTATCGACGGCATCCCGATGGATAATTCCAACTACGGCCAGGTAGGCGATACCAAGTTCGCGGAAGGTGTGGATATGGGCGATGCCATCTCCGCTATTAACCCGGATGATATCGATAAAATCAGCGTACTGAAAGGCCCGTCTGCCGCTGCATTATATGGTAGCAGCGCGGCCAACGGCGTAATCCTTATCACTACCAAAAAAGGCGCGAAGTCGAAGGAATTGGGCGTGGAACTGAACAGCACCGCTACCATTGAAAACCAGCTTACAAAAGTAGATGGCAACCAATACCTGTATGGACAGGGCCGTTCCGGGCAATTGCCGCAGGATCAGTCGCAGGCGCAAAGCACTATGTTCACCAATTTCGGACCCCGGTTGGATCCCAGTCTGAATGCCATCGGATTCGACGGCGTAACCAGGCCCTATGCCCTCGCAAAAGATAATTTCGGGAGCTTTTTCAGAACAGGATCTTCCCTGAATAATACACTGTCGCTCACCAACGCAACGGACCGGTCCAACTTCCGCTTCTCTGTTTCAGACCTGCGGTATAAAGACATCCTGCCGAACAGTGATATCCGCCGCAATAATTTTACATTCAGTGGCCGGTCTAAATTCGGCAGCAAACTCGATGTGGATGTAAGGGCCACCTATCTGAACGAAAGGGTTAACAACAGGGCCGGACTGGGAGATGCGCCCACCAACATCGGCCAGAACTTTAACGGCCTGGCCAATAACATTGATCAATCTGTTTTTTCCGATACCTATAAATCCGACAAGGGTGAATACGTGGAATGGGGTGGCGGCGCCTACCGCCTGAATCCTTACTGGATCCTTTATGAAATGTCGAACGTTACGCTGAAAGACAGGCTCACCGGTGCTTTCAACGCTACCTATACGGTTAACAGCTGGCTGAGTTTCCTGGCAAGGGCTTCCACCGATATCACCTTCCTGGACTACCGGAAATACAGTCCGCGTACAACACCGCTGGCGCTTTCGGGCATGATGAATGTACTGGATCAGAAGTACTCCACTACCCAGGCCGATTTCATGGCTACCCTTACCAAAAAAATTACACCCGATCTTAACTTCTCTGCACGCCTCGGCGCCAGCCTTAACCAGCGTATCAGGAAAGGCACTACCGCTACCTATTCCAATATGACGGTAACAGATGTTATCAGCATCAACAGCTACCAGGATAAAAGTATCGAAGAAAATAACAGCCGCAGGGAAATAAGATCCGTCTATGGATTGTTCACCTTCGGCTATAAAAATTACCTGTACCTCGATGCTACGGTGAGAACCGATGCTTCGTCTACCTTACCCGAAAACAACAACGTATATACCTATCCATCCGTATCTGCCAGTTTCATTTTTACCGACGCGTTTAAAATGAAGAGCGATGTATTGTCGTTCGGTAAGCTGAGGGCTTCCTGGGCAGAAGTAGGTAACGACACTGATCCTTACATGCTGGATGTGTATTACAGTCTTTACCCGCTGGCATTTAACGGTGTGCAACCGGCTAACCTGGCCACCAAAATATTACCGAACATTAACCTGAAACCCACCAGGACCCGCTCATTTGAAGCCGGTACCAATCTGAAATTCTTTAACGGCCGTCTCAATTTTGATGCAACGTATTATACCTCCCGCTCCAGGGACCAGATCAATATTGTACCGGCGCCTATCTCTTCCGGGTATCCGAAACAGATCATCAACGCGGGTATGATCACCAATAAAGGAATAGAATTGTTATTGTCCGGTACACCTGTATCTAAAAAGGATTTCTCCTGGGATCTCACATTGAATTTTGCACGCAACATCAATAATGTAGAATCACTGGCAGATGATGTACCGTTTATTGCTTTATCAGAAGCAAGATGGCTTGGCCTGCTGGTAGCCGCTATGCCCGGTCAGAAATACGGCGCTATCCTCGGATATGACTACCAGAGAGATCCGGACGGAAACATTATCCTTAATCCATCTTCACTAAATCCGATACCTACACCCGACAGAAAAGTATTGGGCAAAGGCGTGTTCGACTGGACCGGTGGTGTGATGAGCCGTTTTACCTATAAGAATTTCAGTCTCAATGCCGCATTCGACATCAAATACGGCGCTGATATTTTCTCTATGACAGACCTGTTCTCCGTAGTAAGAGGCAGCAGCGTGAAAACATTACCGGGGCGCGAGGAATGGATCCTTTCAGAGCAGGAAAGGCTCGCCGCCAAAAAAACTCCCGGCGAATGGCAGGCAGCCGGAAATGTAAAAGGATACGTACCTGAAGGCGTAGTACAAACCGGCACCGATGCAGGCGGCAAACCGGTATACACAAAAAATACACGGGCAGTAGATCCCTCTGTTTACTGGGGTGGTTTTTATTCCGATGGTAATGGTATCGCGGTGCCGTTTATTTACAAGGCTACCTATGTAAAGGTGCGGGAAATCACGCTGACGTACAGGTTGCCGGGCGCCTTCAACAGGAAGTTAGCGATCAAAGATGCGGCAGTTGGTTTGGTAGCGAGGAATCCTTTTATCATCTATAAAGATATCCCCAACGTGGATCCGGATTCCAATTATAATAACGGTAACGGCCAGGGACTGGAATATGGCTCACTTCCATCAAGACGGGGCTGGGGAATTAACCTGAATGTCAAGTTCTAAATGATCACAACATGACAGACATGAACACTAAAAGCAACCATTCAATGAGATATATACTACTGGCGCTGTTGCTGCTGATATCCGCCTGCAGCAAATTCGGCGATCTGAATACAGATCCCACCAAGTCCAGCAAAATAAACCCCGAGAACCAGTTGATCTTTGCACAACTATGGTTTTCCGGAGATCTCTCTACGCAGGAACGTACCAACAGCATTGTGCTGATGCCGATGATGCAACAGTTGGGCGCCGCTTATTATGCGCGGGTAGGAGGCATGTATATCAAAGACATTACGCGTATGTGGGTAATGTGGGAAAACAGTTATCAGAATGATGTGGTGAATATAGTAGATGCTGTAGAACGCACCAACGGCGTAGCATCAAAAACCAACCTGAATGCCATCTGCCGGATCATGAAAGTATATACTTTTGCCAGGTTAACGGATCTGTATGGAGATATACCCTATTCCCAGGCCGGCAGCGCTTTTTACACCCAGGTGAAGCGTCCTGTGTATGATCAGCAGCAGGACATCTACAATAATTTTCTTGAAGAACTGAAAGCTGCATCCGCGCAACTGGACCCTGCGAAAGATAAAGTCTCCAATGAAATTTTTTACAAGGGGGATATTGCCGCCTGGAAAAAATTTGCCAATTCCCTCCGGATCAGGCTGGCCCTGCGCCTGGTGAAACGTGATGCAGAAAAGGCAAAGAAGGAAATACAGGAAGCCTTTAATGCAGATGGCGGCGTTATGATCAGCAATGCGGATAACTGCATGACGAAGCACATGGACATCCAGAATAATTATTCCGACCTGCGTGGCAACTCCGTGTCGGCCGCCATCAACCAGCAAAGCGCCATGCCGAAGCTGGTTACCACTTTCCTGGATCAGCTGAAAAATACCAACGACCCACGTATCAACTACATACCACGCTGTTATAAACAGAATGTGCCGCTGAAACCTTTTGAAAGGGAAGATATTACCGCGCAGGTAAGAGCCAGCGTGCTGGGGCTGGTGGGATCCAAACCTGGTAAGTATGTGTATGAAGACTGGGTTGGTCCGGTTACAGTTAAACTCGCCAATGGCGCCAATTATAACGCAGTGAACGGTGATTTGAAATGTGAGATGAATACTTGTTTTATGCGCAATAACGCTCCCTTCCTGCATTTGACCTATGCAGAAGTGGAGTTGTTATTGGCAGATGCGTCTGTACGCCTGGGGCTCACACTGGGTGCAGATGCGGCTACGCATTATCAGAAGGGGGTAGAGGCAGCCATGAAACAGCTGAGCCTTTACCCCGGTGGGCCGGTGATCCCCGATGCGGAAATAGCTGATTTCTTAACCAACAATCCGCTGCAGCCGGGAACGGAATTAAAGCAGATCAATAACCAGTTGTGGATCGCTTTAATGCTGAACGGGCCGGAACTGTTTGCCAACTGGCGCAGGAGCGGGTATCCTGAACTGGTGGCTACGCCCAACAATGAATCCAGCTCCCTGACTATACCACGCCGGTTCCAGTATCCATTGTCCGAAAAAGAGCAGAACAAAGTGAATGTGCAGGCTGCCATTGACCGGATAGGGGAAGATGACTGGCTGAAAAGAGTATGGTGGGACAAAGAATAAACATCCAAACACAGGAATAAAAATATTAACTGATGAAACGATCCATTTATTTATTGCTGGCGGTTTTTATGGGATGCTGCCTGATAATAGCAGGATGTAAAAAAGATGAAGCAGATGAACAGGCCGATGGAAGGCCGTTTACACCGCGTGTATTCAATGAAGTGGCCCTGTTCCCGGAAAGCCCGGACAGTGTAAGGGTGTTGATGATGGGGGAGAAGCTACCCTTTACCGGTATGCAATATTCTCCCGGAGGCAAAGTGGCTATTTCGTGGAAAGTAAACGACAAAGAAGTGTCTACTGCAGATACCTTTGCATTTACCGCCACAACCGGCGGCGCTTTCCGTATCCGGCTGGAGGTGTCTTATGAAGGTAAAACCACCAGTCGCTACCGCGATGTTTTTGTAGTGCCTGACACGTATCAGAAAAAGACGGCTGCCGGTGTTGTGCTGGCATACCTGAATGATACAGCCGGCTATAAGTATATCGACTGGAACACGATCACGCACCTGGCGTACAAAGTAGGTACTATCACAGCTGCCGGCGTGATGGACATATCAAAAGGAGAGCCTTACCGCAAGGCCGAAGAGCTGACAGGCAGGGCGCACATCAACGGCGTGCCGGTGTTGCTGAGTGTAAGCGGCACGTTGTCGGGCGATGGATGGAGCGTGAGCCAGAGTAATAATTTTGGCGCCGTGATCACTGATGCGGCAAAAAGAGCGGCGCTGGTAAAGGCCATTGCAGGTTATATTGCCGCGAAGAAAATGGATGGTGTGGATATCATGATGACGGATATCAACGCATCTTCTGCTATTATTAATGCTAACATTGCAGCAACGGGTTTGTTATTGAACGAGCTGCGGGCGGCACTTGGCGCAGGCGCTATTATTTCAGTAACAGTGCCCACCAATCAATATCATGATCGTTATCCTGATCTCTCCGCCGCCACCTGGCTAAACGTGCATGCCTTCGAAGACGGCATGCATGTAGGGCCGGGTAAGGTTCCGGGCCAGCCTTCGGGATATGATTATTTTGTGGCCGGCGCGCAGCTGTGGAAAGCAAAGTACCCCGCTTCAAAACTGGTGCTTGGCATACCGGCGTTCGGACTGCGATATAACCAGCTGGATGCAGACGGGAACAACCTGAGCTGGTCGTCTTATAACTATATTCCCTACAAGGATATCCTGGCAGCAGTGCCTACTGCGTCTGATAAGGAATACGCGGCGATTTCCAAAGGGGTATACTTTAATGGCTTACCACTGGTAACGCAGAAAGCCACTTATCTTAAACAGAATGGTTTCCTCGGTGCTTATATCTGGACGGGCGATTATGATGTAAAAGGCGCCAATTCTTTAACCGGCACTATATTCAACGCATTGAAATAAAACAAGCAGTACTATGATGGCAAAGCGTGTATTAACAGTGGTGTTTATATTGGCCATGTATCTTTCCGTAAATGGTCAGGCGGATACTTTCCGCGTGAAAGGTTTTCATCTCGACCTGCGCATACAGGTGATGAAGATGCCGGCGTTGAAAGCCTTTGCGCGGCAGTTAAGTGAACATGGCATCAACACACTGGTGATGGAATGGGAGGCCACCTATCCTTATCAGCAACACGCCGTTATTTCCAACCGGTACGCCTACACGCGAACGGAGGTTATTGATTTTGTAAAGTACTGCAACGGGTTGGGTATTGATGTGATCCCTCTCCAGCAAAGCTTTGGCCATGTTGAATATATTCTCCGCCACTGGCGCTACCGGGAACTCCGGGAAGACCAGAAAGATTATTCTCAGGTGAACCCAACCAAAGAGGCAGCCTGCAAGGTACTATTTAGTGAGCTGTATAAGGATCTCATCTCCACACATACCTCCCGGTATATTCATATTGGAGGCGATGAAACTTATCTGCTTGGTCATTCGGAAGCCTCCAGACAAAAAGTAGCAAAAGTGGGCAAAGGACGTTTGTATGGAGATTACATAAAAATGTTGTGTGAAGAAGTAGTAAGGTTGGGCAAGATACCGGTAGTGTGGGCAGATATTGCATTGAAATATCCCGACGCGTTACAGGGCTTACCAAAGCAAACTGTTTTTATAGACTGGAACTATGGATGGGACCTTAACCGTTTTGGAGATCATGAAAAGCTTATGCAGAGCGGGTTTGAAATATGGGGTTCCCCGGCTATCCGGAGTGGGCCTGATAATTATTTCCTGGCCGACTGGGAGAAACATTTTAATAATATCCGTGACTTTATTCCGCAGGCGAGGAAGTTGGGTTACCGTGGTATGATCATGACCTCGTGGTCTACCTCCGGAATATATTCGCCGGTGTTTGAGTCGGCCACCGATATTACGGACCTGTATGCGATTCGCCGGGTATATCCCATTACGGGGTTTGATATGCTGATAGCGGCGTATTTTGAAAGTTTGCGTACCACAGCTCCGCTGGAAGTAGAAAAATTCATTGCACGCTACTGCAAAGATCAATACGGCTTTAATGAAACGCAGGCCCTGTCATTTTGGAATGCCCTGAAGAAAACGCCTTATGAAGTATCACAGGGAGCGGTGGTGAAGCCGGGCGTTTCGCTTGCCGCATTGCTGGATAGCGCCCGGGAAACAGCCAGGGTGCTATATTCCCTGCAACCCTCCGCTAACAAAGCCAGCTTCGGTCACTTCCTGTTAATGAGTGATATCCGGGTTTATTACCTGTCTTGTTTAATGATAGAAGCCAGGATGAATGATGTTGCCTACACCCGCGATCAGGCTGCGGGCCTGTTGCAACAGCTCAATGATCTGAAGCCGGAGGAGCTGAACAAACGTTTCTCTCTTATGAACAGGGACGTATTGTTTCCTGCTGAGATTGAAACAGAAAATACCTTACGTAATGAAAGATGGAATCAGTTAAGAACTAAGCTGGAGGCTAACAAATGACACATATGAACATGCAGGGAGTATTGTACAAACGAAGGGAAGATACCATCCCCATTATGATCATCGGTTTGATGTTTTTTATTTTTGGGATGGTCACCTGGATCAATGCGATCCTGATCCCTTATTTTAAGATAGGCTGTGAACTCAATAATTTTCAATCCTACCTGGTGGCATTTGCTTTTTATATTGCTTACCTGGTGATGTCGTTGCCGGCCGGCTACCTGTTGAAGAAAACAGGTTTCCGCAAGGGAATGATGATCGGTTTCTGGATCATGGCATCCGGTACATTGCTCTTTGTACCCGCGGGTATTACGAGGGCTTACCCACTTTTCCTGGCGGGGCTTTTCACGATCGGTTTGGGCCTTGCTATCCTTCAAACCGCCGCCAATCCATATATCACTATACTCGGCGACAAGGAGCGGGCCGCGCAGCGGTTCAGCATTATGGGTATCTGCAACAAAGCAGCCGGCATACTGGCGCCGCTTTTATTTGCAGTGGCTATTATCCGGCCGGGCGATCAAACGCTTTTCAGGGAGCTTCCCGCCATGCAGGGACCGGAAAAGGAATTGATACTGGATCAGCTGATCCAACGGGTGGTGGTACCTTATGCAGTGGTATCTGTTGTTTTATTTTTGTTGGGATTATTGATAAGATTTTCTCCTTTGCCGGAAATTGATACCGATGCGGAACCCACGGCTGCGGCGGTTCCGCAGGAGCGCCCGAAAAGCATCCTGGAATTTCCGCACCTGGTGTTAGGCGCGGTAGCCATTTTCTTTCACGTAGGCTCACAGGTGATTGCGGTGGACAGTATCATCAACTACGCTTCCAGTATGGGGATGCCATTTCTCGAAGCAAAGATATTTCCGTCGTATACTTTAGCGGCCACTATCACGGGTTATATACTGGGTATTTTATTGATACCGCGGTTCCTTTCGCAACTGACGGCACTGCGTATCTGTACGGTACTGGGTCTTTTGTTCAGCTGCATGATTCCCTTTGTACAGGGGAAGATGCTGCTGCTGGGACATTATACTGATGTTTCTGTATGGTGTATCGTACTCCTGGGATTCGCCAACTCCATGATATGGGCGGGGATATGGCCGCTGGCGCTCGACCACCTCGGACGCTTTATAAAAACAGGCGCTTCTTTACTGGTGATGGGATTATGCGGCAATGCCATTTTGCCGCTCCTGTATGGCTATTGGGCCGATAAGTATGGATTGCGCATTGCCTACCTGGTACTATTGCCCTGTTATGGCTACCTGATCTTTTACGCATTTTATGCATTTGGCCTGAGAAGCTGGAACCGGAAAACCATAAATGAATAATGAAATATCTGAAGATATATAACGGAACGGTGCTTACGCCGCAACGCACGATTAGCGGTGGTTGCGTGATCATTGCAGATGGCGTCATCGCAGAGGTGAGCGATAAAAACATAGCAATACCCGGCGCAACAGAGATCGATGCCCGCGGAAAATACATTGCGCCCGGCTTTATAGATATGCATGTGCATGGTGGCGGTGGACACGACTTTATGGATAATACAATCGAAGCTTTCCTGCAGATTGCGATTACGCATGCGCGTTATGGCACCACGGCCATGATGCCCACCACCCTGAGCTGCGATAAGCAGGATTTGCTGGATACCCTGGCTATTTATGAACAGGCACACAAACTGAATGATAAAGGCGCCGCATTTGCAGGGTTGCATATTGAAGGGCCATATTTTTCCATGCAGCAGAAAGGCGCGCAGGACCCGCGGTATATCCGCCATCCGGACCCTGCTGAGTACATGGATATACTTTCCCGCTCGCCGGCCATCAAAAGATGGAGCGCTGCGCCTGAGCTGCCCGGCGCATTGGAATTCGGAAGATATTTAACCAACAGGAATATCCTGGCAGCATTGGCGCATACCGATGCCATTTATGAAGAAGTGATAAAAGGCTATGAAGCAGGTTTTACACATGCTACGCATTTTTACTCCTGTATGTCCGGTGTTTCGCGGCGTAATGCGTACCGCTATGCCGGAGTCATTGAAAGCGCTTACCTGATCGACGGCATGACCGTAGAGATCATTGCTGATGGTATTCATTTGCCTGCCCCGTTGCTGAAGCTGGTATATAAAATTAAAGGCCCCGAACGTACCGCCCTGATCACCGATGCCATGCGGGCTGCGGCCATGCCGGAAGGACCATCGGTATTAGGCAGCCTTAAAGATGGTTTGAATGTGCTGGTGGAAGATGGTGTAGCCAAATTGCCCGACCGCAGCGCTTTTGCAGGAAGCGTAGCTACTGCCGACCGGTTAGTACGGAACATGATAGAATTGGCAGAGATACCCCTGCGTGATGCGGTAAGGATGATGAGTGAAATGCCCGCATCTATTCTTCATATACAGGACAGGAAAGGAACACTGGTAAAAGGCAAAGATGCGGATCTCGTCATCTTCGACGACGGGATAAACATTGACACCACCATCGTGAACGGAAACATTGTGTACATGTCGAAAGAATCTTTCTCCGGTTATCTTATCTAAATAAAACAAACATGATAAAGGAATTTAAAGCAGGGAAATTAACCACGAAGATTTATCCGGACCGGCAGGAAATGGGCAGGGCAGCTGCAGCAATGGCGGCAACCACCCTCCGGTATTTATTGGGAAATAAAAAAGAAGTGAATATCATTTTTGCAGCCGCCCCTTCCCAGAACGAGTTCCTGGAAGCACTGCTACACGAGAACGGCATTGAGTGGAACCGCGTAAATGCTTTTCACATGGATGAATACATTGGCCTGCCGGCAGATGCACCACAGGGATTTGGCAACTTTTTGAAGCACCGGATCTTTGACGCGTTACCTTTTCATTCCATCCACTATATCGATGGCAGTGGAACGGAAACAGCCTGTGAAAAATATGCCGCGCTGCTGCAAACACATCCTGCAGATATAGTATGTATGGGAATAGGAGAGAATGGTCACCTTGCTTTCAATGACCCGCCGGTGGCGGATTTTAAAGATCCGCAAAGCGTGAAAATAGTAACGCTGGATGAAGTGTGCCGGCAGCAACAGGTAAACGACGGTTGCTTCACCACGTTGGAAGAAGTGCCCACACATGCCGTTACATTGACCATCCCCACATTGCTGGCAGCGCCGTATATTTTTTGTGTAGTGCCCGGTCCGCGAAAAGCAGCAGCCGTATACGATACTATTCACCAGGATATACAGGAACAATATCCGGCTACTATCCTGCGAAATCACCCCGGCGCCATACTTTTCCTGGATGAGGAAAGTAGTGCCCGGCTAAGTCATCAAAAGGTATCATGATGCGGAAACTGGAGGTGCCCTTTATTCCGTTGTATGGTAAACCCGCGCCTGCTGAAGTGAGCAGGCTGCTGGACAGGCTACAGGTGATCCCGATCAGTTGTAACCCCTGGCCTCAGTATGCGCATGCAGTGGAGGCAGCGTTTTCCATTGCCCATAGTGAAGATGCCATCCTGCTCAAATATTACGTAAAGGAAAGTCATTTGCTGGCGGCGGCTTCTACCAACGGGGATATTCATAAAGACAGCTGCGTGGAATTTTTTGTAGCCTGCGACGATGGCGGCAACTATTATAACCTGGAGTTTAACTGCATCGGCTGGTGTAAAGCCGGGTTTGGATCCAGCCGTGAAAACAGGGCTCCGCTGCCCGTTACGGCTACTGACCTGATCACCACCGCTACTCATATCATATCGGCAGTGGAGCATGGCAGGAGGTCATTTGTTTGGGAGTTAACGGTGATTATACCAGCGGTGGTATTTAGCTATCATAACATTACCACGCTCACCGCCATGAAGGTAAAAGGCAATTTTTATAAGTGCGGAGATGAAATGCCGGCGCCACATTTTTTAACCTGGAATGATGTAAAGGCCGCTATGCCCGATTTCCACCGGAGGGAAGATTTTGCTGACATCTGTTTTCTCTGATTATTCATTAACCTATAAAAAGTACAAAGTTATGAAAAGCATTTTTGTATGGCTGTTGGCAGCCATCCCTGTTTGTTTTGCAAATTGTACCTCCTCCAGGCCCGATGGCCCGGTTCAAACAAAAGCAAGTGTGCAGCACGGCAAAGCCAATACGGTTGCGGTGAACGGCATAAACCAAACCACCATCCAGTTTTCCGGCTACACCTGGATCGTAAAGGAGCCGGCCGGTCAGCAAGGGCCTCACAATAATTACTGGAGCGGTGATAACGTTTGGGTAGACAGCAACGGGCGGTTACACCTGGTGCTTAAAAAGCATAATGATACCGGCCGGTGGGAATGTGCAGAAGTAAGAAGTACCCAGTTGTTCGGATATGGCACCTACCAATGGAAGATCGAAGGAGCCGTAAATGCGCTGGATAAAAATATTGTATTCGGGCTTTTTAATTATTCCGGGAACAGCCGTTTCGATGAAATGGATATTGAGTTTTCAAGATGGGGGTATCCCAACGCGCCGATACTGAACTATACGGTTTGGCCGGCTACCGGTGATACCGGCATCAGCAACGTAACCTATGCAAAGGATTTTGTGCTGAACGGAACCTATACCACACACCGGTTCCGGCGCGATGCCACCTCCATTCACTTTCAGAGTTTGCACGGCTTCCAGAATGGTAACCTGAACCAGTTTGAAACGAAAACCTGGACTACGCCCACCTCTATCAGTACCTTACAAATGCCCATACACATGAACCTCTGGCTTTTTAATGCACCGCCTTCTAATGGCAACGCCGTAGAAATCATTATACATGAATTCAAATTTACCCCCTTATCTTAATTAAGTATGAAATCTGTACCGGAAAGATACCCTGCGTTGGATGTGCTGAGAGGCATGACAGTTGCTTTCATGATAGTGGTGAATACGCCCGGCAACTGGAATGCGATTTATGCACCTTTTAAGCACTCCGACTGGCACGGATTTACGGTGACCGACCTGGTGTTTCCTTCCTTCCTGTTTGTGGTAGGAAACGCGCTTAGTTTCAGTATGAGGAAGATGAAAAGTTTTGCTCATACTGAATTTATGGGGAAGGTATTCAAACGTACAGCCATCATTTTTGTAATTGGCTTATTGCTCGGTATGTTCCCTTTTGTTCAGTACGAACAGGGTCATTATATGTGGAAGCCTCTGGCTGACATACGGATCTGGGGCGTTTTACAGCGTATTGCGGTTTGTTACTGCATCGCAGCTTTTATGATCCGTTATTGCAATAGCCGGACGCTTGTTAGTATGTGCGTATTGATATTATTGTTGTATTGGTATGTGCTGTATTGTTTTGGTGTACCGCCCGGCCCTTACAGCCTGGAAGGCAATGTGGTTGGCAGATTGGACGCGCTTTATTTATCGCCCGGACATATGTATAAACATTATGGCTTTCCGTTTGATCCGCTGGGGCTATTGAGCACATTTCCTGCTGTTGTTAATGTGGTGGCAGGGTTTCTTACGGGGAGTTTTGTGCAGAAGAATGGAGGTGTACTGAAATTGTTTGCTGCCGGCATATTGCTGGTGGCAGCCGGCGCGTTGTGGAACAGGTGGCTGCCTATCAATAAACCGCTCTGGACCAGCTCCTATGTTATTTATGCCACCGGTTTTGATTTGCTGATCCTCGCCGCATTGATTACCATCATAGATGTATGGTTATTCCGGAAATGGACTTACTTCTTTGAAGTATTCGGTAAAAATCCCTTGTTCATCTACATTGTTGCGTGGGTAGTGATTGTACTGATGGGGATGATACGCATAAACGGAGGATCGGTGAAGGGGATTATTTACAGGGATGCTTTTAGCAGTTGGTTATCTGACAAAAATGCTTCCCTGTTGTTTGCTATTGCTTATATGCTGATGATGTGGCTGGTTGGGTATGTGATGGACAGGCGGAAGATATATGTGAAAGTGTAATTTAAATAATGGCCCACGTATGTCCGGCTAAAACAGGGAGGCTGATGAACCTCAGGGATGCTTCGCGGATGCCTCGGACTTGCGTATGTCATGGATAGCCCATGCACTATCAATACTGTTCCCATGCACTCCTCATGCACTCCCCATGCACTGTTAATGCACTCCCCATGCACTATCTCCCCCCTGGAGGCCCGCATGGGTCCGCTAAGATAGGGAGATGCGGTTCTAATAGTATATTTTCATTTTATTTAATATAATTCTTCAGATATCCGCTTTGGGCCAAAAAAGCCTTATAATCCTTAATGTCAAGAATTTCCCTGACAGCCTGCTTTTTATCTGCGGCCTTCATGAAATATTGTTGTGTGATCTTATAACCCATCCAGTAACCCAGGTCATTAGGCCGGTTGTCTTTCCGGGAAACATCGTATAGCCAGTCGATATAGTTTGTACTGTCAATTCTTGTTACAAATTCCCGGCATAGTTTGTCCTCGTTTTTATTCCCATAGTCTATTGCGGTTTTATTGGTGGTTGCCCCGGATATCAGTTCTCCTAAAAAATCCGCACTGCCTTCAACAATGCTCTGCTGCAATAAAGTTGGATTTTCCATCCAGTTCTTTTGCTGAAAATGAATCAGCTCATGCGCCACAATAAACGGGATGTTGCTGATATCAGTTTGTTTTTCGGCGCCAATAAACAAACCCTCCTCATTGAATGTTCCACCTGAATTGTAAGCGCCAATCACAAAATAAACAGGCGGATACTGTGCCGGCGGGTACCAGTATTTTAAAGCGTAGAACGCGCTTCTGCATTGTTTTTCCTTTTCTTTCATCTGCAAAGTTGTGGTCCTCACTTTTTCATAGTCGCTGCTGCGCTTCCTGACCACCTTATACAAATTTTCGGCGTTTTTAATCCTGTCCGGAATAAATCCTTTCACCCCCGCACTGCCAATGTCGATGTAGGCACTGCCAAACGGGTTAACGGTGGTATCTTTTTTAAAAAGATCAAAAGCTTTCCAGAAATTATCTATGTCTTTGGTAAGAAAAACAGCGCTGTCGGGGTTATTTGAAAAAGCTGTCTGGGAATAGGTAACGGTGCCGGTAAGCGCAACCAGTAATAACGTCAGGCAATATTTAAGCATAGCAGCAGGTAATTGAAAGGGCTTCATAATAATGTAAAGTAATTTTTTTGAAGCAAATTTTAACAGGAATGTACGGGTTGAAATAAATAATTAATAAGAAACCTTCTGGCTACGGGAGAGTTGTCATCTGGCAAAATTTTTAGCGGAAAATTCTTTTTTTAACAGGCTTTTCGTATAATTATGCAGCGCACCGGTAACCCGGTTAACCCAATTTCAGGAAACCATATCAAAAGAACGGGCTTATGGAACTTCATGCTTTTGTGCCACCAGCGGATGGTAAAGATCACTTTCAGATAAACGATTTTATTTTTGAGATGGATGATACGCAGTCCGGACAGGATTTCGATTATTCCGGCGCTTTACTTATCACTATTGTTGCCCGCACCAGCGATGTGGAAAGGGCTGTAAAGGCGGAGCTGCTGGACGACTACCAGCCCACCGGGGAAGTGAAAATAGTGATTCCCGCCCTGGGGATTTATAAAAGCGATGCACCGGAAGGAGTGATTCACTTTAAGGAAGATAAACATGAGGAGCCCTATCTTTCTATGAACCGTGAACGGTTTCATTATACGCTAAAATTTTTTGGAGATGTTGTTTTTAAAGATGGCTGGGTAGCGTTGCTGGGGCAGCTGAAACCTTCCTGGAGTGATCAGCCGGTTTTTTCGGTTACTATTTACAGGAAGATAAATACCGCACAATTAAGCTGGGAACGATATTGCTTTACTGCTGTGGAAGAAGCAGCAGCCGCCCCGGTAGAATGGGTGAAAAAACTGGTGCTTATCAATCCCACATTCGACCGGCTGCCGAATGAATTTTATCGCCTGAAAGCATTGCGGCACGTGGAGATCGCCGCTAAATGGCCGGTGAAGAAGCTACCCTTGGAACGGCTGGATGATAAGCTGCTTCATCTCCAGGAACTGGAGCATCTTGTGATTGTTGATTCAAGCCTGTGCCGTATTCCTGAATATATGAGCAAGCTCACAAAGCTCAAACATTGCTCGTTTGCCGGCGGCGATTTGTCGCGTGTGCCCGCCCACCTCATGGATATGCCGCACCTGGAATATCTTAACCTGAACGGCAACCAGCTCAGCGAAATTTCAGTGTTTGAATTGCCGGAGCTTAAATACCTGCACCTGGCGAAGAACCAATTAAGAACTTTGCCCGAAAACCTGCTGGCTCTGCCAAAAATTGTGAAGATCAACGCCGCCAATAACCCGTTTTCATTCCTGCCCGCCGCTTATTCAGCTTTTGCCGGGCTGGATCTGGATATGAATAATAAACAGCAGTTGCTTGATAATACCTACAAAGATGCAGATGGCAATGGACCGGTTAAGTGGAACGATGAACTGTTTTTTGCGCAACAGGACGAAACGTTAATCAGGCCCGTCGACGAAATTCTCATGGAAGAAGGGTTACTGCCACACGGTGAAGCCTTACGTGCGCTTGTAAAACGGACGATCGGGTTTAATCATTCCGGAGAGGAAGACTACACCGCTACCGGTAATCACCGGTTTGGCGGCATGCCCGACCTGCCTGAGAATATTGACTATCCTGATTATTACGACGATTATAACAAGCAGCATTATAAGTATGAATTTATAGCCCAGGTTAATTGCGAAGCACTGGCGCCGTTGCAGGAATATTTACCGGCAACGGGAACGCTTTTCTTTTTCCTGGAAACTATCCATAACATCGGCGCCCGCGACGGGCATTTGCCTTGTAAAGTGTTGTATGTGGCCGATAACTCCACCCTGCAATCGGGCAAAAGGTTTTCCTTCCCGGAGGAGGACTTTTATGAACTGGAGAACGGACAATACACGCCCTATAAAGCAAATGCCGTTGTTAAAAATTCGGTGCCGGGGTTTTACTCCTGGCATTCCAACCAGTACATTTTCCGGGAGGTTTCAAAACCTTTACTGCAGGAAGAAGCACTACTCGATAGCCTGTACGAAGTTTTTGAAGAACCGGTTAATTTCCTGCAGGAAAGTGATTATGAAATCAACAACTATGGTTTCACCCAGCATCAATCCCCGGAGTTGCAGGCGGCGCTGGCCTGCAAAGGAAACCCTGAAGACTGGACCATCCTGCTTACTGTAAAATCCCGCGGGGATTTTTCGTGGGGAGATGCCGGTGACTTGTTTTTTGTTATACATAAAAGCGACCTGGCGAAAAAGGATTTCCGCAAGGTGTTTATAACGATAGAGAGCAGCTAAGTTTCACAGATTACATAATGAAAGTTATATTGTTATGAGAAGAAAATTAATTTTGTTCTGGCAGCGTTATGGTCCTCCTATAGAAGTAGCGGGACTTATACTTTTAATTATCGGGAGCACCTATATGAAAAACTCCGTTACTTTTAAAAGTATCGCTGTTGCTTTCTGGATTGTGTGTATGGTGATTTATATAATAGCGGAACCAACCTACCGGACCTTCCGGTTCTGGCTTTTCCTGATACTTGGTTTAACCCTGGCCACCAGCCAGGTACTTCAGTTGATAGGTACCTTTAATTAATTATCCGGGGGGAGATAGATAACCGCACATAGCAGTCGCTTTCTTTTAAACAGGTTGCCGCGGGCATGAAATTCCTTTTTGATGCGTACTTTCGAAGTTTAATAAAGCTCCCGGTTTACAAAGTTATGGATGCAGGAATATTTATAACCAGCACATCGCTGCTGGATGATACCTTTTTTGAAGATGCGACCCTTTTCATTACTGAATATAATGAAAAGGGAGCGATGGGGTTTGTGGTGAATAAGGAGTTTCCCCGTAAGTTTAATGAATTGGAAGAGTTCAGATATAGTCCGCCGTTTCCGCTGTATGATGGCGGCCCTGTGGACCGGGAACATCTTTATTTTGTACACCGGCGCCCTGATCTGATAGCAGGAGGTGTCCCGGTAGCGGATAACATCTATATGGGAGGTGACTTTAAGGCCGCGGTGATGCATATGAATAATGGAACAATATTGGAACAGGACATCCGGTTATTCATCGGGTATTGTGGCTGGAACACGCATGAACTCGAAGAGGAAATAGCAGAGGGCAGTTGGGAGATATGGGAGGAAGGCAGGCTGTTTTAATGGCTGACAGGTGAATTTTTAAAAAAGAAGTTATTTTGCAGGTTGATTTTGCGAAGTAAAATTGATAAATAGTATTAATATGTCTACAGGTGAAAATGTAAATGCCAGCTTAGGCGGAGATCCGTATGAAAATTTTCGTTCATTGTTGCAGCAATCAATAGTATTCCCTACTGAATATACTTTTAAGTTTATTATTAAGGCGGACGAGGATAAGATAGCAGAATTGAAGTCGATGTTTGCGGATGTAAGCGCAAGAATTACAGAAACCAGTTCTTCCGGGGGGAAATATAAATCCTTTACGGTGCAGGTACCTGTTCAGGATGAGGAAGAGGTGATCTCGTACTATAAAGAGGTGTCAAAAATTGATTCGGTGATTATGCTGTAGGAACGGTTGCTATGCAAAAAATTATGCATGAATTGTTATAATATTGACATTTTTCGATATGTTGCATCGTGATTAAACCCAATTGCCTATATTCGGGAACTTATATATAATTTTAATTTGAAATTTATGAAGCAAACAGTACCTGCCTTTGCCCTGCTGCTTACACTTGCAGCATGTGGCGGTGCTTCGACTGATCAGGCGAAGACCGAAGAAAAGAAAGAAGCAGCTGTGACCGCCGGCGCAGCTTATACAATTGACACTGCCACTACAACTGTACAATGGCGTGCTACTCACAAAGGTGGATTTGCCCCCCGCTTTGGTACTATCAAAGTTGCAGATGGTAGTCTCAACGTTGAAAACGGAGCGGTTACCGGTGGTAGCTTTGATGTAAACCTGACTACCCTGTTGGCAGATCCGGCTTCTGTTACTGAACCGGATAAAAAGGCTTCCGATCTGGAAGGGCACCTGAAAAGCCCCGACTTTTTTGATGTAGCCAAATATCCATCAGCTAAATTTGTTATCACATCTGTAGCTCCTTTCGACAGCACCAAGCAGAAAAGCCTGCTTCCAGGCGCTACCAATCTTATTAGCGGCAACCTGACCCTGAAAGACAGCACCCTGAACATTACTTTCCCTGCACAAATCACTGTTGGCGAAAAGGACGTTACTGCTAATGCAAAATTCGTGATCGACAGATCTTCATGGGGTATCAACTACAAAACAGAAGGTAGCCCTGAAAACTGGATGATCAGTAAAGATGTTGAAATTGGTTTCAGCCTGAAAGCAGCAAAGAAATAAATTCTTTACTACGGCTTAAAGGCCTGATATATCAATATCAAAATAAAGCAGCCTGGCACGATCATGTGCCAGGCTGCTTTATTTTAGGTAGTTGCTACCAAAAACTCTTCTCCGTACTGACGAAGGATGTGGCGCTTTACCGGATCAGAAATTATAAATAGTTATCTGCTATCATTACACTTCGCTCTTATCTCTTCCAGATATTTCCTGATATTTTTTTCCAATTCCGCCGGGTAACTATATCCCAGCTTTTCAGACAGTTCAACGCCCAGGAGATGCACCAGGTCAGCGTAAGCAAACAGGGCATTCCAATTTTCCCCGATGTCACTTCCCGAAAATGTGGATTCGATTTTTTCCCACAAACCGGAGGGCAGGTATTTTTTGAACAGCCTGCCGTGTTTGTTGGTAGTGATATCCCAGTTGTGGCGACTGGCGATATACCACTCTATCATGGGAACTAAATAATCCGTTCTTATCATATTTTCGGTCATAAATTTGGCATAGAAAATTTCATCACGGGCGAGGCATTTAGCCACGTAGGTCATGTCCCACCAACAATCATTCATCACCTGGTTGAACTTTTGCACTGCAGGTTTTTTAATGATGACAGATTGGTAAGTGGGCGCTTTTAGTTGTTGAGTAAGATGGTGCTTGTCAACAAGAACTTTGTAACCCACGTCCCAATCCTCCGGTAAGGTGTCACTATGGATCTCTTTTATAAACTCAGATTTTTTATATAGCTTGAAATCTACTTTTACATAATCATCATACAGCACCATTTTCATAGCGTGTTTATTGTCAAATACGGTTTCATCTTCTTCAACCATTGAAACAGGTGTTCCAAAGGTATGCGTCCATTCATTGTTCAGCTGATAGGGTTCCATGTTTTCAAAAACCAGTTCAATATCAAGGTCGCTGAAGTCGTCGACCGGGGCCAGTGGGTTTACCAGGGAGCTGGTGAGGAGCATTACGCTGACATCTTTATTATCTTTAGCCCAATCAATAATTTGCTGTAGTTTTTCGTCTCTTACCTTCATCGGATGAAATTAGCTTTAGTACTAAAGATAATGCATTTTTAAACTTATTGGGGACAGCCCATAGCCTTATCCCGGTTGAGTATTACAGGTTTTACGATGTACGGTTTTTATGAGTGAAGATATAAACCCCGGCGCCTGTTAGTAGTAGTACCAGGCATAACAGGTATCCCGCCTGGATTATTAAACGGTGGACAGGCAACGCTGGTGCGTGGTATTGAAAAACCGGGAAGTTTTTATAATCTGCCGGCGTAAGGTGTTTCTCGGGGATATGAAAACCGTAGAGGAATGTTTTCCATTTTTGCTGATAGATATCAGACTGCCGGGAGAAATCCTGGTATGCTGTTAACTGGGTGCCGGCTAAGCTGTTGAGCCATTGTTGTACCAGGGAAGACGGGTTCCGGTCGGAAAGCGTTTCAAAATGAAGATTGCGTTGCTTTATCTTTTCCTGGAAGGGAGTAAGCACCCTGTTCATCCGTTTTTCCAGCAGATCGTAATAGCCGGCTATGTACCGTGTACTGAGCGGCAGCGTATCCCTGGCAGGGTTGATGCTGGCGGCGTACTGCGGATTATACCGGTTGAAGCTGTCGGCTAACACCCGGGCCGGCGTATTCCATATTTCTTCTCCCTGGTGGCGGCGATATGCGGCAATTTCATCTTTCATCGGCAGGGGATGTTTTTTTTGCACATAGGTATTGATGAGCGACGGCAGGATAATGAGTACTAACATCCAGCAACTCACCAGGTATAAACCCGTGCGGGTACCGCTGAACCGGAAGGCGAGCACAACATAGGTGACCGTGATCCAGAACAGGAGATATAACAGGGTGGCAGAACACCATAGCAGCATTGTGATGAAGGAAGGAAATGATTGTTTATAAGCCAGGATAAATCCCAGTGCGTTAACGGTGAGCAGGAGCGTAGCCAGCACCAGCAAGCGGAAAAGCAGCTTTAGTGCAATGATGCGGTGAATGCTGCCCGCATGGATCATGAGCATGGTTAATGTGCCGGTTTCTTTCTCGGAAGCATACAGGTTATAACAATATACCAGGACGAGCAGCGGCAGTAAATAGATGATCACGAATGCAAGATCGAAGTTACCTGCGAACAGCATCACCGGGTTGCTGACAGGTATATTGTTTGCTTCCTCAAAGCTTTTGGTGTACCTGATTTGCTGGTACCAGGGCTGGATATCGGTGAGGCCCAGTGAAAGGGCCGCCAGCGGGGCCGGCAAATTAACGGCATTTTGCGGCAGCCAGTAATTGACCATAACTGCCAGCCCCGCATTTTTCGCAGTTGCTTTGCCCTTATCAGTGAGGGTATCTGAAAACCGCTGTAGCGCAGTCACATAGTCGCGGTGGTATCCTTCCCTGATACTATCAGCCTGGATAAACCGGCTTTCAATAGTGCGATTGGAGGAGCGGATGGATAGTAAGCTGATCAACATAAACAGCAACAGGCTTACCAGCATCCATCGTTGCCGCAGTAATTGTTGCCATTCAAACAGGAAAATAGTTTTTAACAGCATCATAGCTTTATTTTAATAAGTTGTTTTGCAGTCAGGTTTATAAGTATCATCACCAACACACACCAGGCGCTCAGGGCAAGCCATGCCAGGTGATGCCAGGCAACGGCGCTTTTCGCCGGAGGAGGATTATAGGTGAAGTCTTTCATTCTCTTGAAAAAATCCGGCCCTGCTTTATAATCATAGGTAAGATATTGCGCCCCGCTGTTGGCCAGGTCCATATTCAGTATGCGGATGAACTCATCCCGGTACTTTTTCGCCTGGTGATGAAAGGAGCGGTGATGATAATAATCAGATCCGGAAAGTCCCATCGACACCTGCTGGATAGCGATGAACGGAGATCCCAGCCCGGCTTTTTCCAACTGCTCCTGCTGCAGTTCGATGATCTCTTCTACTTCACCGTTGTAGTGTTCATATACTTTGGTGTTGTAGTCTTCTCCATATTGCATGGAGAGGCCATCAAAGTTGACCGGCAACTGCTTCACAGAATCCACCCCGTATTTTTTCAGCGTGCTGTCGAGGTAGCGCTGGTGGCGTTGTATGCTGGTGCCATCGCCATTCATGCCTTTGCTGTATCCCTGCGATATCCGTTTGTTTAATTCATAGCGGGAGGGTAGCGGATGTCCTTCATCGATCAGGCGTGCCGTTAGCCTGGGCGCCAGTACCGACAGCAGGAACCATATGCCGATGCAGGCCACCATGGCGGCGCCGGAGCTACGGCTCCACGCCGATACCAGTGTTCCTATGCTGGTGAATACGAAAAAGTAAACCAGGTAGGCCATGGCAAACAGGCCGTAACGAACGGGGATATCCGGCTGACTGCCTTGTTGAAATACGGGTAAGCCCAATAGTATAAAGGCCGGGACAACAATCGTAAGAACGATCGCGTAGTTGCCGGCAATTTTCCCCCAGATAAGTTGCTTCGGCTGTATGCCCTGCATTAACAATAAGGGCAGGGTGTTGCCTTCCCGTTCACGGGTAATGGTACTGTAGGTGATGAGCAGGATGAGTAGAGGCATCAGCAGCTGTAAAACCATCGACACAGATAATTCCCCGAAGCGCAGCTGACTGTCGGTAGTCTGTGCTTCCGCCTGGTTTACCTCATGCTGAACATGCGCTTCCACCCGGTAGGTAACACCGAGGTAGCGGTTAAGTCCATAGTCATATATGCTGAGAAAGGTGTTGGGCTTAAACAGGTACGTGCCGAAATGAGCGGCTGAATGGGGATTGGCTTGTTGCTCTTCCCATTCATGACGGAACATGGCGGCGGCCCTGTTTTTTTGCAGCGCTGTCTGCTGCCCGCGCTCCCACCCGGTATACGCGGCAGCCGCCAGTAAAATCCAGGCGATCATCGCCAGCAGCAGCACGATCCTGTCTCTGTAAATCATCACATACTCATGAGCTGCAATAGTAAATAGCGGTGAGCGTTTTTTCATAGGGAGATGTTTTACCTGAATGAGCAATTCAATGATACCAGCAGATTTCTTGGTGCGCCGGGTGTATAGGAGTTGACAACTCCGCTGGCAGCATACCGTTTGTTAGCCAGGTTATTACCATTAACCTGGAGGCTGTATTGTTTATACCGGTACCCAATGAGGGCATTGAAAATAGTATAGGCAGGCATTTCCAGCACATCTGTACTGGTTTCTTTTTTATTACTGAAATAACGGGCATCCACATACTGGAAACCTGCACCTATGAAAAGTCCTTTCAGCGCGTTGGTAGTAAAAGTGTATTTAGCCCAGCCATTGGCTGAATTTTCGGGAGAGTTGGCAAAGAGCTGACCGATATCTTCCGGCTTTACACTTTTTGTAATTTTTGTTTTGTTGTAGTTGTAATTGACATTGAGGAAGAGATTGCCCAGTAACGTACCTTTTGCGCCTATCTCAATTCCCCGGCTCTGTACCTGCCCGATAGCCTCTCTCCAATAGGGCAGATCAGGTTTGGGAACCGACTGCAACACATTCTTCCGGTCGCTCTGGTAAATTGATATAAAAGGCTGAAACGTGTTTTGGAAGAATTCTCCCTTAGCGCCGAATTCATATTGCCTGGAGGTTTCAGGGGCAAAGGGTCCACCGTTTTCAACGTTATTGCTATAGTGGGGCGAAAAGCCTTCGTTATAATCCAGGTAAATGGAAACGGTGCTTACAGGCTGGTAAACAACTCCCAGTCGCGGTGAAAAGTTTTCCGTGCGTAAGGGGCGTTCATCATTCTGAACGGTACCATCCGGCTTATCAGCAAAATAGCGCCGGAAGTAGTTGTTATATCTCAGGCCGGCCAGTATTTTCCATTTGGAAGTAATTTCAACCTGGTCCTGCACATAGGCGCCGAATGTATTATAGGTGAATTTTTCTGTTCTTGATTTACCATAGAAGGTCATTCCTGTAGTATCGTAGCGGCTTTCCTGTTCTGTGTCGAATACCGGTAACCGTGTGGCGGCATACTGCAGGATGCCGTTGGGATAATTGTTGCGCGACAGCATGGCATCGCCACCGATGGTAACCTGGTGGATGATCTTCCAGGTTTTAACTTTTACGTTCGTGTAAATATTAACGGTGGTTTGTGGAGAATTGATCTGTTGCCAGCTATAGGAACGGCTCACGGTATTGTCGGTGGGCCGTACAAATCCGGAAGCGGTATATTGATTACGGTCGGCCCTGGATTCGCTGTAAGCTGCCAGCAGTCCGATTTTCCAGTTGCCGGAAATACGATGTTCCATCACGGATTGCAGCTGGTAATTATTGCCTTTATAACGGCTGTCGTAGCCCGGGTTAAAATCATAAGGCACCAGGAAGATGCTGTCTTTATCCTTGCTTTTGTAAATGGGAACGCGGGGCTGATAATTATTGCTGGCGTCTTCATTTACATAGTTACCATTTATCTGCCAGCTGGTTTTGGGATTTACTTCCCATTTCAGCGAGCCATATACCTGGATGCTGCGGCGGTCAAAATGCCGGGTAAAGCTGCCTCCGTTTTGCCATCCGGCGCCGGCGAGAAAGTAGAGGTTTTTCTTTTTATTAATGCTGCCGGTGATATCGGCCTGCGCCCTGATAAGGTCAAAAGAGCCCGCGGCAACAGTGGCGTTTACCACCCGGTATTTCTTCGGTTGTTTAGTGACCATATTGATATTGCCACCCATTCCGCCTTGTCCGTATAGGATAGCGGACGGACCGTGTATCACTTCCACGCTTTCAATATTGCCGAGTAAGGGAAGCTGACCTTCCGGGTAGGGCGAGCCGGTTATGCCATTGGTGGTAACTCCGCCAATGCCGGAAGTGTAACCCCTGGAACTGAAGCTGCCGTAATAGTCGGTGGAAGTGAAGCCTGCCACATTCCGGAGCGCTTCATCCAGCTGGAAAAGCTGCTGATCGTTGATAGTAGTGCGGTCTACCGACTGGATATTTTGCGGAATATCTCTCAGCGGAGTGTTGGTTCTGGTGAGCGCGCTGGATTGAGCGGATGGCCGTTTACCTGCAATATGTACCTCTCTTAACGTGGAGGTGGCGATATCAAGTTCCAGGCGAAGAAATATTGTTTTATTATTTTCTACTGTTATGCGGCTGCTTTTGGCTTTATATCCAACGCCGCTTGCAATCAGCACATAATTGCCGGGTTGCATACCCGTGAAGAAAAAGTTCCCGTTATCATCCGTTTGCGTAGCTTTTGGCCAGCCTTCCATACTGATGGTAATGCCCGCCAGTACTTTCTGATCGGGGCCGGAGATATTTCCCTGGATTTTGCCATGCTGGGCATAAATTATATTTGAAGCTACGCAGAGTAGCAGTATAAAACAGAAGCGCTGAATCATTGTTTGTAATTAATAAAGGATAAATGGAGATATTAATGTGGCATAGGTGTGCAACCAAACGCGCGGGCGCCGGCGGCATACATTGAAGTAGTGGACTCAGTATCAGGGAGCAGCAGGAGGGCCTTTATTGGAGCAGGCAAAAGAGGGTATTTCGCAGGTAGCCACAGCGGGGAAGGCGTAACGATGCGTGGCCGGCGTAAGCACAGGGCCTGCATACATATCCTGCTGATTATAATAAACTGTATACTGATGATCGCATACTTTACATCCGGCAGGAATATATTTGCAGGCTTTAGTAATGCCCGGATCAAAAGATGTTGCTGCTGTTTTTATCGTTTCCGGATGCGAATGCCAGTAGTGAACAGGCATGGCAATAAACGCATATAGCGCCAGCAATATGCTGGCGACCCATGACCGATATTTCTGTGGCAGTATCAATTTTGATGCAACAGGGTATAAAATTAATTGTTGTTTTTTAGCAGATATCCGGCTTACAATGCCCCAAAGCTGAACAGTATTTCTCCTTTATTTACCGGTGGCGTGGCGATCTGGTAAACGATAAAGCCATCAATGGGCGAATAGATATCGGTTAGCAGGTTCCCTTTAAAATCGGTGATGTAGCCTAACTTCATCCCCTTGCTGATCAGCTGTCCGCTTCTGCAATCGCTGTAAAAGATACCGGTGTATTCACTGTTAATGGAACTGCGTTTGGTGATTTCCAGCGGATGATTGGGCATTTCAACTTTGCCGGGTAAGAATTGCAGGCTTCGCATTAAATTCAGCAGGCCACTGTTTATTTTTGTTACTTCAGCTGTTGAAACGTTTCCGAGCCTGCCACATTCAATTGCAACAGTTGGTATCCCCTGCCGCACGGCTTCCTTTGAGCAATACAGCGTTGGCGCTCCATTTACAAAGCTGGCTTCAGATTTCATGATCCAGTCAAAGCCCAATGCTTCCGCCATCTGCCTGGCTTTGGCGGTTTGCCCGCCATATACATAGTATCCCACATAATCGTGCAGGTCTTCCGGGGCATCGCCTGCATGTATATCTACGAGGTAATTACATCTTGGTAATATCTTCTGTGATAGTACCCAGGCAATGCAGGGTGTTTGACTTCCTTTATTATCTCCCGGAAATTCCCGGTTAAGATTTTTCCCGTCAACCGGGTTATAGTATACGGACCTGCCGAGAAATGCATTTACGTTGGCTATATGAACAATGATGACCGTGCCGCTTAATACAGCGGGATTAAGCTCCCGTGCCATTTGTTGCATGGCCATAATGGGTGGGTATTCAAATCCATGAATGCCGGCTATCAGCCCGATTACAGGACCTGCATTTTTACCATGTATTATAGTAACGGGGATAAAGGTGCTGTCTTTTGAAGCCGTGATAACCGGTATATCAAACGAAGCTTTTTCTCCTGCCGCCACCTGGTGGCCTTCTATTCTAAATGGAGCCTGCCGGGCAAATATCTCCGGCGCCCGGAAACTTAACAACAAAGTAAAAATGTAGAAAGGAACAGATAATCGCATACAGTAAAGCCAGATTGTAAACATATCATTTGCAACAATGATGCAAATATATAGTATTTCCGGAATTACCAATATTTAAAGGATCACTGGTAAAACGGGATGTTGTGCTGCCAGGCAGAGCCGGGCAAAAATAAATTTGTGTAGTTAAATAACTACATTTATATTTGTAGTCAAATAGCTACACAATGAATTTACGACGAGATGTATTTCAAGCCATAGCGGACCCGACAAGACGGGCTATACTTCTATTGGTAGCTTCGCAGGCCATGACAGCAGGTGCAATAGCCTCAAACTTTGACACGGCGAGACCGACCGTTTCAAAGCACCTGCAGATACTCACGGAGTGTGAACTACTTGAACAAAAGCAAAACGGCAGGGAGATTTATTATCACATCAACGCAAAAAAAATGAAAGCAGTAGCAGACTTTATTGAGCCATTCCGCCAAATGTGGGATGACCGGTTTAACAAATTGGAAGCCATCATGAAAAAGTACAAATCAAAAAAATAACACCCATATGGAACGTAAAACAAAAGTTAATGCCGAAGACGGCAAACAGGAATTAGTAATAACGAGGGAGTTTGATTTGCCGGTGGATCTGCTTTTTAGAGCCTATGTAGAGCCCGAAATTGTGGAGCAATGGATGGGAACCAAAGTGCTGAAGCTGGAAAATAAGAAGCACGGCGGCTGGCATTTTGAAACAAGCGATGCCAGCGGAAAGGTAGTGTTTGAGGCCAGTGGCACCATCCACGAGTTTGTTCCGGATCAGAAAATTACCCGGACATTTGAAATGGAGAATGCGCCTTTTCCCGCCCAACTCGAATTCCTGGTATTTGAACCCCTTACAGACGACACCAGTAAACTCAGTATGCATATCGTATATAAATCTGTTGCACTCAGGGATCAGATGATACAAATGGGTTTTGCCCCAGGTCTGAATATGGCACATAACCGGTTACAAACTATTGTAAGCAAATTAAAATAACACATCATGTCAAAGAGAAATAAAATTATCTACTGGATTGCTACGCTCTGGCTTGCATTGGGAATGGTATCTACCGGAATAGTACAATTATTCAAAGTGAAGGCGGAAGTAGATTTTACAGAGAATTTAGGCTATCCCACCTATTTACTGACAATACTGGGTGTCTGGAAATTGTTGGGAGCTGTGGCAGTACTTATTCCTAAATTTCCTTTATTGAAGGAATGGGCGTATGCAGGCTTTTTCTTTGCCATGTCAGGAGCGGCCTTTTCACATCTGGCAACAGGCACCACGAACCATATATTTCCCTCGTTGTTATTACTTGCACTGACTGTAATATCCTGGTACTTCAGGCCGGCAGATAGGAAAACCATTTTAGTTAATCAATAAAAATGAAATAAAATGAATCCCAAGGTTGATTTTTATTTTGACAAAGCTAAAACGTGGAAGAAAGAAATAGAGAAGTTGAGAGCGATTGTGCTCGACTGTCACCTGAGTGAAGAATTGAAGTGGGGGTGTCCTTGTTACACCTTTGAGAAAAGTAACATCGTTTTAATACATGTTTTTAAAGAATACTGCGCAGTGTTATTTTTCAAAGGCGCGCTGTTAAAAGATCCTAAAGGTATCCTGATCCAGCAAACAGAAAATGTGCAGGCTGCGCGCCAGGTGCGGTTTACCAGCCTCCAGGAGATCACCAAACTGGCATCTACCCTGAAAGCCTACATTTACGAAGCCGTTGAACTGGAAGAAGCCGGCGTGAAAGTGGAGTTTAAAAAGACCAAAGAATACCCCGTTCCGGAAGAATTTCAAAAGCAACTGGATAAAACGCCTGCTTTGAAAACTGCTTTTTATGAACTGACACCAGGCCGGCAAAGAGGATACCTGCTTTATTTTTCTGCTCCTAAACAATCTAAAACACGGGAGTCGAGAGTGGAAAAATATATAGAACAAATTCTCGATGGTAGAGGATTAGATGATTAAGAAGAACAGCCTGTAGCAGCCAAAATAAATACCCGACCTGAATCACAGAACTTTGTGGATCTGATGCTGTAGATTTTTAACCTGGAGAGAAGAAATATTTTTTCCCTGAAACTTATGTTTTCATTTTCTTTTCCCGGAGAAGCATGTATCTTTAGTAAGCATGAAAACACAGATTTGCATCTGTTATCTAATCCCAATAACATGGCCAGTTTCAAACCCTCATGGTCGGGTGTTACCCTCATTATTATCACGCTGTTTAGTCAATTGCCGGTAAATGCACAGTCCCGCCAATTCTCGGTATCAGGCGGTGGCGCCCTAAACGTAAATAATTTCGACTGGTCCATTGCAGGCAATTCAGAGGGGCAATCCCCCAATGTTTTATCAGAGCTGCATTTTAACAGCATTACCTCTCCTGGTTTTTATTTAAATGGCGCCTACAGGCCGGTGAAATACCTGCGGTTTGATGCGTACTATCAAAGAAACGGTGTAGTCGGTGGTAGCGGGATGGACACGGATTATAAAGGCGATGACCGTACAGATCCTACGTTTCAGCAATCCTTTTCCAGCGACAGGGGCTATTTGGAGGTATTCAGGATAGGCGTCAGCGTTATATTTCTCCAACGTACAAAGTTCAGTTTGGGGGCCGGCGTATCCTATAAGAACACCCGGCAAAACTTTGTTATTCTCAGCCCGGAGTTAACAGACCTGCAAAGCACTTACACTGCAAGGTGGCGTGGACCAGCATTCTCCCTGGAAGGCAATTACCTGATCAGCCGGTCGCTGTCAGTTGGCGCCAATATAGCCTATACGTTGATCCGTTACCGGGGAGAGGCAGACTGGAACCTGATAGATATATTCATGCATCCATTGAGTTTTGAACAAACCTCAAAGGGGCACGGCATGGATTATGGTTTGAATTTCAGGTATGCTGTTAACGGTTTTCTTTCGTTTTCACTTGACGGAATGCTGGGGAATGCAAGGATTTCCAAAGGAACCGATATATCTTACCTGACAAACGGTACACAGATTTCCACACAGTTCAATGGTTCCGGTAATTACTTTTATGGCGCCCGCCTGGGAGCCATGGTACAGTTCTGATTAGCTTAAATGAACCGGCTATAAACACCTAAAGCCAGTTTTAATAACCGGCAGTTTATAATTTTTTAAGTAACAGTGCTTACTTTTCCAGTTTGTATTTTATCGTAATCGCCGGCGATACTGCTGTGTTGAGCACCACTAATGAAGTATCCGGGGAATAGGTTATTTTCCCTTTCAGATCTGTTCTTGGCTTGCCGTTTCCATCCATGAAATAGATACTGTCGGCAGTCAGCTTAATTGCAAATACAGAATCTTTCCGGATAGTATATACAAAATCCGTTTTGATATTTGTGCGAAGACCGTAAGCCGCGAAACTGGTGCTTTGCAGCGTGTTGTCTTTTGCCAGCCAGGAAAATACGTTGCCATTACTGATTTTTGTCCAGGCCCCTTCCTGTTGTGTCTTTATAGAATCTTCCCGCCAATCGAATTTAGCGCCATAGGTAAAAGGGTCTACCTGTAAATCATCATCCTTATCGTTCTTATCGCAGGATTGTAACAACAGCAACGTCACAATTGGACATAAAAAAAAGAAAAAGCTTTTCATCCGTCGATATTTTAGCTATGTTGAAAAGTAAATTACGTTTTTATCTTTTAAATGAGAAAGAAGCCCGTCGTTTGTGACAGGCTTCTTCCCGGTATTGTTAACTTAAGGACAAGTAAACTTTCCCAGATCATTGGCCAGCGTACAACAATTAGGAGGCGTTGGATTGCCGTTGTTCAGGTATGCCTGAAAATCGAGTCTTTCACTCGGCGTCATGATCGTGTTATCCGACTTGTACACCGTAGGCGCTAACTCAGCATACACATCTGTTCTTGCCATATACGGAATATAGAAGTAGTTTATCCAGGATCTGTCGCTGTTCGAAAGAAAACTACCCTGGTAAATATCTGTGCCGTCTGTTTTAGTGTACATCGGCAGGCTGGTGTTATGTACAATGGAGGTACTGCTTGTATAAGAGCTGTATCCCATTACAGAAGTGTAGTCGTAAGTACCTGTCTGGTAGTAATTGGTGGACGGGATATTAAATTGCGCCAGTCCGGATGAAGTAAGATTGGATGTATTCACAGTAACAAACGAGTTCCTGTCGAGGCGCGTATGTTCATGTCTTAAACCCAGTGCATGGCAGATTTCATGAATAATTACACTGTTATCCCATGAATTAAAGGCAAAATCAGCGAGGTTGATACGTTGTACACCGCCTGTTCTTCCGAGGTTTGATTCACTGACATCGGCGCCATCTGTAGACCAGAATTCGATGTTGGGGTAGGTAAATCCATAAGTGGGGTCAACGAGTGGTTCGCAGGTGGCATTGTAGAATCTTACGTTGGTATTGGACTGCATTTCAAGCAGTGCTGAACGTACTTTCTGTTTCTCTGCCAACGTTAAATTTGATCCGTATATAATCCTCACCATTGCCCATAAATTATAGGCGGTGGGGTATATACTGAATGCGCGTGGAATGGTGCGACCCTGAGCGGTGTTTTGAAAGGGCACGTTGTAAACCGGGTGTGCGTTCTTTTCAGCGCCTACATAGTCGGGCTTCTTCGACTGTAACTGACCATAGAGATCCAGGTTTTTGTATTGTTCTTTAGTAAGGCGGATGTCACCTTCCCAAAAATAATCAGCGCCCTTTTTTTCGACCATCACACCGGATTTTAAAGTGATGGGGCCGTCTTTCTGGTTATCTGATTCATTAGATTGCTTATCCTTACTACAGGATAAGAAAAACAATACTGCTAACAATGGGATTGTTTTCAAATAGTGGGTACGTTTCATGGGTAATTTTTATTGGTTGAAAAAATACTTGGGTTATTGTGAGACTATAGCAAAAAAATGAGAAATAGGTTAAGCAAATCAGTTTCGTGATACCTGAGGGTCAGTAGCACGTATAACGATATCTAAAGTAAAAGAATATTTCTAATTACAGGGAATTTATTTTTAAGCAGATGATCTGTAGTCCTAATAATAAGAAAGGTTCGTATTGAAATCGGCCTGTATATTTTTGATAATCAATTGTTTTCCTGCTGATTGATTTTTCCCGGGCCGGGTGTAAATAGTTTTGAGCCATGCCGGCGCTAATTTTATCAAGCAGGTAACATTGACTTATCTACTTCTTATACCTGAACTTTTTCAGCAGCTCTTCCTTTTTACGTCGCGATACGGTTACATACACTCCGTTTTCCAGTTCTATCTGCCCGCCTTCTCCGCGGATGTAGCGCTTGATGTAGTGCAGGTTGATAATATGTGAATGGTGCGTGCGAAAGAAGAGGTTTGTAGGCAACAATTCCTCAAAATCTTTCAGGGTGCGGCTGGCAAGCAGGCCGGGATGATTGGAGAAGTTGATAGCAGTGTAGTTGCTTTTCGCTTCCAGGGATACGATGTCGGATATATTGAAGAAAAGCAGTCCTTCTACGGTTGGGATGGCGATCTTGCCCTGCAGCGAGCCCGTGTCGAGGTTTTGTTGCAGTACCTGCAGCTTTTCTTCTGTATGTTCCTGCGACTGCCCGCTGACCCTTGCAATGGCCGATTTCAGTTCTTCAATATCAACTGGCTTGAGTAAGTAATCAAAGGCTGCGTAGCGGATAGCTTTGATTGCGTATTGGTCGTAAGCGGTGGTGAAAATAAGATGGAAATCTTTTTGCGGGAGCATGTGCAGCATTTCAAAACCACCCATACGCGGCATTTCAATGTCCAGGAAAACAATTTCAGGTTTTTGTTCCTGGATAAGTTTCAATCCTTCGGCGCCATCTGCCGCTTCGCCCAGCAGGCGTACTTCCGGGCAGTAGTCGCGTAGTTTTTCACGTAAGGCAAGGCGTCCTTTTTGTTCGTCGTCAATGATTATAGCTGATAGCATTACTGAATTTTTAATAGTACCTGAACCCTGGTGCCGGTGGGCTTTCCATTGTTCTTTAAATCTGTTACCACTACAGAGGCATACTCTTCGTTGTTAAAAAACTTAACCCGGTCGCCGCTCATTTGCATGCCATAAGAATAGTCATGTTTCCGGCTGCCGTTCCTGAGCGCATCTCTGCCTACTCCGTTATCTTCAATAACATATTCAATGTGTTCTTCGTTTTTGGTGACTGTAATCGTCAGCCTGCCATCGCTATCCGGGCGATGCCTCAGGCCATGCAGGATGGCATTTTCGATATAAGGTTGTACCACCAGTGGCGGCACCTGGTAGTCGTCCTGCAGCAGGGATTCATCCGCTTTGATGGAGGCGGTGAATTTATTTTCGTCCCTGAGCTGCTCCAGGTCGATATACAATTGCAGCGTTTCCAGGTCTTTTGCGAGGCTCACGGTATTTTGTTTTGAGCTGTCCAGCACATTGCGAAGCAGCTTGGCAAATTTGTTCAGGTAAACGGTTGCGGAGTATTTATCATTGCTTTGGATCAGCGCATCGATGCCGTTGATACAGTTGAAAATAAAATGAGGATTCATTTGCGCCCGCAGCGCCATCATTTCGGTTTCGGCTATGCGGTGTTTTAATTCCGCTTCCCGCCAGATGTTTCTGATCCTTCTTTTGATCAGGAATGCGACCAGTCCGATGAACAGGATCAGCGCCGCAATACGGAACCGCCAGGTTTGCCACCATGCCGGATGGGCTTTTACAAACAGCAGCAACGTTTGTTCCTGCCTGTTCGCCAGGTTGTCTGACACCTCTACGGTAATGTTATACTCTCCCGGGGTGATGTGATGAAGAGAGAGTTCCGGCCGGTGTCCCAGGTCATGCCAGTTATTTTCATCGCTATATTTATACCTGAAGTAAACCTTATGCGGATCCAGGTACGACAGGTCAGAGAAGTACAGGTAAAGGGAGGTTTCTTTCCTGGATAATTCGATACGGTTGGCATTTTCATTTCTGTAAACGCCGTTTACACTGGTTTGCGTAAGGCGCAGGCGGTTGGTTAACCGGGTTTGCAAAATCTTTTCAGGATCTATTAATACTATTCCGTTGGGAATACCCAGGGCAATTTTGCCGTTGAGTAATTTTTTATGGGCATTCACCAGGTAGTCTGTAGGCAAACCATCTATCTGTGAAAGCCGGACTACCTTGTCTTTTCCCTTCAGCCAAACATGCAGTCCTTCGCGGGTACCAAAAAAAACATTTCCGTGCCGGTCTTCAGAAATTCCCACCACATAAGTATCTGCAATATCGTATTCGTGCGTATCTACTTTCTGGATTATTTTCCCTTTCTCATCTGTACGGTTCCATCCGCCGTAGGCGGAAAACAAAAGGTTATCATCTGCAGCCAGCCCTATACTGTTGTAATAGTCTCCTACAAAAACGCCTAATGTTTTTTTATTGATGGTGGAATCGGATATCTCCACAAACGCATTTTTAGCGGCATCATAACGGGCAATACCCCACGCTTTGGGCATCCATCCTGCCAGCCAGATGGTGCCGTTGTTATCTGTCAGCATATCATTCCATGTATTGCCGGTCCAGAAAGTGCTGTCGTTGATAAATGCCCTGGAGAATTTTTCAAGACCTGGATAACTGTATCGTGCGATCTGCTGACCGGAGAAAACAACCCAGCACTCGTTTTGCGGTGTCACCAACACTTTTCGTATGGCGCTTTTTATTTGCAGCCCAGGCAAATGCAGCAGCTGAAACCGGTTGTCCTGCCACCGGAATATTCCTTTTTGGGTAGATAATATGATTTGATGATCCACTTCATCCAGCGTATAACAGGTATTATCCGTTTGTTTTGAAAAGCGCCTGTTCAGGGAACCGTTTTCATAAAACCAAACTTCTCCTGCACGGGTCAGCATCCACAGTCCGCCGGCTTTTTGTTCTACAATAGATATTACCGCATCATTTTTATCATTTGTTCCGGGAATCGGGATGGTTTCAATAGCTTCGGGGCCGGGTGTTAATTTTACCAATCCTTTTGTGGTGGCAATCCAGAACAGGTTGGTACGCGGATCAAAACTGGCGGAATTGATCACCGCATCATCGATGCTGCAAATTTCCCGGTAATCATTTTGTTCTTTCCGGTATATTTTCCGGGAAGTGTAAGGAAACAATCCCTTTTTGGTATGCAGGAATCCTTTCACCACATCGTGGGTGGGCAATGAAGGGAGATATTCAAATTGCCCGGTAACCGGGTTTACGCGGATCAACTTCCCATCTGTGGTGGCAAGGAGCACTTCCCCGGGACTCACCTGAACGGCGCTTTCATAACTCAACCGGTTGATGGCTGTTGCAGGGTGCAGCTTTAGCTTGTTGCCGGCTTCGCTCCAAACCCAGAGCCCTGATCTGGCGGGTACCCAGATGTTTCCTCCTGTAACTTCGAGTATATCTGTATTTATCTCCGCATCTTTATTGTCGGGTGCAATGAGGAATGAAGAGATCCTGCCATTTCCCGGCAGGTAGTATTTCACATAGTTAAAGTCTGTGGACCATATTCTCTTCTTTTTATCGATGAAAATATTCCTGTAGGCATCGTTATTGGGATCGGTATCCGTAAAGACATTTGCTGCCAGCAGTTCGGGGGCGGCCTGGAAACTTTGTAAGCGATTCAGTCCCCTGTCGTCATAAAAATAAAAGGTATGGTGATCCTGGTATAAATCACTGATTCCTCCTTGCAGGGACGGGTGATTGACGAACCGGTAACCATCATAAACTGACACTCCTTTTTGGGAAGCGATATACAAATATCCGGATGAATCAGGGATGGCGGCGTATACATAATCGGACGGAAGTCCGTCCATGTAGTTCAAAATTTGTTTTCTGTAATGATCCTGGCTGTGAAGGCTCCCTGTATAACAGCTACAGCATATCAACCCAAACAGGGTATGTGATATAGTACGTGGTAACGCCAAGGGTTTTTATTTAAATTTACAAACATTTATAGTTATCCTGTTGTATTCCTTTCTAATCCTCATTGGGCAAGGGCTGAGCTGCGCAGGCTCCTCCGGATAATAATCCGTATGCGCTGTTGTGAATGATATCACTACCATAGGGAGTTAACGTATTAAACTCTCCATTGGTGGTCATTTCGCGTGGTTTGCAACAATCCTGGCTAAAAGTCCAGGCGAGCCAGCCGATATTATGTTTACAGGCTTCGTTCAGCACAATGCGATAGAGGTTACTTATATCATAGGCACAACAGGTATTACCATCCTGCCAGTTACCTACTTCTCCAAAAACGAAGCATACGCCTGTTTTATCAATTTCGTCCAGTTTTGCTTTAATGGCGGCTTCGTTGCTGGCATAATCTGCCCAATAGGTATGTGCAGAGAAAATAATATTCTTTGCGGGATCGGCATTCAGAATGTCTTTCGCCACTTTGGCAAGCTCCGAAGAGGAGGTGCCGCAATCCGGCGCATCAATCATAAACGGGATGGTGATGCCTGCACTGCGGAGTCGCTGCACTGCCTGGGTGTAATTGTTTTTGAATGTTTCCTGTGCAGCCGCCGGATCTGCAGCCCACAACACGTTGCCGAATTCGCAGGCGATGTTGGCGATCAGGTATTTTTTATGTTTATTGATAAGGTCGAGTACCACTGGTTGCTGCCACCAGGCTACGGCTACATTGTTAAAATAATTCCAGTCGCTTTTGCACACGGTGTTCTGGACTACGAGGATAGGGATCATGCGTTTCTGGTGGCAATACCCGATGATATTACTCAGCGTTCCGTCATTGAGCAGGCCATCTACTGTTCCGGGTGTTCCGGACCCTGTTTTATCCAGCCAATGGGTGCCGTTGGTGTACCATTGAATGCGGATAGCGTTGGCGCCGGTTTTCGCAGCTTCATCAATCTTAAACTTGTATTGAGTGGGGTTGCCCAGGGTGGGCAGGCCCTCATCGATAATGGGGTAATTGATGCCGCGCAGGAGGAATGACTGGCCGCCAGGCAGCACCAGGTTTTTTCCTGATACGGTGATGGTGGGTGAGGAGTGCCCGACATCGACAGGATCTTTATCGCGGCAACCTGTTATGATGGCCAGTGCCACTATAAGAACGGTGAAGGTTTTCTTTGTCGTTTTCATTTTTTGGGTTTTTAGTTTTCATTAAGATATTCCGGATATGCTGATTCAATTACACGAGTATTGGAACCTCATTTCGCTGCTGTTTGCTGCGGTACTACCAGTAAGGGTTGTTGTTTTGATCTTTCCTGTTTCATCATACTCATAATTTATGTTTACAACGGTCGAGCCGTTTGATGATGATTTGACCAGGTTTTTATTTTTGAATGGATTGATACCAGTAATCACTAAGCTGTTAATGGCGATGGGATCTCCCTTTTGAACAGGTTTATCGGTATAGTACTCATAATTTGTTGTCACGCCGCCTGCTACTTCTTCTTTTATCATATTGCCATTGGCCCAGGTATAAGTAGTGGTACTGGTGGTATTACTGGCCGGTCTGCCGATATATTCGTTTTTTTGAGTGGTCAGTTGTAGTTCTCCCTGGCTATTGTATTCGTAAATATAGGTGGTAGTAGCGGTATGTTTGAGTGGTTGACCGGTGGGGGTATAGTCGTAACTCTTCCGGGTGATAAGTGTAGGTAGCCCCATACTGTTAAGTTCTGCCCGCAGTTCACTTGTTAGTTGTCCGTCCCAATGATCGAAGTAGCCATTGCGGGTGAGTAAACCCGGTGCATAGTTAAAATTGTAGCGGGTTTTGTAAAAGTCGTCCGTACCAATTTTACTTACCCTGCTGTCGTTGTCGTAACTGAGCGTATAGGAGACGGCGGTACTGCCGGACTTTGATGTGATGGCTGCTATACGGCAGCTTTTGTCAGGTGGCGGCGTTGGGCTGTTATCGTCTTTACTGCAGCTTGCCAGGATGAAGGCCGGTAGTAAAAGGGTACATTGGAGAAGCGATTTGATTTTCATGACATTAAATTTTGAATTTGTGATTATTGGGGTTGTTGATGATCAGGTTATGCTGCCAGCCAGGTTTGCATTTTTGTAAACAGCTGGTTTGTCCAGTTGCCCCCGCAATGGCTGTTACAGCCTGTATCGGTTATTCCTTCGCTGTTGAGCTTGAAAGGAGAACTGTTATTGATGGCGTCGTACAGAGCTTTACCAGCGAGCCCGCCGGGATCGGGTGAGCCGGAGCAGGTAATGGTATATATGGGCAGATGAAAATAGGTGGCGCCCTCTATAGCTCCGCAGGCCGCAAGTACGCCTTTGCAATAGGCCAGTTTAGCCGTCCATGCGGTATTGTTCAGGAGCATATAGGCCGCGTAGGAATAGCCTCCCACCACGGATCGGTTTTTATCCAGTCCGAATTTGCCCGCCAGTGTGGTTATACATTTGTCGTAATCCTCAGCTACTATGTTGGAGCTGGCGTCCCAGTCGGCAAGGCCGGGCGTTTTCCGGTATTGCACGATGGCGGCTATATAGTTATTTTCCGCTGCTTTGCGGCAAAGCGCTATCTCAGGGGCGCCATCCAAACTGCCCGGTCCGGGGTTTTCGGCGTCATTACCGCCGCCCATCACCAGGATGCCATAGGAACTTGTGGCGCCTTCTTTTACAAATAGCTTGTAGGTAACGCCATTGGTGGTTTCAACGGTGACTTTTATTCCGTCATTGGGCTTATTGTCAGATTCTTTGCTGCAGTACGAAATAAAGAAGGCCAGTAGCCCTGTGCAGCAGGCAAGCTTAAAAAAGAAAGGTGTTTTCATGATTTCACGATTTTAGTGTTATCTGCCATTTGCCGCGATCAGCTTCCCAAACCGGATATCCGGACGCCATTAGAGGAATGCCGGCTCAAAAATGCCATACAAACAGGAAGGCAGGAAGTGCCATTTAGCAGATGGGGGAAGTGAGTGAGCCGGCGGGGAATTATACCGGTAGCCGGCAGGTAAAAAAGGATGACCGCTTTTGAGCCCCGGTGTCAAAACAAATTTCACGGGGTTATAGATTTAATCGTAATATTAGATCATTGAACTACGCAGTATATGTATTTTACCAGTGTGCCTGATCATACGGAGCCAGGATTTGATGAAGCATTGTATTTCAGCAAATTCAAAAAGCATAATATTATTATTAATGCGGAAAGCAGTGGTAGTCGTTGCGATGATCATGTTGGATGTCTTTCCGTTAAAACGGTACTCAGCGGAGAGGAGTGGTATGGAATTGATCGTCGCAGGCTGGTTATAAGGCCGGGGCAATTCCTGGTATTGAATGACGACCAGCGTTATTCCTGTCGTACTGAAGGGAACGAAAAAGTGAAATGCTTATCCGTATTCTTTCAAAAAGAATTTGCTTCATCAGTGTTTGATGATATGCTTAACAGTGAGGAAACACTGTTGCAGTACCCATCTTCAGATAATAAAACCGCACCTGAATTTTTTCAAACACTTAATACTATCACACCTGATTTGCAGGCGCAGCTGACCGGGCTTATCACCACCATTGAAAACAGGGGATATGATGCTGCAATGGCAGATGAACGCCTGGTTTTTTTATTGCGGCACCTGATCGGGGTACATAAGTCCGAAATGGTTCGTGGGGATAAGGTAAATGCGGTGAAGGCAACCACGAGAAAGGAGATCTACAAACGGTTATGCATAGCCAGGGATGTCCTGCATTCTTCTTATACGGAAAATCTTGATTTATATAAGATCAGTCATCTGGCCTGTTTATCTGTACCTCAATTAATCAGGCAGTTCAAAGCGGCGTTTCATTGTACGCCTTATCAATACCTTATCCGCATCAGGCTGGAGCATGCTGCCCGGTTGCTGCAACACACCAACAAACCTGTGCAGGAAATCACTTGGATATGCGGGTTTGAAAATACGAGCGCTTTCTGCCGGGCATTCAAATCAGCTTATGGCATTCAGCCTATGATTTTCAGGAAAAAATAAAATTGAGCATTTCTGCACATCTCATCGGCTGGCGTATGTATAATTTGGGTGTTATATGATGTTTATAAAGATGAAAAGAATAATATCAGTATTGGCTTTTTTGTCATTTTTACAGTTGGCCCATGCGCAGGAAACAATGATACCGCTGTATGAGCAACATATTCCGAACTCCAGAAAGATACCGCCGGATTATATAGAAGAAACAGATACCTCGGGTTTAATAAGAAAAGTAACGCAACCGGGCCTGATACCTTTTTTCCCAAAGAAGGGAACCGCCACCGGCACGGCCGTACTTATTTTTCCCGGAGGAGGTTATTTTGTGCTGGCGCCGGCTACCTGCTATGAAATAGCCAAAGCGCTCACTGAAACGGGCGTCACTGCGTTTGTAGTGAAATACCGTTTACCGCATGATACGATCATGATTGATAAAACAATTGGCCCGTTACAGGACGCCCAGGCAGCCATCCAACTGGTACGTAAAAGAGCCGCGGAGTGGGGCATTGATCCTCACAAGGTGGGCACAATGGGACTTTCAGCGGGCGGTCACCTGGTGTCAACAGCAGGTACGCAGTTAAACAGGGTGGTTGTTGAAAATACGGAACGGGTCAATCTCCGGGCAGATTTTATGGCACTGCTGTATCCTGTTATCATCTATGATCCTGCTATTCCAAGAACCCGCGAAAACCTGATCGGTAAAAATCCGTCCGCAGCATTGCTGGATCTGTATAGCACCGATAAACAGGTTACCGCAAATACGCCGCCAACGTTCCTGGTGCATGCTGTTGACGACGATGTGATACCTGTCAGAAATTCACTCCTGTTTTTTAATGCGTTGCTGAATGCGCATGTAAAGGCCGAAATGCACATACTGCAATCCGGTGGTCATGGTTTTGGTTTAACAGATCTTAACAGCGGGAATAACTGGTTTAATTTGTTCAAAAGCTGGCTGGCAGAGAATGGGTTTTAGGAGCAATGTTTTTAGGCATGTTATAGCGCACCTGCAAATTCCTTAACCAGGATATAGATACCCATCGCCAGTACAAACCAGCCGAATCCCTTTTTTAGTCCGCCGGCAGGGATTTTCCGGTTAAGGTAGCTCCCCGCTAAAATACCTGCTATGGCCAGTGAAGTAACTGTTAACAGGAGCTGCCAGTCTATTCCCTTATCATACAGGTTGCCGGTAAATCCTATCAGGGAGTTTAAGGCAATCACCAGCAGGGAAGTACCAATAGCCTCTTTCATAGGAAGATGTAATAACAGTACCAGTGCAGGGATGAGCAGGAATCCACCGCCGGCTCCCAGTAAACCGGTTACTAACCCAATGCCTGCGCCAAACAGGATCATTTTCCCGGTACTGATTTTCCGGTCAGCTATTCCTGTTGAGGGAACAGATTTGTTGCGCATCATGGATACAGATGAGATAACCATCAGACAAGCAAACAAAATCATTGTAAGCCAGTTTTCTGTAATTACAAATCCATGTATAGTGGCGATGTGCTCCGGTATAGCCGGTACCAGCCATTTACGGGTGAGGAAAACAATTGCTGCAGAAATGGCGGCCAGCAACAAGGCTATCCTGATGTTCACAAATCCTTGTTTATACTGCTTTGCTGCGCCTACAAGACTGGCGGAGCCCACCACGAATAAAGAATAGGAAGTAGCGGTTACCGGAGACACGCCAAACAGGTAAACCATGAGGGGCATGGTTAGTATGGAGCCGCCGCCGCCAATCAATCCTAATGATACGCCGATCAGTAAAGAAGCTATATATCCGAGGAGGTGCATGTTATGTATTTTGACACAAAGGTCGCTGCCCCTGTTGTTGCTATCAGTGATAATAGTCACGCAGCGTTATTAAAGATTTTTCCCGTCAGTGTGACCAAAGTCACTGAAAACTTACCCATTAGGACAAGGAATAGCACCGTATTTTTAAAAGACCTAAAGTTGTAAATTTGAAACTATGCAGGAACAATATCCCATCCGGAAATTATTTCCCGGACTAGAAGAAGGTCTTTATGAAGAAATGATGCAATATGGCGACATCCGGGAAATCCCGGCAGGCACCGTTATGTTACGCAAAGGACAATCCATCAGATCTACTATGCTGATACTGCAAGGGATTGTTAAGCTTTACCAGGAAGATGAAGAGGGCAATGAGTTTTTCATGTATGATATAGAACCCGGAGAGGCCTGCGCAGTATCTATGGTATGCACTTACCGGCAGGAGAACAGCCAGGTAGTGGCTAAAGCATTGACAGATGTGACCGTGCTCACCATCCCACTTCAATACATGGATGAATGGCTGGGCAAATATAAAAGCTGGCACTACTTTGTGATAAGGACGTGGCGGGCCCGCTATGAGGAATTGCTGAATACCATCAACGAGATTGCATTCAAAAATATGGATGAGAGACTGGAATTTTATATTAAAGGGCAGGTTAAGAAAATGGGGCGGCAAATTAAACTCACGCACCAGGAAATAGCCACCGATCTCAATTCTTCACGTGAAGTGATCAGCCGCCTGATGAAAAAGATGGAAAAAAATGGCTGGGTTATTATTCACCGCAATTCTTTCGAATGGATTAAGCCGTAGATTTTTTTTTCTGTGTGACTGGTATCACCTATAGACTGAAATAGAGGGGGCATCTTTGTAGTCAACAGAAAAACAAAACACTATGTATTTTCAGCACATTTATGATAAGAGCCTGGCACAAGGCAGTTATTTCATCGGATGTCAGAAAGCGGGAGTAGCCGCTGTAATCGACCCTAAAAGGGATGTGGATACTTACCTGGAAATTGCACAGGAACAAAAAATGCAAATTACCCATATCCTGGAAACGCACATCCATGCGGATTTCCTCTCGGGATCACGGGAATTGGCCGCCCTTACAGGAGCCGGCATATACCTCTCTGATGAAGGCGGCCCTGAGTGGCAATACGAATTTGATCATATTGGCCTCCGGGACGGCAGCCGTATCCAGGTGGGCAATCTTGAACTGACAGTACTACATACGCCGGGACATACACCGGAAAGTATCAGCTTTTTATTAACTGACAAACCGGCCAGTGAAGTTCCCGTTATGTTATTTACAGGAGACTTTGTGTTTGTAGGTGATGTTGGCCGTCCTGATTTACTGGAAAAGGCTGCCGGTATGAAAGGCACGGAGATAACAGGGGCACACCAGTTATTTGCCTCTCTTAAAAAATTCAGCGCCCTGCCGGGCTTTGTACAGGTTTGGCCTGGACATGGCGCCGGTTCTGCCTGTGGAAAAGCGCTGGGTGCAGTGCCTTCCACCACTACCGGGTATGAGCTTATCAGGAACCCCGCTTTCCGTTTTGAACAGGATGAAGAGGGTTTTGTGCAGTACCTGTTGGCGGATCAACCCGAGCCACCGGCATATTTTGCGATGATGAAAAGGCTCAATAAAATAAACAGACCACTGCTTACCCAGGTACCGGAGCTTAAAGAAATTGGCAAAGACGAACTGAAAGCAGCTCTGGATAAAGGCTACAAACTGATCGATACACGTAATAAAGCAGCCTTCGCGGCGGGTTATATTCCCGGCAGTATTAATATACAAAACAATAACTCCTTCAATACCTGGGCCGGCTGGTTCCTGGATTATGAAACACCGTTTATTTTACTGGCAGACCCTTCTGAATTGAACGGACTTACCCGCAAACTGATGCGGATAGGTCTTGATAATATTCATGGTTACATTCCTTCCGTAAAAGTATGGGAAGACACCGGCGGCAAACTTGAAAAAGCCTCCGTCATTTCTATAGATGACTTCAAAAACCTCTATCAGAGTAATGGAATCCAGGTGGTGGATCTGCGCGGCGCCACGGAATATAGTTCCGGGCATATCAAGGGAGCTGATCATGTGTTTATAGGCACCCTGCTTAATAATCTCGACAAGATCAGCAAAGATAAAAAAGTAGTGATTCATTGCCAGGGCGGCGACCGTGCCACAATAGCCTATTCATTGCTTGCCCAAAAAGGGTATAATAATGTACTGAACTTTTCAGACGGTATGAACAAGTGGATACAGGAAGGGAATCCTGTAGTTCATTAATGAAATCAGTAGTTCAATAAATCAATACAAATGCTTCATATATTACAACAACCCTGGCCCTGGTATGTGGCGGGTGTGCTGATCGGGCTTATAGTGCCCGCACTTCTATTATTGGGGAACAAACATTTTGGAATATCAGCCAACCTGCGTCATGCCTGTGCGGCCTGTTTTCCTGCCGGAATAAGTTTTTTCCGGTATGATTGGAAAAAAGAGATCTGGAATTTCTTTTTTGTGGGTGGAATATTGGCAGGCGCTGTTATTGCCGCTCAATTATTACCAGACCCTAATCCGGTAGTGTTGCACCCGGCCCTTACCAAAGAACTGATGGCATACGGAATTACCGACCACAGCTCCTTATTACCGAAAGAATTGTTTTCCTGGAGTAGTCTTTTTTCCCTGCGTGGTTTGATCATGCTGGCAGGTGGTGGTTTCCTGGTAGGCTTTGGCGCCCGGTACGCGGGAGGTTGCACGTCGGGGCATGCCATTATGGGCCTCAGCGACCTGCAATGGCCTTCGCTGGTGGCTACTGTTATGTTCATGGCAGGTGGCTTTATAATGGCCAACCTGATACTTCCCTTTATTCTTCATTTATAATTTTACAGAACAACTATATGCAAACTACAACGCAAGGCATAAAGCAGTCACCGGAAAATACAGATTTTGAAGTCCGTTCACTGGATACGATTTGTGTCAATGAATCAAAACGGCAACATCCCTGGTGGTATAATTTCAAGTATATGGCAGTAGGTATCGTGTTCGGTGTGGTGTTTGTTAAAGCAGAGGTCATCAGCTGGTTCCGCATCCAGGAAATGTTCCGGCTGCAAAGCTTTCATATGTATGGTGTGATCGGTACTGCTGTAGTGGTGGGAATGATTTCCGTATGGCTTATCCGGAAGTTCAACATTAAAACCATTCATGGCGAAAAGATTGAATTCCATCCCAAGAAATTCAACAAGGGGCAAATTTACGGCGGCCTGATCTTTGGTTTAGGCTGGGCCCTTACCGGGGCCTGTCCCGGGCCTTTATTTGCGCAAATCGGCACCGGCGCACTGGTGGCGGTTGTTATACTGCTAAGCGCTATTGCAGGTACCTGGACCTATGGTTATTTCAGGGAGAAGTTGCCCCATTAGTTTCCAGGGTATTTATGTGGTTGAAGGATATTATTCCGGATGATGTTTTTTACAATAATACGGGCATAACCGCTACTCAGATCTTCCCGGGAGAGTGGATCGAAAGAGGCTGTTTGTACCGCGTAAACCAACGCCCCGCTGGTAACGTCATAGATATTGCTTTTCCAGAACCAGGCCGTATGTTCCTTGTAGTCTCCATAAAACGGATGATACTCATTCATCGCGGCGTAATACATCCAGAAATCATTCTCCCGGAAAGGATAAAGTGAAAACAGAACCTTTTCGGTGACGTCGTAGATTTCCCTGGATTTATCCCGGAGGTCAATAGTTAATACTACGTTTATACTATCCCGTTGAAGTATCTTTTTGATGGAATCAGCAGGCAGGGAAACAAAAGCGCCCTGTCCGTAATAGGAACAGGCGGAAACCGCCCTGCAACCATGCGCTGTCAGCTGGTTTACCATATGTTTTTCCATAATTTCCCGTAAGCTGCTGTCTGGTCCGTGTATTATCGCCAGGACGAGGATATTTTTATAATGTTCAGGATGGATGTCCGTTCCTTTCCAGGTTCCTGTAATCCGGGAGGTGGTACACTGACACATGAATATTGAAATACTGATATATAGAAGTAGCCTTGGCATCCTTTATTTTTCTATTTACAATGAGCTATAAACAAGGGGCATGCTAATGCCGACATCAGGGCATCTGCCATGCTGGGGTGAAACCACCTGGACAAACGGCTTCTATGATAAGCGCCTAAAACAACAATAGTACTGCTATGGCCTTTTTGTAAATACTCAGGGATCACTTCCCACGGAATTCCCTGTAATACGTGATAGCTGGCATCGGGATAGTGTCTTTTCATAAATTCCTTCATCAGCTTTCCGTCCGGCAAATGCAGATCGGACGACGGACTTTTTACAGAAACTACTTTAACCGGTTTATACTTTAAGCTGGGCAGGGTATAGTCAAACATCCTGATAGCATAAACTGATGACGGGGATCCGTCATACAGCATCACAGATTTATCAAGCCCTTTAAATGCTGATGGTACCAGCAATATGGGGCATACTGCCTCGGCAATCAGGTGTTTCAGGAAGTGGGAGGGCGGATCTTCTTTACGCCGGTTAAATGTTTCTTTTGACGATATTATCATCAGATCCGCATAAATGCTTTCATGTAATATGGCATCTAAAGCAATATCCTGGTCTTTGTGCACAGAGTAGTTAAGTCCCGCTTCCTGGCATGCCAGTTCAAACCGTTCTACGCTTCGCGCGCGTGTTTGCTTATCCTTATCTGCATAATCCCTTATCCGCTGATCTGATACGCCTGATTCATCTACGAGATCATAAAGTGCATAACTCCTGTAAGTTATATCTTCAGGGAAAACACCTACAAGATGGGCCATTTCCTGTTGGGCGATAAACACAGCATATTCAACAGCACTGCTGGAATAATTCAGTCCGTCTAAAACGGTAATCATTTTTTTCATATTTCATTCTTTTTGCCTGAAAGAAAATGATGGAACCCGAACCGTAAGGGGTGAGCGGAAAGATATCTTTCCTTAAAGAGCAGCACGACAGCTGCTGCCGTCAGCAAAAGCGTGGATGGAAAGGCGGAGCCGGCACCTAGTGGGGCTATCGCTATCAGGAACGTAGTGGCAGCAAGTAACCCCAGCTTCATCAGTGCGCCCCTGGCAGCGATAAAAACCCCTGCCGCCAGCTGGCATATTGAAATAGACACGACAATTGCGGTAATGTTATCCCGGAAAGCCCCATAAATGAATTGTTCGTAAACAGGTGAAACGGTCATTGCACCGTAGACCATAAACAGTTCTGGTTCCCGGATGGCCATAACAGCGTTAAAAAAGGCCGCCCCGATGAATATCAGCGCCAGGAGAAACCTGGCAATAAGAGGCCAGAAAATAGCTGCTATCAATACTACCAGGCTAATTACATTGGCTATCAGGTAGGCGGGGGAAAAGATATTAGCGTGCATGATATCAGGTTTTGAAGTATGAATGACCCGGAATAATTTTCTTCTTTCGATAATAAAATTATAAGAGTATTTACTGCGGGTGAATGATACCGGTCATACCCGTTCTTGATTCAGGTCATGACCCCAATGATGACGAAAATCAGGATCCGGACTAATCCGGGTCATAGGTCATTTTTCCTTCCGGCGCTACTTTTGAGCAAAACAATGCCATGCAAAAGATCGCAGCTATATTTGATGGCCTCAGATTTTCAGAAAGTACCCTTCATTATTCCATTTGGATAGCGAAACAACAGCACGCACATCTGACCGGAGTTTTTTCCGATGACCTGACTTATAATAGTTTTAACTTATACCAGTTATTGAAAGCAGGAACGGACGAGGCTACTCTCAGGAAACTTGAAGCCGCTGATGAGGAACGGCGGGAAGCTGCTGCCGGCATATTTGAAGCTGCCTGCCAGAAGGCGGAAATAGCCTACAGCGTTCACCGCAATAGAAATATTTCCCTTCAGAGTGCCCTGGAAGAAAGCATTTATGCAGATTTACTGATCGTAGACGGGCATGAAACATTTGTACACGATGTTATGAAGCCGCCTACCCGTTTTATCCGCGACTTGCTGACGGATGTGCAATGTCCTGTGCTGATTGTGCCCGCCCAGGTGCTGGTGCCGGCCGTTTTTAGCGATATCAGGAATGTAGTGCTGTTATACGACGGTGAACCATCTTCTGTATATGCGATAAAAATGTATAATTACCTGTTACCCTCCCTGCAAACATTGCCAACAACTATTGTATCTGTTAATCCCGAAGGAAACCACCTCGAAAATAAGCACCTGATCAAGGATTTCATTAAGAGGCATTTCCCCAAGGCGGGGTATAAAGTAATGGATGGCATACCCGAAGAGGAAATTGTGAGCTATATGCTTGAACAGCCGGAGGGGACCATCGTAGTATTGGGGGCTTACAGGAGAAGCGCAGTTTCCCGGTGGTTCAGGGAAAGCATGGCAGATGTACTGATGCAAACATTATCATCTCCCCTGTTTATAGCCCATAATAAATAATGACTATGATCATAAACAGCCAGATTACTGATCGTGGTCATGTTTTGTGGACCCGGCCCGTAATAATTTAGCGTATTAGATATTAAAAAATAAGATGATGCCAGATAGTTTGAACGGACATGTGCCAGCGCATGAATCCTGGAGATATATATTGAGAGTGATGGAAGATGAAACCATTCTTTTTAAAACAAAACTAGCACATATACTCTCTGATAATTTTGAAAGAAGTCACCTGAGACATCTCGAAGTTTTTCAGCAGAGGTTCCTGAAAATGGATGAACAGATAAGTTTACTCAGACATGAAGTAAGAGATCTGCAGGAAGCAATGCTATGTAGTAATGAACAAACCACCCGTCCGGCAAGTGTTACAATATTGCAGAAAATGTTAACCGAAAAAATGGACCGGATACAGAGCAGCTTTGACATACTAGCCTCAGACTTTCAGCTGTATTTAAAAGAACATTTTCCTTCCAACTGATACCTCATATTGGCTGGTTTTACCGGTTATTCGCCTAAAAGGGCAAACCGGCGAAACTCTTTCCTGCGTTTTACATGGTATTGGGCCACTGCGTATTTTTGAAGATGCTCCATGGCTTCTTCAACGGAATCTGTCAGTAAGATATATTTCAAATCTGCCGGTTCTATCATGTAGCTTTCAATCATTTTATGAAACAAAGGCATCAGTGGTTCCCAATAGCCGCGGTTCAGCAGCACCAATGGGAAGTTAAGGATCTTATGGGTTTGTATCAAAGTAAGCGCTTCAGAGAATTCGTCGAGGGTGCCGATCCCTCCCGGTAGTATTACAAACCCATAGGAATATTTGAACATTAATACTTTGCGGACGAAAAAGTACCTGCAATTAAATTGCAGGTCAAGGTATTTATTGGCGGCTTGTTCCCTGGGCAAACTGATATTACATCCCACTGATTTGCCACCGGCCTCTTTTGCTCCCCGGTTTGCAGCTTCCATAATACCAGGGCCTCCGCCTGTCATTACTGTAAAACCAAGTTTTGCAATACCGGCCCCGGTTTTCCTGCCAGTTTCGTAATAGTTGGATCCTGGCTGTACCCTCGCAGAGCCAAATACGGCTATACAAGGTCCTGCAAAATGTAATACCCTGAATCCCCGGATAAATTCAATCAACACTTTCACGGAAAAGAAAAATTCCTTTGCCCTCGAACGGGGACCTTCCAGGAAATATTTTTCTTCATGACCTGGCAATTCGGCCAGTGTAGCGGATGGTTGCTGGTTTATGTTTACTGCTTGCATAACTAAATATTGAACCATCAATTTCCGGATATCTTCTTTCCTGTTACGTGACCGCTGTCATATAGCAGGATGATTATCCTCATTTGCCGGTGACAGCAACAATGGTAAACTTGTATTAATTAAAACGCCTTTTTATGCAGATATATATTCGTGAAGACGCGATGGTAAAGGATATACAGGATAAATTTCAGACAGTATATCCGTACCTGAAACTGGAGTTTTACAGGAAGCCACACCGGAAAGGGGAGTATTCTTCTGAAGAAGAAAAAATATCTCCGGATACTCTACTTGAAAGCATAAGGATACGGAATGATTCCGGATGGCTGGACATCAGCTATTACCGGACAGCCGCTGCGGTGGAACATGATTTTAGCTACATTTTTGGATTGAGCGCACAGGTACTCCGCAAAGCAGGAACACTATGGCTGGAAACTACCAGCACCGATAGCTGGACGTTGGAAGAATTGAATAATGCGGGAAAACCGCCAAAGAGACGCGCTTTCCAGTTGCCGGAGCGTCCGGAGGACGATTGATTTCAATACCTCCGGTACTACAGCCAATCCCACTTAGCCATTGGCAGAAACTCTTTCAAAATTCTGTATATGAAACTGGTACTGAAATTTGTAAATGGAGTATTTATTACCGTCATTTTTTTATGGACAGGGGTGCTGATGTTGTATATTTTTGCTTCTATAGATCTGTTGTCTTTTAAGCAAGCGGATAATGTGAAGAAGGTAGGGCATTCGCATAGAGTAGATGTATCACCTGCCAGCGATGAAATGAGGGTTGAAAGCGATAAGGCTGAAGTTACAGATACAGCCCGGTATAATAAACTCCTGCTGCACCTGGTACATAACAAGCCATCCGTTAAATGGCCTGTGAATGCGGGCTATCCATTGCCGGGAGCATTATTACCCTATAATCGTATTGTTGCTTTTTATGGCAATCTGTATTCCACGCGCATGGGTATACTGGGTGCGTTGCCAGAGGCTGAACTATTAAAGCAGCTGGCAGAAGAAGCAGATAAATGGAGGCAGGCAGACACCTGTATGCCGGTGATTCCTGCTTTGCATTATATCGCCGTTACAGCCCAGAGAAATCCGGGGAAAGACAGGAAGTACCGGTTACATATGCCCGCGACGGAAATAGATAAAGTACTCCTTTTGGCTGAAAAGGCGCATGCCATTGTTTTCCTGGATATTCAGCCGGGATGGAGTTCATTGCAGGAAGAACTTCCGCTACTGGAAAAGTACCTGGCACGGCCGGATGTACACCTGGGTATTGATCCGGAATATTCCATGAAAAACAGACAGGTACCCTGTACCGCCATTGGCACCTTCGGTGCGGAAGATATTAATTATGCGATATCCTGGCTGGCAGCGCTGGTGCAGCAATACAACCTGCCGCCCAAGATGCTGGTAGTACACCGCTTCACGCAGGGAATGGTTACAAATTACAGCAACATTCGCATCAAACCTGAAGTACAGTTTGTGATGAATATGGATGGTTTTGGAGGTGTGGCAAAAAAACTGGACACCTACCGGTCCTGGATTTCGGGAGAGCCTGTGCAATTTACAGGATTCAAATTATTTTATAAAAATGATGTGGAAACCGGCGGACATCTGATGCAGCCGGCAGAAGTACTGGCATTATTTCCGAAGCCGGTATATATCCAGTATCAGTGATTGTTTTGTTGATGTTATAACCGCCATATGAAGTACTTTATTTTATTTTTTGTGATGGCCCTTGCCGCCAAAAATACATCAGCTCAGAATATACCCGTATTGTGCTATCATCAGATCTATACAGGAGGAAATCATAAGAATGATTTGCTGCATATCAGTTGGGAACAATTGAATAACCAGTTGAAGACCCTTGCAGATAGTGGCTATCATACTATATTACCAGATGAACTACTGATGTATTTAACTGAAAAGAAAACAATATCTCCCGGATCGTTCATAATCACATTTGATGATTCACATAAAGAACATTTTTCTATAGCCGATTCTTTACTGCGTCGTTACGGATTCAGGGGTGTTTTTTTTGTAATGACAGTTACCATTGAAAAACCAGGCTATATGACAGCCGCACAGATAAAGGCACTTGCCGGCCACGGACATATCGTTGCAGCCCATACCTGGGATCATCCGCATTTATATACTACCGGTAAAATGGATTGGGAGAAACAATTGATCCGCCCCCGGAAAGTACTGGAGAAAATTACCGGTAAACCAGTATGGTATTTTGCCTACCCTTTCGGTGAGTGGAATGATACCATCATCAGTTACCTGAAGAAAAATGGGTACAGGGCGGCATTTCAGCTAAACGGGCGGCGTGAAAATACAGTATATGCTATCCGGCGTATGATGGTAGACGGGCGCTGGTCAGGGACCAGGTTGCAGCAAGAGATGACCAGATTTAATAAAGGTGATTGATGTGGTAGTGCAGGACTGACAGAGAACGAAAATCAGGATGAAGAATGACGATGATCATTCCTGGTTTTTAAGATTGCTTCTAACTTTATCCGGACAAATAAAAAATGAAAATCATGGAAAACGATAAAATTTGCCAGAGTTGCAGTATGCCCCTGAACGAGGTGGCGCTTTTGGGAACAGAAAAGGACGGTTCCCCAAGCCAGGAATATTGCAAATATTGCTATCAGCAAGGTGAGTTCACCCATCCTGATTTGTCTCTTGAAGAGATGAAGGAACACATGACCAGGATGATGGATAAGGAAAAGTTGCCGGAAGATATATTGGAAGCGGCAATCAACCGTTTGCCGCATTTGAAGAGATGGGCCGGCAAAAAAGTGGATCATCTTTCGTGAAGCAGGGTACTATACAGATACGAGTTCGCTGTTACCATCATTAAGTATATTTTAATTAAAAAGTCATGAAAAAAATATTGCTGGCCTTAGATGGCTCCCATTTTTCTAAAGGCGCTTTTGACTTTGCCTGTCAGTTGAATGATATGCAACCACTGTTGCTGACCGGTACATTTTTGCCTAAAATGGATTTCTCTCCTTCCTGGAATTCTGCCCTTGTAACCGGTTCTGTATTTGAACCTTCGTTGGAAGAATATAGTGATGAACTGGTAAACGAAAATATAAAAACCTTTGAAGAAGCCTGTATCCGGCATCATATTGAATACAGGGTACATAAGGCGCCATACGACTTCACTTTAGCTGATCTGAAGAAGGAGACACGCTTTGCAGATCTGCTGATACTGGGCAATGAGAAATTCTACGAAAATCTGGGTACCGACATTCCCAACGATTATTTAAAAATGGCGTTACATAACGCAGAATGCCCGGTGCTGCTGATACCGGAAAATTGCCATTTCCCGGAAACAATTGTTATGGCCTATGATGGCAGCAGGGATGCCACGTTTGCTATTAAATCTTTCTGTTACCTGTTACCGGAGCTGTCAGCTAAAAAGGCTATCCTGGTATACGCCACCGATAAAGAGAAGGCTATCCCTGAAATGCAACTGATGGAAGAATTAGTAGCAAGACATTTTCCAGATCTCACCATTCAAAAGCTGGAAGGCGACCCCCGAAAATATTTTGATACCTGGCTTGCAGATGTTGATCACCCTATGTTGGTGTGTGGGTCTTTTGCCCGGTCGGATCTTTCAGAATTATTCAGGAAAAGCTTTGCCACCGAAGTTATGGGTGAACATAGGATGCCTGTTTTTATTGCACATTCTTAAATAATGAACGCCTCTTTTTAGAAAATGGAAATGGAAAAATGCGCTCTCCGGAATATGGAGAGCGCATTTTTTTATTTGTTGCCTATCGTTATCAGATGGTTATTTTCATTTTCTTAATGATCCTTATAATAGCTACCGTTAGTATGGAGTATAATAATATAATACACCAGTCTCCCTGGCTAATCGCAGTTATACCTAAAATTCTTTTTACCGGCATAATCCAATAAGCGGCTAATGACAGCCCAATGCAGCCTCCTATGGAGTACCATATGGCCGTATTGCGGAACACATCTGTTTTATGGAAAGGGATGTCTCTCTTAAAAGTCATATTAAGCACCTGGAACAACTGGGAGAAGATCAATGTATAAAAGAGGATATTATTGTATACCAGGTTATTCCATTTATCATTGTAGTGAAATATCAGATGACTGGTAGCTACTGCTCCTAAAGTAGTAGCCGTGATTACAAATGAGTAAACAAAAATGGCAGTCCATCTTTTTCTATCGATAATGAGGGTTTCAGGGGGATAAGGTTTTCGTTGCATAATTGAACCACCGCTGTTGCTGACTCCCAGCGCAAGTGCCGGCATTGAATCTGTTATGAAGTTAATGAACAGGATCTGCAGCGGGAAAAGCTGGAACGGCAGGTTAAACAGCGCACATATGGCAATTACAAGCAGTTCGCTTAAGTTACACGATAATAGAAAGATTACGAATTTCCGGATATTTTCGAAAATGATTCTTCCCTGCCTGATAGCGGAAACAATGGCGGTAAAGGCATCATCTTTCAGTACCATATCTGCTGCTTCCCTTGCCACCTGTGTTCCTCTCAGGCCCATAGCAATACCAATATCTGCTTTTTTCAGAGCCGGAGCATCATTTACACCATCACCGGTCATGGCTACTATCATTTTTTCATCCTGTAAAACACTGACCAGGTGTTGTTTTTGTTCCGGGCTAACCCTGGCAAATACGCTGGTTCTCAGCCATTGCGCCCTGTCTGATGCCGTTAACTGGTTATAGGGCTTCATGGAACTGCCCAGCATTACATCTTCTCCGGGAGTGGCTATTCCTAATTGCAGTGCAATATTTTTTGCGGTTTCCGGATGATCTCCCGTAATCATGATCACCCTTATCCCTGCATTTTTACATTCTTTGATTGCTTCTGTTACACCGGCTCTTGGAGGATCGCTGAAGCCAATAATTCCGGCCAGCGTCAAGTTATGCATGAAAGATGGCTCCTGCTTTGATGTTTCCCGGTAGGCAAATGCCAGCATACGGAATCCGGATTGCGCATGTTTAGTGGCAATAGCTTTCCATTCTTCTTTTTGTTTTTCACCCAAATGACTTTTACCGTTTTCATCAAGTACGGAAGAGCAATATTTCAGTATATCTTCCACAGCTCCCTTTGCAGCTATATAATAAAACGGATACTGCTCTTTGCTTTTGTGCAGGGTTGCCATAACCCTTGTTTCGGAAGAGAAAGGTATTTCATCTGTTTTGCTGAATTGTTGCTGATACTGCACTGGTTTCATCCCGGATGCGTGTATCATTTTAAGTAAAGCTATCTCCAGGGGATCACCGGAAGTACTTGCTTCATTACCATTGAGTTGATAGCTGGCTGTATTGCATAATGCGGATATACGGCATAAATGAGCGTAAGCGGCTGTTCCCGGGATGCTGTTATTTTCCATCCAATGCATTGCGGTACCTGCGGCATTGATCCGGACACGGGCGGAAAGGCTTCCCGCCTGAATAAGGGATACTTCAATTTTATTTTGTGTAAGCGTACCCGTTTTATCGGTGCAGATAACATTCGTTCCTCCCAGTGTTTCTACGGCAGACAACTTTTTTACAATGACATTATGCCTGGCCATCCGCAGCATGCCAAAGGACAAAGCAAGTGTAGTTACAACGGGCAGTCCTTCAGGAATGGCTGCAACGGACAATGCTATTGCTATTTTTAACACGGTTGTAACGGGCGTGCCGTAAAAGATGCTCCCGGTAAATATGGCGACAATCAATCCCAGGGTTATCCAGATCAGCTTTTTACTCAGGATCCGGACTTTTTTCTCTAACGGCGTAGCTACCTGTTCTGCCTGTTGAACGATACCGGCAAGTTTGCCGAGTTCTGTTTTCATGCCGGTATTCACAACAATAGCAAAGCAATTGCCTTTCGTAATAAAAGTACCTTTGTATAGCATGTTGCTTCTTTCAGATAGCGGGATCTTTTCCGGCAGGAGGTTGTGGCCTTTATCTACCGGAAAAGATTCGCCGGTAAGCGTTGATTCATCGACCTGAAGTTGATTGGCGTTGATAATCCTCGCGTCGGCAGTCACCATTTCCCCGCTTTCTGCAAACAGCAGGTCACCGGGTACCAGTAATTCAGATTTTATTTCCATCATCTCTCCGTCCCGGATAACTCTCGCCTGAACAACACTCATTTTTTTTAGCGCTTCCATGGAACGGTGTGCCTGGTATTCCATCCAGAAACCAATTGCGGTATTCAGGATCATCACCATCAGGATGGCAAAACCATCCAGCCATTCTTTAAAAAAGAAGGAAAGAATGGTAGAAACTCCCAGCAGCAGTATAAATGGACTGGTAAACTGCCGGAGTAATATTAGTAATGGTTGCGTGTTTTCAGATGTGGTGATGCTGTTATGACCGTGTTTGGCCAATCTTGTTGCAGCTTCTTCCTTTGTTAGCCCCCTGATAGGATCTGTGGAAGAAACTTTAGCAATAGTTTCACCCGATAAGGCCCAGTAATTACCAATTTTTTCTATGTGAGACAGCGGCATCTTTCTTGTTTTTCATCAGCAGACAGCGCCGGTACAGCAGCGCATCAATAGACATCAACTTTATTCACCGCAAATGTTCCTTAAAGATATCTGCACGGCAATGATACCCGTCAGAAGATCCGGTGATATCCGTCATATCAAAGATGACAGGGTCATTTCCTGTACTCCTGATGAAGATCAGCGCGATTACTAATTCCCGTCATTGCAGCCGGAGATGGCAGCGGGTATCTTTGAAGTACTGCTCCTAAAAGCAGATTGCTGTTTCATTTAAATTTAACTGGTATGTCCGCAATTGTCACCATTACATTAAATCCCGCAATAGATAAGAGTACAAGCGTTCCTGTACTGGTACCGGAAAGAAAGCTGAAATGCAGTGTGCCTCTTTTCGAACCCGGCGGCGGTGGCGTTAACGTAGCCAGGGCCATTATACGGCTGGGCGGCGACGCAAAGGCGGTGTACCTCGGGGGAGGGCACAGCGGTAGATTTTTCGAGTCACTGTTACGTGCAGAGGGTGTTCCGGGAATATCCGTTCCCATTGCAGGGCACACCCGGGAAAACCTGATCCTTACAGACAACAGCAACCATGCGCAATATCGTTTAGGCATGCCTGGGCCGGTGGTTGACACTTATGAGTGGCAGCACTTGCTGGAAGTGATCCGGCAGATGGAAGGGATAGAATATCTTGTTGCCAGTGGCAGCTTGTGTCCCGGTGTGCCGGCGGATATATTTGCCTCTTTCAGTGCTATAGCAGCCATCAAGGGGGCCCGTTTTATTGTAGATACTTCGGGCGATGCATTAAAGGAAGCCCTGCGGGAAGGAGCTTACCTGATTAAACCCAATATCAGGGAGCTGGCAGGCTTTGCAGGCGCAAACACCCTTAATGCATTGGAAATTGTGGATGTGGCCAGGGAGATCATCAGCAAGCATCGCTGTGAAGTAATAATAGTATCTATGGGAGAAGCGGGGGCAATGCTGGTAACAGCAGATCTTTCGATAAAGGTACCCGCGCCTGTGGTCCGCAGGGTGAGCACGGTTGGCGCCGGAGACAGCATGCTGGCCGGCATTGTTTATAGCCTGTTTGCCGGCAAGGATATCCTTGAGGCCGCGCAGTTTGGAGTTGCCTGTGGTACAGCAGCCACGTTAAATCCCGGTACAGCGCTATGTAAGAAGGAAGATGCGCTGATACTTTTTGAAGAGGTACGCAGGAAGCAATCATTAACCACGGGTATTAAAAGATGAAAATTGAAGGAATCAGAAAGGCATTTAAAACATTAGGTCCCGGTCTTATTACCGGTGCGAGTGACGACGACCCCTCAGGAATTGCCACCTATTCCCAGGCTGGTGCCGGTTTTGGTCTTTCCACATTATGGACGGCATTGTTCACATTTCCTTTGATGGCAGCCATGCAGGGAATGTGCGCGAGGATAGGTCTTGTAACCTCGCAGGGACTTACGGCCACTCTCAAACAGTATTATCCGAAGCCTATTCTTTATGGAATGCTGCTGTTCAGTTTTCCTGCTATTACGTTGAATATCGGGGCGAACATCCAGGCTATGGGAGCAGTTTGCCATATGATACTGCCGGCCGTTCCGGTATCTGTGTTCTGTGTGGCGATTACACTTTTGCTGATGGTGGTTATTATACATTATCCCTATCAGAAAATTGCGATGATCCTGAAATGGCTTTGTATTTCCCTGTTGCTATACATTATTGTTCCTTTCCTTTCAGATCAGAACTGGAAACTGATCGCAAGGGATACTTTTATTCCGGTGATCCGCTACGACAAAGAATTCTTCTCTATCATTGTAGCAATCCTGGGAACCACTATTTCTCCTTATCTCTTTTACTGGCAAGCAAGTATGGAGGCGGAAGACAGGCTGCATAACCATATAATTGTGGTGGATAAGAAGATATTAAATAGTATGAAGGCAGATGTCAATACAGGCATGCTGTTTTCCAATGTTGTGATGTTCTTCATTATTCTTACCACCGGTACGGTACTTTTCCCGGCAGGTATCCGGCAGATTGATACGGTAGATCAGGCTGCCAGGGCACTGCAGCCGCTTGCGGGCAACCTGACCTATCTCATTTTTGCGGCCGGGGTACTTGGAACCGGTTTGCTGGCAGTTCCGGTACTGGCGGGCGCGCAGTCTTATATGCTGGCAGAAACACTGGGCTGGGAGGAAGGACTGGATAAGAAATTTGCACAGGCAAAACCTTTTTATATATCCATTATTATTTCGCTGCTGGTAGGTTTGTTGCTCCAGTTTTCGGCTGTAAGTCCACTCAGGGCTCTGCTGTATACGGCTATTGCGTATGGTTTGACGGCCCCCGTTTTAATAGCGGTTGTTTTGCATATCGGCAATAATAAAAAGATTATGAAAAGCAATACTAATTCGTGGTTTTCTAACCTTTTAGGCACTATAGCGTTAATAATAATGACTGCAGCAGCAATAGCGCTAATCTATTTCCTGCTGTAGTAAAACTTAAATCACCGACCTGATAATCCCCGGTTGACAGTTAAAATTGCTACGATGAGTATCCAAAATATGCAGGCAATGGTGTTCATCCAGCCAGGTGCACCGCTTCAGCTTAAAACGCTTCCTGTTCCTGTTCCGGCTGCCGGTCAGGTGTTAATAAAAGTAATCGCCTGCGGGGTTTGCAGAACAGACCTGCATATACTTGACGGAGACCTGCCGCCGGTGCTGCTCCCGGTTATTCCCGGTCATGAAATAGTTGGAGAGGTGGTTGAATTGGGAGAAGGGGTTACGCTGCTGAAGCAGGGCGATAAGGTGGGGGTACCCTGGCTGGCCCACACATGTGGCCATTGTAAATATTGCATGCAGGGGCAGGAGAATCTTTGTGAAAATGCACTTTTTACAGGATATAGCGTGAACGGCGGCTATGCAGAATATACAGTCGCCTGGGAAGCATTCTGTGTTACACTGCCTGCTGTTTATGATAACGCAGCCGGTGCGCCGATGTTATGTGCCGGATTAATTGGTTTCCGTTCCTGGCGGATGATGAATGAACATGCGCAGCATATTGGGATGTATGGTTTTGGCGCAGCCGCGCACATTCTCACTCAAATTGCAACGTTCCAATATAAGTCGGTATATGCTTTCACAAAACCGGGCGATGGCGCCGGTCAGCAGTTTGCCCTGGAAATGGGTGCAACATGGGCCGGCAGTTCCCTGGAAGCGCCACCTGTAAAGCTGGACGCTGCCATTATTTTTGCGCCGGACGGCAGCCTGGTGCCTATTGCATTATCTCACCTGGATAAGGGCGGAACGGTGGTATGCGGAGGAATTCATATGAGCGGCATCCCGGGTTTCCCTTATAGTATGCTTTGGGAAGAAAGAGTTATTAAATCCGTAGCTAACCTTACACGGGAAGATGCAACGCTTTTTTTCAGGATAGCGCCACTGGTGCCTGTCACCACATCTACACAACTCTTCCCGCTGCACCAGGCAAATGAGGCACTGGAAAATCTGCGGGCCGGAAATATTAAAGGTGTAGCTGTATTGGTAATGCCATAGTTGTAAAAAATATTAGCCGGTCTGCAGGAATTTATACATGGCGCCACTGTGATTATGTTCTTTCAGATTTGTATCATGAACTGTCAGGTATTCTATAATATTTTGCATATTAACGGTCCCGGTTATCCGGCCCTCAGACACTACCGGTAATGCTGCTGCTCTATTTCCCGAAAGCTTGTCAATCACTTCCGTCACCAGACTTTCTGCATCAAGCTTTGGCACATTGGCTGTCATGAGTTGCCTGATAGTTTCTCCGTGCTTTCCTCCTGATAGCGCGCGAAGGATAGTACTCCGCTCAATGATACCCGCAACAGTTGCCTGATCCATTACAAGGAAATATTTGTCCTGGTGCAGCAGCATTTTTTCAGCAGCTTCGCCAATGGTCATGCCTGCGGGAAAGGAGCTATAAGAGGTTGTCGCCAGATCCTTTAAATGCAAACCTTTTGCTGCTGTTTTCAGGTAAATCAGTTTTTCCTCGCCCGCTCCGCTGGCTATAATAAAAAGACCGATAAGCATCAGGATAATATCAAAAATAATCAGCCCGGCTACGATAAACAGGGCTGCTATTACCCTGCCTGTAAAGGCAGCTATGGCAGTTGAGCGGGTTGTGTCCATACGCAGCTCCAATATTCCTTTCAGTATTCGTCCGCCATCCATAGGAAAGGCCGGGATCAGGTTAAATAAAGCCAGCATGATATTAACAACATACAGGTAATAGAGAAAATTGCCCTGGTCCACAGATTCGATTACTTCCGCTGCTTTCCAGAATGGTGGATATCCGGAGATGAAAGGGAGCAATATCAATGCGATCAACAGGTTTACCATGGGGCCGGCCGCACTCACAATAATTTCGGGTACCGGTTTGTCGGGCATTTTTTCCATAGCGGCAATACCTCCTATTGGCAGCAACGTAATACTTTTGGTACGAATACCATACCTTCCCGCTGCCAGTGAATGGCCAAGTTCGTGAAGTACTACGCATGTGAATACGGCAATAATCGCCATTGCTGACCACAATATTTCGCTATTTGCTGTTCCTGTGGCACTTTGTATAAATAATATCAACGCCACAAACAGCCCAAAAGACCAATGCAGGTAAATGCTGGTATGTTTGACAGTGAATAATTTTAAACTGTTTTTCATTTCGTAATATTTAACTAATAAGGTAATCAGACAGCAGTTACGAATGATGAAGCGATCAACGGTGTGCCGTGAAAACCGGTATCTTATGTTCATTCAGTATTCCGGCCACAAAACTCTTTTTAAACAACTGCGATAGTTCAGACCGGGCAAAAGATCCGCAAACCAACATGGGAGCATCGACGGCTGTAAGCCAGGTGTCAAAATATTTTGCCGGCGTAGCCTCCAGCGTATGGATGGTGAGATCTGTGAAATGCCTTGTTACCAGTTCCTCTATAGATGAAAGGTCCGGAATAGCTGCTTTTTTCTTTGATGTTGCGTATACCAGGATAGTTTTTTTATTGGAAAACTCCGGGAAAAGGTAACAAAAGCTTTTAATGGCGAAAGCTGCATTTTCGCTGCCATCGTAGGCAAGTACAGTACTTTCAGGAAAAGCCGATTCTTCAGGTATCAGCAAAGAGGGGCATTCTGCGTCATGTACGGCCATCCTGAGATATTCATTGGGAAGTTCCATGCTGATGTCCTCAAAGAATTTGCCGCTGTCCAGTATCAGCAGGTCTGTGAAACGGGTTTCTTTCTTCAGCTCGTACATGGCGGCGTCATAAGGATGTTTGTGGACGCGGTATTCAATGTGCCGTTTGATACATTCCTGCTCAAATGTTTTCACGTTTTGCGCTATCTGCTCTGCGGTATATGCTTCCAGCGTTGGTATAAATGCAGTGCCTCCGCCAGGTGAATAACTCCAGGAAGCAGAAAGATCTACCCGGGGTAAAAATGCGCCGGTCAGAAGAATGGGTTGTATCTCATTGAGCCGGGAAGCGAATTCAAAGGCGCCTTTAGCGAAATGAGCGCCATCAAAAGCCAGTAATATCTTTTTCATACATCGGTTTTGCAATAAAAGTACACGCTTGTGCTTCGGGGAAAAATGATTTCCGGCAACCCTTGTATTGATCTTAATCAGGTGGGAAAAATATGATGAGGATCAGAGAAAGGACTAACAACTGTCATTTGAAACAGGATAGGAAGGAGAGTATATTCGGGTATGGGAAGTTGGCAGGAAAATAACAGATGTCCTATAACCATGAATATATAAAAAAAGCAGACGATGAAAAATGAGTTGTGTGAAATGCTGCATCAAAATGAAGCCTGGAGAGAAATATTAAAGCAACTGGAAAATGAGAATATCATCTTTAAAACAAAATTGACAGATATTCTGACAACAGATCTCCCCAAGGTGCAATTGGCACACCTGGAGTTTTTCCAAAGCAGGTTTCTGAAAATGGATAGCCGGATAGATTTACTCCGGCATGAGATCCGGGAGTATACCATTTTGCTGAAACAGCAGACAGGTAGCCCAGAGCAGGGGTTCCTGAACCGGTATAAGAGCCTGATGGAAAACATCTTTTCCATCAGGGAAAGCTTTCAGCTTTTAAGGGCTGACTTTCAGGACTATTTGTCGGATGCGTTTCCGGGTATTTCAGCAAAGCATATTGGATAATTTCTTTTCATCCAGGAGCACTACGGCGCCATCCCTGATATCAATCAGTTTTTCGTCGCGGAAATCACTCAGTGTGCGGATAAGCGACTCTGTAGCGGTGCCTGCAATAGTTGCCAGGTTTTCGCGGCTTACGTTGATGATGAAAGGCTGCTCTTTTTGAGCATTGTATTTATTGTGAAGACTGATCAGCGCATCGGCCACTTTTTTTCGAAGCGAATTGTAGGCAAGCCCCAGCAGCTGCTGCTCTTTTGCGGCTACATTTTTGGCCAGCATGCGGATAAGCTGAACAGCTATTTCATGATTATTATGAATGAGTTCTTCAAAGTCGTTGAGCGGAATCATGGCTACTTCGCTTTCTTCCATGGCAATGGCTGTTTCCTTGTAAACGCCGCCTTCCAGTAAAGCGGTGTAGCCAATAAAGTCGCCGGCGGTGAACAGATCTATGACCAGTTCTTTACCAAGATCATTGGTTTTTATCGTTTTTATTTTACCGCGTTGCAGATAGAATAGGCGGGTAGGGTGATTGCCTTCCGTGTAAATGGCCTGCTTCTTTTTAAATTTATCAATATTCCTTCCTTCTGCCAGCGCTTTCAGCGACTCTTTACCAGTGGCTTCGTACATCAGTTTGTTCAGTCCCTGCAGATCAGGCGCGAAATGTTGTTTTCTGATAGCGGCTTTTTTCAACCGTCTTTCTATGGCATCCCATAACTCGGTTCCGCTGAATGGTTTGGTGATATAATCATCTGCTCCCATTCCCATTCCTTTGCGGAAGTCGCCTCGTTCAGTTTTGGCGGTCAGGAAGATAAACGGGATATCTTTCATTTCTTCGTGCTGTTGCATCAGGTGCAACACGCCAAAGCCATCCAGCACGGGCATCATAATATCACATATCACCAGGTCGGGCTTGTGGCTGAGGATCATTTCCACTCCGATCTTACCATTTTCTGCCGTGATTACATTATACCCCGCTATAGCAAGAATATCTACTGTATTTTCACGTAATTCTTCATTATCTTCAATTAATAAAATAGTTTTCATGACTGATAGGGGATGTTTTTAGCATCTAACTGAAAATTAATTGTAAAGGTAGTACCCGCATTGAGTTCACTTTCGCAGGAAATGCTGCCGTTCATCAATTCGGTGTATTTATTTACAATATGTAACCCAAGACCTGTTCCCTGTATATTACTTACATTGGTGCCCCGGTAAAATCTTTCGAAGAGATGTTGCTGGTCTTCGTGCGACATACCGATGCCACTGTCCTTTACGGTGAGCGAAAAAGCATGGTTACTTTTCACCGTAAAGATCTCTATCACACCATCGGACTTTGAAAATTTGATAGCATTTCCCACGAGGTTCATGGTAATATGCTTAAGCAACGAAGGATCCAGCAATACTGTTGGCTCCCCGCTGTGGCGGTATTCAATTACCTGCTTTTCTTTGGCCAATTCCTGCATCTCCTGTATGATGTTATTGAAATAGTCTTCTATGTCGAAATCAGCAAGACGAACCTGTACTTTCCCTTCCTCAATTTTACCTACGGAGAGGAAATCGTTCAGGGTATCGGTCAGCAAAGTCACCGAGTTAACAATCCGTTGTATATGTTTGTTCCGGGTTGGCTGGTCTTTTTCCTCTGCATAATGTTTTACCAGGAATGCAGAAGAAAGGATGGTGCTGAGGGGAGTTCTGAACTCGTGGGAAGCCATAGATACAAAACGTGACTTCAGGTCTCCCAGTTCTTTTTCTTTACTCAATGCTACCGTCAGTTCTTCTTTTGATATTTTGAGTTGCTCCAGCGCTTTTGTGAGCTGCTGGGTGCGTTCTTCCACCATGCCTTCCAGCTCATCGTTCAGTCTTTCTATCTTTTCTTCCGCCTTTTTTCTTTCTGTAATATTATTGACATAGGCGATTACAAAGTGTCCTTCTTCGTTGGCGTAATGACTAAGACTGATTTCCACCGGGAATTCTGAGCCGTCTTTCCGAACGGCAAACAGGTCCATGCCAATACCCATAGGTCTGCTTTGGGGGTGGGCATTGTAGCGGTTCCTGTGTTTTTCATGCCTGTCATGAACGCGCCTGGGAATAAGCACTTCCACTTTATGACCTAACAGTTCTTCCCGCCTGTATCCAAACTGGTCAAGGGCGAAGTCGTTGATCAGTATAATTTCCCCCTGTTGATTAGTTACCAGGATACCTATGCTGGCATAATCGAACAGGGCGCCAAAGCGCTCCAGCTCCCTGTTTAGCTGCTGCTTGAATTTGCGGTCTGTAAGGGAATCCGTGATGCGGAAAAAGCAATATTCTTTATTGTTATTACGTAGTAATATTTCTTCATAAAGCCCCTGAAAGGTTTCTCCCCGGATGTTTTGCCATTGGCGCTCTTTGGTCAGAAGATTATCTTGTGCTGCCTGTGCACTGAAACTGCCTCTACCCAGCTGATTCTGGTCAATCAGTAATTCAAGTTCAGCATAATCATCTGTTCCCAGCATTTTCATGCCGGCGTCATTGATATAAATCAGCTTACCGTTTTCCAGTTCCCTTATAGCTACAAGGCCCGGCATACGTTCCATAATAGCGGCAAACATTCCCAGTTGAAAATTGATGTCCAGATCGCTGATAGAAAAGCTCATAGGCTTACATAGTAGTTGTTACCGGCGGAAAGATAAGGATTTTATCTGTTTGAATCAAGATCAGGGCGGCGAAACAAGGGGATATGACCGCTATCATACGGCCGGCTGACTGATCTCATTTTGGAAGAACCAGCCGTGGGCTAATATTGTAGTAACATAAACTTTTTATCATGGATATCTATATTAGTGAAGAAGCTGTGGTAGGGGATATACAAAAGAGGTTCAGGGAATTTTACCCCTATCTCAGGCTGGCATTTTACCGCAACCCGCACAGAACAGGGGAATGCTCACCTAAGGAGGAAGCGGTGCCACCTGAAACGCCTATCGATAAGATCAGGATGATACATAATTCCGGATGGCTGGACGTTAGCTATTACCGGCTGGCGGCAGCAGTGGAACACGACTTCAGCCACGAGTTTGGTTTGAGTGCGCAGATCCTGCGCAGGTGTGGCGACTTGTGGCTGGAAACCACCACCACTGATAACTGGACACTGGAAGAATTGAATATCGCCGGCCGGCCGGTAGAACGGCAGCGATTCCGGCTGCCGGATGAAATGGAAGAAGAATAGTATTTACTGGTTAAAAACAAACTTATGAACGATATTATCAGGAACTTCTCAGCTATCAGGATCACTGATACAGCGATTGTAGGCGGTAAGAACGCTTCGCTCGGTGAAATGACCGTTACCCTTACCGGAAAGGGAATTAAAGTGCCGGAAGGATTTGCCACAACAGCTGCTGCCTTCTGGATGTACCTTGATATTAATGGTATACGGCAATCGTTGTTACAGCTGATGCAGCAACTGGACCGGGAAACATTTTCAAATCTGGCAGAAACAGGGGCTGCCTGCCGTAAACTGATACTGGAAGGAACGATACCAGCGGAAGTGGAAAGAGAGATTTTAAGAGCCTACAACGTGCTTGGCAAAGGGGCTCCGGTAGCAGTGGCTGTCCGGAGCAGCGCAACAGCGGAAGACATGCCAGAGGCCAGTTTTGCGGGGCAGCATGAGTCGTACCTGAATATCAGGGGAGAGCAGGCGCTATTAAAAGCAGTACGCCGCTGCTTTGCCTCGCTGTATACCGACAGGGCCATTAAGTACCGGGAAGATAATGGCTTCGAGCACAGCAAAGTAGCCCTTTCTGTAGGGATACAACTGATGGTGCGCACCAATGGATCCTGTTCGGGGGTTGGATTTACGCTGGAGCCGGAATCGGGTTTCCGGGATGTAGTCCTGATATCCGGCATATGGGGATTGGGAGAAAATATTGTGCAGGGAACCGTGGCGCCGGATGAATTTTATGTTTTCAAGCCAACGTTATTAGAGGGGAAACAGGCTATCATACAAAGGAAGTTGGGGGATAAAGCTAAAACGCTTTGTTTTTCCGATGATCCCAATGCTGAAGAAAGTACGGTGAATACGGATACACTGCTGGAAGACCGGCAGCGTTACGTGTTATCTGATCCTGAAGTATTGCAGCTGGCCCGCTGGGCGATGCAGATAGAAGAGCATTATAATTGCCCGATGGACATAGAGTGGGCCAGGGATGCTGTTACCGGGGAGTTATTCATATTGCAGGCCCGCCCGGAAACGATCCATACAGCGAAGAAGCCGCAGCAGCTGAAAATCTATAAGCTGCGGGAGAAGGGAAATTGTCTTGTAACAGGAGAAGCTATTGGCGAAAAAATGGCTACCGGCATAGCCCGCGTATTACAATCGCCTGCCGATATCGGGGAACTCCGGCCTGGTGATATTGTGGTGACTGACAATACCAGTCCGGACTGGGATCCTGTACTGAAAAAAGTGGCTGCTATTGTAACCAATACCGGCGGAAGAACCAGTCATGCCTCCATAGTGGCCAGGGAGCTGGGAGTACCGGCTATTGTTGGTGCAACGGATGCCACGCAGAAGATCAGGGACGGCGCTGCAATTACGGTATCCTGCAGTGAGGGGAAAATAGGGTACGTATATGAAGGAGCATTGCCATTTGAGGTAATAGAAATGGATCCTGGAAATATAGCGTTACCGGAAAGTACAGAGGCATGTTTGATTATCAGCGACCCCGATAAGGCCTTCCAGCTGTCGTTTTATCCCAACGATGGGGTTGGCTTGCTGAGAATGGAATTTATTATTACGCATGCAATAGGTATTCATCCGATGGCCCTGGTGAAATATGATGAACTAAAGGATAAAGCCGCGTGGTCGGCGATAACCGAAAAAACTTTACTTTATCCTGATAAGAAGAAGTTCTTTGTTGATAAGCTTTCGCAAGGTATTGCCACTATTGCTGCCGCCTTTTACCCTAAAGATGTAATTGTACGGATGAGTGATTTTAAAACCAATGAGTATGCGCAACTGCTGGGAGGAAAAGAGTTTGAGCCGTTGGAAGAAAACCCTATGCTTGGGTTCCGGGGTGCCTCCAGGTATTATCATCCTTTGTATAAAGAAGGATTCGGGCTGGAATGTGCCGCTATAAAGATGGTAAGAGAGGAGATGGGATTAACAAATGTGAAGGTGATGATACCTTTTTGCCGTACAGTGGAAGAGGGCAGGAAGGTGCTGAATGTAATGGAGTCGTTTGGTTTACGGCAGGGAGAAAACGGTCTGGAAGTTTATGTAATGGCGGAAATACCTTCCAATGTATTGCAGGCCGCTGCCTTTGCTGATATATTTGACGGATTCTCCATCGGTTCAAATGACCTTACACAACTTACCCTGGGAATAGACAGGGATTCGGCGCTGGTATCCGATCTTTTCAGTGAAGAGGATGCTGCTGCGCGGATGATGATCAGTATGATGATAACTGCTGCAAAAAAAGCGGGCGTGCGTATCGGACTTTGTGGTCAGGCGCCCAGTGATCTCCCTGATTTTGCGGCTTTTCTCGTGGCACAGGGCATCACCAGTGTTTCTTTTAACCCCGATGCTTTATTGAAAGGAATTGCCAATATCCGGAAAGCGGAAGATGAATATGGCATCAATAACAAAAATGCGTTACCCGTTTTAATTTAAAATAGTTGACCGGCAGGCAGATCAGATGCTTTCAAACCTGCCGGTTTTTTCAGTAATCCTTATCCGGTAAACAATAGGCCGGATAATATTTTCAGGCATTCTTTCCGTTGCTATTTCCTCATGCATGTCGGATACTCCTGCGGTTTCGCTTACCTGCAGATGTGCCAGCCGGCTTACAAGGAACTTCATGGCGTAAAATCTTTCCTTCGGATCTGTTATCTCTTCATAATCTCCCCATAAAACAACACTGCGCCAGTTTGCCATATCTGTAATTTCATCCACCTGAAAACAAACATGCGGGTGCTGCCGCATCATATCAATTTTCATCCCTTCCCTGGAATGTATTACCAGGTAGGCATTATTGAAAGCGTAACTAACGGGCACTATATATACTTTTTGCCCATCGGTACATCCGATGCGGCCTGTTACATTTTTGGCCAGTACCTGGTCAATCTGATCTAAGTTTAATTTGCCTAACATAAAGTCTGTTTTATAATGATTAAATCCAGGTCATCAACGGAAAGTCCTGCCGGTTAGGCAGCAGCGGATGCCTGGGGAAAATTCTGAAGCCATAAACAGCAGCACCGGAAAACGGCAGCTGTATCTGGCAGGAATAGGTAATCCTGTTATGGTCGACTGCTTCAACCGTTAACTCCTGTACAGTTATGTAATTGTCTGGTTGTTCTTTGGTATAGAAAACGACTTCCAAACCTATTTCATCTGCATGTAAAGTTCCGATAGAGAGGTTTATCCTTGCCCGGAAAGTTTCCCCGGGGGATTGCAGGTGATAACTTCCCTGAGGTTCTTCGATTGTCATTACATGTATTTCCTGCCATGTGCTGCGGACTCTTTTTTTCCAGGCTACCAGGTCCCTGGTGTTTTTACAGTCTGCTGCCAGTAAAAGTTTACTCCTGTTGTATAATTGCCCGTAACTGCGGTTATATTCATTGATGGCGCGATTCATGTCAAATTGCGGTGTTATACCGGATAAGCCTTTTCTAATCATATTAATCCATTTTTCAGGCAATCCTTCGGTATTGCGTTCAAAGAAAAGCGGTATGACTTCTTTTTCCAGCAGATCGTATACTACGGCTGCATCGCATTGATCGCGGTATGCATCCTGTTCCGGATGGCTGCTGATTTCTAATGTCCATCCTGCATTTTCACGGTTTGCCTCTGCCCACCAGCCTTCCTTCGGGCTGCAATGGAGAACGCCGTTGCAAACGGCTTTCATACCGCTGGTACCGGAAGCTTCCATGTTATGTTCTGGTGTGTTTAGCCATACATCCACTCCTTGTGTCAGCAATGCCGCCAATTCCATATCATAGTCTTCCAGGAACAAAATGCGCCCGTTTAATGCCGGCATCTGTGATGCCGTTATCACTTTTTTTAACAGCGCAATGCCATCCGCGTCATTGGGATGAGCTTTGCCGGCAAGAATAATTAACACCGGATATTGGGTATTGTTGACGATGGCAGCCAACCGTTTTATATCGGTAAACAGCAACCAGGCTCTTTTGTAGGAAGCGAACCGTCTTGCAAAGCCAATCACCAACGTATCCCGGGTTATATCTTCCCCCAGGAAATCATTTTTTTTAATAATTTCATAAAGCGCGGGAGCTGTTGGTTGTCTGTTGATAATGCCCTGCCACATATCCCTTTTCAGTTTTTTCCGTATGTTCCATATCGTGTTATCGGGGATCTGATACGTTTTGTCAGCCATGATATCTTTATAATAAGGCTGCCAGGCAGGAGCCATCCAGGTAGGCAGGTGTATGCCATTGGTGATGCTGGTGATATGCAGTTCATCGGGTTTGAAATGCTTCCACAGGGGATTCAGTATGTTGCAGGATATCCCGCGGTGCTGTTTGCTTACTGCATTTATTTCCTGTGAAAGACTGGCTGCGAAGTGTAACATGGAAAATCCTCCGGAGGAGTGTTCCTCTTCCGCGCTGCCAAGTTTCATCAGGATATTCCAGTCGATGTTAAAATCTTTCGCCAGGTAAGACAGATATGTTCTGAGTAATATTTCGTCAAAAACATCCTTTGCTGCCGGCACGGCAGTATGTGTAGTGAACTGGGTGGTGCATTTAACAATCTCCATCGCTTCGTCAAAGCTCAGATGACATTGCTGCATGATGTTACGTATCCGTTCCAGGACAGTAAATGCTGCGTGGCCTTCGTTGATGTGATACAGATCAGGTTGAATGCCCAACGCATTCAGCATTTTCACACCGCCTATGCCAAGCAGGATCTCCTGTTTCAATCTCATTTCAGGATCACTGCTGTATAGTTGCGCTGATATCAGCCGGTCTTCCTCATTATTAGCTGCCAGGTCTGTATCCAGCAGGTACAGGGTGATACGTCCCACATCTACCTTCCAGACGGTAGCATGTATAATGCGGCCGGGGAAGGCCAGTTCAATACTTACCGCCTCACCCTGATTATTTTGCGCAGGGAAAACCGGCAGATTTTCCGTTTCCGTTATATCCGGTATGGCCAGTTGCCCGCCGGCGGGGGATATTTTTTGTTTAAAGTACCCGCGCTTATACAGGAGTCCGGCTGCCACCATGTTCAACCCGTTATCGCTTGCAGCCTTGATATAATCACCGGCCAGCACCCCAAGTCCCCCTGCATAAAATTTCAAATCCGTATGCAGGCCATATTCCATACAGAAATATGCTATTAGCGGCGCCTGTTTATCAGGTGACTGCATATACTTTTGATAGGCATCTGATATTGTTTGCTGCATTCCCAGGAAAGCAGTGTCTTTTTCAAGCGTGTGGAGATTGCCGGGGCTGATCGTTTTCAGTAAGAGGCGCGGATTTTGTTTGCACCGGTCCCATTCTTTATTACCGGCGTATGCGTATAATGTGCGTGCCTCCGGATTCCACGACCACCAGAGATTTCGGCTGATGTCCTGTAATGGTTGCAGGGGAGCAGGCAGTACCGGTTGCACATTTATCTCTCTCCATACAGGCGTTGATTCCGGTATGGCCTGAGCGGTTACTTCGGCCGGAGACGCCTGGGGTTTATTGCAGAAGAGTTGTTCCCGCTGAGTACTTTTCTGCAGCGCAAGGTCATAAGCCCGGTAGTAATAAATAAGAAGATGATCCCAAAGGAACTGTTCTGCTATATGCGCAGCGTCATCCCTGGCTGCAGCTACGGAAGATGCTGTTTGTGCGGCATAGTTGCTGATAATTCCGGCGATGCCGGCTGCGGCTTCGCGTTCATTATTATCATTTCTCTCTATTATAAATATCCCTTTGCCGTTAAACCCGGGCAATTTACTCACTGCGCTGCCAAATCCCGAAATATTGGTAGAAACGGCCGGAATATGGAATGCGGCGCTTTCCAGCGGAGTATAACCCCAGGGCTCATAATAGGAGGGGAATATCGCCAGGTCGAAGCCTATAAGCGTATCATAGTAGCTGAGGTTAAATATTCCATCTGCTCCGTTGAGGTAAACAGGTGCATAAATAATCTTTACATGATTGGCCGGTGCATTGTCCAGTTGCTGTTGCCGGATATGATTTAATATAGGGTCTGTGTCGGCCCCCAGCAAATTATGCGTCAGTATTTCCCCGGTCCGGGAAACAGGCGGCGTTTGCAGTAATAAGTTATCCTGCAATATTTTACGGGGACCGGTATGATTGGCAGGAACAAAAATAAATGCCAGGATGTTCCGTTTTATTTCTTTTGATTTATTTACGAGTGAAATGGCGTCAATAAAAGTGTTAATCCCTTTATTCTTATATTCATATCTGCCGCTTTTGATAATCAGCAGCGTATCTTCCGGTTGTTGCTGACCGAAAAGAGCAGTGGCCACATTTAATAAAATACTTCTTGCTTTGGCGCGCCTGGTGTTATACAATAGAGGACCGGGCACTATATCCGCATCAAATCCGTTTGGCGTAATAAAGTCGGGATATTTACCAAGAAATTTTTCGCATTCTTTTGCCGTGAAGCTGCTTACACATGTGAAGCAATCGGCCGTATGGGCTGCAATTTTTTCCAGGGAATGTTTGGAGATGATATGGAAGTCCCTGGCAGACTGTTCTGCATTAAAGCTTTCAAAGCCGGTATAAAAGGGCATACCGCTGCCGGCTATTGCCCTGCCGCATACAGTGGCATGTGTGGTAAATACCGTGGCTATCTGGGGGATGTTTTCTTCCAGGTATAAAATCCCTGTACCCGTCATCCATTCATGGAACTGGGCAATAATATGATCTGTAGCGTTGAGATGGCAGTAGTAAAACCCTTCTATAATCTTACCCGCTGCGTATCCAAACATGGCGGGTTCTATATAGTCCCATTGACCGGACAGGGAATCTAAACGGTACTTTGTCCAGAAATGTGTAAAAATCTCATTCTTCTGCTGGAAAAAAGGAGTAAAGTCTACAAGGATAACCAATGGATTCCCGGCAATATTCCATCTGCCTGTTCGTACTCTCATCCCGGTTTTCTGCATATGTTTTTTCCAGTTCGGAAACAGGTTTTTGTCTTCTGTAAATTCCGGGTTGCCGGTAATACCGGCCGGCAGGTCGGGCCCGATCATAATCAGCCGGTTGCCCCATTGCTCCTCCAGTAAGCGTGCCTTGGTTGCCAATACGGTGTGTATACCACCCACTTTATTGCATACTTCCCAGCTTACCTCAAATATATAATCCGGCTTCCAGCGTATGTCGCCCATGAGGAGTGATTTTTTTCTTTTCCAGAGAGTTGTCTGTGCGCAGGGAGAAATCTGTCAGCACATTCATATAATTAATGAAGGCATCAAAAGGACTATCATAAGGACTCAGGGAATTCCCGGGGTCCTGGATGCCCATATAATAGAAGTGATCAGCGCTTTGGAGGTATGCCCAGTCCTGCTTCAGCTGGTCATCGTCAGTGGCGCGCACTTTTTTTCCGAGTGCGTACAAGGTATCGAAGGCATCCTGTTGCATATCATTGTTCAGCCAGGGACGCAGATCATAATTTTCTTCCTGCGGGATGGTGATTTGCGGCCTCATAAGGGAAGCTACTGCCGGCAATAGTTTTGTTACACCTTCCGGTCGCAGCAGATGATTGTTTTGCAGCAATATTTCATTGGGTAAGTATTGGGCAAAAGTGCTTATCACGTCTGCATGTTCATGAAATTTGCCAAAGGTCTGGTAATCTATGAACAGGTTGATGATTTTATTTTCCGGGGAAGCACCATTGGTGAGTGTGGCAACAAAACCCATCGCTGCTGCCATATCAGCAATTTTATTATTGTAGATCTGTTCTGTGTTACGAAATACCCGGGGTGTTTTTCCAAATAAAGCAGCTACTCTGGTGGTATGTTTTTTTACCTGGAGATTAAATTCCTCACTGCTTTTTAATGCAGCAAGTGAATGGCTGTAAGTGTCGGATATAAATTCCACGCAGCCTGTATCCGCGAGCGCCCGGAAGCTTTCAATCAGTTCGGGCATATACCTTTCAAATTGATCCAATGCTGTACCTGAAATGGAAAAGTTTACATGAAGCTGCCGGTTACCTGCCTTTATTAGTTTCATCAATGCGCGGTTGGCCGGTAAATAGGATTGCAGTGATACCTGCCTGAGTATTTCACTGTTTAACATTTCATCGTAATAGGGCACTCCGTTGCCTATATCCATAAATGAAAACCTGTTTAGCCGGAAGGGCTGGTGTACCTGGAAGTAAAGACAGATATTTTTCATAGAGAATAATGATTAAATTAATAAGTAGAAGTGAGATGTTCATATACTTTTTTAATATAGTAAGCTTGTTTTTCCCAGTTAAGAGCGTTCAGTTCCTGTGTACTTTCACGTTTCAGTAAGCGATGTATACCCTTGTAGCTGGCCAGTGCATGTATACAATTGGCCATATCGGAAATATCCGGACTGTCTATTTTCAATGCATACTGTAATACTTCCTGGACGCCTGATTGCCTCGAAATAATAACGGGCACGCCGGCCCTGATGGCTTCCAGCGGGATAATGCCGAATGGTTCTGAAACCGAGGGCATTACAAATACGTCACTGATAGCCAGTAATTTCTCCAGTTCTGCGCCTTTGAGGAAACCTGGAAAATGAAAGTAGCGTGAAATACGCAGCTGGGCTGCATATGAAATCATCGCTTTTAACATATCTCCGCTTCCGGCCATCACGAAGCGGAACGACTTATCTACTTTCAATATCTTAGCTGCGGCCTCAATGAAATAGGCAGGTCCTTTCTGATAGGTAATTCTGCCAGCAAAGGTGATCATCTTTTCTTTGAAGGGTTTTGACGGTAGGCTCTTATGTTCTTCAGCGACCGGCAATACTGCGTTATGAATAGTCACCACCTTTTCAGGAGGAATGGAATAGCGATCGATGATAATTCTTCTTGTCAGTTCACTTACCGCGATAACTTTGTCGGCTTTCAGCATTCCCAGGCGTTCGGTTTCATACACCTGCATATTGATATTGCTTCCTGAGCGGTCAAATTCGGTGGCGTGAACATGTACCACCAATGGTTTTCCACTTGCAGCGCTGGCCATGATACCGGCAGGGAAGGCGAGCCAGTCGTGCACATGGATCACATCAAAATTATGTTGGGTGGCAATAGCAGCAGCTGTTAAAGCGTATTGCCATACTTCTTTCATCAGGTTTTTTCCATAGCCTCCTGTAAAAGGGTATCGCATTATTGGTCCCTGGCTGGTTTGTTTGCTTTCAACAGTGGATGTTTTAGCCGATACAGCAAATGTTTCCGGGCTGTGATAGGGCACCACCGGGCTATTCACTTCAAAGTACGAGAATGTTTCCTGTAATTTTTCTGTATGTGCATAAGGCAATGGAATTTCTACGTCGCTGGCGCCAACTACTTTGATTCCCCCGGCATCTTCATTGCCATGTTTTTTGGGTACCACAAACAGTACCTTCACGTTATTAGCTGCCAGTCCGGTTGCTATGCCAAGACATGCCGTACCTAATCCTCCGGAAATATGTGGTGGAAATTCCCAGCCAAACATTAGCACCTGCATATAAAATATATTTATTGTTTATGATTATTTAATATATTCCTGAACCGTAAAAGTTCTGCTACACTCCATGCCTGGGAAACGGCGCCGCCGGCCCGGTGAGGGAAGTCGCCGTCAAATACTTCTGCCATTGTATAAAGGCAGCTTTCGGCAAGGGCCGGCGCCAGGCCCTCGTATATTTCTTCCAGCAGCCGGCGTCCTTCCTGCCCGTATACCTTCAGGTATCCTTCGGCAAAATGACCCAGCATCCACGGCCAAACGGTGCCCTGGTGATAGGCCCTGTCGCGGGTGGATTGATCACCGCCATAATGCCCCAGATAACACGTATCATGCGGGGATAAGGTTCGCAGCCCTCTTGGCGTGAGGAGTTCTTCTTTTATTTTATCCATCACCGCCTTTTGCTGTTCTTCCGTCAGCGGAGAGAAAGGAAGTGAAACCGCAAATAATTGATTGGGACGTACGGACCAATCCATGTATGAACCATTGATGCAATCAGCCAGGTATTTTTTTTCAGGATTCCAGAAGCAGTTTACAAAAGATGTCCTGATTTTCTCGGGATAAGCGGCCCACTTTTTTACAAAGCTCTTATCACCGGCTTCTGTGGCAACCTGCAGGCAGAAACAAACGGCGTTGTACCAGAGGGCATTTATTTCTACCGCTTTTCCGCTGCGGGGAGTAACCGGCTGGTTATTTATTATTGCGTCCATCCAGGTGAGGGCATATCCTTCTTCTCCGGCATATATTAATCCATCATCCTCCATCCTGATGCCAAACAGGGTGCCTTGCCTGTAATGTTCCAATATACTGGTGAGAGAAGATCCATAGATCTCCCAGAGTTTTTCTCCGTTTACATAGTACCGCACAAATTGCTGCATGGCCCAAACCAGCCAGAGGGAAGCATCAGCCGTATTATAAGTGGCATGGGTGCCACTGCCGGTGTTAGGGATTATGCCGTCTTTCATGTCTTCCAGCAAAGTGTCCGCTATTTTCCTGAAGTAGTATACATCTCCGGTCAGTAAGGTTAGCCCGGGAAGTGATATACAGGTGTCCCTTCCCCAGGAGCCAAACCAGTAATACCCGGCTTTGATAATAGTTCGTTTATCTTTTCTGATGATAAACCGGTGGGCACTGTTCCTCAGATAATCACATATGGTTACCGGTGTTTTTTGTTCTCTCAGCAAGTTGGTGACCCGTATTGGTATCCTTTCCATATTGGCTGCTTTTACCCCTGCAGCAAAGAAAACGGATTGACCGGCTTCCAGTTTCAGTTCAAAATAGCCTGGTGTATACAGATCTTCCAGGTATTCATATCCTCTTTTTTGTTCTTCCGGGTAAGTAAAGTTATAGTACCAGTTGGCCGCTGGAATGAATTTTCCATTGACTGAAGTTTGCAGGTAAAGCGGTGTGTAACCAGGATATAATTGGATAGAGCATCCGTTTGTAACCGGGGTAATAGTACCGTTTACCTGGTTATTGTGATGCGTGAGGGCATGCATATTCCTGAATGCCAGTAAAGGCATCAGCCGGAGCGTGATAGCTGAATCGGCCTCCTGCAATGTATACTTAACATATAAGGTATTGTCCATTGTAAGAAACAGCCATTCTTTCACCAGCACCATGTTACCAAATCTGTAGGTCCAGGTTGGAATAATGTTGTTACCGAATGTATGAATATGACGGAATCCGTCAGGATAATATGTATCCGGGTAGCAATGTGTATTTAACTGCCAGGTTTGACCATCTTTTAGTACCGACTCGTCCAGGGAGGATAACAACACGTGGTTGTCTTCACCCAGCTGTGGCTGCGGCGTTACAAGCATTCCGTGATACTTTCTGCTGTTATACCCGCACAAAGTGGTTGCTGCATATGTACCGTTATCACTGACCAGCAGCAACTCCCGGCAGTCGGGTTGTCCTGTATGATCCAACACCAGTTTGTTAAACAGCGGTTGTTTTTTTTCAGTGATTTGCATGAGTGAAATAAATTCAGATATATCCCAAATGTATTAAGGTGGCGTATGTTTATTCATGACTATGATTAGCCGGGTATATGATTATTATCAATCTTCCGGTTACTTTGATCAGCATCATCAGGAAGGGTGACGAATGTCATTACCAGGGCTGAATGGGTACATTACTTTTAACGCTTAAAAAAAGAAGTATGAAAAAGTCCCCCCTGTTATTCGCCTGGTTTTTATGCTGTTATTTTTATGCCGCCAATTGTATGGCCCAGGAGAAACCAATGATCATTACTTCTCCGGGGATGCCATTTGTTTCGCTGGAAGAAAGGCAGCTGATACAAAATGAACCGGTTGACTTCAATTTGCCAAAACCAACCGGTATCAATACCAGTTTCCGGTATGCCGCCGCCAGGGCTATACCTGGAGTGGTACATATTATTGCCACCTATGAACCAGGTTTTAAGGGATTGGACGAATACGGTTTCCGGGCCAGGGAAGATCATCCCGGTATGTCTCCGGCTGTTCTTGAACAGGGACCTGTAACAGGAAGCGCTTCAGGCGTGATTATAACACCCGACGGCTATGTGGTAACTAATTACCACGTTGCCAACCAGGCGGAAAGCCTGGAAGTGGTATTGGCAAACAGGCGCTCTTTCAAAGCGCGTATAATAGGAATGGATTCTCTTACGGATATAGCGTTGCTGAAAATCAGTGAGCAGTCATTGCCTTTTATACGCTTTGGCAATATGGATTCTGTGGCAGTGGGAGATTGGGTATTGGCTATCGGAAGCCCGATGGGCATGAATTCCACCGTTACTGCCGGAATAGTGAGCGCCAAATCAAGGATTTTTACCAGCCAGGAGGAGCAAGGCCAGTTGTCTTCTTTTATACAAACAGATGCAGTAATGAACAGCGGCAATAGCGGTGGTGCATTGGTAGATATCAATGGCAGGCTTATCGGTATAAATGTCGGTATACTTACGCCAACAGGAAATTTTGCAGGTTATTCTTTTGCCATACCGGTGGAAGTGGTAAAAAAAGTATGCAATGATTTATTGCGCAACGGACGGGCTATACGCGCTTCGCTGGGTGTATATATTACCAACACACCTGGCATGCCGGGTGTGTTGGTGTATAAACTGGTGGACAAGGGCGCCGCTGCAAAAGGAGGTATCCAGGTAGAGGATATCATTAAAGAAATTGACAACGGAGAGATACGAAGTGTTGGAGATATCCAGCAAACATTGGTACTGCATCACCCTGGTGATAAAATACACCTGAAAGTGATACGGAAGGGGAAACTGGTTAGCTGCGAAGTAATACTGGGTGGCACGCAGGGAGTAATGGAAATGTAAGGGCAGGGCCTGACAGCGCCTGCCTTAGTATTGATACCGGATAAATATTTCATACAGCAGTTCCATAAAATAAACGGCCAGCCTGATAAGCAAAGTGTATGTTGCAACAGGAAGCAGCAGGGCCGCCGCCCAGGACAGTATCTTTTCCACATAGGCAGATACATGATGTATTGACGGAAGGTGAAGTACGCGTTGCATAAATCTACTTTTTAATGATTTTAATAATGGGTGATGAAAACGGGATATGCCAGCGTTTTAATGAGAAGATCTGCATGACTGTGTCTGAATAGTCTTGATACCATATTTCTGCCATAAGCGCCCATTACTACCAGTGCATGTTGTTTCCTGAGCAGGTAGTCGAACAGCGCTTTTTCTGAGCCTCCTTTTATGGTAGTGATATCTGCATACTCAAAGTGTTTGCTGAGCCAGTTGGTTATCCTTTTCTTTTCATCACCCTTAATTTCTTCTTCTTTAATTTGTACTACAGTGGCCCTAGCTTCACCAAGTTCAGGTAAAGTATAAGTTAATTGCTTCATGGCAAATACCGCGGATGGGCTGCCATCGTAACAAAATACAATTTCTTCTATTGGTGTAAAGGAGGACGGGGCGATAATTACCGGACACTGAGCGGAAATAAGAAGTTTCTGGAGAAAGGGAGAGGGTGCTTCCTGGATTTTTGAAATATCGGAAACTGCTGCATCTGCGATGATCAGGTCTGCAAACCGGCTTTCTTCTATAATATCCTCCAGTGCCGGTCCATTAATATATTTTGAATACGCCGCTATTCCCTTTTCATCACATGTTTCTTCGAACAGCCGGATATGGTCCTCTGCTTTTCTGGTTTTTCTGCCGTATTCCGGGAGATCGCGGGATGTAATACTTTCCACATAGGGCATTCCGTAAACTTTTTTTATTTCCGGTTTATCTGCGTATGTATCTTTTTCAAAAAAGAGCCCGGTGAGTCTTGATCGCGTAATGTCGGACAGGTAACAGGCGAAGTTTATTGCGCTGAGGGTAGGAGTAGCGCCGCATACCACCAATAGTATTTTTTCCATAGTTTTTTTTCTTAAAGTTAACCCGGAAGACTCCCGGCAACTATGATTGCGGTCAGCCTGTAGTATGATTATGGACACAACGGGGCAGGTATGATTACAATCAGGATCTCTATTGAGATTGATCATTTTTTCATGCCCCGGTACGCGATAGTTTAGCATAAAATTATTAACCAAAAACAAGGAGGTATTTTATGTCATCTCAAGCACTAACCAAACGCAGCACACTTTTCCCATCATTATTTGATGATTTCTTTAAACCGTGGCGGGAATGGACTACTGATTTTAATGGTGGCCGGTCTTTAGCGGAGCTAACTGTTCCGGCAGTAAACGTGAGTGAAGACAAAGAGAGTTACAATCTGTCCGTTGCTGCTCCCGGTATGAAAAAGGAAGATTTCAGGATTAACCTGGAGGGCAATGTGCTTACTGTAAGCGCGGAAACAGAAAATGAAAAGGAAGAAAAGAATGAGAAGTACAGCAGACGGGAATATAATTACAGCAGTTTTTCCCGCAGCTTTAATCTCCCTGAAAGCATCAGTAAAGAGAAAATTGAAGCACATTATGAAGAAGGGGTGTTAAAATTGAAGCTTCCCAAAAATGAGGATGCAAAAAAGAATGGTAAAAGCGTCCAGATAGCTGTTAAATAGATGCTGATCTGCAAGGCCCGGCCAGCCCATCTGACCGGGTTTTAAATCCTGAAAAAATAGTGTTATGAAAAAAATATTATTTGTAACAGATGCGGTAAGCTTTAACGGACCTAGCCTTGAATTTGCCTGTTATCTCTGTAATCTCACGCATTCAAAACTTACAGGTGTGTTTCTTGAAAACCAGGTATTGGAATTGAGATCGGCGGAGGATATCCGGGAAATTGCGGTCGGAAAACCAGTTCCGGGAATTGAATTGGAAGATCAGAAAAATCTCTTTAGAGATAAAAATATAGACCGGTTCAAAAATATCTGTGAGTCGAATGGCGTGAACTGCCTGGTACACCTGGATGCAGGTATGCCGGTTACGGAAGTGGTAAAGGAAAGCCGTTATGCCGACCTGATAGTATTGGATGCTGCTACGTCATTTTCATGGAAACCGGAAAGCATTCCAACAACATTTGTAAAGGAGGTACTGGAGAAATCGGAATGCCCGGTGGTGATAGCACCGGAAGATTTTGACGGAGTTGACGAAATTATCTTCACTTACAACGGTAGCTGCTCATCAGTATTTGCGATGAAACAGTTCACGAACCTGTTCCCTCAGCTTGGAACATGTAAGGCAACCGTGCTGAGTGTAACAGAAACCGGTAAACCTATTAAAGGCGACGAAGCAAGGCTGCGGGAATGGCTGGATACGCACTACAATAACGCGGAGATCCAGGTGGTGGAAGATGAAAGCGTTAGTACCCGTTTATTGGAATTTATGTTCAGTAAAGAAAAAGTATTTATTGTAATGGGAGCTTACGGACGGAGTGTTTTGTCCACCGCATTTGTTCCTAACCCGGCTACGCTGGTAGTAAAGCTGGTGACGCAGCCTGTTTTTATCACTCATTATTAATTGTTTAAAACTATAATCACTATGAAAAAGATTATTGCTGCAATAGATGCGCTTCACTTTTCAGACGAACAGGTAGAAGCGTTTAAGTATATAGCCAGAGAGGCGGAAAGTCCTTTAACGGTGGTATGCCTGGATGATATTGTAAGTGAGCTGACACCAATGGGCACCATGTACCCGGGAGGTTATGCTTACAATTATGAACAGATTACTGCTGAGAGCAGGGCAGCGTTGGAATTCCAGCGGGATAAAAACCTGAAACAACTACATGAAATCTGTGATGGCAGTAATGTGGATATTAAGGTCCGGGAAACTGCAGGAGTACCGGCAGAGAAAGTAGTGGAAGAAAGCAGGTTTGCTGATCTTTTACTGATTGGTAACAGCACGTCATTTGCTACATTGTACGATACAGACCCTCCCCGGTTTGTAAAAGATTTGCTGGCAGAAGCAGAGTGCCCGGTGATGGTTTTGCCGGAAGTGATGTCGCCGGTCAAAGAGATTATATTTTCCTATAATGGCACTTTTTCTTCCATGTATGCCATCAGGCAGTTCACCGAGCTTTTCCCGGGATATGCTGATATGCCGGTGAAAGTGGTGTATGTAGCGGAGAATAATAACAAGGTAATGCCCTGGGAACCCCAACTCCGGGAATACCTGGATATGCATTATGACACAGTGGAGTACATCATCCTGAATGGTGAGCCGGCAACGGAGTTCCTGGCATTACTGATTCACCGGAAAGACTGTATTGTTACTTACGGCGCGTACGGCAGGAGTGGTGTTTCCCGTTTTTTTCATCGCAGCGATGCTGATAATATTCTGCGTACAGTGAATATACCTGTATTCATTACCCATCCTTAAAATGAGCTGATCATGAAAGGTCTTATTATTTACAAAGGCAAATATGGCGCTACCCGTCAGTATGCGCTGTGGCTGGGAAGTATGTTGGGATGGCCGGTTATTCCGGCTGGTTCGGAAACCGCGCAGCAACTGGCAGATGCAGATTTCATTATCCTCGGTTCCAGTATTTACATTGGTAAACTACAGCTGCGTAAATGGCTGAAAGAGCATGGGGATATAATTATCAGTAAACGCCTGTTTCTTTTCCTGGTGTCAGGAACACCTTCTTCAGATAAAGAAAAGCTGCAGGGCTACCTGACCACAAATATATCGGAATCCCTGAGGAGCAGGTGTGTGCCTTTCTTCCTGCCTGGAAAACTGGAATTCAATAAGCTTTCATGGATAGACAAGCTGCTACTGACCATTGGTTCCAAACTGGCCAGCGATAAAACGGATGACATCTCCATGGAAGATTATAATGACGTTAAAAAAGAACACCTGGAAGCCATTATCAATGCTGTCAGGAAGCTGAGTGAGGTGGCCGCGTGATGAAGTATATTATTTCACTCATAACGCTGCTGTTGTTTTCTCTTTTCACAACTGCCAGTGAGCTGCATTTGCCGGATGATTCTGCTGCTGTGACTGTATTTTACGGCAGAATGCAACAACAGGTGGTGTGGTTGTCGCCCGGCAGGAAACCCGTTTTACAGCAGCTGAGGGTTTTTTTAAAGCAGGCTCCTTTCCTGGGATTAGAAGAGAATGATTATCAGTCGCAGTTTATATATTCGATGGCGGAGGATACTCTGCGTACTTTACCCGATACCGATGCCGTTGCAGCCGACCGGCGTATTACGGCAGAAGCTATCCGTTTCTTTTGTGATGTTGCCTACGGACCGGTGAATAGCGCGGCAGTAAGATATAATGGTTTGACCGGATTGCCGGACAAACGCCCTGAGATGGCCCGTTTGCTGGCGGATTGTTTGCTGTCCGACAGTTTTTCTTTTTTCCTTCAACATATTGAACCGGAGGTGGCCGCTTATGCGGCGGTTAAGAAGACCCTCACTTATTTTTATACTGCACTTTCAGATAGTGGTTTTGCAGAGACGCCTGTGGTATCGCTGAAAGCCGATACCACCAATATTGCCCTGATTAAAAGGTTAGGGCAGTTAGGATTCGGGGACAGTATAGAGGCCGGCCGGCTGCAGGAGAGCATCATAGAAGCGCAGGAAAAGTTCAATGTATTGAGTGACGGGGTATTGCGCAGCGGCTTTTTGCGTGCACTGAATGTTCCGTTTGTTTCCCGCATCAGGGAATTGAAAGTTGCATTGAATCATATCCGTTGGTTGAACAGCTACCGGCCATATACAAGCGTGGTGGTCAATATCCCATCCACCGGGCTGCAATTGTTCCAGGATAATAAACCAGTATTATATTCCCGGGTTATTACCGGAAAGAAGAGCACACCAACGCCTACATTGGCAAGCCGTATTACTGAGGTGGTATTATATCCCTATTGGATGGTTCCTCACAGAATTGCCACCAGGGAATTACTCCCCCGGATAAAACTGGATCGCAGCTATCTTGAAGACAACCAGTTTGAAATACTGGACAGGAAGGGCAGGATAGTAAATGCCGCTGATATTAACTGGCAATCTCTCAGTGCCGGCAATTTTCCTTATGTTATCCGTCAGAATACCGGTTGCGATAACTCCCTGGGCATTGTAAAGCTGAATTTTTATAGTCCGTTTACGGTGTACCTGCATGATACGCCTGGCAAAAACCTGTTTATGCTGAAGCAGCGGTTTTTCAGTCATGGCTGCATCAGGGTAGAAGAAGCGGCTTCGCTGGCACGTTTATTACTGGATGAGGCCAATGCTCAAACAATGGATAATCTTATTAAAAGCGGGCCGCAGGCGGATCAGAAACCAGTTGTGCTGCCGGTGAAAATACCTGCGCTGGTTTTTGTATTGTACAATACAGCCTGGCCGGATAATATGGGCGAGATCAGGTTTTATGAAGATGTTTATAACAGGTACTGATTATCCTTTTTTCAGGAGTTGTATTTTATTCTTTTTGAATTTTTCAATTTCTTCCCAGCTTCCGGTGTTCAGGATATCATGCTTACCACAGGCAGCTCTTCTTGCTACCCATACTCCCAGTTGCATAAAATCGAAGTGAGGCAGGGTATGTGCATCTGTATCAATCACCAGTTTTACATTATTTTTTATCGCCGTTTTAACCAGTTCATCATTCAGGTCCAGCCGGTTTGGGCGTGCATTTATTTCCATAGCCGTGCCGGTGGCAGCGGCCCGTTCAAAAATGAGGTTCCAGTTAACCGGTGAGGGTTTCCGGGCGCCAATCAACCGGCCGCTGGGATGCCCTATACAATGCACATACGGATTTTCGCAGGCTTTTATGATCCTGTCTGTATTGTCGTGAGAGAAGCCGCTATGGATGGAGGCAATTACCCAGTCGAACTGCTTAAGCTGCTCATCTGTGAGACTTAAACGGCCATCTTCCAGGATATCTGTTTCTATACCTTTCTTTATAAAGTTAAAGCCCAGGTATTGATTAACCCGGTCTATTTCAGCGGATTGCCCGGCGAAATTTTCCGGTTGCAGTGAACCTGTTGTTTTTTCATCAGATGCGTGGTCTGTAACTACGATGTACTGGTAGTGTGGAAAAACATGCAATACATAATGGGCAATGCGTTCAATGCTCTCTTCGCCATCGCTCCAGTTGCTGTGGATCTGCATATCCCCTTTTATCTGGCCGAATGTGACCAGGGAAAAGAGGGAATGTTTTGCCGCTGTAGTAATATTTGTTTCGTCTTCTCTTAATTCAGGATCCGGACATGTCATTTGCAGTTGTCCGTAAATATCTTCTTCGGTGTCCACGGCTATAAGTTTTCCTGTTTGCAGGTCCGACAACCCATTGGGACTAAACAGGAAGCCTTTTTCCCTGGCCTGGTTTTCAAGCCATTTATTATGCCATACCGGTCCGGTATAGTATAAAAGAGCGGCGGCATAATTTTTCTGGTCAGCCAGCCGGATATCCACCTGCATATGATTCTGTAAAAGGATGCTCACCCTTTCCCTGCCTGCTGCAATGATCCTTGTTACAGAAGGAAGCCTGCTGATTTTGTATATTAAATGTTTCCTGAGCGGCGCTTTTACCTGTAGCACCATATCGATATCGCCGATGGTGTCTTTTTTTCTTCTCAGGCTGCCGGTGAGTGCAGCCTTTTCTACTTCAGGGAATTGCTTTACGGCTCTCAGTATTTCTTCAGCAGCCAGCAGCGCGTCCCATAACTGAACGCGGGTATCTTTGGCGAGTTTCAGGGCCCGCCTGATATTTTCTACCTTTCCTGCAGTTAATCCTTTTATGTTGGCCAGCTGTCCTGATGCGACAGCGGTGTTACATTCATTGATGCTATTTATGCCCAGTTGTTCATGTATAGCCATAACATTGGTGGTACTGATCCCTTTAATCTCCAGCAGTTCAGACAACGCCTCGGGGATTTTTTTTACCATGTTTTTCATATTGGTAGTTTTAATAGTTATTTGTTCCGGTGACTGTTTAAGCCATTTCCGGTTTTGTAAGTTCTTTGCAGAGATGCTGGGCTTCAGCTATCGCCAGATCTCTCCTGGGCGCGGCTATCCCTGCTTCTTCCAGGTATGACGCATGTTCCGCTAAAGTTTTGCACAGTATAATTCCTCTCTCCAGTAACCTGCACTTTTCGCTCCGGCTGAGTGTAGTAAGACAGGTAACCGGATATAAACCTGCCTTGTCAATGATATCCTTCAGGCTTTTCCCTGCGGGAAAGTCCCATGACATGAGATGTAATCCCATACATTGTGCATATTGCACGGCGTCCGTTGAGAAGCGGGTATTGGTAATCAGCCATGCCTCGCAGTGTTGTTGTTTTTTTTCATGCGTGCTTTTCCATTGCCGTTCTATATCCCTGAATCTCGATTCAACATAAAGCGGGATCTTTACATCACAGAAAGTTCCCCGCTGCTGATGATATTTGCATTCCATGATATTGGTGATATTGTTTTTAACCGCCAGTATATCTACCTCATGTTTAACACAATGTCCTTCCAGTATCTGGTTGGTTGTTGCCGTGAAACCTTCCTGCCGGAATAGCTCGGCTACGTATTGTTCAAAGGGAAATCCTGATGGCCCCAGTTCAAATATGGCCTGTTTCAACTGGTATCTTCCGGCTGAAGGTTTCGACAGTTTCTTCAGCAACCCATATGCAATCTTGTATATCATACGGGTCGGCATATTGGGATATACCTGCTGATATAACTCATCCAGAACCGTATCAATCACTTCTGGCCGGGCGCCGGACCTTTTCAGGGATTGCCTGATCTTTTCTGCAGAAAAAGGTACTGTAACTCCGGACGCTTTGGTGACCAGTATTGATGGTTGTTTTGTTCCCATATGGATCTATGTTTGATAATACTAAAATTAGGATTTGATTCGGGGCTGTTAAATGACCGGTATTAGGTACTTATCTGATTATAATCACCTGCCGGTATGAGATGGGTCATTTATTTCAACCGCTGCAGGCAATAATTTGGTACCTTAAATCAGAGGTTATGTCAGGTTATTTTGATCATTACTCAGCTAAAGGAAATCACCTGTTAAGTGAGCTGGCAGCAGAACTCGGGGAGCGTGATAATATACCACGCGCTGCGAGGGTGTTACGATGCACACTGCATACATTGCGGCGTTGTTTAAGTATAGAAGAGTCACTTCACTTTATATCACAGTTGCCTTTAATTATTAAAGGCGTGTATGTTGATGGCTGGAAGGTAAGTCACAAGGAGCGCATAAAAACCTGGGATGAATTTTTGCTGGATTTATTTGATGCAGACGGGGCACCGGCAGGCAGTGATTTTGAAGACAGGGAAAGTGCCGCCATAGCGGTTGCAGCGGTGCTAAGGGTATTAATGGCGCATGTTTCGGCAGGAGAGATGTCTGATATTATAGCACAATTGCCGGCGCAGTTAAAAAGCGCGCTCTTAGCGCTGATGACTAACGATTTTTAGGATTCCTTCCCCCGGAGAGATCCGGAAACCCGGTGGCGCGCTTTTTTGTGATCGCCGTTACGATCATGTGTTCCTGTATAGTCCGGTTGTTAAGCCATCGCCATCAATGCCCCGTTTTATCGGCACATTTTCCCGGCACGTCTACTCCCTGAAAATAGCTAAACATAGCAGGCTAGTTTTGTGGTACAAACATTTTTATGAAAGCAGCCACAGAACGTAAAATAATCCGCTGGTTACATATCATACTCAGCATCCCCATCCTGGGGTATATTTATGGGCCGGTAGCGGCCAATCCACCCGCGGCCAATGCAGTGCGTTGGGTGTTTTTGCCGGTAGTGGCGTTAAGCGGTATATGGATGTGGAAAGGGCATTTGCTGAAGAAGAAATTGAACAGGCAGCGAAAGCCGTGAGGGTTTGAATATCGTGAAACTCTGGTCCCTGAATTTCTATATATCAGCTACAAATGTTTGAGGGTCGACGTTTTATTGGATACGGGTTGTAGTATACGCCTGAATCAGGAGTGATGTAGTATCCGTTTCCTACCGGAAGATCTTTTATTGATGATAGCGTTACATTAAATAAGTAATTCGATATAATTTACCTGGTAACTATGGCTTTCTTTTTATTATCTTCTTTTAGAAATAAATAATGCCCAGTTCTCCATCTGTTTCAAAGATGGTAGCATTACCCACCTGGTGACTTCTTAATATTTTAACAGGTGGATTTGTTTCCCCGTAAATGCCTGTCAGTTGTGCATATTTTTCGCCTTGCTGTTCTATAATTGAAACAGTATTCCCGGATGCGTCATCGTAATCATTTCCATATACCATTCTCATGGTGTAGGCGGTAGGGAACGCATCCCCCGCCTGCAGGGTTTGCAGCTGAAGCTGTCGCCCGGGAACAATTGCGGTAATCAGTAAAGTGTTATAATTATAAGGCCTAGCCATTATTTTATTCAGAAAGGTTTCCTGGCTGATATTATTCCGCCGGTAACTGTCGCTTGCCGGGAGAAAGATCGTGTAGGACCGGTTGGTATTTGCTATATACAGCAACACAGAATCGTAGATCCTTTTGTGAACATCCGGATAGTTCCCACCGGCCAGTACAGGATAACCGCGCACCAACGTATCCATATAAGAAAATGCAGGGTCCAGGTGCAGCCAATCCTTTACGGTATTGACTGCATAGCTGACATGCCTGATAGGGAAAGGGACAGGAAAAGTATCTGAAGGGCCATCGTATGTATGCCAGGATAAAAGCCCGGTATTCGTATTTGCTGGCAGTTTAACAAAGAAGGTATCCCTGTCTTTTTTTGAAACAAGCTGTAGTGCATCGTTTCCGATATAGAAAAAATTATCGTTATTCTGTTCACTGAAATTCTCCGTATATAAAGCAATGGTATCGCCTGCATACGCATAGCTTGGCCAGTAGCTTTTTATCAGCGGAGTAGGCTTTACCGCTATTTCAGGACCATTGGCGCTTTTAAATTGCTGGTTGCGGCTAATCGTTACCAGGATCCGGCCGTTCAGTACTTTAGGCGGAATGATAATGGCAAGACTGTCTGCGGACTGCCCCACTATTTCGCCGGGACGCCCGCCGATAAATACTTCCGTAAGCAGGCCGTCCTGGATAAGCGCATGCCCATAAATGGTGAGGCGGTCGCCGGCCTGTACAAACGTTCTGCTTAGTTTGCTGATCAGCGGTGTTTGTATAACAGGGCCATCTGCCGAAGACGAATCTTTCTTACAGGCAAAAAGCAAACACAATAGTAAAATGCCGGGTATATATTTAAAGAAGAAAATTGTTTTCATGATTGCGGTTGTAAGGTCAGAAATTGGTGATGGTAGACAGGTTGATGGTTTTATTTACATTGCCATCCATAGGCTGCCGGTAGCCCCGGAGGATCACAGTATAGCATTTGCCTGCCTCTAGTGGAACCGATTTGCGGACCAGCGTTCTTTCTTCACCCGTAGTATCATCCCGGTACATGATCCGGATAGCTGGCTTTGGACCCGGGGAAACGGTGGCATAATCACTTACACCGTGGAAGGCAAGGTGGTTAATAGTGTTAATGGCGGTAGTATCTATCTTCACATATACGGCGCCCATATCCGGGCTTAGATGTACCAGTCTTATTTTTGCATGATCCGGATCTGGCTTTACATCATCCCGGGTATAAAGTATTTCATAAAATCCCAGGCTATCCAGCAGATAGAGCGTATAATGTTGCTGGTCTTCAAATTTTAGCAGGGTCTCCGAAATTTTATGAGCATTGAGGGGCAGATTTGTTGTATCGGTAAACCCGATTTTAAAAATGCCGGTATCAGTGTAAGTATATTTGGAGAAGTTAAAGGCGCCTACCAGCCCATTACCATTATCATTATAGCTACGGGGGCCATAAGGCGCGTTATTCACCAGCACCATACTGTTGGTGCCATAAAAATCCGGCACCCCATTGTATACCATCAGGTAGGCAAGGGGAGGAGCAGTTGGTAATTCACTATCCTTCTTGCATGATATCAGTAACCATCCTGCTGTAAAAACCAGGAGAAGATATTTTTTCATAGTTATTTTTGACTTTAGATTATTTTCCAATGGCTATTTTTACGATCCTCACATCTGCGCCACAGCACAAATAGTCATAACCTACATACAGATCGCCAAATTGATCAAACACAATCCTGTTGGGCCTGCCGAGAATACAGTTATTGCCCGGATGTGCATCCTGCATAAAAGCTCTCTGGGATTTGTATTCCGGGGGAATAGGATTTTGCATAGGGCCTCCGGCAATTACCGCAATCGTTTCTGACCTGAGATCCATTTTGTAAATAGTGGTGAACCCAAAAACAATGTTCCCGTCGAAATCGGTATCATAAGTGGTGATCGTGTAAGGTAAACTCACTTCTTTGAAAGTACCGGTTTCGTAATCACTACGCTGTGTGTCCGGTAACCCCACAATGGTGGATACTTCACGGGTATCCAGGTTTACTTCTGCGATATTGGTGCCCCAGCCGGCGCCATTACTAAGAATATAGAGCTTGCCATTGCCTGCCATCACCATGTTGGTGGCATTATAAAAACGTACTTCATCACCAAATCCATCACTATGTTCTACGAGATCGGTATAAAATACAGTATGATAGGTAATGCCATCTGCATCTTCAAAATCATACGCTTCCCTGCTAACTTTTCCCATCACCGTTTGTATGCTTCCATCTGGCTTAAGCACCCGGAGTAATGTGCCCTGATCCAGGAAGTAGAGATCTCCCTTTTTATCAAAAGTGAGGCCGGTGGGTGAAGTAATCATTGCTGAATCTGCCGGGCCATCTTCCAATCCGCGGTAGTTCATAATTTCATTGGAATAATACACATCTACGCTGCGTTTGTTATTACCGGCAATGGTGGCTACTTTACCGGTAGCAGGGTCCAGACTCTGGAGCAGTGTATAGTCGGCTGGTTTTTCGTTGGGGGATGCAGGTGTTATTCTGAACTGGTTCCTGAAATATAATTTGCCGTCGGGTCCGGGTTTCATGTCCACGGTGTTGCCCCCGGCAACGCTATAATCATCTGCACTCAGTTTGAGCTTACCGGCAGTGGTAGCAAAATAGTCATTCCCACCGCCTGCAATGGTGGTGACCATTCCGTTTTTGATCATGCGGATGCGTAAGGAGTGATCGCTTTCCTGAAAATCGACAAAGTAAAAGGTCTGGGTATTGCGGTCGTAGGTCAGCTGTTTTACTACGTTCACTACTGCCTGTTTGGAAGGACCGTCTTTCAATTCAACAGGGAAAATGTATTCAAATACACCGTCGCTGTTTTTTATGCTATCGGAATAGGAGAAGAGGAAAGGGATTACGGTCACCTGGTTTGGAATAAGGATATTCGGCCGTTTTACCACAAATGGGAGCGCGGGTTTGGTGATCCCGTTCACGGAGAAGTAAATGTTACCCGGACCAATACGGGCCGCTTTAGGAACCGTGATATTAAAGGTATCCATAGGTACCTGTACGTGTTCTCCGGTAGATGTTAGAAGTGTACCAGTGCCTTTCCCATGGGTAACTACCGGGGCTTCTGCATCTGAAACAAATATTTTGACAGCCGCTGAAGGATCACCGATCTTGGCGTATACCGTAATTGTTTCATCGATCTGTGCTTCTGTAATGTTCGTCCCGGCTTTTACTACTTTAATAATGCCGGATTCATTATTCTGAACATCCAGCTTTTCCCTGAATTTATTACAGCAGCATAAAAGGAGCGGAAGGAGAAGGAGGTATTTTGTTTGCATATGAGTAAATATCATGACAATCAGAGAATAATGTTTAACGCAAATGAATAGTAAGGATGCTGGTAATACCTGCGGTAGATAATGTCTGCCTCTTCAAAAGGCAATACCTCGCCGGGTTTGGGGGATGCACCTTTTAACTGATCATAGTGATAGTTGTGTTTCCAGTCCTGGTAAAGCATTACGGGAGTGTTTAAAATATTCTGTACACCGGCGCCGATGCTCCAGGTTTTATTGATGCGTTGCCGCCAGGTAAGATCCAGTTGATTCCGGGCTTTCATCATGATGTCGGTATCCGCTCTTTTCCCTTTGTTGGCGCCTACTGCATAGATGTAGTCGGCGGCGCGGTTGTAGGTAGCGGAAATTTTTGTGCCGAGACCGGGGTTTTCGTAATTGAGCGCGGCATTGATCAGGTAAGGGGATTGCCCTTGCATGGGTCTGGACCTGGTGCCTTCATAACCTACATACTGCGGCATGGAAGGTACGTCCACATTGCTTTTGAACCAGGAGCCATTCAGTACCACCGATAAATTCCGGAAGAAATTACCGGAGATAAAATCCAGGTTTTTCCTCAATTCCGCTTCTATGCCATATACCTGCGCTTTCCCGGTATTCACGTATACAAACTGGTCGAAGCCTTCACTGAAGATCATCCTGAAACGTTCAATGGGCCGGTCGAGTTGCTTATAAAAGAAGCCTACATTTATCAGTTCATTGCTACGGGCGCCATGGGGATACCATTCCAGGCGTAATTCTGTATTGTGGATATTGACTGTTTTCAGATTGGGGTTTCCGTTGTAGGTTTCCTGGTCCAGGTAGTTAATATATTGCATGGGGGCGGCCTCTCTGAACTCTGGCCGGTTCAGCGTTTTGCCATAACCGATGCGGATGATCAGCGAACTGTCGGCCTTGAAGGACGCATTAACGGAGGGCAGCACGCTGGTGAGTGGCTGGTCTACGATAAGCGGGTAGGCAGCCAGCCCGTTTTCGTAGGAACCCAGGATGCGGAAGTGGTTGTCTTCAATTCTAACGCCGCCGAATATATTAAGCCGGTCGTGTAACAGGTTGATGTCGGAACTGATGTAACCTGCTTTCAGTGTATTATCGGCGTAGTATTGATTATTGGGGGTTGTTTTTTCCAGCCACCGGTACCCGGTTCCGTCTGCGCGGAACATGGAGGGGTCAAAATAATGCTGCAGGTATTTTTCTTCAATGACGTGGCCATTTCCTATTACCTCGCCGTTGTCGCCGTCATATTTTGAACCCCGTATGGCCAGGTTGGGATCGTAGAGGTTTACACCGTTTACGATAATAAAGATACGGTTATTGAAATCCCTCATTCTCGACTGGTAATAGCCACCGGCTTTGAATCCCCATACATCCGTGATCCGGTAGTTCAGGTCGATTTTGCCCTGGTAGCTTTTTTCGGTAATGTCGTTGAAAGAGCGGGACAGGGTATAAAAGGAGATGAGTTCCGTGCTGAGGGCCCACGGGTTTCCTCCTGCATCGGATAGCTGCCTGTTTAAGGTATAGTCGCGGTTATCCGGCTCCTGCTTGTGGATGGTGGAATAGCCTGCATTTGCTTTCAGTTCATTTCTTTTGTTTTTTCCAAAATTGTAGGTTCCTGCAAGCTGACCGGAGTACAGGGTATTTTGTACATAATAAAGATTGGTATGGCGAAATTCCTGGCCCGGGTAATCATCCAGTTTCCGGTAATCTTCTACAGCAATACGTTGATTATTGACGTTGAAAAAATTATGGAGCGCCAGTGTTAGCCGGTCGCTCACCTGCATCTCATTATCCTGTATAACAGAAATCCTGGCGGCATGAATACCCTGCGTAAGCTGGCCATCATAAAACTTATATAACGAACGTTGTTCTGAAAGCCTTTGTTCATGTGTATTGGAGTAAGAAACGGAGCTAAGGTTTTTCAGGTATTTCCGTCCTGTTTTCCAGGCATCATAATAATTGAGATTCAACCGCAGGTCCGGCAGCGCCTTATAGGTTTTATCCAGTACATAAATGTTTTTGAACTGTTTTGAATACCCGGCATTTTCTGCAGGGGTAAGGTGATTGAAATTCGCAGCTCTTGGTATGCCTGAGGGTAGTTTGCGTGTACCATCATCAAACCCCAGGAAATCATATTTACCGCCTGCATAAGACCATACGTTATCGAATGTAGAACCGGAACGGTATTGAGTAGAAAGCTGAAGATCCACCTGCCGGGTCATCTGGCTTTTCTTGGTATATATTTTTACAAGGCCGCCTGAAAACTCGCCGGGCAGGTCAGGGGAGGGCGATTTATACACCATCATACGATCAATGGCATTACTGCTGATCACATCATAGGAAAATGAGCGGCTGTCGGCATCATTGGCAGGAGCAATTGCATCGTTGAGATAGGTAAGGTTATATCGCTTGTTTAATCCCCGGACAATGACAAAATTATCTTCCGAGATATTTACACCCGGTACTCTTTTTACCACTTCAGCCGCATCACGGTCCAGCGTTCTGGCTATTTGTTCGCTGGAAATACCGGATACTACTGATTTGGCGTTGTATAATTCCCGGATCAGTTGTGCATCTGTGGTGTTGGCCACCCGTTTCCGTTTAATGGCAGTTACTACTACCGTATTGGCGGTGGTGGATTTCACCTGTAACTTTACATCTACCGTATTATTTCCTGTTTCCACCCGGATCATCTGATGGGTAGTAGCATAGCCGGTATAGGTAACCGTAAGGGTGTATTTGCCGGCCTGTATACTATTGAGGTTATAATAGCCTTTGTCGTCGCTGATGGTAACTTTGCTGGTCCCTTCCAGTCGTACCGTTGCACCGGGCAGGGGCTGTGCATTTTCGAAATCAACAACTCTCCCTTTCAGCATTCCTTCTGTGGATGCAGGTTTTTTGGGAGAAGCAGCCACTTTTCGTACGGCAATATTTTTTCCGGCTACGGCAAATGCAAGACCATAATGTTCTTCCAGGTATTGTAATACTTTTCCCAGGCTTATTTTGGTGAAGTGTACATCGCGGACGGTGATGCTGTTTAATACGGCTCTGTCTATAGAAAAAGTATAGTCCGTTTGCTTTTGTAAGGATTCGAGTAACGCCGGTGCGCTGACAGCGGCAGACGAGTAGTCAACTTTAGTAGTAAGTCCCGTGAATTTTTCCTGTGCCTGTAAACTGAAAATGCTACAACACATCAGCAGGCTCAAACACCATCGCTTTATTTGTATAGGAAGGAATTTAAACGGCAAAGGAATTCCTCTTGCCTTATAGTGCATAAAAAGCATACATTAATTTATTTTAAGAATAGATGATAGCAGGCATGTTGTCCTGCTACTGGTATTGGTTTAAGGCATATTGTAAACGGTAATGTCCTGGCCGCGTTGCTGCATATAGCAGTTGGAAATGAAGAGTATATTATTTAAGATCTCACTACTGCTTTCTTTCCGGAAGATGGCGGTTATCTTTTTATCTGACAATGCTGATTGTGTTCCTTTTGCGTAGTGTATAACCAGGTGATAGCGTGCGGCCACTCTTTGCAACGCATCGGTAAGCAGCAGGTCATTGAATACGAGTGAGCCTTTCATCCATTCTTCCGGATCGCTGATCCTGATCTGTTGCCGTTTAAAAGTGCGGCTGCTTTTTTCGTAATCCATTACATCGCCGGGGTGAAGCTGTGCCACCACCTGATCAATGCTGTCTGCCGGCGCTACTGCCACCATCCCGGTTACCAGTGATACCCGTACTGCTGCTTCATGCGGGTAGGCTTCAATATTAAAGGTGGTACCCAACACACGGGTAGCCAGCTCGCCGGTATACACTACAAATGGCCGGGCAGCATTTTGCGCTACATTAAAGAATGCTTCTCCATCCAGTTTTATACTACGTTCGGCTTTACCGGTAAACGGCGTATAGGATAATTTACTGCCCGGAGCCAGCCACACCTTACTATTGTCGGGTAATACGGCCAGTTCCGGGTTGTTATGGTGGTTGTAAATGGTGGTCCAGGTAATGGGTACGGTGTGCTTCCTCTGCGTAATAAACCAGTATGTGGCGCCTGTTACAATGAACACCAATGCAGCTGCCACACGCAGCCAGTTTTTCTTCCATCCCAGGTAAACGTGTTCAATAGGAATAATTCCCTTTCTGCCATACGTTTTCATTTCCAGCTGCAACAGCATCCGCCGGGTAATGTCTTCGCCGATGTTATCGGCAGGCACTTCTTCCCACGATTGCTCCATGAGAGCAATAAATTCCTGGTGATCCTGTCCTGCCAGGTAACTGAGCACCCGCTCTTCCTCCTGTGGTGTGCATGTCCCGTCAAAATATTTACTAAGCAATGCTTTATCTATCTTCATGAAGTGCATTTAAAACCTCCGCTTATAATAACACAGCACGGGCACAGCAAAACCCTACCGCGAAAAGTGGAGTTAACATTAGGATAACATTGGGGAAGATGGTGTATGAATTAATCATTATCTTTTACCGGAGCAGCAACAAAAGATAAATCTTTTCCAACTTTGTGGCTCCCGGATAACGGGAAGCATCAGCAATATGGACACGCAATCACTTCACCTGGAGGAAAGGTTTAAGCGGATCTACCTGGAGAATAAGGACCGCCTTTATCATTTTGTAAAGCGATATACTAAAGATCCCCTTATAGTGGAAGACCTTGTGCAGGAGTGTTTCATTAAGGTATGGGATAACCTGCCTTCGCTGAAAGACGATGCTATGATCTATCCCTTGTTACGCACCTATGTTTACCGTATTGTAGTGAATCATAATCAGAAAGAAGCAAGACGTTTGTTACGCGATGCCGCCTTTAATGAAAAGCAACCGCTTTCTGTATCTTTTGAAGAAGACTTCCTGTTTAAAGATGGATGGCGTAGTTTTCATGAAGTGATTAACACCCTACCGGAGAAGCGCCGTAAGATATTCCTCCTCAAACAGCAACATGGTTACACGCACCAGGAAATTGCCGACCAGCTGAAGGTGAGTGTAAAAGCAATTGAGAAACACCTGAGCCTGGCAAACCAGGTACTGCGCGAGAAATTTGTGGCGGATAAGTTAGTGGTGGTATTAATATTGTTAAGTATGCAGGCGGAGTTTATGTAGCTATGTAATCTGAGTACACCTTAATCATACCCCAGCTGTCACATCCATAATTTATCAACATTCCTGTTTAAAATCCGGTGATGGATTAGTAATTTGCAGGCGATGCCGCTTTTTGAAGCAGCTATTTTATAGAAATTCATTTGTCTTTGGTATACCTTCCTGCGAAAATTCATATTCAGGGATTATTCTATTTTTACTGACAAACTGTTAACGACATAGGATTGAGCAACAATAGTTTAGACACGAAACAGGATGAGCAGGAGGTGCTGAAACAGGTTGCACTGGGGGACGAGCGGGCATTCAATCGGATCGTCAGAAAATATTCCCAGGTAATCTATCCCTATCTCCTTTACTGGCTTAAATCGCCTCAACTTGCCGAGGAGGTGGCCCAGGATGTTTTTCTGCGCATCTGGAAAAACAGGCATAAACTCCCTGACATCAGCAATTTTTCAGGCTATGTATATGTGATCACCCGCAACTGCGTCAACTCCCAGTTTGAGCGTGGGTTACCGGAAACGGAAGCCCCGGATATCATTCAAATCGATCAGACGCTGACTAATCCTCAAACAGATCTGGAAACCAAGGAGCTGGCAACCATCATGAGCCGGGCCATTGACTCCCTGCCGCCACGGCGCAAAGAGGTATTCCTGTTGAGCCGCAACGAACAGCTCACATACGAGGAGATTGCCGCACGATTAGGCATTTCGAGGAGTACGGTGCGGGAGCATATGGTGGAAGCATTGGTTTTCCTGCGAACCTATTTAAAGAGAAATGCCGGGGTCATTATTACCTTGTTATATGCGTTAATTAACCAGTGGTGAAGCAGCCATTAAATAATTGTCAATATTTTTTTTATTCCGACCCGTCCTACCCCTGTTTAAACCGGGTCTTTATTACTGATTATAATGACTGAACAGCAACTGACATATTATTTTGAACGATACGCCCAGGGAAAACTGAGCGAAGAGGAGCGTGTTGTTTTTACCGGTTTGCTTAAAGATCCGGCCAATAAGGAAATGGTAGAGCAGATTTTGGACAGGGATTGGCCATTATGGGAAAACAACCAACTGGACTTCTCGGAGGAGATTGCCCGGATTGAACAGGGCGTGGCTTCCAGGATCCACGCTGATACTGCTGTTTCCGGAGTACGCCCGGCGCATCGTATACGTTTCCTGCAAAAATGGGGCTGGGCCGCTGCAATATTGATCCTGCTGGGAGCCGGGACTTACTTCTACACCACCTCAAAGAAAACCGGAAAGGATTTCGTGAAAGGGAAAGCAATATCAACTCCAGGTATTTTACCCGGATCCAATAAGGCGCTGCTTACTTTATCAGACGGAACAACCATTCCACTCGACAGTGCCGCCAGGGGCGCTATTGCGCAACAGGGGAGTGCTTCGATTGTTAAAACGGCCAATGATGAAATTATCTACGATGCCAGGGGCCTTTCCCAGGGCGAGGTGATGATGAATACCATGTCCACGCCACGCGGCGGACAATACCGCCTCACGCTTCCTGACGGAACAACCGTGTGGCTGAATGCGGCAAGTGCTGTTACGTTCCCGGTTGCATTTACAGGAAACAACCGCAAAGTGAAAGTAAGCGGTGAAGTATATATGGAAGTTGCGAAAAACGCCAAAATGCCTTTCATCGTGGATGTTGATGGAAAAGCCATCGTTGAAGTGTTGGGAACCAGTTTCAATATCAACTCCTACACTGACGAAGGCGCGATCGCAACAACGCTTGTTGAGGGCAGGGTGAAGGTGTTATCAGCCAATGCTGCGCCGTCTGGTGGTGTGACGCTACTTCCCGGTCAGCAGGCATTGCAGCAGCATAATATAGCCACCATCACCGTCAATGCTAACGCCAACCTGGAGCAGGTGCTGGCCTGGAAAAATGGCACTTTCAGTTTCACGGGCAAATCCTTTTCATCTGTTATGAAAGACGTTGAAAGATGGTACGATATCCAGGTCAGGTATGAGGGGGCTATTCCAACAAGGAAATTGAAAGGAGAAATGGACAGGGGCGTTCAGTTAACTGATCTGATCCGTTTTCTGCGGGGTTTCGGCCTGCATGTTGAATTGAAAGACCGGACATTGATTATAGGAGAAAAATAAATGTTGAACCGAAATCTGATTCAGGCCGGTAAATCCCGGTATGCTGTGATATGTTCGTAAAATAATTTGCCAACAAACCAACCATATAATCTATCCCTGAGGCTACCAGTCCCGGGCAATGAGGATATTGAGCAATTATCCTGATAATTCCCCTTGATGGGGCCACATATACAACTCCTTACTCAAAGCAAAAAGCCAATGATGGGGAAACATCATTGGCCGAGTAGTTTAGGTAACATTCAAAAACAAAGTCTGCACAGACTGTTTATTCAGCACCTAAATCAGTTTCAAAGGTATGACAAAAACTGCTTTTTGTGGATGGCCTGCCCGTGGCGGTACCCATCCCTTCACCAAAATCGTGTTAGTGATGAAACTAACTTTCTTTCTTCTTACAGCCGCTTTTTTTAATGTGGCAGCCAACGGATTTTCTCAAAGTGTGACCTACTCAGGTAAAAATGTATCTCTCGAGACGGTTTTTTCTGCTGTAAAAAAACAAACCGGCTATTTATTTTTATACCAGGAAACAGATTTGTCGGGAGCAAAACCGGTTACTGTTCAGGCTACCAACGAACCACTTCTGCAGTTTCTTGAAAACGTGTTCAGAAACCAGCCATTAAAATACCTGATTGGAAGCAAAACGATCAGTATATATCCCATCGCGCAGCCTGCCGGAAATAATACCACGGCCGTATCTTCCGACCAGCTTTCATTATTTCCTGTCAGTGGTATTATTCTTAACCGTGAGGGAGAACCCCTTCCCGGCGCGAACGTACTTATTAAAGGAACAAAGACCGGCGTTGCAACGAAGGCCGATGGTTCCTTTACGCTTAACGCCAATGCAGGCGATGTGTTGGTGATAAGCAGGATCGGGTACGGAAGTATGGAACTGAAATTAATCTCCGCCACAAATGCTGTGGTAGTGGCTTATCCCGACAGTAAAGCCGATGGGGTAGCGCTTAAAGCCGGTCAATCCATCTTCACCGGTTCAGGTTTTAGATTAATACTCCCTCCGTCTATCTCTAAACTTGACGAAGTACAGATCATTGCTTACGGCACCACTACGCAACGTTTTAACACGGGTAGTGTTACCAGTATAAAAGCAGAAGAGATAGCGAGACAACCGGTAAGTAACGTCCTCGAAGCATTACAAGGCAACGTGCCGGGCCTCTTCATCACGCGTTCCAGTGGCAATCCCGGTAGCCAGATGAATATTTCTATCCGGCAACAACAATCCATTCAGCTGTCCACCGGCAACAAAAATATGCCGCTATTCATTATCGATGGGGTACCGTTCGTGGAAACGCCATTTTCCAGCGCAGGGGCTTCCGGACCGATAGACCCTATGAACTCCATTAACCCGGCAGATATCGCAGATATATCCGTATTGAAAGACGCCGATGCAACTGCCATCTATGGCTCCAGGGGGGCGAATGGTGTTATCCTCATCACCACGAAAAGAGGTAAGGCATCAGAAGCACATTTCGATTTCAACGTTTACACGGGCGCCGGTAAAGTAACCAACTATTTACCGATGCTGAATCTTTCCGAATACCTGGCTATGCGCAGAACCGCTTTCGCCAACGATAATGATACGCCCGGTTTTTCCAATGCCCCGGACCTCACCGTTTGGGATACTACAAAATCCAGGAATTTCCTGAAAGATTATATCGGCAACACCGCCAATCAAACGGAGGTTACAGGCGCATTTTCAGGAGGAAATCAATATCTACGTTACCGCTTCTCCAATACGCTGAGGCATGAATCCACTGTATTTCCCGGCGAATGGGGATACAACCGCTATTCTTCTCACCTCAGTATAGACAATACTTCGCGTAATGGTAAATTCACGCTGGGGGCTTCTGTTATGTATACGAAGGAATCCAACAACCAGGTTGCTACTGATCTTACCCGTGTTGTGTATATATTACCGCCCAACTATCCTGTACATAACCAGGATGGCAGTTTAAACTGGACCGGCGGATTCACCAATCCTGATTCCTACCTGTTGCAATCGGCCAGCTTCAAATCGGATAACCTGTTGGCGAATGCTAATTTAAGATATAACATATTACCAGGATTAGATGCAAAAGTGAGTCTTGGATACAATAAAATAGCACAAACAAACGAAACACATCTTCCTAAAACCTCTCTTGATCCCAATGGCAGCTCAGGAGAATCGGCCGCTACATATACATCAGACTACATTGAAAGCTATATCGTAGAGCCACAATTAACTTACAACAGAACATTGGGCGATGGCCGGCTTAGCGTGCTGGCAGGAGGAACCTGGCAGCAATCCAGCTTTGCAGAACCATATTATGTAAGAGCTACTGGCTTCTCCAACGATAAGCTGATGAGCTCCTGGACAGCAGCCTCCAATATCAGTTACAAAGGCAGCAGCTTTAAAGAGTATAAATACGTTTCCGCATTTGGACGTATCAACTATATCCTGAAAGACCGTTATGTTTTCAATCTCACCGGCCGTAGGGATGGCTCTTCCCGTTTCGGTCCTAACCGCCAATTCGGTAATTTTGGCTCTGTTGGTACCGGATGGGTATTCAGTAGTGAGCAATGGACAAAAACAACCCTTCCCTGGCTGAGTTACGGTAAGCTCAGGGCCAGCTACGGAACAACCGGGAATGACCAGATCCCGGACTATGGATACCTGGCATCCTATGGCAATCTTTTTTATCAATATGGCAGCACAGGAATTTATCCTTTGCGGAGCGCCAATCCTGATTACGGATGGGAGTCTAATCGCAAATTGGATATTGGCCTGGAAACCGGGTTCCTGGATGATCAGCTCTTTCTTTCTGCTTCCTGGTTTTCCAGCCGCACAGATAACCAGCTGGTGAATTCTCCATTATCCTCCCAGTCGGGATTTACTTCCTTTACCGGTAATATGCCGGCATTACTGCAAAGCTCGGGGTGGGAGTTAGAGTTGAAAACAAAGAATATCAGTCGTAAGAATTTTTCCTGGAATAGTTCTTTCAACATTACCATACCCCGTAATAAACTCATCTCCTTCCCCGGTTTAAAAACAACAAGCTATGCTTATGTATATATGGAGGGGCAGCCTATCAGCAACTATGGCGGGTATCATTATACCGGTCTGAAAGACGGTATCGCTACTGTTGCGGATCTCAACCATGACGGGAAATTTACAACAGGGTTGTTGGAAACCGCCAATGGAGATTACCAGGTTATAGCCGCCAGTATCCCCGATTTCTATGGTGGATTCAGCAACTCTCTTAAACTCGGCAGGTTTCAGCTGGATGTCCTGTTACAGTTTGTGAAACAGACCAAATCCTCTGTTCGCTCATCAGTAGGCACACAACCGGGGGGATTGTCTAATCAGGATGATCAGATTATTGCTGATGGTTTCAGGCCATCAACACTATCCGGCAGTGAGGCTACCTATGCCTATAAAAATTATTACCTGCTATCAGATGGTAGTTATTCAGATGCCAGTTTTATAAGACTGAAAAACCTGAACCTGTCTTATGAGCTGCCATCTTCCTGGGCAAAGTCAATCCGGTTAATATCAGCCGGGGCATTTATCAGGGCACAAAACCTGTTTACCATCACCAACTACCTGGGATTTGATCCTGAAACCGGCGGCGCTGTATTGCCACCGATAAGACAAATTGCAGCCGGTATTCATTGCTCACTTTAAACAATAGGGAAATGAAAAAACAACTCTTTTTATATACTTGTATAATGTTATTGACGGGATGGATGATGAGTAGCTGTAAGAAATTGATTGAGATAGGACCACCGAAAGACCAGCTAATGTCCAACAGCGTATTCCTGGATTCAACTACGGCGGAAGCAGCGATGATAGGCTTATATGCCAACGTGGCGAATCCGAATCCAGGCAATGACATGGGTACTTCTATTACCATGTTCAATTGTCTGTCGGCGGATGAAGCGTACGGATATTCTATGAATTATTATGACGACTTTACGAATAACTCCCTAACGCCCATGATCTATTATGTAGATGGGTTATGGAGTACGATTTATAAAAATGTTTACATCGCCAATTCTGTTATAACCGGGCTCGCTGGATCTCCCTTATCCGAAGCATACAAACAAAGAGCTACGGGGGAGGCTAAGTTTTTACGGGCGTTATGTTATTTCTACCTGGTGAATGAGTATGGAGCCGTTCCGGTGGTAACGGCTACCGATGTACATATCACTACCAGCCAGGCCCGCGATAACGTGGATGCAGTTTATGATCAGATAGAAAAAGATCTTACAGATGCGCAAAAAGTATTGCCCGCTACATTAGACATCTATGGCGGCAAGCGTATACGCGCTACTACCTGGGCTGCTGATGCATTATTGGCCAGGGTATATCTTTACAGGGGAAAATGGCAATTGGCCGAAAGTACGGCTACTGCCGTTATCAACAACCCTGGGTTGTTTAGTATGAATGACTCCCTCAACCAGGTATTCTTAGCCAACAACAAAGAAGGCATCCTTCAATTTGTAAATAGTATCACCAGTTCCTGGATTGCCAACAGCTTCGTTCCTTCTGCATTAAGTACAACTCCCAAGTTCGTGCTTAAAGATGGCCTCTATAATGATTTTGAACCTGGAGATAAGCGAAAAACCAGCTGGGTTGGGTTTAAAAGTTACGGGGGCATCGACTATCCATATCCTGCAAAATACAGGTATATGGCAGGTGTTGGCGCAGTGGAATATAACCAGGTATTACGCTTGCCGGAACAGTTTTTAATCCGTGCCGAAGCGCGTACACAACAATCCAATTATATACAGGCCGCAGCCGATATTAATATGGTCCGGTTAAGAGCCGGTTTGCCAAACACTAAAGCCACCGATAAAGGCACGCTAATGGCTGCTATTGAACATGAACGCCGCATTGAATTTTTCTGCGAATGGGGATCCCGCTGGTTAGATCTGAAAAGATTGCCCGGCATCAACAATCCTTCTACCTCCAGGGCGGATGAAGTATTATCCCAGCTCAAAGGAAGTCAATGGCAGTCGACGGATGTTCTTTATCCCATTCCGCAATCGGCCATCAATTCCAATGTAAACTTAACTCAGAACAAGGGATACTTTTAGAGCTAAACAGAAACCAAACATATTATGCGTTATCAATTATTATTCAGGCAATGGCTGCCTGCCGCCCTCCTCATGACCGGAACGGTTGTGGCAAAGGCGCAACCTGGCCATACAAAGCCGTTTACATTAAAAGGGCAGATAACTGCCCCGCAATACCCGGGCAAACTTTATCTTCAATATGAGCTGAATGATAAAGAGATGGCAACCGATTCTGTATTGCTGCAAAAGGATGGACATTTCGTATTCAGGGGCAGGTTGAGCAGACCGGTATTGGCAAGAGTATTTATGAAACCACCGGATAGCAGGTATGTTGCCAGGCGTTTTTATTTAGAACCCGGGGAAGTTGAAATCAACGCCACCGGCTCCCTCGATTCAGCAACTGTAACAGGTAGTCCGGATACCAAGACCCTCGATGAATTTGTTCAGCATGGAGATAAATATGCCGGTACTTTTACCGCTCTGAATACAAGAGCTTACTGCAACCGTGGCATGAAAGACTCCATACGGGCTATTAATGCGGAACAGGAGCAGGTGAGGAAGAAATTTAATGATGAAATAGCCGGTATCATCAGGCGGCATCCCGGCGCTTATGCCTCCTGGGATATGGTGTATAATTACCGCATTGCTTTAGACCCTGAAACGATTACACCGCTATTCGGGGCGCTCAGTCCCGTATTTAAGAATTCGGAAGCAGGAAAAGCCCTGGCAAAGCAGATCGCCCATGTGAAGAAAATAATGGTTGGCTCACCCGCCCCGGACTTTACACAGGCAGATGTAACCGGGAACGCCGTGAAACTGTCCTCCTTCCGGGGCAAATATGTGCTGGTTGATTTCTGGGCCAGTTGGTGCGGTATCTGCCGGGCTGAAAACCCCAACGTGCTGCGTGCCTACGATGCCTATAAAGACAAAGGCTTCACCGTGTTAGGTGTATCCCTGGATGATTCCCTGCACCGCCAGCAATGGATACAGGCCATCAGAGAGGATAATATGCCCTGGCAGCAAGTGTCTGATCTGAAAGGAAGAAATAATGAAGCTGCCGTTGAATATGGCATCAAAGGAATTCCTCAAAATGTACTCATAGATCCGGATGGCAGGATAATAGCCAAAAATAAGCGCAACAACGATCTGATGAACACACTGATGGAAATCTTTGACCACGGTTATAATATGCGTATGGATGGAGATATAAAAGGCAGGAACGACAGCGTTATTGTTTTTAAATATTATAAAGACAACGGGTACCAAAACGATACCGTATCCATTCACGACGGCAAATTTACCTGGCTGGCTGAAATGCAGGAGCCACAGCGGGTGAATGCTACTATCTTACCAGAACGCAAACAGCTTACCTTCTTCTCTGATATCGGTTACCTGCAATTATCAGTTAACATGGATTCGTTGCCGGACTTCACATTAAAAGGCTCCAATATTCAGCTTGAAGCAAATCAGTTCTTTGCTGCTGCAAGGGAACTGAATCATGAGCAAAAGGAATTGCTGCAACAACTCACCGATGCCCCGCAGGAGGAAAGGCCCAAAATAGGAGAACAACTGCTTTCCTTATCCAGAAGCCGGTATACGGCGAATGTTAAAAAGTACGTTGAAGAGCACCCCTACAGCCTGTTTTCATTGCAACTGGTAAAGGATATGGCGGAAGATATTTCGGGTCCGAAATACAATACCGTTTACCCGCTTTACACATCGCTTCCGGAAGTAATCCGCGGAACGCCCGCCGGCAAAAGAATAGACGCGATGTTACCCATGATGAAACGAAGCGCCGAAGGAGCAATGATTGCAGATTTATCTCAACCCGATACCAGCGGACAGGAAATATCTCTTTCCAGCTTTAAAGGAAAATATGTACTGATAGATTTCTGGGCCAGCTGGTGCGGGCCTTGTCGTGCAGAGAATCCCAATTTGCTGAAGGCATACAATATTTACAAATCCAAAGGGTTCACAATAGTGGGTATCTCCCTCGACAGCGATGCCGGCAAATGGAAGAAGGCCGTTAAAGATGATCAATTACCGTGGACACAGTTATCTGATCTGAAAGGCCGGGAAAATGCGATTGCACAGTATTACAATGTGCGTGGCATCCCCTGGAATATCCTGATTGATCGTGATGGCAGGATCGTCGCTAAAGATTTAAGAGGCTTTGCTTTGGAGAAGGAACTATTGGAGTTGATAAAATAATTTATAACCCTAATGTGTGCAGCCGCGAAACTTCCGGAAGGGAGGACGCGGCTGTTTTTTTGAGAGATATGGAATTTCAGAATTTAATGGAATGAATGAGAATTTTAAAGAAGCCGTTACCCGGATTGTTGCGCAAAGAGCATGATGATTTACAGGAATAGCGTATTATGCTCCGGGAATTAAAAACCACCTGACATGTGTCTATTTTCCTATAACTTTACCCTCCAACCAATAAACACTGCATTTGGTGTACTTACAGAAAGATAGCGAAAAAGAACTGCTCCGGCAGGTGGCCGCTGGTTCTCACCAGGCATTTGAACAATTATTTTTGGAATATAAGGACAGGGTTTATCACGTTGCCGGACTTTATTCAAAGGACGATACGATTGCAGAGGAAATTGTTCAGGAAGTATTTCTGACTGTCTGGAAAAAAAGGGAGTCACTGGAGGAACTGGACGATTTCAGGTCCTGGTTATTTATTCTCAGCCGGAACCAGGTGATCAAATACCTGGAAAAATGGGCAAATAACAAAGCGCTGGAACATGCCTGGGGCAGCCAGGCCGGTCCAACCCAGCCTATAACTGAAATAGCGCAGCACCAGGAGCAGCTGCTCCTGGTGCTGAATGAAGCGCTCCTTTCTCTTCCGCAGCAGCAAAGGATGGTATTCTCCCTGGCCAAACAAGAAAAGTTAAGCTACGAGGCTATTGCAGACCGTCTCGGCATTTCGGTTTTAACTGTAAAAACTCATATGCAAAGGGCCCGGCAAGGTATCCGGTCTTATCTTAAACAGCGGGGCGACCTTTTTATAATTTTATTTATTTTAATGAATTATTAAAAAATTTTTGCGCTCCCTGTACTCCATTTATAACACCTGCCGGTCTTTAGTCTTAAAAGGGGAACTTCCGGATGGATACACGGCATTATTTTCTTGAACTACTGGATAAATATGTAGAAGGTACCCTTCTTCCGGAAGAGGAGCGTGAGTTTGCACTCATGTTGCAGAATCGCAGCTATCATGAGTGGTTATCTGTAGAGATATTAGATAAATTAGAAATGGACCCCGTGGGTCTGAAAAAAATCCCGGAAGAAAGAACTGCAGAAATACTATCAGCAATATTGAAATCAGAACCAACCACTGGTTTGTTGCCTCTAACCGCAGACACTGAGTCTGCGGTTAATCATCGTTCTCCTTTCCCGCTCCGAAGCACCTGGCTCCGTTATGCAGCCATGATTCTACTATTGGCCGGAGCCGCAACCGTATTATATTTGATGTACCAGTCGCCCAAAAACGAAATGGCCCACGTTCCTTCAAAGGTGCAGCCGGATATTCTTCCGGGGGGCAATAAGGCTACGCTGACGTTGTCTGATGGCAGCACTATTGTTCTCGACAGCGCAGCGAACGGATCCCTCGCCAGCCAGGGAGGTTTAAAGATCATTAAGCGGGATGCAGGCATGCTTGCATATGAAGGCCGGAACACCGGTGGAGAGCAATTGTATAATAAAGTCAGTACGCCAAAAGGGGGGCAATATCAACTGATCTTACCCGATGGCACCAAAGTATGGCTAAACGCCGCATCGAGTGTGCGATTCCCTACTGCATTCACCGGGCACAGAACAATAGAGATTTCCGGCGAATCTTACCTGGAAGTAGCGCCTGATCACAACAGACCCTTCTTCGTAAAAACCAGGGGAACCACCATCCAGGTGCTTGGCACCAGTTTCAACGTAAATGCCTATGCTGATGAGGTTGCAGATAAAATATCGTTGCTGGAAGGAAGCGTGAAAATTGGATCCACGGTATTGAAACCGGGACAAGCCTACCGCTCCGGTAAAGTGATGGCTGCCGATCTTGAACAGGACCTGGCCTGGAAAAATGGAGTATTTAATTTTGATAATAAGCCGTTTGAAGAGGCCATGCGGCAACTGGCAAGATGGTATGATATACAGGTTGTGTATGAACGGCCTGTTCGTGAAATTCAGTTTGGAGGTACTTTTAAAAGGAATTTACCTTTGTCTGAGGTGCTGCATTTCCTTGAAGGAGTGGGCCTGCGTTACAGGCTGGAAGCTAACAACAGGCTGGTTATATTGAATAACTGATTTCAGAGATATTAATTCCTGTGCCATAACAACCATTACAATTTCATAGTAAGTAAACCAGGGGGATCAAATAAAAAACCGAAGATGCTGGTAACATCTCCGGTAGGATTATTTGGTTAACCAATAAAAACAATTTTCACTCGAAGAAGTACTGCTTATTTATCAACCAAACCAGGACAAAGTTATGCAATTTTCTGCTTTAAACCAGCCGTCAGGAGCCGGTGTATCTCCGAATGAACGCACGGGGCCGGGGCTATCAACCAAAATACTGTTAGCTATGAAACTAACAATCGTTTTTCTAACTGTCGCTTTTTTTCAGGTGCAGGCATCAGCCATAGCTCAATCAGTCACTTTGAGCGCAAAGAAAATGCCTTTATCAAACGTTTTTAAAATTATTGAGAAGCAAACCGGTTTAAGCGTTTTTTACAATAGTGAACAAATCAAAAACGCCGGTCCCGTTACCTTAGAGGCACGTAATATGCCTGTAGAAGATTTTTTAAAAACTGTTCTGAAACAGGAGCAGCTGAGTTACGAAATTTCTAAAGGAAATATTTTAATCAAATACCGGGAGAAGCCGGTGAAGGCATCGGATTTTGTCGTTCCCATAAAAGTTTTCGGTACTGTTTTGGGCGACGACAAACAACCATTGATAGGCGCAACAATCCGGGTAAAAGGGCAAAAGGTAAGCGCCGTCAGCGATGAGCACGGGAACTTTCAGATAGCTGTTGAACCGGGGGCAGTTATTGTAGTAAGCTACATTGGCTTCGAAGAGAAAGAAGTAAAAATCACCGGCGAGGAAGCCATAAAGATTACACTCAATGCAGTTGAAACAGTATTGGAAGCCGCGGAAATAGTTTCTACCGGGTACCAGAAAATTTCAAGGGAACGAAGTGCAGGTTCTTTTTCCAAACCTAATTTGGATATTATGAAGAACCGTTCCGGTAGTGCAAATATCCTTTCGAGATTAGATGGACTTGTACCCGGACTGGTTGTGAATAACGCGCCCAGTGCCAGTCAGAACCCTTTTTTAGTACGGGGACTGGCAACAATTGGCCTATATGATGAGTTTGGCAACGCCGTACCAGGCGGCGCCAGCAGAAGCCCGTTGATTGTGGTCGACGGTGTTCCCCAGGATAATATATCCGCTATCAATACACAGGATGTGGAAGATATTACGGTGCTAAAAGATGCAACGGCCGCTTCTATATGGGGTACAAGGGCCGCTAATGGCGTTATCGTGGTTACCACAAAAAAAGGGAAAGCAGGTAATAAGCTGAGTATTGAATATGATGGATTTGTAAATTTTCAGGGAAAGCCGGACCTGAACTATATCCAAAGGCTGAACAGCAGGGATTTCATTACCGCCTCCGGAGAGGTATTTCAGCAGAGTAAAGCCAGTTATCCCTTTGGTTTGGCATCACAGTTAGCATCGCTACGCCCTCATCAGGTTATCCAGTACAACAGGGAGGCCGGGCTGATTTCCGCTGCGCAGGAAACCAAAAGCCTGGATAGCCTGGCTGCCATAAACAACACAGGTGAAATTGCAGACCTTTTTTACCGGAATGCCACACTGACCAACCAAACCATTTCTGTATCCGGCGGGGGAAAGGCGTATGCATTTTATGGATCCGTCAGCTATACCGGAACCAGATCAAATCAACCCGGTCAAAAGGATGATCTTTATAAAATCAACTTTCGCCAGGATCTTGTTCTCAACAAAAGCATCTCGCTTTTCCTGATTACCGATATCAGCAATAGCCAAACTTCATCTCCCATTGATATATCATTAAGTCCAAACTTTGTTCCTTATCAGTTATTCAAAGATGCTGCCGGTAATCCCTTAACCATTAATCATATGGGGGATTTCAGCGACGCAAGAAGACTGGATTATCAGAACCGGAGCGGGATTAACCTTGAATATAACCCGCTCAATGAGCGTAACCTCGGCTATAATAAAAGTGACCAGCTATACAGCAGGATAGTAGGAGGAGGTACCGTTAAGATTCTGAAAAACCTGCGTTTTGAAGGAAACTATGGGTACAATATTTTGTCGGCCAACGCAACAGGGTTTTTGGACGCCAACAGTTATTCCGTGCGTAGGGAATTGCTGGACTTTACCGTGGCGGTGCCCGGAGAAGCCCCTGTTTATTATCTGCCAAACAGTGGCGGCAGACTAACAGAGAATAACTCCTACCTGAAAAATTACTCCATCAGGAACCAGCTTGTTTTTGATCAGAACTGGCAAAAACATCAGTTAACCGTGCTCGCCGGACAAGAGGCCACTTCACAGTATGGAAGAGCAACACAGATCATTGTAAGAGGCTGGGACGATAAACTGCAGATTGGACAGCCGATAGATTACAAAACATTAAACGCCGGAGTGGATGGTACAATAACCAATGCCTCTACATTTTTAGATCAGAATTTTACCGGGGGAGAATCACCTGTAGTCAGAACCAGCTCTTATTATTCAAACCTGAGTTACAGCTACATGGGTAAATATACACTGAATGGTAGCTGGAGAAATGATCAGAGCAATTTGTTTGGCAGGGATAAATCTGCACAAAACAGACCGGTGTGGAGTATAGGCGGAAAATGGAGACTTGGTGAAGAGTCATTTATGCCGGGTAATGACTGGTTAAACAGACTTGATCTGAGGGCTACTTACGGCGTTGCAGGAAATGCGCCGCAACCGGGTACAGCTGCATCTTACGATATTTTAAAAGCGGATGCAGGCCCGTATTATGTAACAGGCATGGGGCTGATTATCGGCACGCCGGGTAACGATAAACTAACCTGGGAGAGTACCGTCATTAAAAACGCCGGGGTAGATTTTGGTTTGCTTGGAGGAAGATTAGGCGGATCCATAGATGCTTATATCAAAAACACAACAGATCTGTTGGGTAACCTGCCGGTGAGTCCTTTTTCAGGCTATCAGAATGTGGTAGGGAACCTGGGATCCATACAAAATAAGGGGTTTGAAATTGGTTTGAACTCGATTAATGTGGTTGGTAAGAATTTTTTCTGGAGTACTAATTTTACCCTGGGCTATAATAAAAACAAGGTTATCCGGATAGAATCCCTGGGTACAATTGCCACCGGAACGGAAATGATCAGCCAGCGTTATGTGGCAGGCTATCCTGCTTTTTCATTGTTCGCATTTGATTATGCAGGACTGAACAACAACGGGGATCCGCAAATCAGGCTCGCAGATGGAACCATCACCACTGATCCTGTTGCTTCAAAGGCCACAGATGTAAAATTTATGGGAACCACGCAACCGCTTTGGGCCGGTGGATTATCAAATGGCTTTAGTTACAGGGATTTCTCTTTAAACGTTAACCTGGTGTACAACCTGGGTCATGTGATGTTCCGTGATGTTAATACGTTTTGGAGCGAACCAATGTATGACAACGTTCATGCAGAATTTGCCGACAGGTGGAAAGTCCGCGGAGATGAGAACAAAACAAATATTCCCCGCTACATAGGCAACAAGGCTGAGAACAGCGATAGAAATACCACTTACTATACTGCTGCCAACATTAATGTGTTCAATGCCTCATTTGTTAAAGTGAGAGATATAACACTGGCTTACAATCTTCCGGAAAAATTAATCAACCAGCTGAAGGTCCGGGCAATAACCTTTAGGGCACAGGTGTCAAACCTGATGCTATGGAAAGCAAATAAACTGGGAATTGACCCGGAATTCCAGGATTCCGGACTCTATGGATCCGGTAGAACCTTACGTACTGGTCAGGGTAGCCTTACCCTGGGTGCACATGTTTCATTTTAGGCCTGATAAACGTTCAAATTATGCGTATTCCAAACAGACGATATATTTTACTCTTTCTCACAGCAGTGATTGTAGTTACGGCCTCCTGTAAAAAAGGATACCTGGAAGTAGAACCTAAAGGGGCGCTTATTGCAAAGGCCACCCAGGATTATGAAGCATTGCTGAACACCACTAAAGTAGACCCTTCAACAGCCGCAGGGTTTCTGGGAGACGAGGTGGCTGCACAGCAGAGCTATTTTGGCGGGGCATCTGTATACAGGCAGCGCCTGTTCAAATATATTGGCGATGCCTTGCTGCCGGACGATCTGCCGGAAATGGGGTATCTTAAATCGAACTATGCTTTTAATAAGATCATTGAAGAGATAGATGCTTCCACCGGCGGCACTGAACAACAAAAGGCCCAGATCATGGCGGAAGCTAAGGTAGGCAGGGCGGTTTGCCATTTGCTCTTTTTAAATGATTTTGGCAAGCCTTACAATGAGGCAACAGCAGCTACTGATTGGGGCGTACCGATTATTACCGCTGCTGATGTAACCAAAACTGATTATAAAAGGGCTACTGTAAAGGAAGTTTATGAGTTCATCATCAATGATATCACGGAGGCATTACCAAATTTATCGAAACCTTTCTCCCATTCACTTAAAATATCAAAGCCTGCTGCCGAAGGAATTCTTGCAAGAGTTTATCTCTACATGCATAATTATACCGCATCCCGTGAGCACCTGGATAAGGCTTTCAGTGCCTTAACAGGAGCAACAAAACCTGTCGGTTTATACGATTATAATGTTACGCTTAGTCCGGATGGAACCTGGCAACCAGCTGATCCTGCATATTTTGGACCTGCATTAATGCCAAATTCTTTTTTGGGAGAGGATCAGGAAAGTATATTGAATATGAGTTTAAGCGCTTTTTATATTGGCTCGGCCAATGCATTTGTATGCAGACCGGAAGTTGCAGCCCTTTATGATCCCTCTGATTTCAGGTTACAGATCTATTCGAATACTGAACTTTTTGGAACGGTTATTTTTCCCAATGGAATGAGACGCTATCCAAGATTTAGTGCAGAAGTAGGAATTTGTTTGCCGGATATGTATTTAATGCGTGCTGAACTGAAAGCACGTGCAAATGATTTGGCAGGTGCAAAAGCCGATGTGGAATTACTAAGGGCCAACCGGATGCCTGCTGTGGCGGCTGCTGTTCCGGCCGGCATTGCGGCTAATCAGCAGCAGTTGGTCCGCTTTATCCTGGAAGAACGGATCAGGGAATTTGCCTTAAAAGGTATGAGATGGTACGATGTACGTCGTTTATCTACAGATCCGGTTTATAGCAATACAATTAATTATACCCATAAACTGTATTCAGTTACCGGCGATGTAGTGGAATCTTATACCCTCACTCCGGAGCGGCTGGTGTTGAAGTTTGGAAGAAAACTTACCTCTCAGCATCCGTTACTTATTGAGAACCCTTAATTAAAAGACTGTTTGGAAAAATGATCCGGCAATAGCAGAACACTAAAAAAATATACAAATGAAAACAACAATAGTATTGGCATTGCTCCTTCTTGGAGCAGTTACCTGTTCTCATGCTCAATCGAAAAGTGAAGCCGGGAAAAAAAAGGTGTCAAAAATGATAGGAGGACTGCCTGTTGGTACGAAAGCGCCGGCATTGAAAGTGGAAGAGTGGCTTTCTGAGATACCGGATATGAAAGGGAAATTTGTGGCGCTGGATTTCTGGGGAACCCATTGCGGACCCTGCATTTCCGGGTTTGCTCATGTTAATGAACTACATCGCAAATACAAAGATAAGATAGCATTCATTGCCTCAACTACAAATGAAGCGCCGGAGGACGTATATGTTTTTGAAAAAGCTCCCATTGAATTTTACAGTATGATGCAAAAGGCCAAAGCGTGGAACGACGATTATAAGATCGTAGGAATACCCCATATGATCATAGTCGATCCTAAGGGTATTGTTCGCTTTTCCGGAAACGGTCATGATGTTACAGATGAAATGCTGCAGGATCTGTTTGAAAAATACGGCAGGTAAAAAAACATGGCTCAAAGAATTTATCTTTTAAAGCATTGCAAAATGAAAATTATCCCATTGTTTATATTGGTTTTAACAGCCATCACTACGAATGCACAGGAATTGGAATTTACCGGGGAGTTGAAAGACCTGCAACCTGGTACAAAAGTAATCTTAACCGACCTCCGGCCCCGTTCTGATCTGAAAGGAAAGAGATTTCATGATACTGCGGTTGTAAGCAATGATGCTTTCAGGTTTAAAACCAAACTTCCCGGCGCAGGTATCTATGTGCTTCGCATAGGGTTAATCGGACAAAATCCTGAACACCGGACATTGTACCTGGATGCAGGAATAGTGCGGCTAACCGGGAAACGTGGCGAACTTAAAAAGGCTGTCGTTTCAGGTAATGATAGGTATATGAAAGATTATACCCGGTTCACGGAGATAATGGAAAGTCAGGAGGTGTTCGGCAGAAAGAAAGCGATTTACGATACCGCTATGGCGCTGATGGCCAGCACAGGTTCTTATGAAGGTCTTTTTAAAGATAAAGCTTTCCTGGAAAGGGAAACCAAAGTGGATCAGGAAGCCCGTGATAAAACCCTGGAAATAGCTTGGCGGTGGCTGGAAGAAAATCCCGCTTCGGACATCAATGCTTACGTGATTTACACTTATCTGGCCAGGCAGGATGAGGATAAGAGGTATAAAGCAGCAATGGAGAAACTTAGTCCATCGGCGCGCAAATCCTTTCCCGGAAAAATGCTGACTGATAAGTTTTAATTGAAAGCGCTAAAAACGAAAACCATGGAAAATCCCGGCTGCCGGCCCCGGACACGATATGGATGCAATTCGTGCTGCGCTCAAATAAGGATAATCAAAAATCAATGAGAGATAAAACATGCATATGAATAGATTATTTTTTCTGACAGTAACCTCTTTTATGACTACATCCGTGTTTGCACAGATGAGTTTTAATATTAAGGGGAAAGTTGCTCCCAATATATCTGCTACCCGTGCAGTATTGACATATGGAGGCGATGCTAAAAGTGATACCGTTAACATTAAGAATGGAGTCTTTGGATTTAAAGGAAATACCCGGAGACCTGAGCTGGTAGTGATAGATTTGATGACTCCCGGTTCATCCGGAGAAGAAGAATACGCTGCATTCTTTTATATGGACCCAAATGCTATCACGGTCGATTTTGATAAAAGTGGTACCGCAAAGATCATAAGCACAGGTAAAGAGCAGAAGATTTTCCGGGAGTATAGCGCCCGGGAACAGGATCCCAAAAATTTCGGTATGGATACTGAACAGGATATCGCCAAATTGATTAAGCAGTATCCCGACAGTTATGTTGGCTTGGATAAGCTGACATATAATTCCGTAAAGATGCAACCCACGAGGGCTCAACAATTGTTTGGCAGCTTAAGCAAAAGAATACAGCAGACAAAAGATGGTATCGCTTTTAAAAAGGAACTGGAAATAGCCCTTAAGTTTGATGTAGGCCAACCTTCGATAGATTTTACACTTCCCGATACGGAAGGTAAACCGGTATCACTGGCTTCTTTCAAAGGACGGTATGTATTGCTTGATTTTTGGGCAAGCTGGTGCGGTCCATGCAGAGCAACTCATCCTGAGCTGAAAAATACTTACAATAAGTACAAGGATAAAAATTTTCAGGTCCTGGCTGTTTCGCTCGATACACAAAAAAATCTCTGGCTGAAAGCAATCAAAGAGGATCAATTGCCCTGGACGCAGGTCATCGATTTGAAGACTGCTTCTAATCAGGTGGCAAAAATGTATGGGATTACACAAATTCCGCAGAGTTTTTTGATTGACCCCAACGGAAAAATTGTAAGCAGAAATCTGAAAGGAGAGGCTTTGGACGCCAAACTCTCACAATTGCTTAAATAAGGATCAATACACGTTTAATATACCATTTACTATCATCAGATTGCGACCTTTAATAGCAATCAGTCAAAAAAAAATATTATGAAAAAGTTGCTAATATTAGTTTACGCGTTGACAGCAATGCTTACTGCCAATAGCCAGAATTTTACGGTTAAGGGAAAATTATCCGGACTTAATATACCTGCTGATATCAGTCTCCAATATGACGGGAAAGTACTGAAACAGGTTTCAAATAATGGCACTTTTGAATTCAAAGGTTCCGGTCGTCCGGCTGATGCCTTGCTTAAAGTCATCCTTCATCATCCTAACCTGACCATGTTGGATACTGCATTTTGGTCGTGGGTAAAGCCCAATATACATTTAATGGGCGCCAGGAGTTTTTTCCTGGAAGGTGACGTAACCATTAAAGGCGAAACAATAAATGATGTAGTGGTGGAGGGTGGCAAACAAGCTGTTTATGAGGGATTCAGAGCCAGGGAGGATGCGCTCAAACGTTCTTTGGATTCGATAAGAGGAATGGAAAGAGGAAATGAAAGTAACGATGAGGACGATGAGAACGCGGAAGAGACTGTGGAGAGAGAGCCCTCAGCAGCTGAAAAACAGTTATTGAAACAGATAAGTGATTTGAAATTGCGTTTTGTAGAGCAGCATCCGGATAGCTACTTCAGTCTTAATTTAACCGGGGAGCAAAGTAATGGAGATGTACCCACCTTTAACCGGATGCTGGACCTATTAAGTGAGCGTATGCGTAAAACTTCCGTATATGCTGGTTTGAAGTCAATGTCTGCAGGGTTTTCCATGAAGAAAATCGGTAATGCTGCAAAAAATTTTACATTAAATACCGCGGATGGAACACCCGTATCTTTGGCATCTTACAAAGGGAAATATGTATTGGTTGATTTCTGGGCCAGCTGGTGTGGACCATGCAGAGCCGAAAACCCCAACGTATTACGTGCCTACAATCAATTCAAAAGCAGGAACTTTGAAGTATTGAGTATTTCGGTAGATGCTAAAAAAGAGGAGTGGATAAAAGCGGTGAAAGAAGATAAGCTTCCCTGGACGCAGGTATTGGATTTAAAAGGGAACAATTCAACGGCGACGGCGTACGCGGTTACGGGTATCCCTGACAATGTTTTGGTAGATCCTAATGGTATCATCATTGCTACAAATCTCCGGGGTAAGCAGCTGGAGAAAACGCTTGAAAAAATGCTTAAATAAAAAATACTGCTATCGTGATAGGCAACAGTAACAGCCGGGCACTTGCCTGGCTGTTGCTTTTCAGGAAAGAGTTGTTCCAAACACGCATTTACCTTCCGGCAGGTCAAATATTATTCACGAAAGTAATTCATGATGATTTTACTAATGGGATCCGCTTTATTAAAAACCATGAGATGTCCTCCGCCCTTAATGCGATAATCGGGATGCACAAGTCTGCTGGCTATTACCCTGTCGGCCGTTCCATGAATTTGAATAGTTTTTTCAGGCGCTTCTTTATTATTCCAATGACCAATGCTTTTCAGTGCCCAGCGGAAAAAGGTGACATCTGTATCTTTCAATAATTTCGTCAGCGCTTTTTTGTCATTCTGTGACCGGGCGCCAAAGTAGCGATAGGTAAGAAAATTGGTACGGTTTATTAATGACGCGGGAATGATCCGGTATAGTCCCAGTTTTATGAAAAAAAACTGCACTTTGTTCAACTCTTTTTTTGTTCTGACCGAAGAGATCAATACCATTTTCTTTACCCTTATCTGTTTGGATACTTCTACCGCCACGATGCCTCCAAAAGAAAGACCGATTATATACGGATTTTCAACGGTGATCTGGCTCTTTATCCTGCCGGCATACTCCGTTATTGATTCATCCGGCAACGCAGGGATCCAGGAGACGTAAACTTTATGGTAGCCCGGAAGTTTCAGGTTCATGAAGATGCTTGAATCTGCCCCGATACCACTAAAAAAATATACTGTCTTTTGTTCCTTTTTAGCTGTATCCTTCGTGGTTTGGGCACCAGCCAGGAAGCTGCAGAACATTAATAAAACAAAAAAAATCACTTTCACATTTTGCGTCATAAATTTCCCCGCTTCTTGTAATGTAGGTTACGATATTATTAGAAAAAGTTACTCATTAAAACAATCATATGTTGGCCCATCGGCAGAGTTAGCATATATACAGGCATGGTCACCACGGAAATCCGGCGGATCTTAAAATAATTGCTTACATTTAGGATATGTTACTCCATTGGCTATTCCTAAAATGCCAAACCTGTAAAAGCCCCTACAACGAGCAAGATTTAACTGTCATAGGATCAGCATTAAAACTAAAATTATGCCTAAGTATGTTATTGAACGCGAAATCCCTGGTGCAGGTAAATTATCAGGAGAACAATTAAAAGCAATTTCACAAGCTTCCTGCGGTGTACTAAGTAATATGGGCCCACAAATCCAATGGGTGCATAGTTATGTGACAACCGATAAGATCTATTGTGTTTATATTGCCCCTAATGAAGAAATGATCCGCGAACACGCCAAACAGGGCGGATTCCCAGCCAACACTATCAGTGAGGTGGCTGCCATTATTGATCCTGCAACTGCAGAGTAAAACATAACTATATCCTTTAAAACGCCCCTGTGTCGCAAAGGGGAATCACCCGTAAATAGGAGTATTTACCGGCGCTTAGCTTTTTTTGTTTTTTTGTGGGCCACCCCATGCTACATTTTGGTGTCCAAATTTGTATATTACCTCCGCTAATTATAACCCAATTGTAGTCTTATGATAAAATACCTGGCCTCTCTTTCTATTGCTTTCGTCTTTATATTATTGTCTTGTTCCGTACAAAGCCTGGCGCAGCAGCCGAGAATTGCAAAGGGTACAGTACAGCGGATAAAAGTTCACAGCAAGTTGCTGGAAGGTAATCTCAGTGGCGACAGTGCCGACCGCTATGTGTCTGTTTACCTGCCTGCCGGCTATAGTTCCGGTACTAAGAAACGCTATCCGGTGGTTTACTTCCTGCATGGCTACACGGACAATGATGCAAAATTTTATGGATTTCAAAAGCACTGGATGACGCTGCCCCCCATATTGGATACCGCGTTTTCCCAAAGCCCGGGTCATGAAATGATTGTGGTTACTCCCGATGCCTATACACTTTTCCAGGGAAGTATGTATTCCAATTCAGTAACAACCGGAAATTGGGAAGACTTTGTAGCCAGCGAACTGGTAGGTTATATTGATAGTCACTACCGCACCCTCGCACAGAAAGAGAGCAGGGGCTTATGCGGTCACTCAATGGGCGGCTACGGCGCATTACGGATCGGGGAGAAGAATCCTGGTGTATTTTCAACGGTATACTTGCTGAGCCCCTGTTGCCTGAACTCTCCTGCAATGTCATCGGAAACCTTGCTGCCACAACTTCTCCGGGCAGACAGCATTAAGACGATAGAAGAATTTCAGAAATCAGATTTTTTCACTAAAGCGCTCTTTGCGTCTGCGGCGGCCTGGTCGCCTAATCCGGGAAATCCACCATTTTATCTTGATCTTCCGGTAAAGAATGGAAATTTGCAACCGCAAATATTACAAAAGTGGGACGCGAACCGTCCAATAAACAATTTGGATCAGTATATCTATAACATCAGAAAATTAAAGTCTATCGGTTTTGATGCGGGCGATAAGGATAGGGCCATAGCGGAGAGTATTAAAACGCTGGATGAAGAACTAAGCAAATACAGGATCGAACATTTCTTCGAAATTTATGAAGGTGACCATATCAACCGCATTGCAAACAGAATTGAAGAAAATATGCTGCAATTCTTTTCAAAGCATTTATTGTTTAAACAAAATACAAAGTAGCAAACTGTGCTGCTTCGTCTGGCAGACCGTTTCTTCCTGCTAAATGTTATATTTGCATCTCCTTAAAAAAACATACACGCGGGTCCTGCGCTCATGATGCGGGACAGGAATAAAAATTTAACTGGAAGATGAAAATGGAATTTTACAGGCCGGTAAATGAGATCTTACAAAGATATATAGAAGGTTATTATTTTATTTCCCCCGGTAAAAATTCCGAACAGCTACATTACTGGACATTTCCGAACAACTACTTTATCGTATCAGTGAGCCGGGATATTGAGATTGAAGCAGGGAATAACAAAATCACCGTCAGACCTTCCCGGCAGGAGAACATTGTAGCCAACTTTGTATCGCGGTATATCGCTCCGATCGAAGTTATATTTGAGGGCGGGGTAAACGAGATTACGATTTATTTCAAGCCGTTGGCCATCAATTATTTCCTGGATAATGCCCACGAGCTTTTTGAACAGGAAAATGCGGTGGATTTTAATCCCTTTGCCGATTTTATACCGGCGATGAAGCAGATCCTGCTTGAAGATGACAGGATCCTTCAGCGGAAAAGCCTGGAAGACTACTGGATTTCAAAACTCAATCCACGGGAACCCGGATTGATGGAGAGAATTATATCCGATATCGAATCTGGTTTGAAGATAGAGGAGATTGCCCGTAACAATAACTTTTCGAGACAATATCTCAACAGGCTTTTTACCAGGAACGTCGGTAAATCGCCCTCAGAATTCTACAGAATCCACCGGTTTAGAAAGGCGATAGCAAAACAGAGAGATGTCAGGAACCTTACGGAACTGTCTTATGAGAGCCTTTTTTATGATCAATCACACCTGATAAAGGACTTTAAACAACTTACCAACGTTAACCCCTATACTTTCTTTAAGAAGGTGGATACAGACAGCGCCTCCATCTGGCTGTTTATCTAGCAGTTTACATTTTTACAATTTTAGCCATAGTGACGGAGCTATATTTGCGGCTCGATCAATAGATATTAATATGAAGAAATGGCTGCTTTGTCTCGCTTTTAATATGTTTTCATTTTCGATATATGCGCAGCAATCAGGCTGCAACTGCGCGGTGACATTGGAAAAACTGGTAAAGAAAGTGGAGACCGAATATCCGGGTTTTGCGGACAAAACGAAGGAAGGATTACCCTATGAAGAACTAAAACAGCATCTGACCAGGGAGGCTAAAACAGCAGATAAGCCTGGCTGCGAAAAAATCCTGAAGAGGTATACCGATTTCTTCAAAGATCCCCATTTATGGGTGGGTTCAAACGGATCTCCTTTTTCTTCCGGTAACAGTGGCCCTGCAGAATCCATATCCTTTGATATCAGGGATTTTCAGGATAAAATTAAGCTCACAAAGGATCCGCTGGAAGGGGTATGGTCTACAGAAGGCTACAGGATTGGGATTAAAAAATTGAGTGGAAATGAATATACCGGGTTTATTATCGGGGCAGAATCTGCATCCTGGAAAGCAGGAGATATAAAGTTCAGGTTGTTTCCGGACGGTTCTTTCGAGTATTCAATGCTTGACCGGTCGAAGAAAAAGGGACGTTATACCATGCATAAGGAGGGTATCCTGTTTTTGGACGCTGTTGGTATGGCGCTGGTCAGGGAACTTCCGGCACCAACGACAAGCGCAGCCCAACTGGAAGAAAAACTAAAGGAGCTTGCGGGTTTTTATTTCAGGAAACTATCTCCCAGGACATCGATCCTTAAATTGCCAAGTTTTGAATACCGGTACCTGGAAAAAATTGATGAGCTGATCTCGCAGAACAGAACGCAAATTGAAGGTAGCGAGAACCTGATCATCGACCTTCGTGGCAATCCCGGGGGAACTACGGATGCTTATCAGAAACTTCTTCCGTACATCTCCGGAAAATCAATACGCAACACCGGGGCGGAGTTCCTGGCTACGCAAACTTATATCGGAAATCTCGAGGCATACAAAAAGAGCCTGGATAAGAATACCCCAACAGATGAAATCGACAAACAAATAGATCAGTTAAAAAAGAACCTGGGTCATTTCGTGAACTTTAGCGATGCAGGTAAACCTGTGTATATCGAAAACGTTGAGCCGGCCGCTAAAAGTCCCCGGCAGGTTGTTATTCTTGCAGATAAGGGAACAGGAAGTTCGGCCGAGTATTTTTTGTTCATCGCAAAGCAGAGCAGGAAGGTCAAGGTATTGGGCGTACCCAGTTATGGTGCATTGGATTACGGCAATGCCTACCTGGTAGATTTCGGATGCCCGGGTTACCAGGTATTCATGCCTACCTATCGCGCAATGCGCCTGCCTGACTACCCGATAGACAATATCGGCATCCAGCCGGATATCTATCTTGACAGTTCTGTAGAGGACTGGGTAGCATTTGCATGGCGATACATAGAGGAATGAGATTGGCAAAGTAAGACCTGTACCACCGGCGGCCTTTATCCATCAACCAGGCGCTCAGCATTAATCCGGCCCCGGTATTATTTATTTTGGGATTTTTATTATAGTTTGCAGCTTTGGAAAAAAACATATAATTGTCAGGAATTAAGTCAATTGAGGAGACGGAGTTGTTATCTCTTATTGAAAAGGGTAACAGGAGAGCTTTTGAGCTGGTGTACAAGGACTATTTTGGGCAACTTAGCTACTATGCCTTTAAAATTATTGACAATCCTGAAGAATCAAAGGATATCGCCTCTGATATTCTTGTGCAGATAATTGCACGGCCCAAACAATTCAAGAGTCTGAGCCACCTTAAAAATTACCTTTTTTTAGCTACGCGCCACGCTTGTCTGCATTTTCTGGGGCAACAAAAGAGAGAACAGTTCACCTTTGATGAACTGCATAATCTTGCAGACGAAGCGGACTGGGAATCGGATGTAGAACGAGTCCGCGCCAGCGTGGTTTCAGCCGTATATGAACAACTGAACGCACTTCCAAAAGGCTGTGCCGAGGTTTTCAGACTAATATATTTTGAAGGAAAAAGTATCACCGAAGTAGCAGAACAATTAGAGATCAGCACCAAAACTGTATTAAACCAAAAGCAAACTGCCGCAAAACTGCTTAAAGCGGCACTCTTAAAGAAAGGCCTTCTCGCTCTATTCGTGGTCTTTTTTGGGGAATTATAATTTTTTTTAGAAAATTCATGGGAATTTGGGTGACTTCCTCCTATATATATTGTGGGGGAAGAAAACCGATCTTGTATTATGCAAATTGATGATATAATTATTAAGTACATAAATGGTGGTCATGTAACAGAGCAGGAGGCAGCTTACCTGCAGCAATGGCGTGTTTCCTCCGAAGCGCATGAAAGATTGTTCCAGGAATTGAATAACGAAGACTTACTCAAAAAAGAATTGCAGATTTTAATGCAATTCGATAGTAATAAGGCATGGAATGAACTCCGGGAAAAGCGTACAACGCCGGTAGCGCGTCTTAGAACCAATGTAATTAAATGGATGGCAGCTGCTTCGTTACTATTATTGGCGGCAGTTGGCGGTTATGTATTGTTCAGTAACAGAAATGCGGTTACTCCTAAAACAATAACCCACAGTGAGATAAAGGCGGGCACGGAAGGGGCTATACTTACCTTGGCCGATGGGTCGAAGATATCGTTGGACACAATAAAAAGCGGCGTCATTGCACTTCAGGGCGGGGTTACAGCTAAATTGGTAAATGGCGCCCTGGTATATGAGGGCGCTACTGATCAGGTAGTATACAATACCATTACCACTCCTAAAGGACGCCAAATGAAAGTAAGATTGCCGGATGGATCAATGGTTTGGTTGAATGCAGCCAGCTCAATTCATTTCCCTACTGCATTTCCTTCATCGGCGCGTAAAGTAGCCATGACCGGCGAAGCTTACTTCGAGGTTGCCAAAGAGCAAAATGCCCCATTTATCGTGAGCGTAAATGATATGACTGAAGTGGAAGTTTTGGGAACTTATTTTAATGTCAACGCTTATCCTGACGAGCAATACACCAAAACAACTTTACTGGAAGGAAGCGTAAAAGTCGGATGGCAGGGAGGTCGGTTTTTAAAGATCAGACCTGGCCAGCAAGCTCAGATGAACCATGACAATATTGCGCGAGCTCAAAACAACATCGAAATCAGAAGTCTTGATCAGGAGGAAATAGAAAATGTGGTGGCATGGAAGAACGGATACTTTGATTTTGATAACTCGTCATTTGTGGAGATCATGCGTCAGTTAGAGCGTTGGTACGATATCCAGGTGATTTATGAAAATGGAATTCCAAATGTGGAATTAACAGGAAATATGACACGGGACGTGACGCTGAATGATCTTATGGAAGGGCTGGAAAAACTTGGTGTTCATTCAAGACTGGAAGGAAGAAAATTAATTATCAGTAAACAACCATAGCATGCTAATATATAAAGAGAGTATTGTTGCCGGAGGTTATTAGGGTCATTTCAGCAGGATTCCCTCTATCGCAAAAAACGAAGTGCTAATCAATTATCAACCAAACTACCTAGAAGTATGCCAAGAATTATTTTCAGGTCCGGGCGTCCTGTGTCCGGATGTTTCAAAAACGGCCGTTTTCGGGCCAGCGTCAGGATTTTTCCAGGAATGAAATTTACCTTTTTGCTAATAGCGATTTCACTTGCATGTTTCGCCAGAAGTTTCGGGCAGACCGTTTCAATTTCGGGGAGGAATTTAACATTGCAATCCATCGTTAAATCTATCCAGAAACAAACCGGGTACGCGGTTCTCGTTAACAGGAATATTTATAATGAAAGCTCAAAAATTTCATTAAACGTTGTCAATATGCCGTTAACTGAAGTGTTAGACCGTGTAGTTAAAGATCAATCACTCCAATATGTCATCAAAGGGAAAACGGTTTTCATCTCCAAAAAAATCCCGGACACTCCTTCTGATAGCCCGGCAAAAGAGTATATCAGGGATGAACCTGTGAAGGGATACATTATAGATTCAACCGGTAAACCTTTAGCCGGCGCTTCTATCAGTTTGAGAAATAAGCCAGGTAAGACAATGACCGGGGAAAACGGTGGGTTTACTTTGGATGTTTCACCGGGAGATATATTGGTGATAAGGTTTCTGGGATACGAAACAAAAGAGTTGACGATAACAAACCTGCATATTGCGAGCCCGGATGGTTTTGCTATCCGCCTTGATCCAGCCATGAATGAACTGAGGGAAATTGCGGTAGTAAATACCGGCTACCAGAAAATAAACCGCACCAATCTCACCGGTTCCGTGGTAACGGTTGGAAGCCAGGAATTAGAAAAGCGAAACGCGCAAAATGTATTACAGAACTTGGAAGGTATTGTTCCCGGGCTTGTTCAGTACAGGGGCAATGCCACCATTCGCGGAGTCAGTACCTTACAGGCCAATACAAACATCCTGGTGGTTGTGGATGGGCTGCCAATTGAAGGATCCATTGCGGATGTAAATCCATATGATATAGATAACGTTAGTGTATTAAAAGACGCGGCGGCATCTGCCATTTATGGTGCGAGAGCTTCTAATGGCGTAATCGTTGTTACTACGAAGAAGGCAAAGGAAAAGAATAAAATTGCGGTGGAGTTTTCAGGTAATATCACGATTACCAACAAACCGGATTATAGTTACCAGAATTACATGACTCCTGCCCAGCAGGTGGATTGGGAAAGAGATTACTATAGCTGGTGGTTTAATGGCGGAGACGGAACCGTTTCCAACCCCATAGGGACTTTCGAGAATAATCTTGTTTTAGGAAATGCTGCATCTCCCGTCCAATATGCTTATTATCAGTTTAAGACTGGTAAAATCGATCAAAATCAGTTGGATAACCTGCTTGGTGAATACCGGAAGAATGATTTTGTTACCCAATATAAAGATAATGCCTTATTGAACCAGGTTCTTCAGCAGTATAACGTTGCTATACGCACGAACAATGGCAAATCCCAGAACAGCCTGGTGGTAAATTATACCACAGACAATACAGGGATCATTAACGGGTACAACAGGCAAATAAACCTCTTTTATAAAGGTGGGTACAGTTTTGCAAAGTGGCTGGATATTGACTATGGCGTGAATAGTATTATCGGAAAAATCAGGACTCACAACAATGAATTTGCTACAACGCCGTATTCAGTACCATCTTACTACAGCTTATTCAACGCCGACGGAACAAGAGCACAGTATTCCACCAACCGGTTCAATATCTATAATACAGTAACAGAAACAACGCCGGGACTATATTCTTCCAAATTTAACCACCTTGATGAACTGGAACGGGATTTTGCAAATACCTCCACACTGAACACCAGGTATTACCTTAATATGAGCTTTAAGCTGGCTAATGGACTTTCTATTCATCCGATGGTTCAGTATGAAGATTTGCGCAGAACTGTTTCTGCATATTCAGAGGCAGAAAGCTATACAATGAGATGGTTACAGGATGTATATACCACCCGCACCGGCACAGCAGGTAATTACAAGTATACGAATTTGTTGCCCCAAGGAGGAAAGCTGGCCACTTCCGAACTGAAAAGTCCCAATTATACGGCACGCCTGCAGGCCAACTATGATCATGAATTTGGAAGTCACGGTATCATTGCTATTGCTGGTGCAGAATTCAGGCAAACACGCAATTATGGTGTAAATGGAATGTTGTTAGGCTATGATGACCAATTACAGACCCAGTCTACACAAAGTGTTAACTTCGGCAACCTGTACAACATTAACAGCGGCACTTTCTGGAACCCTAATTATCCTGTCAGACAGTATCATTTTAATGACATCGCGGATATGAGTTTGGTTCGTGACGAAATGCACCGGTTTGCCTCAGGATATGCCAACGTCACTTATACCTACGATAGAAGATATAATATCTTTGGATCATTGAGGAAAGATTACGCAGACCTTTTTGGGGGAGATGAAAAATACCGTGGCCGCCCCTTATGGTCAGTTGGCGTTTCGTGGGTAGCGTCTAACGAATCTTTCTTAAAAGACGTTGCAGCACTCGATTATCTTAAATTGAGGGCAACTTATGGCCTTACCGGCAACATCAGGAATGTTACCGCGGTTCTTGCGGCAACCACAGGGCTAAATCAGGTAACTCAACTGCCTAATGCAACGGTTACAAATCCACCTAACCCGCGACTGAGATGGGAGAAAACAGCTACTATAAATATTGGCGCTGATTTCAGCTGGTTCCAAAACCGCCTGAGAGGTTCATTCGACTGGTATAAACGGAAAGGAACTGATCTGTTTGCGCAGAAGCGTTTAGATCCATCAGAAGGATTTACTTCTATGGTGATAAACAATGCCAGTATGATCAACCACGGACTTGAAGTCAATCTTGGTTACGATTGGATAAGATCCTCCTCCGCAAATGGATTCAGGTGGTCATCTGTTTTAACAGGCGCATGGAATAAAAATAAAATAACGGATGTAGATGAATTAACAAGAGATCCGTTGACATTGGCCGCCGGAGAATCCTACAGGGTTGGATATCCTGTGCATTCATTGTTTTCATTCCGCTTTGCCGGACTTGACGATACCGGAGTGCCAAAGTGGTACGACACCAAAGGAGTTGCTACTAAAGCAACATTGGGAGCAAATGATGCGGATGCAGTGGAGTTTTCCGGAAATGCGGATCCTGTCATCAATTTTGGATTGAACAATGATTTTTCATTTAGGGGAATCAGCCTGAGCGTATTTGCGGTTTATTACGGAGGTCATTATTACAGGGCCCGCCCTGTACCTGTGCCTTATCCATATGCTAATTACGGACCATTGCCTTCTTATTTGTTAAACAGCTGGACGCCAACAAATACAGATACCGATATTCCGGGAAGCGGGCAATATTATCAGATTCCAATTAACAACCAGTATTACTACTCAAACAACCTGGTGAGGCCGGCCGACTTTATAAAGATCAGGAATATCGTATTGGGATATTCAATACCACAAACCGTTTCGTCAAAGATCAGGGCAACCAATCTTAAAGTAAGAGTACAGGTAAATAATCCCAAATCCATCTGGATAAAGCAAAAAGATGTACATGTAGACCCTGAAACCGGGGCTGCGCCAATCCCTGCCTCTTTTGTTTTTGGTATCAATGCTAATTTTTAATTCAATGAACATGAGAAGACAAATTTACTTTTGGGTAATCACCATTTCAATGGTTATCGCTTCCGGATGTAAAAAATATACTGACATAACTCCTAAAGGACAGAACTTGCTGAAAAGAGCAAGTGATCTGGACTTACTGATGAATGTTGACTATTCCGGTACGGCCTTCACCTGTGTAAAGCAGGCAATATTGGATAATGACATGTATTTGCATGCGTATAATGTACCAAATACTATTTCGTCCAATGTGCAAACCATGAACAAAATCCTCATTACCTATGATGAATCTGCAGACAGGGCAGCGTTGACGCTTACGGATGGACCCTATGAAGGCCTTTACCGGATCATTTCAACAGTAGCAAATATTGTATTAACCAATGCTGATAAAGCCAGCGGAGATCCCGTATTGTTAAAGCAGTTGAAAGCTGAAGCGTATATCCAGCGTGCCTATTTACATTACCTGCTGGTTAATATTTATGCCAAAGCATATGATCCGGCAACAGCAGATAAGGATGGCGGGATATCCTATGTAAAAGATATCGACTTTGAAGCTGTTAACACAAAAAATACAGTTAAAGAAGTTTACGACAATATACTTACCGACATCGATGCAGCACTTGCTTCCGATGCACTGCCTGATCAACCTAAAAATGCTATGAGGATAGGCAAAGCATTTGCATTGGCGGTGAAAGCAAAGGTATTCATGTCTATGCGCAATTATACAGCTGCTCTTGCCGCCACGGAAGAAGCATTGAAATATAACAGCGTACTGGAAGATCACAGATCGCTGCTGTCATTGCCAAAGGCTTCCAGGGTACCGGTTCGCAATGGCTTAAGCGCAGCTGATAATTTGTTCTATGCCGTTAATTCCGGCTTTTTACCAACCACCTTTACACCTACTTATGAAATTCTGCATGATTGGTACGAGCCAGGTAACATCATCAGGGATTCTTCCGCCGTTTACAACTATGATTATGGGTACCTGTACATTGGCTTGCCGGGTATCCCTGTCTGGATTGCACCATCTTATGAGTCGAACCAGGCTGGTATGACAACCTCAGACCTTGTTTTGATGAAAGCGGAATGCCTGATCCGTACAAATAAAATTGCGGAAGGAATGGAAGAAGTGAACAAAATCAGAATCCGCCGGATAGTACCGTATACGCAGCTTATAGCAGCAAACGAAGCGCAGGCTATGGCCTGTTTACAAAAGACATCCCGGATAGAATTTCTATTCACCTGGCGAAACTTCATCAACTTAAAAAGATGGAACAGGGATGGTAAATATGCTGCAACGATTGAAAGGACTATCAACGGGGTTAAATACATATTACGGCCTGACTCTCCTTTATGGATATTTCCTTTCCCCCGGAGTGCTACACAGTTCAACAGCACGTTGACACAGAATTATTAAGGATCATTGAAAATTAATTAAATTAATATGAAGAAGATAAATTTAGCAGCATGGATGCTGCTGGTATCAGCGTTTGTATTTTCCTATGCAGGAACGGCAACCGGGCAAAGTAAAAACAAGCTTTCCATCGGTGATCAGGCGCCACCGCTAAAATATTCAAAGTGGATTAAAGGAAAGCCGGTTAAATCCTTTGAAGGCGATCATCTTTATGTGTTAGAATTCTGGGCAACCTGGTGTGGCCCATGTAAAGCTGCTATGCCACATCTTACCGAACTTCAGAAAGAGTATAAGGGGAAGGCCACCTTCATCGGAGTAGGGGTTTGGGAAAAAGTTGAGGAGGGTAAACCTTATGAATCTTCATTGCCAATGTTGGAGAAGTTTGTAAAGGGAAATGACGCCAATATGGGCTATTCGGTGGTGGCTGATAATAATGAGCAATTCATGGGGAACAACTGGTTAAAAGCGGCCGGCGAGAATGGCATTCCATCTACCTTTATCATAAAAAATAACCAGATTATCTGGATTGGTCACCCGGGTTCGTTAGATAGCACGTTGCCAGGTATCTTAAACGGAACTTATGATATGGCAGCATTTAAGGCTTCATTTGATCGCAAAGCTGAGGCCAGAAGAGGCGAAATGGCTACCATGCAGGCGGCGCTTAAACCCATACAGGATGCTATTACAAACAAAGATTACAAGTCGTCACTGAGTTTAATGGACAAACTGGTAGCAGATAGTCCACAGTATAAGTTTATGGTTGATCAAATGAGATTCGGGGTATTATTAAACTATGTGAATCAGCAACAAGCTATTGAATTTGCCAAAGAATTGCAGAAAACGAATAAATCAGTACCAGGAATAGCACTTAGTGCGGTTTATAACAAAAATGGCTTCGATAAGAGCACTTACTTATGGGCAGCTAAAACTTTCGAGGAGGCAAATCCAAACCTCACTAATCCGGTAGCATTAGACGCGGTGGCCAGCTGTTATGCTAAAGCCGGGGACTACGCCAGTGCCATAGCGAATGAAGAAAAGGCAGTGGAAGGCGCACGTAAAGCGTTGAAGAATGGCGAAATGGTTGGTACTATAATGGATTACACGGTGGTGGAGTACGAAAAAACATTAGAGAACTATAAGAAAATGAAAGGTATCTAGTCGTTGCGCTGTCCGAAATCCTGATGGATGGCGGAATGACATTAACCTGATCCCTGTCGCTGTAAAATAATGCCTGGCATTGCCAGGCATTATCAATGGGAGACGCCCGGACAAGCAAACCTTTACGCCTGTTTTTTATACACGCGCATCGCAATGATATAAGCTACAAGTATAATCCCGATACACCAGGCAAGCGCCACCCATATTTCATTGCCCACCGGCTGGTTTGAAAGTAACGCGCGAATGGTTTCCACTATGGAGGTTACCGGTTGATTTTCGGCAAAGGCGCGAACCGGCCCCGGCATCGTAGCTGTTGGTACAAACGCTGAGCTGATTAACGGCAGGAAGTGAATCGGATAGGCAATTGAAGTGGCGCCATCCACCGATTTGGCAGACAATCCGGCAATCGCTGCAATCCAGGCCAGTGCAAGTGTAAACAATGCGAGTATGCCAGCCACGGCCAGCCACGACAATATACCGGCCGGCGAGCGGAAGCCCATTATTAACGCTACGATAATAATAACAGTGAGTGAAATCAGGTTAGATACCAATGAGGTCATGATATGCCCCCATATTGCAGCGGAACGGGCAATTGGCATGGAGTTGAAGCGCTCAAATATTCCCCGTTGTACATCATTAAAGAGCCGGTAAGATACATAGCCGACACTATTTGCAATAGCAATTAACAGTATACCGGGCAACAGGTAATCCACATAATTATCTGTACCGGACTGAATGGCGCCGCCGAGTACATAGACAAATAACAGCATCATGGCAATTGGCATGATAGTGACGGTGATGATGGTATCCATGCTGCGGAGAACATGGCGCATGGAACGTCCGAGCATAACGCTCATATCTGCAAAAAAATAGTTTTTTATTGTCTCCATGTTATTTTTCTTTTTTTCCAACAATTGCAAGAAAGATCTCTTCCAGGGTTGGTTGTTTTTCAATATATTCTACCTGTGTGGGCGGGAACAGCTGTTTGAGTTCCGCGAAAGTGCCGCTCACGATGATCCTGCCCTCATGAAGAATGGCAATTTTATCAGCGAGCTGTTCTGCTTCTTCTAAATACTGGGTGGTCAGGAATACGGTTGTGCCGTTACCGGAAAGTTCCTTAACAATCTTCCAGAACTCAATCCGTGCTTCAGGGTCAAGCCCGGTGGTTGGCTCGTCGAGGAAAATAAGCGGCGGGTTTCCCACGAGGCTCATGGCGATGTCGAGCCTGCGGCGCATCCCTCCTGAATAAGTGGAGGCGCGGCGGTCGGCAGCATCGGTTAAGCCGATGCGTTCCAGGAGATCAGCGGCTACCTGGCGCGGATTGCTGAGGTGCCGCAACCTGGCAATCATTGTAATATTTTCCCGCCCGGTTAAAACCTCATCTATGGCCGCAAATTGCCCGGTCAGGCTGATCGACTGCCGCACGCTTTCTGGTTTTAAAAGGACATCGAATCCATTCACGGTCACATTTCCACTGTCCTGTTTGAGCAGTGTGCTGAGGATTCTGACGATGGTTGTTTTGCCCGTACCGTTGGAGCCGAGCAGGGCAAAAATACTGCCCTTTTCGACCTCGAAATCTACGCCCTTCAGGACATGAAGCTGCTTATAGGACTTTTGGAGTCCTTTCACTTGAATTGAGTTTTGCATATACTTCGCTCTTTATATAAATGTAACCTTCGACAGATCGGCCCCCATGCCTTTGAGTTCGGCATAGGTCAGCTTATCCATCATTGCACCATCAAAGCAGATGGTTTTAATGGCACGGTAGTATTTATTGGTTAAGGCATACGTTGGACGAAAAGATACATTCCTGAGTGTCGCACCATTGAACGTAGCTTCGTTTAACGCCGTTTTGTCGAACCTGACGCCGATAAAAGTCTGCCCGTCGAGGCGTAGCCCCCGCATATCGGAATACTTAAAGTCCACGCCTTTGAAGATGCAGTTTTCAAAGACGGTTTTTCTAAGGTCGGTCTTGGTCAGCTTTACATCGGTCAGTTCTGCATCAATGAATTTCGCCCCCGCCAGTCCTGAGGTGCTGAATACGGTGCGTACGAGAATAGCTTTGTTGAAGCTTGCACCTGTAAGGTCGTTGGATGACAGGGTGCAGTCTGTCAGGTTTGTCCCATCGAAATTGGCAGCATGTATATCGCTACCGGTAAACGAACTGCCGGTCAGGTCCGCCCCTGCAAAGTCGGAACCTTTTAATGCACTCCCGTTAAATTTCCTTTTATGCGCGGTAACGCCGGTGAAGTCGCTTTCTGAAAGGTTGCCGCCGCTGAAGTTCGTTAGTAGCTGCCGCTCCTCCGGCGGGGAGGGAAGGATGGGAACCTCCGTTTGGCCCGTGTCGTTACTATTCTCAATGGTCTTTAAAAATGTGCTATCGTCCACAGATTGGAAGTTCTCTGAAAAATAATTAAGGTCGACACCCAGGATTTCGGCCAGCCGGTTAATAGTAACGATGTCCGGAATTGATTCCCCGCGCTCCCATTTTCCAACAGCCTGGGGGCTGATAAACAGAAGCTGGGCAAGTTGCGCCTGGGACATATTTTTATCCTTGCGCGCTTTGGCAATTTTGCTGCCGATCATTTTAGTGTCCATGTTTTTGTTTTAGGTTATCGACCCTGTAAAGGTATAGGGATGTATTTCCTCAATCAAAAAAATGCAAACACTCATAGTTGTATTTACGCTACTTAGAGTTGTTATTAATAACCTACGGTGGTATATGGGGGATTAACTGCCTGGAAAGAAGGGGAGGATGAGAAATTTAACGCCAGGTCTTCACGCCGGCGCCGTGAAGACCTGGTATTATGATACTAAGTCCGGTAAGCTTTTAACACATTCATTACCCAGGATTTGCCCCATTGTTCAATCTGCTCTTCAGTCCACAGATAGGGATAGAAAATCCTTTTCTGGAATCTCGGCGGCAGGTATTTCTGCCAGTTGGTGCCGCCCGTAGCGGCGATGTCTACCGGGTCGCGCTCGAGGTAACGAACGGCAGACTTATAGTGGGACAGCGGCCACTCCACGTTTACAAACAGATCCAGCTTTCTGAGTTCGGCTTCCACAGCACTCATATCTTCTCCGCGCTGGACCAGCGTTTTGTACAGCGAGGAAAAATTGTGGTCAATATTGTTCTGCGCCAGCTGCAGGAGTTGTCCGGCATATTTCACAATAAACTGTTGCAGGGTAAGCGTCTGTTTGCCGGTAGATAATTCAGAAGCGCCGTATTTCCAGTAAATATTTTCAAACTGTTCTGCTGGTGTGGCATGTTTTAATTGCTCTCTTTTGCTCAGTGTTACCAGTTGAATGAGGTCGGTTGAATAGATCTCTATCATACGGTACTGTGCCGATTGGAAGCCACTTGCGGGCAGCAGCGACATCCTGAATTTCAGGAATTGTTCTTTGTCCATTCCATCCACCATAATATCGAAAGATGATACCAGGGCGGTGAAATAAGCATTAATTCTTTTAAGCCTGGAAGCAAAAAAGTCAGGCGTAAGTGAGGTATTGGCGCTTATCTGCCGGCACTCGTGCAGGGCAAGCTTAAAATAAAGTTCGGTGATCTGATGATACATGATGAAGATCTCCTCATCCGGATAAGAAGTTTTCGGATGCTGGAGGCTCAACAATGTATCCAGGTGAATATAATCCCAATACGTCAGGTAATCTGCATAAAGAAGGCCATCAAGATAGGCGGTGATGTCCTGTCCCATTGCAGCGTACTTCTCCTGCAGCAGGGATAGTCTGTCTTTGATTTCAGCGGTTATTTCCATTGCTGCTGTTATTGTTTTGGTGTGATCAGTTCTTTACTTATTGTCAGCATTCTTTCTGCTGTCAGGAAAACATCCTCGAAGCTATTATACAATGGTACCGGGCTGAGTCTGATAACATCAGGCTCGCGCCAGTCGCCCAGGATATTGTTGGCTACGAGTGCCTGGAATACCTCTTTGCCTTTGTATTTGGCTATGATAGACAACTGGGCGCCTCTTTCATTTTCGGCAGAAGGTGTGATGATTTTGTATTGTTCAAAGCCGAGTGTTTTATTTACTTCGCTGATGAGGTAGTACAGATAGGCCGTTAACCGGAGGCTCTTTTCCCTGAGCGGGCCAATGAAGCCGGCTTTTTCGAAAGTTTTAAGAGAGGCGTGATACAGCGCCATTGGAATGACCTGCGTGCAGCTTACCTGCCAGCCGTCGGCGCCAGCTTCCGCAATAAACCCTTTCTCCATTTTAAACCGTTGTTGTTCCTGGTAGCCCCACCATCCCGCAAAACGGTCGGACGATTTATCGGAAAAATGTTTTTCATGTACAAAAATTCCGCTGATTCCTCCCGGGCCGGCATTCTGATATTTATAAGAACACCAGCAGGCGAAATCAATATCCCAATCGTGCAGTTTCAGCGGTACGTTGCCTGCTGCATGTGCGAGGTCGAACCCAACAACAGCGCCGGCATGGTGCCCTGCTTTTGTAATGGCAGGCATATCAAACCACTGGCCGGTAAAATAATTTATACCGCCAAACAACACGAGCGCAAGCTGTTCGCTATTATCGGCAATAGCAGCCAGGATATCTGCTGTTTGCAAAGTAGCTTCACCAACCCGGGGCGCTACTTCAATAATGGCGTCTTTCGGATCATAGCCGTGAAACCTGACCTGGCTCTCTACTGCATATTGGTCGGAAGGAAACGCGCCGGCCTCCATAATGATTTTAAATCTGGTTGCAGTGGGACGGTAAAAGCTCACCATCAGCAGATGCAGGTTGACAGTAAGTGTATTCATCGGGCATACTTCCCGGGGGCCGGCGCCAACGATATGAGCCATCAACCCCTTCAGTTCTTTGTGATAGTACATCCAGGGTGTTTCTCCTTCAAACCATCCTTCCACTGCCAGGTTTTCCCAGTTGTTCAGTTGCTGATCCACATAGCTGCGTGCCGCCCTGGGCTGTAACCCGAGGGAGTTGCCGCACATATAAATGAAAGGGGTACCATGCTGCTTTGGGAAAAGGAAATCGGCTCGCAGGTGGTGTAATGGATCTTGCCGGTCCAGGCTTTGCGCGAAAGCCAGATTGTTTTCAAAAATCATATTGATAATTATGTTAATGGTTGGAAATCGCGTGCATAGACATTGCTGTCGATGGCATCAAAAACGATATACTGGTAAGTTGGATGATCGCAGCAAAATGCTGCCAGCAGAAGGAGCTCCTGCTAGGAAGGCCGGTTGATTATATTTTTATAGATATCTACCATTGGCTGGAAAGTGCGACAAAAAAAATACAAATTGTTTACACTGCCAAATAATATTTACCTGTTATAGGAGTTTGCACACAACGGAGCCTGACCTCATCAACGGCGCTCACCGGCATTTCACGGAACTAAAACAGTCCATGCTGATCTTCACTGTATGATATGTCATTAAAACGCGCCTGATTTTTTAGGGGGTAGAAATTTTTTATCTATTTTTAGCTCTGCCAAAGCTTGCACTTATATTGCCAGACAATTTCCTACATACAGAGAAAGATATTTTCCAACAGATTGCGAACGGCGATCATGATGCCTTTACCCGGTTGGCGGATCAATACTGGAATAACCTGTATGGGCAGGCGATGGCTTACCTGAAAGACTCTCATAAAGCCCAGGATGTAGTCCAGGAAGTGTTTCTCACCATCTGGAAAAACCGCAGATCCCTCTCAGATGTAGAACGGCCGCAGCACTATTTATATACAATGGCCAAGAACAGGATACTAAGTGAATTCAGAAAGAAGCTGGTAGTCCCGATCCCGGACGATATCGGGCAGCTGCCGCCGGCATCCGATTCCCCGGCCGATGAACAGCTGGCGACCAAGCAGCTCCGGGAGCTGATCCAGGTGGTGATAGAACAGATGCCGCCGCAACGCCGGACGGTTTTTGAACTGAGCCGGCAGGAGGGACTAAAATATGAAGAGATTGCGGCGCGGCTGGGGATTTCCCGGGAAACGGTGAAAGGCCATATGATAAAGGCCCTGGCGCAGATGCGAACCTTTATGCGGCATGCGCTCCGGCTGCTGTTCCAAATTTTTTTTTAAAGAGAGCAACCCTCTTTTTACATTTGTGCGTCTTTATAGTATATGCACATCGACGAATTCAAGGATCTATTGGAAAAATACCTGGATGACAGGATCACGCCACACGAACGTCAACGGCTGACAATCGCGCTGGAAGACCCGGATTACATGCAGCTATTGGACGAAACGATTTACGGTGAACTGGTGGCGCGGGCCTATGAAGGAGAGCCGGATGAAGGAATCAGGCAATTGATTCAGCAGCGTCTTGACCAGGAAGTGACCCCGGTGCATACCATCAGGCCCCGGCGATATCGATGGGCGGTGGCCGCGGCGATACTCGCTCTCGTGGCCGGAACATACGCATGGCTGCAGCGACCCGCCAAACATCCGGCGGCGCAGCAACTCATCGCCAATGCGATGCCCGGCACCCACAAAGCCATCCTGACCTTATCGGATGGATCCAAAGTAACATTGGACAGTACCGGCAACCAGGTGATCCGGCAGGGCGCAACCGCCATCCATCAACAGGGAGGCCAGCTAAAATATGATGCGCAAAGCACCGCTACTTCTATTCAATATAATACACTAGCCACCCCACGGGGCGGCCAGTTCCGGATCACACTCCCGGATGGTACAAAGGTGTGGCTGAACGCGGCTTCCACGCTACGTTATCCGACCGCTTTTACAGGACCGGAAAGACTTGTGGAGGTCAATGGGGAGGCTTATTTTGAAGTAGCAGGTAATGCATCCCACCCATTCAAGGTGAAGATTAAAGATGCTGAAGTACAAGTGCTGGGAACGAGTTTTAATGTGAATGCCTATGCAGATGAACCAATCATACAAACTACGCTGCTGGAAGGCTCCATTAAGTTCTCCGCCAATAATAACCAGGTATTACTTAAACCGGGACAGCAGGCAGTTCTGGCAACTAATAAGGAGTTCCACATCAATGAAGTAGATCCCAACGATGCCATTGCCTGGAAAAACGGCTATTTCCTCTTTAAAAATGAGGGCATCGAAAGCGTTATGAGAACCATTGCACGATGGTATGATGTAGATGTCAGCTATGAGGGCGATGTGAAGAAGCAGCGCCTCGGCGGAACCGTTTCCCGTTACGAAAATCTGGAAGATTTATTAAAGACAATTGAATTAACAAAAAGCTTAAAATTTAAAATCGAGGGAAGGAGGGTAACAATTATGCCGTAAAATCTTTACTCTACATTGCTATTGCTTAAAATAAGGCAGGATGCGGCGCGCGACGTATCCGGCCAAGCCTCAGCGGCCCTTGTCATGGAATAGCTAACTGCCAGCTAGTTTATCAAACCAAACATTTATTTGTAAGATATCTCTAATGCATACGTATGCAGGGGATGTTCTATGCGCTCTTTAAACGTTCCTCAGTTATGAAACTTACAATAGTTCTATTGCTTGCAACAGTATTGCAGGTCAGAGCGGCTACATACGCTCAATCGATTAATTTGAAAGTTAAAAATGCATCCCTCGAAGAAATATTTACCCAGATAAGGCTGCAAACCGGTTTTAATTTTTTATATAACCCCAGCGCACTGGAAGAAACAAAAAAGGTTTCATTAACCGTTACTAATGCGTCGTTAAAAACAGTGCTTGATCAATGTTTCAAAGACCAGCCCGTAACATACGTGATCACTCAAAACAATGTGGTAATCAGCCGCAAAACTTCAGAACGGGAAATACTGGCCGTCCCTAACGCGGCCATCAAAATAACTGGTCAGGTTAATGACAGTAAAGGCTCGCCCGTTCCCGGCGTATCGGTAACCATTAAAGGCGCCACCACCGGCGCTATTGCAGATGCTTATGGCAAGTACAGCATTTCGGTACCGGATAAATCTGCTGTCCTGGTATTCCGCTCTGTGGGTTTTATAACCCAGGAAATAGCGGTAAATGATCAAACGGTGATCAATGTAACTTTAGCTGAAAAGCCGTCGGCGTTGAATGAGGTAATTGTTGTGGGTTATGGTTCACAAAAGAAAGCGGATGTTACCGGCTCCATTGCATCGATAGATGAAGAAGCTCTAAAAAGCGTACCGGCAAGTAACCTGGTAAGCGCGCTGCAAAGCCAGGCGCCAGGTATTGATATACAAAAAGCAGGCGGCAACAGTCATCCCGGCGCTACGCCATCCATCTCTATCAGGGGGCAACGTTCTTTGGGCGCCACCAACGATGTGCTGTATGTTGTGGATGGTATACCGTTCAACGGCAACTATATTAATGATCTCAACCAGGATGATGTAGTGGCGGTACAAATATTAAAAGACGCATCTGCAACCGCTATTTATGGATCAAGAGGAGCAAACGGCGTAATACTCATCAGTACTAAACGAGGCAAAACAGGCGCACCTGTAATTACTTACAGCGGTTATGCCGGCGTGGTAAGCCCACTGGGTTACTATGACGTGATGGATACCAAAAGCTACGAGACCTATAAAAAATGGGGCAACTATAATGCAAACAACCCGAACACCATCGGCACACCTAATCCTTATAATGGAATAGATGATCCTAAGTTCTATACAGATGGTATCACTTTCCTGCCCGCCGAATTAGCCGGTATGAAAAACGGAACTGCTACCGACTGGCAAAAGCTGATTTTTAAGAACGGCTTTAAAACCAATCATCAGCTCGGCGTGTCCGGTGGTACGGCATCAACAAAATATGCGGTTTCCGCCGGTTTTTATAATGAAACCGGCCTGTTTCCCGGCCAGTCATTCAGGCGTTATAGCTTCAAAGTAAGTGTTGACCAGCAATTGGGTAAGATATTTAAGATTGGCGTAAGCTCAATGAATACCGTGAGTAAAATTAATGGAGAAAGTATCAACCCGGTGGCCCAGGCGCTTACATCCAGCCCGCTTACCGTTCCTTACGACGAGAAGGGTAATCTCATTCCATTCCCCGGCGGCGGCTCTTTAACATATAATCCACTGGCCAACCTGAAGGAAGGCGCAGTTGTTCAAAACCGTTCCAGGTATAACACTTTTACAACTGTGTATGCCGAGGCACAGATCACGCCACAGCTTAAGTACCGTTTTAACGGGGGCGTAGAAATTACTCCGGAAACCTACGGCGAATTTTATGGCAGTGCCACCTATCAGAATCTGAGCGGCCCTTCCACTGCTAAAAATACCAATTACGACTATCACGACTATACGCTGGAAAACCTGCTGGTGTATGAAAATACGTTTGCTAAAAATCATCACTTAACAGCTACCGGCCTGTTTAGTTACCAGGATGATTATAAAGCCTCCACTACATTCAGCTACAACAATATCCTGGCAGATTATATTCAATATTTTAACCCGGCACTGGGCGCCAATCTCAGTGGTTCCGGGAGTTATTCGAAGTTTAATATTGTTTCATTCATGGGACGTATTAACTATGATTATATGAGCAAATACCTGTTAACCCTCACCATGAGGTCTGACGGCTCTTCCACGCTGGCGCCGGGAAATAAGTATCATATCTTCCCATCCGCAGCTGTTGGCTGGAATATCACCCGCGAAGATTTCATGAAAAATATTCCTGCGATATCAAGCCTGAAATTGCGCGCCGGTTATGGAACAGTAGGAAATGCTGCAGTAACACCCTACCAGACACTTGGCGGCATGGCATCGATCAATTACAATTATGGCTCTACAAACGTTACAGGCACTTATCCCAACAACGTACCCAATCCAAAACTCGGTTGGGAGTATACGGCAACGTTGAACCTTGCCCTGGACTTCAGCTTGTTTAATGACCGCATCAGCGGGTCCGTTGATGCTTATCGGCAACGCACCAGCAATCTGATACTTCCGCAAAATCTGCCTATTACAACGGGCTACACCTCACAGTTCCTTGCCAACGTGGGTAAAACGGAAAATAAAGGTCTGGAGATCAATCTTGCTTCAACCAATATCAGGGCTGTTGACCGAAATGATTTTGGCTGGACCACCAATTTCAACATCACCTTTAACCGCAATAAAATTACGGCGCTGCAAAATGGCGTAACTCAGGACATTGGCAATAACAGATTTGTAGGGGCTCCTATTAATGCGCTTTATAACTATGTAAGACTAGGCATCTGGCAAAATACGGCTGCCGATTCAGCCCTGGCCAGGAAGCTTAACCTGACGTTAGTGGGATCAGGTTCCGTGATTGGTACCATAAAAGTGGAAGACCTGAATGGCGACGGTGTGATCAACTCGAACGACCGTACAATTGTAGGCTCACGTCAGCCTAAGTTTTTCGGTGGCTTTACCAACCGTTTCAGTTATCGTGGTATTGACCTGACAGTCGTGTCTACCTACCGCGTGGGAGGAACACAGATCGCCTATTGGCTTCAACCCGGCAGCAACGTAAACGCGCTGAACGGAAAAATGAATAACCTGAATGTTAATTACTGGACCCCTTTTAATCAGGAAAACACTTACCCTAAACCTAATTTTAACGTAGGCTCGCCCGTTTATGGCGACCTGCTGGGTTATTATGATGCCTCTTATCTTAAAATAAGGACAATCAACCTGGGCTACACACTGCCGTCTCATATTGCAAAGAGAATCAGTGTACAATCACTCCGGGTTTATAGCAGCCTGAATGATGCCATCATCTTATTCTCTCCATTGCACGACCGGTTTCATGGTGTAGATCCTGAATCGGCAGGTACGTTAGGCGTAGATACACCGCCGAATAAATCGATACTCTTTGGTTTAAATGTCACATTTTAATTTTTATCACGATGAGATCCAGCATATATAAATCTATTCCACTGGCAGCAATTACTTTTTTTAGTTTGAGCTGTAACAAACAATTAATAGAAGAACCACATTCGGGGCTGACTCCACAGTATTTCAATACAGCGCAGGGCTTTCAGTCCGGCTTGGATGCCGCGTACGCGGGTAACCGGAATATATGGGGAACCGAAAACTTTATGACGATGACTGTACCGGGCACTGATGAGTTCAAATCCGGCGGTGGCGGCAATAATGATTTCAATATTTATTCAAGCAGCTTCGACGCCAGCAGTGGCTGGGTTTCCGGCATCTGGAATGCCTGTTACACCTACATCAATAACTGCAATGGTATTATTGACAACGGACCCGCAGTTACCGGTCTTGATGCGGCCACGGTTAAACAAAAAATTGCGGAAGCTAAATTTCTGCGCGCAAACTATTATTTCGTGCTTGTCCGTTTTTGGGGGCCTGTTACGCTTAATACCCATTTTATTGCAGAACCCAGTACAAGCGCTACCAGGGCGCCTGTCAGTGATGTTTACAACTTCATTATCCAGGACTTAAAAGATGCGATTGCCGGGTTGCCGCCAAGTCCTGTGCAAAACGGCGTATTGCCTGGTAAGGCTACCGCGGCTGCTGCATCACACTTGCTGGCAAAGGTATACCTGACCAGGGCATACTCTGAAGCCAAACAATCTGACGATTTTCAGAATGCTTATTCCACCGCGAAGGGGCTGATTGATAATAGTGCGGGCTTAGGTCTTGCGCTGCTGCCGGATTTTGGATCTGTATATGCAGAAGGTAATGAAGGAAGCAAGGAGGTACTTTGGAGTGTACAACATACTACCAATCTTACTTATAATAACAATAGCAGTGAGTTGAATTTTCACTATGTAATGGGGTATGAAAATTTCCCGGGCCTGGTTCGCTCTATGGCCTATGGCCGTCCGTTTGCGCGCGTAGAACTGACCCGCTGGATGAGCGATACCTGCTTTGCCGATAAAACAAACGACACCCGGTATTACAAAACATTTCAGTCGGTATGGCTATCTAATGCTGCCGACAAAATTCCTAAGGTAAATGGTGTTCCCAAATATGCACTTGGCGATACGGCTATTTATATGCCCGGAGTGGATGTCAGCAATGCCGATATTACCGCTTCACGCTACCTGCTTGTGCCGCCACGGAATTATACCCTGCAGCTATTTCCAACCATGCTCAAATACCAGGATACCAAAAGGGCGAGTATTAATGATCCGTCGGTAAGGCCGGTGATTGCTTACCGCCTGGCCGAAACCTATTTGCTGGCAGCCGAAGCGGCTTTCAATATTGGTGATAATGCCAGCGCTGCCAAATATATTAATGTTGTACGCGGACGCGCAGCATATCCCACCGGAAACGCTGCAGCCATGTCTATTACGCCGGCTGACGTTACACTGGACTATATCCTGGATGAGCGTGCACGTGAGTTAGCCGGTGAACAAACCCGCTGGCTGGATCTGGTAAGAACAAAGAAACTGATAGAACGGGTGAAATTACATAACCCGGATGCCGGGGTGAATATTAAAGACAAGCATATGCTTAGACCAATTCCTCAAAGTCAGATAGACAGAACCATCACCGGCGACAAGTATCCGCAAAATGCCGGGTATTGATCTTATAACAAAGTCCGCGGATCATTTCCGCGGACGTTTCTTCCTTTATATCGGATGCTTTTACAATGAAACGGAACGTTTTTTTCTGGCTGGTTTTTATAGCGCTCGCCTGGTTGCCGGCAGGCGCTCAACAGCCAGCGTACCTTTGCCGGCCCACGGCAGATCTATCTCTCTTTCTAAACTCCGGGGAAACCATTCGCTGGCAGATGCAGCAAGCGGCCAAAACAGGGAAAGGCGATGACATATCATCTGTTAATTACGATAGCAAAGCATGGTTGCCGGCACAGGTGCCCGGTACCGTATTAACCAACCTGGTAGCGAATAAAATTTATCCCGATCCTTACTATGGCGACAACAACCGCAAAAAGCGAAATCTCATTCCGGATATAGCCGATGCCGGCCGGGAGTTTTACCATTATTGGTTCAGAACCGATTTTCGTGTTCCTGCTTCCTATAAAGGGAAACGTATCTGGCTTAAGTTCAATGGCATTAATTACCGTTGCACCATCTGGTTAAATGGCGCCAGGCTGGGTGATATGGCAGGCATGTTCAATGACCGGTCTTTTGACATTACAACCCTGGCTGATTTAAAGGGTAAAAATGTGTTGGCGGTAGATGTGCAGCCGGTAGATTTTCCGGGTGCATATGATAAAGCCGGCGCAAAACGAACCGGCGCTGTTGGCGAAAATCATAACGGTGGCGACGGTGAGATGGGCAAAAACGTGAGCATGCTGATGAGCGTGGGCTGGGACTTTACCGCGCCCGATGGTATTCGTGACCGCAATACCGGAATCTGGCGGGATGTTGAGCTTTTTGCTACCGGTGATGTAATCCTCGCGCATCCATTTGTAAAAACTTCACTGCCGCTGCCCGATACAACATCGGCCAGGGAAACCATTTCGGTAGAAGTTAGTAATGCATCAGATCAGCCGAGGCAAGGTATCATTACCGGCAGCATCACCCAACCAGGTATTAAGTTCTCAGCGCCTTTTTCATTAGCGCCTCATGAAACCAGGACACTGGTATTTACACCGGAGGAATTTAAAGCGCTGACACTGCAGCATCCCAGGTTATGGTGGCCGGTTAATAAGGGCGAGCCTTATCTCTATGATCTTGATCTGCGTGCAATTGTGCAGAATAAGGAAAGCCACCATGTGCATACACAATTTGGTGTACGTACTGTCACTACGGATCGGCAAACACCCGATAAATCGCGTCGCTTCCTGGTGAATGGTCAGCCGGTATTTATCCGCGGCACAAACTGGGTGCCCGAAGCCATGCTGCGTAACAGCAGGCTACGAACGTATTCCGAGCTGCGCTATACACGTCAGGCGGGCATAAACCTGTTGCGGCTCTGGGCCGGCGGCGTTGCCGAATCTTATTATTTTTATGAGCTGTGCGACCGCTTTGGCTTGCTGGTCTGGAACGAGTTCTGGATAACGGGAGATACCCGGATGCCTGCAGACACTGCATTGTACCTGGAAAACGTGAAAAGCACCGTCAAAAGAATACGCAACCATGCATCGGTGGCTTATTACGTTGGCGCCAATGAATCTAAAGAGATGCCGGGAGAAGGTAAGCTGATTCTTTCTTTGGATGATACGCACGGTTACCAGGAACAATCCGAATGTTGCGGTGTGCACGATGGCAGCCCCTACAAATATGAAAATCCGATGCAATATTTTGAAAACACTGCATCGCGGCGGGGCAGCCGGGTTGATGGCTTTAACCCGGAATACGGAGCGCCCTGCACACCGGTGTATGAATCGTTAAAGCGCATGATGCCGGAAAAAGACCTGTGGCCGATTAATGATTCCGTGTGGACCTATCTTGATGGCAACGGGTTTCACCAGGTGAACACCCAATACCGGCAGGCTGTAAATGAGTTTGGTGAATCTTCTTCCATACAGGAATATGCAAAAAAAGCACAGCTGGTTGGCGCGTTGAATTTCAGGGCTATATGGGAAGTCTGGAACTACAATAAATTCAGTTATGGAGATCGCTGGACTTCGGGCTTTCTGTTCTGGTATCATAACAGTCCGCTTCCGCAAACCGCTTCCCGCATGTACGACTGGTACCTGGAACCCACTGCTGCCCTGTATTATTCGCAGAATGCCCTGGCTCCGCTTCATCCTCAGTTCGATTACCTGAAGAATTCCGTTTCGGTTTACAATGATTATCGCAGGCCGTTTACCGGTTACACGGTAGAAGCCACAGTTTATGACCTCGATGCGCAGCCGGTAAGAAAAAAATTGACAACTATAAATATTCCTGCAGATGGCGTAGTGAATGATGTTATTAAGATTGATTTTCCTGAGAATATCACCCAGGTACATTTTATCAAATTAACACTAAAAGATGAACATGGCCGGTTGATCAATGATGCATTCTACTGGCGTTCAAAAGATAGTTATAAAGGTGCATGGACAATGACGGGGCCCGCTGTATCAGGGTTTGCAGACATCAATAAACTGAAAAAGGCAAATCTGAATGTATCGGTTAAAAAGGAGATCAGGGAGAAAAAGATGTTGCTCAAAGTAACCGTTGCTAATCCTTCAGCCGCACTGTCTTTCTTCACCCGGTTAAAATTAGCGCATACCGACGGAAGCAGTGTTACACCAGCTTTTTATTCAGATAATTTCTTTTCCCTGTTACCCGGTGAAGTTAAATATGTTGATATTGAAATTCCGGCGGAAATCAATTATAAAAACCTGGTGCTGGTCACTGGTGCATTTAATTCAAAAAGTATAAAGATTACCTTATGATTAAAAGATATTTCAGCAGCGTTCTTATGCTGTCGTTTTTTATCACCCAGATAACGCTCGCTCAAACTGCCAATACTTTGCCTGATTGGGCTTTGGGTGGTTTTTCAAGACCACCGGGGAAGAATCCCATCATCTCACCGGATTCTACAGCCATCTTCACCGACCCAATGAGCATGTCAGAAATAAAGTGGGAGATCAACGATACCTTTAACCCGGGGGCGGCGGTTAAAGATGGTAAAGTAGTGGTCATTTACCGGGCTGAAGATAACAGCGGCGTAAAGATTGGTACCCGTACATCACGCCTTGGCTATGCCGAAAGCAAGGATGGCCTTCATTTCAAACGAAAAAGTGAACCCGTTCTTTTCCCGGCAGATGATGATCAGAAAACATTTGAATGGCCTGGTGGTTGCGAAGATCCGCGAATAGCAATGACCGAAGATGGCACCTATGTAATGCTGTATACCCAATGGAACCGTAAGGTGCCGCGTTTGGCAGCAGCTACCTCAAAAGACCTGGTGCATTGGACCAAGCACGGGCCTCTTTTTCAGGACGCCTATAATGGAAGATTCTTCAACATCGCTACTAAATCGGCATCTATCTTAACCCAGGTTAAGGGTAATAAACAGGTTATTGCCAGGCTAAACGGCCAGTATTTCATGTATTGGGGCGAGCGGCATGTGTATGCTGCCACATCTACTAACCTTACCGATTGGCAACCTTTGGTTGATGACAAAGGCGAGTTGCTGATCCTGGCATCTCCCCGGAAAGGTTATTTCGATAGCGACATGACCGAATGCGGCCCTCCTGCCTTGCTTACAGATAAAGGCATCGTCCTGTTATACAATGGCCGGAACGATGCAGCCAAAGGCGATAAACGCTTTGGGGAGGGATCATACAGTGCCGGTCAGATGCTATTTGACAAAGCCGAACCAACCCGTTTGATTGCGCGGCTTGACGTGCCATTTTTCAGGCCCCGTGAGGCTTTCGAAAAACGGGGCCAGTATTTAAGCGGAACCGTTTTTATTGAGGGGATGGTATGGTTTAAACATAAATGGCACCTCTACTACGGCTGTGCCGACTCAAGGGTAGGAGTTGCCATTTATGATCCAAAGCACCCGGCAGATTCGGATCCTGTTGAGGACGTTGCCCGGTAAACATTTTTCACCTTTTCATTCTCCTGAAAAACTTGCCAATACTATACGATACACTCATAGTAATGCAGAGGGGGCACACCCCGAAACGGAAAAATGTTAAGGTCACTTTCTTATACCAGGGCAGATGAGCGGGAATAAGAGGGCAGGTCTTACCATCTCCCTCATATTCCCTTATTCCCCAAATATTGACAGCTGTTTTCATTTTAACCGTTTTTTTATCAACCAAAGAAATGATAAAGGCAAATACCTGTTAATACCAAAGAGACAATACAAAGCGTGATTTTTGTTTTTGCAGACATAATTTAACCGTTTAAAGATGATTTCCTATTAATACCGGTTCCCGGAATTTATCACCCAAAAAACTATCTGCCTTCTTCTTTTGCCTTTATTTTCTTCACCTGTTGAATGCATTTATATTGCTGGTTGGCGGCTGTATGCCTGTTTTTCCAGCCCATTCTTTTCATTAATACCTCTATGGGGTCCCGGTAAAAGAAGATGGCTTTTAAAATGCGCTGGCAATGCCCTGTGATCCTGGATATCCAGGATTGTACTTTTTCATCCTTACTTTTTTCCTGGTGCAGTTCTATTGGAAAATCTTCTGTTGTGCATGAATACACGGATACATCTTCTACGGGCAGCAACTTATTATCCCGCAGATATTTTAGCCAGAGGTTCCTGGCAATGGAGAAAAGATACGTTTTCAGGGAGGCGGTAAGTAAGAAACCGGGTTGTCTCACTTTTTGAAGCAATACAATAATTGCTTCCTGGAAAATATCTTCCGCATCCTCATTTTGCCCGTAGTTATTAATAATATAGGTGGCAATAGTAGGAAAATAGTATTGATACAATATCTCAAAAGAAGCGTTATCCTCACTTCTAAGCATATTAAGCAGGGCATTGTCTGATATTGTTTGCATACAATTATGAACTTAGTCAATACTATATACCGGAAAGCGCGTTTTATCACCCACAAACTTAAAATTATTTAACGGATGATTTGCCGGGGCTTTCCCTGGTAGTGGCTAAAAAAATAAAATCCGCTACTGGAGCGGATTTTAAATGTATGCCGGGAATGCCTGTTTTAATTATCCCACCAAATCTTTGTACTCTGGATAGCTGTTTGTTGCGGTTGTGCATTTGTTAATATCTCGCTTTGCGGATATAATAACCGGCGGGGGATATCTATCAATGCGCCGTCTACTTTCTGCAATTTCGGGAAACCGGTTCTTCTCCAGTCGTTGTACGTTTCAAAATTGAAGATATTAGCTACTGCTTTTTCTTCCATGATCAGCTGTAGTGCATTGCTGCTGGTTAGTTTACGGCTGTTTACATAGGCGGTGGCGGCAGCGGAGGTAGTATCAATCCCGAGTTTTGACAGATGGGAGTTGATCGCATTTACATACACCGGCTGTGCTGCGGCGTAACCACTGGTGATCAGCAGGGCTTCTGCCTGTATGAATAGTGTTTCAGAATAATTGAATATATAATTGGAAGATGCTTTGGCGCCATAGAATGCAGCGGGGTAAGAGTACTTCGCCAGGTCTCCTGTGGGCGTACCGATCTTTCTGCCGGTATATAATCCTGTTGCCGTGGCGGGAGCAATCATCTTTGACAGCCGGGGATCATTCCGGTTACGCAATGAATCTATCAGTGTGGCATTCATCACGTAGGTGGTTACCGGCGTAAAGGTGAGGTACCAGATATTTTCCGATCCTGCTGCGCCTGCGTAATTGAATTTAAGATCGTCTGTGTTGGATGTCATGCCTTGCTTTAAAGCAGCTATCGCACTTTCGGCCTGCGCTTTGGCAGTATACCCGGGTGCTTTGGTGAGATGCAGGTAATACCTGGCTTTCAGCGACCATGCGAGCTTGCGCCAGGCGTTCATATTGCCGTTGTAGAAGTAGTCGTCGCCGGTGGGGCTTTTGGGACTGCTGTTTTTATCGATATTAGCAATGGCATCGGTGAGCAACGACTGGATATTTTTGTAGATATCTTCCTGTTTGTCGTAAGGCACTGTGAAAACGCCGCTGGTAAACGCTTTGGAATAAGGAATATCTCCCCAGAAATCCGTAGCCGTGCCCAGGGTGTAAGCGGTGAGTATTTTGGCAATGGCCGCATAATTCCAGTTGTTATTCGCTTCCGCTTTTTTATTCAGGGTGATCAGGTTGTTGAGCGAGGTTACGTAGAAGTTGGACCAGTCGCCATCCATATCAATATTAAATAACTGGTAACTGCCTACATAAGGATTCAGCTGGTTGGCAGCAATGTTCTGTACATAGTTTTGTATAATGATACCGGCGTTGCCACCCTGGATATTGTCGGAAATGTTCAGTTCCGCCGGCGCCAGGATCAGTGATTCCTGCACATCTACCGGATTGTTGGGATCGGTGTTTACGTCCAGGAATTTTTTGCATCCCTGTAAACAAAGACCCGTGAGCAGCAGTATATAAAGAGACTTTTTCATGTTGATAAATTTTAGTGGTGCTGGCATACTAAAAACTGAATTTCAGTGAAAAGTTGATAGAGCGTGCTGTAGGCGTGGAAAACGCATAGATGCCCTGTGAGCTGTTGCCCGTGCCATAGGAACTTACTTCCGGATCAGCACCGGTAAAATGCGGACTGTAGATCCAGAGATTTCTGCCGGATACTGCCAGCGAAGCAGATTTGAATGGTGTTTTAGCCAGGAAGGAACCCGGCAGGAGGTAAGAGAGACTTACATTCCGCAGCTTGATATAAGTACCATCCTGGATGGTAGATTCGTATTGCCTGGTTTGGTAGTAAGTTTGCGCGTCTACTGCCACAGTGTTAGGCTTTCCATCCACTTCGCTGATGCCTTTCACCACCATGCTACCGCGGGTAGCAGTTACCTTCGCAGTGCCGTAGTAGAAACCGGCTGACTCTACATCATTTTGCACATCGCCGCCTTTTTTCATGTCGAAGAAAAAGGAAAGGCTGAACTGTTTATAGCGGAAGCTGTTATCCATACCGGCCAGCCAATCAGGGTTAATATCTCCTACAATGCCCTGTTGCGGATCTACTACCGGTAAGCCACCGGCGTCGATAAGCAGTTCTCCGTTGCTGGCACGTTTATAACGATTGCCATAGAAGACGTTATAAGGTCGCCCTTTGATCAGGCGTCCCAGCTGGTCAATGTCTGGTCCCAGGGTAAGCACTTCGTTTTTGATCTTCGAAAAGTTCAGGGTAATATTCCAGCTGAAATCTTTTGTCTTCACCGGAGTAGCGCCCAGCAGCAGCTCTATCCCTTTGTTGGATATTTCTGCTGAGTTAAAAGTGGTATTGCTGTAGCCGGTGGCATTGGTGATTTGTGAACCTGGTATGAGTCCATTCTTGGAGCGGCGGCTAAAATAAGATCCTTCAAAGCTGATCCTATCGTTCAGGAAACGCATTTCAAGTCCTGCTTCATATTCATTGAGCCGTTCATTGATGAGCGTTGGGTTACCCAGCGCGGTTGTCAGTAAAAATCCCTGCTGCCCCTGGAACGGGAATTGGAAAAAACCGGCATTCGTGTTCCTGCCTGCCTGTACATAAGGAGTAGATAACGCGTACGCCCCTACGCCGTCGTTACCTACTGTAGCATAACTCAGCCGCACCTTTCCGAAGTTTATGATATTGGAAGCCTTCGGCCCCAGGAATTCGGAGAAGATAAAGCTGGCAGCAGCAGATCCGTAAGGGTAGAAGTTTTTATCGGGATTGAGCACGGAACTGCCGTCGTACCTGCCGGTTAAAGACAGGTTAAGGAAGCGGTTGTACTCAATATTAGCCTGTGAGTAGAAGCCTACTTTCCTGGTCTGGGTATAACTTTCAGTACCGGTGATGGTGCTGCCGGATGATAAGTTGTTAAAATCGTTGATGTTTAACCCGGTGCCATTAATATTCATATACTGGATGTAAGTAGTATAGATATTATTGCCGAGCAGCAGGTTCACATTGAATTTGCCAAATGTTTTTGTGGCGTTGATGATCAGGTCATTATTGAATTGCCGGAAGTTGATGTTCTGGTTCCTGATCTGTCCTGTGAGCCCGATCTGCGGACTTGGATGTTCTATGTACTTATCGGACTCCGTGTAAATATCCGCGCCCAGTCTTTCTGTAATTGTAAGCCAGCTGGTAGGAGTGATATTGGCCGTAAATACCGGGAGAAACCTGTTAACTTTTGAATCGTTGCTGATATTGTCGAGCGTCCACAGGGGCATATTCCTGGAATAGCGGTAGCCGCGCTGGGTGCCGTCCGGCATGAGTACCGGGTACGGATTCCACGATACCGGCTGCAGCAGCAGTACAAACAACGGCCCGTTGCTGGCGCCTTCCGGGAGCCTGTCCTGTTTTGAGTTGTTGTATCCCATCTGGAAAGTAGTGTTTACATACTTGCCTATCCTGGAATTGTACTTGGCAAAAAAGGAATGCCGCTTAAAGTCATTTCCCGGCATTACGCCTTTCTGGTTGAAATAGGAGTAGCTGAGAAAGTAGTTGGAATTATTGTTACTGCCGGAGGCAGAAATAGTATTGTTGGTAGTAATACCGGTACGGAAAAAATCGTACGGGTCGTAGGTAGGAGCCGGTTGACCGTTTACTTTGAGGGTATCCATGCGTGGGCCCCAGGAAAGGCTTGTTTTCCTGTCGGCATCCTCACCGTTATAAAAGATACTGGTGGTACCCTGTCCGTAAATATTTTGGCGTTCCGGCAACAGCGGATGCTCAAACGAAGCATCTGACGAAAAATTGAACACCGGTTTTTTATCCACACCGCCGTTTTTGGTGGTAATGAGTACCACGCCACGGGCGCCGGAAGAACCGTACAACGCAGTAGCGGCGGCACCTTTCAGGATGTTCACATTTTCAATAATAGCAGGATCAATATCTGCGATGCGGTTTACGCCGGAGCCCGCCGCCCCGCCGCCGATATTGCCGGTTTCACTGTTATCCACCGGCACGCCGTCAATTACAAATAACGCCTGGTTTTCCCCGGTTGGAGAAGAGTTGCCCCTGATAACGATGCGGGAGGAGGCCCCTGCATTGCCGGAGGAACTGGTGATCTGTATGCCCGGTACCTTGCCGGCCAGTGTATTCACCAGGTTGGGTTCCTTCGTTTTTAACAGTTCCTCGCCATTCAGTTGCTGGGAGCTGAAGGTAAGGTTGCGCTTTTCCCGTTTTACGCCCAATGCCGTTACTACCACTGCATTCAGCGCGGAGGTGTTGCTGGTTAAAGTAATGGCGAACGTTGTTTTGCTGCCTACCGGTACTTCCGTATTGAGGAACCCGATACTGGAAATGACCAGCGAATTTTTTTCATCTACAGTTAATTTAAAGGTACCGTCGGCGCCACAGGTGGTGACGGCCTTGCCACCTTTTTCCCTGACGGTGGCGCCAATAACAGGCGTGCCGGATGAATCGGCGACAGTGCCCGTAATCGCTCTCTTCTGCGCAGACGCAGAAAAGGAGAAGAGAACGAGAAAACATACCACACATAGTGGTACGAAGCATCCTGATACTGCTGATTTTGCTGATAGTGCCATTTGATTGAACGTTTGGTTGACAGGTTGAAGGCCTCCATAGAATAGTTAGCAGAATAAAAGTAGGTGTAAGCCGTAAATATGGATTCAGAATAATTAACCAATTGTAAACGTATATTATCCCAAAAACCGTTACGTGTATTAATATACACGTATGTTAAATGTCATATCGACAATAATCTGAATAAGAAGGAGAGTAGCTTTTTTTATAAGCGTTATTTTGACACTAATTTTAGATATTCACTGCGGGCGGGATGGAAGAACCGGGGTAGCATCAGGGTTGCACGCAAAAACGGGCACTCAATTGAATGATTGCCTGTATTCAAGAGGTGAATGGCTTGTTTTGGATTTAAAAAGCTTGTTGAAGGATTGTGGATGTTCAAATCCTAACTGGTACGCTATCTCTGCTACAGATAGTGAGGTAGTGGTTAACAGGTCTTTTGAGTGTTCGATCACCTTGTGCTGAATGTACTGTTGTGTGGTCATCCTGGCAATCGAGCCTAGCAGGTCGCTGAGGTAACGCATGGATAACTGCAACCGCCCGCAAACATACTGCACGGAAGGAAGCCCGTTTTTCAGTCCTTTATTTTCACTGAAATACTGGGCCAGTAAATTATCCAGGGAAGTTACTATTTCGTTGTTAATGCTTTTGCGGGTAATAAACTGACGGTTATAAAACCGGTTGCTGTAATTCAGCAGTTGCTCTATTTGCGAAACGAGGATAGACTGACTGAAAGCATCAATGTTATTTTCTAATTCCGCAGCGATGGTTGCAAATAAATTACTGATTATGCCTTTTTCCTTGTGCGACAGGAATAGCGCTTCCGAGGTGGAATAGGAAAAGAAACCATAATTGTCGATGAAATTATTGAGCGGATAGCCCCTGATAAAGTCAGGATGAAAAAACAGGGCATATCCCTCATAGCTTGATATATCATCCGGCGAAAAAACAATTTGCCGGGGTTTTATAAACGCCAGACCTCCTTCTTCAAAATCATAATATCCCTGGCCATATTTCACTTGTCCGCTGAAAGCCGTTTTAAAGGAGATTTTATACAGATCAAGACAGATCTTCTTTCCCTTCTCCATATTGCCTGGTTGTACCTGGTTATAATCGATCAGGCCAATCAGCGGATGCAAGGGCTCCGGCTGCCCCAGATCACGCATCAGTTCTGAGATGCTGCTGATTATACAGATATCTGGCGTTGATAGATTCATATTACTTCTGTTGTATAAACGAATATACTAATTCTGGCGGGCAGGACGAATAACAATGTCGCCCACTTCAACATCTGCAGGCTGACTAATAGCATACGCCACGGCCCCGGCAATCGCATCCGGACTAATGGCCAGCTGTTCCATAGAAGAAGCAACGGCTTCCCGCATCTGTGGATTTTTCATGTTGTGGGAGAAATCAGTTTTTACAACGCCCGGCGAAATGCCCGTTATCCGGATAGTACCGTCGGATTCCTGGCGGAAGGCTTCTGTGAGGGTTCGTACAGCATTCTTTGTTGCGGCATATACACCTTGCGTGGGTACAATCTTTATTCCTGAAGTGGAAATGATGTTAACAATATGCCCGGATTGCTGCTGCCTGAAAACAGGTATCGCCGCTGCCATGCAATATAGTACTCCTTTCAGGTTGATGTCAATCATATCTTCCCAACCTGCTACATCCAGTTCATCTATACGGCTTAGCTGAGCCACGCCTGCATTATTCACAAGCACATCCAGCCGGCCATACTTTGTCACAGCGGCTGCTATCAATTGCCCGGCATCAGCCCGATATCTTACATCCATCATTACCGCTATCGCTTCACCTCCTGTTTGATTAATTTCTTTGGCTACGGCTTCCAGTAATTCCTTCCGGCGACCTCCGAGAACAACCCTGGCGCCCAGCTTTGACAAATTAATGGCGATTGCTTTTCCAATGCCACTGCCTGCTCCGGAAATAGCGACTACTTTACCTTCGATCAGATTACTCATGATGCTGATATTTATTGAACCACAAAGCTGTTGTATTTTGCTCGGTCGTGAATAGCCGCATTGGTAAATGCTGTAGCCAGGTTGGTAATTGGGGAATTTTTCTCCCACGCCCGTTCCGGGCGATCCGGTGTACAATAGATACTAAATGATCTTTTTTTTAGAAAGGAATACAGATTAACATACTTTTTTCCTTTTTACTAACAAAAAAAGGTTTCAATCTGGCAGGCTTTATTTATTTCTTTGGCTTATGCTTTTCTCTTCTTAACAACAAAGCTATCCGCTGGATATTTTTCCTTCATCTTGCTGCGTATTCCTTCACACCAGTCGATAAGAAGTTTCTTTTCAGGTGCGGTTAATCTGGCATTCGCGTGAATGATGGTATAAGACGACAACGGCATTTCCCCTTCATTTACCATCTCGGCGCTTTCTCCCAGTTTTTTATACTGCCGGGAAATTGGATTGTTTGTGAATTCGTTAAAATTAAGATCGTGTTTTCCATCTTTCACATGTTTGTTCATCCACCAGGCTACCGGTTGTATTTCTGCATACCAGGGATAAACGGTATTGTTACTATGACAGTCATTACAGGCCCGGCTTAATATATTCTTTACTTCTGCAGAAGTATTGTAGGCAGTTGTTATATCATAGGGCTGTGCTGAAGAAGATATATTTCTTGCCGGACGAAAAAATTGTATCAAAACAGCTATCAGCAATATTATCCATAGGATGATTTTCTTATTTTTCATATAAAATCAATCTTGAATATACAATTTTATGTTTTTTAAGTCAGATAACTACTTAAATTTTAATGCTAAGGTTACAATGTCACTATTTAAACCCGTGGAACGCATATAATGTCCATACCTCAACTCTAACGAGTTAAAATGCTGCCAACCTAAGACGCCTTTGGGGGGCGATAACCGTATATTCCCTCCTGCGAAACTGCTATGAAGTGTAGACAGGTCATAATCGCTGGTATAATAGGTGTCTGCAGGATTATGCTGGCCGAAGGGGGCAAAATAACGGGTACCTTGTTGCTTGTTGTATCGATAAAATGGAGTTAAAGATACAAAAGAAGTCAGTTTGACAGGTACCTCAATTTCAGCAGTATGTGCCCTGATACCCCAGCTATCCATATAGTAACGATAGAAGGTGCGTATAATAAAGCGGTCGGCAAGAAAATAATTAAGCCTGATACCTACCGGCAATTTATAGCGATTGTCCGGAAGATTTTCTATCCGTTCCGATCCGTCGGTAAAATAATTACGCTGATACCTGGTTGCCAACAAACCATGCTGATAGGACGGTTCAACAATGAGCATAGCTTGCAGTCGTGAATTGATCACCTGTGATAAACCAAAAGAAGCACTGAAAGAATTCCTGGGCCTATAGTCCAGGGCGCGTTGATCACCCTCTGATCCGGAACCATAACCGGGTGGCCGCAACTCAATTGGTAATATCACCTTCCATCTATCCAGGAACGCCTGTAGCTTGAAATCAAACTGCCGGTTTTTATCTTTGGAAACGCTTGTCAGGTTTATACCTCCACCAAACGATTGATAATCGAATTCATGGGAATAGGAGGCTGTTATTCCAAAAGCATTGCCGGTTTTTATATTTGTATTGGTCCAGTTTAAGGACGGATAGATCCGTGTATCAGAACTGGATGCAGAAGAAATACTCTGGGGATCTATTTTGTCAGACGATGCAGAAGTATAATGATCAATCCCCAATTCGAACAGGAAGGTATGTTTATGTCCCTTTTTGTTAAACTTTGAAAGCTGTACATCGAAGGTATTGGCGAAATCCGTGAGTTTCTCTGTGCCGATGCCACCCGTTACTGCGGAGTTATTTCCATCCTGTGTGTAATAGGCGGACACTATATTTACTTCATCCAAACGGAGTTTCCGCGATTGATAGTTAGAGGTGTCTGTTGTTTGTTTTTCCTGTGCCTGCGCGTGTGAGGTCAATATACCCAGGTATAACGCCAGCACACTCAGATTTAATCGTCTCATTTACTGCTTTTTAAGTTTAGTTACAACCGCATCCACCACCGCTTTTTCCACCATTGGCGCCAGAACCGCCTTCCCTGTATAGCTGAAAGCTTTGCTCAAATTTCTGTGACTTTCGTGCCGACAGATCCATTTCTGCATCATTTAACTTGTTTTTTTGATAAGCCTTCACAGTGGTACAGGAGCTATGAACCAAAGGGAAAAAGGCAACAAGCAGTATTAAGCAAACACTTCTCTTCATATCACTTTTTTATGTTTATATTATTGGAACAAAAAACACGATGGTGTTCATCTATGATTATGCAGGCAATTTGTTGCATCTGATTAATGAGATCGAGGCCCACCTTTACCCCCATTACCATTACAGGGGTAGCCATTGCATCCGCAAGTTCTGCACTGGGGCAGATGATACTGACGCTTTTTATTCCTGATACAGGGAAGCCTGTGGCGGGATCAATCGTATGCGAATACTTCCGGCCATCTATGATAGCATACTTCTCATAATTGCCGGAAGTGGCGATGGCCACGTTACTGATGTTAAGCGTAGAGAAAGGTGTCCTCGAATGATCGGGGTCAGCGATGGCAATAGTCCAGGGTTTACCACCGGGTTGCGTTCCCCAGGTAATCAGATCGCCGGCAGCATTAACAATACCGCTTTTAACGCCCCTGGTCTGAAGAATCATTTTCGCACGGTCTGCCGCATACCCCTTACCAATTCCCCCAAAGCCTATCCTCATACCAGCTTCTTTCAGAAAAACAGTACTGGTATTTGCATCGAGGATAACATTCCTGTAATTAATCAACCTGACCGCCTCTTTTGCAAGGAGCGGATCGGGTAATGTCTTCATATTTATGTCGAAATTCCAGAGGCTTTTATCAATACCTCCGTAAGTAATATCAAATGCGCCCTGAGTGAGGGAGGATATTTTTAATGACCGGTTTATAAGATCAAATACTTCCTTATCAACTTTTACAGGTTGCACTCCCGCCTGACGGTTTATTTCGCTGGTCTGGCTATCCTTACTGAAGGTAGTCAGCAGTTTTTCAATACGTTCAACTTCAGAAATGGCTGCCTGGATATGTTCTTCCGCCCCGGTTTCATCTTCACAGACCACACTGAACTCAAAGCGGTTCCCCATGAGCTTTGTGACCCGTTTATATAGTTGTTGCCCGGTTGTTGAACGATTAGTGTGAATCACGCGCTATGACATTTATTTCTCCAACGAATCTTTCCGGTGTTCCGCCGGGAAATCCATCCCAAACCTTTAGCACCTTGCCATTTTCATCTACCAGCAATGTATAGGGAAACTTTCCTTCCGGGTTATATTTATCTGCGAGGGCTTCGTTCAGTTGCACCTGTGCTTTACTCAGTTGATTTTTCTTCTGGCGGGGAAAGTCTGCCCGCACGAGTAAAAGATGTGAGGCAGCATAGTCTTCAAAAGTTTTCGACTCCAGAATTTCTTGTCTGAGACGGATACATGGTCCACACCAGTCAGATCCCGAAAAATTAATCAGGATCAACTTATGTGACGTAAGGGCGGCCCTTTGTGTTTCCTGGAAATTACCTGACCAGGTCAAACCTGAACCCATGAAAACCAAAAACAAGGAGATTAATAATTTCATATTATTGTTACAATTATTTAAGTGTAAATCCGTAAGTATGATCCCGTGAACTGCGTTTTATATGCAACGAGGGAAAGGTTGGCTGGTCCTGTAGCAACAGAAGCGTTAATGAGCAGAGAAGCGTTAGTGAACGAAGTCAGGTCAGGTGTAAAGTCTGCATTTGATGGGAAGTTGGATGGAGCAATTCTTCTTCCCGAATTCTTTGAACATCCCAAATATGTTGATAAGATCACCGCTGCTGAACTTATACCAGGTTCAGCCAAAAATTTGTTCCTCTTCATTTCCGTTTATTCCTTTGTAGTAATTTGCTCAAACAATGCGAATGGCATTAATTGTTATGATTTCTTTAACAGCTGGTGTACTGAAGATAGTAAGGTAAATGGCGACTTTATTTTATATATGCTATAATAACGGGCAATATCTGAGATAATTCTGAAGAGATTCTGTAGTTTAAAAGCGAAAAGGGCGACCATTTATATCGCGAAGAAAAAGGAGATCAACCGTATTCAGGAAGGGAAGATTAGTAGAGACTCGCCTGGCGCAAATTTCGAACTTATTTTTAATGGATTTAAGACGGCTTACAAAAAAAATCCCCTGCCGCTGTCCAATTTTTGCTTTCCCGGTCATTATTATAATGAAACAAATTTTTGACCATGAACATAAGGAAAGCAATTTCTGGATTGATGATCCTCTGCGGTATTACACTTCCGGGTGTAAACTATGCTCAGGCACCGCAAATTGTAAGCAAATCAAAAAAGGAGGCAATAATGACAACCGGGAAAAACAAAACAAATGATGAAGCCCAGGTTCGGCAACAAATCGACAATTTTATTAAGGCATTTCGTACTAAGGACTTGAATCTGATGATGTCTCTTTACGCTCCGGATTTCGTAGCGTTCGACATTGTGCCCCCGCTGCAGCAGGTGGGAACGGATACGTATAGAAATGTTTGGGAACAAGTATTCGCTTTTTTTCAGCACCCTATCGATTTTGAGACACGCGACCTGAGCATTGTCACGGGTGCTGACGTGGCATTCAGCCGCCAGCTCCTCCGGCTACAGACAATAATGCCGAACGGACAAAAGGTCGATCGTTGGGAACGCCTGACTTTTGGCTTCCGTAAAATTGACGGCGTATGGCTGATTTCGCACGAGCACGTTTCGGTGCCTGCCGACCTTTTCAGTGGTAAAGCGGTACTGGACCTCCAACCTTAAATAATTATCATTCATCGTAAAAATCCGGAAGATGTCAATATTTCACTTTTTACTTATGGTGCATTTAATAGCGCTTATCCTGATGGTGGGCACTACGCTGATCGATTTTATTAACTACCAGACATTCTGGCGACTATTTGGCCGTCAAAATGAACGGGCAATAGGGATACTGACGGCTACTGCCAAATTTCCAAAATTGATTGGAATTGGCGCGGGAGTGCTCGTAGTCACAGGTGCAGGCATGATCATCTTTACTCATGGATTGATGGCGCAACAATTGTGGTTCAGGATCAAAATTGTCTTTGTTCTTCTTTTGATCGGCAACAATATTTTCTACGGCGCACGCCTTGGTATAAAACTCAGAAAGGCGATTGGCTCGAATGCACATGACTTGATCGTTCGGGTGCTGAATTTAAAGGACAAATTACGAACATTCCATATTGTGCAGCTTTGTATTATTCTGATCATTATTTTCCTGAGCGTCTACAAGTTCAATTAATGGATCCTGAAGATAAAAGATCTGCCGCACTGGCGTATATGGATACGGAAAGAAGGCACTTTCGCTGATAAAATTACCGGAATGAAAAGAACAGCACCTTTTTCAAAGCGCTGTTCTTTTTTAATCAGTACTCCTGGAAATCATAGTATGATGGGCTGCCACTGCCTGTTACAGAAACCTCTACATAGGTGTTTGCATTGTCTGCAGCATTACAGTAAACCGGGGTAGATGGTGTAAGGAATCCGTATCCGTTTGCGGAATACACCACGTAACTTCCGGAAGAGACATACAAATAATTTCCTGACCAGCTTAAGCCAGGTACAGGACCATTGCCGAAGGCATAGATGAAATTCCAAGCGAAAGCCGGCGTGTGCAGGCCAGGTATGGAATCAGTCTGTTTGAACGCGGAAGTTGCTTTCATAGTAAAACTGCAGCTAAGAATGACGGCTGCAGTTACAAGTAGCGTCTTTTGGGTCATAAGATAACTTTTAGAAGATTAATGTGATTAAACTTCTCAAAAGTTAATGAGACTTTATTTAATCCCTTCATCAATTTGTATCATATTGTTGCCAATTTGTATCATTATAGACCATACTACTCATGATCTGTTTTTATAAGAAATCTGTAAAATTAAATCCGGCTAACGAAAAGCGCATATAAATATTAAAGGACAATGGCATAAAGACAGATAACCCCTCGCCCCCGGTTAAGACACTCTTCAATCAATCACCTGGCCCCCTTTTATTTCCCTGTTTTTTTTGAAATAATTTCGCGAAAAGCGACTAACGATTTTTTCTGGTAAACGCCCAACGGCAGAGTTATGGTCGCCTGCCTTTGCATGCCTGTTCCTTCAAGTGGTATTGCCTTTAATGATGGAAAATTAAATAGGGAACTACTCATTAGCACAGTGCACCACCTCCCGGTATCCGCCAGTTGCAGCAACGCATTAATATCATTAACCTCAATCGCACCTGGCAACTTTATACCCTCATTTGCAAGAGCCTCGTCAAGATAATTTCGTACGCTATAACTCTTCGCCGGTAGCGCCAATTGTAGCCTGGTTAATTGTTGCAAAGCCACTTTTCTACGCTTAGTCATTTCGTTCGATCGGTGAACAACCAGGGAAAGCGTAGCAGTAAACAATGGTTTTATGTCTAAGCTGTCGCTGGGTTGCACAGGCATGAAGGAGAGCATGCAGTCAATTTTGGCCTTATAAACACATTCAAGCAAATATTCAGTTGAGCCGAAAATTATTTGAATACTAATGCCTGGGTAACGATCATTGAATGCCGCGATGGCCTCCACCAATACCGCTGTGAGACCATATGTCGCCCCAACAGTGAGATTGCCGGTCTTCAAACCAATAAGATCTTGTAAAACCTGCCTCCCTTCATCAGCCTCCCTGAGCGTCTTGCGGGCGTGTGAGAGGAACTGATTACCGGCGTCCGTAAGCCTGACACGTTTACCCAGTCTGTCGAACAGGGGAACGCAAAGGTCATCTTCCAATTGCTTGATCTGTTGCGAAAGCGTGCTTTGGGTGATGTATAGTTCAGCGGCAGCGTTGGTAAAGTTGAGTAGTTCAGCAGCGTGGATAAAATATTTCAATTGTCGTAATTCCATATCATTATCATTTTTATTGCAAATCTATATTTTATAAATCGAAAATATCGATGTATTAAATCGAAAAAATGAGTTTTTACGATTTAGAAATATTTGCAAGCTTTGTTTCAACAAAAACAAAAAATCATGGAAATCAAACAAACGAATGAAAATGCTTTGTCTGCATCAACTGTAAGCGCAATTATCAATGCGCCCTTTGAAAAGGTAAATATTGCTGACTGGCTCCTTAACCTGCCGGACGCCGAATACCAGCGCTGCTCCGCACACCATATCGCAGCGGGCAATACAACTACCTATGATGGAGAGCCCATGTCTATCAATGTTGAAACCATTGGCGATGCCTTGGTTATTCAACATTACGTAGCAACAGTCCATCGTCCGGACTATTGTCGTATGTTGTCCATTTCGGACACACTCACAGCCAGTGGCCGATCCAAAGTACAGGTCCTGTGGGAGCTAAAGGCTGAGCGTATAGATGAAAAGACCACCCGATATACAAACAGTATTCATGCAACTGCTACCCCGGAATTCCAAAAGTTCATCAGCGAGCATGGAATTAGTCTTGCCCAGGCAGCTAAAGCCAGACAGGAAGCCTCAGACGCGCATAATCGTGAAGAAACACCCAACTTTGCAAAGAGCATTGAGAATAAAGCCTTGTTCGGAAAGTATAATTTGCCTTTTTAATTTCAGTATAATGGGAGCAGGTGCCTTTTTTCATTATGCACCGGTGGGTGTCGCCTAAGAGATTCCAGGGTCAGAAGCCAGTATGAAAAGCAGAAATGGGATGACAGATCGACTGGGCATCCAATCAGGTGCGGATTTGCGCCGAAAAGCATTTGGTTCACCAGGTAGTTCCTGCACGTTTTGTGTTAAAATAAGCTGGTAAAATCAAAATGAATTTTGGAATTTCATTACTTGAAATGCTTTCTGTCAGGGCGGCTGTTCAACCAACTGTATTCTCGAAAAAAAATGATGGTGACATGATCGTTTAACAGGCTGATGATTATTTTCTTTTTATAGCCCATCATGGCATATAATCGTGTGATGTCCGATAACAATGCCTTCAGGTCAAAGTGCTTTGGTGTGCTGGCCTCGTTAAATTCGATGACGTTGGTAAGACTATTAGATGCAGTGGTTATCATCTGAAAAATTCCTCTTGAAGGGTTTTATGAAGACAGGCTCACAACATTGCTATACACTTCCCTACTGACAAAAATTTCGCTCCCGGGAAAAAATGACAGGATTACTGAAAAAAGATCAGTCCCGGACCGCCTTGGCATTCTGGTTGCGGAAACAAAGGCGAAAGGTTGGCCAACCGATATTTAAAAACAATTTATTGTTCACTTATTTAAAAGGAGGTTAATTATGTCACTGATCAAAAGAAACGGGAACACATTTCCTGCATTCCCTTCGCTGTTCGACGACTTTTTTGGCCGCGAACTTTTCAACTGGGGAAACAATAACTTCTCATCTACCAGTACCACTGTACCGGCCGTGAATATTAAGGAAACCACGGACGCTTTTGAAGTGGAAGTAGCCGCTCCCGGTATGGAAAAAGGAGACTTCAGCATTACACTGGATGGTAGCCTGCTCACCATTTCTTCTGCAAAACAGCAGCAGGAGGAAAAGAAAGAACAGAATTATACAAGGCGGGAGTTCAGCTACCAGTCTTTCCAGCGCAGTTTTGAGCTGGCAAAAGACGTGGTGGACGAAGACAAAATAAACGCCCGCTACGAGAATGGCTTGCTGCATCTTACTATTCCGAAAAAAGAAGAAGCAAAACAAAAAGGACCACGTACTATCCAGGTAGCGTAAAAATATTCATATGACCTCAGCCAGCTATGAAATTATCATGAATATGCGTGTGCCGGAAGGTTATATTGAAACAGGCAGGTTCTTTATTGGTACTGATAAAGAAACCGCCTGCGAAATGTTCGCCCGGTTGCAGGGAACGCCAGCTCTTACCGGTACTGCTATGCTGCGGATGGATCTTGTAGCTCAGGAGGAAGGCATTGCCACCGTGATACAAACCCTGGGCTGTACCCTGTGTGAAGTATCGGAGAATATGAAGACGATTATGAAGGAAACATTCAAGATGCTTAATCTTAACTCTTAAGAACCGGGCGACAAAGAAATGAATGAAGCTGTCTGTATAAGGCAGCTTTTTATTACATCGTCTGGTGGCTAAACAATCTGGAAAGGAGCTTTACTTGTAAATCAAATCCCGATGAAAGTGGCCTGCTGTAGACGATTTTCGCCGAAAAGGTTGTGAAAGTACAACTGAGTTCCCGCGGAAAAATGCACCCTTTTTTAAATAAAAAAGCATGAAATTTAATGTTTTGAACTTCATGCTTTGATATAGTTGGTCGGGGCGGCTGGACACATTTCGAACTCTTTTATTCAAGCCCTCAGCACAATTCAACATATAATTACATCACTAAACATCAACCTGCATAACCCTACATAAGCTGACATGACTCTGCATAACTCAGAATGAGGCAGTCTGGACAAGTTTCGAACTGCAAACTTTTATTTCATGCTGATCTTTGTCTTTTATCAGATAGATTTGTTGGAGTCATTCCGAATTGCTTTTTGAACGAAAATGAAAAATGCGACAAGGTTTCAAAGCCAAGATCTATATAAATATCTGATGGTTTCATACCTTTTTGTTCAATGAGGAAGTACGCTTCTTGTAGACGCTTCAGTACCAGCCATCGGCCTGGTGTTTCATTGAATATGTGCCTGAAATCCCGTTTGAACGCAGATATACTTCTGCCGGTAAGAAATGCAAAACGTTCTATGTTGACATTAAACGTATAATTACGAACCATAAACCCTTCCAGGTTGATTTTGGCTGGGATGCCAAAATCAAAAAGCAAACCTGCAAGTTCCGGTTGATTCTGTAGTAGAATCAATATTAATTCTTCACGTTTTATCTCCGAAAAGGGTTCGCTTATCTTCCCACGGCTATATATTTGATGCAGCGATCCAATATAACTATCCAGTAATTCGCTATTGTTCACAGGAATGCATGTTTCAGTAGAATCGAATTTTGCTATCGTTGTTTTATACTTGTTATAAAACCTTCTAAGGAAGGGCTCATCGAGGTTAAGAATTACCTTCTCCAGTTCGCCGTCTTCTCTCATCTTATAGTAGCGCCCCAACCTGTTTTTGCGGGCAATACAACTTTGCCCGGACCTCAGTTCCAGGTATTTACTCCCATCATAAAGCACCACTATTCCTTTTACCACGTAGATGAAATAATGCTCATCAATAAAATGCTGAGATGAAATTTCATCAATGACATATGCTGGATTCACATTTGTTACTTTCATCATAATGATTCAAATTACTATACTTTCTGCAATAGTCCTCTCGTTTCTGCAACAACACGATCCTGAAATTTGGGATCACGCGACAACTCTGAACCTTGCATTGGGTTACCTTTTTCATCAAAATAAATCCCTGTCTGGCCCGTTTCATCCATCAGTACCCTTGCAATAACTCTTGCTGACTTCTCAGGTGTGCTACTGTAATGGGAGAAAGGTGGTATAATGGCCATAAGGTGGCCAAATATAAAGCGCACAACTGAATTTGTGCTTTCACCCCCCAGACTGGTGCCACGGGTTATTCCTGGCTCTACGGCATTAAAATGCAATCTCTTACTTTCACGTGCAAGAGCCATTGTAGCGGCGAGTATGCATTGCTTTGATGTGGCATAAGCATCTATGCCTGCCATTTTTGATCCACCCTCTTTCCATTCACCACGAGTACTTGCCTCAGTGGAAATGTAACGGCCTCCGCGCATGCCCATGATTTTTGCCGGCTTGCGTTCAGGGTCTTCAATAGCAGAAGCTATAAACACCACATTTGCCCCATCAGGCAGGTGAGGCGATAGTGCTTCGGTAAATGCGAAAGCACCGAGATGATTGGTGGCAAAGGTCATGTCCCAGCCTTGTACATTTTTGGCAGCTTTTGATGACATGATGCCTGCGTTGTTGAGCATTCCAGTTATAGGAAGCTTTAGAGCAACTATTTGTTCTGCTGCGCTTCTTACTTTTTTAATGTCTGATATGTCGCACACTACACTTAACGCCTTTTGTCCACGTTCCTCAATGGTTTTTTGTACTTGATCGAGCTTATCGCGGTTCCTGCCTACAAGAATTACCGTACCATATTTAGCTAGTTCCAATGCAGTGGCATAGCCTATTCCTGATGTTGGTCCTGTGATTACATACGCTTTTGTTGTTTCCATTGCTGCAAATTTTATTGTACAAAGGTCAGTATGAAATCGTAAAGTGGCTTTCCTGAAAGGTCCAAAGTTACTGTCCTGAAAAGTTCATAATAGCATGCAAAGCCTTGTGATTTAACTCGAACTCAGTTGCAGTTGAATTTTATTTAAATGATCTGGCTGTAGATGCATTGAGATGCTGGATTATGAAGAATTATACAGAATAATATAGAGAAATTCTTTTAGACTCAAATTTTGCGAATGCAATTGATGAGATAAAAAAGAATCGGGATAACTAATGGAATACAGGCTTAAATAAATTGCATTTAAAGCTATGAAATTCTTTTATAAAGGATTGTATTTAATGTTTCTGAAATTCAGTACTCAAAATACTGTGAGGGAGGCTACTATAACTATCTCATTGATCTTGTGTTTTTGATATACACAAACATTGGCTGAAAATTTCCATTCGAATATCCCCAATAGGATTAAGACAAAAGCTGAGGCTTAAAATGCTCAACCAGATTCGAACCCAAAGTAATTGGCAATGAGCCAATTGCAAAAATTAGCAAGTGAATAAAAAAACGCCAAAATCGCTCTTAGAACGAGTTTGGCGTTTTTAGTCGGGATGACTGGACAAATTTCGAACCATTTAAAAGAAGATTTAATTGAAATTCAAAAGATTAAGAATTTTATAAATTATAATAAACCCATCACGGAGTAGGAGTCATAAGGTTCAATAGTTCGGTACTTTTTTCAAAAAAGTACCGAACTATTGACAATCAATCTTCTGTTTTTATTTTCAGGAAGTGTTGTTGGATTTTTACCGCTTCGTCCAGTGATTGCTGAATGTATCCGATTTTTGCTATCGCTTCAGGAGTAGATGCTCTTTTTTGAACTTCTTCGGGATTGGTAAAATCAACTTCTTCAATACGTTGATTAATCCACCACAAATTTCCAAAAGGGTCTAAAACTCTGCAAACCTTTTCGCCAAACCAAAGCGTTGTAATATCTGTTACAGATGTAGCTCCTGATGCCAAAGCTCTTTGATATGATTTGTCGATATCTTCTACATACAAATTCAGAAAAACCGGCGTTGGTGCCCAACCTTCTCTTGCATCAAACAGCAGCAATATGGCATCTCCTATTTTAATAACTGCGTGGATAACGCTTCCTTTTTCGTTTTTGATAATGCTGTTTGGAATTTCTTCAGCATCAAATGCTTCTTTCAGAAACTCAATTAACTTCTCCGTTGATGGAGAAATAACCCAGGGCGTAACAGCAGAATAATTTTCGGGAACTATTTTGATTTTTTTAGCTTCTTTGCTATACATAATTTTAATTTTTTAAGATTATAGCACAAAACTAAAAACGGGTTGTGACAACCCTGTGTCAGGGGTCTGAAAAATTATTTTTTCTGTAATTTTCCAGGTATTGCTGAAGGTTGATTTTGTGTGGCGTAAATGTATCTTCTGTGATTTGCAGTTTTTTTATTCTATCAAACCGAAACAGCCGAAAATCTTTTCTGGTACGGCACCAGGCAATTAAATACCAATTCTCTCCAACTTTATTAATAACGGCAAAAGGTTCAATGCTTCTTTGTGCAATTTCATCTTTTTGTGCAGCGTGATACTCAATTTTAACCACATGGAAATTGGTAATTGCATTTTGAACAACAGACAGCAGGTTGCTGGCTTCATAATTATTATTTGAGGCTTGCCAAAAATCAATTCGCCTGGAAAGTAATTCAACATTGTCTTTTGTATCGTTCCGCAATACAGATTTTATTTTTGTAACAGCCTTACCATAATTTTTTATAAGAGAAATGTCTTTATTTGTCAATACCAGTTTTTCAGCAGTTATCAAAGCATTTGCTTCATCCTCTGTAAGCATTGCCGGCGGCAATTTATAGCCGTCCATAAGCGTATAGCCTTTTCCTTCTTCTGTTATAATTGGAACTCCCGCTTGCTCTAATGTTTTTATGTCCCGATATATTGTGCGTACACTCACTCCCAATTTTTCTCCAAATTCAGGTGCAGTAAATAACCGCTTTGATTGTAACAGTGTCAATAAAGCGATTAATCTTGAAAGCCTGGATGTTTCTGTATCAAACACTAACTTCAATTTTAAGATAGAAGTCTTTGAAAATTACATTTCGAACTTTAAAATTAAATAGGGCATTTGAGCTAATCAAAAACCTGAATCGGGTTTCAGGCAAAAATAAAAATGGGGAAAGTGGTATTTTAACCACTTTTCCCAGTCAAGTCGGGATGACTGGATTCGAACCAGCGGCCTCTTCGTCCCGAACGAAGCGCGCTACCGGGCTGCGCTACATCCCGAAAGAGGCCCTAAATTAAAAATATTTCTTTATCCGGCAAATTTTCACCCACAAATTTTCATCGCACCACAAACAACATTAATACCCTTCTTTTATAAGATAAGCCCGTATACGCCTAAGTGCCAGCGAAAGCTGGTTGCGGACCGTTTTTTCAGAGATGCCCAGTAAACTGGCTATTTGTGGATTGTTCAATGCATGGTTGAAACGCATATGGTATACTTTCTGGTTTTGGTCGGGTAGTTGTTCAATAAAGCCAGTCAGTTTGCTCAGCAGTTCCCTGTGAAGCAGCGGAGCGTCGGTGGTGGTGTGAACAACATCCGGCAATGATGCCAGGGGAATGGTTTCTTTCTTCGACCGGTCCCGGATATAGGCGGCCACTGCATATTTTACAGAACGTTTTATATAGTGTCCAACAGGTTGATCAATCCGCAGGAAGTCTTTTCTTTTCCATAGTGAAATGAAAATGTTCTGTACAATATCTTCTGCAACAAAGTTATCTTGTATCAGTTGCCGCGCTAATGATAATGCGTCATACCAGTAACGATTATATAGCGCAACAAAAGATGCTTCATCAATAATGAAGGTAGATCTTTTAGATACAGGATCATTGTTAACCACAAAGCATGATTGAAATATTTTTGATAAAAAATGCTGCCGGGCATAAAAGTAAACGCATTGCACATACGGTGTTTTACAATTCGGGAAAAAGACTTTCGCATTCGGGAAAATTAAACAGGGAAAGCCATTAAAGTGTCATAAGCAGAATAAAAAGAAAATGCACCGGGACATCGTGCGGGTATTCGATACTATGTTATTATGAACGTAAACAAATCCTTGCTTTACAGGTACTATCATGAACATTGCAATGAGGAGGAAAAACAAGCCGTGGAAGAATGGTTGTTGAAACCGGGCGCTTTTAGCGGCAACCGGGCAGCAGGCGATAGTGAGGATGCGAAACATCGTATGTGGAAGCAGATTCATAAACGTACCATAGGCGGGGAACGGAGAAGAAGATATGTGGAGATGGTTGCCTGTTTGCTCCTGCTTTTCAGTGCAGGTATTATTTCGTGGAATAGATTTAACAGGCTGCCTCCCGAAAGCGCTTACGTAGTGATTGATAACACACGGAGCAACTTGCTGGCGCAGCAACATATCGGGAATCTTTTATTGTCCGAATCGGCAAACAGTGGATTAAGGTATGTGGACAATAAGAACTGCCTGCTGTATACAAATTCTCTGATCATTAATAACCAGAAAGGGGAGGATATATGGGTGTATTTAAAAACAAGTAGTGAGAGAGGGAGTGGTATGATCAAATTTCTGTGCAGAAGAAAAAGAACTTATGTAGCAGGATTTATCACGGAACACCGGGAAAGCGGTAACCGTAAATATCTTTATTCCCAACAATCTGCGCCGGTTCCGGAAGCCATTGCAACGGGTATAAACAGCCAGCTGGATGCGGCGAAGATCAATGCCAAATATAATGGCTATACCACCATCATTATCTGAATATAGTATCTGTCGATTTTTTAAATTTTAAGTGTAAAAGAAGGTGAAACATATTTCTACATTGATATTATCAGGATTTTTGCTCCTGGTAACCGGCCTTGCTATGGGCCAACAACAAGCAACCAAAACAGATAGTCATATTTACGGCGAGGTAAAAAGCAAACTGGGAGAACCGCTGATCGGCGCATCTATTAAAATAAACAACGAACAATATGCGGGCGCAATTGCAGATTCCGTTGGTAATTATGATATCAGTACCAGCCGGTCGGGTAAGGTGACGGTATATGTATCATCCATCGGATATCGTCCGCAAACAAGGGATGTTTATCTGAAAGCAGGACAGTCCACCCATATTGATTTTACATTAACGGAAGATAATCGCCAGCTGAATGAGGTCATCGTTGCAGGAACAGGTAATAATCAGTATAAAGTAAAACAGCTGAAAGAATCGGGGTTTAATGTAAATGTGATAGACGTCAACGAATATGGTAACATATCAACAGATATTAACCAGGTGTTAAAACGTACTACAGGCGTATTGGTAAGGGAGTCGGGAGGTGTTGGGTCTGATTTTACTTTCCAGGTAAATGGACTGGCTGCCAAAATTTATATTGATGATATCCCTATGGATCAATACGGCAGCTCAATGACGTTGAACAATATCCCCGTAAACCTGATAGACCGGATCGAAGTATATAAAGGTGTTGTGCCGGCTCACCTGGGATCAGACGCGATGGGAGGCGCCGTTAATATTATTACGAAACAAAAGAACCGTAAATTTTTGGACGCCAGTTATAGCTATGGCTCTTTCAATACCCACCAGGTAGCGCTTACAGGCGGGATCAGGGATAGTAAAATCGGCCTGAAACTACGAGCCAGCACCTATTATAACTACTCCGATAATAATTATATGATGTACAGCGACTCCGTGTACAACGTGGATTTGCGCATTGTAAAGCGTGATGAGGCAACCGGCACGTACAGACAGGTAAGCATCGATAAAGCCAGGCGTTTTTACGATACCTACCGTTCTGCCATGGGAGAAGTGGAAGTAGGCTATGAAAAAGTAAAGTGGGCCGATTGGTTCACCATCGGCCTTACCTATGGAGAAAATAAGAAGCAGCATCAGTTGGGATCTACTGTTAATTCAGTAATGGGAGGCTTCTGGACGGAAAACAAATATCTCATGCCAACCATCAAATACCGGAAAGATAATTTTATCGTTCCCGGGTTATTTGCCAATCTCTATGCAAACTATTCCAGCAATAAAGATGTGAACAGGGATACAGCCCTGTATCGCTACGACTGGACCGGTCACTGGGCCGCCAACGCCGGAGGAGAGAGGATTCCCGAAGTATTTACAAAATATTTTGATAATAGCTATACGGCAAGGGCCAACTTTAATTATAATCTTGATAAAGAAAATAATCACAGTCTTAACCTGAACTATACATTTAATACAACCCGGCGGAAGATATATGACGAAGCGGAAACCAATCCCAATAAAAAAGATCTTTCGGGTTTACCCAGTAAACAGGGCAAACATATCATAGGACTGGCCTGGCAGGGACAATGGCTGAAGAAGAAGTTGATCAGTGTGGCATCCTTTAAATATTACGGTATGACCACCAAAGCAACCTTAGACGGAAGAGTGTTTGACGATGCCGGGAAACCTGTTGGCGGCGAAATTTATACCCGTAAAGATTTCTTCGGGTTCCCCAGCGGATCACTGGCGCTTCGTTACCGCATTACGCCGGATTGGGGAATAAAAGGTTCCGTGGAAAGAGGATATAATTTACCGGAGATGACCGCCCTGTTTGGTAATGGACAGTTTGTAGTATCCAATCTCGATCTGAAACCGGAGCGTAGCGACAACTTCAACCTCGGCGCCTATTACAATCATTTTATAGGAGAGCATTTTATCAACCTGGATGCATCGGTGTTTTACAGGAATTCTAAAGATTACATCGCATCGCAGGTATTATCAGATAATATTCACACCCAAAGCCGCAATTTCCCCGGCGTAACACTCTATGGTTTTGAGGCGGAAGCCAGGTACGGCTATAAGGATATGATAAGTCTTTCTGCCAACATCAGCTATGATAAAGCAGTGGATAACTGGAAGTATACCGATTCTACCAATTCGCAGATCAGTCTTACCTATAAGGAACAGTTGCCCAACCGCCCGTGGATGTATGGCAACGCCAGTTTAATGCTCGGCAAACGCGACCTGGTTGGAAAGGGAACAAGGATACAGCTAAATTATATGTATCAGTACATGCATTGGTTTTATCTCACCTGGGCAAAATTAGGCAGTCCTGGCAGTAAAAACTTTGTCCCGGGTCAAACTGTACACAGCCTCATTTTGGCTTACAGCTGGAAACAGGATGTATACAACATTTCTATGGAGGCGAGAAACTTTACAGATGAAAGGGTATACGACAATTTCAGGTTGCAGAAACCCGGACGTGCTTTTTATGTAAAGCTGAGAGTATCATTAATGTAGTTCAATATTTAATATAAAATAACAAAATGAAAAAGTTAAATGTAGCAGGTATGTTACTGGCAACTGCATTCGCTATGCCATTCATACAATCATGCAGTAAAACGCCCGATACCGGCAATAAACCGGATGATACGAAACAAACAAAAGAGTACGCTATTTTCGTGACGGTAGGCAATTCATCCAGCAGTGAGAACTATTATACATTAACCACCGCCGATCTCATGAAAGATACCCTGCTTAGCCCGGTGAACTCCGGTATTGAGCCGGATAATATTACTTCCTGGGCAGATATCTACAGCGTTTTTTACCAGGGTAGTTTTTATTATACGCAGGATGGTAACATTATCAGTAAACAACGGATCATCAACGGTAAATATAAAGAGCTGGGTAATATAGTGGCCAGTGCAGGATCCTGGCAGCTAGGGATGATGAAAACCTTTTTCAATAACAGTGGTTTAAACTTTCTCAGCTGGGAAGTAAAATACAACCAGGCAGAAGATGTCATTGAAAAGAACCTGTATATTATTGATACCGCAGCCATGACCATTAAATCGAATAACCCGGTAAAGTTCCCGGTACCCGGCTTTACCATTTATGATAATAACGGAAACCCAATGGCAAAAAAAGATATTCCGCTTACGCCATCCAGTTTTTCTATCAGGGATAATAAGGTATTTATTGGTTTCTATTACGACTGGATTACCAAACTGGATACCGCCTATATGCTGGTTTGCGATTACCCGGCCTTAACCAATGTGAAACTGTTAAAGGACAACAGGTTGGGCCACGTATCCGGCGCCTGGTATGCCAGCTCCTCCAGCTTTACAGATGAAAACGGCGATTATTATTTTTCTACCATCAGCAAAAATAAAACATATGGCCTGCTGCGCATAAAAAGCGGCACTACAGTAATAGATCCTGATTACGCATATGATCTGAAAGAAGTGGGCAATATAAGTGGTGCCGTTAGCTGGGGCGACTACGCCGGCTCGGATCACCATGTGTATATTAAAAACGGTTTGGCCCTTATGGGTTCTTACATCATTGATGTGCGCAATAAAAAAGTAATCAAGGACCTGAACAGTTTTGGATTAGGTAAAGTACAAATAACAATGGACACTTATACTGAGAACGGCAACGAAGTATATGTAGTGCTGAAAACCGACGACGCCCGTTGGTTCGTGGCTAAGTATGATGTGGCTGCCAATACGCTCAAAAGAGGAGTGGAAATACACAGTGGTATTAAAGGTATCAGCAGGATAGGCCGGTTGAAATAGTACGGACACACTGGTTATCCCGGTAAAAACAGCAAGGTGGTACTATCCGCCTTGCTGTTTTTTTATCCCGGCATCCTGCGGCTGAACATCGCTGCATACATATGCCCGGATCCATACAGGGAAGGTCTTTCGTTCAGCTTCACAGCAGATGTAAATCCTGCCTGATGAAACAACGCTTTCAAAGCATGGAACGGCACAGGGTAGGGTACCCAGGGATTGGCTTTTGTAGTTTCATATTCCACTATCAGGAAAGCACCGTTTTCCTGCAGATGCGTACTTATTTTATCAATAAAGGCCGGCTTCCCGGGTACATAGTGCAGGGAGTTGGCCATCAGGATACCGTTTAGCCCTGATACGGGTATATCATCTTTCAGAAAATCCAGTTGCCCCGGTTGAATAGTAATATGATGAGGATTGGGCAGGCTGGATAACGCAGGGCGTGCTTTGTCCCACGCATAAATAGTGCTGCCAGTTGCCAGCAGGTTGGCTAAGGCATAGGTAAACAAACCTGACCCGCATCCAAGATCCGCCCAAACGGTTTGGGCTCTGTCAGTAACCGGTGTATGATTTATCAGCGCAATGGCATCTCTTATATCCATAGCCAATAAAGGTACAAAGAAGGGGGCACCCTGATGCCAGGTTGGTAAATTCCGTATTAAAGCATTAGATAAAATACTGATAAGTTATAGATAAGCCGTATCTCTTTAGATACAGCTTATCTACGGCTTATATACGGCTTATATACGGCTTATATACGGGTTATCTACGGCTTATCCTATAATGGCGTATGCCTGGGCCTGGTATAGGGAGTATAGTCCTGATTAGGTTTACACGTTTCGAATGGAACCTTTTTCTAAACTATTGTCCCGTTCATTTTTCCCCTCCCTTCATTTTAATCCCTATTTTTGCGGCTGGTAATGAAAAATAAACAGGCATGAAGGCTTATATAGGATTATTTTTAATGACTACACTGGCCGCCTGCGGCGGCAACACCAGCCACGAAACGAGCGATTCCTCAATGGCGGCAACCCCGGAGGAAGTTCAGTACGATACCTCGCTGGTAGCCAATCGGAGAGATCCCATATGCAGGATGCCCATCAAGGCAGGGATTTATGATACTGCACATTATCAGGGCGCCGTTCTCGGATTTTGCTCCTCCGCCTGCAAGGATAGCTTTTTATTAAAGCCGGCGGCTTACACACTTGTCATGAAGTAATGAAGAAGATACTCCTGCTGGCTTTACTGGTATCCGGATGTGCATCGCCGGCGAAAAAGCTGCCCATACTGGGCGAGCCTGCGGTAACAGCGCGTCAGGATAACGGGAAAACGGTGTATGACACCATTTACCCGGTCGTTCCACCGTTTTCGTTTACGGATCAGGATAGTCTGGCCGTAAATGAACAGTCCTTTGCCGGTAAGATCTATGTGGCTGATTTTATCTTTTTGTCGTGCCCGAATATATGCCCGAAGATGACTGTGGAGATGAAGAAGGTGTACAACACCTTTAAAACAAACGATGGCATCCGCTTCCTGTCGCACACCATTGATCCGGAAGACGACTCCATCCCGCGGCTGAAGGCATATGCAGCCGGCCTGGAAGTGACAGGCCCCAGATGGCGCTTTGTTACCGGTAACCAGGATACCATTTACCGCCTGGCAGAAAAAGGATATTTTTCCACGGCGTATAAAGACAGCACCGCTCCCGGGGGCTTTGTACACAGCGGCGGACTCCTGCTGGTGGATAAAGCCCGGCACATACGCGGGGTATATAACGGCACAGACCCACAGGAAACAACCCGGCTGATAAACGATATTAACATCTTACTAAAAGAAAATTGAAAAGAATACTATCCATATGGCTTTTGTGTATCATGCTTTTACAAAGCACGGGTAACTGCTGGATAGTAGCCGCATTTTATCTTAACAGGAACTATATCGCCTCCGAACTTTGTATCAACCGGTTCGATCTTATCCCGGTTTGTAAAGGCTCCTGCTTCCTGGAAAAGAAAATAAAAGAAAACGATAAACCCGAAAACACCACAGGCCTCCGGCTTAAAGAAATCACCCTCTTCTGCCAGCAATATGATCTTGCCCCGGTAAAACCCATATCACCGGAAAGCTTCGTCACCTTCTGCGATTACCAGTCGCCCTGCTTCCCTCAACTGCTTATCAGGCAGGTATTCCGGCCTCCCGCTACTATGGCGTAATTCCTCTTCTTACGTTCAACATCATTAAGCTACTACATGAGTATGAAATCCAGCGAAATAGCTGTGTTATCTGCTGACATGTTTGACACCGGTAATGATTTTTTCTGGATAGGCAGCCTCGGATGTATACCTGAAAAGTACCCGCTGCTAGAACAGCCCCACAGGCAAATGTTCTACATGCTGCTGTGCATCGAAAGCGCACACGGCACCGCGGTAATTGACGGCACTGTTATCCGGCTGGATCATCCGAAAATCATTTGTGTGAAACCCGGCAGCATATGCAGCATACATATTAACAACACCGCCCGCGGCAACGTGATCTGCTTTACAGAAAGTTTTTTCTCCCTGAGATATAACAATAATGTACTGCTCAACTTTTCTTTCCTGAACAAAGAAAGCATACACGAAGTATGCCTGGAAGAAAACAAGGCAACAGAATGGAACCAGATCACCCGGTTTATGCACCAGGAATTTTATGGAAGGGACAAAGGCGCCGGTAACGTGCTGCGGTCGTACCTGAATATCCTGCTTTGTAACCTCGACAGGCATTTCAACCCTTCCTCCGGAATAGAGCGGAAAAGTAATAAAGAAGAAAAACTGCGGCAGTTCAAATTGTTGCTGGAGGGGCATTTCATACAGCATAAAACCCCTTCCTTTTACGCGGGGCAATTAAATATCACCACCAACTACCTGAATAAACTGTGCAGGGAATACAACGGGCTGTCCAGCGGAGAGCTGATCCGCAAAAGGATCACGCTGGAAGCACAGCGCCTGCTGCATTACACGGGATTGTCGGTGGCAGAAGTAGCCAAAGAACTGCAGTTTGAAAGCGCATCGTATTTCGTCACCTTCTTTGGTAAAAATGCCGGCATGACACCGGAAAGTTTCCGGAGAAATCAACAGTAAAAATATTTACCTGAGTTCTTCCGGCAACCACGGGGGATAATTACGTACTGCCTTCTTCGCATTTTCAGTAACAGGCACCTGCCACTTTTCAAAGAAGAGGGAAAGATCTTTTTGCGTGGCGGCGCTGATGCACGTAAACCAGTAATCCCTTTTGTCCGCCTCTGATACGGGGTATTGTGAGGCGGGTAAGGACCGGTATTTTTTGAAGACTTCAGCAATCGGCTGCCACCCGAATTGTTCAATTATTTCGATGTACATTTTTAAGGCGAGGAACGGGTCTTCGCAAAATTTGTCGAAGCCGGGCTGGCCTTTCATGTAGTTCTTCACTTCATCAATAACGGCCTGCCTGCTGCTGATGTTTTCATGATTATAAAGTCCTTTATGCAGTACCTGGTCGTATACGTACATGGTGTAGAGGTTTACCGTTACTTCTCCGAGGCCGCTGAAATCAATGCCCCAGAACTGGTGGCGGTGGCCCAGTTCATGAAAATGTCCCCAGGAGCCTTTGCTGCGGAGTTGCGCCTCATCGAGCATCAGGGTGCAGCTTTCATCGTCGGGCGCTACAATTTTATGCGGCGCCGTGTACATATAACCGAAGGCCACCTGTTGATCAATAATAATCCTTTCCGGATGAACCCTGTCGGGAGCAATATCCGCGAGCCTGGCATCAGCATCCATAACTTCATCCCAGAACTTCATGAGTTTTTCAGGGTCGTCCAGTTGACGGATACGGTAGGAAGGCACTGTGAGAATAATTTTATCAGTGGCCAGTTCAGCCCACGGCCCGGGGTAGTTGCGGATGGTGTTTTTCCAGTCGGCCATACTGGTAACGCCCGATTTGAAGTAAGGACTTTTAACCGCTCCGTTTACCTGAACGTTAATTGTTGTCAGCGAAGTGGTGTCGGGCACCTTAATCATGAGCAGTCCTCCAAACGGGGAAAAAATAGTAGTAGTGGTTTTGTCCAGTTCAAAAGTTTTCGTCAGATTATCGTAATGGCGCACATAATAGTCCATATGATTTAGATTGTCTTCATGTACGCCTATCTGCGCTTTCAGCTGTTGCGGAATACAGCCTGGGAAAATGGTAATACTTACGGTATCGCCGGCAGCCACATATAAGCCGGTGCTGTGCCACCTGTAAAAAACGCCGTCGGGTTCCAGTAAACCCTGTGTGCCTTTTTTTATGGGGATAACTACCTGCTCATTCACTCTTTGAGCCGTTTTACTCACTTCTCCGGGAAATATTTTGCCGGCAGGATGGATATACCCGGTGTCGGTATGTCGTTGCTGGCGTTGCATTTCCAGGTAGTTTTGCACATGGTAGGTGAGCCGGTTTTTTATATCCTCTTTCCAGAGAGGATGTGCGGGAGATGGAATGATTGGCTCCTGCCGGTTCCCAAACATTGCCCTGATTTCATTTGATATAGCAGTGGTATCGGGGTTATTAAACAAATAGTTGGCGATGGTACTGCTGTAGCTGTCTGCTTCAGCAGCTGCGGGTATAAATCCGGGTGTTTTAAATGCGGCCAGTAAGGAAGAAATATTAACGTAAGCAGGAATGGAACTGGTCGTCAGCGTTCCTTTTTTATCTTCCGGTTTCAGCGTCGAGGTAACATGAAACATACCTGCTTTAATAAAAAGCTGGTTTAAGCCCATGTCAAAATAATTTATTTTCTGCTGGTTTAAAATGCTGTTAACAGGAGAACCAAATATTAAGGCGCCTCCTTTTCTTACAAATGCTTCCAGGTTATTTCTTTTAACGGTATCGGTAATTTCCTGCGTCAGGATAATAATGCCGGTTGACGGGTTGATACTAACGGTATCGGCTATATTTTTATATCCTTTCAGGAGATGTAAAAATGATGGAAGATCGCTGTTGCTGCCCCATACCTGGATGGTTTTGCTGTTGCTATTGGCAGCCCATGTAATTGAATTCCGCAGCAACTGCTGTATGTGCTTATCCTTTAACAGGGGCTTTTTAAAATATTGATCAGACCCTATAATCAGTATCCGGCCTTTATCCAGCCGGGAGCTGATGATAACAGGGAAGTGCTGCTTTGTTTCTTTTTCGGGCGCCGTGGCAATAACGGTTGGTTTTTCATTTAAAGGGATGGTGAAACTCGCATCATCCGGGGCAGCAGGCATCATTACCAGGGGAACATTATTCAGCAGGCGCTTTGTATCGGTTTGCTGCGCCGGTAATGAATGATGGATGAAAAGAAGAAAGCCGGTGAAAATGACGGATATAAATGTCTTTGATGTCATGGGTTTATTAATAACAGGCGGATGCGCCTGCCTTCTAATTTAATAAGAATAAACACAGCGGCGAAGATCTTCCTTTGCTTGATAGGATTAACGATCTTCCACTGCAGGTCAACAATGTGTGGCGGCCATTGTTGTGTATGATTATTGCAGCCCTGCACTAAAATAGCCTGTTATGAGAAGAGCTTACAAAAAGGCAGATTTGCCGGTAGCGGAGATCCGCAGATTCCTGGAACCCGGTCCCATTGTGCTGGTCAGTTCCCGCTGGAAAAACCACACCAACATCATGACGATGGGGTGGCATACCGTGATGGAGTTTTCCCCGTCGCTGATAGGGTGTATGATCACTGCCGCCAATCACAGTTATGAGATGATCCGGAAAAGCGGCGAGTGTGTGATCAATATTCCTGCTGTTCACCTGGTAGAAGAGATCGTAGGGATCGGCAACACCACCGGCGCTCATTTGGATAAGTTCCGGAAATTCGGTCTTACGGAAGAGGAAGGAAACATGGTGAAAGCGCCATTGATAAAGGAGTGCTATGCGAACTATGAATGCAGGGTGGCCGATACGCAACTCCTGAAAGGATACAATTTCTTTATCCTGGAAGTGGTGAGCGCCCGGGCGGCTGTTTATCCAAAGTACCCGAAAACGGTGCATTACAGGGGAGAAGGCATCTTTATGGTATCGGGAAAACATATTAACTTGAGAAAGAAATTTAAGAACCAGAATCTTTAGTATGCTCACTACCGTTATCCAACACATTTTACTGATCTTTTTTATTTTGGTCCTGGTGATGATTGCGCAGAAGCTGAAAATTGCCTATCCGATCATTCTCGTGCTCGGCGGACTGGGACTCAGCATGCTGAGGCTTTTTCCTTCCATTGAAATCAACCCTGAACTGATCCTGCTGATTTTCCTGCCGCCATTATTATATGAAGCGGCGTGGTATACTTCGTGGAAAGAACTTTGGCGATGGCGGCGGGTGATCTCCATTTTTGCTTTTTTAATCGTGATTGTTACCTCCGGCGTAGTAGCGGTAGTATCGCATGCGCTGATCCCGGGATTTTCGCTGGCATTGGGCTTTGTGCTGGGCGGTATTGTATCGCCGCCGGATGCGGTATCTGCCACTACCATCCTGAAATACGTGAAAGTACCGAAAAGGATTTCCGCCATCCTGGAAGGGGAAAGCCTGATGAACGACGCTTCCAGTTTGATTGTGTTCACCTTTGCCAGAACGGCTGTAACCACCGGTGTATTTGTATTGCATGAAGCGGCAACGGGCTTTGTGGTGGCCATTGTGATGGGTATTGCCATTGGTTTGCTGGTGGCGTTGTTATATTATGCGGTTCACCGCTGGCTGCCTACAGGTACGGAGATGGATGTGATCCTGACTCTTACAGCGCCTTACGTAATGTATATTACGGCCGAATATTTTCATGGTTCTGGTGTACTGGCCGTTGTAAGCGGCGGATTGTTCCTCTCTTCCCGGAGCCAGCATATCCTGAGTTACCGGAGCCGGCTACAGGGCGCCAATGTATGGGCCACGCTGGGATTTATGCTGAACGGACTGGTGTTTATGCTCATCGGGCTGGCACTGCCTGTGATCATCAAAGAACTGGGTACTGTGAGCCTTTCGGAAGCAATTAAATACGGCGTTATTATCACTGTGGTGCTGATTGTGACCCGCCTGCTTTGTACGCTGTCGGCCTCCGCATTCACCGTTTTTATCAGCAGATATATCACTACTGCCGATAGCCGGCCGGGCTGGAAAGGCCCTGTTATCATAGGCTGGGCGGGCATGAGGGGAGTGGTGTCGCTGGCGGCGGCGTTATCCATCCCGGTATACATGGATAACGGCGCGCTTTTCCCGCAACGCAACCTGATCCTGTTCATCACCTTTACGGTGATCCTGCTTACGCTGGTGGCGCAGGGGCTTTCGTTGCCCTTCGTGATCAAATGGGTGGACATGGAAGACCCGGACAAACACCTTCCCGTGGAAGAACAGGAGCGGATTATCCGCGACCGGTTACTGGAAGGAAGCATCCGTTTCCTGGATAATCATTATCCTGAAGAGGTAAAGGCAAATCCCTCGCTGAAACAGCTGCGGGAAGACCTGGAGCATCGCAAAACCGTGTCCATGCACAATAAAATAGAAGGGGTGGACCATCTTTTATATAAGAAAGTATACCTGAAGATGTTGAATCACCAGCGTAGCGTATTGCACGAGCTAAACAAGGATCCTGCTACGGCGCATGAGCTGATCCGGAAGTATCATGAGCTGGTGGATATTGAAGAAGAGATCCTGAGAATGAAATATGAACCTGCTTCCTGAGTGGGGAGGGCATAAAATAACAACAGGGTGCTTCCGGTATTTAGCCGGAGGCGCCCTCTTATTGCCGGTTAACCTTACTTTGCCCGGTATTTATTTCACATGAACGCTGATCACTTTGGCCAGGTCAAACATCGAGATCTGCTTCTTTCCGCCAAATAATTTATTCAGCTTATCATCTGCATTGATCATGCGTTTGTTGGCAGTATCCTGCAGATTGTGCTTCTTAATGTAATCCCATACTTTTTTTACGATCTCGGTTCTTGGCAATGCCGTGGTACCAATAACAGCGGCCAGTTCTGCAGAGGGTGTGAGTGGTTTTTTAAGACCGGAACCGGCAGAGGCGCCTGCTGCTTTTTTAGCGGCAGCTGGTTTTGTGGCGGCTGCTTTGGCTGGTGCTGCCTTCTTAGCGGGCGCTTTAGCTGCAGGTGCTTTGGCTGCAGGGGCCTTTGCAGCTGCTTTCTTTGCCGGTGCTTTTGCAGCAGCCGCTTTCTTGCCGGTAGTACTTTTGTTTGCCATTTTTCTTGTTTTAAGATGATATGATGCAGTTCCTTGAATGATTCCATCAGTTTTTCAGGCGGAACCGTTGGGGATATACGCCCCGTAACATCAACACATATGCCAGATTATTGAAAAGACCGCATTATTCACCGGTGGGCCTGCTTTTATATCACTTAATTGTATCTTTCCGGCATGAAAAGGAGTGATTACCTGCGGCAGGGAAAGTCTGAGAATTACCAGGATGCCGAAGCAAAGGGTTTATTGAAAGCCGGTGAAGTAGCAGTATTGCTGTCGAAGCAATTCAATACTAAAATATCGGCAAAGGAACTGAGCGTATTTTCCACAGAATGGCACCACGCCGGTGTTTTCAAGGGCGCAAAGAATGGCAGGTTGATCGGGCGAAAAGTTTATTTCTTTTCGGCGGCCGCTGTCAGTCACATCTCCCTGGATGCTATACTCGCCAACAGGAATAAGGCCGCAGAAAAACCGCTGCCGGACAACAGCCCCGTTCAGGGCTGGTATCCGCAGTTTTTTCGTATGACCGACCCCGTTACCCGCAGAACCTTCCCGAAGCCTTTCATCGGCATTTACAAAGGACCTGCGGCCAAAGCGCCTAAGGGGTTCAAGGCATTGCCGGACGACGCTTTTGCCACAGCCGAAAAGCTGCGGGGAAAAGAACTGAAGCCGGGAGAGGAGCCCCGGTTTTAACCTTCACTGCATCCGGATTCCGGCTTTTTTACTTAACTTAATTAAAGTAAATCATCCACTACATGAAAAGCTTGCCTACTTTGCCACTCATTTCCCGGTATACTGCAGAGCAACCCCGCTTTACTTTACTGGATTCCGTAGCCAACAGGATTTCCCTGATCGCATTCTGCAGCGTTTTCAGCTTCCTGTTCATGTATATCTTCCTGCCCTTTAATATTAATATGTGGTATGAAGGACAACAGCTATCCCTGATGGCATTGTTCCTCATATTTACCTTATGCGGGGTGGTAGTACTTACCATCTCACAGTTTGGGCTGGCCCGGTTAAAATGGCGCCGCAAGCTCACCAACGCCACTTACCTCTGCTGGTTCCTGGGTGAAATTGTAGGCGTGGCCGTTATGGTTACCATTGTGGATGTAACCCTTACAGATACTTTTTTCCTTACCTGGGCGGAGTTTATCACCACCCTTCGTTATATCGCGCTTATTTTACCGCTGCCTTACTGCATCTCCCTCCTGTGGTTTTTTACCAGGGAGAAGATGGCCCAGCTCAAAAGCCTGGAAAAGGAACAGGTGATCAAAACCGGCGATCCCTGTATCCTGATCCGTGACGAACATGATAAACCCGTACTCACCCTGCACCCTGGGAAGTTACTGCTCATGAAAGCAGAAGATAACTATGTGCAGGTTTTTTATATCTCCGGAAATACGATCAGCAAAGAACTCATCAGAACGTCCCTGAAGAAACTGGAATCGTACCTGTCGCCCGATAATTTTGTGCGCGCACATCGCTCTTACCTGGTGAACATCTCCAAAGTGGTTCTTTTTAAGAAAAATACAAAAGGACATTACCTGGAATTGGAGGGTCTTCATGACATCTGTGTGCCGGTATCGGCTACCTGTTTAAACGCCTTCCAGGAAAGATTCGCCCCCACGTCCTGATTTTTACCCCCAATAGCCCCGGTTTCGCCCCAAAGTCAATGGTACCAATACTTTCAGTCCCGGTATTTTGGTAATATCGCTATGCCCATAAGGCGATAAAATGATACACAACCAAGCCATCTAAATCCCACCTGCCGATGTTAAGATCCATAATTATAAGTATGGTTTGCCTGTTTGGGGTATGCCTTACGGTTAATGCACAGATTGTGATTTCGGGCAACGTTCGTAACAGCGTTACCCAGGAAGTAGTGCCCGTTGTTTCTGTTACCATGAAGGAAGCACAGAACGGCGACTATACCAACGACCAGGGAAACTTCAAATTCTCCACCCGGAAAAATTATCCTGTTACCCTTATACTGTCATCGGTAGGCTTTGAAACAAAAGAAATCATCATTTCGGGTCCCGGCTTCCAGCGCATTGAGCTGTCGCCCGCATCGGTACTGGGAAAAGAAGTGGTGGTTTCTGCCAGCCGGTTTGTACAAAAGAAAATAGAATCCCCGGTTACCATTGAAAGGATCAGCAGCAAAGACATCATCAACTCCCCGCAGCCCAGCTACTATAATATGCTGCAGGGCCTCAAAGGCGTGGATGTTACCACCTCCAGCCTCCTGTTCACCACCATTACCACCCGCGGCTTCAATACCAGCGGTAACACCAACTTCACCCAGATTGTGGATGGAATGGACAACCAGGCGCCCGGTCTCAACTTCCCCATCGGCGCTATTATTGGCCTCACGGAACTGGACGTGGACAACCTCGAAGTGTTGTCCGGCGCCTCGTCTGCCTTGTATGGCTCCCGCGGCCTCAATGGCACAATGGTGATGACCGGCAAGGACCCGTTCAAATACCAGGGCCTCAGCGCGCAGATCACGCAAGGGGTGAATCACGTTAAAAAAGGGAAGGCCAACGATCCGCTGGGGCCATCGCCTTACTACGACTGGACCGTGCGCTGGGGCAAAAAGGTAAACGACAAGTTCGCCTTTAAAATAAATGTGCAGTACACCCAGGCGAAAGACTGGATGGCGAACGATACCACCAACACCAATGGTCCCGGTGGCCCCAGGCAGGACCCTAACTATAACGGCGTAAATATTTACGGCAGCAAAACATCTGTAGACATCAACCCTTTCCTGGAAGGGGCCCTGGCGCAGGTGCCGGAACTGGAACCTATCATTTCGCCCATGCTCGCGGAAGGCAGGCATATGGTAGCCCGCACCGGCTACCCCGAATACGGCTACCTGAGCAGCGATGCCAAAATGTTCAAAGCCAATGTGGAACTGCGTTATAAGATTAAACCGAAGCTGGAGGCCATCGTGTCCGGTACCTACGGGCAAGGCAACGCGGTATACAGCAATGATACCCGCTATGCACTCAAAGACTTCCACCTGGGACAATACCGCGCTGAATTAAAAGCAGAACATTGGTTTGTACGGGCCTATACTTCCCGCGAAAATTCGGGTCGTACCATTATTGCCATGCCCACGGCGCAGCTGATCAACGAAGCCTGGAAGCCCAGCTACGACGGCAACACCGGCGATGGCTGGTACCCGCAGTATACCAGCGCTTTGCTGGAAGCCATGTCGCAGGGCCAAAGCTATATCGATGCCAGCAACCTGGCCAGGGCATTCGCCGACCAGGGCCGCCCCGACGCCGGCAGCGCGCAGTTCCTGCATCTGAAAGACAGTATCTCCAACATCCCCACCTCAAAAGGAGGTACCCTGTTCACCGATAAAAGCCGCCTGTTTAATGCAGAAACGCAGTATAATTTTACGCACCTCGTAAAATTTGCGGAGCTGATTGCAGGACTGAATTACCGTCTTTACCGGCTGGATTCCAAAGGCACCCTGTTCCCGGATAACGACAGCCCCATTGATGTGGCGGAGTACAGCGCATACGCCCATCTCACCAAAAAAGTAATCCGCGAAAAACTGAGCCTGGCTGCCGCCTTCCGGTACGATAAAAATACCTTGTTCGCCAAACCGCGTATCACTACCCGGGTATCTGCCGTGCTGGAAGTAAACAAGGAAAGCTTTATCCGCTTCTCGTACCAGAATGCGTATAGCTTTCCGTCCAATATCCAGTCGCTCCAAAGCACCCCGGTGGATTACAACAGCTTCGCTTCCGGCGGCTCCGACAGGCTGCTCAACGGCGTATACCAGTTTAATAAATACCCGGCCTATACGCTGGAAAGCGTGGATTCTTTCCAGCGCACAAAGAATCCCGCCGACCTGAAACAGTTTGCTTTGAATGACATTAAACCGCAGTCCGTAGATGCGTTCGAGTTAGGTTACTCGTCCCTTATCGCCGGCCGGGTGCTGATAGACGTGCTGGGTTATTATTCTACCTGGAAAAATTTCATCGGTTATGTAAATGTGGCCAACACCCCCGGTACGGCAGATCCCAATGCCTTCCTGGATCATGGCACCTATATCCAGTATAATATTGCGTACAATGGCGCGGAAAAAGTGAATACCTATGGCTATGCCGCCAGTGTGAGCGTGGATTTGTCGCACCACTTCCTCGCAAAGGTGAACTTCTCGTCCGACTTCCTGAAAAACAGGAATAACAGCCAGGTGAATAATTTCAATACGCCCAACTATAAATTCAACGTGGATTTTGGAAATACCGGCTTTGGTAAGAAGGAAAGATTCTCATTTAATACTACCTTCCGTTACAGACCGGCCTATTTCTACCAGATTGGTTTTGGCAGCGGTACGGTACCCGCCTCGGCAGTCATTGATGCACAGGTGAGCTACCGGCTCCTGCAGGCGCATTCCACGATTAAACTGGGTGGGGTAAATCTCACCAATACTTACTACAGAAATGGCTTTGGCAGCCCGGCCATCGGAGGTATGTACTACGTCACCTTCGCTTACAATGTTTTCTGATTTATCTAAATAAATATTTCAAATATGAAACGATATCCTATCTGTTTGTTATTGATTGCCCTGCTGGCAGCCTGCCAGGGTCCGGATGTACAGGAGAAAAGCGGGTATAAAACCCGGCTTCAGTTTGGTCCCGGCGAGGAAACAAAAATTGCGGAAGCCTTTCTGTCGCTGAAAGACAGCAGCAGTATCACCCTAAAAGAAGGGACATATAAATTTGATAACCTCAGTATTGCACAGGTAAATCATATCCTGATCCAGGGCGCCGGTCCGGATAAAACCATCTTCGACTTTTCGGCCCAGAGCCAGGGTGGGGAAGGCATCCGGGTAACGGATGTAAAAGGCTTTACTATCGATGGCCTTACCCTGCGCGACTCCAAAGGGGATCTGATCAAGATTAATAAAAGCGAAAGGGTAGTGGTAACCAATGTACATGCTATCTGGTCTGTGTCCGACTCCACCAGCGGCGGATACGCCATTTATCCCGTGATGTGTAAAGATGTGCTGGTAGAAAACTGCTATGCTCAGGGCGCTTCCGACGCCGGCATCTATGTAGGACAAACCGACAGCGCCATCGTACGTAAATGCAAGGCATTTAAAAATGTAGCCGGTTGCGAAATAGAAAATACCTCGCATGCACAGGTGTACGATAATGAGTTTTGGGGCAATACCGCCGGCTTCCTCATTTTTGATTTGCCCGACCTGTCGAAACGCGGTGGTTTTGTAAAGGCGTACAACAACTATATGCACGATAACAACGAAAAGAACTTTGCCAAATCCGGCAGCTTCGGTTCTACCTGGGGCGTGGGCAACGCCGCTCCCGGCAGTGGTGTGGTGATCCTCGCAGCGTCTGATATAGAGCTGTACAACAACCGCATCATCAATAATAACTCCAGCGCTATTTCTGTGGTATCTGGTTTTTTTATTGATGAAAAAGCAGGGGCCAAAATCAATGATCACTATTTCCCGATTCCCCGCAATGTGCATATACATGACAACATCATGGAAGTGGGCGCCGCTTTCCCGCCGGCCGTATATGAGCATCATACCGGGAAGATCCTGGTGGGCATAGAACAGAAATTAAATGCAGATGATCCCGCGCGTAAAAATGCCCGCCTGCCTTTCATTACCTATGATGGTATTACCACCAATATTCTTACAAAAGGTACGGCTGTGAATCCTGATTCGCTCTGCATCCGGCAAACGGGGCCTAATTTATTTGTAAATGTGGATGCCATGAACATGACATCGAAAAACTGGAAGCCCAGTACCGATGTTGCGCCTTATGTATGTAAATAGTGTTTTTATTAAATTTTTTTAGGGAGATGAGGAAGTCTTGTTTATTGGTGATGTGTTTAATTTTATGGATTGCCGCCACACAGAGCTGTCAGCAACGGTCTGCGCCCGCGGGTCCGTTCCAGTTTAAACAAAAACTATCTGAATACGGATTTTTTACCGGCGCGCTCAAAGCCCTGCAGCCGCGTAAAGGCGTAGTGAATTATGAACTGGTGACGCCACTGTTCACCGACTATGCGGTGAAAGACCGCTTCATTGTATTGCCGGAAGGAAAAACGGCAGACTACACAGATCATGGCGCGCTCGATTTTCCGGATTCTACTTTTATCATTAAAAACTTTGCGTATACCAACCCGGCGCATGAAAAGATCATGATAGAAACGCGCCTGCTGTTCAAAGATCCGGCAGACCAGCAGTGGAAAGTGATGAACTATCTCTGGAACAACAATCAGCAGGATGCAGAGAAATGGATCCTGGGAAAAAAGATCCCTATCACTTTCCTGGACGACAACGGGCATCAGCAATCGACCTTGTACCAGATGCCTAACACCAATGATTGTAAACGCTGTCATATTAATAACAGTGTGCTTACGCCTATTGGTCCCAAAGCACGCAATCTTAATTTTGTGCGCCACGGGCAAACGCAGAACCAGCTGCAGCAATGGGCCGCCAATGGTTTGCTGGCGGGAATGCCTTCACTGGATAAGGTGCCGCAGCTGCCCGATTGGAAGGATAGTATTCATTACACCGTGAATGAACGTGCCCGTGCTTATCTTGATGTAAACTGCGCGCACTGTCACACCAAAGGTGGCGATGCATTCAATACCGGTTTATTCCTGGAATATGAACAAACTACCCCGGATCATCTTGGCATAATGAAGTCGCCCGTTTCTGCGGGTGGTGGCGCCGGCGGACTTGATTACGACGTGATCCCCGGCGACCCGTTGCATTCTATTTTGGCTTACCGCATGAATAGTGTGGAGCCGGGTACTGCTATGCCGGAACTGGCGCGTACGGTTGTGCATACGGAAGGAGTGGAGTTGATCCGGCAATGGATCGCGGAGATGAAGAAATAGGAGGAATGGCGCGTTATTTACACGCGCCTTCCACTAATGGGATATTATCAAATTTCAGCGCTTCATTCCGGGTATTGAACACCGGTAATCCCTGGTGGTCGATACTGTCGGGTAACGCTTCATATGCTTCGTGGTCGGATATTTTGAAGATCACCTGACGGGAGCTTTCCACGCCTTCGCTGAAGAAAACATATTTTCCGCGGACGATGCCGTTGCTGATAAGGCCATTAAATTCACCGGTATTTTTATCTTTTTCAAAATAATTATATACCAGTGTGCCGGTGGCTACACTGTCGTGCATCGTTAACCTGAGCTGGATGGTGTCCCTGCCCAGTACTTTTTCGAAGCAATGGTTGGATTTCTCTTTTTCCACCACCGGTGGTAATGAATCTTTTACAACGTTGGTTTGCTGCTGCTGGCCCTGTTGTTGGCAGGATGCAAAGATGCCTGCGCCAAGCGCCAGTAATATGTAAGGTGTTTTCATATGTTGAAAGTAAGAAAAATGGGGCAATTGCATGCCGGGAGATCCTTTTTATTCCCCGGAAAAAATTGTAATTATGTGGCGCCACAGCCAAATGTGGTGATATATCTTACTAACAATGAAGAAAAGAAGATCCTTTTTGGCCGCCATGATTTGTTTGCTGGCCACCGCCGCTTCCGGCAAAAGCAGTATTGCCCCGGTGGGAAATAACCCGGATACATCTGTAGCGGCATGTAATCAATGCATGGTAATAGCGGAGCAGTCGCAGCACCGGATTGCAATAGCAACAATGCCTGCCGGCACGGTGATCTGGGAATGGAAGCCGGAAAACTCCAATGTACAGCCGGCGCATGTAAAATGGTTCAGCAATCCCAGCGACGCCAAAATGGTATATAACAACGAGTATGTGTTAATGAATGCCTCTGGCGGCGGCGTGGCGCTGATCAGGGTAGCAGATAAGAAAACGGTGTTTTATGCTTATGCAGGCGGTAATACGCATTCTGTTGAGCTGTTGCCGGATGGTAATATAGTGAGCGCTTCCAGCACCGGTAACTACCTGATGGTGTTTAAAACAGATACCATTCATTTCCCCGATAACGTATATACGAAAAAAATACCCATTGATTTCGGGCATAATGTGGTGTGGGATGCGAAGCAGCAAAGACTCTGGTCTGCCGCCAGGGAACATATGCATTCATTCAGGTATAACTTCAACTGCAATGCGCCTGACCTGGTACAGGATACTGTTTTTTCCCTTCCCGGAACAGAGGCGCATGATCTCTTTCCGGTATATGGCGAAAATAAGCTATGGCTGACCAACACCACCAACGTATATAAATTTGATGTTATTACCCAAAAGCTCACGAAGGCAGATGTGTTGCAGGACAACATTAAATGCGTTTCATCCGCCGGGGATGGCCTTCCCACCATTGTGATCCGGCCAAAAGAATCCTGGTGGACGGATGAGGTGCTGGATGCCAAAGGTAAGCGGCTGTTTATCCAAAAGGGCTGGAAGATCTACAAAGCCAGGTGGGTAGTCCGCAATACCTTCAGTTATCCGGCGGGCGATCCGATGCATTTGTGCAGGTAAAACCCGTTAATCTTCGTACTTTTGCGGCAATGCAAAAAGAAAAATACTCATTAGGTAATATTCTTACCAATCTAAAGATCGATTCACTCAATGAAATGCAGCAGGCATCAGTGGACGCAAACAAGCATCACAATGATGTTATCCTGTTGTCGGCTACGGGTTCCGGTAAAACGCTGGCATTCCTGCTGCCCATCCTGGAGAACCTCGATCCAGCCAATAAAAATACCCAGGCCCTGATCGTGGTGCCCTCCCGTGAGCTGGCCTTACAGATAGAGAAAGTGTTCAAGCTGATGGGCACCGGCTATAAGATCACCGCCTGCTATGGCGGACACCTGAGGGAAACAGAAGAGAACAACCTGATACAACCACCGGCAGTGATTGTAGGTACCCCCGGCCGCCTGGGAGACCACATCCGCAGGGAAAATATCACTACCGCAGCTATTGAAACGCTGGTACTCGACGAGTTTGATAAAACCCTGGAACTCGGGTTCCAGGAGGAAGTGTCTTTCATTATTGAATCACTCCCCAATATCAAAAAACGGATACTGACTTCCGCCACAGAATCAGTGGACATCCCTGATTTCCTGGCGCTGGAAAACCCGGAGAAGCTGGACTTCCTCCCGGAAGAAGGCACTCCCGCCGCCCGTTTAACGATCAAGGAAGTGTTGTCGCCGGAAAATGATAAGGTGGAAACCCTTTTCCGCCTCATCTGCTACCTGGGCAACCGCTCTACCATTGTGTTCTGCAATCACCGCGAAGCAGTGGAACGCACCAGTAAAATGCTGTCTGAAAAAAGTATTATCAATACTTTCTATCATGGCGCTATGGAGCAACAGGAACGCGATGCAGCCCTCTGCAAGTTCCGTAACGGGTCTGTAAACGTATTGGTCACTACCGATCTGGCCGCCCGTGGTCTTGATATTCCGAATATCCGTTATATCGTGCATTTCCACCTGCCACATACGGAAGACAGCTGGACACACCGTAACGGCCGTACCGCCAGGATGGAAGCCAGTGGCACAGCGATCCTTATCCTGTCGCCCGATGAAAAACGGATGCCTTACCTCGCGGATGAAGTGGTAGAAAACATCGAATTGCCCGCTACTTCCACCATCCCGGACAAACCCAAATGGACAACTATTTTTATCGCCGCCGGTAAAAAGGATAAAGTGAATAAAGTGGATATCGTGGGCTTCCTGTCAAAACAGGCGCATCTTAAAAAAGAAGATATCGGTTTAATTGAAGTAAAAGATTTCTTCTCCTTTGTAGCCGTGGTGAAATCGAAAGTGCAGAATACGCTGGAGATGATTAAGAATGAGAAGATCAAGAATAAGAAAGTGAAGATTGATATAGCGAGATAAGGGATATAAATAATTCAAAGAAGGCGTCTCAAAGTTATTGAGGCGCCTTTTCTTTTGCACCGGTTACAATAATTTATTATCAATAAACAGGGAATCCATCTAATTTTGTGCGGATATATCAAAAACTAAATGCAGGATACCGGCGCAGAGTTACTTTTATTTAACGCCATTCGTGAAGGCGATGATAAAGCCCTGGAAGTGGTGTTTTTACGCTATTACAGCCTTTTAAGCCGTTATGCGGGGAGGTTGTTGAAAAGTGAAGCGGATGGGCAGGAAGTGGCAGCTGATGTATTTCTGACCTTCTGGGAAAAACGGCAATCTATAGAAGTGAAAGAAAGTTTACGGCAATACCTTTTTGCCATGACCCGGCACCGTACCCTGCGTCGCCTGAAAATGAACGGCCGTGTACCGGCTTCGCTCGAACTCACCAATGAAACAGTTAAGGAATACGAAAACAACTGGATTGAACCGGATGAAGAAACCCATGTTAGCATAGATCACCTGGCTGCTTATATCAACCAACTACCACCGCAACGCAGGTATATTTTCCGGTTAAATAAAATAGAAGGGCTTTCTTACCCCGAGATTGCTCAACGGCTCGGAATTTCCGAAAGAACGGTAAAGAACCATGTGTACCGTGCCATGCTTCAGTTAAAAGGATTGTCTGTAGTACTTTTCCTGCTTTATTCGAGATCGCATTAAGAGTTAACATTGAGTTAATATGCCAGAGTGAGCCGCTGGGGCCCTTTGATGTCTCCATATGAATAAGGGGCTGTAAATCCCGGTAACATCAATGTCTAAAGATAATGAACTGGACTGGAGCCTGATCCATAAAATACTTAAAGGAACTGCTACAAAAAAGGAACTGGCCAAATGGGAAGAACTTACCCGGCAGCAGGCGGCGTATGCTGCATTGATTCCCTGGCTTCGCCGCGTACGGGCAGAACAGCAAGATACAGCCTCTCCTTTTTATGCGATGGATGCCTGGCAGGATTTCAAAACGAAGCTCCCTGCAAAACAACGAACACTATATCCACCAAACGTATTCCGGCTATGGCAGAAAGCAGGTGCGGCGGCAGCTGTTGCAGGGATCATCAGTTTGTGCTGGTGGTTATATCCTTCTTTAAAACAATCTTCCACAAAAGCGATCGCCCTGGTCACTTATACTGTTCCCAATGGTCAAAGAAAGCTTATTACCCTGCCGGATAGTACACAGATCTGGATCAACGCCGGGTCACTGGTGAAAGTGCCGGCAGAGTGGGAAGAAGATTCCATACGGCAAATTTATTTAGAAGGAGAAGGCTTCTTTGAAGTACGGAAAGATCCTGCCCGTGCATTTGTAGTGCATACTCCCGAAGCCACTGTTCGTGTGCTGGGAACATCCTTTAATATAGAAGCCTATCACCAGGTACCTGTTGCAGTAACTGTAGCTACCGGTAAAGTGCAGTTTTCCGGTAAGGGGGGACAATCCGTAACCCTTGCGCAAAACCAGCGTGCTGTGTGGATAGCCGGAAAGGAGGAGTTTCAGACAACTCAAACGGATGCATCCCTGTACAACATATGGCGGGAAGGGATATTACAATTCAGAGATGAACCGCTGCCGGAAGTAATTGGAGCGCTCGAACGCAGATTTAATGTACCCATGAAAGTGATCGGGGAAATTGGTAAGGATCAATATTGTACCGCCAGGTTTGAGGCCGGAGAATCCCTTGATAATATCCTGGAAAGTATGCGGCATATCTACGGATTAACCATTACGCAAAAAGAAGGAGTCATTCTTATTCAATCCAGACAAGCAGGAAAATAAAACACCCGGTACGCATCGCAAATGACAATACCGGGCATTATTAATAATAAAAACCAATTCAAAAGTATGAAAAAAATTGTACCCTGTGCCCGAAACCAGGGAAAAGCGCCATTGCTCAGGTGTTTGTCCCGGATGTTATTTTGCCTATTGCTGCTATCTCCGCAGCTGCACGCACAGGATGCAGGCAAACAGAAAGTGAGCCTGCAGGCAGATAATCAACCATTAGAAAACATTTTTCATTTACTGGAACGGCAAACCGGCTTTACGTTCGCTTACAACAGCCGGGAAATAAAAGATAAACTGGAAGAGAGATTCAGTTTCAAAGAAACCAACAGAGCTTTGCCGGAGATACTGGACGTTATTACAAAACGTACCGGCCTTCAGTTTAAACAATCCGGTAGAATAGTATCTGTGCAAAAAGGTGCAGACCAGGTTACCCCTGCTCCCAAAAGAGGTCCGGGTAAAGTAACCGGCAAGATCATAGATGAAGAAAACGGGCAACCCGTGCCAGGCGCTACTATCCGTATCGGGAATACAGGAACAACTACGGGTGAAGATGGTTCCTTTAGTGTTTTCCTGCCAAAGGGTAGTTATACAGCCATTGTCAGCTACCTTGGTTATGGTACTAAAGAGGTGAATGAAATAGAGGTAAGGGATAATCAGCCTTTTGAGCTGAACGTTGTACTGAAAAGAAAGAAAGGGCAGCTGGCAGGGATTACCGTAGTGTCTTCCGCAAGGAAAGAAGGGGTAGCCGCTTTGTATACCCGTCAAAAGAACACCGCCGAAATTTCCAATGGTATTTCATCTGAGCAGATCTCTGCCACACCTGATAAAAATGTGGGAGAAGTGTTGAAGCGGATCTCAGGTGTAAGTACCAACGATAACCGCCGGGTAGTGATCCGCGGGATTGCAGAGCGTTACAATGTAGCGATGCTGGATGGTGTTACACTTCCCAGCACAGATGTACAGGTGCGTGATTTTGAATTTGATATCATTCCCAGTAACCTGATCGATAATATTATTGTATCTAAAGGTTATACACCTGATATGAGCTTTGGCTTCGGCGGGGGATTGGTACAGATCAATACGCTGACTATACCCACTAAAAATTTTACCAGTATCAACTTCGGCGGTAAATATAATGATGCCAGTACCGGGAAGGAATTTCTCGGCTATAAGCGGGGGAAGCAGGATTATCTTGGGTTTGATGATGGCGGAAGAAAAGACCGCTTTCCTGATGACCTGTTTTACTTTCAACTTGACCGGTATAATCCCAACAGGCCGTATGAAAATGTAACGCCTCCCGGATCCGGCCTTACGCCTATCACGCCTGAAATGATTGCAGAACAAAATAAAAAGATAGGCGGTACAGAACGCCTCGGTACCCGTATCTATACAGCCCGCCCATCGCAAAACTATCAGTTCAGTCTTGGCAGAACATATAGCCTGGGTAAAGGCCGCCTCGGGTTTGTTGGCTCAGCGAGCTATCGCAACGAACAAAGTATCGATGACATCTCACATTTCGAAAGAGGCAACTGGTCAAAGAATGGCAACAATTCTTATGATGCTGAAACAGGTGAAGAAATACATGGAACTACCAGTAAACAATACAATTTTACTACCACCTGGGCAGCCCTGGTGAATGGTGGCTGGCAGACAAAGAACCATAAGATCATTACACGCAATTTTTATTCCCGCGGATTTCAAAGCCGGTTTATACGCACTGAAGGCTGGGGCAATGATATTGGCTTCGGAGATGATCCTGCCGTGCTTGAAAACGACAGTCCTAAATTTATTGAACTCCTGCAGAACAAACTAACAGGTGAACACAAATTTGGACATTTCATAATAGACTGGAACCTGGCGAGGAACAAAATTGCCAATTACGAGTACGATGCCGTTGAAGCAGGGTTAGGACCGGAAAAAACGGCCAATTCCACCGTGTATACGTATGCTCCCAATAATGTTACAGATCCGGGTGTAGGAGCATTTAACAGGGCACAGTACAAATATGATGAAAGTAACCTGATGGCAGATGTTGCACTCAGCTATCACTTCAGAGCAGGCAACCAGGATCAAAAAATCAAGGCCGGCTATCAATACCTGGAACGCCACGGTAAGTATGAGTGGGACATTCTGCCAATTGGTTCATTGAATGGCAACCGGTACAGTGGTATTCCCGTACACGAATGGACGAAGTATTTCGATTTTAAGGACCCTTTAAACGATATATACTATTATCCCGGAGGTTTTTCTTTAAACAATTATGAAGGGAAAAATACCAATGCGGCATTTTTCGGGATGGTAGACAATCGTATCAGTAAATGGCTCCGGTTGATTTGGGGGATGAGGGTAGAATCCTATGTATATGAGGAAATAAAAGACGCTACAAGCACCATCAGCCAAACGATCGAACAACAGGCCGAAGCAAAAAGACGCTACATAAATCCGGAAACCGGAGAGTTGGTACACAAGTATCTGGATGCGGCTACGGAAGAGCAAAAATGGCGCTACCTCCCTTCTGCAAACATTACTGTAACGCCATTACCAAACGTTAATATACGTGTTTCCTATGCGCAGTCTGTTGTAAGACCTTCGCTGATCGAGAACTCCGGTTTCTCCCGGCTTAATCCCACCATCGGGCGTATCCAGCATAATACAGGGGTATTATCTACTATCATTGATCACTATGATACGAAACTGGAATGGTATCCTGCTGTGGGAGAAGTAATATCGGTGGGCTATTTCTACAAATATTTTAAAAACCCTGTGGAATTGTACCTGGACGTTACCAATTCGAGTCAATCTATAGATGCCATAACGGGTAACTCAGACTGGGCTAAGGTTAAAGGGTTCGAATTTGATCTTCGCAAAAGCCTGGGCTTTTTATACGCCGGATGGAAACCCCTGCAGAATATATACCTCAGCGGTAACCTTACATTGCAGAATTCAGAAGTACAGGCCAGCAGGTTTGAGTACCAGGGCTTCGGTGAAGGTCCATACGACAAAGAGGAATTAAATTATTCCTATCGCAAAAAAACACTGCTGAGGGAAAAACGTCCGCTTTATGGCCAGGTGCCTGTGCTGTATAATATCGGTTTATTGTACAATGATGACCGGTTAAGTTTAAACATGGTATTCAACCACATGGGGTATAAAACTTTTACAGTGGGTATGAGGCCCGAATACGTAGAATACGAACGCCCGCGTGGCCAGACGGATGCGCAGATAAGTTATACTTTCCTTAAAAACCGGTCATTAAAAGTGAAACTGAACATGAGCAACCTGTTTGACAACCCTCATCGTTTTTATATTAACTCCGGCGCCACCTATAAAGAGAAAGACAATATGAAAAACGTATACGGCTTCACAGAGTGGTCCGAGAGATACGAATGGAAATTTGGTTTTTCTGAAAAGTATGAAGAAGGGTACTATGAAACTGCTGCTGATGGAAAAACGAAAACACGTATCGGAGATATAGACACCTTTACCAGGAGAGTAGGCCGTTCTTTCAGTTTCTCTGTTTCTTATTCACTTTGATAACCGGTTCAAAAATAAAAAGTATGAAGTTTATATATACATGTATTTCCGCGTTGATCCTGCTGTGTGCCTGTCAGAAGGATGACAACTTCGTAATAAAGGAAGAAGCATTTTCTGTTGTGACAAGTGGCTTCAATGGCAGCAGCAGCGAGTTGGTACTAACGATAGACACACTGAGCTTTGAGTACCTTATTGCTGCCGGTCAAAGCTTTAATCGAACTGATAAATACACCTTTCCTCCTGCAAAGGAAAGTGTAAAGCTGACCATTAAAGAAAAAGAAACCGGTAAACTGGTTTACGAGAAACAAGTAAAGAAAGGTGAATACAGCCTGACGATTCAATTGATATATGTAGGTGGAAAATTAATCGAAAAGCCAACTGCACCAGCAAATAACCCGGAAGGCTTCCGGCTGGCGAGTTACCTGTTTCTGCCTGATATTTCCGGTTATACAGGAGATATAGATATCGCTTACATTAAATATTATGATGTTGTAATCGACGGAAAGCTGGTACGTGAAAAGGAAGAAGAGCTGGCAAGAATTACCGCAAAGCCGTATGTATTTTCTGAATTTTTGAAAGCACCTGTTTTCCAGGGTGGCCGGCATGAAATAGATGGGAAAGTATACTTTATAAATCCTGATACAAGGGTTTTCAAATCAGGTACCAACGTCCGCTATTACGAAGACGCAGGATTCACCCTCCGGGAAGGGGCTTTTTTTCCTTTTCTGAATAGTGTTAAGCCACAAATAGTTGGTGTAGCAGAACTGGGAGAAGCAGGTAGCACGTTTATTAATGATTACCAGCAGATAAACTTTTAAATTAGTTTTATGATAAGAAGATATATACAGGTATTGGCCATTGCTTCACTCACCATATTAGCGCTGGCATCCTGCAACAAGGAAATAGAAACAAAGAAGGCCGTCAGTGTCACCTTTCACGGGTACAACATCAGCAATATGAATATGGAAGTGAGCGTGGATACGGTGTTGTTTGATAAAGATGTACTACCGGAGAATAAAAGAATCTCCTTCAGCAAGGTATATCCCTATTTTGGGGATAAAAAGGAAGCCATCCTGCGTGTTAAAGACCCTGCAAGTGGAAAAGAGCTATTGCAGAAAACGCTGCCGCTATCTACCAGCCAGCTGGAGTTTTTCTTTCCTTTAATAAATATTAACGGCAGCCTTTTAGACGTAACGCCTCCTGGGGCGAATCCTGCCACCAATCAACTTGGGTTTTATATCTATTACCCTGAAAGTAACGACCCGATCGATATCTTAATGTATAATCCAAACACAGGGCAGCAAGTTTATCTGGCCCAAAATGTGATCCCTCAAACCTGGGTGTATATCGATTACTTACCTGCCGAAGGGTTTATGAGTAAAGGTGAGGTAGAAAGCAGCACTATTTATTTCCTCAAAGCCGGAACAATAGATCAGTGGGCCTTTAAAAATGATGAAACCCTTAGCAAGACAGGTGCATTCGGTTGGTATATCCCATACAAAAAATACAACCTGAACAAAGTGCAACCCTACTTTGTACAGCCTCACCCTCAAGGCTGGGAGGCAGAGGGCGTGCAACTGTTTCCCATTCCAAAGGAATATTAGTTCATTTCAATGGTTTATAGATCAGGCACTAATTGTTACTGACATATTAACAGAGAAGAAAGAGGGCGTCTCAAGAATATTGAGACGCCTTTTTTAGTTAAAACGCTTCTTTCAATACCGGCACACTTAGGCCGTTAAAAGCCAGTACCGCAAATTTGCCGTCATTCTCCTTTGTTACAGCAGTTAAAGCGGCAGTGGAAAATTGCTTCTGATATACCTGCTCCCCATCTGTAAAGCCGGTTGGCAGCGGTACTGCCACCGAATTGGTATCTGCAAACTTTACGCTGAACAGGCGATCTATTTCCTTCTTATACGATGCCGCCTCCGGCTCATGGTCGATATTAAATATCCTATCGGCGATCGCATCAATAAATGTGGGGTCGTGGCGCTTGCTGCCGGTGGTATAAATGCAATAGTAAATGCCGTTGGTATCGTTGCCATATATCTTCTTCGCTACACAAACCGGTACGGACGCAATATTATTTATCACCTGCTGCTTTGCACTTTTCTGGATAAGGGCAATGGCTATTATGGAAAACAATATCAGGGCGCCACAAACCAGTGTATAGGTGGAGTAGCTGCTGTCGGTTTTAGAAAGGTCGTAAAAAAAATAGAGTGCAAACGCACTGAAAATTAACACCACTACGGGCAGGAATACAATTTTATTTTGTCCCCAGCTGCCTGCTGCTGCGTAATTTTTTTTCACTGCTGAATCTTGCTCAAGATCATGCAGCATTTGTGTAGTTATCATTAGCTGATCATTTACATGGGTTAGAAGCTGGTATTCCAATATACATCACTGACATTATCCCCTTTTTGTGTTGTGGGTTGCAGTATTACCTCAAAACGGTCCCCTTCGTCTCCGGGAACAAACATTTGCCGTACCATGCAGTGATACCTTCCTGGCGTCAGCGTAATATACAGATCTGCATTTAGCTTATCCGGAATTACGCAATCTTCAAATTGTGCTGCCATAGTAAGGTCTGTATAATTCGTCAGATACAATCTGCCATCCGTTACTACAATGGAACTTTCAAATTGCCGGAATGCATCTTTCCCGGAGGCGGACTCCAGGAATTCAACCGTCCAATCCCCACCTCCCGGTGAAGTTTCCCAAACGATCAGTGTTTCATCGTTAATCGCCTGCGTAAAATGACGGAATAACTGACCCAGTTCCCAGTCGTTGTCAACAAAGGAATGATAAGCGGTGGCATTGACAATCCCAATAAAACCATCTTCATCGCCTATACGGAATTCACGTGCTGTTGTTTCGAACATTACTAACGATTTAAAGGTTAACATTCGCTCAAATATAACAGCAGCCGGTTACAAAAACAATGGTTGGGGTGAACTGGATAAATTTGCCGGGAGGCCGGCAGCGTTGCTGCTAAATTTATTGAGGGCTTAAAAGTAATTTCAGATAACCTTGATGACAACCTTCCCTTTTGCGCGCCCGCTCCCGACATAGGTTAATGCTTCGTTTGTTTTCTCAAATGGAAAGATCTTATCGACAACAGGATTAATGAACCCGGCGTCAATAAGCGCTGTTATCTTGCTTAGCTGGCTACCTTCTGCCCGCATAAAAAGGAAAGAATAATCTACGCCCAGGCGTTTTGCTTTCCTGCGTACGCCAAAGCTCAGCAGCCCCATGACTATCTTCAGCGGCCAGCCCAGCCGGAATTCTTTTGCAAAAGCAGGGTCGGGAGGGCCGGATATCGAGATCAGCTTTCCGCCTGGCTTGAGTATCCGGAGGGATTTTTCGAGTGTTTGGGTATCCTGGCTGTTCAGCACCACATCATAATCGCGGAGAATGGTTTCAAAATCTTCCGTTTTATAATCAATTACTACATCTGCACCAAGTGCTTTCACCCATGCTACGTTTGCGGTACCGGTTGTGGTAGCCACAGTGGCGCCAATGTATTTTGCCAATTGAATGGCAATGGTACCCACACCACCGGAGCCTGCCTGGATGAAAACTTTCTGCCCTTTTTTCAGGTTTGCTTTTTCAACAAGCGCCTGCCAGGCGGTTAAGGCCACAAGGGGGATCGATGCCGCTTCTTCCCAGGTGAGCTTTTGGGGTTTAAGCGCCACATCGGCTTCATTGATGGCAATCAGCTCCGCAAACGTACCGATGTGATGATCTGCCGGCCGTGCATATACTTCATCGCCCACTTTAAAACGGCTGACTTTAGCGCCTGTTTTGATGATCACACCCGCTACATCATGTCCTGAAACAAGCGGCATTTTGTAGGGTAGAATAAGTTTGAATTCACCATTTTTGATTTTTGAATCCAATAGGTTCACACTGGCGGAATATACCTGAATCAGCACGTCATTTTCTTTTACAACGGGTTCCGCGATTTCATGCAGGTGCAATTGTTCTTTCTTGCCGTAGCGATGTATAATAAATGCTTTCATCGTTTTTTAAATTTTATTGCACACCATTCACTCTTTTCAAAATGGTATTTTCAAAAACGCTGTAGGCAAAACGTTGCAGCGTAAGAATAACAGAAGAACCTTTACCTACAGGAGAGCTGAATTTAGGATCTTCTTCATTCACAATTTTCAACACTGTATTTACAACTGGCTCAGGCCCGGCTGCTTTATCAAACTCTTTTTTTGTGTACGCATCCATTTTCTGCCGGAACACATCATAATCGCTAATTCCCCCATTTGATGCAATCGCGTTTTCTCCAATGTTGGTTTTGAACCCCATAGGTTCGACCATACTTACTTTGATGTTAAATTGATTCAGTTCAAATCGCAGTGATTTGAAATATCCTTCCAGGGCATGCTTAGAAGCGGAGTAGTAAGCAACATTAGGAAGTCCGATTAAGCCAAGAAAAGAGCCAATTGTAATTATTTTGCCCTGCTTCTGCTTCCTGAAATAAGGGAGCAATTCATTGGTGAGCTTAACAGTTCCCCAAAAATTTGTTTCCAGTTGCTGTTTTCCCAATTCTACAGAAGTTTCTTCGGCGAGCCCTGTTACCAAATATCCTGCATTATTAATTAATACATCTAACTGATTGATTTCACTGAACAGCTGCCTGGCAAAAGATGCGATGGAATGATCGTCCGCAATATCCAATGGCAATAGCTTAAAAGGCAGTGTGGCTTTATATTTATCCGGATTGCGGCTTGTTCCGATTACATGGTAGCCGCTTTCGTGAAGTTTATTGGCAATGAGGAGGCCAAAACCCGAAGAAGCCCCTGTTACTAAAATTGTTTGTTTCATTTTATGTTGTTTTGTAACTTTACTTGCATTTTGCAAGTGTAAAGATAGTAATTACTTGCAAAATGCAAGTGTTTTTAAATATTTTTATGTCTAAAGTCAAAAAAAGGTCGGATTGCCCGGTTAGTTGTTCCCTGGATATATGGGGAGATAAGTGGTCACTATTGATTGTCAGGGACTTACTATTTGCAAAAGAGTGCACTTACGGAGACTTTTTAAAGTCCGGGGAAGGGATAGCTACTAATATTTTAGCCGCCAGGTTACTGGCACTGGAAGAAAACAAGATTATTGAGAAATTGGCGCACCCGGATAGTAAAGCCAAAGTGCTCTATCGGTTAACCCGAAAAGGGATTGACTTACTTCCTGTAATGATTGAAATAAATTTATGGGCAGAAAAATATTTTTCTATCCCGGAAGATAGAAAAGCGCTGTTGAAAGAGGTGAAAAAGGATAAGGCAGGATTTATTAAAGCAACGATTAAAGAACTGGAGCGTTGATATTGCTAATGTTCTTCTCAAAAAACAACTGCGGTTTCACAAAAGGCGCGAGGTAAACTGCGGCCAGCATTGTTTGCTGTTTCCCAGAATGGTTAAACGTAATCATTCTGTATTTAATAACCTCCCAGGGTCTTCCGTACTGTCCCCTGATATATTTCGACCACCATTTTCTTTTCGGTGTAACTGCAAAGGTCAGATGCGTATGCTCAATTTTAATCAACTCAAAGTTCCTGGAAGAAAGCGCTTTTTTAAAGATCCTGTCGGTTTTTGTATAAGCGTGGCAAAAGAACAGAAAGAGTATTCCTCCGGCTATGCTAACATAAAGAAAGAAGTCAGACAAGAGACTTAAAACCGCGCCTTTCATTTCGCATCCTTATAATACCGCTGTGTCACTTCAATCGCTCCCACAATATTATCATTAAACTCCTCCAGCTCCTCCGCCGGTACCCACAGTTCATTGTGAATGTCGCCGCCTACATTTTCAACATTATACCTTTTCAGGAAATCGCTGTTCACGGAAAATTTAGTGACAAAGCCCGATCCATACGCCGGCACATTCCATTCCACAGATATCTGGATGGCATATGCTTCATTCATCACCGGGTAAAAAATGGGCTGGTCCGGTCTTCTGGGCGGAAAGCGTTTCCAGCCGGATTGTTCAATCAAAACCAGTTCATCTGGTCCTACCGGGCGATACAGGGTGGTTAACTCCATTGGTAATATTTATCTATTTTTAAAGAACGAATATAGGCAAATGACAAGGAAAACCAAGCTCAACAAACCGGAAATACCGCAGTATATATTGAACGATTTCCGTCACCTTCACCGGGAGGAGGCAGATACTTCCAGTTTTGGTTATAATAACCTGGAACCGGAGAAAAAGATTGCGGGCATGGAAATCTATTCCAGTGAAGGATTGCGGCCGGCAGTGGGACCTTTGAAATCCGACTTTTACCGGATTAGTATTACGCTCAGGGGCAGCGTGGATGTGCAGCTGGGACTGGAACAGTTTAAACACCGGCCCGGCACATTGAGCTTTACTTTTCCGGGGCAGGTGTTCAGTAAAAGCAATATCAGTGCAGATACTTTCGGCTATTATATTTTGTTTAATGCAGATTTTCTGCAGGAAATTATCCCGGTAGATAAAATTCCGGAAGAGTTTCCCTTCTTCGATTACGCAGGCGTGCCCTTTATACAATTGCAGGAGGCGGAAATAACAGCGGTGGCGGATTTTTGTAGTAAGATCAATGAAGAGCTGCAACATCACCGGCCGGGATGCGAGAAAGCAATCAGGATGTATCTCTATTTATTACTGCTGGAAGTAAAAAGAAGTTATGTGGCACAGCAACTCCATTTAACGGCTACGGATACACGAAGCACTTACCTGGTGCCCCGGTTTAAGAAGCTGGTCAGCCAGCATTTTCTCTCTAAAAAAAGAGTAGCAGATTATGCCGCTTTGCTGGGTGTAACGCCTAATCATCTTAACCGTGTGGTGAAAGAGGTAACGGGCCACACGGCTTCAGATGCCATTGCTGAGATGCTGGTGCAGGAAGCGAAAGCGGTGTTACGGTATACGGATACTTCGGTGGCAGAAATCTCTTACCAGCTCAATTTCAGCGACCCGGCAGGGTTTAACCGCTTCTTCCGGGAGCAGACCGGGCAAACGCCGCTGGCATTCCGTAAAAATGCATGATCGGGTTAATACGATGCATCATTCCGGTAACAGTGAAGGGCGTATTATACTCCAACTTTGTGGGTATAAAACAGCAATAACATGTCGGACTCATTTGAAAGTAAAAAAGTAATTATTGCCGGTGGCTCCTCCGGAATAGGATTGGCTACTGCCGCAATACTGGTAAAAGAAAAAGCGAATGTAACCGTTACCGGCCGTGCTGCTGCAAAGCTCGCAGCAGCAGCAAAAGAAAACCCCGGTATCCAAACAGCGGCGCTGGACAGCAACAACCGGAAAGAACTGGATGAATTTTTTCATTCGCAGCACAATTTTGACCACCTGGTGATTGCGTTGAGCGGCGCCAAAGGCGCCGGTAACTTTGCGGACCTGTCGTTACAGGACCTGCGCGATGGCTTTGAAGGCAAGTTCTGGCCGCAGCTGAACACGCTCCAGGCGGCGTTGCCTTACGTGAATAAAGGTGGCAGCATTACATTGATCACCGCTATTTCGGCTATCAGCAAGGCGCCGGGCGTATCCGGACTGGCAGCTATCAATGGTGCCCTGGAACTGATGATTCCTTCTATTGCCAAAGAAATACAACCGTTACGCATAAACGCTGTTTCACCGGGTGTGGTAAATACGGCATGGTGGGACTTCCTCCCGGCAGATGCCAAAGCAGCCACCTTTCAGCAGTATGCGTCTCAATTGCCTGTTGGCAGGGTAGGAGAGCCTGAAGAAGTAGCAGATACTATTCTTTTCCTGATGCGTAATGGTAATATAACGGGAACAGTAATACGTTGCGATGGCGGATTGAGTTTGTAATTTCCTTACACCCGCAGTGCCCTCATGGTGCGCTGAAAGGTTAGCAGCAACAACTCATCAGTCAGTGAAAAAGGAACGCCGGACATCGCCGAGTTATCAAGGTGGAATTTAACAAGGGTGTAGAACGGGCCATAGGCAAGGGCCCAGAATACTTCCGGCGGCAGGTTCACTATCTCGCCTTTCTCTGCTGCATTTGCCACAAACCGCCGCATTGCCTTTTTGAAAGCAATTTCCGGTGCATCGTCCTGCCTTTTGATCAGGGGGGAGTTACGGAACTGTTCTGAGAAATGGTAATGCAGCGGATTGCTTAGTACATATTCATACCTGTTTTTCCATTGCAGCCATAAACCTGCTTCAAAGTCCATGTCGGGGTCAAACCCTTTCAGGCTATGCTGCACAAAATTTTCCACTACTGCCGTATATAGCTGGTTCAGCAGATCTTCACGGTTCCGGAAATAGATATAGATGGTAGACACAGAAATGTTGGCCGCCTTGGCCAGTTTATGCATGCTCAGGCCATCAAAGCCTTCATGAACAATCATTTCTATGGCCTTTTCCCGGATGGTCCATTCTTTATTGTCGTCTTTTGCGCGCATGGCGCAAAGATAAAAGAATGATTGTTCTTTTAAAGGGTCGCCCCGATTTTTATTTCAGATGGATCAGGGAGCTGCCTGCGGGTAGTTCGTAAGGGTCTTTACCAGCTTCAAAGATCCTGGCGCTCAGCGTGCCTTTAAGGGTTAACGTATCGCCCTGTGCATAGATCCAGCTGCCTTCCCTGAGGCCCAGTACCGGCGTGGTATTTTGGGTATGGTATTCCCTGATACGCGTTTCACGGGTTTCGCCCATATGCTGTGAGCCGGGCTGCGGGTCCAGATAATGTGGATTAAGATTGAAAGGGATCAGTCCCATTGTTTCAAAACTGGGTGGGTACACAATGGGCATGTCGTTGGTATTTTGCATGGTTACTCCCCCGATGTTGCTGCCGGCGCTGCATCCCATATAGGGGGCGCCGTTGTTCACTGCATCGCGGAGTACAGGCATCAGCCCCTGTTCATGTAATTGCTTTACCAGCAGGAAGGTGTTGCCGCCTCCCGTAAAAAATCCTCTGGCATTTTTAATGGCTGCTGCCGGATCATCAAAGGTATGGAGTCCGCGCACGCGGATGCCAATCTCTCCAAAAGCTTCCGCCGCTCTGCTGGTATAATCGTCGTGGGAAATACCGCCTGGACGGGCAAACGGAACAAACACAATTTCTTCCACTCCTGCATACAATGCCCTCATAGCGGGTTGCAGATACGCCAGGTAGGCCTCTCCAAACAACGTGGACGTACTCGCCAGTATAAAATGCCTCATAGTAAAAAAATTAAGCAAAGGTAATTCTTCCGGCTAAATTTACTTCCCGTCATGTTCCTCCTCATGTTCCAGGAACAAATACCGGCAGTTTTCTGCGGAGCAGCTATAAGAATAGCTATGGTGGCGGTTATACAAACGAAACCAGGAACCGGCATTAATGATATACTGGTAGGTATCGCCGTTAATCATTACCTGTCCCCTTACCTCACATTCCATTGTACTGTACAGGTAGTGGATCACAGTATTCTCTGCCGGCTGGCTGTTACGGAAAATCTTTTCAATATCAGGATTACTGAGCCTCCAGGTATTACACTGTTGTATGTATTCAGGGTACCTGGTGCCGGTTACCGTTTTCGTGGCCGTGAGTATACGTATTTCGGCGTCGGCGGGTATAAACATACTGTCTTCTTCAATGTCCACGGGCCGCGAACCGGCCGGCATAATCATATGTTGTTCTGCCGGCAGCGCAACAGTATCTGCTGTTAATGTTTTTTTTCCGGGAGATGGGGAATGCACACAGCCCGCTAATAATAACAAACAAAGGGACAAGAGTTCCAGGTTGGTGAATGGCATAAGAATGGATTGTGCAGATTTTTACGCAAATATCGAAATTCCGGTGTGAATTGAAAAGCCGCCGCAGTAAATTAATAACGGCAATATTGCTGGTTGGACCGGCGGGCGCTAACGTTCGGCCCAACCAACCATCCCATTTATAATACCCGGTGGTAAATCCGCACTATCTTGATGATTTCCATCTTTCCAGGAAAAATATTTACAGGGTAAAATAAGCCATAGATCGGCCTTTTGTTGCCTTTAAATGTTTTTTTTACTGTTTTAATTGTAAATGTGACAATTATTTTGTTCTTTTGAATTATCGCAGCAAAACAGTGCTGTAATACCGGATTTTTTAAAACCTCGTTATGAAAAAACAATATCGTTATATCCGTACGGGTATCCTGGGCCTGTTGCTTTCCACGCAAACAACACAAGCGCAAAATACAGTTACCTTTCGTCCGGATGCGCCAACTCAAGTTATCAACCGCAATATCTATGGTCATTTTGCGGAGCACCTGGGAAATTGTATCTATGGTGGTTTTTATGTGGGTGATACTTCCCATATCCCCAATACCAACGGGGTACGCAAAGACGTGATCGCGGCGTTGCGTAAAATGAAAATACCCAATCTCCGCTGGCCGGGTGGCTGCTTCGCAGATACCTACCACTGGAAAGACGGGATAGGGGCGAAAGATAAAAGACCTACCATTGTAAATACCTGGTGGGGAAATGTAACGGAAGATAATAGTTTTGGCACGCACGACTTCCTCAACATGTGCGAGGAACTGGGAGCAGAGCCTTACCTGTCCGGTAACGTGGGTAGCGGTACTGCGCAGGAGCTGGCCGACTGGGTGCAGTATACCAACTTCTCCGGTAAAAGTCCGATGTCTGACCTGCGTCAGCAAAACGGCCGTAAAGAGCCGTGGAAGGTACGCTACTGGGGTGTAGGCAATGAAGCCTGGGGCTGTGGCGGTAATATGCGTCCTGAATACTATGCGGATCTTTACCGCAAGTTTGCCACCTTCATGCAAAGCGACTGGAAAAATGCGCCTCTCTTTCGTATTGCTTCCGGCGCCAGCGACGGAGATTACAACTGGACGGAAGTACTCATGAAAAACATCCCTGCAAATTTACTCGATGGCGTTGCCCTTCACCATTACTCTACGGTGGATTGGAACCATAAAGGCGATGCGGTTGATTTTACGGAGAAACAATATTTCGCTACCATGAAATCTGCCCTGCTGATGGACACCTTAATCAGCAAGCATACAGCGATCATGGATAAATATGATCCGAAGAAAAAGATAGCGCTCCTGGTAGACGAATGGGGCGGATGGTATAACGTGGAGGGGGGAACGAATCCCGGCTTCCTGTTCCAGCAGAACACCATGCGCGATGCCATGATTGCCGGCGCTACGCTGAACATCTTTAATAATCACTCCGACCGCGTGCGTATGGCCAACCTCGCACAGGCAATTAATGTACTGCAATCTGTTATTCTTACCAAAGGAGATCAGATGGTACTCACACCTACTTATTATGTAATGGAGATGTATAACGTACACCAGGATGCTACACTCATCCCGGTAGATATTCACTCCAACGATTATACGTTTGAAAACGAAAAGCTGCCGGCAGTTTCTGCTTCTGCTTCCAAAGATAAAAATGGCATCACGCATATCTCCCTCGTGAATATTGATGCCCATAAAACACAGGAAGTAACGCTGGACACCCGCAGCCAGGCATATAAAGCCATCAGCGGTAAACTGCTGGCCTCTGCCAAGTTGCAGAACTATAACAGCTTTACAAAGCCGGATAATATTAAACCGGTGGATTTTAAAGGCGCTACGCTAAAAAATAATACGGTCAGCGTAAAACTGCCTCCTTATTCAGTAGTAGTGCTGGAGTTAAAGTAACGAATAACGGCGTGGTGGATTGACTGAACTGGAATCCAGTCAATATTTTACCCACCCGCCGTCATTCGTAATTTTTTACCTTTTTTTATAAGTGTCAATATAACATTAAATATGAATTCATCCTGGGTAATAGGGGTAGACTACGGTACCGACTCGGTACGTTCTATCATTGTAGATGTACATAACGGGAATGAAATCGCCTCGGCAGTATTTTATTACCCGCGCTGGAAAGACGGCTTATACTGCAACGCAGCCCAGAGCCGGTTCCGCCAGCACCCGCTGGATTACGTAGAAGGGCTGGAAACCACCATCCGCCAATGCCTGCAACAGGCCGGCCCTGGAGCTGCTGCCAATATTAAAGCGATTTCGGTAGATACCACTGGTTCCACACCGGTAGCTGTTGATGAAACGGGTACGCCGCTGGCGCTCACGCCGGCCTTCCACGATAACCCGAACGCCATGTTTGTGTTATGGAAAGATCATACCGCACTGAAGGAAGCTGCTGCCATCAACGCCACCGCCGCTACGTTTGAAGAAAATTATCTCCGCTTTGTAGGAGGTATTTACTCGTCGGAGTGGTTCTGGGCAAAGCTGCTGCATATTCTTCGTGTAGATGAAACCGTTAGAAATGCCACTCATTCCTGGGTGGAGCATTGCGACTGGATACCGTTCCTCCTTTCCGGCGGGAAACATATCAGCCAGCTGAAACGTGGTGTTTGCAGCGCAGGACATAAAGCGCTGTTTGCAGAAGAATTTGGCGGCCTTCCGCCGGATGCTTTCTTCTCCGCCATCGATCCTTTACTGCAGGGATTCACACAAAAGCTCTTTACAAAAACATATACATCCGGCGAAGCCGCAGGTCATCTTTGTCCCGAATGGGCAGAACGATTGGGGCTTCCCACCAGTGTAGTGATTGGCATCGGTGCGTTTGATGCGCACATGGGTGCTGTAGGCGGACAAATAGAACCCTACCACCTCAGCAAGGTAATGGGCACTTCTACCTGCGATATGCTGGTAGCGCCAATGGAGGAAATGAAACATAAACTGGTAAAAGGTATCTGCGGACAGGTACCCGGCTCCGTGATCCCTGGTATGATGGGCATGGAAGCGGGACAGTCGGCCTTTGGCGACGCATACGCCTGGTTCAGCAACGTACTGGCGTGGCCGTTACAACATCTCCTGCCATCGTCTTCCCTGATTGATGCGGAAACCGCCGCTAAGCTGGCGCAGGAAACTTCCGGAAGGATGATCACCGAACTGGCTAAACAGGCGGCGCAGATCCCACCGGAAGAACACAGCGAACTGGGTATCGACTGGCTCAATGGCCGCCGTACACCAGACGCGGATCAGTCGCTCAAAGGCACCCTCACCGGCCTGAACCTCGCTACAGACGCACCCCGCATTTTCCGCACCGTAGCGGAATCTACCTGCTTTGGCGCCAAAGCTATCGTGGAAAGATTTGAAAGGGAAGGCGTTCCCGTAAAAGGACTGATAGGTATCGGCGGTGTAGCCAAAAAATCTGCGTTCATCATGCAAATGATGGCTGATGTAATGAATATGCCGATCCGTATTCACCGCTCAGAACAAACCTGCGCACTTGGTGCGGCCATGTTTGCTGCCACTGCCGCAGGATTGTTTAACAGGGTGGAAGATGCGATGGAAGCAATGGGTCAGGGATTTGAAGTAACCTATCACCCGGATGCCCAACGCGCTGGCATATACGAAAACAGGTACCAGAAGTATAAAGCATTAGGCGCATTTACTGCCGCCATCACTATTGACTAATTTTTGTATGCAACAGTATCAACATATCCGGCAGGCCGCATACGAAGCCAATATGCAACTGCCTGCACTGGGACTGGTCATCTTCACTTTCGGAAACGTAAGTGCGGCCGACCGGGAGCTGGGCGTGTTTGCCATCAAACCCAGCGGCGTTCCCTATGCGGAACTATCTCCCGAAAAAATGGTGATCGTGGACTTTGATGGTAAAACAGTAGACGGGCAACTGCGCCCTTCTTCTGATACCCTCACCCACGCTGTATTGTATAAGCATTGGGAACATATTGGCGGTATCGTGCATACCCACTCCACTTATGCTACCGCATGGGCACAGAGTCAGCGCGATATTCCCATCTATGGCACCACCCACGCCGATCATAATACAGTAGATATTCCCTGCGCCCCGCCCATGTCTGACGAGATGATTGCCGGTGACTACGAATACCAGACCGGCTTCCAGATCATGAATGCACTGACGGAACGGGGACTCACCTACGAAGACATTGAAATGATCCTGGTAGGAAACCATGCGCCCTTCACCTGGGCAAAAACTCCCGCCAAAGCGGTATACAACAGCGCCGTACTGGAATCAGTGGCACAAATGGCGTATCTCACGGAGTCGATTAACGGCAATGCACCACGACTGAAAGATGCGCTGATCCGGAAACATTTTGAACGTAAACACGGCCCCAATTCCTATTACGGGCAATAAACCAAGCAACATGATTAATCTGAAAAATTTCGAGATCTGGTTCGTTACCGGCAGTCAGCACCTGTACGGAGAAGAAACATTGAAACAGGTAGCCGCTCACAGCCAGGAAATAGCCGCCTCCCTGCATAAGGATGCACGTATACCCGTTACCGTGGTTTACAAACCTACTGTAAAAACACCCGATGAAATATACGCCGTATGCATGGAAGCTAATGCTGCTCCCAACTGTATCGGTGTGATCACCTGGATGCATACTTTCTCCCCGGCCAAAATGTGGATCCGCGGCCTGAAAGCATTATCCAAACCCATTTGCCACCTGCACACCCAATTCAACCGGGATATCCCCTGGAGCGAAATAGATATGGACTTCATGAACCTGAACCAGAGCGCGCACGGCGATCGTGAGTTCGGATTTATGATGAGCCGCATGCGCATGAGCCGCAAGGTGATCACCGGTCACTGGCAGGACCCGGAAGTACTGGATGAACTGGGCGCCTGGGCAAGGGTAGCCGCCGGCTGGCACGACTGGCAGGGCGCACGCTTTGTTCGCTTTGGTGATAACATGCGCTTCGTAGCAGTAACCGATGGCGATAAGGTAGAGGCAGAGTCCAAACTGGGCTTCTCCTGCAACACCCACGGTATAGGCGATCTCGTAAGTGTGATCAATGGTATTTCCGATGGAGCCGTGGCTTCCCTCGTAAAAGAATACGGTGACGCATATACGATATCTTCCGCACTGCTGCAGGACCCTGCATTGAAAGATGCAGCACGCATAGAACTCGGCCTGAAAGCATTCCTGGAAGATGGAAACTTCAAGGGCTTCTCCGATACCTTTGAAGACCTGCACGGTATGATACAGCTGCCGGGCATTGCAGTGCAACGCCTGATGAAAGCCGGATACGGTTTTGCCGGTGAAGGCGACTGGAAAACAGCGGCGCTGGTGCGGGCCATGAAAGTAATGGGCAGCGGTTTACCCGGCGGCAACTCTTTCATGGAAGATTATACCTATCACTTTGATCCGTCTAATCCAATGGTGCTGGGATCCCATATGCTGGAGATCTGTGAGTCTATTGCCAGCGGAAAACCATCATGCGAGAAGCATCCGCTGGGCATAGGTGGAAAGGCTGATCCGGTAAGACTGGTATTCAACTCCGCTGCAGGACCGGCTATCAACGCCTCTTTAGTAGACATGGGCAACCGTTTCCGCCTGCTGGTAAATGAAGTAGAAGCGGTGGAACCACCACAGGATCTGCCGAAGCTGCCCGTAGCCCGCGTGTTATGGAAGCCTTATCCCGACATGAAGAAAGGTTGCACCGCCTGGATACTGGCCGGTGGCGCCCATCATACCTGTTACAGCCAAAACCTTACCTCCACACATATGCAGGACTTTGCAGAAATGGCAGGTATTGAACTGGCACTGATAGGGAAGAATACCGACCTGCGCGAGTTCAAGAATGAACTGCGCTGGAACGATGTATCCTATAAATAATTCCACCCACCGGCGGCAGGTGCTTGGGCATCGCCGCCGGCTGCTTTATAACATGCCATCTTCTTAAAGCAAAAGCAAATAAACTGCCCGTTATGCAAAACATCCTTTCCACCGGCGATATACTCGTCTTCATTACTTATTTCATTATTGTTTCCGTATATGGTTACTGGATATACAGACGAAAAAAGAAAACAGAAACGAATACAAAAGACTTCTTCCTCGCTGAGGGAACCCTTACCTGGTGGGCAATTGGTGCTTCACTGATTGCGTCAAATATTTCTGCGGAGCAGTTTATCGGCATGAGCGGAGATGGCTATTTCGTTGGGATTGCTGTAGCGGCCTATGAATGGGTTGCCGCGATCGCTCTTATCATTATTGCAGTTTGGTTTATTCCTATCTACCTGAAGAATAAAATTTATACCATGCCGCAGTTCCTGAAAACGCGGTATAATGAAACGGTAGCATTGATCATGGCTATCTTCTGGTTATTTCTCTATGTGTTCGTTAACCTCACCTCCATTTTATATCTCGGCGCATTGGCCATCAACGGCCTGTTAGGCGGGGAATACCTGCATGTGGTAATGATTGCGCTCTCTGTATTTGCCATCATCATTACGCTTGGTGGTATGAAAGTAATCGGTTATACAGATGTGATCCAGGTAGGGGTGTTGATCATCGGCGGACTGGCAACTACCTACATGGCCTTAACGCTGGTGAGTGAAAAGTTTGGCCTGGGACACGACGCCCTGGCTGGTTTCAACGCCCTTATGAAAGATGCGCCGGATCACTTTCATATGATCCTCGCAAAGCCTGATGCTAATTCTTCGCAGGAATATATCAACAAGTACCTGGTGCTTCCAGGCATCCTGATGTATGCCGCCGGCCAGTGGATTGTGAACCTCAACTACTGGGGTTGCAACCAGTACATCACACAACGTGCGCTGGGAGCCAATCTGCAAACTGCCCGTAACGGTATCCTCTTTGCGGGTTTACTGAAGCTCATGATGCCCATCATTGTGATGCTGCCGGGTATTGCGGCATATGTGCTGCAAAAAAATGGCCACCTGCCTGGCCTGTCCAGTAAAGACGGCGCCTATACAGCAATTCTCGGCTTCCTGCCGTCCGGGCTGAAAGGCCTATCTATAGCGGCGTTAACCGCTGCCATTGTAGCATCTCTGGCAGGTAAGGCCAATAGTATCTCCACTATTTTTACACTGGATATTTACCGTAAATATATTAAGAAGGATGCCTCTGAAGCAAAGTTGGTATGGACCGGTCGCATCACCGTGGTAGCTGCCATGTTGCTGGGCATCCTCTTTACCTGGAACGATTTACTGGGTATTGGCGGAGAAGGCGGATTTACCTTTATCCAGAAATATACCGGCTTTATCAGCCCCGGCGTATTTGCCATGTTCCTGCTGGGCATGTTCTGGAAACGCACTACCGGCGCCGCTGCGGTAGCAGGGGTTATTACCGGCTTCACGCTGTGTGTTTTCTTCAACCAGTTTGCACCTGCCGTACTCGGTCATGAAACTATTTTCTATACCGCTTATCCAAATGGCAAAGGCGGGTACGAAATTCCTTTCCTCATCTGTATGGGACTGGCCTTTATGTTTACCATGATCGTAATGATCGCTATCAGCTTTGCGGGACCAAAAGTGAATCCGAAAGCCTTTGTACTTGATAAGACCATGTTTAAGATCACCCCGGCTACTACCGTGCTGATTGTAATTACATTGCTGTTGTTATCTGCTTTGTACATCAAGTTCTGGTAAGATTTTCAAGGGTTTTGTTTTGCCACGGCAAGACAAAACCCTTGAAAATACCCGCCATTAATTTGTACTTTCACCGCCTAATTTATCGTTATGAAAAGATATTCGCAGCAGACCCGGTTATTATTCGCCGTTGATTGTATCATTTTTGGGTTCGATGGCCAGGAAATGAAACTGCTGCTGATACAAAGAGGGTTTGAACCCTGTAAAGGGCAGTGGAGCCTCGTAGGCGGCTTTATACAGGAACACGAAAGCGCTGAAGATGCCGCCAGCAGGGTACTGAAAAATCTCAGCGGACTGGATGGCATTTATATGGAGCAGCTCCATACTTTCAGTTCTCCTTCCCGTGACACCGTGGAACGTACCGTATCAGTTGCCTATACCGCACTGATCGATATCCAGAAATACAAACAGCAGCTGAATGAAGATTTCCACGCCGTATGGTTTCCTATTAACCATCACCCGGACCTGATCTTCGATCATAAAGCGATGGTTGACCTGGCAAAGGAGAAGCTGCGCTATAAAGCCGCATTGCACCCGCTGCTGCTGGAACTGTTGCCGGGCAAGTTCACCATTCCTCAATTACAGCACCTCTACGAATCTGTTTACAACATCTCTTTTGATAAGGGTAATTTCAGCCGCAAGATCCTGTCTACCAAACTGCTGGTAAAGCTTACGGACAAAGACAAGCTAAGCTCCAAGAAGGGCGCCTTTTACTACCGGATCGACCGGAAAAAATACAACGCCAATTTCCATGCCTTCCTGAACTTTGTGCCTGATCCGCACATGCTGCAGCATAACAATGGAGGGTGAGGGAGGGCCCGGAATATTTAATTGTAATTTTGACAATTAAAAAAGATCCCTTAATTTAGTCTTGTTGTAGAAATAATCGATCGTCGTGTTCCCGCGGAACACTTTTTAGCCAATATTACATAGTTGTTTAATTGACAATTGAAACGCAAGGTGCCATAATCTGATGCCATTGTCCGGTGCCGTTAACAGGCAGGATCAATTTAGAGCAGTCTTCGTAAATTCCGGTGTATTCCACCAGGATATCAGTATCCTGTGTAAAGAATGAATTTCCGTTATGAAAAGAACAAATGCACTCCATGCAGTTGCGGGAAGCCATTGAATAATAATGGTACCGCTCTCCGGGCAAGAAAAAACTGGAATAATTACATATGAAAGCACAACGTATTATTGCGGCATTCACCATGCTGACGGGCATATATACGATCCCGTTAGCAGCGCAGCAACCACTGAATTTCACGGTGAAGGCCGGCGAAATAAAAACGCCGGTATCGCCCAACATGTGGGGTATTTTCTTTGAAGACATCAACCTCAGCGCTGACGGCGGTATTTATGCGGAGCTGGTCAAGAACCGTTCTTTTGAATTCAGTACGCCGCTCATGGGCTGGAGCATTCCAAAGGATGCGGTATCCAACGGGCAGATACTGGTTCTTAACCGTAAGGAAGAGCATCCCTCCAATCCCCGTTTTGCCAGGATAACGATGCCGGCTACACGTAGCTTTGAAATAGTGAATGAAGGTTTCCGTGGTATGGGCATTAAAGCCGGCGAGCAGTACAATTTCTCTTTGTATGCCCGTCAACAGGAAGGCGCCGCCGTAAAGCTTACCGTTACGTTACTGGATGATGCCGGTAAAGAAATAGGCAGTACCACCGTAGCGCCCAACGGCAGCAGCTGGCAACAGTATAAAGCCAGTTTCACCGCCACCGCCGCAGCGGCAAAAGGCAAACTGAAGGTAGCTTTCAGCGGCCAGGGGGTAATAGATGTTGATATGATATCCCTGTTCCCGCAACATACCTGGAAGGAACGGAGCAACGGGCTGCGCGCCGATCTGGTACAATTGCTGGCCGACCTGCATCCCGGCTTTATCCGGTTTCCCGGTGGCTGCATCGTGGAAGGGCGGGAGCTGGTAAACCGCTACCAGTGGAAAAAAACAGTAGGAGATGTGAACGACCGCGAATTGATCATCAACCGCTGGAACAACGAATTTGCGCATCGCGCTACGCCGGATTACTTCCAGTCGTTCGGACTTGGCTTCTTTGAATACTTCCAGCTGTCGGAAGACATAGGGGCGTCGCCGTTACCGATCCTCAACTGTGGCATGGCCTGCCAGTTTAACAGCGCGGAAGTGGTAGCCGTAAATGAACTGGATCCTTATATCCAGGATGCACTGGACCTGATTGAATTTGCGAATGGCGATGTAAATACAAAGTGGGGCGCACTGCGCGCAAAGATGGGCCACCCGGCGCCATTTAACCTTAAAATGATGGGCGTAGGCAACGAGCAGTGGGGGCCGCAATATGTAGAACGCTACACCATTTTTGCAAAAGCCATTAAAAGCAAATACCCGGATATTAAGCTGGTGAATAGTCTTGGCCCCGGTCCGGACGGTGATAAATTTACTTTCCTCAACGATACGCTGCGTAAACTGAATGCGGATATCCTCGATGAGCACTACTACAGTTCCCCGGAATGGTTCCTCAGTAATGCAGCACGCTATGATTCCTACGACCGTAAAGGTCCGAAGATTTTTGCCGGTGAATATGCAGCGCATGTCAAAGGAGTAAACAATGGCGAAAATAAAAACAACTGGCAGTCTGCATTGGCAGAAGCCGCCTTCATGACTGGACTGGAGCGTAATGCCGATTTGGTGGTAATGGCTTCCTACGCCCCCCTGCTGGCGCATGTGGACGGATGGCAGTGGTCGCCCGATCTCATCTGGTTTGATAACCTGCGTTCTTATGGCACGCCTAACTACTATGTACAGAAATTGTATGCTAATAACAAAGGCACTGATGTGGTGCCAATGCTGAAAGGCAACCAGGTGATCAGCGGACAGGATAGCGTATATGCGTCTACGGTAGTAGATAAGGCCACTGGTGAACTGGTGATAAAACTGATAAATACTGCTGCTACTGTTAAGCCTGTAGCAGTGGCGGTGCAGGGTGTAAAAAGCATTGCTGCCAACGGGAGGTTAATTACCCTGGGAAGCAATGACCTTCAGGGCCTCAATTCGCTGGATCAGCCCACCAGCATCTCTCCGGAAGAAAAAAATATAGACATCAAAGGAAAAACAATCCGGACGGATATAGCGCCGTGGTCTTTTTATGTGATCAGGGTGAAGATAAATAAATAGTGATCTGAAGCGCATATACCGGCGGCAGGGAAATAAAACAGGCGTTAGCGGGACCACTCCGCTAACGCCTGTTTCTTTATTCTTTTACCATTCTGCAACCATACAGCGGACCTGCGCTGTTATTGGCTTTTGGTACAAAACGGATATTCACGCTTTGCTTTCCTTTTGTGAGATGTTCAGGGATGGCGTAAGAGACAGGATAAAACCTGCTTTCCTTGAATTTGTTGATATCTTCTGTAGCAATGGTTGTGCCGTCTACGATGATATCAAAGGTGCGGCCCCGGTTATCCATGCCCCAGTAAGTGCATTGCAGCGAATGACGGGAGTTGGGATCTACCTTCATGTTAAAGGAAAAATATCCTCCGGGCCAGGCGATGCGCCATTTACGTCCGTGCTCTTCTTCAGTGCTGGTTTTTTCGCCGGTGAATTCATGATCACGTTCCGGTTGCATTTCACCCGGGCGAAGAATATCTGTTGTGCGTGCATCCAGCTCCTGTTGCGCTTTTTTGGCAGCAGCATATTTCACCTGTTGCTCCTCCCAGCTTTGCGGTGTAAATACATCCCAGTATACGGTGTAGTATTCATTGCGGGTCTGGTAAAAAGGAGTGAGTGCAACATCCTTTGGTTGCGCGGTACCGGCAGTGCGGAAAAGTAAAGTGTTATGATCATCGGTACGGTTGATCCAGGTACCGGGTTGCTGATTGGGTGTTACGAGTACGGGTACGCCGCTTACCGGATCGGGTTCTTTCTCCCCGAGAATACCGGATAATAACACCGGACCATAAAATAATGCCTGCCTGTTGGGATTATCGGGAAGTGCTTCTGTATAAACATCGGCTGGCAGGGTAAGCGTTACCCGGTCGTTGTTTTTCCAGCTCCGTGTAATAATGAAGTAACCGCTTTCATCTGTTTGTAATGATTGTTCAGTACCATTTACTTTCAGCGTAATACCCGGGCGTGCCCACACCGGTTTACGGATGCGCAGGGTAAATGACGTTGTTTTCTTTGTGCTAACGGTGAGGGTTACACGATTATCTGCCGGCAGGTTGTTTTCCTGTTTTACTTTGATGCCTTTATCTTTCCATTCAAGTATGGAAGGAATAAAGAGGTTCACAAACAGGCTGCCATCGGCGCCGCGGTAGTAGATGCTTTCGCCGTATTTTACATGATTCTCCATTCCTGAACCCACGCAGCAGGTAAAGGTTTCAAACTCATCGCTGTATTCTTTATGGCCACCCATGCGGAGCGGAACAAAGTAACACATCATGCCGGTTTCGTGATGTTGTGAAGCAAGAATATGATTGTACAATGCTTTTTCGTAGTAGTCCATTAAACGCGCCTGTGGCTCCAGTGCAAACAGGTGCCTGGTGAGCTTGAGCATGTTATAGGTATTACAGGTTTCGGTGGTATTGTCTGTCAGCGCTTCATTGAGCTGTCTTGCAGGCCCGAAGTATTCATAGTTGCTGTTACCGCCGTTGGCATAGGAGTGATCCCTGGTTACTACCTCCCAGAAATACCGGGCAATAGCGGCGTCTTTGGGATCTTTATTCAGCTCATACCTGCGGATGCTGGCAATGGCTTTAGGGATCTGGGTATTGGAGTGTTTACCGGGTAAGATATCTTTCCCGATAGCCAGGGAATCGAGAATACGTTTATCATAAAAGCGGTAGGAGAGATCGAGGTACTTTTTATCACCGCTGAGGGCGTAAGTATTTACCAGTGTTTCCGCCATCCCGCCGTATTCGCAGATCAGCATTTTCTGCATCTGTTCTTCCGACAGGTTTTTGATGATGTTACCGGTCCAGTCGGCGATGCCTTTGTTTACCTGTAATGCTTCGGCGTTATTGCAATAAAGCCATGCATCCAGTAACCCGGCCATAATTTTGTGTACGGTGTACCAGGGCGACCAGCCGCCGTTGAGGTCGAAGCCCCTGGAGCGGATATCTCCTGCAGCAATTTCGGACCAGAGCTTATTATCGTTGGGGAAAGCCCCGATGTAGCCGTTGCGGCGGTTTTGCTGGCACAGGGCCAGCTCGCTTACCAGGTAATTCACGCGGTTAAGATAGGCGGTGTCTTTAGTAGCCGCATACTGCATGGCGCAGGCCGATAAATAATGTCCCATTGTGTGGCCTGCGAGTCCGCCGGTTTCCCAGCCGCCATATTGCTTCCCTTTGGCTGGCAGTCCTGCATTGGTGCGGAAAGCCGACAGCAAACGATCGGGATCTATCTTTAAAAGGTATCGGGCATCCGCCTGCATGGCCGTTTTAAAGGGACCATCCAGGAGGGTGACTTCCGTTATCGGGAAGGGATATGCTTTAATGGTGGCTGTTGGCAACACTTTCATCTTGCTTTCTTTCCACTCCGGTACATAAGATTGGGCACAGGCGCTATAGTACAGGGGAAGGCTGCCGGCCAGCAACAATCCCGTAATGATCAGTCTTTTCATTTCATCAGTATTTAACAGGTTAAAGCTAATTCGCCCGCAGTATACTTACTTTCCCATTATTGACAGAAAGTACACGTATTTTAATCAATAGCGTTTTAATTGTTCTTGTGACAATAAATTTTAAATAAAAATATTTGACTTTAGCCGGATTATCCCGATATTTAATGACTCTTTTTCACTTAACATCAAAATACGTTATGGACATGAACTTTAAGGCGCTAACCGCCCTCGTTATCTCCGGTGGCACCATGCTGGCTTCCTGCAACAACAATGCTGCGAAGACGGAAGAAAGTAAGGATTCCACAGCAACGGCTGTAACAGCTGGTCCGCAAAGCTTTGGCCAGGTTGATGGCCAGGAAGTTTTGCAGTATACCCTGAAGAATGCAAACGGAATGGAAGTAAAGATCCTGAACTACGGTGGTACCATCACGGATATCATTACTGCCGACAAACAAGGACAGAAAGGCAATGTGGTATTGTCTTACGACTCACTTTCCGGCTACCAGCAAAAAGGACAACCTTACTTTGGCGCACTGATAGGCCGCTACGCCAACCGTATTGCCAACGCGAAATTTACACTGGATGGCAAGGAATATAAACTGGCTCCTAACAATAACGGCAACACGCTTCACGGCGGACTGAAAGGATTTGATAAAGTAGTATGGGCTGCCACTCCTGCGGGCGATAGCAGCCTGCAACTGGTATATAACAGCAAAGACGGTGAAGAAGGATATCCCGGTAACCTGCAGGCTACCGTTGTATACACGCTTACACCGGACAACGCCCTGCAGATCACTTACAAGGCTACCACCGATAAACCTACGCCGGTAAACCTGACCAACCACGCGTATTTTAATCTTTCTGCCGGAAAAGACAGCACCATCCTCGGACATGAACTGTCGCTGAAGGCAAGCCGTTATACCCCGGTAAATGATAAGCTGATCCCCACCGGCAAACTGGACCCGGTAAAAGGTACCCCAATGGATTTTACTACTGCCAAAAAGATTGGTGCTGATATCGGTAAAGTAAAAGGCGGTTATGATCATAACTGGGTACTGGACAAACAGGAAGGTGTGCTGGAAACCATTGCCACCCTGTATGATCCTATCAGCGGCCGATATATGGAAGTAGCTACAACCCAGCCCGGTATTCAGTTCTATACAGGCAACTTCCTGGATGGCACGCTCACGAATACACGCAACGGACAAAAATATGTGCAGAACGCTGCACTTTGCCTGGAAACGCAACACTTCCCTGATTCTCCCAATCAACCGTCTTTCCCGAACGTAGTCCTGAAACCAGGTGAAACGTTTTCACAGACGACGGTATATAAGTTCTCTGTAAAATAAAGAAGTAATATAAAAAGAAGAGGGCGTCTCAAAAATAATTGAGGCGCCCTTTTTATATTTAATCCCCCTTGTTAATAAGCATTTTTAATCGTTAACGTGTAGGTGTTGGGAGCTCCGGGAATCCCTCCGCCTGTTACCCCTGCTTTAACCAGTGTTACCGGGGTAGAGATGTTAATATGGTATTTTCCATTGCCATCTACCGTTACATCAGCGGTGCCTCCGGAGGTGGCAGTTGCTGCATAACCAACGGCGCCTGTGGCCACCGCGGTACCAACCACACAGCTAAGTGTCATATAACGTACGGCTGGATTGGCCGACATAACACTGCTGGTCGTCAGCGTATATTTTCCAGCTCCTAATGCCCCCACAAAAACAGCCGTTAATGAACTACCGGAATACACGCCATGATTACCACCATCACCAGAGGTGGTAACTGTCATTCCTACCAAAGCACCGGTAGCAGTTTGTGCAGAGGCGCCTCTCGTATAAGTATAGTTACCCAGTTTCCAGGTGGATTCACCGGCAGGTGGTTCAGGTGTTGGGTCATCATCTTTTCCGCCACAGGAAAACAACATCATGGAGAAGGATAGCAAAGCAATAAATGTGAGTGATTTTTTCATTCTCTTTATTTTTATTCGTTGGCATAAAAATACTCAAAGAATGTACCCGGACGGGCTTTTCGATTGAAAATACTGGTTTGCGGGGTTGTTTGTCTACCTGATAACAGGTAGTATCCACGTTGTTTTTTTGAAGAACAAAAGAGGGCGCCTCAATTTGAGACGCCCTCTTTTGTTATAAAGAATAATGAAGATTAATAATTCGGATTCTGGACCAACGTTCCTTTACTTCTGTCGATTTCCTGTTGCGGCATCGGGAAGAAGTAGTTCTTGGGCTTTGTAAAATTGCGTGCAGCCCCGCCTCTTGTAATCACAGCACCATTGTATGCCAGTTTTGGTTTTTTATACAGCGCCACAATATCTACCAGGTTTGCCTTATCCCAACGCAGCAAGTCCTGATGCCGCTCGTTTTCCCCGCATAGCTCTACTCTGCGTTCGTGCATCAGTGCTGGCATACCGGCATTGGTTACCGCGGGTAAAGCGGCGGAAGCGCGTTTGCGGACTGCATTCAATTCTGCGTCGCCGGCGCCCGGGCCGTTTAGGCGGATCTTTGCTTCTGCTACCAGCAGGTAAATATCTGCGGCGCGCATTAGCGGTGTTTTGAGGGAGTAGTCCAGTCCGCCGGATGGCTTCCAGCTACAGAATTTTTTATAGTGATAGCCACTCCAGGAAGCCGACGCTTCGTAGGTGGCAATACCGGTACCAATATTCACCTGGTCGCCGGGCTGCATGATGCAGATATTTTTGCGGGGATCGCCTGCTTCAAATTCATCGACCAGTCCTTTAGTAGGGTAGAAGAAGCTCCATCCGTTCCAGTTACGCGGTGCATGGTAGGTGATGAAATCGGAGTAGCCGTTTCCATCTACTGTTTGAACGGCGAGCAGCATTTCTGAATTGTTGCCGGTAGCTACACTGAAATTATCCGCGTAGTTAGGTGCCAGTTTATAGTTTGCATTACTAACTACTTTGCTACCGAATTCAATGGCTTTGTCGAGTTTCGACCAGTTCATGTACAGCTTGCATAACAGGCCCCAGGCGGTTCCTTTGCTTACGCGGCCTTTGTTGGCATCATCGTAGGTTTCAGGCAGCTGGTCGGCGGCAGCCAGCAGGTCGCTTTCTATCTGGGCACGCAGTTCATCTGCCGTTACTTTGGGTTTGTTATAGAAAGATTTGAGCACGTCATCTTCTGTGATGATAGGAGCTTCACCATAAATCAGCAACAGGCGCCAGTAGGCGAATGCACGGAAGAAATGTGCTTCTCCGAGACAACGGTTCTTAATGGCCGGATCGATGTCTGTAATTTTAGGAACATAGATCAGCACGTTGTTGGCGCGGTTAATGGTTTCATATTTCCATCTCCATCCTACTCTTACGCTGTAGGTAGAAGCATCATAGGTGAAGTCTTCTATCACGCCGTCATAATCGTGGTCACCGCCGCGTACCTGGTCGTCCGAGCAGTTATCGAATACAAACTCATTAAAGCCGGTATAATCTTCTTCCAATAAAATATTATAAATACCGGTTACCCCGTCGAGCGCATCGCTTTGATTCCGCCAGTAGTTACCGGTGCTGTACATTCCTTTGGGAGATACATCCAGCACGCTTTTACAGGCGGTAAAGAGTAACGTTGCGACTAATATATATTTGATCCGTTGCATAGTAATTAATTTAAAGTTCCCGTGAATTAAAAGTTGAGGGTAGCGCCAAAGGTGAAGGTCCTGGCCTGCGGATAGGCGGCTACGTCCACGCCTCTCTGCCTGTTTCCGTCGGAGGTGCCTTTGCTGCCATCTGAAGAGCCGCTATAACCCAGCTGTGGTGTTAAGCCGGAGTAGTTAGTGAGCATAAAGAGGTTTTGTGCGGCCACATATACGTGTATATCTGAAATGCCGCTACGGCCCCATACTTTTGATGGAATGGTATAACCCAGCGATGCGTTTCTCAGCGAGAAGTAATCGCCGCTTTCCACGAAACGGTCGGAGGTACGGTTATTCTGATTGGCATTGCCCAGGGTCATTCTTGGTACAGAGTTGCTGGTACCGGCGCCATGCCAGCGGTTCAGCGCATCTGCATAAAGGTTGTACGGATAGTTTGGATCCATACCCTGCATTTTATCGGCGTTGTAAAGCTTTACGCCGCTTACACCGGCAAAGGAAAGGCTTAGGTCAAAACCTTTGTAACCGGCACTGGCCTGAATGCCATATACCATTTTAGGATTGGGGCTGCCCAGGTTTACACGGTCTTTATCATTTACAATATTATCGCCGTTGGTGTCGAGGAAACGTACATCACCGGGTTGGATATTGGCTTTGTTGGGATCTTTGCTGATGTTGGGATCATTGTTGATTTCATCTGCTGTCTGATAGATTCCATCTGTTTTCCAGCCATAGTAGGAAGCCAGCGGCTGGCCCACATAGGTGCGTGAAATTTCCTGTCCCTGTCTGCCATAAGGGGTAGAGCCGATGTAAGAAGAAGGGTCATATAGTTTGGTCACTTCATTTTTAATAAACGAAGCGTTGGCGCTTACATTATAATGGAACTTGTCGTTGCCGCCCTGGTAGCCTACTTCTATTTCCCAGCCTTTGTTATTCAGCTGGCCGAGGTTCCGGTCGGGGATAGCGGAAGTACCGTGGAGGTCCATTTCAGGAGCAGGTACCAGCATGTCGTTGGTATTTTTATTAAACCAGGTGATGGTGGTAGTCAGTTTATCCTGGAAGAACCCTGCTTCCAGGCTGATGTTGGTCATTTCGGCTTTTTCCCAGGTAATGTCCGGGTTGGCGAGCCTGGAATTCCATATGCCGGTGTAGGAAGTTTCCCCGAAGTTATAGCGGCGGTCTTTGTTTATCTGTGCGAGGTACTGGAATTCAGTAACGTTTTGATTACCCAGCTGTCCCCAGCCGCCTGTAATTTTCAGGTTGCTGACAGCTTTTACGTTGTCTTTGAAAAAGCTTTCGTCCGAAATACGCCATCCTGCGGAGAAGGCGGGGAAATAGCCCCAACGCTGATCCGGTGCGAACCTGGAAGAGCCGTCTGCACGGAAGGTAACAGTGAGCAGGTATTTATCTTTGAAACCGTAGAAGCCCCTGATGAATCCGGATGCAATGGCGTTGGCATTAAAGTAATTGCCTTTCGCATCGTGGATATCATTACCATTGCTCAGTACCAGCTGGTCTTTCGATTCATCATTAAAGCCCCATCTTTCCGCCTGGTTCCAGGAACCATTGAAGGTTTGCTGGGAGTAGCCACCGGTAACAGTGAGGTGGTGTACGTTTGCCAGCACTTTATTATAGGTGAGGAAAATTTCGCTCAGCTGGTTGTTATAGCTTTCGCTGCGGTTAAAAAGTTCCGCATGATCGCGGGCCCTGGTTTGGTCCAGTACTTTTGGCGCGAAGTTGAACTGGTTTACCATGCTGCCGTCAAAGCCGTAGTTGGCGCGGAGGGTAAGGCCATCCATGATTTCCAGTTCAGCGTATACGCTGGCCAGCATGCGATAGTTTTTTGTCCAGGTGTCGGTGGTTTCCGCCGTGTATACCGGGTTGTTGATATCGCCGAGTTCATTGCTGGCTTTGGAGGTGCCCCAGCTGCCATCAGGATTGTGAACGGGGATGGCGGGGTTAAAGCGCAGGGCGCTGAAAATAAGACCTGTTTGAGAAGAGTAGGTATCCGGGCCACTGTTTTGTTTGTACGTAAGCTGCAGATTTTCACCTACTTTCAAACGCTTACCCAGCTTGTGTTCCGAGTTAATGCGTACGGAGTATCTTTTGAAATAGGAATTGGTGATGATACCATTTTCATTATAATAACCGGCGCTGAGCATATAATTGGAGCTGCTGTTACCACCGCGCAGACTTACATCCGCATTGGTGATATCGCCGGAACCGAATAATGCCTTTTGCCAGTCGGTGCGTTGTGTGGCGTAATAAGGGTCCTGCCAGATAGGTTCAATTGGCACGCCATCGTTGGTATAGCGTTCCTGTTTCAGTTTCACCAGGTCTGGTGCGGTGAGCAGCGGGATATAGCGAACGGTATTGCTAACGCCGCGATAGAAGTTGACCGATGCTTTCAGTTTTTCCCCGTAGTTGCCTCTTTTAGTGGTAATGATCACCACGCCGTTGGCGGCGCGGGTACCATAAATGGCAGATGAGGAGGCATCTTTGAGTATTTCCATAGAGGCGATGTCGTTGGGGCTTACATCTGCAAGTCCGCCTGCGGGCACGCCGTCTATAATGATCAGCGGGTCTGAATTATTGATGGTACCTGTACCACGGATGCGGATGGAGGGCGTGCTGCCGGGGGCTGCATCCGACCGTACGATATCCACACCTGTTACGCGGCCCTGGATGGCCTGTGCGGCGTCTGATACAGGCAGGTTTTTGATATCCGATCCTTTTACGGAAGCGATGGTACCGGTTACATCGCGGCGGCTTTGCACACCATAACCTACTACCACTACTTCGCCTAATCCTTTGGTGGCAGCGGCTAGCGATACGTTGATAACGGTTTGTTCACCGATCGTGACAGTTTGTGGTTCGTAGCCGATAAACGAGAACAAAACCGATTTAGCACCCGGTGGTAAAGAAAGGGTGTAGTTCCCTTTTGTATCGGTACTGGCGCCGCTGGCGGTGCCGGGTACAGTTACGTTTACACCTGGCAGGGGAGCACCGTCTGCCGCTCCGGTAACTTTTCCGGTAAGGGTCTTTTGAGCAAATACTGCGCTGGTGGCTGCGCACAGAAAGACCATCAGAAAGCATAATTTTCCAGTGAATGAATACCTCATAATTAATGAATAAGACGTGAACTTGAATAGAAACGTGAATGGAACAGATATACGGCCTGTCTTTCGTGTTGTTGCTTTAGTGTTTTTGGTTGTGATTGAAATAATTTGCTAAATCGTTATTGCACATTTGCCCGCTAAAGGCAGTTTTTTACATAACTCACCGGATCCCCAAAAGTGATGAAATAAAGTTGGTCTTTCACATGATCAATATGGCACGTCGTAATGCTTCGTCAGAAAAGGAATTACATGTCTCTACATAACATCGTATCAGTTTCTGTCAGAAAGGTAACGAATTTTGTAAATGTACAAGTATAGTTTTTTGCCCGGTTATGATGCTGGATTAATTATATATTAATACTTTGAAAAGGCGTAGGGGATACGCTTATAAGGGAAAACAAAAAAGGGGAACTGTTTTAATAGTCCCCCTGGTTGACAGCATTATTCAGTAAGAAGATTCGGCAGTTGTTATATTTTCTTTCCGGGAGATAGGTGAATCGCCGTTACGTTTATTCCTGTTGGCGAAATAGTACACGGGTATACCGGACAACGTGATAAATAATCCCGGCCAGGTAAATCGTGGTTTATATACAAACAGCAGTCCGCAGAAAGCCAGGCCCATTAAAATGTACAGCACCGGCAGCACCGGGTATCCAAATGCTTTGTAAGGCCGGTCGGCATCCGGACGCTTCTTCCGCAGGATAAAAATACCCGCAATAGTAAGCATATAAAAAGCCACCACCACAAAAGAGATCATATCCAGCAAATCGCCATAACGGCCGCTGAGACACCATAAGCATGCTACGAGACATTGAATCCACAATGCAAAGGAAGGTACGGCGGAACGGTTTAAACTACCGGCTTTTTTGAAAAACAAGCCATCTTTTGCCATCGTATGATACACCCGCGCACCGGCAAGTATAAGCCCATTGTTACAACCAAAAGTGGATATCATGATCATCACGGCAATAATGACGGTACCTATATTTCCCAACACAGCCTGAGATACGGAAACGGCTACACGATCTTTTGGCGCATGGGCAATTTCAGATAAAGGCAATACGGCGAGGTAAGTAATATTAGTAAGCAGGTAGATGACGGTTACAATAGCTGTTCCTAAAAAAAGACTCAGCCCGATATTTCTCCGGGGATTCTTTATTTCACCGCCTACAAAAGCCACATTATGCCAGGAGTCACTGCTGAACACCGATCCCACCATTGCAGAAGCAATAGCGCCAAAAGCAGCAATGGTACTGTAAGATCCTATACTGCCATCTGTGGTAAGCGGGTGCAGCTTCCATGCATCCTGCCAGTTGGCCTGCCATATTTCCGGTTTAACCGCCAGCAGTCCGCATATGATCAGTGCCGCAAGGCTCACCAGCTTAGTCATTGTAAACGTAGTCTGGATCATTTTACCTCCTTCAATACCCCGCGTATTCATATAAGTGAGCAACACAATTACCCCGATGGAAAGCAGTTGCGCAGCGGTGATATGAAGTGTGCCTACCGACAACAACACATTTTCTTCACTGAACACCGGCAGGAGGTAGGCGGTAAATTTGGCAAAGGCCACCCCCACCGCCGCAATGGTAGCGGTTTGTATCACGGTAAAAAAACTCCAGCCGTACAGGAAGGCCGTCATAGGGTTGTAAGCTTCTTTCAGGTAGATGTATTGTCCGCCTGCACGTGGAAACATACCACTCAGCTCCCCGTAACTTAATGCAGCGGTAAGGGTCATAAAACCGGTGATCAGCCATACCAGCAGCAGCCATCCGGCGCTTCCGGTATGACGGGTAATATCTGCGCTGACAATAAAAATTCCCGAGCCTATCATGCTGCCGGCCACAATCATGGTGGCATCCAGCAGTTTAATGGACGGTTTAAAGGTAGGAGCGTCTGACATAGTAGCGAATCGTAGTTTGGTTGATATTACAGGTTTATCTCCCCTAAAACTACAGTTACTTTGCTGGCTATTCTATTCGCTTTTTGATCAATACTATGCAGATTTTGTTGCAGTGCCCGGTGCCCCGTTTTCCAATTGCTCATATTCCCGGAGGTAACTGCGGGGCGATTTGCGGGTAATACTCTTAAATACCCGGTTAAAATTGGCAATGCTGTTGAAGCCACAGTTATAGGCCACGGTAGCAATGCTATCATACGATCCGCCGGCCAGCTTTTTGCAGGCTTCGTTGATCCGCACTTCGTTCAGGAACGAAACAAACGTTAGCCGTGTATGTTTTTTAAAGTACCGGCAAAAAGCCTGCGGCGTCATGTGCGCCTCCCGTGCAATATCTTCCAGCTTTATTTCCGCATCATAATGCTGCATAATATAATTATAGATATACCCGATACGAATACCTTCCTGCTCATTTACAGCAGATAATCTTGATCCCGTGATCAGCGGCTCCAGGTTTTTTATAGTAAGAAAGAAATTGATCAGCTCCACAAATGCAAGGAACTGCGCAATGCCCTGCGACTGGTGGATTTTCAGCAACCGGCTGGAGATTTCTACCACATGCGCTTCCGGTACCTTAAACCCGTTCTGCGACTGATCTATAAAAGACTTTATCTTTTTAAATTCCGGTAACCCGAAAAGGGGCGCCAGCTTGCCTTCCGGGTTGAAGAAGAGGGTGAGTGCCTGCACATTCTTTTTGTTCTTGCTGCCAAAAGGCAGTTCCTCACTTTTTAATACATGCGGCTGGTTACTGCCTATCCAGTATATTTCGTTGGACCAGAAAGCATGCATATTATTTTCTACGATCAAAGTACCATGGCCATGCTGGATCCAGGTTAACTGGATTTCCTCATGACGGTGAAGATGCGGATAAAAAGCCGGCAATATGTCCTTTTGTGTGATAATGGTTTTATCGTGCGCAACAGGTATCGTAAACTGTAATACTTTCATGTAGTTACATTATTCTTTTTTTAACACCTTTGAAGGGATTGTAACCAAATTTAGGTGAAGATATGAGAACAAGTTATTAAAAAACGTTTAAAATCTAATCAATGCCTGATGTACTTTTAAAAAATAATCGGACAGGCAGTATATATTAACTGTCCAATGTACATTTAATTACAGGGGATCAACACAACTTATGAAATACCAACGATTTCTTTACCTGCTGATTTTATGGAGCCTGCCAACCGGGCTGTTGCTCGCACAGCAAAGTAAGCCAACGCCTTACCTGCCTTCACATGCAGAGATATTGCAGCGATATAAAAAGGTACAACTGCTGGACAGTATTACCCGGAAAACCATTTCCCGGCATAACGTGGATGCCAACTGGATGCCGGACGGAAAGTCGTTCTGGTATGTTATTACAGGGAATGACAGTAGCAAAACAGCTTATCTTGTGACGGCTGCCACCGGTAAAAAAGAGGTGATCACCGACACCGCAAAAATTGCGCAACTGGCTAAAAATCATACAGGCGCACGTCCGGTAAGACAGCATGAGCCCAGTCGCTGGGAGGGATTTGCAACAGACAGCGTTTCCCCGGATAAACAATGGGTAGCCACCACCATCGATGGCAACGTGTATGTACGCTCAGTGGCTACCGGCGCCCTCACACCGTTTACCACCGACGGGAAAGCCACCGGCGACTACTACGGCGCCCTGGCCTGGTCGCCCGACAGCAAATACCTGGTTGGCTACCGCATTCACCCCGTGGAAGATTCCTCCGTGTACTATGTACTCACCGACGTGGCAGGAACCACCCGCGGACAGCTGCGCTCCCAACCCTATAAGCAACCGGGCGATCCTTTTACCACCTTCGATATGTACCTGTTTACCCTGGCCGGTAAAACCACCGCTAAAGTAAAAACAGAACAGATCGATTTCTTTGATGCCCCAATGCTGCACTGGCGGCATAAAGACCCGCGCTACTTCCTCTATGAAAAAGTAGATCGTGGTCATCAACGCTTCCGCGTAATAGAAGTAGATGCCACCAATGGTAACACCCGCACCATACTGGATGAAAAAACGCCTTCCTTCATCTACGAATCGCGCCTCTATACCCATTACCTCCCGGAAACCAATGAACTTCTCTGGACGTCTGAAAAAGACGGCTGGCGGCATATTTACCTGGTGAATACCCTCACCGGCGAAATTAAGAACCAGGTGACAAAAGGAGATTGGGTAGTGAGGGAAATAGACAGCGTGGATGCAAAGAAAAGAGAGATCTGGTTCAGGGCAGGAGGCAGGAACGCCGGCGAAGATCCTTACTTCCTCCACTACTACCGTACGGACTTCAGCGGACAGCACCTGCTGGACCTTACTCCGGCCGCCGGCAACCACCAGGCATTCTTTTCTCCCGATAAAAAATATTTTATAGATAAATATTCACAGGTAAACGTGCCACCGGTAAATGAACTGCGCCGCACTGCCGACGGTAAGCTGATCACCGTACTGGAAAAAACAGATGTGAGCGGCTGGGAAGCCACCGGCGTGCCTTTCCCCATACCTTTCACCGCGAAAGGCCGCGATGGCAAAACAGATATCTGGGGCGTGATGTGCCGGCCCACGGATTACGATTCCACGAAAATGTACCCGGTAGTGGAAAATATCTACGCAGGTCCGCAGGATGCTTTTGTACCCAAAAGCTTTATGAGCTATTATATCGATATGCAAAGCCTGGCCGATCTCGGATTTATTGTAGTGCAGATCGATGGTATGGGCACCGCTAACCGCTCGAAGGCATTCCACGATGTATGCTGGAAAAACCTCGTGGATGCAGGATTCCCGGACCGCATCCTCTGGATCAAAGCGCTGGCTCAAAAATATTCTTTTGTGGATACCTCACGGGTAGGGCTATACGGAACTTCCGCCGGCGGACAAAACGCATTGGGCGGCTTGCTCTTCCATCCCGAATTTTATAAAGCAGCAGTGGCTTCCTGCGGCTGTCATGATAACCGTGTGGATAAGCAATGGTGGAATGAACAATGGATGGGATACCCCGTAGGCAAAGAGTATGAGGAGCAATCCAATGTAACCAACGCCGGTAAATTGCAGGGCCGCCTGCTCCTGATAGTGGGAGAGGCCGACACCAATGTGCCGCCGGAATCTACCTACCGGGTGATCAACGCACTGATCAAAAAGGGAAAGACCTTCGAGTTCCTGCCGGTGCCCGGCATGGGACACAGCGACGGAGGCCCCTACGGCCGAATTAAACGCCGCGATTTCTTTGTGAAAAACCTGTTGAATATCAATCCGCCAGACAGAAATATAAACGAGTAAAATATGCCTCTTTTGAAGAAATTATACATGCTACTTGCCTGCGTGCTGTTGCAGCAGGCAACAACTTCCGCCCAATCTGCGGATAATGACCTGTACCTCCAGACCAGCGAAGTGAATAACATCATGGTGCAATACGAAGCGGACGCAGGTAATCTGCGCCGGTTTTACTTTGTAGACAGCTCACCGGAAGGACTCACCCGCATGGCCACCCTGGTAAAGAGCTATCAGCAGCGGCTGGAACAACTGAAGTATGCCGCGCTGAATGTAGGCGCACAGGTAGATTACACGCTTTTTAAACGCCGGCTTTCACAGACGTTGGAGGAGCTGTTGCTCGCACAACAGGAAAGCGCACAGGTGAAAAAATGGTTTCCCTTTGCAGATAAGATCTACCAGGCAGAACAACATCGCCGCCGCGGAGAGAAGCCGGATGCAGCCGCACTGGCCGCCCAGCTGAGCGAAACGGCAAAGGAAATCATCAAAAAAAGACAACAACTGGAAAACGACAGCTCACTCACCCTGCCGGAGATTCGCCGCAGCATTTCCACGGTGAGAGGTTTACGGGAAGCACTGGGCAATGTATTTACTTTTTATAACGGATACGATCCGCTGTTTTCCTGGTGGGTGCCGGCTCCGTATAAACAGGTGGACAGTCTCCTGAAAACTTACAGCACTGCTTTTAACAACAAGGAGAAAAGTACTGCCCGCATGCCGGAAGACGGCAGCGGCATTGCCGGTCACCCTATCGGAAGAACCGCGCTGATAAAAGGATTGCAGGAAGAAATGATTCCCTACACACCGGAAGAATTACTGGCTATTGCCAATAAGGAATTTGCCTGGTGCGACGCGGAAATGGAAAAAGCCACCCGCGAAATGGGACTGGGAACAGACTGGAAGGCAGCGATGGAAAAAGTAAAGAACAGTTACGTGCCCCCGGCAGATCAACCTGCTGCGATGATGAAGCTCTACAACGAGTCCGTGGATTTTATAAAACAGCATGACCTGATAACCCTGCCGCCTCTCGCAGAGGAAACCTGGCGTATGATCATGATGACACCGGAGCGGCAGCTGGTGAACCCATTCTTCACCGGCGGCGAAGAATTTAGTGTATCCTATCCCGTTAGCAGTATGAGCCATGAAGATAAAATGATGAGTATGCGTGGCAACAACCCGCACTTTTCCCGTGCCACCGTTCACCACGAGCTGCTGGCAGGACATGCTCTCCAGGAATTTATGCAGAACCGCTATAAAACGTACCGTCACTTTGAAACGCCTTTCTGGATTGAAGGATGGGCGCTTTACTGGGAACGGTTGCTATGGGACCAGGGATTTGCAAAGTCGCCGGAAGACCGTGTTGGTATGTTGTTCTGGCGTAAGCACCGTTGCGCGCGCATCATCTTCTCTATTAACTATCATACCGGTAAATGGACGCCACAGCAATGTATCGACTTCCTCGTAGACCGCGTAGGACACGAACGGGCGAATGCAGAAGGAGAAGTGCGCCGTTCTTTCGTGGGCGGTTACAGCCCTTTGTACCAGATTGCTTACATGATCGGCGGATTGCAGTTTGAAGCCCTGAAGAAAGAACTGGTTGACAGTGGTAAAATGTCGTTTAAACAATATCATGATGCCGTGCTCCGGGAGAATATGATGCCCATTGAAATGCTCCGGGCCATCCTGTTGAATAAGCCGGTGCCAAAGGATTTTACGTCCAGCTGGCGCTTTTATAAATTATAATCTTATTGGTAACGTCTCCGTGTGGGAGACGTTACCCTTTTCCCTCCCTACCTGTTAAAATCAGCAACCTATCAGTTAATTTCCGGGAAGTAATATCCGGTCCTTTTAGATAGATTTGTAATAACAATTGTCAACAATACAATTAAAATAAATCAACCGGAATAAAGTTTAATATTTTGTAGACGCACCGTGTGCGGACCTGTAACATCGTATATCAACCAGAATTTTTCAACATCGCTTAAACCTAATCCCATGCAAAAAATTGTCATGGCCTTTATCGCCTTACTGGCGGTCTTACCATCTGTTGCCCAGAACGTAAAAGTCAGCGGCAAAATTACAGATGAAAGAAGCGGGCCTCTGCCGGGCGCCTCGGTCAAAATTAAAGGGAATTCCCAGGGGGTGGTCACGGATGATAAGGGAGAGTTTTCCCTGTCGGCGCCACCTGATGCCACTTTGGAGTTCAGTTTTATTGGTTATCTCAAACAGGAACAGAAATTAAAAGGCCGCACGCATCTTAACGTAGTGCTTACCGCACAGAGCGGCGCACTGGGCGATGTAGTGGTGATCGGCTACCAGACAGTGAACCGGCGCAAAGCCACTGCGGCGGTTTCCAGTATCAAAGGAAAAGACATTGAAAACATTCCCGCCGGTAGTTTTGAACAACTCCTGCAGGGGCGTATGGCCGGCGTAAATGTGCAGAATTTCACCGGGGAACCTGGCGCTGCACCCACCATCTCCGTGAGAGGTAATACCGCTATCGGCACTTCTTACCAAAGCAATCAGTATAAAATATTAAACAAACCGCTGTATGTGATTGATGATGTACCGCAGTTCAATGATGATATGGTGGGGCCGGACATCGGTACCGGTACCAACAACATCGCCGGTTTGAACCCCAATGAAATTGAGTCGGTGGATGTACTGAAAGATGCCGCCGCCGCCGCTGTGTATGGCTCCCGCGGCGCCAACGGGGTGATCATCATCAAAACAAAACGCGCCCGCACCGGTGCGCCACGCTTCAGCGTATCGGCCTATGGCGGTTTAACGCAGATCCCTAAACTCCGCCAGGTACTGGTGGGCGCAGCGGAACGCCGCGAAAAGATCCGCCTGTATGATGATGCGTTTGAAGGCAACTACGACAGGCTGACGCATAAGAACCTCATCATGACGGACAGTCTGAACCCTGACCTGAATAAATCTACCGACTGGCAACGCCTGTTTTACCGTAATGGTCTGGTGCGAAATGTGGACTTTAACGTGTACGGGGGAACGGAGTATAACACCTACCGCCTGTCGGCCGGGTTATATATGGAAGATGGAATTGTGAAAGCCTCCGGGTTTAAACGCTATACGCTCAACTATTCCTCCTCTATACGTACCAAAAACGGCGCGTTGGAAGTAGTACCTAATATCAGGCTGGCCCGCATGGAGAGAGGACGCGGTTCCGGCAGCGCCGACCTCTTTGGCGCTGTGGGACAAAGCATGCCTTCCTCCCTGTTTGCACCGGATGAGAACAGCTTGCAGCGTGTGTTAGGGCGATATTCCAGTAACATGGATATCAACACCGATAACCAGGTGAATGGCGATATCTCTGTGCAGCTGCGGTTATCCAGCCAGTTGTCGTTCCGCTCCCGTAACTCCGTATCTATGGTGATGAGCCGCCGTGATGTATCAGTACCCGGTGAACTGAATTCTGACCTCGGCAACTCTGCTTCATCTACCAGCGGTCTGCAGCAAAGCTATACTACCTCCAATGACCTGAACTGGAACGCTGTATTCGGAAAAGGAAAAGAACATACCATCAACGCCATCGTAGGGCAGGAGGTGCAGTACAGCACTTATCAGAACACCTATGCGCGGGGCGACCGTGGCGCCAGTGATCAGATCCAGGTGGTGAATGGTTTCCCGCAGGGGCCTTATCTGTACGGCAGTTCTTCCTACGCCGCCTTTGGTATTCTCTCCCTGTTTTCAAGGGTGAACTACGATTATAAAAGCACCTATCTCTTCTCTGCATCCCTGCGTGGTGATGCAGCTTCCAGCTTCGGACCGGATAACAAGTGGGGATATTTTCCCGCTATCTCCGCAGGCTGGATGATCAGCAATGAACCTTTTATGCGCCGTTATTCCAGCTGGCTGTCCATGCTGAAACTGCGCGGTAGTTATGGTGTGCTGGGTAACCTGCCCGGCGATTACTATTTGCAGTACAGTCTTTATAACGTAGGCGCCGCCGGGTATAACGGCAGCGGATTAAATCCCAATACTTACAACGGCGCAGTAACCATTACCCCGCAATTTGGCTCTGGTGGCGTAGCGCAGAAAGATATCAGCTGGGAGAAAACCGCCAGCTGGAACGGTGGGATAGAAGCAGAGCTGATGAACGGTAAATATTATTTCAGTGCCGATGTATATGTGAAGAACAGTAAAGCAGGACTTATTGATATGAACCTGCAGAGCACTACCGGTATCGCCACCGCTAAAACAAACGGTGCACAATTACGTAATTCCGGTATTGATATCAATTTCCAGTTCAGGAATGTAATGCCGGAGAAAAGCGCGCTGCGTTGGGAAATAATGTGGAATGTAAGCATGAACCAGAACCTGGTGGTAAGTATGCCTAACAATAACCGGGATCTTACATTTGGTAACCTATTTAATACCACGCATATCCTTACCCGTGGAAAAGCAGTGAATACTTTTTACCTGTTGAAAACATTGGGTGTATATGCTACCGATGATGATGTGCCAACGGATAAATACACCGGTAAGAAATTCCAGGTAGGAGCCGTGAATGATCCTGCTTCCAATAACCCTTTCAGGGCCGGCGAGTTTATTTTTGCTGACCTGGATGGCGATGGTATTATTGATGCCTTTAATGGCGGCATCACCGGCGATAAAATTCCTTACGGAAATCCTAATCCTTTCCTCACTGGTGGTATCACACAAAACTTTTACTGGAAGAATTTCACTTTTGGATTCCTTTGCACTTTCACGTTTAAAAGAGATGTGCTGAACCTGTATGAATCCGACACCTATGGCCGCTATGGCTGGGATGGTTCAGGTAATGAATTCTCCAAGTATGCGGTATCAGACCTTTCGTCTATGAATATCTGGCGCAAGCCGGGTGATAAGGCCCAGTATGCAAGAATGGATATTGGTACTTACCGTTATTATTACCGTGCAGATCAAACCTTCTTCCTGGAGAAAGGAGATTATTTCAGGATCAAGAACGTATCATTTGGCTATACCCTCAAAGAAAAGGCCCTGAAACCACTGCATCTGAACCGTCTGCGGTTTTATGGCCTGATGGACAATGTATACATGTTCCAGGCATCCAAAAGATTGCCGGATGCGGAAAATGTGAATCCTTACGGGGAGTATAACGGTGTCGGCTATCCGAGCCCGCATAAGTATACACTGGGCATCGATGTAGGATTTTAAAAACAGCTAAACACTTTTTATGAAACGGACTTTAATTATCATTATTATAGTGGCAGCATTTTTATCGGGGTGTAAGAAAATGCTGAACCAGGAGCCAAAGGATACTACTTACGAGGAGAAATTCTGGAAGTCGGAGAATGATATGAAGAAGGCGTTGGCAGGCGCATACGCTTCGCTGCGCGCCAATATGCTCGACCAGGATTACTTCCATAACCTGGGCGATATGACGCTGGGAGACCAGTTTATCATCATCAGGAGCGGACCTTATTTTTCCAATTCCGACTGGAACATACAGGTGGGGAAATTTGAAATGAACTACCTGGATGTTTTTCGCAACTGGTCGAGGTTTTACAGCACCATTCTGCAAACAAACCTGATACTGGAAAAGCTGCCGCTGGTACCGGACGATACCTTTGCAGATGATCCGGAAAAAGGCCGGAAGAACATTGCCGGGCAAACTCTTTTTATCCGCTCCTATGTGTACTTTCAGCTGCTTCGCACTTTTGGTGATGTGCCGCTGGTATTAACACCGGACCCTGATCCTATTGCGAATAAACCGCTGGCGCGTACAGATAAAAATATAGTAGTACAACAGATCCTGAACGATCTCGACTCGGCAGCTAACTGCCTGGATATGACTTATGAAGTGGAAGCCAACAGGGGGACCGTTCCTAATAAAGCGGCGGTGATGGCGCTGCAATCACAGGTATACCTGTGGCGCGCCTGCGTAATTAAAAAGCCCGTATTTGAAGCTACGCCGGATATGGCAGATGTAGCAAAAGCTTCTGCGCTGGTGGAAAGCATTATAGGCAGCGGGTTGTACGGTTTGCCGGCTCCCGGTGGGAAGGTGGACAGTATTCAGTATGCAAAGGTATTTACCGGCAACACCCGCGAAAGTATCTTTGAATTATATACGCGCTATGCCTATAACGAGGGTTCAAACAACCTGATGCCCATGAAGTTTCTGAGGATCCCGGTACTGGCAAAAACAGACTGGAGCCCCCTGTTGCTGGGCAACAGCATTGTTAGTAACCTGTACCCGCGCATTATCCAAACGGGTCCTAATCCGGAAGATACGCTACCTAATACGGATATACGAAGAAGTTTGTTTCTCTATGATGCAGACGGCTCCCAACCCATCTTAACAAAATACAGTAACATCATCTACAACAATCCAAATCAACAGGCGGAACCTTACCTGGATAACAATGTTTCCCTGATCCGGTATGCAGATGTATTGCTGAACCGCATGGAAATCGCCGTATACAAAGGAGAATTGGGACAAGCCTACTCACAGCTGCGGAGTTTCCGCCGCTCGCGCAACCAGCCGCAGATGGACTCAGCGCTGTACGTAAGCGAATCGCCGCTCACTTACAACAGCCTGATGGATGAAATCATGACAGAGCGTTCGCGCGAACTGTTTATGGAAGGCCAGCTTTATTTCGATGATGTAAGGATGAAACGGTCGGTGGTGCCCTGGCTTACGCCCGCCAGGTACAACCAGGAAGGCTTCCTTATGCCGCTGGACCCTGCACTGTTCAACAACAACAGGTTGCTGGTACAGAATAAATACTGGGCAGGTAAAATTTAATTTTTATCCAAATTATTTATCATGAAGATCATTCATCTGCTACTCGGATCACTGCTGATCCTGGCAGCGTGTAAAAAAGATAACTACCTGGTTGATGAAGGCAATACCAACCTCGAAAGGATCAGGAAGATGCCGACCTACGATTTCCTGAAAGAAAGTAAAGTGCTGGATACCGTGGTAATGCTGATAGACCGCGCAGGAATGAAAGACGAGATCAACGGGGATATTACTTTCTTTTCGCCCACAAATTCCGGTGTAGCCAATTTCCTGGCGCAGCAAACACGCGCGTTACAACGGAAGTATAACAACGAAAACATCAAATTTACATTGGATAGTTTGACGACCGACAGTATTAAGTTTTACCTGCGGCGGCATATATTCAAAGGTGTAATTGATAAGAAAGCCATGAGCTATACGAAGAAGAGTTTTACCAACATCAACAGCGAAGGGAATTATTTCCTGCTGCTGGAAAAGTATTATATCGATGTAAGTGGTATCCGGTCTACTACCAACAGGATACAGATACGACGGGTATTCGGACTGGCAGATGAAGATGTACCGGATGGCACGGAGAACAGGGAGCCGGATTTTTATGCGTATGTGCAAACTTCTGAAGTACGTACTGCTACAGGTATGGTGCATGTATTGGAGGCCAACGCCAACATGGGATTTTACATTTACAGGGAAAACTAAAAATAAGATGACTATGAAATATATCTTATTCGCCATCAGCGCATTTGTATTGATGAATGCTGCATGTACCAAAGTGGAAGAAGGTTTTCTGAGCGATGGTATCCGTTACAAAAGCCCGGAGATATTTATTCCGAAAGGAATTACGGCCCGTTATCCCGGCATTTTATTCGATGGCTCCACGCCACCGGTAACATTTGAAATGCTGGATATACGGCCGGTAGGCGGAGGTAAGTTACCAGCCGCGTTTACCACCAAATACCCGGTATGGGTATTTAAAGATAAAATGTCTTTTGACCCGGATACCGATACCACAATTGCTGAGTTGCGCGCAAAGCAGGACAGTTTGCAGGAGTTGCCTTTTGAGTTTAACCCGGTGAATGGCGGGTTCCTGTTTAAATCGCCTTCCGCTAACATTCCTAATGGTGTGTATGAATTTGATGTGAAAGCAACCAATGTTAACGGGAGTAAGGTGTATAAGAACCTCGCGCGCCTGCATATTGAAGATCCTGAGTATATCCGTATGACGGAAATACCGGTGATTCCCGGGTACGATTCTGTTACCAATACTTTTCCCGGCGAGATGAAAGGCACGATGGAGTTAAAACGTATATCCGCTTCCGGTACCAAAGTGATGTTAAAGATCATGGATAAGAACGGGAAACTGTTTAACCCAAAGAAAGGGGAGGTGATTACCCGTGGCGACCGGCCGTCTTTTGCTTCCTATGCAAGATTTAACCCGGTGGTGGTAACGGATACTGCATTGATCACAGATTATGCCATTGCTCCTTATCCGGCGAAGCTGATCCCCGGTTATGTCAATTACCTGATCTATTACCGTATTCCCGCGTGGTTTATTAAAATGGACGGCGCTGCACCCAAAGCCTGGTCGGCCAACCCGCGGTTTGGTTTCCAGATATTATTTGAAGGCAGTTATGAAGTGATAGTGCGATTGCCAAATGTGACGAAGTTATAAACGACAAATGAAAGATGCGATGACCGGATGTATGAAGCATGGATGGTATGTAGTATTAATGATTTGCTTTGCTTTGCCGGCGATGGCCCAGCATCCCGATGCACTGATATTGAAAGAAGCTGCGTTTACAACAGGCGACTCCCTGCAATGGGCGTCGCCGGGTTATAGCGATCAGCACTGGAAACGTATAAAGGCCGGTGAAGTGTGGCAGTCGCAGGGATTCCCGGACTATCACGGGTATGGCTGGTACCGTATGAAGTTAGTTATTCCCCGTAGCCTGAAACAACAGGCTGCCTGGAAAGACTCGTTGCGTATTTACCTCGCGCATGTAAATGATGTAGATGAAACCTGGCTGAATGGCGTACGGATAGGGCAAACCGGGAGCTTCCCGCATGATATGGGCGGCTACGTTAGTAAGTGGCCATACATCCGGGAGTATCATATTCCCACTGCGGATAAAGCTATCCGCTGGGATGCAGAAAATGTGATAGCTGTAAGAGTGTTTGATGGCGGTGGTACCGGCGGTATTTTTATGGGTACCCCTTATGTGGATCTGCTCCGGAAAATAGATGGTATCCGGTTAACGCTGCCGGAAGATCAGATCATTTTCAGTGATAAGAAGACTGCGTTACCTGTACGGCTCACTAATTTGTTCAATACTACGGTAAAGGGTACACTCCGCAGTGATATATTTGACTTAGCGGCTGGAAAGAAGATATCAAGTCATATGCAGACGATGATACTTACGCCGGAATCAAAAGGGGCGTTTGTCATGGAGGCGCCTCACAGAGCGGGTATCCGTTTACGTTATTGTTTCACGGAAACGGCTACCGGGCACCAGCTGAAGGGAGAACTGGAGGTACCTTATCTTCAAACACCGGCGCCTGCGCCTGCACCACGGATCAACAGTGCCCCGGTGTATGGCGTTAGTCCGGGTACGCCCGTGATCTTCAAAGTGGCCGCCACCGGAACGGCCCCGTTGCATTACCACGCATCCGGGTTGCCGGAAGGTTTAATGATTGATAGTACCAATGGGGTAATTACCGGCGTGATAAAACAGGCCGGTAATTATCGTATAGGAGTTACCGTGACTAACGTACTCGGTGTAGCTGCACAGTCGCTGTTGCTGAAAGCGGGTGGCACTATTGCCTTAACGCCGCCAATGGGATGGAACAGCTGGAATTGCTGGGGCCTCAGCGTAAGTGAGGATAAAGTGAAAAGCTCTGCACAGGCACTGCTGGACAAAGGCCTGGCAGATCATGGCTGGAATTATATTAATGTTGATGATGGCTGGCAGCAACCCCAACGTGCAGCTGACAGCAGTATCCTTCCTAACGGAAAGTTTCCCGATATGAAAGGACTGGGCGACTGGCTGCACAGCCGCGGACTGAAATTTGGAATGTATTCTTCTCCGGGTCCGCTTACCTGTGGCGGATTCCTGGGTTCTTACCGGAATGAGGAGAAGGACGCTGCTACCTATGCAAACTGGGGAATTGATTATCTTAAATACGACTGGTGCAGTTATGACCAGGTAATGCCTGCGGACACCAGCCTTGAAACATTCATTCATCCGTTCCGGGTTATGCAGCAAGCCATCCGGAAGTATCCCCGCGATATTGTGTATAATCTTTGCCAGTATGGACTGAGAGAAGTGTGGAAATGGGGACCGCAGGTAGATGCGCAAACCTGGCGCACCACAGAAGATATTGATGATACCTGGGAAAGCATGGCTGGCATCGGATTCGGGCAATATCCACTTGAGAAGTACGCCCGTCCAGGTAACTGGAATGATCCGGATATGATGATTGTAGGACAGGTGGGTTGGGGCGAAAATCTGCATCCCACGCGGCTTACGCCGGACGAGCAATATACGCATGTGAGCCTGTGGAGCCTGCTCGCGGCCCCGTTGCTTATCGGGTGCGACATCAGCAGGATAGATACTTTTACGCTTAACCTGCTCACCAATGACGAAGTGCTGGCCATCGACCAGGATACGCTGGGGGTAGCTGCCGGACGGCGTATTGCCACGGCGCACTACGAAGTGTGGGTGAAACCCCTGGCTGATGGAAGTAAGGCGATAGGCATCTTTAATAAAGACCGGCAATACCGGCATCTTACGGTACCGTGGAAAGACATTAACCTGTCTGCGAAGCCACGGGTAAGGAATGTATGGACCCAGCGCGACCTCGGTGTTATACCTGTTGCTTACACCGTGGATGTTCCTCCGCATGGGGTAGTGCTGCTCCGCTGCAGTGAATAATAAATGCTGATGGGATGCTATGCGCCGTAAGATTGACAACAAAATTATCCTGATGCCTGTAGTAATCGATTGCAGAAAACTTCGCTACAGGACAAGGTTTCGGGGATTGACAAAATGTTGGGAATACTCGTTAATATATACGCAGTATTCCTCTTTTTTTATCAATACTTTTAAATGTCATTATGACAATTATATTCAACCGGCATCCTTGTCCACCGTAAATCCAACTAGTGTTATGAATAACTATTTATTTCCCGGCAGGTGGCTGTTACCTGGCCCCTGTATACACCCTGTATTAGACATAATTGTTATCTAGACAATTATAAAATATTATATTGTAAGACTATAAAGATAAAAGGTATGAGATCATTTTGGGGAAAGGCGGCGCTGGCCGGCGCCGGTATGCTGATGGCCAACACTACAGTGCAGGCGCAGTTACAGAAAGATTATCCGATTAAACCGGTGGCATTTACACAGGTGCGGGTGAATGATAATTTCTGGGCGCCGAAGATAAGGACCAATGCCAGTGTGACAATTCCGTATACACTGGAGCAATGTAGAAAGACAGGCCGCATCGATAACTTTTTACGTGCGGCGGGTAAGATACCGGGTGATAAACTCACCGAATACACCTTTGATGATACTGATCTGTATAAGGTAATTGAAGGGGCTTCCTACGGATTGCAGATGCAGCCCAATCCTGGTCTGGAAAAGTACCTGGATACACTGATCAGTATTATCGGCGCCGCCCAGGAGAAAGATGGATATCTCTATACTTTCCGCACGGTGAAAGCAGCAAAACCACATGAATGGATTGGCAGTAAAAGATGGGAGAAGGAAGAAGACCTGAGCCATGAATTGTATAATTCCGGTCACCTGTTTGAAGCGGCGGTAGCGCATTACCAGGCCACGGGTAAAAAAACGCTGCTGAATATTGCCATCCGTAACGCCGATCTTTTGGTGCGGGATTTCGGCTGGGGCAAGGAAGAAAAATTCCCCGGTCACCAGATCGTGGAAACAGGGCTCACGCGCCTGTACCGGGTAACGGGCAATAAGTCGTATCTCGACCTGGCCAAATTTTTCCTGGACGTTCGCGGTCCGGGTACCCACTACAGCCAGGAGTATAGCCAGTCGCACAAGAAGGTAACAGACCAGCACGAAGCCGTAGGGCATGCCGTACGCGCCACTTATATGTACACCGGTATGGCCGATGTGGCCGCTTTAACCGGCGACCGAAAATACCTGACAGCCATTGATGATATCTGGGATGATGTGGTGGACCGGAAACTTTATATCACCGGCGGCATTGGCGCCACCGGTGCAGGAGAGGCATTCGGAGCTGCGTATGAATTGCCGAACATGTCGGCCTATGCGGAAACCTGCGCTGCCATAGCCAACGTATACTGGAACAGCCGTATGTTCCTGCTGCACGGCGATGCAAAATATATTGATGTGCTGGAACGCACGCTGTACAATGGTTTGCTCTCCGGGGTATCCATCAGCGGCGACCGCTTCTTTTATCCCAACCCACTGGCCTCTATGGGGCAGCACCAGCGAAGCGCCTGGTTTGGATGCGCATGCTGCATTTCCAATATGACCCGCTTCCTGCCTTCCATGCCGGGGTATGTATATGCACAGAAAGACAATGATCTGTACGTAAATCTTTTCGTGGGCGACTCCGCTACCATCCAGCTGAAAGCCGGTAAAGTAAATATTGTTCAGCAAACGGATTATCCCTGGAATGGAAAAGACGAAATCACGATTAATACTGCCAAACCTACTACTTTCACGCTCCGGGTACGTATTCCGGGCTGGGCAGAAAACAGGCCGGTACCGGGAAACCTGTATTTTGAAGAAGACAGTTCAGCCGTAAAAATTCCCATCCTGCTCAATGGTAATCCCGTTGCCTATACGACGGAAAAAGGCTATGCTGTTATTAACCGTTCGTGGAAGAAAGGGGATAAGGTAACACTGGAATTCCCGATGGAAGTAAGAAAGATCCTGGCTGCCGCTGCGGTAAAGGACGACCACTCCCGCTTTGCGCTGGAACGCGGACCTATTATGTATTGCCTGGAGGGACCGGATAATAAAGACGCCACCGTGCAAAATATCGTGGTGGATAAACAGGCGGTGGTTTCTCCTGTATATCGTCCGGATCTGCTCAGCGGGGTAATGACCCTGCAAATGCCCGGTAATTCTGCCAGCCGTCAACTGAATTCTGACTCGCTGATTAAAAGCAGTCAAACGGTAACGGCTATACCCTATTTTTCCTGGGCCAATCGCGGTCCCGCTGAAATGACGGTGTGGATTCCGTTTGAAGCTTCGGCTGCCCGTCCAAAACCTGCACCCACCATCGCTTCTAAAAGTAAAGTAACGGCTTCTGTAAAAAATCAGCGCATGTATATGGCCCTGAATGATCAGTATGAACCGAAAGACTCAAAAGATAACAGCGCCCTTTACCTGCATTGGTGGCCGGCCAAAGGCACCAAGGAATGGGTACAGTATACGTTCGATAGCAGTCATACCGTAAGCAGCTCCAAAGTATACTGGTACGACGATGGCCCTTTTGGCGGCTGCAGAGTACCCGCTGCCTGGAAGCTGTATTACAAACAGGGAGGGGAGTGGAAACCGGTAAATGCGAAAGCACCTTATACTGTAGAAAAAGACAAGTATAACGTGATCACTTTTGAGCCGGTTACCACCACCGCCTTAAAACTGGAAATACAACTGCCGGCAGATAATGCCGCCGGGATACACGAATGGATAGTTGAATAATATATGAACCGCATAAAACAAGGCTTTCTGGCCGTTATCTGCCTGCTTGCAGGGAGTAGCTCCGCCATTGCCCAGAAAAGGGCTGAAATCACCATAAATACCACCGAGAAGGGGGCTGCTATCCCGGCTACCCTGCACGGTATTTTCTTTGAAGAAATCAGTCACGCCGGCGAAGGAGGACTATACGCTGAAATGGTGCAAAACCGCGGCTTTGAAGATCACCGCATTCCGGCTGGTACTAAGCTGGAAAACGGCTGGCTGGTGCCTTTCCCGCAAAAGCCGCATTTCATGCTGCACGGACAGGTATCCGACTGGAAAATGGAATGGCCGCTGCAAAGCCGGTGGCCGGCGTGGCATGCGGAAAACAATGCGCAACTTTCGCTGGTAACGGATCATCCGTTGAATGCCGCCACGCCGCACGCGATGCAGGTGAAAGTAACCGGTAAAGACGCAGCTCTTGTTAATGAAGGCTTCTGGGGCATGAACGTGGAGAAGGGAGCCGCTTACCGGTTGTCCTTCTTTGCAAATAACGTTAAAGGATACACGGGAAAAGTAACCGCTTCCCTGCAAACGGCATCAGGACAAATCCTGGCAGACACGGTGTTGCAGATGGGCGGCACCGCTTCCTGGAAAAAATATAATGCCACTCTTACAGCGAAAGGAAGCGACCCTGCCGGACGGCTGGTGCTTACCTTTCACCAAAGCGGCACCCTGCTGCTGGACATGGTATCGCTGTTCCCGGTGCATACCTTCCGGGATCGCCCCAATGGTATGCGTGCGGATATTGCCACCCTCATCCAACGAATGAAACCGGCCTTTGTACGCTGGCCCGGCGGCTGCTATGTGGAAGGGATTACCGTGGAAAGTGCGCCCGACTGGAAAACCACGCTCGGCCCGGTGGAACAGCGTACAGCTTCGTATAGCCCATGGGGGTACTGGAGCAGCAACGGCTTCGGATATCATGAATACCTGCAGTTTTGCGAAGATATCAACGCCGCGGCGTTGTATGTTTTTAATGTGGGCATTTCCTGTGAGTACCGCAGCGGCACCTTTGTGCCGGATGATAGTGTGGCGCCGTATATCCAAAGCGCACTGGACGCCATCGAATATGCGATTGGTCCGGTTACTTCCCGCTGGGGAAAACAACGCGCTGCTAATGGCCACCCGGCGCCGTTCCCGCTCAGGTACGTAGAAGTAGGCAACGAACAGCATGGTCCGGATTATGCAAAACGGTACAATGTTTTTTATAACGCCATCCACAAAAAATATCCGCAGATTGAAATCATTGCCAGTATGGGCATCGGCGACGTAAACCGGCATACCCTCGATAGTATGCAGCATACAGATATCGTGGATGAACATGCCTATAAAGATGCCGGCTGGAGCCTGCGCAACTTTGATCATTTCGATAAATACAAACGGGGCAACTGGCAGATGTACGTAGGGGAATATGCTACCAATGCAGGCGTAGGAAACGGTAACATGCAGGCCGCCCTCAGCGATGCAGTGTATGTAATGAGTATGGAGAAGAATGCCGACCTGGTGAAGATGAGCAGCTATGCGCCTTTACTGGTGAATGAGCATGATGTGGATTGGCCCGTGAACCTCATTCATTTCAACGCAGGCGCCAGCTTTGGAAGGATCTCCTATTACGCGCTGAATATGCTGAACGATCATAAAGCCACTTTCAACTATCCGGTAACAACCACGCTGTTGCCGGAAAAGAAGGTAACGCCAAAATTTTCGGGAAGTATTGGCCTCGCTACCTGGGATACGGAAGCGGAGTATAAAGATATTACCGTCGTGCAACAGGGCGATACTGTTTACAACAGCCGCCTTGATCCGCAGCTGACAGACTGGCTCCCGGTAAGAGGCAGCTGGAAGAGACAAACCGGTGTACTGGCGCAAACAGCTGCCGGTGCGCAGCAACTGGCTATCCTGAAAGGTCATCACTTTAATGCCTATACGCTGTCGCTTAAAGCCCGTAAAACCGGTGGGGTAAATGCTTTTATTATTCCTTTTGCTGTAAAAGATACCAATACCTGCTTACGTGCACATATTGGCTCCTGGCTGAATTCCAATGCCATGTTTGAAAGTCTTACCAACGGATACGATGTGGCTGGTATCAGCAACCCGGTGCGGTTGAAAGCCCCGCTGGAATCCGGTCGCTGGTATGATATCCGCCTAGAAGTAAACAATGATGAAGTGAAGTGTTTCGTAGACAATTCACTGCTCATGACTTACCGTGAACCACAGAAGTTATTTTCTATTGCAGGCAAAGATGAAAAGAACGGCGACATTATCCTCAAAATCGTAAATGCCGGCGAAAGCACTGTAGATGCGGATATCCGCCTGAACGGAGCCGCGGTGAACCCTGTTGCGCAGGTGATCACGCTAACGGCCGGCAAGCCGGACGCGGAGAATTCATTTGCATCCCCCGAAGCTTACACGCCGCATACTTCCACGATTCAGAATGCAGCGGCGCAGTTCAGCTGGAAAGTACCTGCGTTGTCGGTAAACATTATCCGCCTGAAATCACTGCGTATAGCATTTAACGTGCGCATGCCCGAACCGGCTGCAGGCGTATATGAAGTGGAAATGAATTACAAGGCGGACAGCGCCACCCACACCACGCTGAAGCTCCCGGTGTGGACGCCCGGTTATTATCAACTGATGGACTATGCCGGCCAGGTGAAAGATTTTCATGTATATAGCGCCACCAATGATACATTACCGTGGCATAAAACAAATACCAACAGCTGGGAAATCACCCATGCTCCCGGCGCTGAAGTAAAGGTTACTTACAAAGTAACTGCCCGCCGTAATTTTGTAGCCACGAGCTACCTGGATAAGGACCACGGCTATATTACACCCGCCGGCGTTTTCATGTATCCGGCGGGGAAAACTGATTGGCCCGTTCTGCTCACTGTACAGCCATATGGCAACTGGCAGGTGGCTACGGGAATGGATACACTGAGTAAGCATACTTACACCGCCGCGAGCTTTGATGTGCTATACGACAGCCCCTTACTGATGGGCGACCTGGAATCGTTTCCCGCGTTTAAAGTAAAAGGGATCCCTCATTATTTCACCGCTTTTCAGCCGGGTAATTTTAACCGCGGTCAGTTTATGAGCGACCTGGAAAAGATAGTCGGCACAGCAGCCGGGATCATCGGGGATATTCCCTATGATCACTATACCTTTCTGGGAATCGGGCCAGGGCAGGGAGGCATAGAGCATTTGAATTCAACGGCCGTATCTTTTACCGGGGAAGAATTAAATGATAAAGCAGCACGTCAGAGAACCTATAGTTTCCTGGCACATGAATATTTCCATCATTATAATGTAAAGCGGATCCGCCCTGTGGAACTGGGACCTTTTAATTATGATGCTGCTAATCGTAAAAAGCTGCTGTGGGTATCGGAAGGATTCACAGTATACTATGAGTACCTGGTGCTGCAAAGGGCAGGGCTGATGTCTGGTGCCGACTTATTGCAGGCATTGAACCGGCATATACAGTCGTGTGAACAACGGCCGGGCAACAAGGTACAATCTGTTACCGCTGCCAGCTATGAAACCTGGGATGATGGACCCTTTGGCGGTGATCCGGCCAAAACCATTTCCTGTTATGAAAAAGGGCCGGTGCTTGCCTTTCTGCTGGATCTGCGGATCCGTTATGCTACACATAATAAGCAATCGCTCGATGATGTGATGCGGGCTTTATACCGGCAGTATTACCTGCAACTCCAACGCGGATTTACACCAGCCGAGTTCCGGGAAACATGTGAAACCATTGCCGGACAATCCCTGGCTGACTTCTTTGTATATGTGGAAACGCCCGCTCCTGTTAACTATCAGCAATACCTGGCTTATGCCGGTTTAACGATAAATAAGACGGGTATACATACACTTCCTGCTCCCAACATATTGCAACAGGATATCCGTAAGGCATACGGTATAACTGATTAGTTCCTGGCGATGATTTTCTAATCAAGCTGATTTTTATTAATACTTTGTAGTGCAAAGTACTTTTTATTTTATATCTTTGGGGCGTATTCAAATCATCTATAATGGAAGTCAATACCTCCAGAACCCTGCCGGCGCCTTATGTGTTCGGCCTTACATTGCTATGTTTCGCCCTTATCGCCAGGTGCTATTCCGCCTTTCCACCGGCAGGTACAAATTCCGACGGCGTATTCATCATTACACACCTGATCACCTTACTTTATTTTTTCAGTTGCTGGATCGGCGGCTTTCTTAAACCCTGGGAGGGAAGAAGAAAAGTGATGTCTGTATTCGTAGTGCTGCTGCTCACAGATGCCTATACGGTGAATGAGTCCATTCGTGTATTTGAATCATCTTCTACCTGGTCGGCGGTTATGCTGATTTTTATCTGCGCCAATATACTGGCATTTGGATTTTTTGAAAGATGGCCGGAATGGGTAAAATACCTGCAATGCGCGGTACTTGGCTTTACATTGCTGCTGCCCTTTTACCTGGCTTTTTACCTGTTGCCGGTGTACCTGGTAAGCCTGATCGGCCTGTTGGCCATCGGACTTTCCATCGTTACATTTTCACCCATTTTCCTGCTCTGGTTTAACTTCCGGATGGTGAGAAAACTGGTATGGCCGGTGCGCAGCTACCGGCTCACCTATTTGTGGTCGGGCGCAGTGGCAGCACTGGCAGTAATACTATACATGGTGGCATATGCGAACGACAAAAGCAAAATGGAGCACGCCTATACGAAAAGTAATATTGCAGTAAGAGAGGAGTTGCCACCCTGGATCAAGGCCGCGCAGGAGGCCGGGACCGGGTTCATAACAGCGCAGCTGCTGAAAACGGATATCGTTTATACCAGCCCGGGTGTGCAGTCGGGTTTCAATCTTTGGGATATGCCCGACAGGGAGTTTGGAGAAAGACGAACACATGATCCGCTGTTTATGACCGCGGGCGCATTTTTGGGTACTATAACTATCCCGGAAGAAGACCGCCTGAAGATGCTGAACGTAATGTTTGATAAAAGACATTATACGGTAGACCGCTACTGGACCGGAAAAGACCTGGTAACTACCGGCGTAAGTACAACCGCCAACATCTGGCCACAGCATCACTTGGCCTACACAGAAAATATTTACACGGTTAAAAATATTCCCAAACGCAGATGGAGCAGCAGCGAAGAAGCCATTTACACATTTCATCTCCCGGAGGGCGCAGTAGTTACTTCTCTCTCGTTGTGGATCAATAACCGAGAAGAAAAAGCCATCCTCACTACCCAGGCGAAAGCCACGGAAGCCTATTCGGAAATTGTAGGCCGGCAACAACGCGATCCGTCGGTGGTACACTGGCAGGAAGGCAACCGCGTAGTAGTACGTGTATTCCCCGTACTACAGAATGAAGAACGGAAATTTAAGATCGGGATCACTTCGCCATTGAAAGTACAACACGGTAAACTGGTGTATCAACCGGTATGGTTTGAAGGCCCGGCACATGAGGATGCGCATTACGAAGTAAAACTCAATATGGATAAATGGCCCGGAGAACTGAGCTATCCCGGTGGGTTCTATTCAGACAAGGGGAAGACGGTCGGAAAAACCGGGAAGTATGATGCGGACTGGGAGTTGACAATGCGCAATGAAGCAACAGACAATGCGGCTTTCAGCTTTAACGGTCAGCGATATACGTTGTTGCCCTACCAACCTTCCTATGAATTATTTGTACCGGAAAACTACTACCTGGATGTAAATAATAGCTGGAGCTATGATGACTACCGGGAGATCATCTCTCAACTCAACAATAAAAAGGTATGGATGTTTCATCCCCGCAAAGGGATGATGGCAGTGAAGGAAGATAATAAGCAATCACTCTTCAACGAATTGCACGATCAACGCTTTTCCCTGTTCCCATTTTATAAAATAACCAACCCTGCAACAGCACTGGTGATCAGCGCTTCAGACAATATTTCGCCTCAACTCAGCGACCTGGATACTTCCGCTTTCAGGAATAACCTGCGCCGTTTTCTATCTCACGAAAAAATAAGATTATACAATATAAGTAATACCCTAAGCCCTTACCTGGCTACGCTGAAGGAGTCACGGTCACTGGTATACGAAAACGGCACGAAGGATCAGTTGCTGGCGCAGTTACGTAACAACAGCTTCCTGCGCCAGGAGGAAGACAGCAACCAGCTGATCATGGAAGATGCGCAAATCCGCATTGCCCGTAGCATGGATCGCACTCAAACAGAGGGGCCGGATCATCTGGCGCGCCTGTTCGCTTACAATTCCATCCTGAAAGAACTGGGGCCAAAAGTTGCAGGAGAAGATTTGTCCTCCGATACAGCGTTGATCAATGCCGCCAAAGCTGCTTACGTGGTCACGCCGTTGTCCAGTTTAATTGTGCTTGAAACACAGGCCGACTACGATAAATTCAAGATCAGCGATGATGTAAACAGCCTGAAGAACGCCTCTCTGAAAGGTCATGGTGCCGTACCCGAACCGCACGAATGGGCGCTTTTCATCATAGCAGTAGCCATACTTGCCTATGTACGGTTCGAAAAATTATTCAAACGAAAAAGAAGCGCATGCTAACGTTACCGCATACACGTATATTGAATAAAGGGACAAAACTGCCGGTATTATTGTTGGCAGTTTATACCGTACTGGGCATTTTACAACTGCAACATTATTTCTCCTGGGAGAGTACTTTCTTCCTGCTATGCGTAATAGCGATGGGAGTGGTGTTGAAGGTGGACCAGTCACGCCCCGGCAGTATGCGTTGCGGCTGGATAGCCCTGTTCTTTTTGTTACTGTCGTGGCAGATCCCTGTATTAACTTTCCGGTATGCCACGCTTATTACCACCTTGTTTTTTGTAACAGAATTTTTTTTCGGGAGATTACAAACGCTCACTTTCATCACTGCTGCGCTTATTGCACCCGCAATTGATTTTGTGGTAAACGTATTCAGTTTCCCGATCAGGTTATGGCTCACCGGTGTAGCTGGTAACATACTGGCAGGCATCAACCCGCAGGTTACCACTACCGGCAATATGATCCTGCTGGGAAGTAATGAGTTCAGTGTAGACCCTGCCTGTATGGGTTTACAGATGATGCTTACTTCACTACTATGTGGTGTGATGCTGATAGCCCTTTACCAGCGCCGTTATCAGAAAGTACTGCCGTTAACCGGTATAGTGGTGGTATTAGTGGTTATTGCCGGGTTAAACATAATCGCTAACCTGTTCCGGATTATATTGCTGGTGCAGTTTGCTTTACCGCCGGAAACAATGGCGCATGATGCGATGGGGATCGCCACGCTGCTGATCTATGTGATCCTGCCGCTGCTCCCCGGCATCAAGTGGATGCTGCAACGTTACGGAAAAGTAAACTCCGCGTACAATGGCGTGCAGCCGCCACCGTTATATGGCTGGTTATTGCACGCGGTGCTGGCTGCCGGTATTATTGGCGGACACTTTTTTATGACCCCAAAAAGTACCGCTTCCGGTGAAATGGATCAGCAGGTAAAGCACCTGTCCGGCTATAGCTACGCCGTATTGGACGGTCATATCGTCAAACAAACAAAAACTAATGCCTTATTGTATGTAAAAGGAATCCCGGGATTTTATTTTACGGATCATCAGCCCATGATCTGCTGGAAAGGAAGTGGCTTTGGGTTTTATAAGATACAGGAAGCAACTATAGAGAGCGCGAAAGTGTATACTGCTGAATTGAAGAAAGAGAACAGTACGTTGTACACTGCCTGGTGGTATGAAAGCCGTACCCGCCGCAGCAGCAGTCAACTCGAATGGAGATGGGATGCGCTCTGCAGCGGGAATAATTATTACCTGGTAAATATTACGGTAGAAGACAAATCCTTACTGGAACCGGAAATACGGGCATTGCTGCACACGCATCTTATTCAGTGATCACTTCTGTTTCCTTATGCCTGGGTTGATAATACAAGTAGAAATAAGCCAGTATTAATATCCCGGTTACAAAAGGAATCAGCGCCAGGTGTTTAAAGGTAATATCGCCTGTTATTACCTGTGTGTCAAAATGGAAAAACTCACTGATCATCCAGTAGGAGTTGGCTGCAATCCATACAGAAATCGCCACATTGTGGCACAGCTCCGACATAAACTGGCGGGTACGCCACGCGATCACGATGGAAATGATCAGGGTGGGGAAGATCATCGCTACGCCCAGGGGCTTCCATATCATGCACCAGCTGATATCTTTCAACAGCCAGAAAACAATATGAAGGTTTTCCATCTTACGGTAACTTAAAGGAATGCTGTATACCGGCGAAGTGGTGGCTTGTTTGCTCATTTGTGTTATTCAGTTAATTTTATCTGGTTGAAATAGGGCGTAAAGATATTCTTTATCTTCGTTTCTGCACCAGCACCTCCGGCTATGAATGAATTTTACTGGTTTTATCAGCGTACCAGGTTTCATGGTATCAACTGGATCCCTGAAAACTTCGGGCGGGTCATGATCATTGTACATGGCATTGGTGAGCATATTGGCCGCTACGATCATGTGGCTGCCTTTTTCATGAAGGAAGGATACCTGGTGATTGGCATCGATCATTATGGCCACGGTAAAAGCGATGGAACAAAAGGCGCGACCAAAGGCTTTGAATTTATGTTTGATTATTTACAAAGCTTTGTGCGGCATGTGGAAGATACCTACCACAAACCGGTGGTAATGTATGGGCATAGTATGGGCGGCGGCGTGCTCACCGGCTTCTTACTCCGGCGGCAGCCGGAAATCATGGCGGCGGTTATTTCCGCGCCGGCTTTGATCATTGGTATGCGCCCCGGCGGGTTCCTGAAAGGCGTGCTGAAAGTGGCCAGCGCCATTGCCCCCAATATCCGGATCAAACAGGGACTGGACATCAATAAAATTTCACATGATAAGACCGAAGTAGAGAAATTCAGGGCTGATCCCCTGCGGCATGATAAACTGAGCCTGCGGCTGGCTAACGATATGATCAAAACCGGCGCCTGGTGCCTGTTACACGCGGCTGAACTATGTGTACCATCGCTGCTTATCCACGGCAATGCCGATGAATTTACCGCCGTGGAAGGCTCCCGCTTATTTGCTGAAAGGGCGCCCTCCGCCTTGCTTACCTACCGTGAGTGGGAGGGCATGTACCACGAAATGCATAACGAACCCGCCAGCCGGGAAGTATTATTGTTTATAGCGGGCTGGCTAAGTAATGTGAGATAAGTAGTAAATTCGGTTACAATTTATTAACTATGAAATTCTATCGCTCTTACAAATGGCTCCTGCCTGTTCTCCTGCTATGCTGCTGTATACAGGCAAATGCACAGGTCGATCTTGGTGTCCGCGGAGGCATCAGTATCCCGAATCTTACTGCCGGCGGTAGTGAGAGCAATCCCCTCAATACGGGCTACAGCTCCCGCCAGGGACCGGATTTTGGTATCCTGGGTGAATATCACATCAGCAAACTCTTTTCTATTGAAGCTATGATCTCCTACTCATCACAGGGTGGTAAAAAGGAAGGGATACAGGCATTCCCGTTCCCCCGTGAAATGGCCGGTGCATTGCCTCCCAGCGTGCCGCCGCCAACCTATCTGTATGCAGATTTCAAGAGCCAGGCAAAACTGAACTACCTGATGGTGCCCATCCTGGCTAAATTTGGCTGGAACCTGGGACACACCTCACCCTTACGCCTCTACGTGGACGCAGGTCCGTTCTTCGGCTTCCTCCTGAGTGCCAAACAGGTCACCAGCGGCAGCAGCATCCTTTACCTCGATGAGGAAGGTAAACAGCCTATTACGCAGCAACCCCAGTCTTTCGACAAAACAACAGACATCAAAGACCAGTTGCATACTTTTAATGTGGGAGTAAGCGGGAACTTAGGACTGGCCTATATCTTCGGCCGTCACCAGGTATTTGTGGAAGGGGGTGGGAACTATGGTTTCCTCAATATCCAGGAAGGCAGTGCCAATGGTAAAAATAATACCGGCGCCGCTACGGCCTCTATCGGGTATGCCTATCGCATTTGTAATAAAAAATAAAAGGATACCCTTGTTTCAGCAGGCGCCTTCCTGCTGAAACAAGGGGCCTGTCGTTATGGATTGGTAGACCATAACCCGGCTGATTTCACCAGCACTCTTCTGTTCAGCTTCAGCTGCGCCACTACAAACTCCGCCAGGTCTTCCGGCTGCAATACTTTGTCCGGGTTACCATCCGTTAAATTCAGGTCTTTTGCCATATCCGTTGCAATGGTGCTCGGCGTTAAGGCGCTTACCCGGATATTGTGTTTCCTTACTTCCAGCATCAGCGACTCTGTTAAGCCCAGCAGCCCGAACTTGGAAGCGCTGTAAGCGCTGGTAAGCGGTGCGCCCCGTTGTCCTGCTGTGGAAGATATATTGATGATGTCACCGGTTTTTCTTGCTATCATGCCCGGTAATACGGCACGGGTTACATAATACACGCCCAGCAGGTTTACCCGGATAATCTGCTCCCATTGAACGGGGTCCAGGTCCATAAAATTGCCAAAAGCAGCAATGCCGGCATTGTTGATCAGGATATCGGGTTCCCCCAATTCTTTTGTCAGCTGGGCCACCGCCTCATTCACCGCGGGAAGATCACTCACATCTGCAGTTGCATAAGCAACTTTTACGCCCATACCACTGATTTCCTTTGCCACTGCTTCCAGCGGTCCGGCACTACGTCCCAACAGGGCTATATCTACGCCTTCCTGTGCCAGCGCTACTGCCAGCGCACGGCCTATGCCTTTGCCACCACCGGTGATCAGGGCCTTTTTTCCTTTTAATGATTCCATAATGCCTTCGCTTTGTAAGGTTTAAAAATACCTGGCAAAGGTACAAAGCTTTGTTCCATTTACAGCCTATCTTCGCATTGTTCCATTATAACAGCTTCAGATTATGATACAGATATCCAACGAAAAACTCACCGTACTGGTGAACCCCCAGGGAGCAGAACTGCAGAGCATTGTGAGGAAAGATACCGGCCTCGAATATTTATGGAGTGGCGACCCCGCCTTCTGGGGCAAGAAAAGCCCCGTATTATTCCCCGTAGTAGGGGGCCTGAAAGAAAATACCTATCAATACCGCGGGGAACTCTACACGCTTGGCCGCCACGGCTTTGCCAGGGAGCAACTGTTTACAGTAACGGAACAGGGAGCGGAATATGTAAGTCTCCGTCTCTCGGATAGCGAAACTACCCGTAAAGTATATCCCTTCCGGTTCGACTTTATCATCCAGTACCTCCTGCAGGACGATCAGTTACAGGTTACCTACCAGGTGCTCAACCGGGATGATAAAACCCTGTTCTTCTCTGTAGGCGCCCATCCGGCCTTTAAATTGCCGCTGGTACCGGATACAACGTATGAAGATTATTACCTGTATTTTAATAAAGAAGAAGAGGCAGGGATCTGGCCATTATCCGCAGGCGGACAGGTAGAAACCACTCCCGTTCCATATCTTCAGCATACGCACGAACTGCCGCTGAAGAAATCCCTGTTTTACAATGATGCCCTGGTATTCAAAAACCTGGCCTCTACGGCCATCAGCATCAAAAGCAACCGTACGCCACATGGCTTAACGCTGGCCTTTGAAGGCTTCCCGTATATGGGCATCTGGGCGGCTAAAGATGCCGACTTTGTTTGTATTGAACCCTGGTGTGGAATTGCTGATAGTGTGGATGCTACCGGGGAGTTGGAAGGGAAAGAGGGGATCAACCGGCTGGCGCCGGATGGATTGTTTGAAAGAACATGGACAGCAACGATATTTTAAAAAGATGAAAAGCTGGTAGTAACAACTACCAGCTTTTCATCTTTTTAAAAATTATATCCGGCTTTCAGGCCAAAGAAACTTCTGGTGCCATCTTTAAACCACGCTTCATACTTGGCTTCCACATCAAGACCCAGTATACGGATACCAACACCCGGAGCTACCAGTCCGCCTACACCGCTGTAGTTTTTACCGGTATATTGAACAGTACCACCTTCTACCTTCACATAAAGAATAGAGATCAGGTTGTACCGCAATCCCAAACGGATAGGTACTACATTGTAATCCGAATAGTTACCGGTTACACCGCCTGTGTTAAAGCTTTTACCGCCAAAATGAAAGTAGCTCACGGAACCCACAGCAGTTAAACCTGCTATCAGCTTTACATCAGCGCCCAAACCAATACCATAACCGGTATTGTGGGTATCACCGAAGTCGCCTACCGGGAAGCCTGCTTCAACAAAAGGTCCGATACTGAATCGTTTCAATTGTGCCTGTGACGACTGTGAACTGATACAGATCATCAGGAGCATGGTTGCAAATGCCAGGAAGATTTTTTTCATAAGAACTAATTTTCAGAGGATTGGTGACTAGCAAATTAGCCATAAAAGTAAGGAACTAATTGCTAATTACGAATTGTGAATTATAGCATGAGGCGATAATACAGATTCATCCTCTTCCCGGTCCTTCCGTTTATGCGAACTATGCCCGTTGTTGTTAATCGCTTCAATCCTCGGCGGAATGAGTTTATACACCACCGGTGTAACAATACGCGACAACAAAGTAGAGCTGATCAAACCACCTATCAGCACAATGGCCAGCGGCGCAATCAGTGGATTAGTGGATATCGCTACAGGAATTAACCCGCCGATAGCCGTGAGGGATGTGAGCACAATAGGCAGGAACCGTACTTCGCCGGCCTCACGGATGGCGGCTTCCAAAGGCTTGCCCTGCATCCGCAACTGGTTGGTAAAGTCTACCAGCAAAATCGTGTTCTTCACCTCAATACCTGCCAGCGCTATCAGTCCGATGATCGCAACAAACGACAGCGAGTTGCCGGTGAGCCACAACGCAATGGCGGCGCCAACAATACCCAAAGGTATCACCGATAAAACGATGAGCATACTCTTAAACGTTTTGAACTGAAGGATCAACACGGCCACAAAAAGGAAGATGGTGACAATGATCACACTCATAAATCCGCCAAAGGAATTTTTCCGGCTCTCTACTTCTCCACCCATCTCGTAAGTGTATCCTGCAGGCAGTTTCAGGGCATCCATCTGTTTTACTACATCTTCTATCACCTGGTCGGTCAGGAAGCCCTTCTTTATAAAAGCGCTCACCGCTACTACGCGGTTTTTCTCCTGGTGCTTAATAGTCAGGGGAGATGTTTCCAGCTGCAGCTGTGCCACCTGTGAAAGCGGAATCGCGGTTCCCTGGCTGTTGTTCACGTACAGATCCCTGAATACATCCAGCGTGGGTTTGGCTGTTTTCTGCTTGGTAAGCAGGATGTCGTAGTCATTATCATTCTGGTCGTTGTACTGACCGAGGTTTATACCGGCCACGGCTAAACGTACCACCCTGTCGATATTGGCGGTGGGGATGCCCAGCTGCTGCGCCTTTTCACGGTCTATCCGCACGCGGATATCCGACTTCAGGTTACTTACCGGGTTGTTGATATAAATGGTGCCCTGGGTTTTCTCCAGCATCTTTTCCACATTGCCGGCTAAAGATCGTAAGGTGTCCAGATTATCTCCAAACAACCGTACTTCCACCGGCGCTACCATCGGCGGTCCCTGCTCAAAGTTTTTTACCTCTACTTTGGCGCCGGGATAAGGTGTCCATTTTTTACGGAGCGATTCAATCAGTTTGTTTTTGTCGGCCGGACTGGTATGTGGATCCAGCTGCACAAAGAGCTGCGCATAATCACTTTTTTCATTTTCCTGTATTTCGTTGTAGTAGATACGGGGATTGCCTTTGCCGATATTACTGGCATACGAGCTTACCATCTTTTCCTGCTTCAGTTCTTTTTCTATCTGCTGCACAATACTGTTGGTATAGCTCAGGTTCGACTGTGGCGGAGCAAAAATATTGATAAGAAACTGCGGCTTTTCTGATGCAGGAAACAGGCTGAAACCAATCACCTTAAACAATCCGACGGAGGCGCCAAAAATTACCAGTGACACCACGATAGTGATCACGGGGCGATGCAATGCTTTGTCGAGCAGCTTTGCATAACTGCCGTGGATCAGCCTTTTGAGCAAACGCATAAACAGGTTGCCTTCCGGATTACCGGTGTGCTCCTTCAGCAAACGGCTGGCAAGGAACGGGATAATAGTCAGCGACACGGCCATAGATGCCAGCACGCTGAAGATCACGGCCAGCGGGAGACTGCGGATAAAATCACCGCTGCCTTCCGGCATAAATACCAGCGGCATAAACGAGATGACCAATGCGGCGGTGCAGCCGATTACCGCCAGCCCTATCTGTGAAGTGGCCTTCAGCGTGGCTTCCATACGGCTATGTCCTTCCAGTATCCATCTTTCTATATTCTCTACTACCACAATACTATCATCTACCAGTAGTCCCAATGCTACTACCAATCCTACAATGCTCAGTTGATTCAGGCTATAGCCAAATAGCTGCAGCAATACAATACCAATGGACAGCGACAGGGGGATAGAGATCATCACAATGAGTGCCGGCCGCTGGCCCAATGGGAGCAGGGTAAAGGCCACCAGCAGGATAGCAATGATAAAGTCTTTTCCCAAACCGCTTAAACGGCCGTTTACGGCGTCGGCCTGGTCGAAATACTGCACCAGGTCGATATTGGCGGGCAACGTCTTTTTGAACTTCTCAATTACCGGCTTATAAGCGATCTGTGTTTTGGTAATATTTTCACCGGTTTTCTGTGCTGCGGATACTACCACACACCGGTGACCATTCAGCCGTACAAAATACTTTTCGTCTTCAAAACCATAATATACGCGGGCAATATCTTTCAGGAAAATATTTTTCCCGTTACCGGCAGATACAATCGTGTTGCTGATTTCATCGATGTGCTGATAGTTACCGCTGGTTTTAATATTGAAACTTTTATCACCCGCATCGATACTACCACCAGGTATATTGGCCATTTCACTTTGCATGGCTGTCATCACGGTATTCACCGGCAGGTGGAGCTGCGCCATTTTATCCAATTGAAGTTCTACCCTTACCTGTTGTTCCGGCAAGCCATGCAGCTTTACGTTTTTCAGGGATGGCACTTTCTCCAGTTCATCCTGCAATTTATCGGCATAGTAGCGGAGTTTGTCGCGGGAGGTGTTTTCAGAGATTAATGCTACCTGCAGGATATTTACATCAGAGGGTTCCTGTTTCTGCACTTCAATGCTGTAAATATCTGCCGGCAGTTCCTGCCGTTTGTTGTTTACTTCTCTCACCAGTTCCTGGTATTTCTGGTCTACGTTGGAGCTGTATTTATATTCCACGTGCATAACGGCCACACCATCGCTGATGGAGGTACGAACACGTTTCATATCGTCCAGTCCGTAGATTTCTTTTTCCAGTGGATCTACCACCATGTCTTCCATGTCTTTAGGGCTGGTACCGGGGTACACTACAACGACATTGAATTGCGGCGATCTCAGTTCCGGATCTTCGGAGCGGGGCATATTGAGGATGGTGGTGATGCCCAGCACGATGATCATTATGAATATCACCAGCGTGAACTGGTAATTTTTGACGGCATATCTGGCTATTTTCATGATCGTAATAGTTATTGGATGATACGGATAGGTGATTGATCCTTCAGATAGGCACTGCCGGAAATAATGAGTGCCTTCGCCTGTTCCATGCCGGTGCTGATGAGTACATTTTCTTTTTCCATACCTGCGATGGTAACGGGTATTTTCTGCGCGGTTTTATTGTCGTTGGTTACAAATACGAAACCGCTGCTGCCGTTACCATCCAGGAGAGAGGCGTATGGAATGCTCCATGCCGTGCTGCCGGAAACTGCGCCGGCATGAATATGACAGCGGCCAAACATGCCGGCCGCGATAGCGGCGGGCTTGTTGCCGGTGAGTTGTACATCAATGAGGAAGGTACCGCTTTGTGCATCAATGCCTTCAGATTTACGTGTAACCGTTCCAGTGAGTGAATCGCCGGGGATGCCGGATATTTCAATGCTGGCTTTGTCGCCGTTTTTTACCTGCGCCCATTCCCTGTCGCTCACGCCTACACGAAGTAACCAGTGCGAGCTGCTGGCGCCATTGGTTTGTAATACCGGTGTGCCTGCATTCACCATTTGTCCGCTGCTCACCAGTTTATGCAATACATACCCATCCTGTGTGGCGTGAATAGCAGAGAAGCTGCGGTTAAACTGGGTAGTGCTCAGTTGCTGCCTTGCCTGGTCCATAGTGGTTTTGCTGTTTTCCAGCTGTTCCTGTGTGGCTACGCTGTCGTTATGCAACCGTACAATACGCTGGTAATCGCGCTGGGCTTTTTCAAAGGCCAGCTGGTCTTTTTGCACCTGCGCATTTATTTCTGTGAGATTGAGTGTTGCCAGTAATTGTCCCTTATGTACTTTATCACCTTCCTTAACCAGGATGTTGCTGATGATACCGTTGGTTTTGAAAGAAAGATATACTTCATCGTCGGTGGTAAATTGCCCGGAAGCATTGATCGTAACGGCGGTTCCCTGTTTTTCCAGCGGCATAATCTTCACCGGGATGGTATCGGAAACGGTGGTGGTAGCTGCCGGCTTGCTGCCGCAGGAAAACAGCAACAGGGAGAAGGGCAGCAGGAGCAATGTATTTTTCATGGGTGTGAGTTTATTGGTTGTTGTAATTGTTGTTAATATCGTAAGATGCCTGTGCACGTTCTACCGATGCGTAGGCCGTTTGCACAGCAGCCTGTGTTACGGTAGTTTGCAGCTGGGCCTGTGTAAGCTGGTTTTGTGCGTCGAGCAGTTCTATATACAGCAGTTGTCCTTCTTTATATACTTTCATCTGGTCCCGGTAATATCTTTCCGCAAACGATAGCTGGCTTTGGGCAGTTTTGAAATTCAGCAGGGCGGTCTGGTAATTGTTGACAGCTTCGTATAGCTGTAACCGTAGCTGGTCAGTTGTTTGGTCGGCAGCGTTGGTGATGGTGGCTACTTCGTTAGCGGCCTGTTTAATTTTGTATTTGTATTTATGGGAGGCGAACAGGTTCCATTCCAGGTTTACACCAAACAGGTAGTAGCGGGTATCTTTATCGAAACGCGCGCCTGTGCCCTGTGAGCCGAGGTCAATGAAGGTGCTGAGCTTTGGCACCAGGTAGGAGCGTTGCAGTTGTTCGTTTAAGCGGTATACGTTAGCCGCACTTTTGTATTGCGCCAGTTCTTCGCGGCCGTTGATGTCTTTACCGGGCAGCTGTGCCGGCACTTGAAGAAGGGTGCTGTCGAGCGTAATGTTTTCATCGAGTGCGCGGTTCAGCAGGAAGTTGAAATAGGCTTTGGAGTTCTGCCGCGCATTAATGGCTTTGTTGATATCGGCATCCGTTTTTTGTTTCTCTGTTTGTGCGCGGTACAGGGCGGTATTGTTACGTATACCATTACGCACCATGCTTTCATTGATGCGGATGTTTTCATTGATGAGCGACAGGGCGTTATTGTAGATGGCTACTGCCTGTGCGGCCTGGTAGTATTGGTAATAAGCCGATTTAATATCGCGCACCAGTTCCCGCTTGTATACATTCAGGGCTGCCTGTTGCTGTGTAATCTGTTCTCTCCGGATCTTCTGGTTGTAATAGATCTCCGCATTGATCAGCGGCAAACTGGCTCTCACCTTTGCATCGTAAAAGTTATCGGGGTTCAGCTGTACGGATACGTTGTCGATGTTTTTAAAATCGTGGCTGTTGGTCAGCTGATTCAGGCTATTGTACACCGGGTTCATAATGTCCCCGATGGGAAAGTCGATGGTACGGCCTCCTGCCGATTTGGTGTAGCTGCCCAGTACCGATACATTCGGTCCAAAAAGGCTTTTCGCTTCCTGCAAAGCGAGCATTGATTTAGTGAGCTGAAAGTTTTGATCTTTTAGTCCTTTATTGTTGCTGAAGGCGGATTGTATGTATTGATCCAGCACAGAACTTTGTGCAGAGGAGCTGAAACCCGCTGTGAGCAGGATTATTAACAATGCCCCTTTTGTGATTGATGTGTACATAATGAACGGTGTTTATTGAAGCCGAAAAAAATAAAGCCTGCAAGGCTTTTTGTTAATCGTTGTTGATATACTGAACAGTGTTTAATAGAGGGTTTAAAAAAAAGCCGTAGCGGCTTTTTAGTGTATATTTTCCGGTTACATTTCATCTTCACAAAGCAATACTATGCTTTAATCATCCGCAGGTATTCTTTGATGGCTTCGTCCATCACTGCCGGCATATCTTCATCAGATACACCTGAGACTTTAACACATCTTCCCCGCAGGTTCAGGCTTATAAATCCATGTGCAAAGGACCATACCGACAGCGTACCGACAGTTGCATCTTTAAACTTCACTAATTTTTTGTCGATACATTCCTGCATCAGGTTATATAAAGCATCGTAGGCAGGATCTCCATTCTTCCACTTTTCTTCATCCATCACCGCATTCATGGGTGCCTTGATGATAAACATCAGGTCATATAACTCCGGATGATTCCTTGAAAACTCCAGATAGGCATGCGCAAGCTGCTCCAGCCTTTTGAACGGATCGCGGCTATTAACTTTTTGCAGGAACTCTGTTGCCAGGGTCGCAAACGCCTCCGTTTGTACATCGTATAACAGCTGATCTTTATCTTTGTAATAAAGGTAAATAGTTGCAGGACTGTATTCTATTTTGTCAGCAATATTGCGGATCGATACTTTCTCGTATCCGTCCTCCACAAACATTTTAATAGCTACGTCTACAATACGCCTGCGCATCTCAGCCTTTTCACGTTCTTTTCTTTCTATTATGCCCACGTTGAATTGTTTACAGTGCAAATATACTGAACAGTGTTTATTTTCCAAATTTATTTTTGGGAGAAGGGATTTTGAGGGTAGGGTTTACTCCACCATTACCTCGTCGCAACAAAGCGCAGCCTTCTTTCCCTCAACCAGGCGCCAATCAGGAAGCGTAACCGGGCACCTGGCGGTAATCCGGATGTACCTGGCAGCCGTCCCGGAAACAGGGAAAGTATAATGGTTAATCCGCACCGCGTAATCTTCTTCCGGAACAGGAATGTCCTTCACGCCGGCTGAGGTAAAGTGAGTTCCATCCACGGATGTTTCTACCAACACCTGTGTGGGATTGAAAATATAATGCCGCGCGTCCTGTAAAAAATTCATTTGGATCTGGCGGATAGTTTTACTACTGCCCATATCAATAGTGGCAATCATATCCTTGCCATAAGTAAAGAGCCAGTTGTAACTGAAGTCGTTGCCACCGGTTAACCCGTCGGTGAGCGTACGTTCCTTTTTAGGCGTATACTCCGGGGTGTAGGGGTTTACGAGAGTAACCGCTGCACCCAATGCAAGACTCTTTACCCATTTGCGGGAAAACAGCTCCTGCCATTCCTGTGCATATGCATCCGGTGATAATCCTCCTTCTGCAAGTTCCTGCACACCGGCGGTTTTACACTGCGCTACAAACTTCTGTACACGCTGCGGCCACCGCGGATTTACCGTGCCGTCCGGCTGGAGGTAGCCATATTTGTCGGTGCCATAAAAGCGGGATTGCTGCAACACTGCGTATTCCAGGAACAACCGGGTATTATACACCCGGCGGAGATAAAGCGGGTTGTTACCGGCTGCTGCTTCGGCCTTATCCAGGAAACCAGAGTACAGGTCTGTTTGCACGGGCGATAAATAATCATGTGATGAGTAGATTGGGTTGCCATAAATATCCAGCACTGCACGGGTGCTTTTAACGGCGTTAGTGAGCGCATCGAGGTATTGACCCATCGCCGGGGCAGCAGGACCGTAATAGCCCTTTAAAAAGTCGCTGGTGATCTTTTTGATGTCAGCATCCGGTTGCCATAACAGTGCCGCCTGTACGTAGCTGTTGTATTCGGCCATATCACTATAAGTTTCGCCGCTGCCCTGGGAAAACACGCCCTTCACATGATGTGTGGCAAAATACTGCAGGTTGGATTGGAGGTTACTATAATCCGGGAATGGATTCAGGTAATTGGTAAACTGCGTGGTATAGTCCCAGATGAAAAGGTTACCAGTAGTAGCTTCCCAGCCTTCCAGGTTTTTGCGGAAGCCAGCCGCGGAAGACGCCTGCGCCAATGGTTCCTGCCGGAACGCGTCGATAGTGCTCAGCATTATGAATACATTGGCGCCCGGTTTTGTTTTCAGCGGAGCCTTTGCAGTGTAGCCATATGCCAGTGTGGTAAAGCGCTGGTCCGGGAATTGTTTGGCCACCCGGTTTACAAAACGGATCAGTGAACCCTGCGGACCGCCTTCTTCTGCATCTGCCTTGCGGCACAAATCGCAGGTACAGCCACCGCCGCCATCCTGCGGGGCAATGGACCAGTACATGGCATCCGGGTTATCGGCAATGGCTTTTTTAAACCACTCTACCGTTAAAGTATATACGTTTTCATTACTTAAACATAGCTGCAACGGCTGCCTTTTGCCGTTTACCATTGAATAATATTCGGGATGCTCTTTGAAATAAGTATCCGGCGGAAGGATTTTGAAGAAGGAATGTCCCCATATTCCCCACAGGTCTTCAAACCGGTGCAATCCATGCCAGGCGAGGTATTCGGCATCCATAGAAGGAGGGTAGTAGCTTTCCCGGTAAAGAAATGCAGGCTCCCGCAAATCGGAGATCGCGCCGTTCAAACGTATATCCTTCACCGTTGGGATCACGGCAAGACCGGCAGCATCCTTACGGCAACCCATATACGTTTGTAAAGTATAATATACGCCGTATACCACTCCCTGGCCGCTGCCGCCGCGGATAAAGAGCTGTTTGTTTTTACTGCCGGCGAAATAACCTTCTCCGTGAATTTCAGCCGGACCTGCACTATGACTGGTGTTGCCAATAAACACTGCGGGCTGGTCTTTGTATTGTTGTTCTGTTATCACCGGTAATGCAGCCCCGGAAATGCGTTGAATATAATCCCGGAAAATACCCGCCGCTTTGCTTTCTGCTTTGGTGGCCTGCTCCGGCAGCACAATCACATATTCGCTACGTCCCTGCCGTACCAGCGTAATTTCTTCTGCCGAAGGCTGACAGGCGCTGTATAACAACGTAGTGATCATTAACAAAAGGCTGTTCATAATTCTGCACATTGTAGTTCCGTTAAAATTTCCGCTGAAGCGTTACATAAATATCGTACTGGTTCTGGTACCCGGTGTCGCTGATCTTCTGGTTAATCCAGGTGCCGAAAAGCCCGAGTGTGGTCCGGTACCGGATCACTTTCTGGTAACCCGCGCCAATGCTGTGCGTCAGCAAGCCGGAAAGATTAGGAAAGTTAATCAGCCGGCTCCTATCGTCCGGCGAAGTACCCAATCCTGCCACCACCTGCAGATAGTCCTGCCGCCGGTTCATGAAGTAACGGGTGGTAAGATTAAAGGACGTATAAAAATCAGAAGATTCGCTGATGGCGTATCCCCGCAGGTTTACCCAGAAATCACCGAAGGGCTTTGCTACAGAAACCACGCCGGAAAAACTGTTGGTACTGTCCAGGTTCAGGTAACGGCCGCCCAGCTCCACTTCTATATCTTTCTTAAAGGTTTTGAAGATCGAGTATGCCGCCCGCAGTTGGGGGAATACAGTTTTATTGGAATAAGCCAGCATACCATAGGAATACAGTTTAGGCGTGTGCGTGTAATACATTTCTGCCAGTCCCTGTAAGCCGTTACCGGTTTTCCTGCCTGCATAGTTCAGTTGCACAGCATATGAGCCGCGCTTTATGTAGTGCCGGTATTCGATGGTAGCGATGTTGTATTTATCAGACATGTAATCATAACTGGAATTGAGGTAGTACAGCCCAAACTGGTTCTTCAGTGTTTTACTCTGGAGGTAATCCCGGTAATCGGTATTTACAGCAGTTGGCTGCAGCTTTACCACCGAATCGGCCACCAGTGCGGCGGCGGCGAAGTCTTTTTTATTCTCCAGGGTGATGGCCCGTTTCATTAAAAAGGTTTCATTATCCGGGTAGTATTTTATTCCCTGTGCGGAGTAAGCCAGGGCGCTGTCGTAGCGTTGCCGGCCATTGAGGATATTGATACTGTATAATAGCGCCATTGAATCTTTTGGGCGCAGGGCCAGCACCTGGTTAAACATGGCCAGGGCGCTATCGGGTTGCTGATTACGCTGGTAATCCGTACCGGCCGACATCAGGCTGGTGATATATGCATTTTTGTATTTGATCGTATAAGGGTACCGGTTCATCAGGTCACCGGTAATGGCTGCAGATTCATTATATGCGTGCATATCCTGCAGCACGGATGCTTTTTTCAGCAGGAAGTCGCGGTTGCCCGGATAATAAGTCAGCGCTTTATCCGCAAAGTACAGGGCGCTGTCGGGCTTGCCGGTGGCGCTTTGCATATTGATCATATACTCAAGCGCCTCCTGGTTGGAGGGCACTACTGCCAGCACCTGCTCAAACTGTTGTTTGGCGAGATCATATTCTTCTGCACGCATTAAATCACGGCCGGCGGTTAAACGCATGTCGGCAAAGTTATTACTGAAGCGCTCATCGGAAGGGTAGCGTGCGGCCAGTTCACCTGCTATGGCAGCAGCTTCTTCATACCTGCCGGCATCTGCCAGCACACCGGATTTTTTCAGGAGAAAAGATTCGTTGGCCGGGTAATAGGTGAGTGCCTGGTCCAGTACTTTTAATGCAGCGGAAGTATTTTTTTGGGAGATGTAGGTATTGGCGAGCAGTTGCAGCACCGTGGAATCACCGGGACTCACCTGTCTGGCGGATTCAAAGGAAGCCAGGGCCAGGTCGTATTGCTGCTGCGCGAGGTATTCCCGCCCGGTAGCGGTTTGCAGCTGTACCAGTCTTTCTTTGAGCGCCGGGTTGGGTGCGCGCTGATACAGTATCATGGCCAATGCGGCGGCGCTGCCATACTTACGGTCGCCTTCCAGTACATCCATCTTTAACGTCAGCAGGCGGCTGTCGTTAGGATGGGCTTTCAGCCCCCGGTTAATCCACGCCAGCGCTTCCTGGTAGGCGCCACGGGCCATACTGTAACCAATGAGTTTATCCAGTGCTTCCCGGTTGCCTGGATTTTTTTCCAGTACACTTCCATACAGCGTATAGGGGTCCATGTTAGCATAGTAAGTGGCGGCTTCCATGCGCAGGGACGTTTCCAGGGTACGCGCTTTGGCATCTCCGGGATACCGGCGTTGTATTTCCTGCAAGGTACTCAGCGCTTCTGTATAGGCGTGCATGTCTTCCAGTATACCGAGCTTCCGCATCAACAGATCGTAGCTGCCGGGATGTGCGGTGAGTTCATCATTCACCTGTTCCAGGGCCGACTGGTAATTACCACCCTTCAAAGCTACGCCCAGGTTGGCTTCGCGTGCCTCGCGGTTGCGCGGGTCTACAAGCAGTACCCGGTCGTAACTCTGACGCGCCATGCCGCTGTTGCCTAATTGCTGGTAATACTTGCCGCTTTGGAGGTGGTGTTCTATATAGGCATTGCGCACCGTGGTATCTTCAGGATATTTGTTCAGGATGGTTTCGGCGAGTTCATTGCCACGATATACTTTGTGCTGCAGATCCAGGATGCCCAGCTTCTTCAGCATAAATTCCCGGCTGCCGGGGAAATAAGCCAGGGCTTCATCTACATAACATTCTGCTTCTGCATATTTGCCGGTGGTCAGTTCTACATTGATGGCATAGTAATAAGCGTCGCGGTAACGCGGATTTTTTACAAGTACTTCTTTGGTGTATTTCCTGGACAGGTCATATTGTTTGGTGAGCATGTATAAACGCGCCAGCAACAACTGCTGATCAATAAAATCAGGCTGGGCTTTCAGCGCCTGGTGCGATAAGCTGATTGCTTTATCATAGTGCTGCAGTTTGGTTTCCTGAACGGCCTGGTTATACAGGGCCTCTGCATTATTTTTCTGTTTTAAGATCTGCGCCTGCGTTTGCATCGCCCAACACATCAGTATGCCTGTTAACAGATGTTTTAATACAGCCATTTGCTTATCTTTTATGAGTTTATTTTTTCTTTCCAAATCCCTGTCTTTGCATATTTCCCCACGAAGATTTTTTCCCGGTCAGGAAGAACCAGTATCCCCGTAATGCAAAAAATACAATCAGCGGATGATAGATCAGCGGTTCAAAAAAAGCCATCAGCGACAGTGAAATTACTTCCCGCCAGGTTTTGTAATAGCCGTAGGTAAGCTGGTCCCAGCAGATGGCCAGCGTAGTGATCATCACGGAGAAGAGGTATACAAAGAGTAATAATATAAGTGCGTAGGGCCAGTTTACCTGGTCCGTAATAATCAGGTAGATATAATAAAGAATTCCGGTGAACTCTATAACAGGCGCCAGGAACTCAAAGAACAGGTTATAGGGTAACACTATCAATCCGAGTTTTCTGTAACGCGGATTGAAAATGAGTTTCCGGTGCAGGGTGATGATCTCTGCCAATCCGCGGCCCCAGCGGGTTCGCTGGCGACTGAATATTTTCATATTCGGAGGCCCTTCTGTCCAGCATTGAGTGGTAGGGATATAACGGATGGCATATTTCAGCTTGTTATCGATCATAAACGCGCACATGCGGGTAACAATATCCATGTCTTCCGCAAAGGAACTGTGATCATAACCACCGGCTTTGATGGCTACTTCCTTGTCAAACAAGCCCAGTCCGCCGGAAACATTGGGTACGCTGTTCATCACGCTCCATCCCATTTTCCCCAACACGTAAGCCCGTATGTATTCCATTTCCTGGAAGCGGGGCAGTAATTTTTCGGGGGGGCGTACCCGTATGATCACGCCTTCATCAATTTCCGTGGAGTTGGCGATACGTAATGTAGCGCCGGTGGCTATCACCTGCCGGCTGTCTTCCATTACATGCACGTATCCGCACTGGGGGCATGGTTCGCCGATCTCTTTGGTTTTTTTATGCTCTTCATCCATGAATGGTTTGATCATACGCAGCAGCGTATCTTTTTCAATGATACAATCCACATCTGTATTCAGGAAGTAGTCGAACGCGGCAGCGTTGATGCCCGCATTGGCGGCATCAGCCTTGCTTTTACCATTTACTTTGTCGATCACCAGCAATTTATCGTAGGCCGTGTTGGTAGATTTAAACAGTTGCCGCACGGGCTGTGTTACAATCCTTTCGTTATAGGCGAAATCCACGGGTACCAGTTCAAATTCCAGGATCAGCTTCTCCAGGGTATCATCAGTGCTGCCATCGTTTACAATGATCACTTCATAACGTGTATAGTTCAACGTTAGAAGCGAGCGTACATTCATGATGATGGTAACGCTTTCGTTGTAGGCCGGCGCTATCACGGATATGCCCGGTGTGAGCGGGGAATCGAGCAGGTGATCATAATTGGTGAAACTGCTTTTTTTTCGGAAACGGATAATACCACGGTAAGACATATACGCCAATAGAGCATACATGCACAACAGTACACAACCATATATAAATACGCCTCCTTCAAAAAATGTTCTGAGCATAGCACACTGTTTTCTTTATGTCTTCTTTTTTCCGAAGCCCTGCCGCTGCATATTTCCCCAGGTACTCTTTTTCCCGGTCAGGAAATAATAGTATCCCCGCAGGGAAAAAAATACGATGAGCGGATGATATAGTAAAAACTCCATGAAAGGTGTCAGGCACAAATACGCTACTTCCCACCATTTCTTATAATAGCCAAAAGAAAGCTGATCCCATAATATGGAGATAGTGGTGATCATGACGGCATATGTATATACGAAAAGCAGCAGCAGCAATGCATACGGCCAGTTTACCTGGCCGGTTACGGCGAGGTATATATAAATAATGATACCGCTGAACTCCACCAGGGGCGCCAGTAATTCAAAGAAGAAATTAAAGGGAAATACGATCAGCCCCATCTTTCCGTAGCGGGGATTCAGGAACATACTGAAATGGGCATGCATCAGCTGGGCCAGTCCACGCGCCCAGCGGGTGCGTTGCCGGCTGAATATCTTTACTGAAGCCGGTCCTTCTGTCCAGCAGAGGGTTCTGGGAATATATCTTACTGCATAGTCAATCTGGTTGTCGTGGGCATAACGGCACATCCTGGTAAGCAATTCCATATCTTCCCCGAAAGAACTGTGGTCGTAGCCTCCGCAGCGGGTAGCTACCTCTTTATCAAATAAACCCAGTCCGCCGGAAACGTTGGGTACACAATTAATATAGCTCCAGCCCATTTTTCCCAATACAAAGGAGCGGATGTATTCCACTTCCTGGAAACGGGGGAGCAGCTGCCGGGGGGGCCGCATGCGGATCAGTACTCCTTCGTCAAAGTCGGATGAGTTGGCGATACGCAGGGTGGCGCCTACGGCAATTACCCGTTTCTTTTCTTCCTGCATTACCGGGAGTACCAGTTCCAGCAGGGTATCTTTATGAAGAATACAATCTACATCCGTGCAAACAAAATAATTAAAGGTGGCGATGTTGATGCCTGCATTCACGGCATCTGCCTTGCTTTTTCCATTCACTTTATCAATCACCATCAGGGAGGAGTAAGCCGGGTCGGTGGATTTATAGATCTTCCGCACGGGCTGCGTCAGTATCCTGGCGTTATGGGCAAAGTCTACCGCTACCATCCTGAATTCCGAGATCAGTTGCTCCATTGTATTATCCGTGCTGCCATCATTAATGATAATGATTTCATAGCGGGGGTAGTTGAGCGTAAGCAGCGACCGTACATTGGAGATAATGGTAAGCCCTTCATTAAAGGCGGGTGCCAGGATGGTAAGACCCGGCGCCATTGGCGAGCTGGCCAGTATGTCGAGCTGATGCTGGGTGCTTTTCCGGGTGTAATGACGTATTGCTATCATGGACAGCAACGCCAGTAAGGCATATACCAGTAGTAAAACCAACCCATATACGAAAAGGGTATTTTCGTAGGCCCTGCCCAGCCATGATAAGAGGCCCTCCATCAGTATTTAATTAAGGGGTTCATACAATGCTTCAGTATCAGCAGGTTCTCGCGGTTGGCGGTTTCCAGCAGTTCCTGTATTATACCGCCGGCTGCCTGGTCGTTTCGTACCAGTGATTTGGCGGCGGCTTTGCGCAGGTCGAAATTGGTTGAGTGCAGGAATTCCTGTTTCAGGAAATCCACCTGCCGCCCGCTGCTGATGCGGCCTACGGCCTTCAGTATTTCTATCTGGCATTGCAGCGGCTGGCTGCTGTACATGGATACCAGCCGGTCTTCCACATCGGGTGCTTTTAGTTTACCAAGACAATTAATCGCATCTGCGCGCAGGTAATGATCTTTAGTGTCCAGCAGTTTGATGACCGCGGGTACGGCCGGAAGCTGGTTGTAATGAACGATCAGTTTCAGGCAAAAAGATACCACGCTTTTATTGGAAGAGTAGGTGACCCACCTGGCGAAGTTGGGAATGGAAATATCTTCTGTAGTGGTAATGATGCGGAACAGTTCTACCTGGTCCCACATCAGTAGTGGATCGGTTACCACATCAAAGAATTTAAAGGGCTCATTCTTACTGAGCTTGATGTATGCATGCCGTGCGGCAGCCCGTAACTCACGGTTACGGCTATTCGTTAACGGCAAAATGGTAACATCTGCCACGGGGATATCCATGTCGATGAACTCCGTCAGCGCCCGTACTTTCCGGGCCCATTTAGGCGACTTCATCTGCTTCATGGTATCTTTGTTCAGCTCCAGCTGGATATAGAGGTTACGTAGCAGGTGGCCGGCATTGCCTCTTACATTGCGGCGGAAATGTATAATACGGTTGGTGGTAGCCTGCCGGGCCCATTTCTTATGTAAAGGCAGCTCCTGGAAACCATCCAGGTTCAGCTGGATCTGGCTGGCTGGTGTGCCGGCGGCTACTTCCGGATGAGCCATGATTTCATCAATGATCAGGTTATCGATCTTTGGAAGCAGGTAATCCAGTCTTTTTCTTCGCTGATATCCCAGGAACCGGCTTCTTAATATAGAAAAATAAGCCAGCAGGGTAACCAGAACAGCCACTATAATAAATATCATTGCCAGCCTGATGGCCAATGGCGCTTCCCTGAATGTGCTGAGAACGGGATCCAGGAAAGCAGGAATGGGTATATCGAACATGCAGCTATTTATTCTTCATTAACAATCTTTTTACCCTGATCAGTAACTCGGCAGGTATAATCGGCTTCTTCAGAAAGTCGTCCGCTCCCAGTTTAAAGCCTTCCATGATCATATCTTCATTACCGGCATTGGAAACAATAATTACCGGGATCGGTCTGGGCTGGCTTTTTACCCTGCTCAGAATTTCAAAACCATTGGCATACGGCATCATAATATCCGTAATGATCAGGTCATAGCCATAGTTCGTTGACTCCAGTTTTTCAAATGCTTCTTTTCCGTTTGATACGTGGTCCAGCTCATACTCTGCAGAGGGGAGAATTCTTGCCACTATTTTCGGCATTATCTCATCATCTTCAACTAATAAAATTTTACTCATCGTGGCTGAATTTAACCCGCTAAACAAAGCTGTTATTTAATTGTTCAGCAGGGGGTGATATTTTATTATTGGTATTGGAAAATAAAAACCGTGGACATTTATATATAGTATATACTTTAAAAATAAATGAATAGTTTTCCATTGATAAAAACAAATGGTTACATTACTGTTTAAACAGATTTATTGCTCCCCCCAAAGATATTGAATATGAATGCATTTAGGTATTTTTATGCTGTATTAAGGAATTAATATTATATGAATATTTCATTAATTAACAGACTGTACCTCGGGTTTTCCGTTGTTATATTACTTGTTTTGCTCGGAGGATTTTTAACATGGCAAACATTTACCGAGCAAAAAGAGGAGGCAGGATGGGTGCAGCACACCTATCGTGTTCTCAATAACTCCGAAAGAGTGCAGCGTTTATTATTTGATATGGAAGCTTCCCGCAGGGGCTTTCGTGGTACCTTTAATAAAAAATTCCTGCAACCCTATGAGCTGGCGCTCCCCAAAGTAGCACCGGCAGTAAACGATCTGCGTACGATGGTAGCAGATAACCCCGCCCAGGTAAAAAATATAGATTCCCTGGAAAATAATATCAACGCCCTGCTCAGCTACTGGAATCAACTCGATCATACTTTATTACAGCAGCGCTTTGAACAGAATGCGGATATTACGGAGAAAGAAACATTATTGATGGACGGGGTGCGTGAGCAAATAGGACGGGTGAACGGAGAGGAACGCCGCCTGCTGGCCATCCGGGAAAACGTTAAAAGTACTTCTTTTACAAAGGCCGTCAGAACCCTGCTGATCAATAACGCCTTCATCCTGCTGGTAGGCTTTATTCTCATGAGAATTACCTATACGGAGTTTAAACGCCGCCTCAGGGCGCAGCACGCATTGAACCGTAAACTGGATGAAGTGGTAGAGATCAACGCCGCTGCCAATGAAAAAAACTGGATGCTCACCGGCGTTAATGATATGAACGACAGCCTCCAGGGCGTGAATAACCGCGATGAGCTGGTTCGGAAATGCCTGCACACACTCACCGGCTTTGCCGATTTTACAGCTGGTGCTTTTTATTGCTATGACGACAGATATAAGGATCTTCGTTTGTACGCCGCCGTTAGCATGCCATCTGCCATCCCTAAAATAGTGCCGCTGAATGAAGGCTTCCTGGGTACAGCTATATCAGGAAAGGAAATCCTCGTTATCAGGGATGTGCCGGCCGGCTACTGGCAGCTAAGCTCTTCCAGCGGACACATTCTGCCCGGTTCCCTGGTAATGATGCCACTATGGATAGAAAATGAACTGCTCGGCGTTATAGAACTCGCCTCCTTCAAAGAGGTGACGCCCTTACAATTGCGGTTGCTGGAAGTATTGTCAAAAGATATAGCCGTTGCCGTTAATGCCGCCAATGCCCGTGAAAAGATCCTGCATCTTCTCCAACAGGTACAGGAACAAAAAGAAATACTGATCAGCCAGCAGGAAGAACTGCGGCAGTCCAATGAAGAACTGAGCAGGCAGTCGGAAGTATTACAGGCATCTGAAGAAGAACTAAAGGTACAGGAAGAAGAACTGCGCCAGGTGAACGCGGAAATAACAGAAAAGAATAAAGACCTGGAAACAGCCAGGGGCGCGCTTTCCCTGAAAGCCAGCGAACTGGAAGCCAGCAGCCGGTATAAATCAGAGTTCCTGGCTAATATGTCGCACGAACTGAGAACACCCCTGAACAGTGTACTTATCCTGGCGAAAATGCTGCAGGAAAATAAAGATAACAACCTTACGGAAAAACAAATGGAATATGCAGGAATCATTCATAAGTCCGGCTCCGACCTGCTGCACCTGATCAATGATGTACTGGACCTGTCGAAAATAGAAGCCGGTAAAGTGGAAATGGAATTTGAAGATGTGCCGGTACAAAGTATCATAAACGACCTTTCCGACCTGTTTGACGTAGTGTCGCAGGAGAAAGATATTTCCTTCATTAAAAATATAGCGCCGGATGTTCCCGCGACTATCAACACCGATAAACTCCGCCTGTTACAGGTAATCCGCAACCTGTTGTCCAATGCGTTTAAATTTACGCCGGCAGGGGGCGTGATCAATCTTTCCTGGTACGTAAGCAGCCCGGGCATCCTCTGCATCAGCGTTACAGACACGGGACCGGGTATACCGGCAGATAAACAGGAACTGATATTTAACGCCTTTCACCAGGGCGATGGCGGTACTAACCGTAAGTATGGCGGCACCGGGCTGGGACTGAGCATCAGCCGTGAACTGATGCAGTTGCTGCACGGAGCGCTCCGCCTCGATAACAGCAGCCCCGCGGGCAGCACATTCTCCATTGTATTGCCGGTAGATGCCACTATGCCGGCTGCAACGCCGGTAACGGGAGGAAAAGATGCCCCCCGGCTGATACAGCCTCCCGTTGCCGTGAACGACGACCGCGACAATCTCACCAAACACGATAAGCTGATCCTGATTATTGAAGACGATGTTCATTTTGCGGATATCCTGCGCGACTTTGCCCGTAACAAAGGGTTTAAGACCATTGTGGCGCACAACGGGCAGGATGGACTGGCCTATGCCCGCAAATTCTTACCGGTAGCCATTATCCTGGATATGAACCTGCCCGTAATTGACGGCAGCAGTATTCTCAAAATTCTGAAAAGCAGTGAAGAGCTGAGCAAAATCCTCGTACATGTTGTAACCGGGGCGGATATACAGGCTATTAAGGCAGATAACATACATGGCTATACGAGAAAGCCCCTGGAGCTGAGCGACCTTGAAGAAGTGTTTACCGGTATCAGCGCACAACTGCATGCACGGCTGAAAAAAGTGCTGCTGGTGTCGGTAGGCCCGCTGAGCGCCGGCGCCACACTGGAAACCATGAGCGAAGAAAGGAATCTGGGCACCAGGTATGATATTGCAGCAGGCATCCCGGAGGTACAAACATTCCTTGCCGGAACAAAGTATGATGCGGTTATCGTGGAAATTGGCAACGACCTGCAGGCAGGTTTACAACAACTGGAAGCGCTGACGCAGATCCCCGAATCCGGGGATACGCCGCTCATCGTTTACCTGGACCAGGATATTACCGGTAGTGAAGAACAACAGCTGAAGAAATACGCATCTGCCATTGTGCGCAACTCCACGCATGCCACCGACCGGCTGATGGATGAACTGGAACTCTTTCTTTATAAACTGCAGAAGAAAACAAATATAGAAGACACCGCCACTACATGGACGGAAGGAAACCTCTCCGGAAAAACCGTGCTGCTGGCAGACGATGATATGCGCAATGTGTTTTCCATCAGCGCACTGCTGGAAGAACAGGGCATTTCCGTGCTTACTGCCGCAGATGGCCGGGAAGCACTGGAGGTATTACATCAGCATCCAACACTCAACCTGGTACTGATGGATATCATGATGCCGGAAATGGATGGTTATGAAGCAATGCAGCAGATCCGTGCAGATGCCCGGTTTCAGCAACTACCGGTAATTGCACTCACCGCAAAAGCAATGGCGGGCGACCGGCAAAAGTGCCTGGAAGCAGGAGCATCCGACTATATCGCCAAACCCGTAGATAGTATAAAACTACTTTCACTATTACGGGTATGGTTGTCATAAAAAATGTATGGTAGAGGAAATCAGTCATGGAGATTTTACAGAACTGGTGAAGATCATTCAACAGCGCTACGGGTATGACTTTACAGACTACGCCGAAGCCTCTTTGAAACGCCGGTTCAGCCGCTTCACCGGCTTCGTGGGAATCAACAGCATCTTTGAACTGAAGCACCGGCTGCTGAATGAAGAACATTTTTTCCGGGAAATGATACAGTATATCACGGTGAATGTAACCGAAATGTTCCGGGACCCTTCTTTTTATAAGGTGCTGAGAGAACAGGTGCTGCCGCGACTGGCATCTTACCCGATCATTAAAGTATGGCATGCCGGCTGCGCTACCGGTGAGGAAGTATATTCTATGGCAATCCTGCTGGAGGAAGCCGGTTTGCTGGACCGCTGCAGGATATATGCCACAGATATGAATGAAGTCAATCTCCGGAAAGCAGAAAGCGGGATCATTGCACTGAAAGACATGAAAGAGTATACCGCTAATTATATGCAGTCCGGCGGGATCAATGACTTTTCCAACTACTATACGGCACGCTATGATAACGCTATCATCCACCCGGCCCTGCGACGCAATATTATTTTCTTTCAGCACAACCTGGTAACTGACCAGGTGTTCAATGAATTTCAATTGATCTGTTGCCGGAATGTGTTCATTTATTTTAACAGGGCATTGCAGACACGGGTAGTGAAGTTATTTTATGATAGCTTAACTTCGCTGGGCTATCTGGCATTGGGCATTAAAGAATCGTTATTATATAATGAAGAACGGGCAAAATTTGAGACGGTAAACCAGGCAAATAAAATTTTCAGGCGTAAAATGTAAAAAGCTGGCAGCCTCCCATTCATACAGGATCCTTGTTATTGGCGGTTCTGCCGGCAGTATGACTGTGCTCACCAAATTGATCAGTGAGCTGCTGGCAATATTTCCTATGCCGGTGGTAATTGTAATCCACCGTTTGAAAAATGTGCAGAGCGAATTGGGTACTTTATTATCCGTGAGACAAAAAATTACAGAGCCGGACGATAAAGAGCTATTATTGCCGGGGCATATTTACCTGGCGCCGCAAAATTATCATTTGCTGATAGAGGCCGATGGCACCATTTCCCTGGACTATTCCGAACTGGTGAATTTCAGCCGGCCTGCTATAGATATGAGCTTCGAGAGCGCAGCCAGCGCTTTTGGCAGTGCGGCCGTGGGAATACTGTTAAGCGGTGCCAATAAAGACGGCGCAGCGGGGCTTTGTCATATAGCCGCGTCTGGTGGTGCAGCAATTGTTCAGGACCCGCGAACCGCCGGGTTTAGCACCATGCCCCAGGCAGCCCTGGATCTTTGCTCCGGCATTCAAACCATGACAGTGAATGATATGATCCGTTACTTGAGAAATATTAGCACGAAAATAAACACCGAGAAATGAAGCAGCGAAAAACAAAAACATTCACCATACTGCTGGTAGATGATAAAGCAGAAAACCTCGTATCCCTGGAACATATGCTGGAAGCCAGTAACAGGGAGATCTTAAAAGCTGATTCGGGTAATGAAGCGTTAAAAACGGTACTCCGGCACGATGATATAGGCCTTATTCTGCTGGATGTACAAATGCCGGATATGGACGGTTATGAAGTGGCCCGTCTTTTACAAACAAATCCCAAAACAAAAGATATTTCTATCATTTTTGTAACTGCTATAAACAAGGAAGAACAATATGTAATGCGGGGCTTTGAGGAAGGTGCGGTAGACTACCTGTCGAAACCACTGGATGTAAATGTAACCCGCGCAAAAGTAAGTGTATTTGAAAAATTATACCGCTACCAGTATGAGCTGAAAGAAGCCATGAGCGAAAAGGAAAAGGTAAATAAACAGCTGGAGCGGTTTATGTATGTAGTGGCGCACGACCTGAAATCACCGCTGTCGGGCGCTATTGGCCTGCTGGCCCTCATCAATGAAGATGAACGTATCCAAAATGCCCCCGATCTGAGTGAGTACATGAAAATAGTATTGGGCGCCACCAATCACCTCACGGAAATGATTACGTCTATGCTGGACTATACCCGGCAAAGCGATATGGAACAAACCATTGAAGAGGTAAACGTACACGAACTGGTTACACAATTATCGAAGCTGCTGTTTCCTCCCGCCAATATTCATATTGAAACCGTGGGCACCTTACCGCAGCTGGATACCAATAAACTGAAACTGCAACAGGTATTCCAGAACCTGATCTCCAACGCCATCAAGTATAACGACAAAAAAGATGGGATCATTACCATCGGGGGAACCGACAAGGGCGAGTTCTATGAGTTCTATGTAAAAGACAATGGGCCGGGTGTTGCCAAACGTGATACCGATCGCATCTTCAAACTGTTTGAGCGGCTGGATAACGACGGAAAAGGTGAAGGAACCGGTATCGGTCTTAATATATTTAAACTGCTGGTAGAAGAACAGGGTGGTAAAGTGTGGGTAGACTCCCAGCCGGGTGAAGGCAGTACTTTCTATTTCCTCTGGCGTCAGCGCTATTGATCACCGTTTTCAAAAATCCATAATCTTCCGCGGATCTGTTGGGTGGTAACGGGGAAACTGGATACCAGGAGTAGCTTGTTTTCCATTTGCCAGCTCCAGTTGCTGATGGAATTTTCCGGTGAAGAAGACAGCGGTAGAGCTGCTTTTTCAATGGTTGTTATATTCAGAGCTTTGTTCCGCAATTGTGTCATGGCATCTGAAAGTATTGCGGGCAGCTGCTCTCCGGGTCCTGATAGCCCCAGCAGGTTGGCGCCTTCCTGGTTTACCCACCCGGAAACCCCGTCGTTGTTGATGAACACCAGCGCATGCGGAATAGTGTGCAGGATAGCGGCAAACCGGATAGCCACCCGCTGAAAATAGATCTGCTGCTGGGATTGCACGAGTATCTCCTTCAATCGTAATCGGATGGTTTCAATACACTCCAGGAAGCCGGGTTCAAAAGAAGCCGGTTCACTCCATCCAAGAACAAGCAGGCTGTTATTCGGACTGGTATCTACCGGGATTATAATGGCCGATGACAAGGCAGGTAGTATTTCTTTAAATACATTTTCTTTTACCGGCGGGATCTCACGCCAGTAAATGGTTTTAAAGTCTTCTGTATACAGTAGTTTTTTGATGGGCGCAGGATTCAGCACCAGGCCGTTCAGGTGAAGGGGAGAGGCGCATTTAACCTTTGCCGTTTCTTCATCCTCAAATTCCAGTTGCAGCGCAATATCCGCTTCCATCAGGCTTTTTACCAGGGCAATACTGAATGCGAGAAAGGAAGAGATGTGTTTATCCTTATCCCATCTGCCGGTTTGATTGATAAAATTTAAAGCTTTACGCTCCCAGATACTCACGGTATGAAATTAATAAAGATGATAAACTATAGCTGACGAAAAAACGGGTTATGCTGAGATGCCGGACTAGTCCGTTGGTACATACTCCTTAAAGCCACTGGCCGGAAAGATCACATTTTTCAAATATAAGTAATTCCCCTGAACGAACTACCTGCAGAGAGGCATGGATTGACTGAGTCAGACAAAATTCGCTTATCTTTGCGCCTTACAAAAAAAGGCATTATGACCCAGCAGCAAAAAGCATTTCTGTTTGACCTGAACGGTACTATGATCAACGATATGGAGTATCACCTGGAAGGCTGGTACAACATGTTGAACAAGCTGGGCGCCAATCTTCCCCGGGAAATTGTAAGAAGCCACATGTATGGCAAAAATGAAGAACTGCTGGTGCGTGTTTTCGGGAAAGATCATTTTACGGCGCAGCAGATGGAAGAAATAGCCCATGAAAAAGAAGTATTATACCAGGAGGCTTTCAGGCCCCACCTGGAGCTGATTGCAGGACTTCCGGCCTTCCTGGAAAAAGCCGCTGCCGCTGATATCCCGATGGCAATAGGCTCTGCTGCCAATACTTTCAACATTAATTATGTGCTCGACAACCTGCACCTCCGCCACTACCTGAAGGCGATTGTTAGTGCCGATGACGTAACCACCAGCAAGCCGGACCCGGAAGTATTCCTGAAATGTGCGCAGTTATTAGGTGTGTCGCCGGCCAGGTGTATCGTATTTGAAGATGCTCCCAAAGGTGTGGAAGCCGCTTTGAATGCCGGTATGGAAGCAATTGTGTTAACTACCATGCATACACGCGAAGAGTTCGCCGCTTATAATAATATCCGGGCATTTGTGGCTGATTACACCGATCCGGTGTTGCAACAGCTGTTTGTATAAACAAAGGAATATTGCAATATAATTTCCTAATGTCAGCAGGGAACCATAAATTGCCGGGTTATATAAATAATTGCTGCTATGACACGTTATTCAGGGCAATCAAGAATGCTGGTGGCAGTCGATTGCATCATTTTTGGTTTTGATGGAGAAGAATTAAAGCTGCTGCTGATCAAGCGCGGATTTGAACCGCAGAAGAATAAATGGAGCCTGATGGGCGGATTTGTACAGGCAGACGAAAGCTTTGAAGCCGCTGCTGCAAGGATTTTGAATAAGCTCACCGGCCTGGAAGGGGTATACATGGAGCAGCTGTTTGCCTTCGGCGAACCGGCCCGTGACCCGGTGGAACGCACCGTTTCTATCACCTACTTTGCCCTCATCGATATCAATCAATACAAACTGCAGATCAACGACGAGTACCACGCGGAATGGATTTCGCTTGATAAGCTGCCGGATCTCATCTTCGACCATACCGAAATGGTGAAGATGGCCCAGGAGAAGCTTCGCTACAAAGCTGCCATACACCCCATCCTTTTTGAACTGCTGCCGCTGAAGTTTACTATTCCCCAGCTACAGCTGCTGTATGAAGCGGTGTACGATGTTACTTTCGATAAACGTAACTTCAGCCGCAAGGTATTGTCTACCGGCCTGCTGATCAAACAAAAGGATAAAGACAGGCTCAGCTCGAAGCGTGGCGCCTTTTACTTCAAACTGGACAAACGTAAGTACAACGCCAAGTTCAATGCCTTCCTGAATTTTGTAACGGACCCCGGAAACCTACGGTAAGCCGATCCAGAGCGTGCCTTTCACCGGCGTATAGTTCAGCATTATATTATCCTGGCTTTCAGGCCCCATCTGTGCGGCATCCTGGAATTTGGTACCTATCGGCGCAATAGCGCTCAGGAAACCGATATCCCCGTCCGGAAAGGCCGGCGCCGTATTGTTGTTGGCGGCTCCCTTTGGCGCCTGCGGGTGAAACACCTGCAAAAACGTACCCTCGTTACCGGTATAAAAGGTAAATGGCTGCTCCTTTGTATGAAAGGTGGCCTGGTACACATTGGCATGATAGCCTTTGAATTCGGGATACTCCCAGCTTTCCCCCGTCACCGTGTTGTTATAGGCTTTATACCAGCTGCCGAACAGCTGTCCCTGCAGCCTGTTTTTCCATACCCGGTATGGTCCTTCACCTGTCCACGACAGCCCCGTTACCTTTTCTTCCGGATACCGGAACGTAATGCCACTGAAAGGCGTGGCGCCTTTGATGCTGTAGCTGTAGTCCAGTTGCGCCGGGATGCCTGGTTTGAAAGTCCACTTTACGTGGAGGAAGCCATTGCCTTCATAACGGGCGATGATAAAATAACCACTGGAATCTGTACCGGACCTGAACTCTTTTAGTTCCTGCGAAACGCCCGCCAGTACGGGGCCTCCGCTTAATGAAATGCTGCCTTTGGGAGTATGGATCTGCAACAGCTGACCGGTAGTACGACTGAAATAATAAGTGCCGGTACCGTTATTCACAGAAAGGGTATCGTGGTCAGTCATAATATCGAGGCTGCCGCTAACGCCCGGGAACTGCCGCACAATGCGGGAAGGCTCCTGTAAAGGCCAGCTCCGGGTGAGGATGCTGCGTCCGTAACTATCCTGTACACTCACATACAACGCGTCAGCATCCTGCCAGCCGTTTGGAAGCGACAGTTGCAGAAAGCCTTTGGTATGGGGCGCCAGGTCAGGCGCCGCAATGGAGCCTGTGGCAATGGTGTCTGTTGTGTTGTTTTTTCCGGGAGATGTAAAACGCAGCAGCTGCCACCTGAACCGGCACCCGGACAATGACGTATAGTCGTAACGGTTTTCCACCGGTATGCGGCCATCGAATGCTGCCGTTATAACGGGCAGGGATATATGCACCGGCGACCATAACTGCCGGATCGTATAGAAGCTGCCTTCCTTTTCACGGTGGGGGCCTACTATGCCGTCGGGGGCGTGGTTGCCGTCGGTGTCAATGATGCCGTTTTTATCGGTACGTACCAGTCCTTCGTCACTGAATGCCCACAGGAATCCGCCGGCACAGCGGGGATGCTGTAACATACGGTCCCAGAAATCGGCCAGGCCGGCGCCCATGCCGCCATCATACAGGCCATGCATAAATTCGGTAGGCAGGTAAATGTCCTGGTCGTACAGGCTGGAGTTAACAAGGTAGTTGAAGTTGGGATAATGTTTGGTGTCCACACGATTGTATCTTTCCCAGGGATGCAGCACGGGGCGCAGCTGAGGATCATACAGGTGGTAGTCGCCATCCAGTGCCCGGTTAAACCCGCCTTCATTGCCATTGTCCCACGCAATAACGGAAGGATGGTTAACATCGCGTTCCACCAGTTCCTTTACGAGTTTGCGTCCCACCAATGTATCGTAGGCAGCCTGCCAGCCGGTGAGTTCATCCAGTACAAACAAACCCAGTGAATCGCATACATCCAGGAAGTGATCATCCGGCGGGTAGTGCGACATCCGCACGGCGTTCATGTTCATGTCTTTCATGAGGTTCACATCCAGTATGCTGATATCCTTACTGAGTGTGCGCCCTGTTTCCGGCCAGGCGCTGTGGCGGTTTACGCCCTTCAGGATTACTTTGGTATCATTTACGTATATGCCATCCCGTGGTCTTATTTCAATGGTCCTGAAGCCAAAGGGTTGGGTGATGCGGTGTATGGTCCGGTTATCTTTCTTAATCTCTACTACTGAGAGGTAACGGTGCGGGAACTCTGCACTCCAGGTAGCGGGCTGGTTAATTTGTTGCTGCAACGTATAGGCGGCAGGGTGGGTGGCTGTGGCAGGCACTGTTACCGCCTGTTGAACCGGCTGACCTGCTGTGGTTGTTATCTGTGCGGAGAGGGAGTATCCTTCCGGCAAAGGAGTCGTGAAAGCCTGTACCGTGAAATGGCCTTTGGCGGTAGCATTTATGGCCACGCGATCAATATGGATCAATGGCTTTACCTCCAGGAATACAGGCCGGTAAATGCCTCCCAGCACCCAGAAATCGCCATTCCGTTCTGCCCGGTTCACTCCTGCATTCGCCGACATTTTGCTCACCTTTACTTCCAAGAGGTTGCTGCCGTTGAGCAACAGTTTACTGATATCATATCTGAACCGGTAAAAGCCGCCCTGGTGTATTTCACCGGCCAGGCGCCCGTTTATTTTTACTTCGGCATCGGTCATTACGCCATCAAAAACAATATTTACCTGCCGTTCGCGCCAGTTGTCCGGTGCGGAAAAACGGTAGCGGTATAGTCCTTGTTCATGGGCTTTGTCTTTATCATGGCCGTAGTTGTAGCTGCCAAATCCCTGCTGTTCCCAGTTAGAAGGAACGGGGATGGTGGTCCATTTGCCGCTGCGCTGTCCGCCGGAGCAATGAAAGTCCCAGTTAACGGTGTGGTCTTTATCGGTGCCTGAAAGATAGATGTATCGGGTTTCCTGTGCAAACGCTGTATGCAGGCATAACATACCTGTAAGCAGCAATAGGATTCTTGCTGACATGTCCGGAATTTTAAAATGCCTTTAAAAGTATAAAAAGAAATGTGGAGTTGGAGTGTTTTTTTGCGGAGGAAGCGCTGAAGGCGCTTCCTCCGCTGCCTTATTTACCGAAGCATTTCAGCATCTTATGAAAGATCTCATTGTTTTCATAGACGCCGCGGAACAGGTTGGAGTTGGGGCCATAGGCAAACACCATCACCGGGATGCCGGTATGGTCGTTGGTGGCAAAGTGGCCGCGTAAAGTGCCTGTGGCAATATCGCCATCCATAAGGGCGAGGCCGCCGGTTTCATGATCAGCCGTCACAATCACCGTGGTTTGTTTGTCCTGGTCAGCAAAGCGGAGGGCTTCTCCCACTGCTTCATCGAAGTCGAGCATTTCACGCACCAGGTAATCCAGGTCGTTCAGGTGGCCACCATGATCAATACGGGAACCTTCCACCATCAGGAAAAATCCTTTGCCGGAAGCATTCAGTTGCTGTAAAGCCTTTTTCAGTGCGGTTTTCAGGTACTTGCCCCGTCCGTTGCGCATAGAGGTGACTACCTTATTGCTCAGGATGACGAGCGTGCGGTTTTTCGTAGTGGCGTCCCAGTTATCCAGGTTATCGTAGATACGGATGCCGGAGGAAGCCAGCTGCCCACCGAAATCTTTTTCCAGTTCTTCCCTTCCGCCGCCAACAGCCAGTTGCAGTTTGCTGCTGAGCAGTTGCTTTTCCAGGGTATAGGTGCTATCCCGGTCGGAGGTATGACCGTAGAAAGAAGCAGGTGTGGCGCCGGTAATTTCTTCGGTTACAATCACGCCGCTCTGAATGCCTTTGGGAGCCAGTATTTCAGGGATCACAGGGATGGATACGTAGGTATTGTCGAGCCCGATGGCGCGGTTATGTGTTTTAGTACCGGTGCCCATTGCGGAGCCGCCAGCGGCAGAGTCGGTGTGGTAATTATCGGTGGATTGGGTTTTGGATAAGCCCAGTTGTCTCATCTGGAATATGTTCAGCGCACCTTTATTGGCGGTGTAGCCGGAAAACATTTCCGCAAGACCAGTGCCATCGCCAATCATCAGGATCACGTTTTTGGAGCGCACTTTGGTGGCATCAGATACAAAGGAAGGAGTATACACTTCATGCACCGGCATACCGGAAGCGGTAGTACGGGGAGTGTTGTGCATTATATCATACAGCTCTTCCGGGTGATCAGTTCCGATCCAGTCGGCGCCGAGATCCATCAGTTTGTAGTAGGTAGAGCGGGTAGAGGGAGCGCCCCAGAAGCGGAAGGCATATCCCTGCTGGTGTGCTTTATTGATAACGGCGGTTACTTTTTTCATTTCTTCCGGCACCAGTGTGCCTTTGCCATTCCAGGTGCTGTAGGAATGAAAATCCACGCTCAACATCGCAACGCGTTGCTGTAACGCTGCCGGATACACGCTGTCAGGCCGGCCATCAAAAAAGAAGATGGGATCATACTGGGGCCATTCTGCTACCGGGGGCACGTTGCCTGATATCACCAGTTTTACGGCGGAGGGATTTGTGTTGCGGTCAAAATAGTTGCGGTAGGGAAGCAGCAGTTCCTGTAATGCCTGGAGGGTAGGAGTGCCTGCTGTTTTCAGGTCTATCAGCAGCTGCATCGGTGCGTTGCCGGCATAAGGTTTACCGTTGTAAAGGGAGAACTGCCGGAGCACAGGCTGCAGGTACAGTTCCTTAAAGGTACGGAACGGTTGTATGGCGCCCGCGTCGTGTGCAACGTATAAAACGCCGTCTTTCAGGTGTATATCTGCCTCAATGGAACCAAACTGGAGGGATGCCGCTGCATAAAAAGGAGTGGCCCGCTCATAATCATTATGAGAGTGTGCCTGCGCCATAGTATACTGCTTTATTTGTGCGGATGCCCCGGTGGCCATCATTACACCGGATAAAATGAACAGTGCTTTTTTCATTGTATGGTAAAAGATAGTTTTAAAGATTCAGCGGCCAAAGGTGGCATAATCCTGTTTGCCTGCAGTATTGCCCGTGTTTATCTTTATGTTAATTATCGGTAAAGAAAATCGATTTAGTTAAGACTTCAGACAACAACATATCCTATTCAGGTCTTAAAAGAAAAAGTGGAAAAGCGGAATGAAAAAAAGTGAAATTACAGGTTAAGCGTTGCTGGCAGGGAATAAAATTGGCTGGTAACCGCATTAAAGCGTTGGCCAGTTCTGCACCAGTTCTTTCAGCTGGTTTTGTCCTTCCGGCCATTCCCCAAGCCCGGATTCGCTGTTGATATGGCCTTTGGCGCCTGCATTTACAAAACGGCTTCCCCAGTGACGGGCAAAAAAAGCGGCTCTTTCCAAAGAACAGAAAGTATCATTTGTACTGGCCACAATAATACTTTCAAACGGCAGCTTCACTAAAGGAATAGGAGTGAAGCCGGTTGCTTCAGCGGGGAAGCCCGGTCTTTCTGCATCTGCCGGCGCTACCAGTAACGCCCCCCGGATCTTCCTCTTTGTTTGCCCCGCCCAATGTGCCAGTGCAATACAAGCCAGGCTGTGCGCAGCTATTACTACCTGCGGACCGGCTTCCGCTACCGCCTTCTCTATCTGCGCCACCCAGTTGGCGCAAACCGGCGCATCCCAATCTGTTTGCTCAATCCGTTTTGTTCCGGGTATAGATTGTTCCCATAATGTTTGCCAGTGTAATTTTCCGGAGCTACCCAGCCCCGGCGCGGTCAGAACTTTTATTTCCATGACATAGAGGCGTTGTGTCTTGAAAGATAGTAAAAAGAATCACCAAATACGAATTAAGTGATCCGCAGAAAAATAGTATATACCCAAAAAAATAGCCGGGGCTAAAAAGCACCGGCAACAGGTAACAACCAAAACAGCATTGATTAATACTGAGTATTTTAATTATTTATGATATATTTTTTCGCTTTTATCATCTCCATAAAATAATTGTTAAAAAAGACCCGGCGGGGAAATTCCCACCGGGGGCCATAATGTGGATTTTTAAAATACAAAACCTTTACGCTTGAATATCCAGATATTGCGCCAGCCATCGCCTTGCTGTACCAGCGTCAATTCATTAGCGTTCAACTTAACAATATTGTAGGTCACGTTGTTTCCCCAACTGATGTCAGCGCCGTTGATCTTGATCTTCTGCGCTAAAGTATCCAGTGTAAACGAACCTTTGGTAGTAACTCCTTTATGCGTGATGGAGTAGTTTGCATTTTTATTAAGATCGAATGTCATCTCATCATCAACTACACCCTGGGTTATCAGGCCTGCTTTTCCCACGGTCCACCATGCCGGTACGTCGGAATTACCAGGGCCATTGCCAAAACAATAACCACCGGGAACATCAACGGCCCATACCCAGGTTTTACCATCAGCGCCATTGGTGAGCAGGTTGTACAGTTTGCTGGAAAAGAACTTCGGATCGTTTTCACTCACGGTAACTTTTACAGAATCAGTTTTAGGACCACCGGCGCCATAAGCAGAATATTTTACGAAGAAGTCGCCCGCAAAAGGAAGGATCACTACGGCCTTCGCTTCTTTCGTGGTACCAAAACCGTAGTCCCAGAACGGGATTACATCTTTCGTTTTGCTTTCCAGCGTTACCTGGTTATCGTAATCCGGATTTTGCGTAACGGAAAAATCGAGTTGAATGCCGGCAGGATTTGCCGGGGTGATCCTGTCTTCGTAAGGACTGCACGCATAAAACAATGCAGTGATTAATCCCAGGAAATATATATGCAGACGTTTCATTTTTGTAGTTTTTAAAGTGGGCAATATCACCAACCGGTGTTTTGTTTGATCGTACCGTTTGATAAATTGATCTGTGTTTCAGGAATAGAGAATAAACCATTTGTTTCGGTGCGGAAGCTTACGTTGAAACCCGGCTGGGAAGAAGTATTATCTATTGCCTGTTTGGCTACCGCCATACCCTGTCTCAGCAGATCCCAGTAGCGGTGCCCTTCCAGCGCCAGTTCCAGCTTGCGTTCCTGCATGATCTGTGTTTTATTGCTGAGGGTAATGCGATGGGTTTGATCGCCAAATGCACGGTCGCGCACGCGGTCGATATAACCCTGTGCCTTGCCTGCATTCGCCGTGAGATTTAATTCTGCACCCATCAGCAACACATCTGCAAAACGGATCACCATATAGTTGTCGAAATTATCCCACTGGAAACTACCACCGAGGTCATCTGCATTTTTATCTTTCAGCGGTGTATATTTTTTTATAAAGAAGCCGGTGTATTGCGCCTGATCATCCAGCTTATAGGTATCTGCATATCCTTCTCCGGCAATAGAAATAATGGAAGCTGTTTGCCTGCTGTCGCCGGGAGCATAGGAATGAAAGAGGGCTTCATTTACAGTAGCGGCGCCCCATCCCTTGTAGTATGGCTCCAGCACCTGTGAGCGGATACCGATCATCACCTGCATGCGGTTACCATTCTGCTGGTTCTGGTCGCCCATGCCGAGATAGGTATACTGAATAGTGAACACGCCTTCTGCATTATTCTGGCCAGCGTAGGCAGTAGTGCTTTCAGCGGAAGCACGGAACAGGTTCCGGTATTTTGGAACAAGACTGTATCCGCTGTTGTTGATCACATCGTCAATGGCGGCAATTGCATCTGCCTGTGAAAATACTCCGGCAATATCAGGTTTGCTGTAGTAGCCGGTATAGTACAGGAATACACGGCCCAGCAAGGCTTCCGCAGCCCATTTGGTAGCCCTGCCATATTCGCCGGAAGGAATGCTGGTAAAAGGCGTAGCCGGAATGTTAGCTGCGGCCAGTTTCAGGTCATTGGCAATGAGCATGTATACGCTGTCCGGATTGGCCTGTGGAATGCTGTAGTTACCAGGTTCCAGCGGCGCGGTGATCAATGGCACATGACCAAACATACGCACCAGGTCAAAATAAAAGTACGCCCGCAGAAAATGAGCCTCACCGATGTAACGGTTTTTAGTGGCGTCATCTCCCTTAAAATCTACTGCTTCAATTTTCTGGATCAGTTTATTGGCGCGGTAAATACCGGTGTAGTATTTCTTCCAGGCATTGCTGTTGATGTCATTCATCTTAATGCTCTTATCCCACTGGTTCCAACCGTTGTCAGAAGCGCCACCGCCGCCAAAGCAATCGTCGGACGCAATTTCCGAGGTTAATGCAATGTTGCCGTAACCGTCCCAGTTTAATACGCTGTACGCGGAAACCAGTCCCTGGTAAGCATCTCCCGGAGTTTTATAAAAGTCTTCCTCTGTAATTGTATTGATGGGCAATGTTTCCAGGAAACTTTTGGAACAGGAACTCATTAACCCCGTTATGATGATAGCTGCTATTATTTTCTTCATGATTGCCGGAGTTTAAAATTTAACATTAAGACCGAATAAAACAGTTCTTGGCTGTGGGAAATAACCGAGGTCAGTACCAGATGACCAGCTGTCGATACCATAGCCCACTTCAGGATCCAACCCACGGTAATGGGTAAACGTAAATACATTCAGTCCGGATACATACAACCGGAGCTGCTGAACAGGCAAACGTTTCAGTAATGTTTTCTTAAGGTCATATCCAAAGTTGATGCTCTTTACACGGAGGAACGCGCCATTGTGTACATACAGGTCAGAGAAGCGGGTGTAGTTCTGATTGGCTTCATTGCCCAGCGTTACACGGGGCGTGCTGTTGGAAGTACCTTCACCATGCCAGCGGTCGAAAATAGCCGTGGTATAGTTGTTATAAAAACGGTCGTATGCTCTTGTTCCATCCACAATGTCATTACCGCCTACGCCGCTCAGCAATACACTCAGGTCAAATCCTCTCCAGCCTGCAGATAAGGAGATACCATATGTTTGCGAAGGATTCGGATTACCTACTTTTGTTTTATCATCGCCATTGATTACGCCGTCGCCGTTCAGATCTACAAAGCGGGCATCGCCGGGTTGTGCGCCTGGCTGTATTTTCTGGCCGCTTTTGCTGGTGTAGGCATCAATTTCTGCCTGGTTCTGGAAGATACCGGCTGTTTTCAAGCCATAGAAATAACCAATTGGCATTCCGTTCTGCGCACGGAAGTATTCATCCATGTTGGAAGAGAGTACGCCGTTATAAGAAGGATGCAATACACCTTCCTGGTTAGGAATATCGATCACGGTATTTTTATTGAAGGCAATGTTACCACCGATACCGATGGTTACTTCTCCAAATTGATGGTTGTAGTTAATGCCAAGCTCAATACCCTTGTTCTGAATATTACCACCGTTGATGGTAGGTGCGCCGGTACCCACCAGGTCGGGGATAGGAGCGGTTACCAGCCAGTCGCGGGTGTTTTTCTGATACCAGTCGAATGTAACGGTTACGTCTTTGAATAACGTCGCATCGAATCCGATATCGATTTGCTCAGATGCTTCCCAGTGCAAATCAGGATTGGGTATTTTATCAGGAGAGGCGCCGATGGCTTTTTGTCCGTTGAAATAGTAATCGCGGTAAGTAGAGTTGATGGTAGCCAGGTACCTGAAGTCATCTATCCTGTCACTACCGTTTTGTCCCCATCCGCCGCGGATCTTCAGGAAGTTGATCCAGCTGCTGTTTTTAAGGAACGATTCGTTGGTCACGATCCATCCGGCAGAGAAGGAGGGAAAGTAGCCATAGCGGTTGTTGGCGCCGAATTTGGTAGAACCATCCCGGCGAAGCGTGGCGGTGAGCAGGTATTTATCGTCGTAGCTGTAAAACACCCTGCCAAAGTAGGATTGCAGCGCATTCATGCTCCTGGTGCCGTATACTTTACGGGTAGAATCATTTCTGCCGTTATCAATAATGGCATGATCAAAGTCGGGAATGATCAGGTCTGTTTTACTACCGCTTACGTTATAGCCTTCATATTTTTTTGCGGTGGTACCCACCATTACATTCAGGTTATGTTTGCCGGCAGTGAGCTGGTAGGTGAGGGTGTTATCCCAGTTCCACGTGAGGTTGCGGTACATACCCTGGCTGGCAAAAGAATGTTCGTTGCTGTTATTGGTTCCCAGGTTATATACGGGGATAAAAGCATTGTTGTAGTTATACGAGATATCTGCACCAAAATCTGTACGGAGGGTCAATCCTTTGACCAGGATGGCTTCTGCATAGATGTTACCAATGATCCTGTCGGTAATGGTTTGATTATTTTGTGTGTAATCAATAGAGCCGATCGGGTTGGGTTCATCTGCGTAGGGCGATTTGCCATAGCTGCCATCCGCATTATACACCGGGTAGATGGGAGTAGCATTTAATAAACCACGGATAGAGTTATTGTAGATATTGCCTGTACCGATACCACGCTGGCGTGTATGAGCAAACGTGAGGTTCTCACCGGTTTTGATCAGGTCTTTGTACAACTTGTGTTCTGAATTGATCCTGAAAGATGTTCTTTCAAAATTAGACCTGCCGGGAAGTCCCATTACGCCTTGTTGTCCCTGGAAAGAAAAGGACGAGGAGAAAACGGACTTTTCGTTTCCGCCGGAAAGGCTCAGGCTATAATTTTGAATAGGCGCATTTTTATTGGTGGCGGCTTTCTGCCAGTCGGGCCCTGTACCCAGTTTAGCGATAGAATCGGGTGTATAGATAGGTACAGAACCGGAGTTGATAGACGCTTCATTCATGATGTTGGCATACTGTTGCGCATTCAGGAGGTCCAGTTTGCGGGCAGGATTCTGTAATCCGTAGGAAGCATCGAAGCTGACATTCATTTTACCGGCGCGGCCTTTTTTGGTGGTGATCATCACGATACCATTTGCTGCGCGGGTTCCGTAAATGGCAGTGGAGGCGGCATCTTTCAGCACATCTACACTGGCAATGTCATTTGGATTGAGGAAGGAGATGTCGTCCGCCGGAAATCCATCAATGATGAACAGCGGCCGGGAATCCCCGTTGGTGCCGATACCACGGATAGTGAATTTCAGCGCATCGCCGGGTTGACCGGAGTTGGACGTTACCTGCACACCGGGCGCCTGTCCCTGTAAGGATTGCTCCACGCTGATGCTGTGGTTTTTTATCAGGTCGTCGTTGTTTAAATGTACGGTGGCACCGGTCACTACTTTCTTCTTTTGTACGCCGTAACCTACTACTACCAGTTCATCGAGCCCTGTGGAAGCGGATGTCAGGCTTATTGTCATCGGACCGCCCGCTTTCGCGGGTACTTCCTGTTTGGTATAGCCTACCAGCGATACCACGAGTATTTCCCCGGGATCAGCCTGCAGGCTGAATGATCCGTCGACTGTTGTTACAGTGCCACGGGTAGTTCCTTTTACAACGATATTAACGCCGGGCAGCGGAGTGCCGCCACTGGCATCAATTACCTTGCCCGTAATAGTTTGCTTTACAGGTTGCGTATATGCTTTCCCGTTATTGGCAGCTGCATGCAGTGCCGGGGGCGCTGCAGCAGTCAGGCTGCACACAGCAAGCGCCTTTAAGACGGTTTGCCGCGGAAAATAATTGCTGATTGTGTACCAGATTTTCATGTTTAACGTGTTTTATTTAGGCAAAGGAGTATGAATAATGTTTGAATGTTTTCAGAAGAAGTGGTCCAGGTCAGATGGCCCGGACCGTTTTTGCTATTCCATTATATGTTATCATTTCACCTTTCTTATTGTTGATGTCCGGTCCTGCTGCGTTTTGCTTACCTACAAATGTTACCAGGAAATACCTTTGCTGCAGCATGCCGGGAAAACGACCTTCCCGTTGTCCTATTGTGAGTGTTTTGGCGGCTTCATTCCATTTGAAAGAAATGTTGCTGAAAGCGCCTTTCTCGTATTGGTAGTTATTATTTTCATCTTCATACAAAGTAAATTCCCCGTCCTTGCCGGTATACACATACAGCTGTATAGTATCGGCCTTGCGCTCACTGGTGTATTGCAGTGCAGGACCTACCGGCAGGATAGCGCCTTCTCTCACATACAAAGGCATTCGCTGCAAAGGCGCTGCTGCGGTAATATGCTGACCACCTGTTTCATATTTTCCGGTATAGAAATCGTACCAGCCATTGCCTGCGGGCAGGTACAGTTCCCGGCTGCGGGCATGGTATTCCGTTACAGGGTTTACCAGCAGCGAAGGACCAAACATATACTGGTCGCGGATATTCAGCACCGCTGTATCCTGACCGTAATCCATCACCAGGCCACGCATCATCGTATAGTCGTGATGGTAAGTATTACCTGCTACGGAGTAGATGTATGGCAGCAGGCGGTAACGCAGCTGGTCGTAGTATAACATCGATTGATATGCTACGCTGCTGTCGGGCGCAATATTGAACATCTCGCGGTATGGATATTGCCCGTGTGAACGGAACAGCGGGCAGAAAGCGCCATACTGGAACCAGCGTGTATTGAGTTCTCTCCATTCTTCCAGTGCAGGCCCCTGCGGATCAGGCTGATCGTATTTATCTTCCACAAAAAAACCTCCGATATCTGTAGTCCAGTAAGGCAAGCCTGACAAACTGAAGTTCAGCCCGCCCGGGATCTGTCTTTTGAACTCTTCAAAGGTGGCGGCGATATCACCGCTCCAGGTGGCGGCGGCATAGCGCTGCAACCCTGCGTAAGCGGAGCGGGTAAGGATAAACACACGTTGATCCGGTTTGGCTGCCCGTTGACCTTCATAAATGCCCTGTGCATTTACGAGCGCATAAGTGTTGAAATATTGAGTAGCTGATCCCAGCGCTGTAGGATTCATGAGTGTTTTACGTTCTTCGATAGACGCATTGGATAAGATATCCGGCTCTGTGGCATCGAGCCACCAGGCGTCCACGCCCTTGCTGAGCAGGTTTTTCTGCAACAGGCTCCAGAACAGTTTACGCGCTTCCGGGTTAAAGGCATCGTAAAACGTAGATACATAACCGTTACCTATCCAGTCGCGTTGCCTGTTTTTAATATTCTGTTTGTATAACCAGCCCTTGCTGTCGAATAGTTTATAGTTGGCGATGCCTTCATAAAACTTAGGCCATACGGAGATCATGAAGTTGGTATGGTATTGTTTGTGCAGGCGGCTGATCATGCCGGTGGGATCGGGAAAACGCGCAGGATCAAACTGCTGGCTGCCCCATTCGTCCTGTTTCCAGTAACTCCAGTCCAGTACAATATTGTCCAGCGGGATTTTTCTTTTGCGGAATTCAGCTACGGTATTTTCAATCTCGTCCTGTGTTTTGTAGCGTTCCCGGCTTTGCCAGAAGCCCAGCGCCCAGCGGGGTATCATGGTAGCCTTGCCGGTTACCTGCCGGTAGCCGCTGATCACTTCATCCATATGCCCGCCATACATAAAGTAGTAGTCGATTTTTTCGCCTGCTTCTGAAGTCAGCTGCATTTTATCTGCTCCTTCAGCGGGAGTAGGAGGAAGGAATTTAAGGGAGATAAAGGATTGGGCGGTTTCCGGGATCCATTCCACTTTTACAGTAGTAGGCTGTCCTTTTTGAAGGAGATGCCTGAACACAGACGCGCCGGGATTCCAGCTTTCCCTCCACCGGTCCAGTTTCAGCTGGCCATTGATCCATACTTTGGTATAGCCGGAGGTGGTCATGAAGAATTTGTATTCACCGGTTTCATCTGCATTCACCGTGCCTTCCCAGGTTACTTTTCCTTTTATCATTGGAAAAGTGGCTGGCAGCGACGGGAGGCGATCCAGGAATTCATAGTCGATTTTATCTTCCACCTTATTTACATACACCGTATTATTATAACGGTCGCCATAGGTAGCGCTGAATCCAGGTTTCCCGTCGGCAGACATTAAGTGTAATTCGGACATTTGTTTATAGGGGCGGTTGTCGCCAAAACGGGTAATGGAATAGTTATCCCATAAAATGCCATAGTTACGGTTGGATACTACAAACGGCACGGCGGCCACAGAGTTGTACTGTGTAAGATCCACGTCCTGGTTTTTGTAGTTCATTAAACCGGTCTGGTGTTGCCCGAGTCCATAGAACGCTTCATTGGCAGGCGAATCAAATATTTGTTGGATCCGGTATAAAGATTTATTGTCAATGGTAACCGGGGTGAAGATCTTACCGCCGCCGGGTTGTTCCTGTAATATAATGTTGCCGGCTTTATCGCGGAATACTACTGCTCCTGTATTTAGTGCCACTGTGGCGGTAATGCTGGCTGTTTTTAATGTCACGGTTTCATTTTTCTCTTCCGAATCCCACTTGATGGCATTACCATGCGCATCAACAGCCATGAGGCTGGGAGATCCGGTGAAATGATCTTCGGGGGTGGCGGTTACGTGGATCACCTTATCGGAAACCACCTGCAACTTCACCTGCCTGGCACCGTTCCGGGCTGGATTTTTTAAATGAATCAACAGGCCATCAGACAGTTTTTCCACCTGACCGGCATAACACCAGGAAGTGAGGAACGTCATTAGTACGATCGGTATCGCCCTCTTTATCTGCATATTTGAACGGATTTTTTCGTTGGTTGAACGTGGTTGTTACAATTACGGGTGTGGTACCCGAGATGTATTTTCAAAACGTGTTACTTCAAAACGTGTTAAAACAAATGTAAAAGGAGCTTTGGAATCAGAGGGTAGGGGTATGTTTAAGATGTAGGGCGATTATGTTAACCGTTCGGTCCAATGAGGTGATGAAATGATTACGGTTAGGGCATTAAATGTTAACATGCGGCGGAGGAACGGGCTGGTTTTAAGTCCATTATAATAAGAAGAGGCCGATGAGGGAACCTGTGATCACGCAATACAGCAGGATTTCAATCAGCAGGTACAGGCGGTTGCTTCGTTTAAAGTTTTGCTTGAACATAATGAGGTTTAATAGTCAGTCACACAAAATTATCCATTGCACCCCGTAGGCAGGGGGCGCATTTCGTTATTTAATGGGGCAGATTTGTTGTTTTACGGGATGATGTATAATTGAAGTAGGGGGATTATTTCTTCTTTCCGTAAACGGAAGGGAGCACATTGTACTCCATCTTAAAATACTTTGTAAAGTATTTTGGGTTGTTGAACCCAACTTCATAGGCGACTTCGGCTACGGTAAGCTGGCTTTTTTCGAGCAGCTGTGCCGCCCGCTTTAAACGGATGCTCCGGATAAATTCAATGGGCGACCGGCCGGTGAGGGCCAGGATCTTTTTATACACAGATACCCGGCTCATAAAAAGCGCCTTGCTCAGTTCTTCTACCGAGAAGTCGGGATTGGAGATATTCTTCTCTACAATTTGTAAAGCCTGCTGGATAAATTGTTCATCGGCAGATGAAATAGCTACTTCTCCGGGATGGGCTTCTATATATTGCTGGAATGTTTTTCTGAGAGATGATTGCTGGGAGATAATGTTTTTAATCCGCGAAAGCAACACCTCGAAGTTAAAAGGCTTGGTGATGTAGTCGGATGCACCGGTTTCCAGCGCCTCCAGTTGCTGGGCCTCTTCAGCCCTGGCAGTGAGCAACACAATAGGTAAGTGGGCGGTGCGTTGCTGGGCGCGTACCTTTTTACATAATTCCAGTCCATCCATTTCCGGCATGGAAATATCGCTTACAATCAGGTGCGGGAGTGTTTGCTGCAGCACTCTCCAGGCAGCAAGCCCGTTTTCTGCTTCTATAATCTGGAAGTACTGGGTAAGGTTGTCTTTCAGATAAAAACGGAAATCCTCATTATCCTCTACCAGTAAGATCACCGGTTTTTTTGAGTTGCTGTTCACAGTGGCGGCCGGTGTAACGGCAGTGGTAGTACGAATAGTTTCCTGTACAACCCCGGGAACAGCAACGGTAGCTGTTTTAACCGGCAGGTACACCGTAAAGCAGCTGCCCATTTCCGGCGCACTGTCTACCGTAATGCTGCCGCCATGCATTTTCACAAACTCCTTTGTGATGGATAACCCGATCCCACTGCCCTGGTTGACCATAGAAGCTGGTACTTCATGTTGAAAGAACCTTTCAAAAATATACTCCTGCTTCTCCGGCGGAATACCAATACCATTATCTTTCACGGCAATTTCCAGTTGCGCGGTTGTTTCCTGGTAGCTAACGTGAACGGATATACTGCCTTCCTCAGGCGTAAATTTAAAGGCATTGGAGAGCAGGTTAAAGATGATCTTCTCAATTTTATCTGCATCGTACAACATCTTCAGCTCCTGCACATTGCTCTGGAAGTTAAGCTGGATATGCTTTTTATCTGACAGATCAGAAAATGACCCGGTAAGATCTTTTACAAAACCGACGATATCGCCTTCTGCGGCGTGGAGTTTTATTTCCTGGACCTCCATTTTACGGAAGTCGAGCAACTGGTTTACCAGGTTGAGTAAGCGCCGGGCATTCCGCTGCATCAGCTCCAGCTGTACTTTTAAGCCGTTTTCGGATGTTTGCCGGATGATTTTTTCCAGCGGGGTGATGATCAGGCTGAGTGGCGTTCTGAACTCATGGCTTACGTTGGTGAAGAAACGGATTTTCAGGGCATCCAGTTCGTGCATGCGCGCGGCTTCCTGCGTTTGCTGCTCCATCCTGAACTTCAGCCGTTCCCTTTCCAGGATGATACGGCGGGCCAGCAGCAGGGCGCCCAGTATCAGCAATACATAGCCCAGGAAGGCGGGCCAGGTTTTCCAGAAGGGGGGAAGTACTTTTATTTTCAGGGTGATTCCTTTTTCATTCCATACGCCGTCGTTATTAGAGGCTTTTACCCGGAAAGTATATTCACCTGGATCGAGGTTGGTGAAGGTGGCTTTCCTTTGCAGGCCATCGGTATATAGCCAGTCTCTATTAAATCCTTCCAGCATATAGGCATACCTGTTCTTTTCCGGGTGGAAATAATTCAGGGAGGCAAATTCAATGGAGAACACATTTTCACCATGTTTCAGGGTGATGCTTTGTGTTTCAGGGATCGCGGCTTTCAGCAATACGCGGCCATTGATCTTTTCGCCGGGCAGTATGCTTTTATTAAAGATCTGCAGATCGGTGAGTACTACAGGCGGGATGTTATTGTTGAGGGCAATGGCGTTTGGATAAAACAGGTTAAAGCCGTTGCCACCGCCGAATATCAGCTCCCCACGGCTGGTTTTCAGTGCAGCGTTTTCGTTGAAGTCTTTTCCCTGCAACCCGTCAGATTCATCATAATTTTTAAAGGTAAAGGCATCAGCACTGATGGTCATATTGGACAAGCCGTTGGGAGTGCTCATCCATAAGCTGTGATCGTTGGCTTCGAGGATGTTCAGGATGGAGTTGTCCGGCAGACCGTTTTCTTTGCGGAGGGCGCGGAAGTTATTATTTTTTGGATGGAAGAGGTCCAGTCCTTCCCGGGTGCCTATCCAGATGCGTTGCTGGCTGTCCTGGAAAATGCATACCACGTTATTATGACTCAGACTGCTGCTGTCGCCGGGGAGATTATTGTAATGTTTGAAGGCGCCGGTGGCCAGGTGTTGTACATCCAGTCCGTCGGAGGTACCTATCCAGAGGTTCCCTTGCCGGTCTTCCAGCAGGGCGGAAATGTAGGTGGACTTCACCTGTGGGAAATGCTCAAACCGGCCGGTGGCAGGGTTCATCCGGTTAAGGCCGCCGCCGAGGGTGCCTACCCACAGTTGGTGGCGACTGTCTTCCAGTATTTCCCAGATGCTGTTATCGCTGATACTGGTGCTGTCTGCCGGGTTATGTTTGTAATGAATAAAGCGGCTGCCATCGAACCGGTCCAGTCCCCCGAAGTAGGTGCCTACCCATAGTTGTTTGTTGTGATCTATACAAAGACTTACAATTACATTTCCCGCGATGCTGTTGTTGTTGTTGGCATCGTGCCTGTATTGGGTAAAGGTGTTGCGGCTGCGGTCAAAGTAAATCAGTCCGCCGCCGTTGGTGCCTATCCATAAATTGCCGGCTTCATCTTCCACAAACCTGTTTACATCGTTATAGGGCAAACTGTTACGGCTATACGCCTGGTATTGGTAGAGCGGGAATTTTACCATGTTTTCATGGTAATAGTTCAGTCCTTTTTTAAAGGTCCCGATCCATATAATGCCGGTATTATCTTTATAGAGGGTGGTGATACTGTTCTGGCTCAGGCTGCGGTTATCTTCATTGATATTCTCAATATAACGGACGCTTTGTGTTTTCTTATTAATGATATTAATACCACCATGATCGGTACCTATCCATACCAGCCCGTTGTTGTCCGGAACAATGCCTCGTACGATATTATTGTTCAGCGCGAGGCCGGGGGTACTCTGATCGATATGCCGGAACTGTTGGGTACGCACATCAAAAAAGTAAACGCCGTTGTCTTCGTTGGTGCTGAACAGCCACAGGTCGCCGTCGGTATCCGCCACCATAGACCAGCTGTTGCCGGGGATTGCCGGGCGCACGAGTGTATTGTTGCGGTAAACAATGCGGTGGCTGCGGGCGTCCATTTTTTCCAGTAAGCCATTGCTGTGCAACAGCCAGTAGTGACCGGCTTTGCCGGGTAGCAGTGCCGATACGCTGTTGGTGCCGATGCTGCCGCCGTCGCTGGTATGGGTAAACTGTTGCGCCCTGTTGCCGGCATCCACCAGGAACACGCCTGCTGTGGGATGCAGGAACCAGTATCCGCCGGATGGGTCATGCACAATATCCGTCACTACATTTCCGGAAAAGCCCCATTGGCTGAGGATTTTTTCGGGGCGACGGTTAAAACGGGTGGTTACCGGGTCATAGATATTGATGCCGGAGCGGGTCCTGACCCAGAGTTGCTGCCCGGGACCGGCCATGATTTTATTGATGTTGTTATCTGCCACAGAGGTGGTGTCGCGCAGATCGTGCTGGTAAACGGTGAAGTGATACCCGTCGAACCGGTTCAGTCCTGATACGGTACCAATCCACATAAAGCCCATACTATCCCTGAAAACGCAGTTGACCTGGTTGTTGGACAGCCCCTGGTTGATATCAATCCGGTTGAACTGATAGGGGAGTGTTTGCCCCTGCGTTACTGAAGTAACGAGGAATAACAAGATGAATATTAAGACCCGCTTCCGCATGTACACACACCTTACCTGGTTGAAAAATTGTTGGTCTGACAATTATTATAATTGCGCAGCAATATAGTATAAAACAGATATAAAAAAAGAAAGGTCGAAAGAATTCGACCTTTATTGCTAAAATTCCACGTTATGGCACTCAGGTCCATAAAAAGTTAATCAACTAAAATCCGGCATAGCCGGTATATGATAAATGATATTTTGCGGTTTATGGGGTAGCCAGCCTCTTGCTATACAAAAGTAGGTGAAGCTAAAACGATTGTCAAGAAATTAGCAAACATTATTTAAAAAAAGGTAAAAAACATCCGGACCTCATATTTTTTTCTCAGGCTGGATAATTTCGTTCCCGGAGCGCTATAATCTTTGAAGATTATTGAGTACTTTTTTGCCAATCTGAAAATCCATGAAACGTATTACTTTAAGTATGATGCTGTTGGGAGGAACCTGGCTAACCACCTTCGCGCAGCAACCACCTGCAAAGCAGCTCACCGTTACGCTTGATTACTATTACAATAACGAGTTCAAAAAAGACAACGCCGGCAACCCGGTGAGGTGGCATTACATCTGGGGCGAAACGGATAACGGCGGCGTGTCGCTGTGGGGGCATATTTTCGACTCCCTCGGGGTGAAAAGGGATAGCCTGCTGCAGGCGCCCACGGCGGCCAACCTGAAAAACACAGGCATTTATGTGATCATTGATCCGGACACGGATAAGGAATCGCCCACGCCCAACTATATGAACGAAAAGGATGCCCGCGCCATTTATAACTGGGTAAAGGCTGGCGGAGTGCTGGTATTGCTGGAGAACGACTCTGCCAACGCGGAGTTTTCGCACTTTAACAGGCTGAGTGAAAAGTTCGGGATCCATTTTAACGGCGACAGCCGCAACCGGGTAAAGGGTAAAAACTGGGAGCAGGGTACTTTTCATATCCCGGCAGGGCATGAAATATTCCAGGCAGGAAGACAGGTGTATATCAAGGAGCTGTCTACCTTAACCCTGAAAGCCCCTGCAAGAGCGGTTTACAAGGATGGCGACTATGTGATTATGGCGGTGGCGGAAGTAGGAAAAGGAAAGGTGTTTGCCGTTGGCGACCCCTGGTTTTATAACGAATATGTGGATGGAAAGAAGCTGCCGGCATCTTTCCAAAACTATGAAGCAGCAACAGACCTTACCCAATGGCTCATTAAAGCGGCCGGACGCTAGGTGTTCAGGAAGTTGATGTTTCTCCTGATACCGGCAAACTTACTGCGTTTAAGAGGGGAGTGACGGAAGATGTCTTTAAAGGCTTCTTCTGTCAGCTCTTCCCAGTCGCGGGTAGAAAAGTTCAGGATCGCCGGCACGGGGGTAAAAGCCGCTTCCTGGCTGGCTTTGGAAAAACGGTTCCACGGACAAACATCCTGGCAGGTGTCGCAGCCAAACATCCAGTTATCAAATTGTCCCTTCATTTTATCGGGGATCAGCTGTTCTTTCAGTTCTATGGTAAAATAGGAAATACATTTACTGCCATCCACTACGCCGGGCGCTACCAGTGCTTCTGTGGGGCAGGCATCCAGGCAGCGGGTACAGGAACCGCAGTAGTCGGCCACCGGGCCGTCGTATTCCAGTTCAATATCGGTAATCAGGGTGGCTATAAAGAAAAACGAGCCGGCCTGTTTATGGATCAGGTTCCCGTTTTTACCGATCCAGCCTAACCCGCTGCGGGTGGCCCAGGCGCGCTCCAGCACGGGGGCGGAATCCACAAATCCCCGGCCCTGAACGGGGCCTATGCGTTCCTGCATACGCAGCAACATCGTTTTCAGCCGCGCCCGGATCACCTCATGATAATCCTGCCCGTAGGCGTATTTGGAGATACGCGGGGCGTCGGTACGCTGCTGCGTGGACGGAAAATAGTTAAACAACAGGGTGATCACCGATTGCGCGCCGTCTACCAGCTTACGCGGATCGATCCTTTTGTCGAAATGATGCTCCATATACTGCATGTTGCCATGCATACCCTTATTCAGCCACGTTTCCAACCGGCGGGCATCGTCATCCAGCTGCACCGCTTTCGCAATGCCGCAATGGTCAAATCCTAACTCTTTTGCCAGCTCTTTTATGAATAAAGTGTGGGTCATCCGGGCAAAATTAGCATATTATTTATATCTTCGGTCCGCATATATATCCCATATGCCCGTTAACTGTATGCGCTATACCTTTGTTACGCTGGCTCCCATTGTCAGCTGTTTGTTCGCCCTGTCCTCCTTTGCCCAGGACGGAAGTAAAATGAAATTTGGTAAGGTCTCCAAAGAAGAATTTGCTATTAAGAGATCAGAGAAAGATACCGGCGCCCACGCCATCATCCTGTCTGAAATCGGCTCCTCCATTTTTGAGTCGGATGGAAACGACCTTCGCCTCGTGTATAAAGTACACCGGCGCATCAAGGTCGTTGATCCAAACGGCTATGATGTAGCTACCGTTCTGGTGCCGATATACAAATCAGAATCGTCGGAAGAGAAATTGCTGAACCTGAAAGCAGCTGCCTACAACCTCGAAAACGGGGAAGTGGTGGAAACAAAAATGGAAAGCAAAAATGTATTCAACGACAAACAGGATAAATCCCTGCTGATAAAGAAATTCACCCTGCCCGCAGTAAAGGAAGGCACTATCATTGAATACACTTATTCGATTGCTTCCCCATTTTACCGGCACTTGCGGGCCTGGAACTTCCAGGGGCAATATCCCCGCCTGTGGAGCGAATACAGTGTGGCTATCCCGGAGTACTTCGACTATATGCTCATCCCGCAGGGATATGAGCCATATGTGGTAAAAACAAAAACGTATTCCCGTTCTACTTTTACCTTCCGTAATGAATCGCATGGAGCTACCGGGCCTTCCAACCTGGTAACGGTAACGCCTTCCATCACCACTTATAAATGGGCGCTGAAAGATGTGCCGCCAATTAATGAAGAGAGTTATATCACCACTACCGATAACTATGTAAACCGGGTAGAATTCCAGTTGTCTGCCTACAACTGGCCCGGAGAGCCGCGCAAGCCGGTACAAAGCACCTGGGAGGATCTGATGAAAGACCTGATGAAACAGGAAGAACTGGGTAAAGTGCTCACTACCTACAATGGATTCCTTTCTGATAAAGTAGACGAACTGGTAAAAGATGCTAAAACCGATAAGGAAAAAGTGCAGAAAATCTATACCTGGGTCCGCGATAATTTCATCTGTACTGATCACAGCGCCCTGTGGATGGAAAAATCACTAAAAACCGTTTTTAATTCAAAGAACGGGAACGTGTCCGACATCAACATGTTGCTGGTAGCTATGCTGAAGAAAGCCAACCTTTTTGCTACCCCATTACTGCTGAGTACCCGCAGCAATGGATATGTATACCAGTTTTATCCTTTGTATACCCACTTCAATTATGTGATTGCCGGTGTAAACCTGGGAGAAGAATACCTGAAACTGGATGCCTCCAGACCTTTGCTGGGCTTCGGAAAGCTGCCGGCAGAATGTTACAACGGCGCCGCCCGCGCATTGGATGATTTTGCCACTCCTGTGATCCTGGGAGCGGACTCCCTGAAAGAACAACGGTTTACCAGTGTTGTGCTGGGGAAAATAGAAAACGGTATGGTGTCGGGCTCTTTTATGCAACGGCCTACCTACTTTGATTCTTACAAAATAAGGACGGCAGTAAAAGATGAAGATCCGGAAGAGTTCTTTAAGCGGATAACAAAATCCTATACCGGCGAAATAGAACTGGAGAATAAAGCGATAGAGGATTTGAAAGAACTGGAGTCGCCCGTGATGGTAAAATACGATTTTAAGCTGCAGGTAGGCGATGGCGAAGTGTTGTACATCAACCCGCTGTTGTCGGAAGCCTATAGAAGCAACCCCTTCAAAGCGATGGAGCGCAAGTTCCCTGTAGAAATGAATAGTGTATCTGATGAAGTGTATTCTTTTAATATGGACGTGCCGGAGGGCTATGTAGTGGATGAACTGCCGAAATCGGCAGTAGCAAACTATAACGGCGACGAAGGCCAGTTTCAGTACCTTATCCAGCAAGTAGAAAATCACATACAACTGCGCTGCCGGGTAAGACTAAACAAAGCCAACTTTGAACCCGAAGAGTATGTAACCCTGCGCGACTTCTATGACCTGGTGGTAAAGAAAGAAGCAGAACAGATTGTGTTAAAAAAGAAAAAGTAAAGTATGCGTAAGCAATTATCAATAGCGATCCTGTTTTTCCTTGTTGCTGTGTCGCATGTGGTGCTGGCAGGAGACCCGGTTTATCCCGTGAGTGCTATTCCTGATTCACTGAGAGCGAATGCACACGTGGTAATAAGACTCGACGAGCAGACGTTGAAAATCAATGATCTCACGGATATACGTTTGGTATCGCATAAGGTGATTACAGTGTTGGATGAAGCCGGCGCAGACTATGCGAAACTGGTAGTATATTATGATCAGCTGATAGAGATCCGCTCTGTCAGTGGTGCGTTATATGACGCCGGAGGCAAGCTGGTGAAACGTTTGAAACAAAGCGATATGCGCGATGTAAGTGCTGTTGGCGGTGGCAGTCTGATGACAGACGACCGGGCGAAGCTGCACCAGTTCTATCATAACGTGTATCCTTACACGGTGGAGTATGAAACAGAGACGCGTAGTAATACAACGGCCATAATGCCGAGGTGGCAGCCACAAGATAATATTTTTGCTACTGTAGAAAAGGGTCGTTTAACGGTTATTTACCCGGAAAACTATGAACTGCGTTACAGCAGTTACCTCTATGCTGGTAAACCTGTCATCACCACCGATAAAGGCAACAAAAGCATCACCTGGGAGATCAGCCAACTGACAGCGCTGAAGAATGAGGTTTACCCGGCGGAATTATACCAACGTACGCCAAGCATTTTCCTGGGCGCAACTGATTTCGAGATGGGGCGCTATAAGGGCAAAATGACTACCTGGAAAGATTTTGGAAGCTTTATATACAAGCTCAATGAAGGACGGGACGTGTTGCCTGATAATATCAAAGCTAAAGTGCGTGAACTGACAGATGGCATCAACAGCCGCCAGGAAAAGATCAGGGTGCTGTATAAGTTCCTTCAGCAGAATAACCGTTATATCAGCATAAGTTTTGGGATAGGCGGATGGCAAACCTTTGATGCCGCGTCTGTAGCCGCTAATGGCTATGGTGATTGTAAGGCGTTGTCAAACTATATGATGGCGATGTTAAAAGAAGCCGGGATTAAATCCAATTGTGTGCTCGTAAAGGCAGGAAAAGGTGAGCATACATTGCCTGAAGATTTCCCGTCGTCCCAGTTTAATCATATGATCCTTTGCGTGCCGGGAGAGAAAGATACCACCTGGCTGGAATGTACCAGTAACACGCTTCCTGCCGGCTACCTGAGCCAGTTTACAGACAACCGGCCGGTATTGTTGGTAGATGCACAGGACAGTAAATTAATACACACCCCTGTTTACGGAATGGATTGCAATGAACAGATCCGTCATGTGAATGCTGTTATTGACTCTGCCGGTAACATTGATATTAAATCGACGACCATTTACAGTGGGCTGCAACAGGATGATTTGCATGAAAGACTGCATTCGCTAAGCCAGGAAAAGCAATTGGAAATACTACGGAAAGGACTGAACCTTTCCAGTTATGATATCAGTAATTACCACTGCGCTGAATTGAACACACCCATTCCTTCCATTGAAGAGAAACTGGACATCAAAGGAAACAACTATGCAACGGTAACGGGCAAACGAATATTCCTTGTTCCCAATATACTTACACGCGGTGGTGTGAAGCTGGAACCCGACGCAACCCGCAAGTCGGATATTAAGATCGATTTTGCTTACCGGGACGTGGATAGCGTGACCATCACGTTGCCGGCAGGGTATAAACCGGAATCACTGCCGGCGCCGGTAACCGTAACCGCGAAATTTGGCAGTTATAATGCTGCGGTTTCTATCAAGGGAAATACGCTGAGCTATATACGAAAAGTAGAAGGGAAGGCGGGGATTTTCCCGGCGGCAGATTACCCGGAACTGGTGAAGTTTTATGCCACTATGCTAAGAGCAGACAGGAGCCGGCTGGTGCTGGTAAAAGAATAAAAAAAGGGAAGGCTGGATGGCCTTCCCTTCGTATTTATATGAATTTATTTTTCGCGTACACTAACGGAAATATGCCGGTCTTTTTTCCTTTCTTCTTCAGGTGCATCAGCTGCTGCTTTTGCAAACTGTGAACCATAGCCTTCTGCGCCAAGTAACTGCGCGGCGTTGGTATTACTTTTCTTTAATGCAGTGACTACAGATTCAGCGCGTTCTTTAGACAGCCGCAAGTTAAGGGTGCTGTCGCCCGTGCGGTCGGTATAGCCACCGATCTTTATTTTAGCTTTGGGGAATGCTTTCATAATAGCGGCAATATTGCCTACCTGTTTCATGCTTTCTTCTGTCAGTTCGGCGCTGCCGGTTTTGAAGTTGAGGTTATCGAAATCAAACCATACATCTTTGCCTGCTGCGCGGCTGTTGTCTTTCAGGAATACTACCAGCTGATCTTCTATACCTCCTTTATATGCATCCAGTACAACGCCGTCGGGGAGGGTTACTTTGATACTTTCGCGGGTAACTACCGGGCCGCCTTCCGTAACGGTCATGGTAGCAGAATCTGCAAGCTGGCTGGTAGTAACGCTATCCGTAACCGGGATACCATCATGTTTATTGGCGCCGCAACCGCGCATCAGGTACCACAACAGGATGATGGCAATGAGGATGAGCAGCAGGGACCATATCCAGCGGCTGCTGCCGGGTTTGGCGTCCGGTTTGATATTTACGGCGCCGGCGGTAGTAGTAGCGGTATCCATGTGCAGCAGGCTGCCGATTTTTTTACCGAGGTCGCCGATGTTGGCCAGGCCAAGTATACCGGCAATGTTCAGTCCACCGGGTATAGCGCCCAGTATTTTATCTTTTTGTGAGTCAAGCAGGGAAAGAAAGGAATTGGGAGATAGATTGTTTTGGGCCGCGTACTGTCCTACTGTACCCAGCGTTGCCGGCGCAGCAGATTGCAGCAGGGTATTGGCAGATGATTCCTTGATACCGGCAAAAGAGGATAACATGCCGGTAATGGAACTCACTTTGTCGCCGAACAGGCTGCGCAACAAATCAGCGCCTTTACTGAGCAAGCCTCCCGTACCGCCCTGCAGTGCACCGGTAATGGCCGAAGGGTTGGCGTCACCTGCTACTCCTTTCACGAGGTCGAGTAAACCGCCGGCACTTCCGGAGGATCCTGCCTTGTTGAGAAGGCCGGCTAGTACAACCGGTATGATACCGCTGATGGCTTTCTGAATGCCGCCTTCACTTTCTCCAAGTTGTGAGGAGGCCTGACTAACGACATTGTTGTTGAAAATACTTTTAGCGCTTTCCAGTAAATCGAAAGACATAATTGTAGGGTTTAGTGATGAAGAATGTGGTGACCAGTTTTTGACGCTGAATCATCCGGCTGTAAGCAGGAATGTACAGTTTGTACTTCAAGGACTTTTATAACAACGGAGGCGGCCGGGTTGTTTGATTCCCCTAATAATAAACATCCAGATATAAGTTTTAACATATATCTGGATGCTTGTAATATATTGACCCTTAATTAGATGTAAGCGCTTTTCCCTTTTATTGATTGATATTCACCCGCTGCTGATTCCTGAATACGACCAGCGGTACTTTTTTATTTGCGTAGAAAGTACTGGCTTTTAGCAGATCATCCACATTATTCACATTTCTTTCTCCTAACTGTAAAATCACATCGCCTGTTTTTACGGGGTACCTGAAATTTTCCGGTACCGCTACCAGGAAGGCGCCTTTGTTGTCCGGTAAGCCTGCGGCAGAGCGTTCGCCCAGTGTTTCTATATTCTTGACCTGGGCGCCCAGCCAGTTGCTGATATTGGAGGAAGCAGCGGTTGCCGCTTTCAATACGGGCAGCGGCGCTTTTTTAGCAATCGCTTTCAGGTTGGCGGATACCACGCCAAACTGGTTCATCGGGAAATTTTTAAACCCTGCTTTTAATGCGGGCGATCCTGGTTTTACCTGGTAGTTGCCCGTTGCCGGCGACACAAACAAGGGGTTGCCTGCCTGTGAATGTTTATCAGTGGGTGTATTGATGGCAGCTGCATCAGGGAATGCGTTATAATCAATGATATCTCCCCAGTACTTAATACCAATCGGTTTATAGCTGCTGGTTACAATGTTGTGGCGGAAAATATCATGACTGTTTTCAAACCACACATGCGGGTGAAAAGAGTTATTGAGGATCACATTATTTTCTACCGTACGGAAAAATCCTTCCCTCAGTTTAAGTCCGCCGTTCAGGCAAACATTATTGTAGATGTGATAGTTGGAAGAGCCATCGTCCAGGTCAATATCCCAGCCGTGATCACAGCGGAAACGGTTGTTGCGGAGGATGTTTGTTTTTACAGCGTCCTGTTTCACCAGCCAGGGATGCAGTGCAACCATGCTGTCCATTACCTGCCGGTCGGGGTACCACCAGCGGTCGCGCCCCCAGGAGTTGAATGCTCCGTGGTCGCCGGTTTCCAGCACCGTATTAAATACGTCGTTATATTCAATGACATGTCCGCCCCAGGTGCCTTCACTAACGTTAATGCCTGCACGTGGCACATCATAAATGGTATTGTGCGACACGGTAATATCCATTGCCATAGAGATCTGCACACCGGCGCTTTGTTTTTCTATACGGCCGGTACGGTAAATGAGATTATCGTATGCCATGCAGGAATCGGGATAGTCGGGGCTTTGCGGGCCTGCTGCTGTATCCATGCCGGCAAATACGGGCGATTGATTGTATTCAAACAAGGGCGCTCTTACTGCATCGGGGTTGCCGGTAAAACAAATACCGCTGCCGCCGGCATCATGGATGTTACAATGACTGATATTCGCATGGCGGTTGTAATTGCTGACAAAAACAGCGTTGCCCCCGTTATGGTCAAATTCACAACCGGTAATAACGCAGTTCTCGGTGCCATCCAGCAGTACGGCGCCGCCGCGGTAAATGGCCCAGTCGCTCCGCAGCAGCGGTTCCCGTGTATCCATGAACGTGGCATTGGTATGCGCAAAACGTATATCCTTAAACGTGATATCTTTAACGGGATGCGCAGCATCTCCTTTCATTACCACCGTTTCAGATAACCTGGAAACCACTACCGTAGCTGTTTGCAGGTTGGTACCTGCTGCAGGTTTATAGTAAAGTGTTTGGGTGGTTTTATCATAAAACCATTCTTTTTCCGCGTCCAGTTCTTCAAAAATATTCTCTACAAAGCGATGTTGTTCGTGCATACCCATCTGGCGGTTGTTCTGGTAGCCGCCTTCCAGTTGCAGCGTGCCATCTGCATTTACACCGGTGATGCGGTAATGATAACCACCCCATTCCGCCCGGTGGAGGGCGTGTATATAGCCGCCTTCAGGATGTTGCCAGGTTTTTATCCGGGCGGGGCTCAGCGCATCTGCTGCTGTGCCGTTGTAATGTTTCGCGCTGCTGTCGTAATTAGGGTAGCGCGCCCGGACCTGTTGTGCATTGTTAATATAAAGGTGACTGAACTCAAAAGGAATGTTTACGGCTGCTTTGTATATGCCATTTTTCCAGGGGGCCCATTGCAGCTGTAATGGTTTCCCTCCGCTGAGGGTTACTGTACCCGGTTTGCCGGCCGGCCGGAAGGTAACGTTGCCGTTAAAATAGCCGGCAGTCAGCAGCAGGGTGCTGTCCAGGAAATAAGTACCGGGCTGGAACCGGATTTCAACGCTTCTTCCGGGTTGCTGCTGCTGGTATACATGGGCCATTGCAACGGCGGCCTGTAAACTCATGGACGGCTTGCCGGCCGCTGCGGAAGGGTGTGTGGATACCAGCAATGGTATAGCCGGCTTCTTTTGCGCTACCAGCACCGGGGAGAGCAGGAATAACGGTGCTGCATATACGATACAGGCAAATATATTTTTCATAACATATTATAGGTAAAGGGTAAATATACCCGGAATAACCGGGCGGTTATAATGAAAAATTAGCAGTTACTGGACTAATTTTCTGCTAAAAATGCAGTAATCCTTTATCTTATATGTCATAATTTCCGGAGTTGCAACATTGGATCATGGTTTGTTGTTACCAGAAGACGTTTGATAACATCAAAAAAAGGAGAAAAAACAACAGATATGAACTTGAATAATTTCACTATAAAATCGCAGGAAATACTGCAACAGGCCCAGCAACTGGCCTTTAATAATCAAAATCAGTCTATTGAAACCGGGCACCTGCTCAAAGCTTTATTAAATGATGAAGATAGCCCGATTGAATACTTATTAAAGAAGAATGATGTAAACACCTCATTTGTAAATAATAAGTTAAATGAGCAGATCAATAAATACCCACGTATGGTGGGAGGCGAGGGCGGTCAGTCGCTCAGCCGCGACGCCAACAACGTGATCCTGCGTGCAGGAGCAGCCATCAAAGAATTTAAAGATGAATTTGTAAGCGTGGAGCACCTGCTCCTGGGCATCCTCGGCGGTAACGACGATACTGCCAAATTGCTGAAAGATGCCGGTCTTACTGAAAAAGGACTCAAAGCTGCCATCCGGGAACTCCGTAAAGGCGATACCGTTAATTCCCAGAGCGGCGGAACCCAATACAATACCCTTCAGAAATATGCCAAGAACCTGAACGAAATGGCCCGGGAAGGGAAGCTCGACCCGGTGATCGGCCGTGATGAGGAGATCCGCAGAACCCTGCATATCCTCTCCCGCAGGTCTAAAAACAATCCTATCCTGGTGGGTGAACCCGGTGTTGGTAAAACTGCCATCGTAGAAGGGTTGGGGCATCGGATTATTAATGGCGACGTACCTGAAAACCTGAAGTCAAAGATCATTTATGCCCTCGACATGGGCGCTTTGATGGCGGGCGCCAAATACCGCGGTGAGTTTGAAGAAAGATTGAAAGGCGTGGTAAAAGAAGTAGCCGAAAGCAATGGGGAGATCATTCTCTTTATAGATGAGATCCACACGCTGATAGGCGCCGGCGCGATGGAAGGCGCAATGGATGCTGCCAATATCCTGAAACCGGCCCTGGCAAGAGGAGAACTCCGTGCCATTGGCGCCACCACCCTGAATGAATACCAGAAATATTTTGAGAAAGATAAAGCCCTGGAACGCCGTTTCCAGAAGGTGCTGGTAGATGAACCTTCCGTGGAAGATGCCATCTCCATTTTACGTGGACTGAAAGAGAAATATGAAAGTCATCACCACGTACTCATCAAAGATGAAGCAATTATTGCTGCGGTAGAATTATCGCATCGTTATATAACAGACCGCTTTTTACCGGACAAGGCTATTGACCTGATCGATGAAAGTGCGGCTAAACTGAGGCTGGAAATGAATTCCATGCCGGAAGAACTGGATGAACTGGAAAGAAGGATCCGTCAGCTGGAAATTGAAAGGGAAGCGATTAAAAGAGAAAATGATGAAGATAAGTTACGTGAGCTGGGTGAAGAAATAGCACGGCTGGGAGAAGAAAGGAATACGTTCAAGGCAAAATGGCAGGCAGAGAAGGAAGTGGTGGACCAGATCCAGAACGCCAAATCGGCCATTGAAAACCTGCGGCTGGAAGCTGAACAGGCAGAGCGTAACGGCGATTTCGGCCGGGTGGCGGAAATCCGTTATGGTAAAATAAAAGAACAGGAAAAACTGGTAACAGATCTTACAGAAGAGCTGAATAAAATATCTGCTAATCACAAACGTCTTCTTAAAGAAGAAGTAGACGCGGAAGATATCGCGGAAAACGTGGCAAAGGCAACGGGCATCCCGGTATCAAAAATGATGCAGAGCGAAAAGGATAAATTACTGCACCTCGAAGAAGAGCTGCATCAGCGTGTAGTAGGACAGGAAGAAGCTATCATAGCAGTGTCTGATGCTATCCGCCGCAGCCGCGCAGGATTGCAGGATCCGCGCAGACCTATCGGTTCATTCATCTTCCTCGGTACTACCGGTGTTGGTAAAACAGAGCTGGCCAAAGCATTGGCCGAGTACCTGTTTGACGATGAGAACATGATGACCCGTATAGATATGAGCGAATACCAGGAGAAACACTCTGTGAGCCGCCTGGTAGGAGCGCCTCCGGGATATGTGGGATATGATGAAGGTGGCCAGCTGACAGAAGCCGTACGCCGTAAACCATACTCTGTGATACTGCTGGATGAAATTGAGAAAGCACACCCGGATACCTTTAACATTTTGTTACAGGTACTGGACGATGGCCGGTTAACAGATAACAAAGGCCGTGTGGTAAATTTCAAGAATACCATCATCATCATGACCAGTAACATGGGTAGCCATATCATCCAGGAAAATTTTGAAAACATTAACGATACCAACCGGGATGAGATAGTAGATAAAACGAAAGAAGAAGTGATGGCGTTGCTGAAACAAACCATCCGTCCGGAGTTCCTGAACAGGGTAGATGAAGTGATTATGTTCCAGCCATTGCTGAGAAGTGAAATTAAGGGAATAATTAACATTCAGTTACAGCAACTGAAGGATATGGTAGCGAAAAATGGCATGATATTGGAATTTTCAGACTATGCGCTCGAATATCTTTCTGTACAGGGTTACGACCCGCAGTTTGGTGCAAGACCGCTGAAACGCCTCATCCAGAAGGAGATCATTAACCTGTTAAGTAAGAAGATACTGGCAGGCGATATTGACAAATCCAAACCAGTGTTGATTGACGTGTTTGATGGCGTAGTAGTAATCAGAAACAAGTAATTCTAAATACGACGATACATAGTTAACGATAAGCCCCGCGATTCTTCGCGGGGCTTTTTTATGTGTGGTCAGCTTTTGTTAAATTTGAATAAATCAAAAAGTAAGCGTATGCCGGGAGAAAGAGAAAGAAGATTTATGCAGCATGCCATTGCCTTGTCGCGTAAAGGAATGGACAACGGTGACGGCGGTCCTTTTGGCGCGATCGTGGTGCGGGGCGATGAGATTGTAGGAGAGGGCTGGAACCAGGTGCTCACAAGTACAGACCCCACTGCCCATGCAGAAGTAGTGGCTATCCGCGAGGCGTGTAAGAAGCTGGGCACTTTCCAGTTACACGACTGCGAAATATATACTTCCTGTGAACCCTGCCCGATGTGCCTGGGCGCTATTTACTGGACCAGGCCGCAGCGTGTTTACTACGCCAATACAAAGGAAGATGCCGCCGCAATTGATTTTGATGATTCGTTTATTTACCGGGAAATAGAGAAGGATCATACGGATAAAAAGATTCCGCTGATTGCTTTACCCGATCCTGAGGCGTTGAATGTTTTCCGGAGATGGAAAGAAAAGGGAGATAAGAAGTTATATTAGCTGCAAAATACCGCGGAGGGAATATTTTCCCTCCGTTAATGTTTTACAGAAAAATGGTACGCCCAGAACAATGCGAGTAGTAAGAAAAGGATGCAGAGAATAATAACGGCAAGGGATATATAATTTTCTGATTTTCTCCTGGTCCTGTAGCGTTTGTGTAATTTTTTAAGAAGACTCCATTTCATTTCGATAATCCATCCTGGAATCTTTTCCTTATCTTTTATCGCAGCCAGTCCTTCCAGTGCATCACTGCAAAGCTCACAGTCAGACAGGTGCATTTCTACTTCATGTTGTTCTTCCGCAGACAGCTTGCCCTGCACATAGTCCAGCAGCTGCTGTTGCGTAGGACAGCTTGTAGTTACAAAGATATCGTTGAAATGCTCGTTCATATCACTATTGATGCAAATTAACTTTTGTTTGCGCGTTGTTGTTTTTCCAATAAAAGTTTCAGGTTTCTCTTTCCATTCTGAATATAGCTCTTAACCTGGAGGAGGCTATACCCGGTTTGATCAGCAATTTCCTGATAGGATTTCTTTTGCAGGTAAAACAGTTCAACACAGATTTTCTGTTCGGGGTTTAGCTGGCTCATGGCCTGCCCCATATTTTCCAGCAAGATATCCTTTTCCTGGTACACCTGTTTATCTTCGGGATCAGCGGCAATACCGCCCATATGTTTGTCGGAGATTTCTTCCTTGTATTTCATATGTTTCTGCCGGAGTTGCATCAGGCAGTAATTTTTTGTTACCTGGTAGATCCAGGCCCGGAAATACTGGATGTCGTGCCTGTTGATGTCGGATAACATCTTGAGAAAGATTTGCTGCACGGCGTCGCGTGCATCTTCTTCGTTCTTCAGGTATTTCATGCACATACCCAGCAAAAGCAGGGCATACCGGTCAAACAGCACACCTATCCAATCACTGTTATTATCAGCTTTGAACCGTTGCAGTAGCTCCTGGTCTGTTAGTTGTTGTATGTCTGGATTATTCACAGGCTAATAAATGGAATGCTGCATCTAAGATGCAGCATTTGCAAAAATCCATAATTATTTTGATATTTTATTTTTTACATACTATCCAATGCCTGTTGGGCAGCGGCTTTCATGGAGCCGTCCATCCGGACTACTTCTTTGAACATGCGACGGGCTTTGCCTGCCTGTCCTTTGCTGCGGTAGCAGATAGCGAGTTGATAGCGGGCCATTTCCACGTATTTGCCTGAGCTTACGGATTCTATTCTCTTATACCTGCTAATGGCTTCATTGAGGTTGCCCTGTTGCTGGTATACCATTGCTGCTTTGTACAGGTATTCATCACTGTTAACAGCGGTGGAGGGTGTTTCTCTTTTAGCAGGTTCCGGTGGGGGCGCCTGTTCTTTTTCTTTTTGGACGGGTTTCTGTTCCGGTTTTTGATCCGGTTTTTTTTCTTCTTCTTTTGCTTTGGCGGCTGCAGCTTTATCGGCGCTTTCCTTTTTCAGGGAATCGGCCTGTTTTTGCAGTAATGTATGTTTTCTGATACTGTCTGCTGCGGCTTTCTTTTGCAGGGCTTTTAAAGCGGCTGCTTTTTTCAGCGCGGCAGAGTCGGGGTGAACCGGGGCAGTTGCTGGTTTGGCGGACGTTTGCGTGGCCGGGGCGGCAGCAGGGGCCGGCGTTGTTGTTGTTCCGGCATTATTTTCTGCGGCTGTTACCAGTGGAACGCCCGTCGCCACTTCTTCACGTACGGAGTCTTTTTGCGGCACGGATGATGCCATGATACGTACAGGTGGCTGGTTCCGTATATGTCCGCGCAATACGTACACGCTGCCTATTCCGAGGCCAATGAAGGCAATGATCCAGAAGTAGGCGAGCATGTGTTCCTTGTTCTTTTCCTTGCGGGTGTATTGCGCTATTTTCTGCACATGCGAAACAGGCTGTATGCTGTTTTGTACATAGCGTTGCAGCTTATTGGTAAGGTCCTGGTATCTTTCGGTGTTTTCTTCCTGCTCTAATGCGGTTAATGCATCGTAGCAGAGATCGCAGTCGGTGAGGTGTTGTTCTACCAGGTGGCGTTCCACGTCGGTCAGCCTGCCTTCCATATAACGGGGCAGCTGGTCCCTGCTAAGGCACCGGATGGCAGAAAAGATCTTCAGTACTTTCTCATTATTCGGTTTGTTACTTTGCATATCCCTGGTTCATGAATAACTTGGCAAGTTTTGCTTTGGCGGCTTTGAGTTGCGATCTTAACTTCTCCCTGGGAAGTCCTGTAGCAGCTGTAAGGTCGGCAAAGGATTTATTTTCAAGATAGAATTGCGTGATTAGTGCGTTGTCATCTGCACTCAGCCGTTGGAGGGCCTGTTCCAGCCGTACAATGAGGTCCTGGCGGTCGATGATATTGGTAGCGGCTTTGTCTACCGTATTTTCGATATGCAGCAGGTCTCTTCCGTCGCGGGATGGATAGAAGGGGATGTTCTTTTCAGGTTTCCCGAGATATCCTTTCTGTATATGCAGGATCCATTCGTTGGCTTTGTAGATGGTTTGCGTTTTAAGACTGGCATTTAGTCTTTGCAGCAGGGCGGGGAAAACAATGTTGGGGTCGAGGTTCGGTTGGCTACTCAGATAAGGAATTGTCACAGCAACCAGTAAATGACTGTACCTGTCCATCAATACGCCTTCTGCCTCCCGGTCAAGCTGTTTCCTGGCGCGGGATATTAACTCTTTGTCCGATAAATTGGTTAACTGTTGTTGCATAAACTTATTACTTTATATTTACGTACAAAAGCGGAAAAAGTTCATTTAGCGCATAAGATTATTGAATAGTAAAAGGGATTTATACAATTAATATGCCATACGCCATTGTCATTGTGCCAGTTGCGCCATTAAGGAGTACTGCCTCACATAAAAGCGAAATGATTTCCCAGCTCTTATGGGGAGCAGGGGTGGAGATCACCGAAACAGCTCCCGACGGCTGGGTGAAAGTAAAAAACCAATACGACGGATATACCGGCTGGGCCACCGCTGCCCACCTGGAAATAATAGATGAACCGCTGTACCTGGCGCCTGCGAAGTATTATTTTCCGGGCTGGGTAAACCGGGTTACTATGAACGGCCAGCCTATGCTGGTGCCATTTGGGTGCCTGGTGAAGAGCGACAGCGATATTTCCACGCAGTGGGGTACTATTGCTGTAAAATTTGAGGATAAGCCCCTTCCGCTTACCCATCCCGCCCCTGTAGATATTACTGCCTTAAAAAGCGCTGCAACGCAGTTTCTGAACACCGGGTACCTCTGGGGTGGTTCCAGTGTTTTTGGCGTGGACTGTTCCGGTTTTACGCAGAACGTGTTTAAGCTATCCGGTATTCCGCTTTTGCGGGATGCTTACCAGCAGGCTACCCAGGGGCATATTGTTGATTTTTTACAGGAAGCGCGCCTGGGGGATCTCGCCTTTTTCGACAATGAAGAGGGGCGGATTACGCATGTTGGTATTTTGCTGAACGATCATGAAATTATCCATTCTTCCGGAAAGGTACGGATAGATCCGATAGATAACGAAGGGATTATAAATGCGGATACGAGTTTGCGCACGCATCATCTGCGGATTATAAAGAGATACTTTTAGCCGTATGGCCTGAAGGAAAAAAAGCAGCAGAGATTATCCCTGCTGCTTTTTTTATAAAGTTATTTGTTGGCAGCTTAGCTCTGTTTGAAAATTTTACGGTAATCTTCAAAGCTTTGGAGAATAATCTGTTTTGCTTTCTCTTTGTTCTGGAATTCTTCCACCACAACGGTTTTCTTTTCCAGTTTTTTATATTCTTCGAAGAAATGGCGCATTTCGTCGATGAAGTGAGGAGGCAGTTCGGTAATATCGTTGATGTAGTTTACGCTCATATCGTTGGCTGCTACCGCGATGATTTTATCATCAGCTTCGCCGCCGTCTATCATTTGCATTACGCCGATGATTTTGGCATCGATGATACACATGGGAACACATTCGATCTGGGAGATTACCAGGATATCCAGCGGATCATGGTCATCGCAGTAAGATTGTGGAATAAAGCCGTAGTTGGCAGGATAGTATACAGAAGAATATAAAACCCGGTCCAGTTTCAGCAAACCGCTTTCTTTATCCAGTTCATATTTAGCGCGGCATCCCTTTGGAATTTCTATAATTGCATTTACAACATTAGGCACTTCAGAGCCGGGACTCACACTGTGCCAGGGATTTGTCATCATAATAATCTACTTTACTTTAAGGTTTATTGTTCAATATTGGATTAATGTTGAAAAGTGAATAAAGTACTCACCTCACTTTTCATGGAGATATGGTCAGGTTTCCGGTAAGTAAAAACAGGAATAAGCCACACATCTGATCATTAATGCGTGGCAAAATTAAGGGAACTAGCTGTTAATAGCTAAAAATTATCCTTTCCTTTTGTGTAAAATACAAAAGAGGGCGGTAATTATTTAGTTTCCGGGCGCCGACAGGCTATTAACAGGTGCGCTGTCTGCCGGCAAAGCAGTAGAGTCGAAGGCAGCATTACCACCGGTTTGGGGTGTGTAATTGGGAATGATGCTGTCGAACGTCAGGGAAATTTTCCACTGGCCGTTTTCTTTCACCATCTGCAGGACTTCTTTCTGATGGGCGGAGGAGTTCAGTATTGTAACAGCCGCTTTATCGCCGTTTTCTTCGATATTGACTACCTCGATGCGGGCGTTTTTAATTTTTTCCCTTTCTGCGCCACTGCGGCGGCCGTCAAAGATGGCATAGATCTGTAATACCTGTTGGGATTCTTTTGTGGCATAATCCCTGGCCTGGTCGTAGTTCGAATCCTGAATCGCATGCATAAACGCCAGCGCTACCTCTTCGGGGGAAGCCCTTTTCTTACAACTGCCTAACAGCAACGTTGTAATCAATGCCAGTGTCATGATTCGAAAAAAATTGGTCATGCGGTCGATAAATTATAATATATCACAACAAAAATAGGGGTAAACTTCAATACTGCAAAGTCATCAGCTATAGCTCAGCACAATCACAGGCTTCCGGACTGAAGGTCTCCCTCGGATAAAAACAGGTGAACTTACGGCAATCGCCGTTAACAAAGAGTTAAATATTGAGATAATTGTTATTTTGATAGCTGATTATCTGCCTGGTGGCTGTGCCGTCCAAACAAATAACCAGCTATCGGATAACAGGATATCCGCATGCCTTATTTTTCTTTATTGGCTTCATAAGCCTTGATGATGGCTTTTACAAGCCGGTGTCTTACCACATCTTCTTCATCAAGTTCCACATGCCCGATACCATCGATGTTACGAAGGATGCGGGTAGCCCTTTCCAGACCGGATTGCTGATTTTTGGGTAAATCTATCTGTGTAAGGTCACCGGTGATGATGGCCTGTGCAGATGCGCCGATACGGGTTAGAAACATCTTGATCTGCAGGTCGGTGGCATTCTGCGCTTCATCCAGGATAATAAAGGAGTTATCCAGGGTACGTCCACGCATATACGCCAATGGTGCAATTTCAATGACGCGGTTGGTCATGTAGTAACTCAGCTTTTCCGCAGGGATCATATCATCCAGCGCATCGTACAATGGCCGCAGATATGGATCGATCTTTTCTTTGAGATCTCCCGGCAGGAAACCGAGGCTTTCGCCTGCTTCCACCGCAGGGCGGGTTAGAATGATCTTTTTAACTGCTTTGTTTTTGAGCGCACGAACCGCCAAAGCTACGGCGGTATAGGTTTTACCGGTACCGGCAGGACCTATTGCGAAAATGATGTCGTTCTTTTCGGCCAGCGCTACCATCTTTTTCTGATTGGATGTACGGGCCCTTACGGTTCTGCCGTTGGGTCCAAACACCAATACTTCATTGGGATTACGCTCGCTGAAATTGTCGATCCTGGTGCCTTCCTCATCTCCCAGAATCTGTTCAAAATAGTTCTCTGTCAGGTTACCGTTCCGTTCCAGGTATTTAACGATCTGACCGATTTTTTCCTCCGCTGTAGCCACTTCTTCCGGTGCCCCACTCAATTTTAACTGGGTGCCCCTGGACAGGATCTTAAGCAATGGGAATTTCTTTTTCAGCAGATCAAGCTTTCCGTTGTTAACGCCGAAAAACTCAATGGGATTAATACTGTCTAAATTGATAATGGATTCAGTCAATGATTCTAAGGTTTAATTGTCCAGGAAATGATCGGTATTTTTCAATCCGAATATATTTAAATCTTGTATAACCTGGAGGATGCCATTGTTAAGCTATCACTAAATCCTGTACCCGTTCTGTTTAAAGGCTTCTACTTTAGCAGCGATATCTTTGTTGCCCAAAGCCAGGATACGTGCGGCCAGTATAGCTGCGTTACGTGCACCTGCTTTTCCAACTGCCAGTGTACCTACCGGTAAACCTGCAGGCATCTGTACAATTGAATACAAAGCGTCAATACCACCCGGTAAACCACCATCTAAAGGAACTCCCAGAACAGGCAGCGAAGTGTAAGCAGATACAACTCCAGGTAAGGCTGCTGCCATGCCCGCCGCGGCAATAATTACGCCAAAACCCTTTTCCTGAGCGGTTATACACAACTCTCTTACTTTATCAGGATTGCGGTGAGCAGAAGCTACTATCATCTCATTTTCAATTCCAAAATACTGCAAATGTTTCTGAGATTCTTCCATTACAGGCTTGTCACTCTCGGAACCCATGATAATCAAAACTTTCATCTGATAATATTTAAAAAATAATAATGTAATAAGTTATCTCAAAGATATTGATCGTTTAACAATTTCGGAAAACTCAAAATCCACAACAGGTGGATAAATGATTGAACCAATCCACTCTTCCCCCTGTTAATTGTGCGTTTGTAGGGAATTGACCTTTCCGCAACATTTTATTACTTTTACCTGCCTAATAGTGTTTTTTATTATATAATGCCTACTTTAGGCGTTTCCTGACACAACGATCTTAGATTCTGCTATCATATGAATGTAGTTATGCTGGAACAGCATTACAGCCACTTACAGCATCTTGAAACCGCTATTAATGCCTTTGCACTCTCCGTTACCATAGATGCAGCAGGTGCGGTGACTGCGGTTAATACGCAGGTGATAGCGGCATTGCAGCCATCAGACGGCCCCTTCACCGGCTGCCCTTTTACCGCGCTCTTCCGGCCTGCTCACCCGGAACACTGGCAGGATCTCTGGAAAACCCTGACAGAAGGAAAACCGGTACAGGAACAACTGTGTTTTCTTATCAACGCGTCAGATACCCAACTGTGGCTGGAAGCAGGCATTACCCCGTTTTTCAGTGAAACCGGCGCCTTTACACACTGCATGCTGATCGGCATCGATATCACCGAACGTAAACTCACTGAAATCAAACGTGCCCGTAATGAAGTGTACTACGGCCAGGTGCTGGAAAACCTGCCCCTCGGATTGCAGCAGTTTTCACCGGATGGCGATAACATGGACATGAACAGCCGCCAGCGGCAGATCTGGGGAAAACACCACGCCTTCTTTACCCAACCTGATTATAAATGGCTGAAAGATCCTTTCTACCGGCTTAATGGCCTCGCCGGTATGTTTGAGGAAGCCCGGAAAACCGGGAAGACCATCAAAAAGGAAATCCTCCTCAGCTACCGCGAGAAACACCACGAAAACATTACCCGGCTTTATCCGGTATACTTTGAAGCCACCATATTCCCGCTCACAGACCAGCAACGGAATATGGACAATATCTTCCTGATACTGGATGATATCACAGAAAAAAAATTATCGGAACTCAGTCTCCAGAAAAGCGAACGGCTCCTCGACAACATCATCGAGAACCTGCCTATCGGCTATATCCAGTTTGATAATTTTGGCTTTATCCGCCGGATCAATCAAACACAACGTTTCTTTTTTAATTCGCCGCATCCCGTCAGCCGTCAGCCTTTCAACGTAATGAACGATGAACTGGCCACCATGTTTGAGCTGGACAAACTATTTGTACAGGCCCTGGAACAGAATAAATTGCTCCGCGTGGAAAAGCGGATCGATTTTTCGCAGGACAAGCGATGGACAACCGTAGACAGGGAAGTATACCTTGACCTGACCGTGTTTCCGGTGATTGAGCCGGTAGACAAGGAAATGATTGTGGTAGCGCTGGTGAATGATATCACGGACAAGAAACTACAGGAGCTGGAGATCAAGAAGAACCAGGAGTTCCTGCAACAAACGGGTACCATTGGTAAAATAGGCGGCTGGGAACTGGATGTAGACAGTGGCCAGGTGCGGTGGACGGACCAGTCGTACCACATCCACGACTGCCCGGTAGACACCCGCATCGACCTTGAAAAAGCGTTGGGGTATTATACGCCGGAGGCCCGGGAAAGCATCGAGGGGCTGATGCGGCAATGTATAGAAACGGGCAAACCCTTCGATGCACAGCTCACCATCATCTCTTCCAAACAACAGGTAAAAAGGGTAAGGTCCATCGGGCAGCCAGGGTATGAAAACGGCCGGATGGTACGTATGTACGGGGTAGTGCAGGACATCACCGAACAACTGGAAATCAGGGACGCACTTACCCGGAACACGGAGCTGATGCGTCTTTTCTTTGACACTATTGATATGGGATATGCCGCGATGGAGAAATCAGGGAACCTCAATTTCCTGAACCGGAAGGCAGAGAAAATGATCGGTCATCCGGTGGCGATGGGCAATAATATCTTTGAGGAGTTTCCGCGCCTGAGCGGAACCGTGTTTTATGCGCGGCTGCAGGAATGTATCCAGCAGCAGGCATCACAGTCGTTCGGCATCTACTTCCCCGGGGTGGACAAATGGTACGATTTCCTCCTTACCCCTATGCAGGATGGCGGGATTTCCGTGTTTATGCGTGATATCACCGACAGCCGGAAATTGCAGAAAGAGCTGCGGAAGGCGAACGAGCAACTGTCTAACCTGAACAAGAACCTGCTGAACCAGAACAAGCAGCTGGAAGATTTTGCCCATATCACCTCCCATAACCTCCGGGCGCCTATTGCCAACCTGAAGGCGCTGATGCAGATGCACAATGAGGCTGCCGCCCAGCAGGAAAGGGATCTTTACCTGGGCATGGTACACGAGGTGATCAAGAAGATTGATGAAACGCTGAACGACCTCGTGGAAGTGGTGCAGATCCGGAAAGATGTGAATGTGGAGAAAGAAAAACTGTTGTTTGCAGAAAGATTACAGAAGGTAAGGGATGTTTTGCTGGTAGATATTGAAACCAGCAATATCCAGATCACCTATGATTTTGATGATGAGCCGGTGATTGAATACCCGCGGGTATACCTCGACAGCATCCTCCAGAATTTCATTACCAACGCTATCCGGTACCGTTCTTCGGAACGCACGCCTGCATTGCATTTGCGGAGCTGGAAAGAAAACGATAACATCATCCTGAGCGTGGAAGACAACGGGGTGGGAATAGATATGGAGCGGTTTGGCAACAAACTTTTTGGCTTCCGTAAAACCTTCCATAAAAATAAAGATGCGAAGGGAATTGGCTTATTTATCACTAAAACCCAGGTGGAAGCAATGGGTGGTAATATAAGAGCAGAAAGTCATCCCGGAGAGGGAACCAAATTTATTATTACTTTTAGATCAGAATAAACCCCCTTTATGAGTTTAATCAATACGATTTTTATTGTAGATGATGACCCGATTCACCAGCAGATTGCCAAAATCATGATCGAACGTCAGGCTATCAGTAGTAATATCCGTGTATTTTCCGACGCACAGGATGTACTGGATCTTCTCCGGGAAAATGCGGGAGAAGCACAGGCCTTACCGGATCTTATACTGCTGGATCTTAATATGCCTATAATGGATGGCTGGGAGTTCCTGGAAGAATATGCTGTTTTTCAGGCGCAGTTGCCGAAGCAAATCAGGATTTTTGTACTGACTTCCTCCATTGATGAAAAGGACAGGGAACGTGTGAATGCTTACAATTTTGTAACAGGATATCTCACCAAGCCATTATCAAAGGAAATTATTGCGCACTTGTCTTGAGTGCGTGAATAGTTTTTTCAGGATCGGCAGAGGAGAAGATGGCACTGCCTGCCACTAATACATTTGCGCCCGCCTGGATGAGTTGTCCGGCGTTATCGGTGCCTATGCCACCATCTACTTCAATGAGCGCATGTGCATGATTATCTGTGATCAGTTGTCTCAGTTGTCTTATTTTCTGATAGGTTTGTTCGATAAATGTTTGTCCGCCGAAGCCGGGGTTCACGCTCATGATCAGCACTACATCAATATCCCGGATCACATTTTCGAGCATGCCCACGGGGGTGTGAGGGTTTAACGCCACACCGGCTTTCATACCCAGACCTTTGATCTGCTGGATATTCCGGTGCAGGTGGATACAGGCTTCGAAGTGTACGGTGAGTATATCGGCGCCGGCCTTTTTGAAGTCGGCTGCGTATTTTTCCGGTTCTTCGATCATCAGGTGTACATCACAGGGTTTCTGCGCTTTCTTCCTGATTTGTGCAATCACGGGTAAGCCGTAGCTGATATTTGGTACAAACCGTCCGTCCATCACATCGAGATGGAACCAGTCGGCTTCGCTGCGGTTTACCATATCCACTTCTTTTCCCAGCTCCAGGAAATTTGCTGCCAGTAAAGATGGCGCCACTAAAACAGGATGTTTTTCCAAGTGCTCTATTTTTGAATGATGTAAATTTAAGTAATTACGGGTTCAATCTTCTCAGGGCTTCCTTTGCTTCACTGAAATCTTTCTTAAAGGAAGTAGCTTTTGTATAGTCTTCTATCGCCTGGGTTTTGTTGCCCAGTTGTTCGTGTGCAGTTGCGCGGTAGTAATACGCCCATGCATCTGTCGGAGCCGATTTGGCAGCCAGGTTGTAATAGGTGTAAGCTGTTTTCCAGTCTTTTTTATTGCTGTAAATTTTCCCCAGCGCCAGGTAGGCCGGTTCAAAGCCGGGATCAGCCACGATGCATTTCCGGTAGGCATTGAGAGCAGCGGACAGATCGCCCAATTCTTCCTGGAACTGTGCTGCTTCAAATAAAGGATAAGCGTTGGTGGTATCCAGTTGCCATGCCTGCTGGTAATAGTTGAGGGCGGCGGTGGCTTTGCGGCTGCGGAGCAGGTCGCCCAGTTCCATCACGGCTTCAAATTCAGGTTGTTTACCGGCGGCATGAATAGCGGAGGTAAGGTGACGGATAGCCGTGGTGGTATCCTGTTTATCTTCCGCCATGCGGGCTTTCAGGTAGAATGCCTTATCACGGGCATCTGTCGTTTGTGCGAGCACGTTAGCGATGCTGTCTGCTTCGGCGTATTGTTTATTTTCTATCAGCGCAGTGGCAAGGCGGTATTCCAGGTACGTATAGCCGGGAGCGGTAGCCAGGGCCTGCTGAAAATTTGCGGCCGCTTTTTTATAATCATTCACGATCAGGGCGGCTTCACCGGCGCCGGCCCAGTAGTCGGTGTTTGCCGGCATCAGGGAGGCGGCCTTTTCAAAATCGGCCTGTGCCAGTGCCGGGTTGGTATTAAACAGCAGCAGTGCGCGATGGTAATACAGATCGGGACTGTTGGGAAACTGTGAAATAGAATCCGTTACCGGCCGGATGATATCGCTGTACAACACGGAGTCCGGGCGGCTGGCAGTATTCTGCTGCCGGGTGCCGGCATTGTTACATGCCTGCGCACCCATCAATAACAGGAGGATAGGTAAATACTTCATACTGGCGCCAAAACTACAGAATCATTATTGCATTAACCAGTTTTTGAAAGCTGGGTAGTCGGCAGCCAGCAGGGTAGCCTGTTTTTCCTTACCATATAAAGACATCACCTTTGCGGGAGTATATATTTCTTCCCGGATAGATTTAGGGGCGGTGTCTTCAAATTTCACGGGATGGGCTGTTTCCAGGAAAACGCCTGTCAGCTCCGGTGAATGTTCCAGGTAACGTTGCAGTCCCATGAAGCCTACGGCGCCATGAGGGTCCAGCATGTAATGGTTTTCTTTCCATACCTGCTCCATTGTGCGGGCGGTATCTTTATCATTAAAGCTGTAGGCCGTAAGTTTTTCTGCGAGGGAGGGGAGGCTGTTGCCAAACAGTTCCAGGATACGTACAAAGTTACTGGGGTCTGCCACATCCATTGCGTTAGACATGGTAGGCGATGCTTTGCCTGGTTCATATTTACCACTTTCCATAAAGCGGGGAACCGTATCGTTGATATTGGTGGCAGCTACAAAGTGTGATACCGGTAATCCCATAGCGGCGGCCATCATGCCTGCGCAGATGTTGCCGAAGTTGCCGCTGGGTACGGAGAACACGAGTTTGGGATGTGCCGCTTTCATTTGTTTGTATGCCAGGAAATAGTAGAACATCTGCGGCAGCCAGCGGGCTACGTTGATGGAGTTGGCGCTGGTGAGCGGGCGGCGTGCCTGCAGTTCCTGGTCGAGGAACGCGGTTTTTACCAGTTGCTGGCAGTCGTCGAAAGTGCCTTCTATTTCCAGTGCATGAATATTGTTGCCCAGTGTGGTGAGTTGTTTTTCCTGCAGCACACTTACTTTGTTGGAAGGGTAGAGGATCACTACTTCCACGCCGGGAACATTATAGAACCCATTGGCCACGGCGCCGCCGGTATCGCCGGAAGTGGCTACCAGTACGGTTACCGGGGTGGTGCTGTTGCGGCGGAAGTAGCCGAGGCAGCCTGCCATAAAGCGCGCGCCCACATCTTTAAATGCGAGGGTAGGGCCGTGAAACAGTTCCAGGGCATAAGTATGACCGGTTACTTTCTGTACCGGGAAAGGAAAATGTAAGGTATCGGTTACTATCTTTTTTAATGCTTCTTCGGGTATTTCATCGCCTACAAACGGGCGGATTACTTGTAGTCCGATCTCGTGGTCCGTATAATTATGCAGGTTATTGATGAAGTCTTTATCCAGCGTTGGTATCTGTTCCGGAAAATAGAGTCCTCTGTCTGGTGCTAATCCCTGTACTACTGCTGTTTCGAAATTTACCTGGTGCTGCTTGTTCTGTAAGCTGAAATACTGCATGAATAAAACGTTGTTAATTAGTTAGTCAATCACTTTTACACCGGCGGTGTTAATCTGGGAAACGTAGATTTTATAATCCACGCCAAGTGGTGCGTAAACGCTATCCATCGTAGCCGCTACTTTGCGGGCATTTTCTTCTCCTTTGCTGAGCATAAAAACAGAGGGGCCGGAACCGGAGATACCGCCGCCGAGGGCGCCGGCTTCTTTACATTTCAGTTTCAGTTCGTGGAAAGCCGGGATGAGGATGGAGCGGATGGGTTCCACGATCACATCTTCCAGCGAGCGGCTGATCAGTTCATAATCGTCCTGGTAAAGCCCGGCTACCAGTGCGCCTACGTTGCCCCATTGCCGGATGGCGTCTGTCATGAGTACTTTTTGTTTCAGTATTTCGCGGGCGTCAGACGTTTTTACTTCTATCTGCGGATGTATCACGGTAACCCACAGGTGTTCCGGGGTATGAAGCGTGGTAATATCCAGTGGGCGGTAGCTTCTCACCAGTGTGAAGCCGCCGAGGATGGCGGGGGCTACGTTATCCGCGTGGGCGGAGCCGCAGGCCAGCCGTTCACCTTCCATCGCAAACCTTACCAGTTGTTTTTTGGAGAAGGGTTCTCCCAGTAAATGATTGACGCCTACCACCGCGCCGGCGCTGCTGGCGGCGCTGGAGCCGATGCCGCTGCCGGGGTGGATCTTTTTAAAGATCTCTATTTCGATACCGATATCCGGCTGGTCGTATTTCTGTAATAAAGCCTGAACGGCTACGCCGGCTACATTACGCGATGTTTCCAGGGGCAGGTCCGCACCGTGGATGGCAGTAATGCGGATGCCTGGTTCGCTGCTCCTGCGAAGGATCATTTCATCTCCCGGCGCGTCCAGCGCCAGTCCGATTACGTCAAAGCCACAAGCTACATTGGCCACTGTTCCCGGCGCAAATACTTTTATACTGTCCATATCACCTTTAAGTTAGTTTAATTTAATAATTGATTGTCAGGATTGCAACTCAATTCATGGAAAGTTTACAATCTGGCACTCCGGATGATGTCTGCGAAGATGCCGGAGGCGGTAACATCTGCTCCTGCTCCTGCGCCTTTTACGATCAGCGGCTGGTCTTTGTACCGGCTGGTGGTATACAGCACGATATTGTCCTTGCCTTCCAGTTTAAAGAACGGATGATCGGGAGCCACGCTTTGCAGTCCTACAGAGGCTTTGCCATCTTCATAGCGGGCTACAAACTTGAGGCGTTTGCCTTCAGCGTCGGCAGCTTCGCGTAGTCCCTGGAAGTGACCGGCATGTACATCCAGCTCTTCATAGAAGGCGGGTACAGAAGGGGCGTCGAGGCATTCGGCGGGCAGGAACGAATGGTTGGTGATTTCATCCATTTCAATGGCGGCGCCGCTTTCACGGGCCAGGATGAGGATCTTTCTCATTACGTCTTTACCACTCAGATCGATGCGCGGATCGGGTTCAGTGTAGCCTTCATCCTGTGCGGCTTTCACTACTTCGCGGAAGCTGGTGCCATTTAGGAAATGGTTGAACACGAAGTTGAGGCTGCCGGATAGCACGGCTTCGATGCTGTGTACTTTGTCGCCGCTGCGGATCAGGTCATTCAGTGTATTGATAACCGGTAGTCCTGCTCCCACGTTGGTTTCAAACAGGAAGGAGGCGTTGTATTTGCGGGCCAGGTCTTTCAGTTGTTTATAATAGGCGTAGTCTGATGAGCAGGCAATTTTATTGCAGGTAACTACGGAAATACCGTGTTGCAGGAATTCGTGGTATACAGCTGCGATGTCGCTGCTGGCGGTATTATCCACGAATACGCTGTTGCGGAGGTTCATGTTTTTTATCTGCTGCACGAAATCGGCGGTGCTGATATGGTTGGCCTTTTCCAGTTGTTCGCGCCAGTCCAGCAACGTGATGCCTGCTTCGCTGATGAGGGTATGACGGCTGTTGGCCAGGCCGGTTACCCGGATCTGCAGGCCCAGTTCATGCTGGAGGTAGTATTGCTGTTGTTCCAGTTGTTCCAGCAGTTTGCTGCCTACGTTTCCTGCGCCGGCGATAAAGAGGTTCACCTGTTTGAGGGGTGTTTCAAAAAAGGTTTCGTGCATTACGTTCAGTGCTTTTTTGATATCGGCTTTGTTGATCACTGCGGAGATATTTTTTTCGGTAGATCCCTGCGCGATAGCCCTTACGTTCACACCGTTCCTGCCCAGGGTGCCAAAGAGCTTACCGCTGGTGCCGTGATGGTTTTTCATTTTATCACCTACTACGGCCACGATGCAAAGGTCTTTTTCCACGAGGAGAGGTTCTATCCGTTTTTCGCTTATTTCCTGTGCAAACTCGCTGTCTACCGCAGTTTTGGCTTTCAGCATATCTGCTTCATGGATACCCACGGTAATAGAGTGTTCGGAAGAGCTTTGGGTAATAAGGATTACGTTGATGCGTTCCCGTAAGAGGGATTCAAACAGGCGTTTGGAGAACCCGGGGATGCCCACCATGCCGCTACCTTCAAGGGTGAGCAGGGCGATGTTGGGGATACCGGAGATGCCTGTTACGGGGAAGCTGCGGTCGGCGCTATCCTGTATGAGGGTGCCATGATCTTCCGGGGCAAAAGTATTTTTGATCCAGATGGGGATGCGTTTACTCATCACCGGCTGGATGGTGGGGGGATAGATGACTTTGGCGCCGAAGTGCGACAGCTCCATTGCTTCCACATAAGAGATGTGTGAGATAGGAATGGCCTGTGATACGATGCGTGGGTCGGCGGTCATCATGCCGCTGACATCTGTCCAGATATCGAGTACGGCTGCATTTACGGCAGCAGCCACGATAGCGGCGGTATAGTCGGAGCCGCCGCGGCCGAGGGTAGTGGTTTCGCCATCGGGGGTAGCGGCTACAAAGCCTGGCAGTACTACATAGTCGGCGGGCGACTGTGCAAAGAACTGTGTAATATGGTGATTGGTGGCAACAAAGTTAACGGCGGCATGGCCGAAGTGGTTGTCTGTTACGATGAGTTCGCGGCTGTCTTTACAGGTAGCGGAGAATCCCTGTTGTTTCAGTTTCTCGGCTACTATCACGCAGGACATCAGTTCGCCGTAGCTCATGATTTTATCCAGGGTACGTGGACTGAGTTCTGCTACCTGGAAGATGCCATCGCAGAGGTTTTCGAGGGCATTGAGTTTTTTCTTCAGCTGGCTGATTTGCCCGCTTTGTGCGGTGATAGGGAATAGTTCACGGATGGTATCGAGGTGCCTGGCTTCAATTTCCTGTAATACACTTTTATAGTCTTCCTTGCCTTGTTCCGCGAGTTGTCCGCAGCGTATAAGCTTATCCGTTACCCCGCCAAGTGCAGATACAACGATAGCATATTTACCGGCAGGTTTATATTGTTTGAGGATGTTGCAAACCTGTTCTATTGCTTTGGCGCTTCCCACTGAAGTGCCGCCAAATTTTAATACTTGCATATGGAAAATTTATACATAGATAAGTCCGGGTCCTCCCGGTTATGTACCACCCTTGTGGTCGTTGGATAATATGTGAAAACTAACCCCGCAGTGGGGTTGTAATAATGGTGGTCGTTGTCGCCATAGTGCCCGCTATCTGCCTGGAGGCAGAAACCGAAGAGAACTGGTATGTGTAGAACGGTATCACTATTGGAATATGACGATTGTGTAACAAAAGTCCACAATTACACTGGTAAATAAAAGCGCAGTGGCTATTTTTAGAAATGTTTTAAAATTAGGGTCGTTTGTTGATTTTTGATACTTATTACGGCTAATTTTTAGAATTATATTCAAAATATAAACCGTGTAGTTGTGATTTCGTGATTTGTGATTTTTGATAGAATGATGTTTTGGTGACAATTTTATGACTGATATCTCCCTAAATCCTGCCTATTACAAAAATCATTTGGGAATCGCAGTTTTTCCTTACCTTAGTCGCCTAAACAATTGCCACTTGTCCATTTCACTGAAATATACAAGCAACAGTCAGCTTAACTACTACTTTCTCATGGCCACGCTTGCCATGGATTCGACTTTGGCATAACCTTTCCCAACGGCCGCTACCGGCCATCCTTCGTGTTTATATACCGTAACTTTGTAATAGTATTCAGTTGCTATTCCTGCGCATGTGTATCTTAATTTTTGCTGCCATCAGCAGGTTGCGCTGTATCATATAAATATGAATCATACACCAGTACAATGAATCATACACCCATTCAATCTTTTAATTGTACACCAGAACAATTTTCTCAAACCACCTGTCATGCCACATTATTATAAACTAGGACAAATACCGCATAAGCGCCATACCCAGTTCCGTAAACCGGACGGCCAGCTGTATTCGGAGCAGTTGTTTTCCACGGAGGGGTTCTCTTCCCACTCCAGCTTGTTGTATCACTGTCACCCCCCTACGGAGATTGTAAAAGTAGATGAACCTTATTCCGTTGCGCCAAAGGTAGCAGAAGAGAAGATGCTGAAGCACCGCAGCTTTATCGGGTTCAACATTAAGCCGGAAGACGACTTTTTAGATAGCCGCAAAGCCGTGCTGGTAAACAGTGATCTTCATATTGTGCTGGCATCGCCCCGGAAAAGTATGGAGGGATATTTTTACAAAAATGCCGATGCGGATGAAATGATTTTTGTACATGAAGGCAGTGGTGTGTTGAAAACACAGTATGGCCAGCTGGAGTTCGGCTATGGCGATTACCTGGTGGTGCCCCGCGGCACTATTTACCAGATTGTTTTTAATACGGAAGATAACCGCCTGTTTATTGTAGAATCGTTTAGTCCTATCCGTTATCCGAAAAGATACCTGAGCAAATACGGCCAATTGCTGGAGCATTCCCCTTACTGCGAGCGGGATATCCGGCAGCCACAGCACCTGGAAACCATTGATGAGGAAGGCGACTTCCTGATCCGGATTAAAAAGAAAGGGGTGATTTATCCCATTCATTATAAACATCATCCCTTCGACGTAGTTGGCTGGGATGGATGCGAATACCCGTTTGCCTTTTCCATCCACGATTTTGAACCGATCACCGGGCGGGTACACCAGCCGCCACCGGTGCATCAGACCTTTGAGGGCAACAACTTTGTAGTGTGTTCCTTCTGTCCGCGGTTATTTGATTACCACCCGCAGGCCATCCCTGCGCCGTATAATCACAGTAACATCGACAGTGATGAGGTATTATATTATGTAGACGGTGACTTTATGAGCCGTAAGCATGTGGTGCGGGGGATGATTACCCTGCATCCTGCGGGGATTCCGCACGGGCCTCACCCCGGAGCCGTGGAAAAAAGCATCGGCGCAAAGGAAACAAAGGAGCTGGCAGTGATGGTAGACACCTTTCACCCACTCCAGATCACCGAAGCAGCACTGGGTATTGAAGATGGCAGCTATGTAATGAGCTGGGCAGAATAAAATGATACACAAAAACCAACCAACTTATAAAACCAAAACAATTGAATGTTATGGAAACAGCATTAGTGAATGCGGACAACTTAACCGGTCAGCAGGACTTTTTACCACTCAACGGTACCGACTACGTTGAGTTTTATGTAGGCAACGCCAAGCAGGCGGCTCATTATTATAAAACTGCTTTCGGCTTTCAGTCGGTAGCTTATGCCGGTCCTGAAACCGGTGTAAAAGACAGGGTTTCCTATGTGCTGGTGCAGAATAAACTGCGCTTTGTACTCACCACCTCCCTGTTGCCGGATACGGAAATCGCCCGTCACGTTGCCAAGCATGGCGATGGCGTGAAAGTACTGGCGTTGTGGGTAGACGATGCCCGCTCTGCTTACGAGGAAACGGTGAAACGCGGCGCTACGCCTTACCTGGAGCCGGTTACAGAGAAAGATGAATTTGGCGAAGTAGTACGGAGTGGTATCCATACCTATGGCGATACCGTGCATCTTTTTATAGAACGTAAAAACTATAAAGGGCTGTTTATGCCAGGTTTCAAGGAATGGAAAACGAATTACAACCCAACTGACACCGGCTTATTATATGTAGATCACTGCGTAGGTAATGTAGGCTGGAATGAGATGAATACCTGGGTTGGATTTTACGAGCGCGTGATGGGTTTCAGGAACCTGATCTCTTTCGACGACAGCGATATTTCCACCGAGTATTCAGCCTTGATGAGTAAGGTGATGAGTAACGGTAACGGCCGTGTGAAATTCCCGATTAATGAACCGGCAGAAGGAAAGAAAAAGTCGCAGATTGAAGAGTACCTTGATTTCTATGGCGGGCCGGGTGTGCAGCATGTGGCCATTGCTACCAACGACATTGTGAAAACAGTAACTGAGCTGCAGAACAGGGGAGTAGAGTTCCTCACGGTGCCACCAGTGTACTATGAAACCTTGCTGGACAGGGTGGGTAAGATTGATGAGGAGATTGCGCCGTTGCAAAAGTTAGGCATCCTGGTGGATCGTGATGATGAAGGGTACTTGTTGCAGATTTTCACCAAGCCTATCCAGGACCGGCCAACGGTGTTTTTTGAAATTATTCAGCGCAAGGGCGCGCAGTCTTTTGGTAAAGGCAACTTTAAAGCGTTGTTTGAGTCTATAGAAAGAGAACAGGCGCTGCGCGGTAATTTATAATTCTTCAGCTCCCGGTGGGAGGTTACAACTATTTTAACTGCAGTCCGCTCCGGTTTTCCGGAGCGGATTTTGTCTTTCTCCCGATTAGGCTGATCAGGTTGATTACATTGATTTTACTTTTTTCTTTAGGAGATGGGGGAGATAGCTCATGCTTAGCTGATGCTTTGCATATACTTAGCTCATACTTAGCATATGCCTTTGGTATGGACTTGACGCGGAGGTGATGTGGAGGTGACGTGGACTTGATCGGTAACGTATTGTGTATCAATGTGCTATAGGGGGGTCTGAAACATTCTTTCAACAGGTTCCGTCAGAGGAATAAACTGAATATCAATGCTTTAAGCACATTATAAAGATAAACATAATCTGGCAAAATCCGCACTTTTTTGGATGTAAAAGATGAGGGAAGATCGCAGCGTATTTCGCTGTGATCTTCCCTCATCTTTTTACTAAAATCAAAATAATTCTAAAAAATAAAATCAATGTAATCAGCCTGATCAGTCTAATCGGGAGAAAGACAGAATCCGCATCGCCGAAGGCGATTATAAAATATATTCGAATGTTAACGATATGTAAATATCGCGTTATTTTAAACCGTCCGCTGAAAATGCGCGTATATATTGCGTCTTTTCCCACATTCGCCACACTTTAGTTATTTTTACACAGTATATTTATATTTAATATTTGTAACCTATGCTCACAACTTCCATAGCCCGCGGGGCTATCTATGCCGCTTTGGTGACATCGTTCACCGTCCTTACTGCTTTCCGTAGCGAAGGCAACCATATCAATCTCCACAACGGAGGCGATCAGCAAACGTACCTGCACAAAGTAGTATCACCGGCAGGGCAAACCCTGGTGGAGTACAACACGGACAAAACCATCCGCAGAATTGTACAGCTGCGCAAATCAGAAAATGATACCTACAGCGACATCCAGCTGCCGGTATACGAAAATGGCCGCCTGGTGAGGTGCCTGTCGGCTGCCGATGAAAAAGCCGTTACCGGCGAGCCTTACCTGTCGTTTGAGTACAAGAGCGACAAGGTATCGAAGATCACCTACTATCGTGACAATGCCCTGTATTCCTACGATTCCCTGGTGTATGACAACAGTGGTAAATTAGCCAGGCGCTACCAGTTTGGCCGTAACACTGTCAAAGCCGGCTGGGAAAACAGTGGGTACCTGGAGTATACCTGGAACCAGGAAGGAGATGTAGAACGGATGGATACCTATGGAAAACAGCCAGGGTACAGCAAGTTCGTGTATACGTCGTCCGTTAGTTATACCTACGACCGCAAACTGAACCCGCAGCAGCTGCAGCCCGAGCTGGGCATCCTGCTGGAAGGCGGCGCCGGAAGCCTGTCGGCCCACAACGTGCTTACCGAAAACATCAGCAGCCCAAACACTTCCAGGGTGGTTACCAACACCTATACCTACGCCTATAATGGAAAGTACCCGGTTCGTGCCACTTTTAGTTCCGGCATGGACGCGGCTACCGTAAAACTGGAATGGATAAAGCTACAGTAACGTAATAAACGCGTAACTTTACAATATAAAAATAAGAGTTCCGTTTTTTATGAGGATGCAAACGCTGTTCGGTGTATTGTTTTTGTTAGGTGGGATTTTCCAGGCCTTTACGGCTATATTGATCTATCAGGGGCACAAGCACTATATATTGAAGATTGCCAACAGGAAAGTGAGTATGGTAATATATTTTATTTTTGCCCTGTTATTGTTTTATCTTGCTTATATAAACCTGGTATAAACATTAAAATTTGTTGAATAGTATTATGAAGCGACTTGTTGTAATCGTCCTGATTTTGTTGGGTGCAGGTAAAATTTTTGCCCAGCAATCTTTCCTCGACAATCAGAAAATGTTTCCCAAAGTAGGGGAGGCATACCGTGAAAAGGAGGAGTTGCTGAAAAAAGAATTCGAAAAGAAGGGTCTTGTTTACCCTGCGAGATATATGTTTGTCCGTTCCTTCAAACTGGACAGTGAAATGGAAATCTGGGTGAAAAATAACCCCCAGGATACTTTCCGTTTGTTCAAATCTTACCGGGTGTGTACGCTCTCCGGTAAAATGGGACCTAAACGTAAGGAAGGCGACCGGCAGGTTCCGGAAGGATTCTACTATATCAACGATTTTAACCCGAACAGTAACTATCACCTGTCGCTGGGGATCAACTACCCGAATTTTTCAGACCGCATCCTGAGCGATCCGAAAAACCCGGGCGGTGAAATCTATATCCACGGCAATTGTATCACCGTAGGCTGTATTCCTTTAACTGATGAGTTCATTGATGAGGTATACATTTTAGCAGTAAATGCAAAGAATGCAGGACAGGACTTCATACCGGTGCATGTGTTCCCTGTGAAATTTGGCAACCCAGGTTCCATGAACTACCTGGGCACCTTTACAATGACAGACAATTCCTCCAAACAATTCTGGGCGGAACTCAGGTCAGCGTACGATTATTTTGAAAAACACCACCGCCTGCCGGTTGTACTGGTAGACGACAAAGGAAAATACATCCTGTAGCAGTTGCCACATTGCACAGGCCGATGGGTAGATGGAAGTCGTAATACAGACTTACATCTACCCATCTTCTTTTTTTACTTCTTCCTGTTTTTTAACTGCTCATGCATATTTCACCCCTCTTTATTTGGTTTTTAGAAGAATTTTTTCCAACTTGTTCGAAGGTCAAATCAACTTACTATTTATGCACAGAAGAGACGCAATAAGGAATGTGGCGATTTTGTTGGGCACCGCCATTTCCGCTTCCACGTTATCAGCTTTAGAAAGCTGTACAGGTTCCGCTCCTAAGAACTACGATCTTCAAAAGCCGGAAACCAAAGCTTTATTAGCGGAGATAGCGGAAACCATCATACCCAAAACCAGTACTCCTGGTGCAAAAGATGCCAAAGTAGAAGACTTTATCATTGTGATGATGAACGATTGCTACAAGAAGGAAGATCAGCAGGTGTTCCTCGATGGGTTATTAAAAATTAATGAGGCAAGTGAGAAGCAATTCAAAAAAGGCTTCATGGATATTACTCCGGAACAACGTACCGAACTCCTGACAGGGATTGAAAAAGAGCGCGTAGAGTACAACAAGCGTAAAGATAAAAAAGAAGGGGATCCTACCCATTATTTCCAGTACCTGAAAGAATTAACCCTGCTGGGTTATTTCACTTCCGAACCGGGTGCCACCAAAGCACTGCGCTATGTAGCCGTTCCCGGTAAGTACGAAGGTTGCACTCCTTACACCAAAGGAGAGAAGGCCTGGGCGATATAATCTTCTTTTTACTTTCTAAATCCAAATTAAATGAACCTGAATATAAAAGCACAGGCTGAAAATACTTATGATGCCATCGTAATTGGCTCAGGTGTGAGTGGTGGATGGGCAGCCAAAGAGCTGACAGAAAAAGGCTTAAAAGTACTCATGCTCGATCGTGGTAAACCACTGGAGCATGTGAAAGACTATGAAACCGCTACCAAAGATCCGTGGGAGTTTAAACACCGCGGCCGTATCACCATAGATCAGCGCGAAACACATCCTAAACTGAGCCGCGACTATCCCTATAGTGAACACAACGAAAAATACTGGATCAACGATTCCGAAAGTCCGTATAATGAAGTAAAGCGTTTCGACTGGTACCGCCCGGATATTGTGGGTGGTAAATCCATTATGTGGGGCCGTCAGTCGTACCGCCTGAGCGATATTGATTTTGAAGCCAACCTGAAAGACGGCATTGCCGTAGACTGGCCTATCCGTTATAAAGACATTGCTCCCTGGTACGACTACGTAGAGAAATTTGCCGGTATCAGCGGTACCCGTGAAGGGCTTCCGCAGCTGCCTGATGGCCAGTTTATGCCGGCTATGGAAATGAACTGCGTGGAAAAAGATCTAAAGGCCAGCGTGGAAGGAAAGTTCAAGGGCCGTAATATTACCATGGGGCGTGTAGCCAACATTACGCAGCCGCTTCCCGGCCGTGAGAAATGCCAGTACCGTAACCTTTGCAGCCGCGGATGTCCGTTTGGCGCTTATTTCAGCACACAATCCTCCACACTGCCGGCAGCAAGAGCTACCGGTAACCTCACGCTTCGCCCTGATTCCATTGTAAATTCCATCATCTATGATGAAAAGCAAGGCAAGGCAACGGGCGTAAAGGTGATTGACAAGCACACGAAGCAAATGGTGGAATACTATGCGAAGATCATCTTCATCAATGGTTCTACCCTCGGTTCTACCTTTGTAATGATGAACTCTATTTCCTCCCGCTTCCCGAATGGGTTGGGTAACGACAGCGGCGTACTGGGCAAATACCTGATGGATCACCATTTCCGTACAGGCGCCGGCGGTACTGCGGAAGGATACGACGATAAATACTATTTCGGCCGCCGTGCTAACGGGATCTATGTTCCCCGTTACCGCAACATCGGTAGCGATAAACGTGATTATATCCGTGGATTTGGTTACCAGGGTGGCGCCAGCCGCTCAGGCTGGAGCCGCGGTATCGCTGAAATGGGTGTGGGTAAAGACTTCAAGGAAATGCTCACCGAACCGGGTCAATGGAGCATCGGTTTAGGTGGCTTCGGTGAATGTTTGCCTTATGAATCCAACCAGGTAACCCTGGATACCTCTGTGAAAGATGCATGGGGCCAGCCTGTATTGAAATTTGATGCAGAGTTCAAGGAGAACGAAAAGAAAATGCGTGTGGACATGATGAATGACGCCGCAGAAATGCTGGAAGCCGCAGGTATTAAAAACGTGAAAACATACGACAACGGGTCTTATCCGGGTATGGCCATTCACGAAATGGGTACCGCACGTATGGGCCGCGATCCTAAAACATCGGTGCTCAACGGCTTTAACCAGATGCACGCTGTGAAGAATGTATTTGTAACAGATGGCGCATCCATGACCTCCGCTTCCTGCGTAAACCCTTCTCTCACGTATATGGCGTTAACTGCCCGCGCAGTAGACTATGCCGTGAAGGAACTGAAGAAAGGCAATATTTAAAAAATGATAAGTGCGTAGCGGTCAGGGATAGCTTTTGGAAAAGCTGATCCCTGGCCGCTTGTCGCGTTAAACACAACGATATGAATCTTAATATCAAGGCAGAGAAGGAAAATACGTATGATGCCATCGTAGTAGGTTCCGGTATCAGCGGCGGATGGGCAGCCAAAGAGCTGAGTGAAAAAGGATTGAAAACGCTGGTATTGGAAAGAGGCCGCAATGTAGAGCACATTAAAGACTACACCACCGCTATGAAAGCGCCGTGGGAATTTGCGCACCATCTTAACACCACCAATGAAATGCGGGAGAATCATCCCATCCAGAGCCAGTGTTACGCTTTTGATGAAGCCACGCAGCAATTCTGGGTAAATGATAAAGAGAATCCTTACAACGAAATAAAGCCCTTCAACTGGCTGCGGGGATACCATGTAGGTGGCCGCTCCCTCATGTGGGGCCGCCAGGTGTATCGCTGGAGCGACCTTGACTTTGAAGCCAATGCAAAAGACGGTCATGGTGTAGACTGGCCTATCCGCTACAAAGACATTGCCCCCTGGTATAAATATGTAGAAGAATATATCGGCGTAAGCGGTCAGGCGGAAGGGTTACCCCAATTGCCCGACGGCGTTTTCCTGCCGCCAATGGAAATGAACTGCCTCGAGAAGCACGTTGCTGCGCGCATCAAGGAAAAGTATAACGACCGTATCCTCACCATTGGCCGTGCAGCGCATCTCACCAAAGGATTAAAGGACCGTGGTCCGTGCCAGTTCCGTAACCTGTGCGCCCGGGGATGTCCGTTTACCGGTTACTTCAGCAGCAACGGCGTTACCCTGCCGGCAGCCGCCAAAACAGGTAATATGACCCTTCGCCCGGATTCTATTGTACTGGAAGTATTATATGATAAAGATAAAAGTAAAGCTACCGGCGTAAGGGTGATGGATTCCCATACCCTGCAAACAGTAGAATACTACGCTGATATTATTTTCCTGAACGGCTCCACGCTGGGTACCAGCTGGATCATGCTCAACTCAGTTTCTGAACGTTTCCCTAACGGGTTTGGCAACGACAGCGGGCAACTGGGGCACAACCTCATGGATCACCATTATGGTGTAGGCGCCGGTGGAGAGTTTGATGGTTTTGAAGACCAATACTACAGCAGCGGCCGCAGACCCAACGGTATTTATATTCCGCGTTTCCGTAACACCAACGCCAACACCCTGCAAAAAGATTATGTGCGTGGATTTGGCTACCAGGGCGGCGCACAAAGAGGCCGTGGTATCAGCATGGATGGCATAGGCGTTCAGCTGAAAGAAGCCCAGGGCGAACCCGGTAAATGGAATATGGGCATCGGTTCCTGGGGCGAACACCTGCCTTATTTTGAAAATAAGGTAGTGCTGAATAAAAATAAGAAAGATAAATACGGACTGCCTACTCTTGATATCGACTGTGAATTTAAAGAGAATGAAATGGCCATGCGCAAGGATATGCAGGCCAGCGCGATAGAAATGCTGGAAGCAGCAGGACTGAAAAATGTACATGGCTACGACAGTGCGCCTCCTCCGGGACATTGCATTCACGAAATGGGAACGGCCCGCATGGGTAAAGATCCTAAAACGTCGGTGCTGAATGGTTTTAACCAGGTACACGCTGCTAAAAATGTATTTGTAACAGATGGCGCCTGTATGACGTCTTCCTCCTGTGTGAATCCTTCTATCACTTATATGGCGCTTACCGCGCGGGCATGTGATTATGCCGTTAAGGAACTGAAGAAAGGAAATATTTAATTTTCGCAAAAGGGGAACCAGTAAGCCGGTCTCCCTTTTGCTTTTTAGCAGGTATACTGCAACGATCATTGTTAGCTCCCGTTAAGCCACCGAAATTTCTTTCTCCACAAGATTATTTTTATTAATATTGATGGACGTAAAATTCCACCAGACGAATAATGAAAAAATAATGGACTGCGCTGTTAATCATATCATAACCTTACGTTAACAATGGCTTATTAATTTTGTCTCCTGCATGGACAATACAACTATTCTTATTTCGCCTTTTCTCTTGCGCCGTTTCCGCGAAGGAGACGAAGAAGCATTGCGTAGCTTACTGGATCTGCTGGGGCCGAGGGTATTGGGCTATTGCAGGAAGAAGGTGGCCATTGAGGAAGATGCGGAAGAACTCCTGCTGGATATTTTCCTCAAACTATGGCACTTCCGCGAAAAGCTGGATGAGACTGCTGATGTGCAGGTATTGTTATTTACGATCGCAAGAAATCATATCCTGAATTTTATCCGTAATAAAGTAAGCCGCCGGCTGATGACCACAGATCCGGAGAACGCCTTGCTGCAGCCGGCAGACAGTATCTTACACCGGCTGGATTATAATGAATTGTACAGGCAGTACCAGGGCGTGCTGGATTCGCTGGGCGACAAACAGCGCGCAGTATTCCGTATGAGCAGGGAAGAGGGATTGTCGCACCGCGAAATCGCCGACAAACTTGGGATCTCTATACGTACTGTAGAAGCGCATATCCACAGCAGTCTTAAAGTAATAAAAGCAGAGTTGAAAGATGCCTACATCCTGTTGCTGATATTATTCTTCCTGAAATAATTTTTTTCTTCCACTAAGTAGTCCCCCTTTTTTTAGTGTATATATAGGAAGAAGTGAACTGTATATGATGAAACCTGATGCCGGCCTGTTACAGGAGCTGATAGAAAAAGTACAACATAACACTGCCAGCCAGGAGGAGCTCCGGTTGCTTTTACAGTTGCTCGAAGAAAACAACCACGGCGAACTGATGCCGGTGGAAGAATGGTTTCAAAGCGAGCTGCAACCACTATCTGCCGGGTTGAAAAACAAAGTAGTGAATACTGCGCTGCAAAAAAACAGGTTGGTGAAACGGGGCTATTTCCGTCGCTGGTTGCCTTATGCCGCCATGTTGCTGGTATTGCCGGGCTTACTGATGTTATGGCCGCGTCATGAGCTGCGGTACACCACCATTGCCGCCAGGGACGGAGAAATTAAACGGGTGGTACTGCCGGATAGTTCCGTGGTGATCTTAAATGCCAGGTCTGTTATCCGTTACAAAGAAACCTACAAATCTGTATCCCGTGATGTGATACTGGATGGGGAAGCTTTTTTTGAGATACATCCCGACAGGAAAATTCCTTTTGTTGTGCATACAGGTAATGTGCGGACGCAGGTGTTGGGGACTTCTTTCAATGTGAAACATTATCCGGGTGAAAAACTGATGGTGAGCGTTGCCACCGGGAAAGTAAAAGTAGTAGCGCCTGAAGGGAAACAGGTTGTGCTGGAAAAGGGAAGTAAGGTTAGCTACGACAGTGCCGGCACTGCGTTTACGAGCTTCACGGAAGAACCGCATAAGATGAACTCCTGGCAGCAGGGAATTATCAATATGGATAATCTTACACTGGGCGAAGTGACTACTATATTGGAGCGATGGTACAGTGTGCGCATCATCCTGGAAACGCCGCAAATGGGAAAGCATGTATTGTCAGGCTTACAGGCCAATACATCACTGGAGTCTGTACTGGAATCTATTTGTTTTATCTATCATCTGCAATACCGGCGAGAGGGAAATATTATCCGTATGGAAAAAAAATAAACCGCTTAATCCTGTTTTAATACATACTACGCTAACAAAACCTAACGTATGATCCTAATTTTATTGTCCGCATTACGCGGCCCGCGAAGGGCCGTGAGGGGCTTCCTGTGCGCATTCCTGGCTGCAGCCATTTATATGGCGCCGGTGCAGGCACAGGCGCAGGACCCGAAAACGCAAACCGTCACTATTCAACTGAAAGAGGCGCCGGTAACTGCATTGTTTCATGCCATAGAAAAGCAAACCACTTTCCGTTTCCTGTATGATAAATCGCTGGAAACTACCGGGAAGAAATTAACAGTGAACTACAAAAATATTGCGGTGGCCAAACTGTTGCAGGACATTGGTGAGCGTACCGGTTTGCAGTTCAGAACTTCTGGTCAGAACATTTCAGTAGCTACTAAAGATCTGCCTCCCGCGGCCAATCTTTCTGCCGGAGGCAAAAGAGAAATAACCGGTGTGGTAGTAGATTCTGCGGGTCAGCCGATGGTAGGCGTAACCGTTGCTATTAAAGGCACCCGCCTGGGTACCGGTACAGATGGTAATGGTAAATTTATTTTATCAGTAGATGATAATGCCGTGCTGGTATTTAGTTTGATGGGATTCCGTAAACAGGAAATTCCGGTACAGCAGAAAGACAAGATAGACGTGGTGTTGGAAGAGGCATCGTCTGCGCTGGAAGAAGTAGTGGTAGTAGGTTTTGGTGAACAGAAAAAGATCAGCCTGGTAGGTGCGCAGGCAACTATTACGCCCAAAGAACTGAAACAGCCGGTATCCAATCTTACACAGTCGCTCGGTGGCCGCGTAGCCGGAATGGTATCTGTACAACGCAGCGGTGAACTGGGTTACAACGATGCCAATATTTATATCCGTGGCATTTCCACTTTTACGCAGGGCTTCAGCGCACCGCTTACCTTAGTGGATGGTGTGCCCAGGAGTATTTCCAATGTAGATCCGGAAGATATTGAAAGCTTTTCTGTGCTCAAAGATGCTTCCGCTACGGCCGTATACGGTGTACGTGGCGCCAACGGCGTTATCCTTATCACTACCAAAAGCGGTAAGCCGGGTAAGCCCGCTTATAACCTGCGCTATACAGAAGGCATTACCCAGTTTTCCAAGCTCCCTTCTTTTGCCGATGGGCCTACTTATATGAAATTGTCGAACGAAGCATTGACCACGCGGGGAAGCGCGCCGGTGTATTCCGATGAAGCGATTCAGAAAACCGCTGATGGCAGCGATCCTTATCTGTATCCTAACGTCGACTGGTTTAAAGAGCTTTTCCGTAACAACGGGAAAGTGAGAAATGCGAATGCCAATATCAGCGGTGGTTCCGAGAAATCGGTGTATTATATTGGTCTTGGTTATTATGATGAACTGGGGATGTATAAAACAGATGAACTCACCAAGTACAATTCATCCATCTTCCTGAAGCGGTATAACGTTACTTCCAATATTACGCTGAAGCCTTCCGCCACTACCACTGTTAAACTGGGTATTCAGGGTTACCTGAGTAACGTGAACCTGCCTACTACCGGTGTATCCGACATTTTTACGGATGCATATTTTATGACACCGGTGCAGATTCCAACGCGCTATCCTGATGGTAAAGTGGCCGATATTCGTTCCGGTGGGTTGTCCAATCCCTGGGCAAGCCTTACCCAGGGCGGTTATGCGAACCAGTGGAGAAGCCAGGTGTATTCTAATCTGCGTCTTACGCAGGAGCTGCCCTTTCTTACGAAAGGATTATCCGTAACGGGTATGTTTTCATTTGACGCCTATAACTATACCAGTAACCGCTATACGAAAGTGCCGGATACCTGGCTGGCCACCGGCCGGGATGCCGATGGTAATCTTATGTTTGACCAGGTGGCCATTGGTACAGAATTTCTCCAGTATACAAAAAGCAACCAGGGAGAACGCACGTTCTATTCTGAATTCGGACTCAACTATAACAGGAGTTTTGGTAAGCACGATGTATCCGGTATGTTACTGTATAACCGCAGCGATAAAGCCAACACCTATGCCGGCGACCTGGAAACCTCCCTGCCTTACCGCTTTCAGGGACTGGCAGGCCGTTTCACCTATGGTTTCCGCAACCGGTATTTTGCAGAAGTGAACTTTGGATATAATGGTTCGGAAAACTTTTACCCCGATCAGCGATATGGCTTTTTCCCTTCCGCAGGATTGGGTTGGGTAGTATCGGAAGAAAACTTCTTCTCCGGTATAAAAAATACGGTATCACTTTTTAAGATCCGCTTCTCGCATGGTATTGTGGGTAACAGTAATATCGACGGCAGAAGATTTGCCTACCTGGCAACAGTAGCCAATACCAGCGATTATTATTTTGGAAAGAACATCAACCAGAAATTTACCGGTAAAGAAATTGGTGAATACGCAGTAGATGTGCAATGGGAAACTTCCCGCAAAACCAACCTGGGCTTTGATATAGGGCTACTGCACGACAACCTCACCTTACAGATAGATCTTTTCAGGGAATACCGCAGCGGTATTTTCCTGCGCCGCAAATCGTTGCCGGGTTACATAGGTATGATCAATGCGCCTTTTGGTAATGTGGGTATCATTGATAATAAAGGGATAGATGCATCCGTAACCTATAACCGCCGTTTCGGCGACTTCTCCCTGCAGTTGCTGGGCAATTTTACCTACAACAGGAATAAAGTAGTGGAGAATGATGATCCCAGCTGGAAATATCCGTGGCTGGACCGCAAAGGGCTGCGCGTAGGACAACGGTTTGGGTACATCGCACTGGGGCTTTTTGAAAGTGATAAAGAAGTACAGAATTCACCCCGGCAAACAGGCGATGTACGGGCCGGCGATATTAAATACAAAGACATTAACGGCGATGGTGTAATTGACTCGTACGATCAGGCTCCCATCGGGTATGGCGACGTTCCTGAAATTGTATACGGCTTCGGATTTACACTCGGCTATAAAGCCTTTGGGCTGTCGGCCCTTTTCCAGGGCGCCGCTCATGTGGATGTGCTGCTGAATGGTGAAGGCACCATGCCTTTCCAGCAGGGACTCAGCCGCGGAAATTTATTCAGCAATATCAACGACCGGTGGACAGAAGAAAACCCGCGGCAAGATGTTTTTTATCCGCGTATGATGGCAGGTTCATTGAATGATAACTATGCCGCCAGCACCTGGTGGATCAAGAACAGCGACTATATCCGGTTAAAGACTTTGCAGTTAAGCTATAACCTGCCAGCTTCCTGGATGAAACGCGCGAAACTGAAATCTGCCAACATCTTCCTGCAAGGGGTAAACATACTGACCTTCTCTCCATTCAAGCTTTGGGATGTAGAAGTAGGCAATGGAAGAGGCGCTTCCTATTCAAGTACCAAATCATATTCTGCCGGCGTTGCCGTCAACTTCTGATCATTCATTAACTTATTAATTTTCTCCGGATGAAAATAAAAAAGACAGTTCACGTTTTACTGGTCGGCGTTTCCCTGCTAACGGCTTCCTGTAACAGTAACTTCCTTGACCAGGTTCCCAGTGATCGTATTACCATTGAGCAGGTATTTAACCGAAGAAGATATTCTGAAGAATACCTTGCCAATATCTACGTGACCATTCCCAATGAAGCATACCGCAATACCTGCGCCTGGGAAGGATGTTCAGATGATGCGGATATCACTTACGACCGCCCGGGTTCCGGTTATAACACCTATCCCATGAACCTGGGTAACTGGAGCGCCGCGTCTGACTACATGAATAACTGGACTAAATTTTACCAGGGTATCCGCTCTGCTACTTATTTTATGCAGCATATTGACGGGAATAAAGAGATACTGGCGCTGCCTAACGGACAGGATCTCATTGATCAATATAAGGCTGAGGCGCGCTTCCTGCGGGCATTCTTTTATTATGGTATTATCCGTCAGTATGGCCCCGCCATTATCCTGGGAGATATTCCTATTGCCGGCGACCTGCTTCCTACAGATGAAGAGATGCAGAAGCCACGGAACTCCTACGATGAATGTGTTAACTATATTATATCGGAGCTGGATCTCGCCGCGCAGAAACTCCCGAAGCATTTTACCGCGCAGGGCGAAAATGATTATGGCCGGGCTACACAGGCTGCCTGTAAAGCTTTTAAAAGCCGGGTATTATTGCTGGCTGCCAGTCCGCAGTTCAATGGCAACCCCGACTATGCCGGCTTCCGTAACCTGGATGGCAAGCAACTGATAAGCGCGCAATACGATCGTGAAAAATGGAAACGCGCCGCCGATGCTGCCAAAGATGTAATTACCGGTTTCAGTTTTTCCCTGTACCGTAAGAATGATGCCAATGGAAACTTTGATCCTTACCTCTCTACCCGTGATGTATTCCTTGATCCCTGGAATTCAGAAGTGATTTTCACCAGGACCTCCAACGGGCTGAAAGACTGGGAGCGTTCCGTAACGCCCCGTTTGGCCAGCGGATATGCAGCTGTGGCCGTTACGCAGCAGCTGGTAGATGAATTTGAAATGGAAAACGGGAAAGGCATCTATGAATCCGGATCGGGTTATAAGGAAACAGGGTTTTCTTCAACAGCTACCAAATATACTACTGCCGGTACTTACAACATGTATGTAAACAGGGAGCCGCGTTTTTATGTGAATGTTAGTTACAATGGGAGTTTATGGATCAATAAGAGTGAAGGCAATAAAGTGATAGAAACATTTTTTACAGGTAATACCGGTAAGAAAGGTTCCTGGGACTTTCCGCGTACCGGTTACATTGCCCGGAAAAACGTGCATCCCGACAGCAATCCGAGGATCACGCAGTATGTAGCCAGGCCCTTTATACTGATTCGTTATGCAGAAATATTGCTGAACTATATTGAAGCACTGAATGAGTATGAACCCGGTAACCCGGATATTCTTAAATACCTGAACGAGATCCGTAACAGGGCAGGCGTACCTGATATTGCCGGTGGGCTGGGCCAGGCTGCCATGCGTGAAAAGATCAGGCATGAACGGAGAGTGGAGCTGGCACTGGAAAGTTTACGTTACTTCGATACCCGCCGCTGGAAGATCGCTGAACAAACCGATGGTGGAAATTTCTACGGGATGAATGTAGATGCCGGTACCAAAGTTACCGACCTGGTATTTTACCAGAGAACCATTTTTGAGCGAAGAGTTTTCCTGAAGAATTATTACCTGTTCCCTATTCCTCAATCGGAAATAGACCGCGACAGAAAGCTGGTGCAAAACCCCGGCTGGTAAATTATTTCCTGATAATTAATTTTTGAAAGATGAAAATAAAATTATTGGTATTTTCCCTCGCTGCGGCTACCGCCTGGAGCAGTTGCCGGAACGACAGTGAGGAACTGAAAAATATATCCGACAGCACCGCTGTTGTGTACATGCCACAGGCAGTTATTTCTCCTGCGGTGTATTCATTTGAAATATCCGGAAAGAGCGACAGTATTGTGTATGGCGCTTGTTATGGCGGGCCGCACTCACCTTCGTCGGACATAAACGTAAAATTCAGGGTAGATGCTTCGCTGACAGATCATTTCAATAGCAACAACTTCACCAGTTACCCGGTATTACCGGAAGGGAGCTATGAGCTGGAGCAGTCTGTTGCGGTAATACCGGCAGGGCGATTCAGCACGGCGCCGTTAAACCTGGTAGTGCATATGGATAAACTGGATGGTGTAGGCAATTACCTGTTGCCGGTAACTATTGAAACCGGTATGAAGGTGAATGAAAAGCTGCGCACGGCTTACTTCCTGATCAGCGGGCGTTATACTTCAAATCCGTTCCCTATGCTGAACCGCAGCAACTGGAATATTACCGGCTTCTCCTCGGAGGAGACCACCGGTGAGGGCGCCGCCAACGGCCATGCTATCCATGCGCTGGATGGCGATACGGCTACCTTCTGGAGCACCCGCTGGAAAGCATCCAAGCCTGGACCTCCGCATTATATTACCATTGATACGCAGGCCGAGCAAAAAATACACGGTATCACTATTACCGGCCGCACGGATAAAAATACCGGCGAGGTAAAGGCCACCGGCAACCCGAAAAATATAATCGTGGAGCTGAGCCGCGATGGCATCGCCTGGAGCTATTCGGAATCCTTTACGCTGGCCAATGATAAAGTAAGCACGATTTACCTGGCATATGCGCAGCAGGCCCGGTTTGTGAAGCTGACGGTCAATACCAGCCAGGGGGACATCTATCTGACACATATAGCAGAGATCAACGCTTTCTGATGAGGAGAAACATTTTTTGGTTCATCGTTTTAACCAGCGGCTTACTATCCTGCAGCAAAGCGGAAAAAGGAAATACTTCACCGGAAGAACCGGCGCGTCCAAAAGTAATGGTAAGCGTGATGACTTACAACATTTACGGCGCCCGGGCTTCTTCCGGTCCGCCGGCCAACCTGGAGGCGCTGGCCAAAGTGATCAACCGGGAAAAGCCGGACCTGGTGGCATTGCAGGAGGTAGACGTGTATACCCGCCGTACCGGTGTTAACATTCATCAGGCAGAAGAGCTGGCGAAGCTCACCGGAATGGACTGGTACTTCACAAAAGCGATGGATGTAACAGGAGGGGAGTATGGCGATGCCGTGCTTTCAAGGTTACCTATTCTTGAGCGGAAGCGGTATGCTTTGCCGGTGGCGCCGGCTGTAGGCGGCGAGTTCCGGACAATGGCCATGATCCGTGTAAAAAAAGACGACCGGGAATTTTATTTTGCATCCACCCACCTGGACCACCTGGCGCAGGAAAACAGCCGTTTATTACAGGCGGCAGAACTAAAAAAGATAGTAACTGAACTGGGGAAGCCATTGATACTTGGCGGGGATTTTAATGCTGTTCCCGGATCGCAGACCATTGGCATAATACGGAATTTTATGAACCTGGGCTGTTTGCAGCAATGCCCGCTTACCTTTCCTTCAGATAAGCCGGACCGCACCATCGATTATATTATGACAACACCGGTAAACCGTTTCTCCGTAACCCGGTATAACAGCATTACCGGTTATGATGAAGCATTGAAAGCGTATGTTTCTGATCACCGGGCTATAGTAGCGGATATTAGTGTACAATAATGAGAGCAGGCAATGTAAAAAAATCTTTAGAATCAAAGATTTTTGGCGTATTTTGTACGCTTATCTGCAACTTATTTGAACAATGAAGAAAGTAATCCTAGGCGGCATGCTGGCGCTATCCTGTTGGATGGGGCAGGCAGTGCAGGCGCAAAACAAACATTCTTTTGCATTAAGTAAAACTGATTTTATGCTGGATGGTAAACCCTTCCAGATGATCAGCGGAGAGATGCACCCGGCCCGTATACCGCATGAATACTGGCGTCACCGCATTCAGATGGCGAAGGCAATGGGTTGTAATACCATTGCGGCATATGTTTTCTGGAACTATCATGAAACTGTGAAAGGGCAGTTTGATTTCAGTACCGGTAATCACAACATTGCCGAATTTATTAAAATAGCGCAGGAAGAAGGCATGTGGGTATTACTGCGCCCCGGTCCTTATGTATGTGCGGAATGGGAGTTTGGCGGTTTACCTCCTTATCTCCTGCAAACACCGGATATAAAAGTGCGCTGCATGGACCCGCGTTATATAGCAGCAGTAACCACCTACGTAGATCGTTTGGCGGCAGAAGTAAAGCCATTGCTGGTAACCAACGGCGGACCGGTAGTAATGGTGCAGATTGAAAATGAATATGGCAGCTACGGTAACGACAAAGAATATTTAAATACGCTGAAAGATATGTGGGTAAAGAATGGCATCAATGTTCCATTCTACACGGCCGATGGCGCCACTGCCTATATGCTGGAAGCAGGAGGCGTGGAAGGCGCTGCCATCGGACTGGACTCCGGCGGATCGGAAGCGGATTTTGCCGCTGCCAAAAAACAGAATCCTGATGTACCTGCCTTCAGCAGTGAATCCTATCCGGGTTGGTTAACCCACTGGGGCGAACAATGGCAACGGCCAGGCATAGATGGCATTGCCAAAGAAGTGAAGTTCCTCATGGACACCAAACGTTCTTTCAACCTGTATGTAATTCATGGCGGCACCAACTTCGGTTATACTGCCGGCGCCAACTCCGGCGGAAAGGGTTACGAACCTGATGTAACCAGTTACGACTACGATGCGCCTATCAATGAGCAGGGAAATGCGACGCCTAAATACGAAGCGCTGCGTAAGCTGATCGGTTCCTATCTCCCGAAGGGCAAAAAATTACCAGCCATACCAAAACCAATTCCGGCAATTACAATTCCTGAATTTAATCTTACACCCTTTACTTCTGTATGGGATCATTTGCCGCAGCCGGTTAAATCCCCGCAGCCGAAGCCGTTTGAAGCATATGGACAGGACTATGGTTTTATGGTGTATAAAACCACGCTGATAGGGCATAAGAGCGGCAAGCTGAGTGTAAAGGATTTGCATGACTATGCTACCGTGTTTCTGAATGGCAAGTATATCGGTAAAATTGACCGCCGGCTTGGTGAAAAAACAATTGACCTGCCGGTGAGTGATGTAAAGAATCCTGTACTGGAAATCCTGGTAGAGGGAATGGGGCGCATCAACTTTGCAGAAGCGCTGATTGACCGTAAAGGAATCACGGATCGTGTAGTACTGAATGGTATGACGCTAATGAACTGGGAAGTATACAGCCTGCCTATGACGGAGAAATTTGTACAGGAGCTGAGTGCTTCTTCCAATAATGTTGCTAAACCAGGTCAGTTTTTTAAAGCCACTTTTAACCTTGATAAAACCGGTGATACTTACATCGATATGTCGGGATATAAGAAAGGAATTGTTTGGGTAAACGGTCACAATCTTGGCCGCTATTGGGAAATAGGACCGCAGAAAAACCTGTACTGTCCTGCTCCGTGGCTGAAGAAAGGCGCCAATGAAATTGTGGTGTTTGATTTGCACCAGGAAACGGCTGCACCGGTGAAGGGAGTGATGAGTTTGTAATAAGTAAATATTTATTAAGGATTTGCGGGGAGATAGTAAATAGTCAGACTATTTGCTGTTTCCCCGCAGTTGCTTGAGGCTGTTGTTCCAGTGTGTGCGTTGACAGGAGCTGACCGCGGATGGTGATAAATTGTAATAATAATTTTACAAGGTACTTTTTCCTGTACTTTATTCTGCATCAAAGTAATGCCACATAACATAAACATACCAGTAGTGAGCGTGTTTTTTTTCATAACTGTTTATTTTCGTACAAAGCTAAACACTACGTGTATCTCTTGGCGTTAATGAATCTTAGTATTTTGTGAAGGAGTGTTAAAGTAGCTCGTTGCAAACAAGCCTGTATCCTAGTCCTCTTACATTAATAAGTCGCACCGTAGTGTCATACAGAAGATATTTCCGGAGCTTACTGATATAAACGTCCATATTACGGGAATTATCAATATTATCATCTCCCCAGAGTTTTTCCAGCATTATTTTACGAGAAGTAGTTTTATTCGCATTTTCTGAAAACATGCGTAGCATATCTGCTTCTCTTAGAGAAAGACTTTGATTGTCTTTAGGATGCTTTAGTTCCTGTCTGTTATAGTCGAAAATATATTTTCCCAGAGAAAATATACCGGGTATGTTTCTTTGTGGAACGAGAGGAAGAGAACGTTTGAGAAGGTTTTTTATACGGAGCATCAGTTCTTCCAGGCTGAATGGTTTTTTTATATAATCGTCAGCGTATTCCAGGCCACGTATCACGTCGGCGTTTCCAAGCTTTCCCGTAAGAAAGATAATCGGTGTTTTTTCGTCAACGTCACGTATGTCCTTTACCAGTGAGAAACCATCTTTTTCTGGCATCATGATATCGATTAGACAGGCATGTGGTTGATGGGAGAGATATTTTTCCCATCCCTGCCGTCCATTAGCGGCGTGTACAATATCGAATCCATTATGTTCGAGGGTTTCTTTGACAACGCTTGCCAATATCGGTTCATCTTCAACCAGCAGTAGTTTTATTTTTTGCATAATGAGGGAATTGAAGCGTGAATTGGGTGCCGTTACCGGGAGTGCTTTGTACATGGATCTGTGCGTTAAGTTTTTGTATTAATAGTTTTACATGACTTAGACCTATGCCGAATCCTTTTACATCGTGTCTGTCCCCCTGATGAACCCTATAGAACTTGTCAAAGATAAAAGGAAGATCTTTTTCATGGATACCATCGCCATTATCGGCAATTGTAAGGATGATGCCGGTGGGGTTAGCTTTAACCGTTATCCTGATTTCGGGAACGGGATGATGGTTGTATTTGAGAGCGTTATCCAACAGATGATTTAAGATAGTTTCAAAGTCATGTTGATCTGTTTCTATTACCGGTTCTGGCGACAGTATGTCTATTGTGATGATAGCTTGTGATCTGTAAGAGAAGCGCTGTTTGATGTTGTCAAGGATTTCCTCCGGAAACAGAGGTGCTATCTTTATATCACGTTCCTGTTCTTCCAGTCTTACAATGTTAATGATGCGCAGAATGAGCTCCTGAAGGTTATCCAGTTCCTTCTTATTATGTTTCAGGTAGCGTTCTGTCATTTCGGGATTGTTCATGCCTTTGTAGGTAAGCAGGGCTTCATTGGTGGCATGTAATACAGATAGGGGAGTATTTAGCTCATGGGTAATGTTCGTAATAAAGTTTTGTTTCAGTTGCTCCAGTTTTTTCTCTCGGTTCAGATTGCACCAGGATTCCTGCCCCCAGCGGATTATGTGCATCATGATCACAACGGAGATGGCAATGGAAAACGATGTATAGTCGAATCCGTAACCTGTCTCTTTCCCAAAAATAACACCGCTTATTTTGCCTGTGTTGTTGACCGGAGGGATGATCCTTAATAAGCGAGGGTCATTTTTAACACGGTATATTGAGGTGTCTGCATAGAGTTGAAAAGGCGTGAAGATGCATTCTTCCTCTAGTCTTTGACGATACTGTTCCTGAAGGGTATAGACATTGAGATCTGTTGCATCTTTCGCCATTGTCTCATAAACCTGCTCCAGTATTTTTGTAGCATAGGATCTGAAGCTCGTTTTTTCAGATCGATATGTCTGGTATATCCAATTTGCCAGGAGGCAAACAACTATAATGGAGGGGAGGATTATCCACAGGCGAATAATTTCGAGGTAACTTTTCATACCAACAAATATAAATGCCTACCTATTTATTTTCGTGTTTTTTTAACAATCATTAAGAAAAGAAATGCGATAAAGTTGCTTTTACGTTTTAGCAACTATTGATCTGCCTTTGTGTACTATTTACACAAACGATTTATTTTCACTGCCTTGCTTTTAACAATGAAAATTGGTAACTTAGAAATGGTGGTTTTTCATTTATTTACTCTTCTAAAAGTCTTGCCATGGGAAAGGTACGTAATATCCTGCAGGTAAAGGGTCATGCAGTATACTCCATAAATCCCGACAACACTGTTTTTGAAGCGCTCCAACTCCTTGTAGATCACAATGTCGGCGCATTGACAGTAGTTGATGAAGATGAACATTTTATGGGAATTTTTTCTGAACGTGATTATGCCCGCCGGGTAATCCTGAAGGGGCGTGCGTCAAAGGAAACTTTGATCCGGGAAATCATGACAGAGCGTCCTATCACGGTTACTGAGGATGATTCCATTGAGGACTGTATGGGATTGATGACAGATAAAAGGATCCGTCACCTGCCGGTAGTTGACCAGCAGAACAGGCTGATGGGTTTGATATCCATTGGTGACGTGGTGAAATTTATTATTGACGACCAGCAGCACATCATCACCAGTCTTGAATGTTATATTACAGGTACACATACCTGAGTATCGCATTTTAATCTTTTGTTTTATCGTTGTATTTTTTGTAACTTCAGTTTCATATAGTCTTTACCGTATAGCAGCATTTGAAACGTTATGAAACCGGGTCCGTATCCGGTCTTCCCTCTTGATTTGGCGGTTTACAGACTAGCATTACCAATAATAGACATGTTCAGTAGATTGGAAAGCATACTACTGGTTTTATCTGATAGACAGGCATAACGGACTTTTAAGTAAATCGCTCGGAGGGCGAACACTTTGAAAAGCGCTGTTTCTGACATCACTCCCATCTGGCCATTTTTAGCATATGGAGCTATTGTGGTGATACTCATCAGTATCATACTGGGGCTCTCTTATGTACTGGGGCAGCGGCATAAAGACCGCGCCACCGGTGAGGCTTATGAGTCCGGCATCATCTCCACCGGCTCTGCACGACTACGGTTCCCTTCCCAGTTCTACCTGGTAGCGATGCTCTTCGTTATTTTCGACATTGAAACGGTATTAATTATATCCTGGGCAATTGCCTACGAAGAAGTAGGCTGGACAGGCTTCCTCGGCGTTTCTGTTTTTATCTTCATATTACTGGCTGTACTTATTTACGAATGGCGTAACGGCGCATTGGACTTCGGGCCCGATGGGAAAAAGATTTTACGCGCGTATAAAAAAATGCGGAAGAAAACTTCCACTCACGTTAACGGTTACACGGACATTAAGACTCCAACACCACAGGCACTGACGTAGCAACAGCATGTTGATTTTATGAATCATGCATAGGTAAATCAACTTTTATATGAAATGGTGGCTGACCAACGCAAATGATGTAACGGGTAAGATATCCGGCAATACTTCTATGGAAGAAGTGATACAGCAAAGTGTAATGCTCACTTCCGTAGAAAGCCTGCTGGCATGGGGACGGAAAAATTCGCTATGGCCCTTCCATTTCGGCCTTTCCTGTTGTTTTGTAGAAATGGCTACCGCTATGACCCCTAAGTATGATATGGCCCGGTTTGGCGCGGAAGTAATCAGAGGTACTCCCCGCGAAGCTGATGTCATGATCATCGCAGGCACCGTATTTATAAAAATGGCGCCCGTCATTCAACGTTTGTATGAGCAGATGATGGAGCCCCGCTGGGTAATATCCATGGGCTCCTGTGCCAATTCCGGCGGTATGTACGACATCTACAGCGTAGTACAGGGAGTAGATAAATTTCTACCTGTAGATGTCTATGTACCCGGTTGCCCCCCGCGCCCGGACGCATTTATGTCGGGCCTCGTTATGCTGCGCGACAGCGTAGGTAAAGAGAAACGCCCCCTCAGCTGGGTGATCGGTGAACAGGGCGTAATCCGGCCGGAAAAAATCTCCATGAAAGATACCCTGCGGGAGAAACGGCAACAAATGACAAAGTTTAAAACACCCGATGAAATATAATAACAATACTTACTAACATTAACGGATATATGAAAAATTAAACCGGAAAAGGACCACAGTATTTATCTTACCCCCATCTAAACTTAATACGCCATGCCAGAGCGCATTGCAGCGGAATTAAGCTCCCGTTTTGGTGATATCACCTTCGAACCTCAGGTTACACGGGATGGGACGCCCACCTTCTGGACGCCACAGGAGCATATTGTGGCCGTACTACAGTTTCTTAAATCTGAAATACAAATGCCTTATCGCATGCTCTATGACCTCACGGCCATTGACGAGCGTGCGTATAAACGGCAACAGAACGGGCATAAACCCTATGACTTTACCGTTGTTTACACACTTTTTTCCTTCGACAGAAACGAATTCCTGCGAATAAAGGCCGGTCTCCACGGCGAATACCCAACGCTGGAAAGTATCACCCCCATCTGGACGGCAGCCAACTGGTATGAACGCGAAGTGTACGACATGTTCGGCATCCGGTTCAATGGTCACCCCTTGCTGAAACGCATCCTCATGCCTTCCACCTGGGAAGGGCACCCGCTCCGGAAGGAGCACCCCGCACGCGCAACTGAAATGGGGCCGTTTAAGCTCTATGACGAGAAGCAGGACAGGGAGCAGGAGGCCCTGCGGTTTAAACCCGAAGAATGGGGCTTAAAAAGCCATAGCGAGGATGCCGACTTTATGTTCCTCAACATCGGTCCGCAACATCCGGGTACCCACGGTGTTTTGCGCATCATCCTCCAGCTCAACGGCGAAGATATTGTAGACGCCGTACCCGATATCGGGTTCCATCACCGCGGCGCGGAAAAGATGGGAGAGCGGCAATCCTGGCACACGTATATTCCTTACACCGACCGTATCGATTATCTCGGCGGCGTGAATAATAACCTGGCCTACCTCTTATCGGTGGAGCAGCTGGGCGGCATAGATGTACCGCTCCGCGCACAGGTGATCCGCATTATGCTCTGCGAATTGTTCCGTATTGCCAGCCACCTGGTGTGGTATGGCACCTTTGCCCAGGACCTCGGGCAGCTGTCGCCCGTATTCTATATGTTCACCGACCGTGAACGCGTGTTCGAAATTATAGAAGCCATTTGCGGCGGCCGCATGCATCCCAACTGGTTCCGCATTGGCGGCGTAGCCCAGGACCTGCCCAACGGCTGGGAACCGCTCGTGAAAAACTTTATCAGCTATTTCCCGAAACAGCTGAAGGAGTACGACAGCATGGTGATGAAAAACTATCTCTTTAAAGCCCGTACCAAAGGTATCGGCATCTATACACTGGAAGAAGCCATTGAATGGGGCGTAACCGGCCCCGGACTCCGGGCCTGCGGCCTGGAGTGGGATATGCGCAAGAAGCGGCCATATAGTGGTTATGAGAATTTTGCTTTCGAGATCCCGGTCGCACACAACGGAGATTGTTACGACCGCGCGGTAGTACGGGTGGAAGAAATGCGACAGAGCCTCCGCATCATTGAACAATGCGTGGCCTACATGCCGTCCGGCGATTATAAGTCGCACCACCCGCTGGCTACCCCTCCGGTAAAAGCACGCACCATGCAGGACATCGAAACCCTCATCCATCACTTCCTCAACGTAAGCTGGGGACCGGTAATACCCGCCGGGGAAGCCGCTGTTTGCACGGAGGCCACCAAAGGATGGAACAGCTACTATCTGATCAGCGATGGCAATACCGCTTCTTACCGTACCAGGGTACGAACGCCTTCTTTCCCGCACATGCAGATGATTCCGCTGATCAGCCGCGGATATACCGTGGCCGATCTGTTATCGATACTCGGAGGAATGGATTACGTACTCGCAGATATTGACAGATAATATAACAACATATGCTTTCTGCAATTGAAATAGAACAGATCACACATGAAATGCAGCAGGTGCCGGTTAAAAAAGCGGCCTGTATTGAAGCATTAAAAATTGTACAGGGACAGCGCCGCTGGGTATCTGATGAAAGCGTGGCAGACATTGCTGCTATACTGGACATGAGCACAGCGGAAGTAGACAGCGTAGCTACTTTCTACAACCTCATCTTCCGGCGGCCGGTAGGCAGGCACGTGATCCTGTTGTGCGATAGTATCAGCTGCTACGTGATGGGCTATACGGAGATCAAACAACAACTGATGGAACTGCTGCAGATCAAATACGGACAAACCACGCCCGATGAACGCTTTACGCTGCTGCCCAATGCTTGTCTTGGTACCTGCGACCATGCACCGGCAATGATGATAGACAACGACCTGTACAGGGATCTGACAACAGCTTCCCTTTCACAAATACTGGATCAATATTTATAAAGATGGAAAAACCGCTCACACAACATATACCCGCTTCCGGAGCGCCTCTTCACCTGAAGGAGTATGAAGCAGTGGGCGGCTATGCCGCATTACGCAAAGTATTGCAGGAACTCACCCCTGCGGAAGTGACGGACAAAGTAAAAGACGCCAACCTCAAAGGCCGTGGCGGCGCAGGTTTCAGCACCGGTATGAAATGGAGTTTTGTTCCCGCAGAAGCAACCGGCCCGCGTTACCTGATCTGTAACGCCGATGAAATGGAACCCGGCACCTTCAAAGACCGCTGGCTACTGGAAGGTAATCCGCACCAGCTATTGGAAGGAATGATCATTGCCGCTTATGCCATACAGGCAACACAGGGTTTTGTGTTTATGCGCTGGGCCTATAAAGAAGCCGCGCAGATCATGAACCAGGCCATTGCAGATGCTTATGCCGCAGGTTATCTCGGTAAAAATATACTCGGTAAAAATTATAACCTGGAGATGCAGCTGCATACAGGCGTTGGCAGATATATGTGCGGAGAAGAAACCGCGCTGCTCAATTCGCTGGAAGGGAAACGCGCTGTACCCCGCGCCAAACCGCCCTTCCCACAGGTAAGCGGGTTGTTTGGCAAACCTACTATTGTGAACAATGTGGAAACGTTGTCTTATATACCGCATATAATCAGTAAGGGGGGCGACTGGTTCAAATCATTGAGCTATACCGCCGACGGGGGTACGAAAATATACGGTGTAAGTGGAAAAGTAAACAAGCCCGGTGCCTGGGAACTACCTATGGGCGTTACTATGCGGGAATTACTGGAGGAACATGCGGGTGGCATGAAAGCGGGATACCGTTTTCGCGGTGCATTGCCCGGTGGCGCTTCCACTGATTTCTTAACTGATGTTCACCTCGATGTAAAAATGGATTTCGCAGGAGTAGCTGCTGCGGGAAGCCGCCTGGGTACCGGCACTATGGTGATACTGGACGACCGCACCTGCCCGGTGGGATTTGTCCATAACCTGGAGCATTTCTTTGCACAGGAGTCGTGTGGTTTCTGCACGCCCTGCCGCGAAGGACTGCCCTGGACGGAGAAGATACTATACGCACTGGAACAGGGACAGGGCACTTATGCAGACCTCGAGCAACTGGAAATGCATACCAAGCTGTTAGGCCCCGGTAATACTTTCTGCGCACTGGCGCCCGGCGCTATGGAACCGTTGCAAAGCGCACTGAAATATTTCAGGGAGGATTTTGAACAACACATCAAAGAAAAAAAATGTCCATATGCCGATCATACACATCGATAATAAGCCCTACGAAGTAAAGGAGGGGAAGAACCTGCTGGAAGCTTGCCTGTCGCTGGGTTTAAACCTTCCTTACTTTTGCTGGCATCCAGCCCTGGGTGCGGTGGGTGCCTGCCGTCAATGCGCCGTTAAGGTGTTTAAGGATGAGGAAGATAAGAAGGGCAGGATCATCATGTCGTGCATGGAGCCGGTAAAAGACCAGCTTCGTTTATCCGTTGACGATACCGATGCCCGCAACTTCCGGGAGCATGTGATCGGCTGGCTGATGACCAATCACCCGCACGACTGCGCCGTGTGCGATGAAGGCGGCTCCTGCCATTTGCAGGATATGACGGTGATGACAGGCCACTCTTACCGCGATTATCATTTCACCAAAAGAACTTATAACAACCAATATCTCGGACCATTCCTGAATCATGAAATGAACCGTTGCATCCAGTGCTACCGTTGTGTGAGGTTTTACAAAGACTTTGCCGGTGGTAAGGACCTGGATGTTTTTGCCGCGCATAATCATGTGTATTTTGGCCGGCAGGAAGAGGGCACGCTGGAAAGCGAGTTTAGCGGCAATCTTGCCGAAATATGCCCTACCGGTGTGTTTACGGATAAAACACTGAAGCAGCATTATACCCGTAAATGGGATCTGACCTCTGCCGCTTCGGTATGCCAGGGCTGTGGCCTGGGCTGTAATATCATCGCCGGCGAGCGTTATGGTGCCGTGCGACAAATCACAAACCGGTTTAATGGCGCGGTAAACGGTTATTTCCTTTGCGACCGTGGCCGCTATGGCTACGAATTTGTGAACAGCGGACAACGGATCAAAACGCCGATGGTGTATCATGGCCCTGCAGATAAGGCCAATGGCATCCCGGTATTGCAGCATGTACATCAACGGATGAAGCCAGGGAAGACTATCGGCATCGGATCGCCGAGAGCTTCCCTGGAATCCAATGCTGTACTGAAAGAGCTGGTAGGAGAAGAAAACTTTTACCTCGGTGTGTCATCGGCAGATCACGACCTGGTATCCCTTTCCCTTAAAATACTGGAACAGGGGCCGGTGCGCAGCGCCTCCCTGCAGGAAGCGGCAGCAGCAGATGTAGTGCTGATCCTCGGAGAAGATGTAACTAATACCGCGCCGATGCTGGCGTTGTCGGTACGGCAGGCGGTACGCCGTATCCCGGTGGAAGATGTGATCAACCATATCCACATGCCCGCCTGGCAGGATGCTGCGGTGCGGGAAGCCGTGCAGGACAGCAAAGGCCCCCTGTATATTTTAAATGTACAGGAAACAAAACTGGATGAACTCGCAAAAGGAGCCTATCATACTGCGCCCGATAATATTGCCCGTATAGGCTTTGGCGTTAGTCACCTGCTGAGCAGCAAAATGCCGGAAGTAAAAGGGATGTCGGAGCAGGGAAAAGCGATTGCCGCAGAAATAGCCGGTGTACTGAAAGCAGCTAAGAACCCGCTTATCATTGCGGGCTATGGCGGTGGCAGTGAAGCCATCATCAAAGCCGCTGCAAATGTGTCGTGGGCGCTGCGGGACCTGGGTATTGATGCCATGCTTACTTACACGGTGCCGGAATGCAACAGCGTAGGGCTTGAAATGCTGGGCGGCCATCGCCTGGATTCGGCGGTAGACCGTGCATTGAATAACGAAGTGGATACCGTGATCATTTTGGAAAATGACCTGTACCGCAGGCTGAACCAGCACCGTGCAGAGAAGTTTTTTGGAAAAGTGAAAGACGTGATCCTGCTGGATCATCTTTATAATCCTACCGCAGAAAAAGCAACCATCATTTTGCCGGCCGGTACGTTTGCGGAATCGGATGGTACATTGGTTAATAATGAAGGCCGCGCCCAGCGCTTCTTCCAGGTATTTGCGCCCGACTCCGCAGTGCAGGAAAGCTGGCGCTGGCTGTTACAGATCGCCGATATAAATGGTCATGCCACCCTCTCTGGTTTACAACACCTTGATGATGTGGTAAGTCACATTGCACACGCATACAAAAAATTTGAGGGGATAGATAAGCTTGCACCGCATGCTGATTTTCGTATTGCCGGTCAGAAGGTACCACGGGAACCACATCGCTTCAGCGGCCGTACCGCCATGCAGGCCAATGTAAATGTAAGCGAGCCACGTCCGCCACAGGACCCGGATACGGCGCTATCCTTTACCATGGAAGGATACCGGGGAGAGCCACCTTCTTCCATGATTCCTTTCTTCTGGGCGCCGGGATGGAACTCGGTACAGTCGGTGAATAAATTCCAGGTGGAAACCGGCGGACCGCTGCACGACGGTAACCCAGGCAAGCGGCTCATTGAACCTCACGCCAACGGACATACGCCGTTTTATACAGAGGTGCCGGAACCCTTTCTGCCACTCAAAGAACACCTGTTACTGGTACCACTCTATCATATTTTCGGATCGGAAGAACTGAGCGTGCATACACCGGGCATTGCAGAACGCATTCCTGCCCCGTACATCATGCTGCACAGTGAAGACGCAAAGCGGTTGCAGGTAACCGCCGGATACCTGCTGCATTTCACGGATAACGGGCATCAATATACGTTGCCGGTGATCATTAACGATACATTACAGGAAGGCGTTGCCGGAATACCTGTAGGCCTTCCCGGCATGCAGATTTCAGAGGCGCCGCAACTGATAAAAGTATAATGCTATGATAAACATTTGGTGGATAATAGGCGGGGTGCTTTTTGCACTGTTAAATACGGCGGCGGGTCTTATTTGGGTGGAGCGCCGCATGCTGGCATTGTGGCAGGACCGCTACGGACCTAACAGGGCAGGTCCTTTCGGGCTGCTGGTGGTGTTGGCGGATACCATCAAGTTGTTTTTTAAGGAAGACTGGATTCCGCCGTTTGCCGATAAAGTAGTGTTTGTATTTGCCCCGGGCGTGGTGATGTTAAGTGTGCTCATGAGCTTTGTGGTGATGCCTTTTGCACCGGGCATTGTGGTGGCCGACCTGAATATAGGGTTGTTGTTTTTCCTGGCCATGTCGTCCCTGGGCGTATACAGCGTGGTGTTGGGCGGTTGGGCTTCCAATAATAAGTATGCGTTGCTGGGCGCTATGCGCGGGGCTTCGCAGATGATCAGCTACGAAGTGTTTATGGGATTGGCGCTGATGGGCGTAGTGGTATTGAGCGGCTCTTTTAATCTTGCTGAAATAGTAGAGGCGCAGCGGAAAGTATGGTTTATCATTCCGCAGTTTATAGGCTTCCTTATTTTCCTGGTGGCGGGCGTAGCAGAAACACACCGTTTGCCTTTTGATATTCCGGAGGCGGAAAGTGAGCTGGTAGCAGGTTTTCACTCTGAGTATTCCGGGATGAAGTTCGGTATGTTCTTCATTGGTGAATACCTGGGCGTAACGCTGATTTCCGGCATGCTGGTAACGCTTTATTTTGGTGGCTGGCTTGGTCCTGCTTTTCTGCCGCCAGTATTATGGTTTGTGATAAAAACGTTTGCTTTTATTATGCTGTTCATCCTGTTCCGCGCTTCTATGCCGAGGCCGCGGTATGATCAGCTGATGGAGTACGGCTGGAAGGTATTGTTTCCTTTGTCGATTTTGAACCTGATGGTAACAGCTGCCATTAAGCTGTGGTTAAATACTTAAAACGAAAAACATGTTTAGTCTGGTAAGAAGTATGTGGCTGATATTCCTGCATATGTTCCACAAGCGGGAAACATTTCAGTACCCGGAACAGAAGGCGCCGTTGCCGGCCCGCTGGCGGGGCCGCATTGCGTTAACCCGTGATCCGGACGGAGGTGAGCGATGTGTGGGTTGTTATCTGTGTGCTGCGGCCTGCCCGGTGGATTGTATCTCCCTGCAGGCAACAGAAGATGATTCCGGCAGAAGATACCCGGAATTTTTCCGGATCAATTTCTCGCGTTGTATTTTCTGTGGCTTTTGTGAAGAAGCTTGTCCTACTTACGCGATACAGTTACTCCCTGATTTTGAAATGGCGGAATATAACCGTCAGAACCTGGTATATGAAAAAGAGGATCTTCTCATCAACAGTGAGGGCAAGTATCCCGGATATAACTATTACAATGTAGCCGGTATGGCCATCCGTGGAAAAGATAAAGGTGATGCGCAACAGGAAGAACCACCGGTAGATATTAAAAGCCTGATACCATGATAGGAACTGCATTCTATATTGCTGCGTTAATTGCGGTATTGTCTACCGTAATGGTGATCACCCGGTATAATATTATGCATGCCCTGTTGTATCTGGTGGTGTCTTTACTGGCGGTGGCGGTGGTATTGTATCTCTATGGTGCGCCGTTTATGGCGGCGCTGGAAGTGATTGTGTATGCGGGCGCTATTATGGTGTTACTGATCTTTTTTGTGATGATGCTGAACCTGGGCAAGGAGTCGGCGGCGCAGGAAAAGCTATGGCTGAAGCCGCGCATCTGGATCTTTCCATCGTTGCTTTGCATCATCCTGCTGGGAGAGTTGGTATTCCTGGTATTGCAGAACCGTCAGCCGGTATCCGGCGTCCAGGTGGTGAATCCGAAAGAGGTGGGTATTGCTTTATTCGGCCCTTATATCCTGGCGGTGGAACTTACCGGGATGTTGCTGATGGCGGGCATTGTAGGGGCTTATCACTTAGGCCGGCAGAAAGAGAAAACATTGCACCGGTTCCTTGAAAATAATCAATCATGATAGTACATCCTACGACAGCGGGCATGCTGCTTGCCGGCGTTTTATTTGTGCTGGGGCTGATCAGTATCCTGGTTCGCCGCGACATTATTTTTATGTTGCTGTCGGTGGAGATAATGCTCAACGCCGCGGGGCTTGCATTCGTAGTAGCTTCTTCCCACTGGGGTACCGCCGACGGACAGGTGATGTTCATCTTCATACTGGCGATGGCAGCGGCGGAAGTATCGGTAGGACTGGCATTGATCTTACAGTTATATCATCAGCTCAAAACACTGGACAGCGACGAAGCAGCAAAAATGAACGGATAAAATATTCAATTGTATGTTTCCTGCACTCATACCGCTCATTCCTTTTATAGGCGCCTTCCTGCTCATGCTGGGCTGGAAGCGTTTCGACCGTATAGGCGTTACCGTGATCGGATGCGGCAGTATCGCATTAGCGGCCATAGTGGCCATCATCATTGCCATGCAGTTTGCCATGAATGGCGAACAGGCGATTGTTCAGCATGCCGGCAACTGGCTGGAAGCCGGTGGATTTAAGACGGGTTTCGATTTCCGGATGGATGCCTTGTCGGTGGTATTTGTGCTGGTGATCACCATTGTGGGTTTCCTGATTCATGTGTATGCATCCGGTTATATGCACGACGAACCGGACTACGCCCGTTTCTTTGCCTGTATGAACTTATTTGTAGGCGCCATGCTTACGCTGGTGATGGCAGATAATTTATTGCTGCTGTACTTTGGCTGGGAAGGCGTGGGTCTTTGCAGTTACCTGCTGATAGGCTTCTGGTATAAAGATCCTGCCAACGGATATGCTGCGCGGAAAGCTTTTATTGTAACACGTGTAGGCGATACCGCTATGGCCATTGCGTTGTTTATGTTATTTCAGTACACCGGCACCTTGAGTATTCCCGGCTTACTGGAAAACAGTACACATATCTGGTCGGCGAACGACGGGGTGATTACTATTATCGCTTTGCTGCTGTTGGGTGGCGCGGTGGGTAAATCGGCCCAGTTGCCGTTGCAAACCTGGTTGCCCGATGCGATGGCCGGCCCTACGCCGGTGAGTGCATTGATCCATGCTGCCACAATGGTTACAGCAGGCGTTTATCTTATTGCACGCACACATACTTTATTTGAACTGGCGCCGGCAGCGCAAACCACTACTGCTGTAATAGGCGCTATCACTTTGGTGCTGGCGGGTTTCAGCGCCCTGGTGCAAACGGATATTAAAAGGGTGCTGGCTTATTCTACGGTGAGCCAGATCGGGTATATGTTCCTGGCGCTGGGTTGCGGCGCGTGGTCGGCGGCGGTATTTCATTTTGTAACGCATGCTTTTTTTAAGGCGCTGTTGTTCATGGCTGCGGGCGCTATTATTGTAGCGCTGCACCACGAGCAGGATATGTTTAAGATGGGTGGATTGAAGAAGCAGCTGCGCAGTGTTTACTGGGTATTCCTGATTGGCTGTGCTTCCCTGGCCGCCATTCCTTTTGTAACAGCGGGATTTTATAGTAAAGATCAGATCATCTGGTTGTCGTGGTTGGCGGCAGGGGGCCATGTGGGCTTCTGGCTGGCGGCCTTGCTGGGCGCGTTACTCACGGGCATGTATACTTTCCGCATGTTCTTCCTGGTATTTTATGGAGAAGAAAAAACGAAGGTGCATCACCGGCCGGGAGGCAGTATGATGATTCCGCTGTATGTTCTCGCGGTATTGTCCACTGTGGCCGGGTTTATAGAACTGCCGCATACGATGGGGCATGTAACCTTGTTCAGTAACTGGCTGCAACCGGTGCTGCCGGCGGTATCCATGTTGCATGAAAGCCTTGCGATGGAATGGACTTCGCAGGCGTTATCGGCTTTGCTGGCGCTGGGCGGCATTGGGCTGGCGTATGCCTGGGTGGTGAAGCATCCCAAAGGGATGTCCGATTTCCTGGAGATGCCTGCCATCATGTGGCTGCGCGGCTACTGGAGCAGGGGGTGGGACTTTGATGAATTATACAATGTGCTGCTGGTGCGTCCTTTTGTGTACCTGTCGCGTATCAATAAAAGGGATTTGATAGACTCGCTCTATACCGGGCTGGCGGCGTTTATGGAATGGTGTCATAACGTGCTCGCACGTACGCAGAGTGGTTTGCTGCGATGGTATATACTGGGCGTGGTGCTGGGGGCAGTGGCGATATTATCGGTGCTGATCTGGCGGATTTACATATAACCGGAACGATTAAACGAAAAGTTATGATATTGCTGGTATTGATATTAATCCTTTTTGGCGCGGCGTTGTTGTCGTGGGTAGCCGGCGTGAAAAGCCACGCTGCCAGCCGCTGGATAGCCCTTTGCAGCCTGCTGGTGAACCTCGGCATTATTGCAGGGGTGTGGGTGGAGCATACGCAGAGCAGCAGCAGCCGGTGGTGGTACCAGTTCCGGATGGATTGGGTACCGCATTTCGGGATCAGCCTGCACCTGGCGATGGATGGCTTAAGTATGCTGATGCTGGCGCTGACATTTTTCCTCGGGGCGCTGGCGGTACTCATTTCCTGGAAAGAGATTCAGACCCGTGTAGGGTTCTTTCACTTTAACCTGTTGTTTGTGTTGTGTGGTATCACGGGTGTTTTCCTGACAATGGATCTTTTCCTGTTTTATTTTTTCTGGGAGATGATGCTGATACCGATGTACTTCCTGATTGGGATCTGGGGCCATGAGCACCGGGAATATGCAGCCAATAAGTTTTTCCTGTTCACACAGGCGGGCGGCTTGCTGATGCTGCTGGCAATACTCGGTTTGTACTTTATACATAAAGCTAACACCAACGTATATACGTTTAATTATTTCGATCTGCTCAATACACCGATGACGCCCTTTATGGAACGCTGGCTGATGCTGGGTTTCCTGATTGCCTTCCTGGTAAAACTGCCGGCAGTGCCCTTTCACACGTGGCTGCCGGACGCGCATACAGAGGCGCCTACTGCGGGCAGCGTGGTGCTGGCCGGGCTGCTGCTGAAAACGGGTGCTTATGGTATCCTCCGGTTTGTGTTGCCGCTGTTTCCTGCTGCGGCAGCAGAGATAGCGCCCGTGGCCATGTTGCTGGGTGTAATTGGTATCCTTTATGGTGGTATGCTGGCCTATGCACAAACAGATCTTAAAAGACTGATTGCCTACACCAGTGTAAGTCATATGGGCTTTGTACTGCTGGGTGCTTTCGCCTTTAACGAAATTGCCTACCAGGGAGTAGTGATGCAGATGATTACCCACGGTATCAGCACAGGCGCGTTATTCATTATTGCAGGGGCGTTGTATGAACGCATACATACCCGCAACCTGCGGCAGATGGGCGGGCTCTGGCTGCGGTTGCCTATGATGGGCAGCGCTGCCATGATTTTTGTAATGGCCTCTCTGGGCTTGCCGGGGTTAGGCAATTTTGTGGCAGAATTCCTGGTGCTGCTGGGTAGCTGGCAGGCCAATCATGTGCTTACTATCCTGGCTACTATTGGCTTGGTGGTGGCAACAGCTTATTCGCTGCGCATTATGCAGAAAGTTTTCTTCGGTCCGTGCGACCGGCAATATGCTGTACCCGATTTAAACGGGCGTGAGCTGGTGATCATAATAGCATTGGTAATAGTAATATGCTGGCTGGGCTTCCATCCGCAACCGGTATTGAACACTTCCCAAAACATTGACTATGTCGTTCGCTGATTTTTTAAGTCTGGGGCCGCTGATAACCCTGTGCGCTGCGGCAGTGATAGCCATGTTGCTGGTAGCAGCCTGGCGTAATCACCGCATCGTGTACAGCTTTTCCCTTCTTGCTTTTGGTATGGCTATGGCGGCGGTGATTCCCGCCATTAAGTATATTCCGCACCCGGTGCCACCGCTGCTGGTGATCGATGAATTTTCCCTCTTTAATTCCGGGTTGATCCTGGTATCGGGATTTATTATCCTGTTGTTGTCGTTTAACTATTTTGAAGAAAGGGAAGAGCGGAAGGAAGAGTACTATATTCTCCTGATCCTGGCTACTATTGGCGCTTTGGTGCTGGTGGTGAGCCGTCACTTTATGTCGCTGTTCCTGGGATTGGAGATACTTAGCATTAGTTTGTATGGATTAATTGCGTACCTGCGTGCCCGCGAGCGGTCTGATGAAGCGGGGATCAAATACCTGATGCTGGCGGCGTTGTCGTCTGCGTTCCTGCTGTTTGGGATGGCGCTGGTGTATGCCTTTACCGGCCATATGGATTTCCCCGGCATAGGCGTGGCTTTACGCGAGGCGGGTTACTTGCCGGTGAGCGTGATGGCGGGTTTTGGTTTGATGCTGATAGGAGTAGGGTTTAAACTGGGCATTGTTCCTTTTCATATGTGGGCGCCGGATATTTATGAAGGCGCACCATTGCCGGTGGCGGCGTTTATTGCTACGGTTTCCAAAGGAGCCATGCTGGTGCTGCTGATCCGTTTTTACCAGGATATTCACGGTAACGACTACCCGATGTTGTGGTGGATAGTGGCTATTATTGCGGTAGCGTCTATGTTTGCTGGCAACTGGCTGGCACTCACACAGCAGAATATCAAACGTATCCTGGCGTATTCTTCTATTGCGCATATGGGTTATATCCTGGTAGCTTTTTTGTCGGGTGTGCAAACCGGGCTGGAGGCACTGGCGTTTTACCTGGTGGCTTATTTTATTACAAGCATCGGCGCCTTTGGGGTGGTGATTGTGATGTCGAGCAGTTCGCAGGATGCGGAAACGATTGCCGATTACAGGGGGCTGTTCTGGCGTTATCCCTGGGTGGCTACGGTGTTTACAGCAATGCTGTTATCGCTGGCGGGTATTCCGCTTACCGCAGGTTTTATCGGTAAGTTTTACGTGGTGCTGGCGGGAGTGGACGGGCACCAGTGGTTCCTGTTGTTTATGCTGGTGATTAATAGTGTGATCGGATTGTATTATTATATCCGGCTGGTGGCGGCTATGTTTGCGGTGCCTGCAAAGGGGCAGCAAACAACGGTGGTACCGGCCCTGCCCATGGCCGGTAATATTACCCTGGTTATTTTAACCATACTGTTAATAGGGCTGGGTGTATATCCTACTGCTATGATGGCGCTTATTCAGCAAATGATGCGTATCCTGGTTTAACCTGCCCTGTTCTGTTCATCGCTGGTACCGGTTTTCCTTTCGCGGGCGGCTTTAATAGTGGCGCTGCCAAATTTATAGCTGAAGGAAAGGTTTACGGTGCGGAACTGCCAGGTATTGAAGATACTCATGTTCAGGTTGGCAAATTCTGCCGCCCCGCGGTAGCTTTCATTCCGCAGGATATTGTTGTAGCTCAGTTTTACGGTAGCGTTTTTATTCAGGAACATTTTCTGAACACCCAGGTTCAGGTTGTACTGTGCATAGCCCCTGAAAATACCAAAAATAAAAGGCGAGTTATAGTAGCCCATTACTTCTACCTTAAAATCTTTTGGAAGGGTAATGGTATTGGTGCTGCTGATATAATAATTAAGGTTAGACCGGTAATAAGGATCATTTGTTGCAGGATCTTCAAAGCGGTATTTATTATAGGAGAAATCCGCGTTGTTATCGCTGGTCCACCATTTTGTAAACTGGAAGGGCAGTGTAAACAGGATGCTGTAAATATCTGTTTTATCGTAGTTGCGTTCCGTGCTGATGGAGGCTTTGGTACTGTCATCCTGCGTAATAAATTCTTCCATCATATCTTTAATCCGGCTATAGCGGAAGGTGGCGATGTATTTGTCTTTGAACGTATAGGCCACTTCCGCGATGTTACTGTATTGCGGCCGCAGGTAAGGGTTTCCCCTGAAGTAGGTGTATTTATCCAGGTAAAACATAAATGGATTCAGCTGGCCGTATTGTGGCCTTTCTATCCTGCGTGACATGGCCAGGCTCACTTTATTTTTATCATTCAGCTTTTGTTCCACGGTGATGTTTGGAAAGAAGTCGACATAAGAGCGTTTCACATTTGTTCCGGTAGTAAAAGAGTTTCCGGTGGATTCGGTGTTCTCTACTCTCAGTCCCAGTTGCACATTTGTTTTCTGTATTTGTTTTTTATAAGTGGCGTATGCGGCATAAATATTTTCCTGGTAGTTAAAGCGGTCGCTTAAGCCAGGGGAGGGTTTATAGCTGCCATGAAACAACGAATCAAACTGCAATAGGTTGGTGGTGGTAACGAAGCTGGTTTTAGCGCCTGCTTCCAGTTTACCTTCCTTCCCGAGCGGCCAGCTCAGGTCTGCTTTCAGGCTTTTGATAAGTACCTGTGTGCTGCCTGTGGTGCGGATGCTGTTGGGGTTGCGGTTCAGTTGTGTTTTGGCATCGTACAGGCTATCGTTCAGCTGCATTAAGCGGTGGTTGTTGAACTGTGCATAGTCGGCATCAAAACTGATTTCCCTTCCGCCGGCGGTATCCAGGATTATTTTATAGTTCAGGTTAAGCGCAATGTTATCGAACTTATTGTTGTTGGTGGTGAGGGAATTTACGATAGAATCCGGCGGCATATTTACCTGCCCCAGGTTGGCATCGCTGTAAATCTGGTTACTAAAGGAATTTTTATAACCGTTGGCCAGTACGCCGATGGTTTGTTTATCGGTGATAAAGTAATCCATTCCTATTTTCAGGTAGTTGTTTTTAAAGCGGTTGCGCTGAAATATATTTTGCTGAAGATAGGTGGAGCTGCCATCGTTTTCCTTTACATTCCGGCTGTATACGCGGGTAACCTGCCGGGGATAGTCGCCCTGGTCGAAATTACCGAACAGGTTGAATTTTTCCGTTCTCCAGTTAACATTACCGGAAATACCATAGCGGCCGTATCTCGACTGGGTAAGGGTAGCATTTACGTTACCATTGATCCCCGTCATTTTTCCTTTTTTAGTTTTTATGTTGATGATACCACCATTCCCGGAGGCATCATATTTGGCAGATGGACTGGTTAATATTTCAATGGAGGCGATGCTTTCCCCGGGTGTTGTTTTCAGGAGATTGGTTAACTGTTCGCCACTGAGGTAGGTCAGTTTACCATCGATCATTACGGTTACGCTTTGTCCCTTCAGGGTTACGTTTTCGTTGTTATCTACTTGTACGCCCGGCGCGCGGCGGAGCAGGTCCAGGGCGGTATTACCGGCAGCGCTTACGCTGTTTTCGATATTCATCACGGTTTTCCCGGCGGAACTCTCAATAAAAGGTTTCTGTGCGGTTACATTCACCGCCTGGAGGTTTTTGCCTAAAGTGTTCAGGCGGATGGTATCCAGGGTGATGGCTTTATGGGAGGCATTGAGCAGAAAAGTTTTGCTGTAGGAGGTGTTGTATCCCATCTGGGACGCCTGGATAAAATAATGGCCGTAGGCTATTTTTTCAAAGGCGCAGCTGCCGTTGGTGGTGGTCAGTTCTCCTTTCACAAGGGACGAGTCTTTAATATTCCTCACCATTACGCTGGTAAAGGGGAGCGGCTTGCCTTCGTGGTCTGTAATTGTCAGTGTAATTTTTCCTGTGGAGTTAGTTTGCTGTGCGAGGGTTGTTTGCATACAAACAAAAAGTATTCCCAGGGCTACGATGATTGTTCTCATACTATCGTTTCCGTTGTAAATTTCTCAAAAGCTAATACCAAAAAAGGGGGGCTGTTATTTCCTGCTGCAGTTCTCCTGGTAGTATTGAAGTGCCTGTCTTAAAACATCCTGTATCTTACCGAGGGGCATGTTTGTTGTTTCATTCATAACACACGACGACGACGGGGTAGTGGAACAAGCAGGCGTTTCCCTGAAATATCCGAGGGTGATCAGGTAAATAGGCAATTCATCCGGGTTGCTGGCGGAAAGGTAGCCACGGTTGACCATTTTCCCTCCGCATGCTATGATCAGCATAACCACGGTACTCAGGCTTAAAACGATAGCAACTTTTTTCATACCACATTTTTACTAAAGACGAACGGGTACGAAAAAAGTTGCACGGAGGGCCGGAATATTTTTACTGGATAAATTTATCTTTTCCAGAGACGCTGTATGGTAGCGGGTGAACGTTGTTCCAGGAGTATCGTGTGGCCGTCGCTGAGTTCTTCCAGCAGGCCGGTTTGGTAGTAACGTACGGTAAGCAGCTCCAGTCCTTCGTTGTAAACGATTTTAAACTGCTCGTGGAGCGTTTTGATCAGGAGTTCTATCTTCTCCGGGTTATTATCTATACAGCAGGAGAAATTGATCGCCCCGTTCTGCATCAGGTTAATTTTCACCTTCAGCCCGTGGAAGATCTCATAGATATCGCTGATCTTATCTTCGGTAATAAAAGAATAGTCTTTGGAGGTAATATTCAGTAAAACCTGGTTCTTTTTCAGCACAATGATGGGGGGCAGCTGTTTTACATCTACGGTTTCCTTGATCACCGTGCCGGGGAGGTTTTTATCCAGGAAGCATTTCACCAGCAGGGGGATCTGTTTGTTCTGCAGTGGTTTAATAGTTTTCGGGTGAATTACCTGGGCGCCATAGTAGGCCATTTCTATCACTTCGCCGTAGCTGATCTCCGGTATATTCACGGTGTTGGGGAACAGCTTGGGATCGGCATTTTTCAGTCCTTCCACATCTTTCCAGATGGTTTGGCTTTCGGCGTCGAGCATATTGGCGAAAACGGCGGCGGAGTAATCGCTGCCTTCCCTGCCCAGGGTAACGCTTTCGTTCTGGTCGGTGCTGCCTATAAAGCCCTGTGCAATCACAATATTGGTGCTGTTGAACAGGGGAACCACTTTTTCGGTTACCTGCCGCTGGGTGTAGGGCCAGTCTATATTGGCATCGCGGAAGTTATCGTCTGTACGGAAAATATCCCTTACGTCCAGCCAGGTATTGTGGATGCCTATGCTGTTAAAGAAAGCGCTTACAATGGAAGTGCTGAGCAGTTCACCCAGGCCAACCAGCTGATCGTAATAGTAATCGTAGGTGCGCAGGGGCTTTTCGCCCAGCGTCCATTCTGCTTCGGTGAAGAATTGCTGCAGCTGGATAAATAAAGGATGATCCTTTGTTCCCAGCAGGGCCTCGGCTACATTTACGTGTTGCTGCTCGATGTTAAAGAGGAGTTGCGCGGCGATTTCCCTTTTACGCAGGAAAAAGTTCTGTGCTACTTTTTCCAGCTCATTGGTTGTTTTGGCCATTGCAGAAATAACAATGAGGAGTTTCTCGTCCGGAAATGACTGTACAATCTGAGCCACCTGCCGGATACGTTCAACACTTTCTAAACTTGCGCCACCAAACTTGAAAACCTTCATATGATAGTTTATCTTCTTTTAAAAAATTATTTGGCAAAGTAAGACAAGTTTAGAATTGTTTTAAAATCTGTTTGCAGATAAATGACAGTTCTGTTAAAATAGTTTCAATTGACTAAATTCGCCCATACAACCTAACGTTATGAATCTTAAGCAAAAAGTAATGACACTGGATGAATTTACTATCCAGGAGTTACGGAATTACCCGGGAGCCACCGGTCAGTTATCCGGTTTACTGCGTGATATCGGTCTCGCTGCTAAAAGGGTAAATGTGGAAGTAAATAAAGCGGGTATTGCTGATATCCTGGGAGAAGCCGGCAAAACCAATGTGCAGGGCGAATCAGTAAAGAAGCTGGATGAATTTGCCAATGAGCAGTTCATTGATGCACTGGAAACCAGTATTTACTGCTGTGGCGTGGCCTCAGAAGAAAATGAAAACTTCATCCCTTTTCATGATGAGCATTCCAAAAAATCGAAATATGTGGTGTTGATGGACCCCCTGGATGGTTCCGGCAACATTGATGTGAATGTATCTATCGGTACCATTTTCTCCGTATACCGCCGGCTTACACCGGAGGGGTCGGAGTGTGAGCTGGAGGATTTCCTGCAGCCGGGCACCAAGCAGATAGCCGCCGGGTATATCATTTATGGCTCCTCTACCATGATGGTATATGCCACGCGCCGCAGCGTGCAGGGCTTCACCCTGGACCCGTCTATCGGGGAGTTCTGCCTGTCGCACCCCAACCTGAAATGCCCGCCCGACAGTGATATTTTCTCCGTAAATGTGGGTTATTACCACTTATATGAGCATAAAATCCGTAAGTCGATCGATCATTTCATGGCGAGGAACGAAAATGACCGTATTTACCGTCACCGGTTTGTAGGCTGTATGGTGGCTGAAATACACCGTACCCTCATCCAGGGTGGTATTTTCATGTACCCGGCTTTTGGTAAGTACCCGGCCGGCCGTTTAAGGCTTTGTTACGAGTGCAATCCCATGTCGTTTATCATGGAGAAGGCCGGCGGCGTGGCCATGGCTAACGGCAAACAGCGCCTCCTGGAGCTGAAACCGGTACAGCTGCACCAGCGGATGGCCATTTTTATAGGGTCCAAAACAATGATGGACACCTGGCAGCGGATCATGAACGAGTAAGCGTAAAAAAATAATATAAAAAACGGTGTATAGCGGATACAAAATATCCTTTATACACCGTTTTTAATTTCTGGCACCCAGCTTGCTAAACCTGGCCTGGTTTTAATAGTCTTATTAGTACTCTTTATTCATTTTTAATTATTAACCATTTTATTTCTATGTCGATTTTGAAGAACCAGCGGATCATTGCATTATTAGTCGCCCTGTTGGCCGTTTTCCAGGTTAGCGCGTGTTCACGTGCCACCCATGCGGCAGACAGCAGTAATGCAGGTGCCAGCATGGATGACCAGATCCTGTACTACACCAACAAGTTCCGTCAGTCGAAAGGGTTGAAGCCTTTACAGCTGGATGCCACCATCAGCCAGCAGGCGCGCCGCCACAGCCGGGATATGGCCAACGGCAGCACCGGTTTTGGTCATGAAGGATTTGAAGAACGCGTGGCCAACGTTTCCAAAAAGATGGGCCGCGTAGCCAGCGCTGCTGAAAACGTGGCTTATGGCACCCTTGATGCGGAAGCAGTGGTAAATGGATGGATCAAGAGTCCGGGGCACCGTAAAAATATGCTGGGCGATTATACGCTCATTGGTATCGGCACCGCGGATAAAGGGAGGATTACCTTCTTTACGCAGGTGTTTATCAAGCAGTAATTAAAGCGAAGGGGACAGCCACCGGCCGTCCCCTTCGCTTATGCGCTCTTTTTTTTCGCATTCTTTCTGTAATTTGGCGGCATGGAAAAGAAAAAGATCATTGAGGTAAGTAACCTGGTAAAAAAATACGGGGAGTTTACCGCGGTAAAAGGAATCAGCTTTGAAGTGTTTGAAGGAGAGATCTTTGGCCTGCTGGGCCCCAATGGCGCCGGTAAATCCACTACCCTGGAAATTATTGAAACCCTGCGGGAAAAAACAGCCGGCAAAGTGATGGTAGGAGGCTATGACCTCGACAAAGACCCTAACGATATCAAGAAGATCATCGGCGTACAGCTCCAGAGTTCCGGCTATTATCCCGGACTGAATCTCACAGAACTCATCGAAATGTTTGGCGGCCTGTATAACCAGCCCGTGGAGCCTATGAAGCTCCTGGGGATGTTTAACCTGGAAGATAAGGCCAAAGCAAAATTCAAAGAACTTTCCGGCGGTCAGAAGCAACGTTTTTCCATTGCCACTACGCTGATCAATAAACCACAGATCATTTTCCTGGACGAACCCACTACCGGTCTGGATCCGCAGGCCCGCCGCAATTTGTGGGAGCTGATCCAGCAGGTACGCAGCCAGGGCACCACCGTGGTGATTACCACGCATTATATGGATGAAGCAGAATTCCTCTGCGACCGTTGCGCCATCGTCGACAGCGGTCTTATTATCGCTATCGACTCACCGGATGCATTGATTGATAAACTGGTATCTTCCGGTTTTGAAAGAAAGAAAGAAGTGAAGAAAGCGAACCTGGAAGATGTGTTCATTCACCTCACAGGAAAAGACTTACGCGAAGAATAAACCAACACATAACGGATGGAATCACTGAAATATCCTATTGGCCGCTTTGAACCATTACCGGACTACACGCCGGAAATGCTGCGGGGATTTATTAACGACATCCGCTATTTGCCCCAGCTGGTGGAAATTGCTGTGCAGCAACTGGACGAATACCAGCTGCAAACACCCTACCGCCCGGAAGGGTGGACGGTAGCACAGGTAATACATCACCTGGCCGACAGCCACATGAACGGATACACCCGCATGAAGCTGGCTCTCACAGAAGAACAGCCGGTAATAAAACCTTACGAGGAACAACTGTGGGCGGAACTGCCCGATGTGAAATTTACGCCGGTAAATGTATCTATCACCCTGCTGCATGCCCTGCACAACCGTTGGGTAAGTTTAATGGAGCATTTATCTGAAGCCGAGTGGGAACGTACTTTTGTGCATCCTGCCAATGGCACCAGGCATAATCTGAAAACCCATGCCGCCAATTATTCCTGGCATGGTAAACATCACCTGGAGCATATCCTGCGCCTGAAAGAACGAATGGATTGGTAAAGCATTGTTATTATGAATATGGACTGGAAATTACTCTCATCGGAATATCTTTTTAAAGATGCCTGGCTTACTGCACGTATAGATACCTGCGAAACGCCTGCCGGCAAAATAGTAGCGCCCTATTACGTACTGGAGTACAACAACTGGGTAAACGGTGTGGCGCTCCGGGAAGACGGGCAGGTGATCATGATCCGGCAGTTCCGGCAGGGAGTAGGCAAAACATTGCTGGAAATCCCTGGTGGCACCATGGACCCCACTGATCCGGATCCTTTATTTGCCATGAAACGGGAGATGCTGGAAGAAACCGGGTACGCATTTAAAGAATGGGTGTCGCTCGGCACTATTGCGCCTAATACTGCTTCCAGTAACAACTACACGCATATGTTCCTGGCAACGGGAGGGGTGAAAGTGCAGGACCAGCAACTGGATCACAACGAAGATATTGAAGTGGTGATTATGCCGCTGGAAGAACTACAGCAACTGTTACTGGATAACAAAATAGTACACAGTTTGCATACCACCTGTATCTTTTACGCGTTGCTGTATCTCGGTAAAATGACGATGAAATAACTTACATCACTTCTGCCACAATAAAAAAGCTACCACAAACGAGGATCATATCATCCGGCTGGGCATGTTGCCTGGCCGCCTGCAGGGCTGCCTGAACGGAGGCATAAGCATGGCCCTGTAACCCGCTGGCAGCCGCCATTTCGGCCAGCGCCACTTCGTCCATCGCGCGGGGAATCTGCGCTTTACAGAAATAATAATGCGCAGTAGGCGGGAACAACGGCAGCACTTTTTCTACTTCCTTATCTTTCACAAATCCTACTACAATGTGTAACTGCTGGTAATTAACATGTCCCAGCTGCTGCATCACTTCGCGGATGCCGGCTTCATTGTGGCCCACATCCAGTACGGTGAGCGGATGCCGCTGAATAACTTCCCAGCGGCCTCTCAGGCCGGTTAGTTTCTTTACATGTGATAACGCCTGGGTGATGTGGTCCCAGGTGATGTGCCAGCCATTTTGCTGTAATATTTTTACCGCCGACAATACGCCCATCACATTTTTTTCCTGGTACCGGCCATTCAGATCCAGTTGTAAACGGCGCATCTGCTGCTGGCGTGTATCCAGTAACGTTATAGTGAAGTGATTGCTTTCAATGGCGCCGGAAGCTTCCATCCATTCCTGGTCTGCGAAGTGAATGGGGGCATTCAGTGCGTTGGCGGTATTGATAAATACATCCTGTACTTCTGACTGTGTTTCACTGATCACCACCGGTACACCGGCTTTGATGATCCCGGCTTTTTCACCGGCAATTTGCGGGAGGGTATCACCGAGGATATTTTTATGATCATAGCTGATATTGGTGATCAGCGATAGTTCGGGTGTAATCACATTGGTGCTGTCGAGCCGGCCACCGAGGCCCACTTCAATGATGGCAATGTCCACCGCTTCCTGCTGGAAGTAGCGGAATGCCATTGCTACGGTGAGTTCAAAAAAAGAGGGCTGGATGTCTGTAATGTGTGTGCGCATCTGTTCAGTGAAATCCACCACAAAATCTTCCGGTACCATTTGCCCGTTGATGCGGATACGTTCCCTGAAATCCAGCAGGTGGGGAGACGTATATAATCCTGTTTTGTAACCGGCCTGCTGAAAGATAGCGGCCAGCATGTGGCTGGAAGAACCTTTCCCGTTGGTACCGGCTACGTGTATGGTTTTAAAGCTGTGTTGCGGTTGGTCCAGCTTATCCAGCAATGCAATGGTGTTATGCAGGTCTGTTTTAAATGCACTGGCGCCTACCCTGGTAAACATGGGCAGCTGTGCATACAGATAGTCCAGCGTTTCTTTGTAAGAGGTCATATCAGTAATTGTTAACCACCGGGCAATCCAACTGGCGGTTACGCTTCTTAAAGAGGCCACCACCGCCCTCACCCCGTTCGAACATGCTTGAGTTTAAGCGCAAAGCTACGAAAGCATTTGCACGGTCCACATGTTTTTGAAAGAGGTTCGTAAAAATTGTACTGGAACCAATCAGGAGGGGACCTATGCGGATACCTGCTCCTACATCGGCCTGGCCGTTGCGGTTAATAGTGAATGGCATATAGGCGCCAAACAGGTAGGTTTCATAGCGTGGCGTAATATTGAATTGCGTTAAAGCGTATGTTTTGGAGACATCGCGGTTACCGGCGGTTAATGCAATAACGGCATGTGCGCTGATAAAAAAGCGGTTGTCGATATTATAATCACCCATCAGGTTGAGCGCTGTGGGCAGCATCATATTAAAAGTAGAATCGGTGCCCAGTGGTGTGAAATAATTATTGAGCCGGCGGGCATATTGCTGCAGGCTTTCTTTGCTCCGGTACTGGATATCTTTTGGCACTACATTATCCTTCACCAGGCTAAGGTTGGTGTTGGTAGGAGACCGGTTATATTTTATCCTGCCGATGTCGGTAATGGAAGCGCCTATACGAAATTTGTAGTCGTCTGCGTCAGAGTTTTCAGAAGCCCCGAAGCCGCCGTTATCCGGGCGGTATTCGTAGATCACACCGATATCTGCGCCGATGCCGTTATTCTGGAACAGCTGAAGGTTTTTTTGCGCGGGCGATTGCCAGTCGTCCAGTTCTTTATTATAGCCGTAATACAGGGTACCGCTGGTAATAGTGGCATTGCTGGAAGAGTTCAGTCTGAAGTTGGCATCTTTTACGGATGCGTAACCTGCGGCTACACCACTGAGCAGTTTCAGGGTAACGCCGGCTTTCCAGCGACCGCTGTAGGTTTCTTTGATGGTGCGCGCATAACTAAAGCCCAGTTCATGCCAGATGTGGGAAGAAACGCCTGCCTGCGGGATACTCAAATTTTTGTTGACATAGCCCGGGTTGGGAAAATCCACTCCAAAGAAATTAGCGATGGGCGTGGTGATGTTACCACCGCTGCTACTGCTGCGCATACGCCATACAAAGGAAACGGATTGTTTTTCATCGATGGCATATAATACAGATGGTAATACAATTTCCGCCATTTCCCAGCCCATTTGTTTCCTGTTGGCGCCTTCATCAAGGAAGTAATCGCGGTTCCGCACGAAAGAGTCAGGTCTGTTAAACAGTAAGGATTTTGGACCGCTTACATAAGTGTTGCCAACGTTTACATCTGCACCAATAATGTTTACATCCCATTTATAGCGATAGCCGGCTGCACTGGCGGGGTTGGAGAATACTCCGTAAATACCCGCGTAGTTACTGTTATTGTAACCCGGGAAAGTTTGAGCCACAGCGGCTTGCATCAGCACGAGCAATATTGCGGTGCCGGAAAAGATACGGTTAAGTTTTACAATCATCGTTGGCGATAAAAAATAGGTTCCTCGAAATGACACAAAAAGTTTGCTCTTGTCAGTTTTTACAATCATAGGTAGAGATGTAGGAACGAATCAAATTTTTGGATGAAGCTATGCCGTTTCGGATCAGTTCCTGGTCCGATAAATAAAACAGCTTCTTTAAAAATCTGTATATATTATTTACTCTGCTTATTCTGCTTTGAAAAAGAAGCGTATCACTCCAAACTGCTCTTCCGGCGCGTCTGGGTTAGCATTGTATTTCAGTTGTCCGCTGGAGGCAGCCTTTTTGGCTATCTCAATCAGGCGGGGGTTACTGATAGTAGATCCTTTCATACTAAAAGTGGCGGAAGTCACATTTCCCTTTTGATCTACTTTTATATTGATGGCTACATAGCCTGTTTCGGTGCCGTCGTAAGTAACCTGTGGTCTGCCGATGAGGCTTCTGCCGTTCAGGTGGAAATCGGAGCGTCCGCCGCCGAGTCCACCGCCCGTATATCCGCCGCCGTTAGGGTTACCACCCAATTGGCCACGATCGCCGGGTTTGCCGGTATTACCTTCTCCTGTAGCATTATTGGAGCCATTGGCGCTGTTACCGCTGTTGGCACTGTTGCCGGTGCCGCCTGAAAATACCGCCTTTGGTTTTGGTGCGGGAGGTGTTGGCGCCGGTGGTGTTTCTGCAGGTTTCTTTGTAGGTTTTACAGGTTTTGGTTCTAATTTCTTTGGAATTTCTTTTGGTTTCTCTACCGGCTTTTCCGGTTTTTTTATTTCCGGTGCATCCTCTTCATCCTGGGTGGCAATGTCCTGCTGAGGCTCGGTGTTGGCCGGAGCGGTAGCAGCCGGACTTTCGGCAGCTGCAGGTTCAGGCGCCGCTGCACTGGGCGGGTTGGGGTTTAATGGTTGTTCATCGCCCATGCCATCGTCGGAAGTACCAAGATTCACTTCCATGCCCAGATCCTGGTCCGGTAACGGGGGAGGTGCAGAAAAACCGGTAAATACCAGCGCCACTAACAGCAATGCATGCACGCCGATAGTGATCCCTAAAGCCTGTATATTTTTTTTACCGTTTTTTTCCTCCATGATAACCTTATTGAGTGCCTGTTCAGGCCAAAGTTAATGTTTTGATCCAGAAAAAATAATCGCTCATCAAAAGATGAATTCCGGATCTTTGCAAAAACTGTGCTGTTAATCCAATTATACTAAATTATTTTTCACCGATTTTATGAACCTTGCCAGACAAACGATCCGTCTTTATCAAAATGCTTATACTGGTCTTGCTCCTGCTACCTGGTGGTTGTCGCTTGTATTGCTGATCAACAGGAGCGGAACGATGGTCATTCCCTTTATGACCGTATATCTCACGCAACATCTTCATTTCAGTATTGCCCAGGCAGGCCTGGTAATGGCCTGTTTTGGTACCGGTGCCATCGTTGGCGCCCTTTTGGGCGGATGGCTGTCTGATAAGATCGGTTTCTACCAGGTACAGTTCTGGAGTCTTTTCTCTAACGGATTATTGTTCATTTTATTGGGTCAGATGCGCACCTTTGAGCAAATATGTGTCTGCGTATTTGTGATGAGTTCTGTGGGCGATGCCTTCCGGCCGGCCAACAGTATTGCTATTGCCGCCTACAGCCTGCCTGAGAACCGTACCCGGTCGTATGCGCTGAACCGGCTGGCGGTAAACCTTGGATGGTCGGTAGGTCCCGCCATTGGCGGTATCCTTGCCAGCTTCAGCTACCAGCTGCTTTTCTGGGTAGATGGCTTCACCTGTATGCTGGCCGCCATCCTGATGCGGATTTTCCTGCCACCGGTACCGGCGCCGCCAAAGACAGCCAAAACAGCCGTAAAGAAAGAAGATAAGGTATGGAGGGATCATATTTACCTGTGGTTCCTGCTTTTTGCTACCGTGAATGCGATCTGCCTGTTCCAGTTTTCCAGCATTGTGCCGTTATATTTTAAAGAAGTGATGCACATGGAAGAATGGGCAATTGGTTTGAATATGTCTGTGAACGGAATCCTGATTGCGCTGGTGGAAATGGTGATGGTATACCGCCTCGACGGGAAAATGCCTAACCTGTCCTTTGTGGCCCGCGGCGCTATGATGGTTTGCTTCTCCTATATGTTACTTTGTTTCCTGCCGCCGGTATGGGCGTTGGCGGTGGTGTTTATGGTAGTGATCACCTTCGGGGAAATGTTTTGCCTCCCCTTTATGAACAGTTTCTGGATCGGCAGGAGCCTGGACCATAACCGCGGGCAGTATGCCGCGCTTTATACCATTTCATACTCCCTGGCCAATATTGTATCGCCCACAACAGGGGCTTTTGTGGTGCAGCATCTTGGGTTTAAACCGTGGTGGGGGATTACAGCATTGGGGTGCGTGTTGTCGGGTGGCGGGTTTTTATGGTTGCAGAAGAAAGTAGGCCGGGCAGCCTGAGCATTTGAGATATTGTCCAACACTTTACCATTATTGCCACATAATCGCTAATTTTGCAGAGAAATTAGTAAAATTGGTTAATGAAAGTAATTCAATTTACTGTCCCGGTTGCCGATGAAGGTGCTGTAGTAATACAGGAAGATATCCTCCCTTACTTCTATAATTACCTGCATCGTCACAAAGAGGCGCAGGTAACACTTATTATAAAGGGAGAAGGCACCCTGATTGCCGGGAACTATACCCAACCATTCAAGGCCGGAGATATTTATGTGATTGGCGCCAATCAGCCCCATATGTTTAAAGGGGATGCCCGGTATTTTGAAAATTTACAGGAGAAGAATATCCACGCCATCCATATCTTTTTCGATCATGAACATGCACTACAGGGTTTATTTTCCCTGAAAGAGATGGACTCCGTAAGGAAGTTCCTGCAACTCACTGCCAACAGTTTGCAACTGCCTGCTGAATACGCGGAGAAAACAGCTACGGATATATTAAAGATCTCCCGCCTCAGCGGTGCAGAAAGATTGCTGGCATTTGTGGGCATGCTGGTATATTTCTCCAAACAGGTGAAGGACTGGAAGTCGTTATCCACGGGGTTTTCCCGGCACTCCTACAGCGAGTCGGAAGGGCTGCGGATGAATGATATTTACCAGTATACGCTGGAGCATTATGCAGAAAATATTTCGCTTGGACAAATTGCCAGCGTGGCACATCTTACTACCTACGCTTTTTGCAAATACTTTAAAAAACATACGCGCAAAACCTACCTTGAATTTCTGAACGAGATCAGGATCAATGTGGCGTGCAAGAATATTATCAACGGGGATTTTGACAGCATTGCAGCAGTAGCATATGCTACCGGATATAATAACCCCATCACCTTTAACCGGGTATTCAGAAAGGTGACCGGTATGTCGCCTTCCGCTTATGCGAGGCAATACCGCTTCGCGGAAGAATTGAAGTAGCAGCAACCCCATTAAAGCCCGCCTCTAATAAAGGCGCCGCCTGCGAATGCTGGCCGATCACATCGTTATTATTCTCTTTGATGCAGGCTTTATCACGACCTTAAAAAACCTGGGAGATCTGTTAACCACTTTATCGCAGAAATAATAAACCGAAAGATCAACAATCTAAAAATAAAAGTTATGAGAACAATCAATCCGTGGATCAACTTCAATGGAAATGCCGAAGAAGCATTCACTTTTTACAGATCTGTTTTCGGCGGAGAATTCACCAGGGTCATTCGTTTCAAGGACCTGGCAAGCGATGAATTTCCGGTACCGGAAAAGGAAGCAAATAAAATAATGACCATCGCTTTGCCTCTTGGCAAACACAATGTGTTAATTGCCAATGATGTTCCTGAATTTATGGGACGGGTAAACGAAAATGAGAACAGGTCGAAAATTTCAGTTAGTGCAGAAAGCCGTGAAGAAGCTGACAAAATATTTAACGGATTATCGGCAGGCGGAGAAGTAGAGGGACCTATTGGTGACAGTCCGTGGGGTACGTACGCCGGAATGTTTAGAGACAAATATGGTATTGAATGGATTGTAGAGTTTGACCCGGCTTATAAGGGGTAAGGTTAACAGTGTTCTTTCGTTGGCGCCCCTGCTGCGTGTGCAGCATCTGTAGCACCCAGGCAAAGAGGCTACCCCTTTTTGAGACAGCCTCTTTTTTTAATGTGCTTTATTATTTTCAGTGAGCAAAGTCGCTCATATAATCACCGGTAATACGCTCCATCGGAGGATTAAAGTAACCGAATTTCAGATCCGGGAATTCTTCATGGATCAGTTCCTGTAACTGTTTTACCCCTAAGCATTCTCCCGTTTCCGTTACGCCCAGTTTACCGAGGTACCAGTCGGGATCAATATTGAAATTACGCCACTGGATCATATTCAGGCCGGTTTCCCGGATCAGTTTACGCAGTGCTTCATATTCATCTGCGCTGTCTGTCATGCCCGGAAATACGAAGTAGTTGATGGAGGTCCAGCCGCCGAATTCACGCACTACTTTCAGGCTTTCGATGATGTCTTCAAAAACGTAGTTGTTAGGGCGGTAATACGGGGTGTAATATTTTTCCTGTGCGGAGTTCAGGCTTACGCGGATACTGTTCAGGCCTGCTTCACACAAGGCTCTTACGGCATCCGGTTTGCTGCCGTTGGTGTTGATATTGATACTGCCTTTTGGCGTATGTTTACGTATTTCCAGGATGGATTCGCGGATGGTTTCCCACATCAGCAGCGGTTCGCCTTCACAGCCCTGTCCGAAGCTAACGATAGGGAAAGGAGCTGATTCCAGGTGAGGTACGGTGTACTCCACAATTTCCTCCGCGGTTGGTTTAAAGCGCAGACGATCCTGTGTAGAAACAATGCTTTCTTCTTCCGGCTGGAATGAAATGCATCCAACACAATTGGCATTACATGCAGGAGAGGAAGGAATAGGGCATTCCCATCTTCCCATAAAATAATTACGCGCGGCAGGACACTCATAAGTGAGTGCGCAATTTTCCGCGAGATGCTGTACCAGCCTGTTATGCGGGTATGCTTCCACCAGGGTTTTTACGCCCTGCTTTACCTTTTTATCATCAAAGCCCGCGCATTCCTGGCGGATATCTGCTTCAATACGGGTGGCGGGTACATAAAACTTACCATCCAGCCAGCCTACTGCGGTATAGCAGAACAGCGGCAGGGTAGGAGCGTCCGGCATGGTTTCGTAGGCAGCCAGGTAAAAGCCGGTATGCGCCGGTGGTATAAATGCAGCTACGGCCCATCCTTTATCACAAAGCTGCATATCGCCGGTGGTGGCATTGATACCAATACCCCGGCGGCCGGGCAACTCATACAAATTACCTCCTTCCGGTAATTCAATCCATTCATCTGCTTCTACCGGCCACGCATCCCAGCCGCTACGGCCGGTTACATGCATGGTAGTATCTTCAAAAATATTACCGTTACCGTCTGAGTATAATATGTAAGGTGTTTGTTTTAGCATTTTTTGTTTTTATGTTATTGAACCCTGCTCCGGAAAAAATCATTTAGTGCTTCCCTTTGTGCTGCGCCTGGTTCATCCAGTATTTCCAGTTGCAGAATCTTGTTGTTCTTAAAGTCTATTGTGAGCAGATCGTTCCGCAAAATTACGTTATTCAGTTCGTTCCAGCCAACCAGCCTTTTTGAGAAGGTAGTGGGCAGGGTAATCCCGGTGGTATCCATTTTTACGTAAGAAGGTTGGAAAATACGGTATTCCATCCAGCCTACGTAGGCGAGCCCTGCGCCTACCAGGAACAGCAGCAATGCGGTAACCGGGTTGAGGTGCGACAGGAAATACAAACTGCCGGTAAGACAAATAAGCGCTTCTATCATCCGGGCTACAGTGTTGGCTTCGGTAAATTTCTTAAACCTTCTCATGGTAAAAGGGAAGCCAATGCACAATATGCCTATTACCAGGAAAAAAAATACCAGGAACCAGTTAGGTTGCGGACTGCGGTAAATACCGATCGCGTTAAACAGGAACAGTATGCCGGTAAGCCCATGCATTACCGGGAGCAACCGGATTCTGCTGGGGGTATTCGGATGCAGGATGCGCAAACTATGCATGAACAGGAATGTGAGATTAAGAATTAGAACTGATCAACAGGTTGCAAAGTTTGAACAACACACGGGCGCCTACGTTGGCATCCCATTCGTCGTGTGAAGTGCTTACTTCGTTCAGGTCAAAACCGATCAGTTTTCTACCGCTTTCGAGTACTTTTTTAAAGAGATAGTATACCTGTTCTGCTTCAAAACCGCCTGCTACCGGGGTGCCGGTATGCGGGCATAATTTCGGATCCAGTCCGTCGATATCAAAACTGATATATACCTGTTGTGGTAAAGCAGCTACAATGCTGTCGCAGATAGGTTTCCAGGATTCTCCTTCAAATTGTCTTTCCTTGATTTGTTTATCAAAGAAGGTAACTACGCGGCCTTCGCTGTTATTGATATAATCCACTTCTTCTTCGCAGTAATCGCGGATGCCTACCTGTACCAGTTTAGAGAGCTGCGGCACTTCTGCCAGCGCATTAAACATAATAGAGGCGTGGGAGTATTTGAATCCTTCGTATGCATCACGGAGGTCGCAATGGGCATCGATCTGGAGGATACCAAATTCGCCCTTGTGTTCACCGATTGCTTTGAAGAAGCCGAGTGGCGTACTGTGGTCGCCGCCCACCAAACCAACCAGCTTACCTTTTTCCAGGAGCGCTTTGGTTTGGGTGTATACCCATTCATTCATGGCCCTGGTACCGTTGCTCACGTCTACCAGTGTTTTTTTCAGGAATTCATTTTCAGAAATATCTCCCCCTTCGGTCAGGAATTTCAGGTACAGCTCTGCTTCCTTGCGCAGGTAGTCGCTGCGCAGCAGGAGGTGCTTGTCTGGCTCCCGCATGTAGAAACCCTGTTTCCAGCCGTCTTTTACATCTGCGTCGTACAGGTCTACCTGGAAGGAAGCCCTGAAAATATGTTCGGGGCCGCGGGCCGTACCATTATTATAGGAAACGGTTACTTCCCAGGGAACAGGTAATAACACCAGTCTTGCCTCTTCTTCGGAAAAAGGTAAGCCAAAAACGTTGTTGGACAGCAGGCCAACCGAGTTAGGGTCAAATTGAGATAAATCTGCCATGATAAAGTCGTACTTTTCTAAATTCCGCGCAAAGATAGGATTATGTTTACTTACAGCCGTCCTTCTCATAAAAAGAATTGCCTTTTATATAAAATTTGTCGGAAGAAGGTCATTTTGACTTAATTTTGCCGATTAATCGGAAACAAATAAAGTAAGGCAAAAAGGAAGGAATAGTAGAAGCGGCGTTGGTAAAGGGTTTTTGCAGCTTGTGTCTAATCAATAGGGAAGATAATTTTCATATGAAAAAAACAAATATTATTCTGCTGGTGGTAATTGCGGTGGCAATTGGAGTGATAGTGACTATGGTGGGTGATTTCAGTACCTATGAAACTTTCGCAACAGCCCGTGAGAAAGAAGGGAAGGAGTTTCACGTAATTGGTAAACTCGATACCCTGAAAGCAATGAGCTACGATCCGGCTAAAGATGCCAACCTGTTCAGCTTCTATGTCCACGATAAAACCGGGGAATCCCATAAAGTAGTTTTCTACGGCGCCAAACCTACCGACTTTGAAAAAGCCGAATCCATTGTACTGACCGGTAAAATGGAAGGCTCAGAATTTCACTGCAGCAAAATACTGATGAAATGTCCTTCCAAGTATAAGGACGACCAGGTTGCAGTAAGCAACAAACAGATATAATTAGCTATATGTATATGATTGTCGTCGTAGGATGATCTATGCCACAATATTCACATCTCTCAGAGGAATTTTATGAAGTTTGTAGGGGAACATTTACTGCCGGGCCAACTTGGCCACTTCTTTGCCATACTGGCATTTGTAGCATCTATGGTAGCCACTGTGGCTTATTATAATGTAGTTAAAGGAAAAGAACCCCTGATCAGGGATTCCTGGAAACGACTGGCACGCTGGTCTTTCATTATCCAGTCGGCCGCCGTAATAGGTGTATTTACCTGCCTGTACTTTATCCTGTATAATCACTATTTCGAATATAAATATGCATGGCGCAATACTTCCCGCGACCTGCCTATTCAATACCTGCTGTCCAGCCTCTGGTCCGACCAGGAAGGCAGCTTCCTGCTGTGGAGCATCTGGAACAGCATCCTGGGGATTTTCCTGATCCGCACTTCCAAAAACTGGGAAGCGCCGGTAATGACCATCTTCTCTCTCGCGCAGCTGATTATGGCCAGCATGTTGCTGGGTATTTTCATCCTGGGTTATAAAGTGGGCAGCAATCCTTTCATGCTGTTGAGGGAAGCGCCTGAAAACCAACTGGCGCCTATCTTCCAGACAGCAGACTATATGCAGCATATCCACGACGGAAACGGATTGAATGTTACGTTGCAGAACTACTGGATGGTAATCCACCCGCCGGTACTGTTCCTGGGCTTTGCTTCCATGATCATTCCATTTGCTTTTGCGTTTGCCGGTTTATGGACAAAAGACTACACCGGCTGGGTAAAACCGGTACAACCCTGGGGATTGTTTGCCATTATGATGCTGGGAACCGGAATTATGATGGGTGCTGCCTGGGCCTATGAATCGCTCAACTTCGGCGGTTACTGGGCATGGGACCCGGTAGAAAATGCGTCGTTGGTACCGTGGCTTACCATGGTGGCAGGCGTGCATACGCTCCTGGCTTATAAAGCCACCGGGCACTCGTTGAAATCTACCTTCTTCTTCTTCTTTATTTCCTACGTACTGATCCTGTATTCCTCTTTCTTAACAAAGAGCGGCGTATTGGGCGATACTTCCGTACACTCCTTTACCGATATGGGAATGAGCGCACAGCTGTTGATTTCCATGCTGGTATTTACGGTTCCGGCCATCGCCCTGCTGATTGTACGCAGAAAGGAAATTCCTTCTGTAAAGAAAGAAGAGAACAGCTACTCCCGCGAGTTCTGGCTGTTTGTGGGTTCGCTGATCCTGCTGATCGCAGCCATCCAGATCACCTTCACCACTTCTATTCCTGTATGGAATAAATTACTGAGTCTCACCGGGCTGAAGTCCGCCTTCAACATGAACGATATTGCGCCGCCGTCTGACAGTATTTTCCACTACAACAAAATCCAGATCTGGATTGCGATTGTACTGGGCGTATTAACGGCCATCGTGCAGTTTATGCGGTACAAGGATACCCCACGTGGCGAGATCACAAAGAAACTGCTGGTACCTACTATTGTAACCATCTTATTAACGGCGCTGGTGGCCTGGAAAGGTACTATCACCTACGATAAATACGGTGCAGGTTTTCTCACCGCTATTTACCTGATGTTGTTTGCCAGCATTTATGCGATTGTGGGCAACTTCTTTTATATTTTCTCCGGTCTGAAAGGCAAAATCAAGAATGCAGGCGCCTCTGTGGCGCATATCGGTTTTGGTATGGTGTTGCTGGGGGTACTGATTTCCTCTGCCAAAATGGAAGTGATTTCGCTGGACCGCATGAAGATGCTGGGCGATGGCATTTTCACAAAGGAAAGCAAACAGAATCCGCGCGAAAATATTATGCTGCCAAAGGATGTACCGGTGGAAATGGGCGACTATCATGTTACCTATACCGGTGATTCCGTAGCGCAGGGAGATCCCAAAACATATTACGTAGTGCATTACGAGAAAAAGGATAAACAAACCGGCAAGGCGCTGGAGCGTTTCACCCTTTACCCGGATGCGTTTGTGAATAAAAAGGAAAATGCGCTGTCGTCCAACCCGGCTTCGAGGCATTACCTGACAAAAGATATCTTTACCTATGTATCTGCCGCGCCTAACCGTGAAGAAGCCGCCAAAGAGGATACCACGCCTTATGTGACCCATGAAATGAAACAGGGCGACTCGGTATTCTTCTCCAAAGGATTTATTGTGCTGAAAGGATTAAACACCAAACCCGAAAGCCGCAACTACATTCCGCAGAATGGCGACCTGGCCGTAGGCGCAGAGCTGGAGGTATACACACAAACAGATGATCACTTCAAGCTGCAGCCGATCTATTTTATCCGCGACAGCAGCTACCAGTACAGCGTGGAAGATACGCTGGCGCCGCTGGGACTGAATGTACGGTTCTCGAAAATTATGCCTGCGGAGAATAAAATAGAGCTGAAAGTAAAAGAAGCCGCCGGCTTCAGTGATTACATAGTGATGAAAGCGCTGATATTCCCTTATATCAACGTGTTGTGGCTGGGTATCATTATTACGGTGATTGGTACCGCCATGAGTATTTATCAGAAAGTAAGAAGAAGATAACTACAGATATTTTTTTAGAAAGAATCCTTCAATGGCGTGGCTGTTGAAGGATTTTTTATTAATTAAATAACCGGCGGGGCTGCGGCATTTCAGAATTCTTATCTACATTTAGCTGGAATAAATATCCTTATGATGCGTAGGTGGTTGCGTATATCCCTGATCGTTATAGCCATAGCTTCCGTGGTGTATCTTCTTGGCCCCAAACCGGCGGAACCGGTTTATGAACACATTCTGCCGGCAGTACCGGCTGCAGGCCCCGCCCTGGAAGCATATATAAAGCAGAAAGAAGCCGCGCACCGGCTGAAACCCGATAATGAAGCGCGTATTGTATGGCAGGATTCCGGGTTTCATAAAACGCCTTATTCCGTGGTATACCTGCATGGCTTTTCCGCCAGCCAGGAAGAGGGGAACCCTGTACACCGCAATTTTGCCGCGCGCTACGGGTGTAACCTTTACCTGTCGCGGCTCGACGGGCACGGGATTGACACCAGCGATCCGCTGCTGCATATGACGGCAGCAGGTTTGTGGAAAGATGCAGAAGAAGCGTTGAGCATAGGCAAGGCGCTGGGCGATAAGGTGATCCTGATGACCACCTCCACCGGCGGCACGCTGGCACTGAAGCTGGCAGCGGCGTATCCCAATGATGTATATGCCATGATCAATATGTCGCCCAATATTGCCATCAACGACAACCTGGCCTTTCTTGCCAATAACCCCTGGGGGTTGCAGCTGGCCAGAACGGTGAGTAAAGGTGATTTCAGGCGGAGCGATGACAAGAACCCGGAAACCGCAAAGTACTGGTACAACAATTACCGCCTGGAAGCGGTGGTGCAACTGCAAAACCTGCTGGAGTCCAGTATGATACCGGCAACGTTCAAAAAAGTACATCAGCCGGTGCTGAACCTGTACTATTATAAAGATGAACTGCACCAGGATAAAACGGTGCGGGTAGCCGCCATCCTGGAGATGGAAAAGCAGCTGGGCACACCGGATTCTTTAAAGGAGGCCGTGGCTATTCCCGGCGCCGGCAACCATGTAATGGGCTGCGCGCTTACAGGTCATGATATCCCCGCGGTGGAAAAAGCGATAGATAATTTCGTAATGAATAAGTTACATATGAGGCCGGTGCGATAACACTTTTTAGTTAACCCGGATTCTGAAATCTTTTATAACTTGTGGTAACATTCTATCTATAAGCAACGTTAAGTTAACTATGCGTATCCGTATTAAACAGATCATCGTTTCATTATTCCTGGCACTGGGCGTATCCCTTTGTTACACGGAGGCGATGGCCCAGGAGGCGCATGGTGCGGATGTAATACCATTGCATGCCATGATAGTGGGACGTGATACCGTTCCGGTAATTACCCTGGCCATATTTGATGTAGTGGCTAAGATGCCAAAGGCGTTGCGTAAGGAACGCGAGCGCTGGAGCCGTTTACGCAATGCGGTATATGTAACCTATCCTTTTGCCAGATCGGCGGCGAAGGTGCTGAAAGATGTGAACACCCGTATGGCTACCATGAATAAAAGGGAACGTAAAGCCTTCCTGGCCAGCAAGGAAAAAGAACTCAAAGCCCAGTTTGGCGATAAACTCGAAAACCTCTCCGTTTACCAGGGTAAAGTACTCATGAAACTGATTGACCGCGAAACGGGTCAGAACTGCTTTGAAATCATCAAGGAACTCAAAGGCGGCTTTAATGCCCGTGTATGGCAAACCGTTGCTTTCTTTTTTGGAGGCAACCTGAAAAGCGATTACGATAAGCAGGAAGACCGCGACATCGAGGTGATTGTACAGGAGCTGGAAATGTACCAGCAATTCCGCGCCTATAATTAATTGGGCTATCTTCGTAATATTCGCCTGTCATGAAAAAGGGCTTATTATGAAAGCAAGGATCTCACTTATCAGCTTATTATTTATTTCTGTTGGGGCAGCGGCACAGATAGCCGATGACGATCCCGTGTATGTACTGGACAGCGTGGTAGTAACGCAGGCCGCCATCGGGCAGGTTTCGCCCGACCGTATTGGTGTGATCACCATTGCCAAAGGCGCCAAAGCCGTGCTGAAGTACGGCAGCCAGGCGGAGAACGGCGTGGTGTATATAGAAACCAAACCCTTTGCCCGTAAAAGGGTGAATGCCTTATTGAGCAGTGAATCCCCCGCATATGACAGTTTGTTGCGTAAATACGGCAACGACAGCAGCTTTTACTTCATCGTAAATGGTAAACCGGTTACCCCTACCAATGAAACCGGTTTGATGACTGTAGACCGGAAGACTTTCCGTTCCGTAAAGGTTATTTCCGACAAAGAAGTACAGGATAAGTACCAGGTGATGGACCGGAAGGCCGGGATCGTTATCACCAGTTCAGAAGATTAAATATTTTCCCATCTTTGCACCTCAATTTACAGCATATGAAACTAGATATACTGGCTATAGCGGTGCACCCGGACGATGTGGAGCTGGGGTGCGCCGGCACACTGATGGTGCATGCACGGCAGGGAATGAAGGTAGGCGTGGTGGATCTCACCCGCGGGGAACTGGGCACCCGGGGCACCCCGGAACTGCGTGAGCAGGAAGCACAGGCAGCGGCGAAGATCATGGGACTGGAAGTAAGGGAGAACCTGGGGCTTGCTGACGGCTTTTTCAGAAACGATACCATGGAGCAAATGGCGATCATTACGGCGATCCGGAAGTACCGCCCGGACATCGTGCTGGCCAATGCGATGGACGACCGTCATCCTGACCACGGAAGGGCCGGCAAACTGATTGCCGACAGCTGTTTCCTGGCGGGATTAAGAAAAGTGGAGACTATGGCAGACGGGCAGCCACAGGAAGCGTGGCGTCCGAAGCAGGTTTTTCACTTCCTGCAGGACCGTTATCATGAGCCGGATTTTGTAATAGATATCAGTGCCGTGATGGAGCAGAAGCTGGATGCGATTAAAAGCTTCAGTTCGCAGTTCCTGGCGCCGAAAGACCATGAGCCACAGACTTACATTTCCGGTACGGGCTTTTTCGACAGTGTTATTTACCGTGCAAAGATGTTGGGTAAGATGGTGGGGGTGGAGTATGCCGAGGGGTATACTTCTGCTAAAATGATCGGTATCCGGAATTTTGCGGATATGATCAGTGAAACTACCTGATTACATACCTGGGATATACCTGGAAGTGGCTGTGGACATGCTTAGGAGTAGCCTTTGACATGGAGTAATGGTGGAGGTGACGTGGAGGGGACGTGGACTTGATCTGGAAACCTTTTACTGTATTGGGTTAGCGGGGATTTTGATAGCGCTGGTTATTCACCTGGAAGCGATTGGGAGACGATAACGGAATTATCCGGTATGGTTTCCCAATCGCTTTTTAATGATAAAATATGAGTAAGGTGAAAGATAATAAAAGTTAAGGGGGCAGGAGTGCAGTCCGGTCGCATCAGTACCTACCGGCATATAAAAGTCCGACCCCACTTTGGGGTGTTTTCAGAAACGGTCAATGGGACCCGCTAAACACTAAATGAACAGATCTCGGGTAGCGTCAAATTCATCGTGTTTGATGATGCTGTTTTTAATAAACGGGATCAAAGCAAGTCCAATCGTGATAACCACCAGTAAAAAGTATTTTTTCTTCATTTCCATGCTAAATTGATTAAAAAAAGTCCACTTATATAACTAAATAACGTGCCAAATTGTTACAGAAATAGCATAAAAATGTTAAGTCCGGAACATTTTTTTTGCTTATAGTTGCCGTGTTCGTTGTTACCCGCTCCACCGCAGTGAAAAGCCACATATATAGAGAAACTCAATACCACATTTTTAAAATCTATTTGATTAATAATGAATGTAATGTGATCTTTGCGCCGTCAAAGAATAAAATCATTAGTCTGTAAATCAAAAAGAGAATTAGTTATTATGAAAAATGTTATCTTATCCGTAGGGTCAGAGTTTCCCGAATTCAAAAAAACGGCTGTAGTATCAATTGAAAAAGGTAAAGAATTTTATGAATTGTCTTCTGAAGAACTGAAGAACTCCGGCAAATGGATGGTGATGTTCTGGTGGCCTAAAGACTTTACTTTCGTATGTCCTACTGAAATAGCTGAATTTAACAAACATGCGCAGGATTTTGCTGATCGTGATGCGGTGTTGATCGGTGCATCTACTGACAGTGAGTTTGTACATGCTGCATGGAGAAGAGATCATGAAGATTTACGTGGCCTGCAGTTCCCTATGCTGGCTGATACTTCCAAATCCCTTGCTACTGAGCTGGGTATCCTGGAAGCCAATGAAAAAGTGGCTTACCGTGCTACCTACATCGTAGACCCTCAGGGTATTGTACGTTGGGTTTCCCTGTATGACCTGTCTGTAGGCCGTAGCGTGAAAGAAGTACTGCGTGTACTGGATGCCCTGCAAACAGATGAGCTGTGCCCTTGCAACTGGACTAAGGGTGAAGCTACGCTGACTGCTTAATTAATCAGGTCATTTACTGTTTTATTAGGAAGAAGGTTGTTCTGCCGGGATAAACATGGCAGGACAGCTTCTTCTGCTAATAAAATTATTAAATAAAAAAATTACATATTATGTTTGCAACTACAAATCAGGATACGGCTGTTCAATTACTGGAAGCGGTAGGGTTGACGGCAGATTCGGTTTCAGGAAAACTGCAATCCCTTGTAAATGTGGATGCGCGGTACCTGAAGGATCTGAAGATCAATGTATCCAATTCGCTGGCGGCAGCTACCTTATCGAAGAAAGAGGCGTATATGATCGGGCTGGCTGTGGCGGTGAATGAGAAGCATGCGGATCTGCAGGCATCATTTGAGAAGCTGGCAGTGCAGGAAGGAGCAACGGACAAGGAGGTTGCAGAGGTGATCAGCTGTACTTCCCTCATGAGTGCCAATAACGTATATTACCGTTTCAGGCATTTTGTGAACAAGGAATTTTACACCACTACACCTGCAGGCATCCGGATGAGCATTATGGCGAACCCGGTATTGGGGAAAGAATTTTTTGAGTTACTGAGCCTGGTGGTATCTGCATTGAACGGATGTGAAATGTGCGTAACTTCGCACGAAGAAGCGTTGCTGAAACATGGAACGGATCAGCAAAGAGTATTGGAATCGGTAAGATTAGGAGCCGTTTTACGTAGCCTGATCGTACTGTTGTAAAAAATATTTTTCGGCAAAAGACAGATGTAAATTTGCCTGATAACCGAATGGTTATCAATATTTTGCATTGTGTTCACTTATTAAGAAGCCGCTTTTTACAGGTGACTTTTATGCATTTGTGAATAAATTCATTTAATAATATTTGCAAAATCCATAAATAAATTGGACTTTTGCATTCCTAAATTTTTAGATCATGGCAAGAGTATGTCAGGTGACAGGAAAGAAGCCGATTACAGGTCACCATGTTTCCTTCTCCAACATTAAGACGAACAGAAGGTTTCTTCCTAACCTGCAAAAGAAACGTTTTTTCCTGGCAGAAGAGGACAAATGGATATCATTGAAAGTTTCTGCTGACGGTTTAAGAACCATCAACAAGAGAGGTTTGTATGCAGTTGTGAAGGAATTGCGTGCAGCTGGTCAGGCAATCTAATTCTAAGACTCACTTAATTTGTAATACACAATGGCAAAAAAAGGTAATAGAGTGCAGGTAATTCTGGAGTGCACAGAGCACAAAGCTTCTGGCCAACCCGGAACTTCCCGTTACATCTCTAACAAGAATAAGAAAAATACTCCTGAGCGTCTGGAGTTGAAAAAGTACAATCCTATTTTAAGGAAAGTGACTGTACACAAAGAAATTAAATAAGTAATTGTTAATGGTGAAATGGCTGTATTAGCATACTGCCAATTAGCCATTGGACCATAAAAACAATAGAATACCATGGCAAAAGTAGCTTCAAAGAACGCGAAAGTAAAAGATACTAAAGCAGCAGCTGAATCAAAGGTATGGACCAAGGTTATCAGAGCTATCCGCTCTCCTAAAACCGGTGCTTATACTTTTAAGGAAGCAATCGTGCACAAGGATAAGATCCAGGAGTACATGACCCAAAAGTAATTCGGCTTTACTAATAATACTGAAAGGCTGTCCTGTTAAGGGACAGCTTTTTGCGTTTGTGAGGAGGTTGTCTGAAGACAAAATTCGCGTCGTTAACACAAAAGATGTATTTTAGCACCCTAAAAAAACCGGAATGTACCGGACCCAATTAATCTAAATTATGAGCTTTTTCAATAAACTATTTTCCAGGGAGAAGAAGGAAAATCTGGATCAGGGTTTACAAAAAACCAAAGAGAGCTTCCTGAGTAAAATAGGACGCGCCATTGCAGGGAAGTCCACCGTAGACACCGAAGTATTGGATAACCTGGAAGACGCCCTTATTTCTGCAGACGTTGGCGTAGACACAACCGTAAAGATCATTGACCGCATAGAGCAGCGCGTGGCTAAGGATAAATACCTGGGAACCAGTGAATTGAACAGAATGTTGCAGGAAGAGATTGCAGCGTTGCTGATAGATGCGCCGGATAGTGGCTTCCGTGATTTCGACATACCGGCTGGTAAGAAGCCTTACGTGATTATGGTGGTAGGTGTAAATGGTGTGGGCAAAACCACTACCATTGGTAAGCTGGCCTACAACTTTAAGAAAGCGGGTAAGTCGGTGATGCTGGGTGCGGCAGATACTTTCCGTGCAGCAGCGGTAGATCAGCTGACGATCTGGAGTGAAAGAGTGGGTGTGCCTATTGTAAAGCAGCAGATGGGATCCGATCCCGGCGCAGTGGCTTTTGATACGGTACAGAGCGGCGCAGCCAAAGATGTGGATGTAATTATTATAGATACCGCCGGCCGTTTGCACAACAAACTCCACCTGATGGATGAACTGGGCAAAATTAAGCGGGTGATGAAGAAAGTGATTCCTGATGCCCCGCATGAAGTACTGCTGGTGCTGGATGGCTCTACCGGGCAAAATGCGCTGGAACAGGCTAAACAGTTCACCGCTACCACAGAGGTAACAGCCCTGGCTATTACCAAACTGGACGGTACCGCGAAGGGCGGTGTGGTACTGGCCATTGCCAACCAGTTTAAGATACCGGTAAAATATATTGGTATTGGTGAGAAGATGGAAGATTTGCAGGTATTTAATAAAGAGTCTTTCGTAGATTCACTCTTTAGTGTAAATGCCTGATTTTATGATCATTGTGAATGTTATTTATCAACCAGCATAAACCTTATCTAATATTTTACTTTAAGTAAAGGCAATCGGGCTCCAACAGGAGCCCGGCTCATTTTTTGATCAACATTAAAGCTCTTTGTTTGTAATTATAAAATCGCACTGCATTTATTAAATTTGGATAATTGTTCCCTTTTTGTACCCTTTTTAACAATTCGTAAGTATGATAGTACAGCACATAGATCGAGTTGAAGATATTACACCAGCGGAATTCAAGAAGAACTATTACCAGCCACGTAAACCTGTAATTATTCCGGCGGCGGCACTTAGCAAACACTGGCCGGCCTACAACAAGTGGACATGGGATTATTTCAAATCAATAGTCGGCAGCAAAACGGTTGGGGTATACAATAATGAGCGCGCCAACGAAAATACCCTTGTAAACGGGGCGGATGATTACATTACTTTCGGGGCATACCTCGACATGATACAGCAGGGACCGGTAGCGCTCCGGATTTTCCTGTTCAACATTTTTCAGCATGCTCCCCAGCTGGTGGAAGATTTTACTTTCCCGGATGAATTTGCCTCCGGATTTCTGAAAAAGTACCCGATGTTATTTGTGGGTGGCGCCGGTTCGGTGGCACACATGCATTATGACATTGACCTTTCGCACATTTTCCATACCCAGTTTATTGGGCGTAAGCGGGTATTGCTGCTGGAAAACAACCAATCGCCCCTCATTTACCGGATGCCTTTTACCGTGGAGAGCGCGGCTAACTTCGTGAACTGGCATGAGCAGCTGGACCAGGACCAGTTTCCGGCGCTGAAACATGCGCGGGGCTATACTACCATCCTGAACCACGGCGATACCATGTTTATGCCGGCGGGCTACTGGCATCATATGGAATACCTGGATGGCGGTTTTGCCATGAGTCTCCGGGCGCTGGACCCTTCTTTCGTCAATAAACTCAACGGGCTTTACCACCTGGTAGGGCTGCGGGGAATGAATAACCTCATGATTAAGATGGCGCCCAAGTGGTGGTACCATTATAAAAGACAAAAGGCCCGCGAGCGTGCCGACAAGGCCATGCAAACGCTGGGCTGACCTGGTTCCAACGTTATGCTAAGTAACTAATGAACAGTTACTTAGCATTAATTTCCAATTGTCAAATCTTTTTACTACCTTTGCACCTTCCTTAACCCCCACTAAGACTCAAGTCACATACAGTAAGTCTGCTGTTACATTCAATCAGTGTCTGTGTGTCTTCGTGGCGGTAGCGGCTCAACAAATGATTGACCGCTTGTTTAAAACATTCGCGCTTGAAGACAAAAACTTTAAAGAAAGACAAGGTTAATATTATTACGCTTGGTTGTTCCAAGAACATGGTGGATTCAGAAGTACTGAGCGGTCAGCTCATGGCTAATGAAATCGATGTGGTGCATGAAAGTGCAAAACGCGATCATAACATTGTTGTGGTGAACACCTGCGGATTTATTGACAAGGCCAAAGAAGAATCGATTAATACCATCCTGGAGCAGGTAGAGCTGAAACAACGTGGCAAGCTGGATAAGGTTTATGTAACGGGTTGTTTGAGTGAACGCTACCGGGGCGACCTGGAATCAGAAATCGGAGGAGTAGATGCATGGTTTGGAACGATGGAATTGCCCCTGTTACTGAAAAAGTTTGATGCAGATTATAAAGCAGAACTGATTGGAGAAAGATTACTGAGTACCCCGTCTCATTATGCTTACCTGAAAATAGCGGAGGGTTGTAACCGTACCTGTTCTTTTTGTGCTATTCCGCTGATGCGGGGTGGCCATGTTTCCAAGCCTATTGAGGACTTGGTAACAGAAGCGCAGAAACTGGTGAAATCCGGTGTAAAGGAAATCATGCTCATTGCGCAGGAGCTGACCTATTATGGTTTGGACCTGTACAAGCAACGCCGTTTGGGTGACCTGATGCGTGCGTTGGCCGGAGTGGAAGGACTGCAATGGATTCGTCTCCATTATGCTTATCCCACCAAATTCCCGATGGAGATCCTGGATGTGATGAACGAGTTCCCGAATATCTGCAAGTATATTGACATGCCGCTGCAACATGCTTCCAATGCCATGTTGAAGGCTATGAAGCGTCAGATTACGAGGGAGGAAATTGAACAGCTGGTGCATGATATCCGTGCCAAAGTACCGGGTATCTGTTTACGTACTACCCTGATTGCCGGTTTCCCCGGTGAAACGGAAGATGACGTGGAAGAGCTGAAAGGTTTCCTGGAAAGAATGCGTTTTGACCGTGTAGGGGTGTTTACCTACAGTCATGAAGAAGGAACCAGCGCCTACGAGCTGGAGGATAATATCCCGGCAGAAGAAAAGGAGAGCAGGGCGCAGGAAATTATGGAAGTGCAGCAGGAAATCTCCCTGGAAAAAAACCAGGAAAAAGTAGGGAAGATCTTTAAAGTAATAGTAGATAAAAAAGAGGCAGGCAGATACCTTGCCCGTACCGAGTTTGATTCGGTGGAAGTAGACAACGAAGTGATTATAGACACTACCAAACGCCTGAAACCGGGCGACTTTGTAGAAGTACGGATCACCAAGGCGTTTGATTACGACCTCGAAGGAGAACTGGTAGCTAACAGCTAATCACTGAAAGCCACCAACAGCCGATAGCTAACGCTAAAAGCTGAAATAATATTTCTAACAGCTGATAGCTAACTGCTAAAAGCTATATCCACAGCTCCCGACGGAGCTTGATTAATGCAAATCAATGACTACATTTGAATCACTGGGCTTACAAGAGCCTATCTTAAAGGGAATTACGGACCTGGGCTTCGTTTCCCCAACTCCCATCCAGGAACAGGCAATACCAGTATTGTTAGGAGGTGACCGCGATTTCGTAGGTCTTGCCCAGACGGGCACCGGTAAAACTGCTGCATTTGGCCTGCCTTTGCTACAGCAACTGGATCTGAAAATAAATAAACCACAGGGACTGATTTTATGTCCTACCCGTGAACTCTGTTTACAGATCACCAATGATCTGAAAAACTTCAGCAAATACCTCGGCGATGTGAGCATCGTAGCGGTATATGGCGGTTCCAGCATTGTTCAGCAGCTGCGTGAACTGAAAAGAGGAGTACACATTGTGGTGGCTACTCCCGGCCGTTTACTGGATATCATTGACCGTGGTGCGGTTAATTTTGACAATGTGCGTTATGCTATACTGGATGAAGCAGATGAAATGCTGAACATGGGATTCCAGGAAGACATCAACAGCATCTTGTCTAACACCCCTGAAGGTAAAACTACCTGGTTGTTTTCTGCTACCATGCCACAGGAAGTTCGCCGTATCGCCAAGAAATACATGGAGGATCCGTTTGAACTGACCGTAGGTAACAAAAACAGCGGTAACGTTAATATAGAACACGAATACTACGTAGTGCGCCCGCGTGAAAAATATGCGGCCCTCAAACGTATCGTGGATTTCAACCCTGAGATTTTTGGTATCATCTTTACCCGTACCAAAATTGAATCCCAGGAAATTGCTGAATCGCTGATCAAGGACGGTTACAATGCAGATGCCCTGCATGGCGACTTAACCCAGCAGCAGCGTGATAAGGTGATGAAACGCTTCCGCGAAAGAGCGCTGCAGGTATTAGTGGCTACAGATGTGGCTGCCCGTGGTATCGACGTGGACAACGTAACACACGTTATCAACTACGATTTACCGGATGACGTAGAAAACTACACACACAGAAGCGGCCGTACCGGTCGTGCCGGCAAATCAGGTATCTCTATTGCTATCATCAGCAGCCGTGATACCGGAAAGATCCGCCAGATTGAACGTGTGATCCAGAAGAAATTTGTAAAAGCTGAAGTACCCGATGGTTTCGCAGTATGTGAAAAACAACTGTTTGGCCTGGTACATAAAGTACATAACGTAGTAGTAAACGAAGAACAGATTGAACCTTACATGGAACGCATCAACGAAGAGTTTGCCTCCATGACCAAGGAAGACCTGATCAAACGTTTTGCTTCCCTGGAATTCAACCAGTTCCTGGAATACTACCAGGATGCGCCTGATCTGAATGCAAAAGACGACAGACGCGCCGGTACACTGGGCGATGACAGAGGTCCGCGCAGAAGCGATGGCAAATTCACCCGTTTATTCATCAACCTGGGTTCAGTAGATGATTTCAACCGTGGCGATATGCTCCGTTACCTGTGTGACAATACTGGTCTCCGTGGCAATAAAATCGGCCGTATCGATCTGAAGGGTGTTTATTCCTTCTTTGAAGTAGAGAACGAAGAACTGCCAAAAGTAACCGAAGCTTTCAAGAAAGTGGAATATAACGGCCGCAGCGTGAGGATAGAAATGTCCCAGGATGGCGACAGACGTCCCCGCACCGGTGGTGGTGGCGATCGTGGTCCGCGTCGTGAAGATGGTCCGCGTAAAAGAAGCTGGAGTGCAGAAGGTGGCAGCCGCCCGGGTGGTAGCCGCAGCGGTGGCGACAGACGTGAGTCTTTCGGCAGCGGTGGCAAACCTCCGTACAAGAAAAAATACTAATCCGGTAACGGAATAGCGATATAAAAAGAGAAAAGGTGTCCATCGGGCACCTTTTTCTTTTTATGTAAATATCTGTTTCATAGTATAGGTCATTTTCCCAAATTTAAACTATCTTGTTCATCAAGACACCCAATTCACACGTTATTATGACCGGAGATACAAATCGCGCTTTACAGTACGTAGAACCATTTACTCTTTTTTCTTCCAGTGATATAACGCTTTTCCAGGCAGGCTCACATTACCGGCTATACGAAAAGTTTGGCGCTCATGCTATGGAGGTAGAAGGCGCCCATGGTACGTACTTTGCCGTTTGGGCGCCGGACGCAGCATTTGTAGCAGTAATGGGGGATTTTAACGGATGGGATCATTACACCCATACGCTTTACCCGCGGTGGGACAGCTCCGGTATCTGGGAAGGTTTTGTGCCCGGCGTGAAGCCCGGCGCACTTTATAAGTATTTTATCCGTTCCAACAGCGGGGAAGAGCTGATCAAGGGAGATCCTTATGCCAATCACTGGGAGGTACGTCCTAAAACGGCGTCGGTGGTATGCCCGCTGGATTATGAGTGGGATGATAAGAAGTGGATGGATCACCGACGGAAAAACAACGCGCTCGACAGTCCTTTTGCCGTATACGAGGTACACCTCGGTTCATGGCGCCGCCCTGATCCTTCTGATCCGGAGCGGGTGTATTCTTACCAGGAAATAGCCGATATGCTGGTGCCTTATGTAAAGGAGATGGGCTTTACCCATGTGGAGATGATGCCCATTATGGAGCATCCTTTTGATGGTTCCTGGGGGTACCAGATCACCGGGTACTTTGCGCCTACTTCCCGGTATGGCACGCCGCAGGATTTTATGGAGATGGTGGAAGCTTTTCACCTGGCGGGTATTGGCGTGATCCTGGATTGGGTGCCGTCGCATTTTCCGTATGATGCGCATGGGTTGTTCCGTTTCGACGGATCGCATGTGTATGAATATGCGGATATGCGTAAGGGTTATCATCCGGACTGGAACAGTTATATTTTCAATTATGCGCGGAATGAGGTGCGGTCGTTTTTACTGAGCAATGCTGTTTTCTGGTTCGACCGGTTCCATGTGGATGCTATCCGCGTAGATGCGGTGGCGTCGATGATCCACCTGGATTATTCCAGGGAGCGGGGCGGGTGGGAACCCAATGAAGTGGGGGGCAATGAGAACCTGGAAGCCATCAGTTTTCTGAAGAAGCTGAATGAAACGATATACGCCCTGTTCCCGGATGTACAAACCATTGCGGAAGATTCTACTTCCCACTATGGCGTATCCCGGCCAACTTTTATGGGTGGACTGGGCTTTGGTATGAAATGGATGATGGGCTGGATGAATGATACCATCGACTATTTTAAAAAGGACCCTATTCACCGGAAGTGGTACCAGAACGATCTGACATTCAGTTTGGTATATGCGTTCGGAGAAAACTTTATGCTGCCGCTGAGTCATGATGAAGTGGTACACGGGAAGTCGCCCATGCTGTATAAGATGCCTGGCGACGACTGGCAGAAGTTTGCCAACCTGCGGTTGTTGTATAGTTATATGTATACCCATCCCGGCACCAAGTTGCTGTTTATGGGGGATGAGTTTGGGCAAACATCTGAATGGAATTACCGTGGGGAGCTGGACTGGCACCTGATGAAGCATCCCACCCATCAGGGTTTGACAGCTTTTGTAAAAGACATTAACCAGTTTTACGCCACTACTACCGCGTTATATGAACAACAGTTTGATGCCGCGGGTTTTGAGTGGATCACGGTAAATGATTATGATAACTGTGTGCTGGCTTATGTGCGGAAAGGGAAAGAAGCCGGTGATATTTTGCTGGTGGTATTGAACATGACGCCGGTAGTGCGGGAAAACTACCTGGTGGGGCTTCCCGTAGCAGGTGAGTGGGAAGAAGTAATGAACAGCGATGCCCTGAAGTACTACGGCAGTGGCGTGGTGAATACCGGTGTAATCCGTACCGTTAAACAGATATATAACGGCAGGGATTATACGATTTCTTTGCGTTTACCACCTTTGGGGGCCACTATACTAAAGCTTCTGAGCCTGGGTGAACGTTGAGTGCCGGCCGGTAATAGTAATCGTAGTTGACTGATTATTTATTGAGATAAAATTTTTAAAGGAGATAAAGCAGGAAGATCCTGTTTTCATCTCCTTTATTTTTTTAAGATAAAAAAAATCGGAACATACAGTTTCAAGTGAATCAAGCTGTTTAAAAAAACTCTCAAAAAAAGTGTTTACCCGGTTAAACTTTGCCTTCTTTTTTCCATCTATCAGCAATCTGATCCTGTTGCAATAACCGGCTATGGTGGTACGTTTTATGAGGTATCAGTATTTCAACCAGATCAATTCGTCCATATTTTTATTTAGTTACATAAAACCGTTCTTTTTATGAAAAACATTCTCCGCAAACCGGGGCATGGTTTGGTGATAGCAGTGTTGGCTGCTGTTACATTAGCAGGCGCCTGTAAAAAGGATAATTCTGCTTCCACCACGCCGATTCCGGACAATAAGCAAAAAGTAAGTCTTTATTTGTCAGATGATCCGGGTTACTTCGACAAAGTATTACTGGACATCCGCAGTGTGGAAGTGCTGGTGGACACCTGCGGGAAAACGGACGACGACAACTGGTCGGACCGGGACCGTTGCTGGTGGGATGAGGACCGCGACCACGACCGGAACAGCGGGCGGGATACCTGCCAGTTGTGGGATTCATTGGATATTAACCCTGGTGTTTATGACCTGCTGACATTGAGGAACGGAGCGGATACCCTGCTGGCCGGCGGCTTGGTGGCAAAAGGAACGATGGAACGGATCCGTATTACCATTGGCGACCAGAATTCGCTGGTAAAAGATGGCGTTACTTACCCGGTGAAATCGATCTCCGGTCAGTCGAAGATCATTGTGAGGGTGCGTCATAACGAATGGGACGAGCTGAGTGCGGATAATCTGCAGTTGTGGCTGGACTTTGATGTACAGCGCTCTATTGTCAGAACATGGAATGGAAAATTCATCCTCAAACCCTACATTAATGTATTTACCATTCTTAAAATGGGCAGCATTTCAGGTAAGGTAACCCCATGGGACGCTTACCCGGTAATTTCTATTTACAACAACAGCAATGATACTTTATATGCACTGCCGTGGAGAAGCGGAGAGTATAAGGTACGTGGTTTGAAAGTGGGCGACGACTGGAATGTTTTTGTAAATGCCTCCAACGGTTACCAGGATACTACGGTTACCGGCGTGAAGGTAGAACGGGGGAAAGACACGCGGATAGGGAATATCCAGCTGCATAAGTAACGCGGATGTTGTCTTTCTCAGGATTAGACTGATTATACTGATTACTTTGATTTTACTTTTTGGATTATAAAGGATTTGGGAAGATGAAAATGGGGGGCCTGTTTTTATCTTCCCAAATTATTTTTATGCAATACAGCGTTTAATAGCGGGGAAGGCAATACGGGAGTTGATACCTGCGTTAAATACATGCGTAAAATATTTAACTTGAGACAAAGTAATATCTATGAAGAAACTGTTGTTTTTATACCTGTTGTTATTGAGTGTTTGCAGCATGGGGATGGCCCAGGCGAAGGTGAACCAGCGCGACGGGCAAAGCCGTAAGCAGGGGCGTTGGGTAGAGGAAGTGGGGGAAGTGAGGGGAGAGCCGGGCTATACGTGGGAAGGCGTGTATAAAAACGGCCGGAAGGAGGGTGTTTGGAAAAAGACTTCTGCCATTGGTAATTTACTGGCGGAGGAAACTTATAAGAACAACGTGCTGGATGGTTATTGCAAATATTATTTCCCTAACGGGAAGCTGAGTGAGGAAGGTGCTTTCCTGGCTACTGAAATTGAGGGGCAGCGGGATACCATCATGATCATTGATCCGGTGACCAATGCAGAAACGCCCACGGAGATTGTAAGGTTAGGTAATTCCGTTCGTAACGGGGTGTGGAAGCTATATGATGAAGAAACGGGGAAGATGGTGAAGGAGTATTACAAACGGGGGGAAACCGTTACTGCAGATGAGTTGGGAGATAGTACCGAAGTTGCCACACCTGCTGTAAAGAAGGCTCCGTTGCAGCTGCCGCATGAAAATGCCGGTAAGCAGAAAAAGAAGGGGTAACCAAAATGAACAGACGGGAGGCTAAAATGAACAAAAAGAATTGTCTGTTTTAGCTTTTTTTTATGTAATTTCATCAATAGGATGTGATCTTATAGAACCCGTAAGTCACCAATAAATTTTTATTGCAGATCCTTTTAACTTGTTTGTATGAAAAGCCTTACTATCAACCACGCGGAAAATCCTCAGGAACTACACGGAATGGAATATACTACTGACAGGATGGAAATCCTTTTCAGAGCTATTTTTATCTTTTTGGTGTTTTGTGCATTGACCTCTATTTTCTTTCTGTCTATTTTTTATTAAGCATAAACAAATATCATCAACGTGAAAAAGGCTCAATGATGGTGATTCGTCATTGAGCCTTTACGTTTTTGTGAATATTGCTAAATTGATTTTTTAAGATGTAACCCTTATTCAGAGTGGATCTACAGGTTGCTTTCTGTGATTTCTGATTCCGGGACTCTTAATTCAATGTTAAGGAGTTATTCATTTTGTTCATTGTGCGTTTATCGCCTGTGAACATTTTGTACAATGATATTAAGCATCTATTTTTATATCTCTAAAGTTGGCATAGGTTATGAAACCGGCGCGAGATCTCTATCTGAAGTGCCTTTCTTTTTTCTTACCACTTTATCGGATCTGTTTCTACTTCATTGATATTTCTTCAAAGTTTCTGGGTACCACAAATGACACGGTATTATCTGCCAGCAGGTTTTCCGGCAGTAAGGCAATGGCTTGTCCGTCTACCACGAGCGTAGTGGGTTTGAAGGGAAGGCCATGTACAATAATCCGGTGATTTTTGTATGATGTTTCGTAGTTGATATAGAATTGTTTTTTAAGATAGAATTGTTGTGCGGTAGAACGTTGCTTGAAGCGGATTACGTTATACTGTCCGTTTTTGTAGCCGTAGTGATCGCCGGCATCTTCGTACAGTACGCTTTTCACTTCTGTGTCATCAAAGTAAACATGCAGCAGCATTTCTGTAACCGGTGTTTGCTGGGTGTACTGCATTTCCGGGAATTCCGGTAATACAGCGCCGGCCTTTACAAACAGGGGGATTTCATCCAGCGGTGTTTTTACTTTGATTTCTTTTGCGCCTGCATATTTCTGATCGTTCCAGAAATAGTACCAGTTGCCTGCGGGGAGGTATACTGCTTTTTCCTGCATACCTTTTTCGCTTACATGACTGATCAGCAGGGAATCGCCAAACATAAACTCGTGCGAGCAGTTATGCGTGGCCACATCTGTTTGCGCCACAAAAGCCAGGGGGCGCAGCATGGGCGTACCGTGGGTGGCGTATTGCCAGAAGGTGGTGTACAGATAGGGGAGCAGCTTATATCTTAATGTAATAAACTTGGTTACTACTTTTTCGTACTCCGGCCCAAAGCTCCAGGGTTCCTGGTTAAAGCCGGTTTCATTACTGGCGGAGTGCGTACGCATGAGCGGGTGGAAAACGGCCAGCTGAATCCAGCGGGTATACAGCTCGCCATCGGGTTCGCCGATGAAGCCGCCGATATCGCTGCCGGTAAAGGAAATACCGGAAACGGCTAAACGCTGGCATTGCACGCTGGCCAGCCAGAGGTGTTCCCAGCTGGATACGTTATCGCCGGTCCATACGGAAGACCAGCGCTGTGCGCCTGCATAGCAGGAGCGGGTAATGAGAAAGGAACGGTTGGGCATCAGGTATTTTTTCATACCGGCTGCGGTGGCCTTGCTCATCAGGTGGCCGTATACGTTATGGGCTTTGCGGTGACTTACCTCTTCGCCGTCGTAGTCGTGGCGGACATCTTCGGGGAAGGAGCCCATTTCAAATACGGCGGGTTCGTTCATATCGTTCCATACGCCGCGTACGCCGGTTTCGGCCAGGCTTTTGAACAGGCTGCTCCACCACTCCCGTACTTCGGGGTTGGTGTAGTCGGGGAATACGCATTTGCCGGGCCAAACGTCTCCTTCCATGAGTGCGCCATCGGCGCGTTTGCAGAAGTAGTTGTTTTTGATGCCTTCCTGGTATACAGCGTAGTCGGTGTCTACCTTAATGCCGGGATCAATGATCACTACTACTTTAAAGCCTTCGGCGGCCAGTTCTTTGATCAATCCTGCGGGATCGGGGAACCATTCCTTGTTCCAGGTAAAGCAGCGGAAGCCGTCCATATAATCGATATCCAGGTAGATGACATCGCAGGGGATCTTCCGTTTCCGGAATTCTTTTGCGATTTCCTTTACGCGGGTGTCGGGGTAGTAGCTCCAGCGGCACTGGTGGTATCCTAATGCCCATAGTGGGGGCAGTTCGGGGGTACCGGTGATTTTTGTATAGGACTCGGCCACTTCCAGCAGGTCGGGGCCGTAAATAAAGTAATAGTTCATTTCACCGCCGCGGGCCCAGAAACTGCAGGCATCTTCCCTTTCTTTACCAAAATCAAAGATGGTGCGGAAGGTGTTATCGAAGAAAATGCCGTAGCCGACGCCATGATGCAGGCCGTAATAAAAAGGGATGTTCCGGTACAGCGGATCGGTATCTTTCTGATAACCATAGGCATCTGTTCCGTAGTTTTCCAGGCGTTTGCCCCTGAGATTCAGTTCGGTGGGCTTGTCGCCCAACCCGTAGAAGCATTCCCCTTCCTGTACTAACTTGCTGCAATACTGGATTTTACCTCCTTTGAGGAGGTAGTGTTGCCAGTGGTAACCCATTTCATCCTGGTTGATCACTTTTCCTTCCTTATCTGAAATGGTGATGCGGAGGTTATCGCGTGCTATAAATACCTTTAGTTCGTCTGTATAGATCTCAAAAGTTTCTTCCCACTCTTTGATCCCGAATGCGATGGGGGATTCTTCCAGCGTATCGCTGGTGGCGTAGGAGAAATCCCGTTGAAAAGAGCCTTCCGCAGCATATCTGAAGCGGATGATCTTGTCGGCAATTACCCTTATTTCGAGAATTGTTTCTGTAGTATAAAAACAAAAGTAGTTTCCTTCTTTTTTCCAATCCCTGATACCATCGGGATAGTGTTTGGCGCCGTATTTACTGGACGAGGTTTCAACTTGCATAATCTCTTTTTCTGGATGCGCGGTAATGCGTTAACGAGGTCTTAAATTACATAAAAAAATCAGAGTAGTGGTAGTCCTTTTGCGTTAGATGCTTCTTTTTCTACGTTTACCCTTTAAATTAGCTGCTTTGCAAAATATCTCAGCAAGTAAATAAATTACTTATTAACTTCATATCAATAAATTTACTTTTTGCTTTAACCTATTTTAGTGGGTGCACCTTTCCAGGAGCACCTTTTTGTTGGCAGCGGGCCGGGTTAACGGTTGTCCAGCACCCCGATCTCTTTTGCGGCTACATATACTTTTGTTCCTTTTCTTGCTTTTGCGGCGACATTAAATCCTTTACCGATCGTTTTCCAGTGATGACCGCCATCTTCTGAAATATCAGTGCCGGAGGTGCCGGTGGCGATGAGCAGCTGTGGGGTGATCCAGGCCACGCAGGAGCGGTATCCGCCGGGAGGGACAGCGGGAGCTTCCCAACTCCGGCCGCCGTTGGCGGTGAGCATACAGTTGCCTTTCCGGGCGGTGTCCTGCTTATAGTCGCCCCCTACGGCGATCCCGTTGGCGGTATCGCGGAAGGCGATGGAAAATACGCCGGTAGTACTGCTGCCCTGTATCAGCGGGATCGTGTAGGCTTGTCCGTTATCCGCGCTTTTAAAGAGCCGGGCTACCTGGCCGCCGGTGGCGAAGTAAACCTTGTTCCCGGGAAACAGCACCATGCTGGTGCCGCTGGCGGCGAAGATGGCTTCTCCTTCTGCCGCGGCCGGCAAAGTGGGCGTGGGGTCGGCTTTCCAGCTGCGACCGCCGTTATGTGTCCGGATGACAGTAAATTTCCCGTCGATCGGATCACCGATAGCGATACCTTCCCGTTCGTTAAAAAACTGCATGGCATCAAAGAAAATGCCCGGCCTGTTATCGTAGAATACCTGCTTCCAGGAATTCCCCCCATCTTCCGTTAAAAAAATCAGCGCCGGGGCGCCGGCATTCAATACAATGGCTTTACGGGCATCAAAAGCGTACAGCGAACGCCAGTCGCAGCTATCGCAACCGGTAACGGTGGTCCATTTCCAGTGTTTACCGCCGTCGGTGCTGCTGCCTACCTTGCCGCCGGTACCGGAGGCCCATACCACCTCATCTGTTACCACGCTGAGGCCCCGGATACTTTGAACCGGAGTAGCCGATATGATGTTTATATGATAACCGGCTGCTGTTTCCTGGGCGGCTGCCGGGTGAAACGTAAATATTAAAGTATAGCATCCTAACAGCAACAGGCGGCGCAGCGCCCTGCATTTGTGAGTGATAAAGGGCCACTGCCGGGTATCTAAGCCTGGTGTGCCGGATGTAGTGTTGGCTGTATTCATAAAGTATTTCGTTTATTCCCAATCTGTTACCGGGAAGAAAATTACAAAATTGCTACAAAGTGTGACACAGATTTATATATTTGCAGATTACCTAACCTGCTTACTCATTAACAATATTCCAGTGCATCAACCGCGTCGCTTAAAAATGTTTATCCTATGCTGTATATGGGGACTCTTCTCCGGGGTACTGTATGCGCAGGACAAACCATACATTTTTGACAGCTACAGCGTTAATGAGGGCCTTTCTCAAAGCACGGTATTCGATATCACCCGCGACGATCAGGGATTTATGTGGATTGCCACCCGCGACGGGATCAACCGTTTCGATGGCTATACCTTTAATGAATACCGGTACAAACCAAGCGCTCTTTACAAGGCGGGCGAAGGAAAGGGAGAGCTGGTAGCCCGCGGATCTACCGGCAACCGCGCGGTTATCAACCGTTTTGATCTGAAAGGGTATAAAGGTTTTTCTTTTTATAAAGACAGTCGCTCCCAGCTGCTGCTGGCCCATAACAACGGGATCAGCGTGTACGATAAATACAAGAACAACTTTAGCAAACTGCTGGAAGATACCACCATCGTAAATGCCGCGGAACGTGATAGTAATGTGAAGTTTGCGATCCTGGGAGAAGATACGGCCTCTAATACGCTGTGGGTATGGCGACCAATGAAAGGCATCTACGTGCTGGATAATACCACTTACGCCATACGCCGTATCATCCTGTATCCGCCGCAGTTTACACAAAGACGGATATTGCCTTCCGCGGTTATGAAAGATGGGAATACCATCTGGATGAACGGAGATCAGGGCGAGCTTTTTTCCCTGAATATCAAAAACCTCCGCATCTCCACCTATTGTTTGCCCGGTGTGGGTGATAAGCCGTTGTTGCGTAACCTGAACAAAGACTCCATGATCATTATCAGTGCAGGTCATATTACGCTCTTTAACAAGCAACGCAACAAATTCAGCGACCTGGTTTTTGATATGAAGAATGAAAAGGGGGAACCATTCATTCCTGCTGTGTCTGAACTGGATCAGTACGGCAACGTATGGATAGGCGGGAGTGATGGCGTGCTGATATACAGTATTGCGCGTAATGAAATTGTGCGGCATATTGTGAGCTTTAATACTTTTGAAACGCGGTCGTTCAATGATGTATCGTGGCTTTACCGGGATGTGGCCGATAACATGTGGGTAGGCACCGATGGCGACGGTCTGAAAAAATATTCCCCGCATAAAAAAGTGTTTAACCTTTACCGGTCGCCTTACATCACGCACAACATGGTGCAGGCCGTGTACAAGCATGATGATGGCAAGTTGTATGTGGGACTGATGCGGGACGGATTGAATATTTATGAAGATGGAGGAAAATTCCTGGAGCGTATTTCCAATGAATTATATCCCGGGAAGTTTCCCGGCAACGATCTGGGCGCTATTTGCAGGGAGAATGGAGATCAGCTCTGGCTGCACTTTGCGGGTATGCACATCGGGTTGTTCAATGTAGAAACCAAATCGTTCCTGGATCTTACAGGAAAGGTAACGGCATTGGGTTTACCTACGCAGCTTGCACCTTTTCCCTTCCTGTTTAAACGTACCAACGGACAATTGTATTTCAATTATGGCGGCTACCTGCTGATGTTTGATAATACTGAGAAAGGATACGAAGTAGCGGTAGTACATAATTTTTCGGATGAAGTATTAACTGCTTTTTATGAAGACTACCTGGGTAACCAGTACGTGGGTACGAAATCGGCGCTGTATATAAAACGTGTGGCCGACTCCCGCTGGAAAAGCGTGTTTCTTGCTCCCGGCACTACTGTAAAATCCATCAATAAAAATGCGCATAAAGAGTTGCTGGTGGCCACTAATAAAGGATTGTTCATCCTGGATGATGCAGGCCGCATCAAGCAACACTACAACAGTTATGATAATCCCAAACTGATCAATGATTATATGTACGGCGTGTTGCTGGATGATAAAGACCGGATCTGGGTGAGCCATAATAAAGGGTTGTCGCAGATCAATCCGTTGACCGGTGAAATCACTACTTATAATTATGAAGATGGATTACAGTCGAACGAGTTTAACACCGGTGCATTTTACAAGTCTATCGACGGCGAATTATTTTTTGGTGGTATCCGTGGTGTGAACGGATTTTATCCAAAGAATTTCCGCGACAATTTATCCAATGCCAAAGTGATCATCCGACGGATGGAAGTGCTGGACAAGCCTTACGAATCTGACACGGCTATTTCGTTACTGAAGAAAATAGAGTTGCCTTATAACCAGAATACTATTGCGATAGAATTTGTGCCGCTGGAGTATACCAATCCATTAAAGAACAAGGTGCAGTATAAGCTGGAAGGCGCGGATGAGGACTGGGTGCAGGCCGGAACTTTCAGGATGGCGCGTTATACCAACCTGCATCCCGGCAGTTATGTTTTTAAGCTGAGAGCATCGAATAATGATGATATCTGGAGTACTGTTCCTACCACGTTGGAGATCGTGATCCGGATTCCTTTCTGGCAGTCGTTATGGTTCCGGTTTTTACTATTGCTGCTGCTGCTGGGCATTGCTTATTATTTCTCTACCCTGTATCTGGATTATAAGATACGGCATGAGAAGCTGAAGCTGGAAAAGGAGCAGGCGGTAGACCAGGAGCGGGCGCGTATTTCCAGCGACATGCATGATGATCTTGGGTCAGGGTTATCTACCATCCGGTTGCTGAGTGAAGTGGCTAAGCGTAAAATCCAGGATCCTTCCCAGACGCGGGAAGTAGAGCGGATTTCTGAAACGGCGGGAGAGATGGTGGACAAGATGAGTGAGATCATCTGGGCGATGAGTTCATCCAATGATTCGCTGGCCAACCTGATTGCTTATATGAGAAGTTTTGCGGCAGAATTCCTGGAGCATGCGCACATCACGCATCAGTTTTATATTCCTGAAACGATTCCCAACATTAAGCTGAGTGGTGGTACACGGCGCAATATTTACCTGGCGGTGAAAGAATCATTGCATAATGTAGTGAAACATGCGAAGGCAACAGAGGTAATTGTGGAAGTGAAGATGCATAAAAATATGACGATAATGATTAAGGACAATGGAAAAGGATTTGACCAGGAGAAGGTTAGATTATTTGGAAACGGATTAAAAAATATCCAGAAAAGAATGATATCAGTTGGAGGAAATGCGGATATCAGCTCGAATAATGGAACAATAGTTTTTCTCGATATCCCACTAAATTAACATACATTTGTTTTTAATAACATTTAAGTGTTATAATTCCTTTTAAACATGACGGTATACTCAAAGAAGAAGTCCCAGGATAACATGGACACTATCACTATTGCGATAGTAGAAGATAATCATGATATCCGCACGGCTATGGAATTGCTGATTAATGGTTCTGACGGTTACGCCTGTGTAGGGACATTCAATAATGCGGAAACTGCCGTGGAGCAAATCCCTCAACTGATGCCTAACGTGGTGTTGATGGATTTCAACCTGCCGGGTGGCATGAATGGTATTGAATGTATTGCGCAGTTAAAGCGGGAGCATCCTGATATGCAGTTTATGATGCTGACAGTGTATGAAGATGATGATAAAATCTTTATGGCGCTGGAGGCAGGTGCGAGTGGTTATATTCTTAAGAAAACATCTCCGGGCGAATTACTGGAAGCTATCCGAGATTTGTATGATGGCGGTTCCCCGATGAGTTCGCAGATAGCGAGGAGAGTGGTGGCATTTTTCCAGAAGCAGGCCAAGCCGAATCCGGCGCTTGAAGCATTGACTACACGTGAAAAAGAAATCCTGGATCAGTTGTCGAAAGGTTATTTGTACAAAGAAATTGCGAGTAACCTGTTTATCAGTATTGAAACGGTAAGACGCCACGTACATAATATTTACGAAAAGCTGCACGTACGCAGCCGTACTGATGCAGTGAATAAATATTATAACAGATAAGTCAGTAATTCAGGGATTTTATTGTTTTCTGAATAAGAAGCAATAAAATCCCTGAATGTTTTTCAACGGTGTTCTGTTTTAGGTTTGAACACCAGGTGCACAGATAATACCACAGCAGCAATCAACAGGCAGGCAAGTTTAAATAACAGACCAGTTTTCATAGGATAAGGGATTTACGGTTAATAGGTAATATGGTTAAGACATAACACTCCCTGATGGCTATTGCCAGGCTGATGTGACCAGTTGTGAATATTGTATGAAAGCCGTTTGTTGATAAAAGCAGGTAAAATTGATCATCGCATCATTTGCCATGCATCAAATTTCCGGATAAGGCGAAGGAATTTATTTCCGATGCTGTTATCCTCTTCTTTTTTAATGAAGTAAGTAGCTACGAGTGCTACCAGAAAAACTGCGGTAAGCAGGATTAGAAATAGTATTTTCATAAGGACATAGGTTAGGATATCTCAAAATTGTTGACTTATGTAAATATAAATAAAATTCTGATATAAGGATTCATTCACATTAGTTTTTTTTATACCATTTTCATGTGATACTTCCCGAAAATCCCCAAAACTGTTCATTATCTCCCGGAAATATAAAATTTAACAGTCTTAATACATTGGTAATAAATAATGTAAGCATAGTGTATAACTTATACTTGGGATGATTCCCTGAATCCTTTATTTTTGCCAGCAATCAGATTTTGCTAAAAGATTTAGTATCCTTGCAAAACATTGCATGACCTGCGAAACAATAGTATTTTGGAAATTATAATATATTATGGCAAACACGGACAAAACGGATAACAAAGATCTATTTGCTTCCTATACGGAAGACTCCATACGGTCGCTGGACTGGCGGGAGCATATCCGCCTCCGGCCTGGTATGTATATCGGTAAACTGGGTGATGGATCGAGTATGGATGATGGTATTTACATCCTGCTTAAAGAGGTAACGGATAACTGTATTGACGAGCATACGATGGGCTTTGGCAAACAGGTTGATATCAAAGTAACGGAGCATCACGTCACCATCCGGGATTTTGGCCGGGGGATTCCTTTGGGAAAAGTGGTGGATGTAGTGAGTAAGATCAATACCGGCGCCAAGTACGATAGCAAAGCCTTTCAGAAATCAGTTGGTTTGAACGGGGTGGGTACCAAAGCGGTAAATGCTTTGTCCAGCTACTTCAAGGTGCAGTCTGTTCGTGACGGCCGCATGAAAACCGCTGAGTTTGAGAGAGGGGTTTTAATAAAAGAGCATAAAGAAACCGCAACTACGGAACCCAATGGTACGCTGGTTACGTTTACACCGGACGATACGGTATTTAAGAACTACCGTTTTATCCCGGAATTCCTGGAGAACCAGATCTGGAACTATTGCTTTTTGAATGCGGGTCTTACCGTTAGCTTTAACGGCAAGAAATACATTTCAAAGAATGGTTTGCTGGATCTGCTGCAGCGTAAAACGAATGAAGAGGATCTGCGTTACCCGATCATCCACCTGAAGGGAGAAGATATTGAGGTAGCCATTACCCATGAAAGCCAGTACGGAGAAGAGTATTATTCTTTTGTAAACGGGCAGCATACTACCCAGGGTGGTACGCACCTGGCGGCTTTCCGGGAGGCGTTTGTAAAAACGGTGCGCGACTTCTACAAAAAAGATTATGAGGCTACTGATATCAGGGCTTCTATTTGTGCAGCGGTATCCATCCGGGTACAGGAGCCGGTGTTTGAATCGCAAACGAAAACCAAGCTGGGTTCACAGGTAGTTTTTGAAAATGGTCCGTCTGTAAAGGCGTTTGTACTGGAATTCCTTTCCAAGCACCTGGATGATTACCTGCACCGTAACCCGGCGATTGCTGATGCACTGAAGAAGCGTATTGAACAGAGTGAACGTGAGCGTAAGGAGCTGGCCGGTATCAAGAAACTGGCGAATGAAAGAGCGAAGAAAGCGAACCTTCACAATAAGAAGCTGCGCGACTGCCGTTTGCACCTGAACGATGAGCTTACCGGGAAAGATAAGGCAGAACAGGAAGCGCGCAGATTGGATTCTACCATCTTTATTACAGAGGGTGATTCTGCCAGTGGTTCCATTACCAAGTCGCGCAATGTGGAAACGCAGGCGGTGTTTAGTTTGCGTGGTAAACCGCTGAACAGTTTCGGGCTTACCAAGAAGGTAGTATATGAGAATGAGGAGTTCAACCTGCTGCAGCATGCGTTGAATATTGAAGACGGCCTGGAAGGGCTGCGCTACAATAACATTGTGGTGGCGACCGATGCCGACGTAGATGGTATGCACATCCGTTTGCTGCTGCTGACTTTCTTCCTGCAGTTTTTCCCTGACTTGGTAAAGAACGGGCACGTATATATCCTGGAAACGCCGTTGTTCCGCGTGCGTAACAAGCAGCAAACTATTTACTGCTATAACGAAGATGAGAAACAGAAAGCGGTAAAGAAGCTGGGCAACAAGCCGGAGATCACCCGTTTTAAAGGATTGGGAGAGATTTCTCCGGATGAATTTGGCCGTTTTATCGGGGAAGATATCCGTATTGAGCCGATCATTTTATCGAAAGATATTCATGTCCAGAAGTTACTGGAATACTATATGGGTAAAAATACCCAGACCCGCCAGGAGTTTATCATCAACAACCTGCGGTATGAAAAGGATTTAGTAGAAGAAACAGTATAGAAAGGCATATGGGCTTAATACACATTGTTTTTGGTCAGTCTTCAGTTCCGGTGTTGGGAGAGGCGATAGCGATGGATGAGAAAATGAGTGGAGAGATCCGCTGTTTTGAAGATGATCTGTCCGTTGGACCGTTATTTATCCTGGACACCAAAGAGGGCCGTGCCGGCCGTCGCCTTTTCTGGCAGCAGCTGGCGGGTATTGAACCGGTGGCTCCGGCAGCCGGTGAAGAACCGGCCGCGGAAGACGTGACCGGTGATCCCGATGATGCCGATCTTTTTAAATCCCTGAAAGCGCAATTAAAGGAAGACCCCGAACAGGAAGTATGGATATGGGCCGGGCAAAACGCCCGTGATGTGTGCGGGTACTACTGGCTGGTAAGTCAGTTGTATGATTTTGCAGGACGCATCCATATTATTTACCTCAACAACCTGCCTTTCCTGAATGAAAAGGGAGCGGTGTTTTATCCTACCCATCTGCACCAGATACTGCCAAAGGAATTCCTGAAGGCAAAGAAGCTGGCGCGTGCTATTTCACTGGCAGAATACGAGCTGGATGGCGATGAGTGGCATCGCCTGATGAATGAGAATGCAGGTATCCGTTTACTGGAAGGAGGAAAGAAGATCAAAGGAGAACCCACCCTGTTTTACGACAAGGAGTTACTGGCGCAGAGTGGAAAAGAGTTTGTAAAAGCATGGCGGGTAGTGCAGCAGGTAACCGGTAAGCTGAAATACCCTGTGATGGACCAGTTCCTGGGCTGGCGACTGAAAGAGCTGATCCGCGAAGGCAAGCTGGAGAGCAGGGGCGATCTGAAAACTATCCGTGATTTTGAAGTGAAGCAGCCGGGAGAAACCATAGAAAATCCAACAACCGTATGATAACCGTAACGTCACTGGAACTGATGGGTGCTGATGACCGCGGCAGCGGTTATTTCTGGAACTGCAACCGTACGGGCGATTTCCTGGTTTGCTACCGGAATGCCGGCAGCAGCAGCGGTCAGCATTATCACGAAGGTAAAAGCGACAATAAAAACCCGGAGGTACTGTACCTGTTTACCGGCAAGGCGGCCATTCACTGGTGTGCGCTTGGAGGCCATGAAATAGTGACCACGGAGGTAACGGCGCCGGCCAGGGTAGAAGTACCTGTGAATGTATGGCATCAGCTGGTGGCCATTACAGATTGCTGCTTTATAGAACTGAACTCCCTTGAAGATGTACAGAAAGACAGTGTACGTATCTGGCGGGAGGATTTTGAAAAAATGATTAACGTAAAACCGTAAGTGTATTATACATGGACATGGAAAATAAAACATCAGACGAATCTCTGCACAATGTCATCCACGTTGGAGGCATGTATGAGAGCTGGTTCCTGGATTACGCCTCTTATGTAATCCTGGAGCGGGCGGTGCCCAGCATGGAAGATGGGCTGAAGCCCGTACAGCGTCGTATCCTGCACGCCATGAGAGAAATGGACGATGGCCGTTATAATAAAGTGGCCAACGTGATCGGGCAAACGATGCAGTATCACCCGCATGGGGATGCTTCTATCAGTGACGCTATTGTTAACCTCGGACAAAAAGACCTGCTGATTGATACCCAGGGTAACTGGGGCGATGTAAGAACCGGTGATGATGCGGCAGCAGCCAGGTATATTGAGGCGCGCCTGTCGAAGTTTGCACTGGATGTAGCATTTAATCCTAAAACTACTTCCTGGCAGCTTAGCTACGACGGCCGTAAAAATGAGCCACTGGCATTACCGATGAAGTTCCCGCTGCTATTGGCACAGGGAGCGGAAGGTATCGCGGTTGGTTTATCTACCAAAATATTACCACACAATTTCATTGAACTCATAGACGCTTCGATAAAATACCTCCGTGGTAAAAAGTTTGAACTGTTCCCCGATTTTGTTACCGGTGGTATGGTGGATATTGCCAGCTACAACGATGGTAAACGCGGTGGTAAAGTAAGGGTGCGTGCACATATTGAAGAGAAAGACAAAAAGACGCTGCTGATCAAGGATGTACCTTATGGTATCACCACCACGCAGCTGATGGAGTCTATCGTAAAAGCCAATGACAACGGTAAGATCAAGATCAAGAAAGTAGTGGATAACACCGCTGCGGAAGTGGAAATTGAAGTGCAGCTGGCGCCGGGTATTTCACCGGATATTACCATTGATGCGCTGTATGCATTCACGGATTGTGAAATTTCCATTTCCCCGAATGCCTGTGTGATCGTAAATGATAAACCACAGTTCCTCACGGCTTCCGATTTGCTGAAATCTTCCGCTGATTACACCAAAGACCTGCTGAAGCAGGAACTGGAAATTAAGCTGGCGGAACTGCAGGAAAAATGGCACTATACCTCCCTGGAAAAACTCTTCTTTGAAAAAGGGATCTACAAGGAACTGGAGCAAAAGCATAAGGACTGGGAAACCGTGCTGAATGCTATTGATAAAGGATTTACACCGTATAAGAAACAACTGAAACGCGAAATTACCCGCGAAGATATTGTGAAACTAACGGAAAAGCCTGTACGCCGTATTTACCGTTTGGATATCAATGAACTGAATGAACAGATCAAGGGTATTGAAGCGGAAATTAAAGAGGTGAAGAATAACCTGGCGAACCTCACCGATTACACCGTGGCTTATTACGACAACCTGCTGAAGAAGTATGGTAAAGGCCGTGAACGTAAAACGGTGATTAAAACATTCGACAACATCCAGGTAGCGCAGGTAGCTATTGCCAACACTAAAATATATGTGAACCGGGCAGATGGTTTCATTGGTACTTCGCTGAAGAAAGATGAGTTTGTGGCAGATTGTTCTGACCTGGACAGCATCATCGTATTCCGCCGGGATGGTAAAATGCTGGTGACGAAAGTAGCCGATAAAACCTTTGTGGGCAAGGATATCATTCATGTGGACATTTTCCGTAAGAATGACGAGCGTACTACCTACAACATGATTTATGTAGAAGGTAAAACAGGCGTGAGCTATGCCAAACGTTTCAATGTGACGGGTGTTACCCGCGACAAAGAATATGACCTGGCGCATAAAGGGGAGAAAAATTCCAAAGTGCATTACTTCTCTTCCAACCCTAACGGGGAAGCAGAAGTGGTGACCATCAAGCTGAGCCCGAATTGCAGCGCGCGTAACAAGGAGTTCGACCTGTTTTTTGAAACCATTGCGATCAAGGGACGTAGCTCTATGGGTAACGTGGTAACCAAATACCCTATCCGTGGCGTGAAGTTTAAGGAGAAAGGGGTATCTACACTGGCCGGGCAAAAGATCTGGTATGATACAGAAACCGGTCGTTTGAATACAGAAGAACGTGGCGTGTATATTGGCGCTTTTGAAGGGGAAGACAAGATCTTTGTTGCCTTTAAAAATGGTACCTATGAGTTGACGAACTACGATCTTACCAACCGGTATGAGTCGAATGATGTGGTGTATATTGAGAAGTTCAACCCGGAAAAGACGGTAACGGCTATTTACTTTGACGCGGATAAGAAGCAGTTCAATGTGAAACGTTTCCGGATTGAAACACAGACACTGAATAATAAGTTCAACTTCATCAAGGAGGGCGCGAATAATTACCTGGAAATGGTGACCACGCATACCCAGCCTGTGGTGTTGCTGAAAACAGGTAAGAAACGCAGTCCGGAAGAAGAGGAAATAGACCTCTCCGAATTTGTGGAGGTTACCGGCTGGAAGGCAGTGGGAACAAGGATTGCAGGGGATGACCTGATCAGTGCGGAGTTGTTGTCTGAAGATGAAGATCCCGATCCGAATGAAGAAGGACCGGCAGGCGGACAGGGAGAATTGTTCTAGTTGCCTGTTGTGGAAGATATAAAAAGCGGATAGCAAATAATGCTGTCCGCTTTTTTGTTTTTGTAAGATGATTATATTTTGCCACCCAGGTTTTTGATCATTTTTTCCAGGAAGTTGATGGCCGTAAGATATTCTTCTGTTGTGATACCTTCCATTACTTTTTCCCGGTTTTGCATCTGGAGGGCTTCGATGGCCGCATACTCCTGTTTCCCGGTATCTGTAAAGGAATAGAGATCATCGGTATGTTGGATCCAGTTGCGGTTGAGCAATGTTGCCAGGACTTCTTCCAGCTCCGTTTCGGTGAGGAAGCGGTTTACCTGGTGGTAAAACAGCTCTTTGGAAATCTTCCCGTGTTTATCTATATTTTTCAATACCTGCCAGTGAAACCTGTTGATGCCAAAGGATTCAAAAGCTATATTGGTGTAGTGGGTAATCAGGCTGTCGGCTTCCTTCAGGTACCAGCCGATAGGCAGCTTTTGGTCTATTTCGGATTGCATAAAGTTGTTTTTAATCTTTGATGGGGGTGGTTACTTCGATCATGATGGTATCGAAAGTAAAGTAAAAGCCGAAGGTTTTACGCATGATCTGCGGCACCTGGTCCAGTACAATACCTCCGCTTTGCAGTCGCTCCCAGGTGGCAGTTACTGCGGCTTCATCTTCCAGGTAAAATCCTATGTGAAAAGTATCCGGGTAGGTGTGGTTTCCTTTCTCATTCATGCGCTGGTTCATGAGCACCAGGATAAATCCACCGGGGCCATTTAAAACGGATAAGGTATCGTTCAGTTTTGGGTCGACGCAGATAAAATCGAAGTAGGTTTCAAATAGTGCCCGGGTTGCAGGCACATCTTTTACGCTGAGGTTTAAGTGATTAAGTTGCATTATAGTGTAGTTGATAAATGAATGTTCGCTCTTTTATAGTGCAAATATAGGAGAATGATTGTTCTTTTAAAGAAAAAAAATGATTTTTTTTAGATGGGGTATTAACTGGGATCGGCAATAAAGTTATTGTTGCTTTCCATGTCCAGGGGAATATAGATCCGTTCCCATTCGTTACCGTCGGTTACTTCCCAGGTGTGGCCGGGGCCGTCGATATCTTCTGCGATGAGGATAATACCGGGTTCAAGGATAAAGCTGTCGCCGTTGGTAACGGTAAATCTGAGTCTGCCTTTCAGCGTTACCACAAACTGGCGCCGGGGGGCAGGGTGCGGAATATTTTCCAGCTGACCGGTTCCGGTCTGACAAAAGAAATAGCTCACATCAATTTTGTTCCGGGTCGGGATCTTACCGGTTTCAAAGGAGCAATCTGTTTCGTTGATATTGAATAGCCTGATAGCCCTGATGTATGTTGATTCGTTGTCCGTTGCTGCCATGTGATTGCTTTATTGTTTCTTCTTTTGTGCGGGTTTCTTTGGTGTTTCCTGTTGAAAATCTTCCGCCGATTTAGGCTGGGTCATACTTTTTTTCTTCTGATCCAGCGGCTGCGGGGTGGGAGCGCCTTTGCCAAGCGGGATGGCATCATGGAAAATCTTGTTTACATGCATCCATTTGCCGGCCTGCCATTTGAAGCCTTCGTAGTCCATATCGGTTACGTAGGTGAATTTCTTCATGGGCTCATTGGTTTCAGAGATGAGGTGATCAAACACGATCATATCCAGTTCCTTGTTATAGTTGAGCGTAGCGGTGCTTTCTTTTTTATATTCAATGATAAAGCGGTTGCGCGTGGGTTTGGGGGTGCTGTCTTCCGCAAAACTAAAAAACGGGCCGCCCAGTACAGGTGTACCATTTTTAAACGTGAGCATTTCCACTATTTTCTTCTGGCTGCGGGGATTGTTGGCATCCCAGCCAAAGAGGGTATAATACTCTTTGTTGAAATAATGGCGGTGTACAATATTGTAATAGAGACAGCCGTACCAGGACTTGTTATCGCCGATGGTATCGGTGTTGGTAATATAATCGGAGGCATCAAACAGGGGAAAGAGTTTCAGTTGGCCGTCGGGCGTATTCATCTGGATGGCGCCGAAATGGCGATAGAAGCCATTTTCGCGTTCCAGCGCCCAGGTGAAGATGCGGAAGGTGCTGTCCTGCGGATATTGAATGGATATTGTTTTCAGGGAATCGAACGGAAAACGGAAGGAGTATTTTGTTTTCAGTGTTCTCACCAGCAGCGGAATGAATGCTTCCGTAGCCCGTTGCCGGCCATCATCGCCTTTTCCGTTGAAGATATCCTGACTAAGGACCTGCAGGGTATCCTGGTTACGCATTAACTGTTTCAGTCCTGCTGCATCTGGCTGCTGTGCCAGGGCCAGCAGGGAGATAAACACGAGGAGCAGTGACAGTAGTGGTTTTTTTGCCATATCTATTATACGGTTACGGCTGAGAATTATTGTACAGCCTGTGCAAACTGCAGCAGGTTTTGATATCGCTGATCGATCAGCGGGTGTGGAAAGGGTGTTTCAGGACGCGTAGATGGGATAAAGATGGTTTGCATGCCCAGGCTTTTCCCGAACTGCATATCGCTTAATGTATTGCCCACCATTACGGAAGTGCTGAAATCAATATCCGGGAAGTCGTGTTTTGCCTGCATACCCATGCCGGTGGCGGGTTTACGGCAAGGACTATTGCTGTCTACGTCCGGGCAAAAATAAATGCCGTCTATTTTGCCGCCATGCCGCTCAATTTGCTGCAGCATTTGTGTATGGATTTCCTGTAAGCCCGCTGTAGTGAGCAGTCCGCGGCCAATACAGCGTTGGTTGGTGATCACAATAATGCGTTCGAAACGGTTGGCAAGGATGGGCATAGCGGCCAGCACGCCTTCACTGAAGTGAAACATATCCGGCCGGAGTACGTATCCGTCGCGGATTTCATCGTTGATTACGCCGTCTCTGTCGAGGAATAGGGTCATGATACCAATACTTTTTTTGCTGCTTCGTAATCTTCCGGGATACCGATATCGATGAAATAGGTATCGCTGATGAAACCGTATAATTTTCCTGCGTGTGCGCCGGGCTCCAGTACTTCTTTCTCAAAGGAGAATTTCTCCGGCAGCGACAAGCTTTCCAGGAAACCGGCGGAAGTGCGGTAGATGCCGCCGTTGATCAATCCTTCTTCACAATATTTTTTTTCATGGAACCGGGTGATCTGCTGTTGTTCATCCAGCTGGATGCTGCCATAGCGATCAAACTGTTTCATGGGTTTCAGCGCCAGTGACAGGGGGCTTTGGTGGGCCTGGTGAAAGTTATTGAATGCAGCGAGGTCCACATCAAAATAAGTATCCCCGTTAACGATGAAGATCTCGTTGCCTTTTACGGCAGACAGGGCATTGATGATACCGCCGCCGGTGCCTAATGGTTCCGGTTCTACGGTAAAGGATACACGTAGTGGCAATTCCATGCTGTTGCACCAATCTATAACCTGTTCAGACAGGTAGCCGAGCGACAGTACCGCGTGGTTAATGCCTTGTTTGTGCAGGTATTGCAGCAGGTAATATAAAAAAGGGTGTTCACCGAGGGGAGCCATGCATTTAGGCTTGTCGGCCACTACGCTTCTGAGGCGGGTGCCGAGGCCCCCGGCGAGTACGATACATTCTCTCGTCATGCGCCAAACAGATTGTTTTCCACTATTTCGCAAATAATATGTCCTACGGTGATGTGTGCTTCCTGTATGCGGGGTGTATCGCCGGAGGGGATATTGATCAGATAGTCGCTTCCTTCTTTCATTTTGCCGCCGGTGGCGCCGGTCATGCTTACTACAATCATTCCCTGCTCCTTTGCCACCTTGATGGCTTCCAGGATATTGGCCGAGTTACCGGAGGTAGAAATGCCGACCAGCACGTCTCCCGGGCGGCCAATGCCTTTCAGGATGCGGGCATATACCTGGTCGTAGCCGTAGTCGTTACCTACTGCGGTGATATAAGAAGTATTACAATGCAGCGCCTCTGCATACAGTGGCTGGCGGTCTTTATAAAACCGGCCGGAAAATTCTGCGGCCAGGTGTTGTGCATCTGCGGCGCTGCCGCCGTTACCGCAGAAAAGGATTTTATGATCGGTTTGCAGGCTGTGTGTAATGGCTTCTGCTACCAGTTTGATGGTATTTAACAACGGTTCATCCTGGCAGATAGCTTCTTTTACAGCGATGCTTTCCCGGATCTTATTGGCAATGAATTGTTTCATCAGCAGATTTTTTGATTTGTTGTACCCTTAAATGCTCCACGTTTGAATACCGTGATTGGTAAAGGTATAGCGTTTTACATCTCCGCCAAAACCGCTTAGTGCGTCTACTACGGCAAAGCGGGTATTTTTCGGACAATAAAAGATCATGAATCCACCACCGCCGGCGCCTGAAATTTTACCACCGCTGGCGCCGGCTTTGCGGGCAGCGTCGTAAATTTCATCGAGCTGGGGATTGGTGATGCCGTGGGCCATCTTCTTTTTATTTTCAAAACCGTAGTTCAGGATTTCACCGATTTTATCGATGGTACCCCGAAGTAGTGCTTCCTTCATCATCACCGCCTGTTCTTTCAGCTGGTGCATGGCTTCTATGGAAGTATCCTTTTTATCGGTTACATTTTTTTGTTGTTCGGAGATGATGGAGGAAGATAACCGGCTGGTAGATGTGTAGAACAATACCAGGTTATTTTCCAGTTCATGGAGATTAATTTCCTTGATCCGCAGGGGATTTACAATTACTTTATCATCTTTATAAAACTCCATGAAGTTTACACCGCCAAAGGTGGCTGCGTATTGGTCCTGTTTACCGCCGGCCTGGTTCAGGTCTTCGCGTTCAATAGAATAGGCGAGATGCGCCATGTCATATTCTCCCAGCGGTAATTTCAGCCATTCGGCAAATGCGCCCAGTACGGCTACCACGAGGGTAGAAGAGGTGCCGAGGCCGGAGCCGGCAGGTGCATCTACAAAGGTGGTGAGTTTAAAACCGGTAGCTGGCAGGGAACCATAATCTTTTTGTACGCGGTTAATTACGCCTTTGAGGATATCCAGTTTGCCATCTAACGGTAAAGGGTATACGGCATCATAAGTAGCGGTTTCCCTTCTGTCTGCGCAGTCAAAAATCACTTGTCCGTTCTGAAGTGGTTCAATAGATGCGCGTGCATATAAAGAAATGGTGGCGTTGAGAATGGCGCCACCGTATAAGTCAGAATACGGGCTTACATCTGTGCCACCACCGGCAAGACCTATACGTAAAGGAGCTTTGCTTCTGTAAATCATGCTAGTTGTCAGGTTTAGTTTGTTGGCGATGTAGTCAACAATTATGATGCCGCTGTATTCACTACCGTCAGCGATCCGCTGCCAGTGTATGAATTTCTTTTGCCAGCCTGGCCCACGAATACTGCAGTTTCTCTTTCCGGAGGGCTTCCACCATATCCGCTTCGCGGTTTTCCACGAAATATTTTTCAATGGCGGCTGCAATAGATGCTGGTTCCGGTTCTGCCTGGAATCCTACCACGCCGTCCGGCACCATTTCCACGAGGCCGCCTACATTGGTTACCACCATCGGTTTTTCAAAGTGATAGGCGATCTGTGAAATGCCGCTCTGGGTAGCGCTTTTATAGGGTTGTACCACCAGGTCGGCGGCACAGAAATAATTTTTAACGGCTTCGTTGGGAATGAAATCGGTGTGCATCAGCACACGGTCGCCCAGTTGCAATTTATTCAGCAGTTCCAGGTAGGGGGCTGCATCTTCATAATATTCACCGGCTACGATGGCGTGTACATCCAGCTTTTTCAGTCTTTCATCCGCCATTGCCTGCAGCAGGAGATCAAGACCTTTATACTGGCGGATAAAGCCAAAGAAAAGAATATATTTTTTGCCCGGGTTCAGTTTCAGCTGGGCGCGGGCTTCTTCTTTGGATATCAGGGCGCCGTAGTTATCGTAGATAGGATGCGGAATGAGCGAGGCTTTTTTCACTGGTTCAAACACGCGCAGGTCGTTGAGTACCGACTGGCTCATGGCAACGAAGGCATCTACCGGTTTGAGGAAATACTTTGTAAAAGCAACATCCCCGGGTCTTTTTTCATGCGGCACTACGTTATCCAGTACCGCAATTACTTTGGTATGTTTTCTTTTACCTAACCGGAGCAGGGAACCTAAAGCCGGGCCCATGATGGGCAGCCAGTATTTGGTGATGATGATATCCGGGTTCATTTTCCGGATTTTGCGGCCGGTTATTAACCAGTTCAGCGGATTTACGGAGTTGATCAGTCTTTTGATGCGGAGATGTGCCGGAGCGGGGTCGGTAGAGAACTGGCTTTTTCCGGGGAAAAAGAATTTGGGGTATTGTATGGTAAAGGTCCATATTTCCACCTCATCTGTTTGCTGGAGTTCTTCTGCGAGTCGCTCGTTATAAGCAGCCAGCCCACCCCGGAAAGGGTAGGCTGTACCTAAAATAAGTATTTTCTTTTTGTTAGCCATAGATTCAGATAACGATAGTGAATGAGCGGATCAGCGTCTGCGGTTATGTTGGTGTGATAACTGCAACTCTTCATCCGTAACATTACTGGTATGATCCATCCGCTCTTCCACCAGGTAAGAATTACGTTCGGTGGCATTGCGTGTTACCAGTTCGCCGATAAAACCGGTGAGGAATAACTGGGAACCGATGATCATACAAAGCAGCCCGAAATAGAACAGGGGCCTGTCGGTCATATTTACTTTATCAAAGAATATTTTTGCCAGTGCGAGGTAAGCGGCTACTACAAATCCCACGAAGAAGGAGAGGGAGCCCAGTGCGCCGAAGAGGTGCATGGGGCGTTTGCCGAATTTGCCGATAAACATGATGGTGGCCAGATCCAGGAAGCCGTTGATAAAACGTTCCAATCCGAATTTGGTGACCCCATATTTGCGGGCGCGGTGTTCCACTACTTTTTCCCCGATTTTACGGAAGCCGTTCCATTTGGCGATAACAGGGATATAGCGGTGCATTTCCCCGTATACTTCTATGGACTTCACCACTTTTTTACGATAGGCTTTCAGACCGCAGTTCATGTCGTGCAGTTTTACGCCGCTCATGCGGGTAGTGGTGTAGTTGTATAATTTTGAAGGAAGATTTTTGGTGAAGGCATTATCGTAACGTTTCTTTTTCCAGCCGCTCACGAGGTCGAATCCTTCTTCCGCGATCATGCGGTAGAGTTCAGGTATTTCATCCGGGCTATCCTGGAGGTCGGCATCCATTGTGATCACCACATCTCCCTGTGCTGCATTGAAGCCTTCGTTGAGGGCGGCCGACTTGCCATAGTTGCGCTGGAACTTGATCCCTTTTATAAGGGGATTCTGCGCAGCCAGTTGTTGTATAACGGCCCATGAGTCGTCGGTACTGCCATCGTCTACCATCCATACCTCGTAGGTGAAATGGTGTGCGTCCATCACTCTTTCAATCCATGCGGCAAGTTCCGGCAGGGATTCTTCTTCGTTTTTTAAAGGAACGATTACGGATATGTTCATCTTAACAGAATAGTATTATAATGGTCTTTCGGCCGGTTTCCTGCGTATGATCAGCGCAATGATTGCTGATACTGCAAAATAGAATATAATTCCCTTCAGAAAGTCCATGAATGATTTTTTAATACCAACGTTGAAGTCGGTTTTGCTTAATTCATCCAGTTGTTTATCAATTTCCTCCTGCGGGGCTTTGAATTTGTGCATCCACTTTTCTGTAGACTCCAGCAGGTTATCTTTCAGTGCGCCTACCAGTGATGGATCAATATATTTATAGAGGATATACTGGTAAACGGTGATAAAGGCGGTTCCGATGATAAACGCCGTGAACACGGGTTTCAGTACTTCTTTAAAACCGATATAACCTCCCTGTTGTTTTCTTGCTTCCAGGCCGGCGAATATTGCAATGACGATAAACACTGCCAGTTGCAACACGCTGTTCCACCATGCAAACAGTACAGATGGGCCGGCGATGTAGGTAATTACGTTCAGGAATATCAGGGATACGCCTCCCACTACGCCCCATAACAGGCCTGGGTTAGAACTTTTCTGCATATAGGTTAATTATTTAAATGAAATACGGGTCCATTCACTGTGGCATGTACTTTCCCCTTCAGTTGTTCGCCAATATACGCTGAATTTTTGGACCGGGAAGCGATGTGGGCTTTGGTAAACTGCCAGCTGGCTTCCGGGTCAAAGATAGTAAGATTGGCGGCGGCGCCTTCCTGCAGGGCAGGTTGTGGCAAGCCGAATATTTTCCGGGGGTGAATGGTAAGCATGTTGATCAGCTGTTCCAGCGGCAGCTGGGGCAGGTATTGCCTTATTACGCCGAAAGCGCTTTCCAGGCCGATCATACCGTTTTTGGCGTATTCAAACTCCACCTGTTTAGCGTCCCAGTCCTGCGGTGTGTGATGGGTAGCGATGCAATCTATAGTACCGTGTAAAACGGCTTCCTGCAGGGCTTTCACATCATCTGCACTGCGCAGCGGCGGATTTACCTTCAGGTGGGTATCGTAGTTGATGAGCTGGGCATCGGTTAAAGACAGGTGGTAAGGCGTTACCGAGCAGGTTACTTTGATCCCTGCTGCTTTGGCGGCGGCGATCATTTCCACCGATTTGCGGGTGCTCACACCGGTAAAGTGGATGCGTGAGTCCGTATATTTCGCCAGTTCAAGGTCGCGCTGAATGATGAGTTCTTCTGCCAGCGCTGGTTTGCCGGGCATTCCGAGCTGGGTGGAGTAGATGCCTTCGTGCATGAGTCCATGCGCGGAAATGCTCTGGTCATCCGGCAGTTGTATGAGGGTGCCGTCGAATGCTTTGATGTATTGCAGCGCTTTGAGCATGAGGCCGGGCGACTGCAAAGGTTTAAGTCCATCGGAGAAGGCCACGGCGCCTGCCTGCTGCATTTCATACATTTCGGCGAGGCCGGTACCTTCCAGGTTTTTAGTAGCAGCGCCAATTGGCAATACTGTGGCCGCCGAATGACGGGATCTGCTCAGTACGTATTCGATTTGCGGTTTGGTATGCAGGGCAGGCTGGGTGTTAGGTACTACCATCACGGTGGTATAGCCACCGGTAGCAGCAGCCTTGATGCCGCTTTGCAGATCTTCTTTGTGTTCCTGTCCGGGGTCGCAGAAATGGGCGAAAACATCCATCCAGCCGGCGGAAACATGCAGGTTATCACCTGAAATAACCGTTGCCCGTGCATCTTCGAGGTTGTTGCCCACCTGCTGAATGATGCCGTTCTGAATAGAAATGTCTTTTTGCTGCCCGTGCAAGGGTGAGGAAGGCGCTATGATCTTTACGTTCTTGAGTAGTATGTGCATGCTTTACGTTCTATAACCGGTCCGAAAATACAGGGGCAAATGTAACATAAAACTGTTAATTGTTGAAGGGAGAGGCGCCCTACTTTTCGGATGGCTGTTCAGGTTGGTATGATAATTGAAAATGCAGGGGTAGCAGATCAAAATAACTACTGATGATTGACTACCTTTCTAACCTCGTAGCACGGATATGCGACCGCTCAGAACAATTGCATAATGGCCAGACGACCAGCTGGCAAGCCCTCCGCGAAGCAGAACAACTCGCTAATCACGCTTATATACCCCTACTTTATCAATACATTGAGCAGGAGCCCGACAAAGATAAGCGCCGCGCCGCCTGCTTTATTATCACCCAGCTTTCCAGGAACACCAATGATCCGGAAGTGATCCGTTTCCTGCTGGACCGGCTCAGAATTGAACAGGATGCTGATATGATCACAGCCATGCAGCAGGACCTGGAACGTGGATTGGCCATACCAGGCTATATTAACCTGGAACCGTTATTAAATAATACGCTTTCACTCAATAATAATATCCGCCGCTCCGCACTGCTGGCGCTCAGAGGTACCCGCCATCCTTCGGTGGAAGACTGGGCCCTGAACCTGCTGAAGCGCACCGTGAATGAATACGACATCTATTATATTACCCTGTTGCTTCATAAAGTAGGTACCCAGAAAAGTGTACCCGCTTTGCGCAGGCTCCTGGAATATCACCGCCAGGATGTGAAAAGCCTGGCCTTCGCTGCCATTGCTGATATTGAGAAAGAGAAGGAAGCCATGTTTTATACACGCTGCCTCATGCGCGGACAACTCAAGTTTGAAGCGATGGAAGCCATTTATAAATACGCCGACGAAAACGCGATCCAGGCAGTAACCGCGCGGATTACCGAACTGTTATCAAAAAGACGCAGCAGCGCCCGGATGACGATAGAAACCGTGAAGAATGGCTTTACAGACCTGATGCTGGGCATGGAATTCCTGTTCCGCTTCCGCACCGCGAAGTCGGATGTGAAAAAAACATTTTCCTGGATTACAGAAAAAAGAGCCGACTACCTGTTGCCCGAAGAAAGGGAATGGGTGAAAAAACATCTTGTGAGCGCGTAACGGGTAAAACCTTAATTTAGCTCCCCAAAAAGAAGGATGAAGAAAGCTTTCCTATTGCTTTTGACAGGATGGATGACGGGTGGGCTGCAATATACCTATGGCCAGCAGCGTCAGTACACCATGACGGAAGCCACCAACGGGCTCCGGCAGCAACTGGCCCCCGAACGGTTAAAACAGTTTGAATGGGTGCCCGGCGAAAACGCCTACACCCGGGTACTATCCGAAAAAGATAATTACGCCTGGATAAAGGTGGCACTACCCACTGGTAAAACAGACACCCTGCTTACGCTGTCCCGGCTCAATGAACAGTTATTTTCTTCCAAACCCTTACGCGGCGTACCTCCACTGCATTGGCTATCCGCCACCAGCGCGTGGTTTCCCATTGGTAACACGCTGTATAAAGGACAACTGCAAAATGGCATCATGCAATTCAGCCATTGGTGCGAATTGCCCAAAGAAGCAGAGAATGTAACGGTGAATAACCAAAGCGGCCAGATTGCCTGGACCGAAAAGAATAACCTCTTTATCCGCACTGCTGAAGGCAATGTACAGGCAGTTACCAACGACGCCGATATCAATATTGTGAATGGAAAAAGCGTTCACCGCGAGGAATTTGGCATCGATAAAGGTATTTTCTTCTCTCCCAAAGGCGATCAGCTGGCATTTTACCGCATGGATCAGCGTATGGTAAATGATTACCCGGTCATCGACTGGTCGGTAACGCCCGCGCATAATACCAACATCAAATACCCGATGGCAGGTGGTACATCACATGAGGTAACACTCGGTATTTATCAGCCGTCTACCCAAAAAACTATTTTCCTGAAAACCGGCGGACCGGCAGATCATTATCTGACCTGTGTTACCTGGGCGCCCGATCAGCAATCCGTTTACGTTGCGCTGCTGAACCGTGAACAAAATCACTTGTGGCTGAACCAATATAGTGCAGCCACCGGTGAGCTGGTAAAAACATTATTTGAAGAAACAGATGCCAAATATGTGCATCCTACCCATCCGTTAACTTTTGTTCCCGGCACAACCGATCAGTTTATCTGGTGGAGCGAAAAAAGTGGCTATAACCATTTGTATCTCTATAATACCAACGGACAACAACTGCGGGAGATTACCGCAGGCAATTGGGTAGTAAATGAACTAACGGGTTTTAATCCGAAAAAAAATGAAATCATCTTAACGGCTTCTAAAGAAAGCCCGATGGAAAAACACCTGTATAAGATTAATTATAAACAGAAAGCAGCTGCGCTTTCCCCATTGGATAAAGCAGCCGGCTGGCATGATGCACTGGCCAGCACCGATGGCAGCTACGTGCTGGATGCTTACAGTTCCGGTACCACACCTTATGTAGCGACGGTAACTGCCACCACTGGTAAATTTGAACAAAATATTATTACTGCTGCCGATCCGCTGAAAGATTTTCAGCGTCCGCAAATCAGGCAGGTAACCCTGAAAGCTGATGACGGTACGCCTTTATATGGTAAACTGATCCTGCCGGTGAACTTTGATTCTACCAAAACCTACCCGGTAATTGTATACCTGTATAACGGGCCTAATGTGCAGTTGATCCGTAATACTTACCCCTACAGCGGTAACCTCTGGTATGAATACATGGCGCAGCATGGCTACGTGATTTTTACAATGGATGGCCGTGGCAGCGATAACCGTGGAAAGGCTTTTGAGCAGGCCACTTTCCGGCAGCTGGGTACGGTGGAAATGAATGATCAGCTACAGGGCGTGGCTTACCTGAAGTCGCTGCCGTATATTAATCAGCAAAAGATGGGCGTACATGGCTGGAGCTTTGGCGGTTTCATGACGACATCGCTGATGCTGCGTCATCCGGATGTGTTCCAGGTGGGAGTAGCCGGTGGGCCGGTGATCGACTGGAGCATGTATGAAATTATGTATACCGAACGCTATATGGATACGCCGCAGGAAAACCCGGAAGGCTACGCCAACTCCAACCTGCTTACCAAAACAAAAAATCTGAAGGGGAAGCTGATGCTGATCCACGGCACCAATGATGATGTAGTGGTTTGGCAGCATTCGCTGGATTTCCTGAAAGCCTGTGTAGACAACGAAGTACAGGTAGATTATTTCGTATATCCGGGACATTTACATAATGTATTGGGAAAAGACAGGGTTCACCTGATGCAGAAGATCACGGATTATTTTGATGCCAATCTGAAGTAGTTTTTTTAGATTTCTTTTTAAAGCGAAGATCATAGCGAAAAATTAATATTCGCTGTTATCTTCGCTTTATTATTTTATGCTACTTGCGATCAGCTAATCTTAAACAGTTAACGATGAAGTATTTATTCCTCGCTATGAGCCTCTTAACAGTTACCTCGTTATCGGCGCAGCAGAAGAAACACAAAGTGTTATTTATTATTGCGGATGGTATTCCTGCAGATGTGATTGAGTCGCAACCCACTCCTCACCTGAAGCGCATAGCGAAGGAAGGCGGGTATCGCCGTGCCTACGTAGGAGGGGAGAAGAACGGGTACTCACAAACGCCTACTATTTCAGCAGTGGGTTACAACAGTTTGCTCACCAGCACGTGGGTGAATAAACACAACGTATGGGATAATGATATTGCCGCGCAGAACTATGCCTATCCCAGCATCTTCCGGTTTTTTAAATCGGCTTATCCTGAAAAGAAGACCGCTATTTTTTCCACCTGGCTGGATAACCGCACCAAACTGGTGGGAGATGGATTAGCGCAAACGGGCAACCTGCATATTGATCATGCAGTGGATGGGCTGGAACTTGATACCGTGCGGTTTCCGCATGATAAAGACAGCTGGTATATCCACCTGATTGATGAAACAGTAGTGGATAAAGCTGCAGATTTTGTAAGAAGCGATGCCCCTGATATGACCTGGGTATACCTGGAGTACAGCGACGACATGGGACATCGTTATGGCACCGGTGAGCGGATGGATACGGCCGTGCGGATGACAGACGATATGGTAGGTAAAATCTGGGATGCGATGGAATACAGGCGGGCGAAATTTAATGAAGACTGGCAGATCTATATCACCACGGATCATGGTCGTGATGCACATGGCGGGCATGGCCACGGCGGGCAATCGGACCGGGAGCGGACTACCTGGATTGTTACCAATGCAAAAGGTTTGAATCCTTACTTTAAAACGGCGCAGCCGGGTATTGTAGATATCCTGCCGTCTATTGCACGGTTTATGAATATCTCTATCCCTGTTGAGAATGCGCGTGAACTGGATGGCGTACCGCTGACAGGCGCTATTTCACTGGCACAGCCTACTGCGAGCTTAGTGCAGGATCAATTGAAACTGGGTTGGAAGGCTTATGATAAAAAGGGAACCGTAAAAATATGGGTGACTACTACTAATCACTATAAAACCGGTGGTCACGACGATTATAAGTTACTCGGAGAAGTACCTGTATCAAAAGAGAGCGCCAGCATCAGTGTAAAGTCGCTGCCATCTTCATTTTACAAGATTGTGCTGGAAGGACCGTTAAACACAGTGAACCGGTGGGTGGTACAACAATAGCTAAAACAACGGAAAACAGGCTTTACGCAAACGCTTGCGCGGATAACGCAAGCGTTTGCGTACATGGAATGCCAAAAAAATCATGTAGAATCGTTGTAGCAATTAATCAGAAAGTGAACTAAGCTGGAAAAGCAGCAATTATAGACAGCGAACAATGAAGTCGAATAACCTGCCACGGTCAACTACTGTGGCAAGGTTATCGATAAGATAATGCCTCAGCGGTGATGTATCACCAGTTGCGACTCCATGACAGTGCGTTGAAAATCATTCAAGGCATGTTCCCCGTTCAGGAGTGATAATAACATATTAGTAGCCGCCTGGCCCTGTTCATAAGGGAACTGCTCCACAGATGCAGCAGGAGGAAAGGCTGTATACCCGCTTACCGGTGTATTGGCGTAAGATACAAAAGTTATATCCTTATTTATTTCCAATTTTTGTTTCAGGGCATATTGTACGGCATCCATCGCTACATAGTCGTTGAAAGTAACTACGGCGGTTACTTTTCTTTTGAGCGAGAGGAGGTACTGCATGGCTTCTTCCGTGCCTGCTGCGGTGAGATCCGCGTTGACGATCATTTTGGGATCATATTTCAGGCGGTGTTTTTGTAACGCCCTGATATAGCCGGTAGCGCGTTCTTTACTGGCCACCATTGTTTCGGGGCCATTGATCATACCGATTACACGGTGGCCTTGTTTCAGGAGGAAATCTACTGCCTGCACGGTGCCTGATTCCAGGTTGCAGGATACGGCGTGCATATTCGGAAGGTTGGGAATGCGATCAAAGAAAACCACCGGGATGCGTGCCTGTTGCAGCATTTCAAAGTGTTCGTAGTTGCTGGTGTTTTTTCCGATAGATACGATGCAGCCATCCACCCGGTGCTGTTTCATGCTCTGGATGATCTGTTTTTCGCGGGCTTCATCGTCGTGCGACTGCCCCAGTAATACCGTATAGTTATTGCTGTAGGCCGTGTCTTCAATACCACTGATAGCGCTGGCAAAGAATGCTTCCGACAGCTCGGGCAAAAGGATACCGATGGTGAATGTTTTACCCTGCTGGAAATAGATAGCGGTCTGGTTGCGTTCATAATTCAGTTCAGCAGCCAGTTCTTTTACCCTGGTTTTGGTTCTTAAACCGATACTGTGATGATCATGTAACGCTCTTGATACTGTGGATACAGAGATGTTCAGCCTTTTTGCAATTTCCTTTATTGTTGGTTGACCCGAAGAAACCACCTTTCTCATACATTTCAGCAATTAATAGAAAATAGATACAGCGTATACTCTGCCGGACAAGTTACTTAGATATTGGAAAATATTAACTTTTTTTTATGAATAAAGCATCTTTAGGCTGATGGTTTTATTTTATTTAAGCGTGTCAACATCTAATACCAGCCGTATTCTAACCATCTTCTAACGGACTGAAGGGGGCTTCGGCCTGCTATTTGCTATAGAGGGGTTGCTTTCCATTGTATACCCCACTATTTATATATACTTATTTTTTAGATTATTAAAAAGTATAATTTTATGAAAATAGCACAACTAGCCTTGCCGGTAGCTTTAGTAACCATTTTTGCATCCTGTTCTGCCCCTCGTAAATTAAGAGAATCACAGGCCAGGAATGCGCAACTTGATAGTCTTTACCGCGCTACCTACGGTAAGCTGAGAACCTGCGAAGAAGATGCTGCCCGTGCCGCTGCATCGTACAAAGAAAAAGTAACGAACTTAACGGAGCAACAGGAGCAACTGAAAACCAACAACACCCAGATGCTGGATCACCTGAAGGAGCTGTCCGTAATTTCCGGCGCCCAGGCAGAAAGTATCAAGAAATCCCTGGATAACATCGGCGCCAAAGACGCTTACATTAAAGACCTTCAGTCGGCTATTGCCCGGAAAGACTCGCTGAACATGCAGCTGGTAATGAACCTGAAGGGCGCCATTGGAAATATGGATGATAAAGACATCAATATTAAAGTGGATAAGGGTGTAGTATATATAGATATCTCCGATAAACTGCTGTTTAAAAGCGGTAGCTACGAAATCAACGAAAGAGCCAAAGAAGTACTGGGTAAAGTGGCTAAAGTGCTGATTGCCCAGCCGGATATTGAGTTCATGGTGGAAGGCCATACAGATAACGTGCCTTACCGTCCGAATGTATTGCTGGATAACTGGGATCTGAGTGTGAAGAGAGCTACTTCCGTGGTGCGTATCCTCCAGAACCAGTACGCTATTCCGCCGGCACGTATGACTGCCGCCGGTAGAAGCGAATACCTGCCTATTGCTTCCAACGATACCGCAGAAGGTAAAGCAGCTAACCGCAGAACAAGGATCGTGATATTGCCACAGCTGGATCAGTTCTTCAAATTACTCGAGAAACCAGCTAATTAATAATCGCCTTCTGCGATTGTCAATTGTCCTGGAGCAGGATTAGACTGATTATATTGATTACACCGATTTGATCAGTTTTGATTTTTAAAGATTAGGGAAGATAAAAACGGATATTTTCGTTTTTATCTTCCCTAATCTTTTTATAGAAAATTCTGAAAGTAAAATCAGAACATAATCAAATCGGTGTAATCAATATAATCAGCCTAATCCTGCTCCAGGATAATTTCATCGCCGAAGGCCATGCCTACATCGCAGGCTTGGCCGCTGGTTTTTTGCCAAAGAAGTACGAAAGGCTCAGCATGAAATATTGAGTAAGAATAGTATTCCGTTGCTGTTCTATATAAGTAGGGGACTGCATCGTGAGCAGCGATTGATTTTGTTTCGTGAGATCGTAGGCATAAAGTTTTGCCTGGAAGCTTTTGTTTTTCCCAAAGGCTTTGGCAACCCAGCTGTTGAGCACTACAAACTGCTGATGCTGACTGGTATTGTTGAAATACAGGGCTGCGCTGCCGATGCTGATATTGGCAGGAAGAAAAACGTTGGCTGAAAGCGATACATTGTACATCAGGTAATCAGCATGTTTGTTATTCTGGATAGAGTAAACGCTGCTGATATACAGCATGCTCACAAAGCCTTCCAGTTCCAGCGCTTTTTTATACATCCAGGAGCCGTTCATCATTTGGGTGATACTCAGATCGCTGGTGCGGCTTTTCACCTGGTTGATGAATGAATTATTCCGGCTGAAATAATAGGACAATGAATAATTAAGTGTGACGGCTGGTTTGCTGAATCTTTTACCTATTGAAAAATCCTGGTTAAAGCTGAAGTTTCCCTCCACATTTACGGGTTGATTGATTTGCCGTCCGGCGGAGTCGGAGTAGATGGATTGTGTCATGGCGTTATTGGGCAAATCGGCGCCCAGGTTGGTACTGAAGGTAACGCCCTTCACACTGAACGAACGATAACCAATAGAGGCGGAGTTATAAATAGATGGTTTCAGATCCGGGTTGCCGAGTTGCACATACAGCGGATTCCGGGTAGACACTACCGGCAGGTATACGTTGGGAGGAGGGATGCGCGTTTCCCGGTTTATTCTCAGGTCCAGGCTTCTGTAGTTATCTATTTTATAGAAAAGCGATAAGTTGGGCGACAGGTAATGAATCCTTTGCAGGAACTCATTCCCCGCGGTGAAGTTATTGCTTTTTGAATCCGTGATGTTATAGGCAAGATTTAACTGGCCCTGTATTTTTGTTTTATTAAGAAAGAGTCCTGTACCGATGGACTGCTCATTGATGTTGTTTTTAAACCGGTAGGTCAGGTCCTGGTTAATAATATCATATCCCTTCTTTTCATTATCGAAATCAAAAGCGTCCTGGTTGTTTCTGGTGAGGTTGTTGGTTATTTTATAAGACACGTTCAGGTACACGGAAGGAAAAAGCGGATATTGGTAGTTGATGCGGGCCATCAGTTTACTGACATTTATTTTTGCATTCACCTGCTGGTTGATGGTATCCGCCAGGTTTACGGGAACGAAGGTGTTCAGCGTAGTATTCTGCTGTTCATCTTTTGTATTATTCTGTTCAATGTTGAAGGAAACGCTTACGCTGCCCAGGGTAGGGCTGAACTGGTGGTTATATTGTGTAGTCAGGTTGATATTGCTGTTCCGTCTTGTTTCCAGGTTATTGGTATTGCCAAAGTTAATAGTGTCGTTATTTTTACCACCTATTGAAATATACTTACTGAAAGAGCGGTAAGTGTTGCGCTGTGTGTTGGCTGACATATCTATTGAGATGAGGTTTTTTTCATCCGGCTGGATGGTCAGGTTGGTAAAGAGGATGTTCATGTTGGCGGTGCTTGCCGACGTATTGTTGCTGTTATAGCGGAAGTTACTGTCCGGCAGTACATTGTCGCGCTGCTGCTGCTGGCTGTTATCCATATTTTGGCTTTGGTGCAGGAAGTTGGCGTTGAGTTTTATTTTTTTTGAGATGTCGGTGCCGAGGTTTGCACTGAGGTTGTTTTTGTTAGAGATGCCTCCCATCATAGTTTCCGCCCTGCTCAGGTTTTCATCGGTGGAAGCGGGGCCGCGGGAGGAGTTGACGTTATTGATGTATCCCATCACCACGGCTTGTTTGGTATCACGGAACATATTGACGTTGGCGGCGGCACTGTACCGTTTGTCTGTTCCATAACCCGCGCCTGCAGCGCCGTTGAGTCCTTTTTTATATTCCTTTTTAACGGTGATGTTGATCACTTTTTCATTTTTGCCTCCTTCCACCAGGCCATCTATTCTTTTTCTGTCGATGACCTGTATTTTATCAACAATATCTGCCAGCAGATTCTGTGTTATTTTTTTTGTATCACCGGAAGAACTGTTACCATCCTGGAAGAGGGGCCTTCCGTTTACCAGGATGGTTTTTATAGCGGTGCCCTGGAAAGACAGGTTCCCGTCCGCATCGATGGTGATGCCGGGGAGTTTATTGAGGAGGTTTCTTACAGAAGCATTTTCTGTTGTCTGGAAATCGCCTGCAGAAAATTCAACGGTATCTTTCCGGATGGTAAACGCCGACTTATTTACTTTTACGTTCACGCTGTTTAACTTGATGGGATTGCGCTGAAGGCCGGAATAGCGAAGGTCTACCTGTAATACCTTTGCTGATTTTTCTGATATCATGATGAGTGAGGTAGCGGCATCATATCCCATGAAACTGATAGTGATCACATAGTTGCCCGTGGGGATTTTTTTGAGGGTAAAGTCTCCGGATTCATTTGTGGTGCCCTGTGCTTTAAGAATTGATCTTTCTGCGGTGAAGAGCAGTACATTTGCTCCTGCCAATGGTTTCCTGGTGTCTTTATCATACGCATGGCCTTTTATTTCTCTTTGTGCTGAAAGTGTGAAATGACTTCCTATCAGAACTACAGTTAACAATAATGCGTAGTATTTTGCCATGCGAGGATCTTGGTTAAATTCAATACAATGATAGTATTGAAGCATCCTCATTTTGTTAATCAATATCAAATGTTGTCGGAATGGTTAAAAAATTATTAATAAGATAATGTGATTAACAAATGATTTACAAATTATGGAGAAGTGATTATTGGAGTATTTTTTGATGGGATGTCTTTCTTTTTTAATCTCCGAACCTTAATAATAAGAATTTTGTTTAGATAAATTACTATTTTATGAATACTGCTACGTTAGTTAAATCGCTGAAGGACATGTTGCTCAAACCCAATGCACACGTTACTTTCAACGATTCTGTGAAAAAACTGCCCGCCGGTTTGAGAGGCGTGGTACCAGCCGGTATGCCTTACAGCATCTGGCAACTGGTAGAGCATATCAGGATTACACAGTACGATATCCTCGACTTCTCAAGGAACCCGGACTATAAGGAAATAGAGTGGCCGAAGGCGTACTGGCCGGAGGAAACTGCTCCAAAGGACGATGCCGCCTGGAAGCACAGCGTAGAGCAGGTAGATAAGGACCTGCATGCTTTCATTGACCTGCTGGAACAGAGCGATGATCTGTTCGCGCCTTTTCCGCATGGCAGCGGTCAGCACCTATTCCGCGAAGCGGTGTTGTTGCTGGACCACACCAGTTATCATACCGGTGAAATTGTGGCGCTCAGAAGAATACTGAACGCCTGGCATTAAATACATTTCCATAAGCAATCGGTGAACCAGTGCCTGCGGTCGAAGAAGCGGGCCACTGGTTTGAAGCCTGCGTAGGCGGCCAGCTGGTCTGTTTCTTCCAGGCTGTACTTCTGCGAGATCTCCATATAAATGGATTCATTTTCCGCGAAGTGAATGGTGGTATCCTCCCCGATATGCACCTGCTGGTTTTCCAGGCTGATGAGATAACTTTTACAGGCGCCGGTAACGGGATCGTAGGTAGGGAAGTGCTCAAATTTTGAGGTATCAAAATCTGCGTACAGTTCCCTGTTAATACGGTGTAAAAGGTTGAAGTTAAACGCGCGGGTGATACCGGCGGAGTCGTTATATGCATTCAGGATTACCTGTGGATGTTTTTTAAGATCGAAGCCGGTCAGCAGCAGGTCGCCGGGCTGCAGGTACTGCCGCATCTGCTGGCAGAAGCTCCTGGCAGCGCTCACGCTGAAGTTACCGATGTTGGCGCCCATAAAAAGCAATACCTTCTTTTTGGTGGTTACCTTATTTGCCTGCTGCAGCATATGGAAATATTCCCCGTTTAAGCCATGCAGCTGCAGGCCCGGTATCTGCGCAGGCAGGTTCTTTTCCAGCTGCGAGATCACATTGGCGGAAATATCGATCGGGAAATACGTATAATCTATACCGTTATTGATCAGCTCTTGCAGTAAGTGAACAGACTTGGTGGCATCGCCCGCGCCCAGCTCCACCACATCAAAATCGCCGGCGTATAACTGTAACGCCTGTACTATTTGTGCGGACTGCTGCCGGAGGATTTCCATTTCGCACCCGGTTAAGTAGTATTCATGGCATTGCATGATCTGCTGAAAGAGTGCATCGCCGGCTGCATCGTAGAAATATTTCGGGTCCAGGTATTTCTGGGGTGCAGTGAGGCCCTGCACCACGTCGTGATAAAATATATCGGTGGCTGGTTTGCGCTTGCATGGCACAAGTACATTAGGAATTACAGTCATAAATATTTTTTGATGTTCTGAACTTGGATCTCAGGAAAACAGGGGGCTGTTTTTCTGAGATCCGGATCATTTCATAACGGTGTCTCAATCATCCTGCCAATCTTATCCCGGTAAATTGCCATCTCAGTGAAGGATGGAAAAAGTTACGGTAAGTGATACGGCTGTGGTTTGGAGAAGTAACTTCCGAGCCACCACGCAGTACCATCTGATTGATCATGAATTTTCCATTATATTCTCCGATAGCGCCGGGTGCCTTTGCAAAGCCGGGATAGGGGAGATAAGCGCTTTCGCACCATTCCCACCGCTGGCCCCATGCCAATTGGGGCGCGGCCACTTCCCACTCAAACTCCGTTGGTAGCCGCTGTCCTTTCCAGGCGGCATATGCAGCTGCTTCGTAGTAGCTGATATGCGTAACAGGTGCATCCGGCATGATTGGCTGAAGCCCCTGCCAGGTATAGTGCATCCATTTACCATCGATGTTGTACCAATACATCGGGGTGGTTACCTGGTTGTTTTTTACCCAATCCCATCCTTCTGCGTGCCAGTAACGGAAATCCTGGTAGCCACCGGCCTGGATAAAATCCAGGTATTCCGTGTTGGTGACCAGTGTGGTACTGATCTTATAATCCGCCAGGTAAACGGTATGCCTGCCCAGTTCATTATCAAAACAGAATCCATCTCCGGCAAAGCCAATATCGTATACGCCGGCACGTATATTTAACCAGCTATCGCCGGGATTGTTCACTACGGGTATATCTTTATGATGAATATCGTAGGCGGGGAACAGGGGATTATGCCCGAGGATATACTTAATATCCGTGTACAGCAATTCCTGGTGCTGCTCCTCATGGTTCAGACCGAGAATAAACAGCTCCTGCAGTTCCGGCGACAGTTCTTCTTTCAAAAAACTGATCATGGCTTCATCCACATATTTCCGGTAGCGCATAATATCTTCCACTGCCGGGCGACTGAGGTTACCCCGGTTGGTGCGGATCACCCGTGCGCCAACAGATTCATAGTAGCTGTTGAAAACATAATTATATTGAGGATCAAAAACCGTGTAGTCTTTGGCGTTAGGAAGCAGGATAAATGTTTCAAAAAACCAGGTGGTGTGGCCCAGGTGCCATTTAGGCGGACTTACATCCACAATAGGTTGCACTACATAGTCTTCCGTTTTTAGCGGCGCGCAAATTTTTTCGCTTCTCCGCCGTACTGTTTCATATTGTTCTTTCAGTAACATAATTACAGGTGCTTACTGTTGATTCACATATTTTGTAAAGTCAGAAATGCTGCTGATATGCAGTTCTTTTGCTGCAGTTCTCCGCATCATTAGTGCGTAGGTATTATTAAATCCGATGGGTTGCAGCCATTTGATATGATATTGTTTTTCAAATGCTGCACTTACATAATCGTATACTTTCCGGCTGTCGCCGATAATGCTGTCGGTTACCTGTTGCGGCGCCTGGAGTAATACGAGTAAACCGGTGCCGGTATATTCCGGGTACATATCTATCTGGTCATTTACCAACGCGTCGAATACGATTTTTGTGCCGCCTAATCCTGTTTTGGTGACGGCCGCAAGGCCGGTATGTCCTTCGATCAGCATCTTGTACATGGCAGCGAGGATATAGCCATCGCCGAAAATTTTTGAGCCGATGCGGATACTGCCTTTAGCGCCGTTGCCGGCTGGTTTCCAGAGTTGTTTGGCAACAAGAAAATCCTTTGCCACTTTCTCCGGGTTTTGTTTCAGGTAGTCGACCCGGTAGTTCAATTCCGTCATGATACTATCATTAATTGTACCAACCAACAGGTTGAGTGCCGGTTCCAGTTCGGGGTATTTTTGCAGGGTTTCTCCCCGTACGATGGGAGCCGCATAATACGGAGGAAAAATATGTTTATCATCTTCCAGTACTACCAGGTCAAATGCCTTTACCCTGCCGTCTGTGCTGCTTCCGCTGATAACGTCCAACTTTTTTTCATAAGCAGCTTTATACATGATCATGTCACTGATTACGAGGGTGCGGATATGCAGGCCATATACAGATTTCAGCCCGAGGTTGCCGTCTTTTCTACCCATAAATTCGGGGGTAAACCCCGCCAGCATTTTACCGCTGTAAGTATCGGGCAGAAGATAGAAGGAGGAGAGAAGCAGGAAGATAAAGGGCAGCGCGTATAGTGTTTTACGGGCTTTCCGGATATTGATGTGCTGGATCAGCGACAGGAGCCAGTCGAACAGCAATGCCAGCAAAGCTGCGGGTATAGCTCCGGCCAGCATCATATTGGTATTATTGAGTGCAATGCCGCCGAAGATAAATTCCCCGAGTCCGCCTGCGGCGATGTAAGCGGCCAGGGTGGCTACGCCTACGTTGATTACGGTGGCTGTGCGGATACCGGCCAGTATAACGGGCATGGCCAGTGGCAGCTGTACTTTCATCAGCAACTGCCGGCGGCTCATACCCATGCCGGTAGCCGCTTCTGTAACAGTAGGGTCTACCCCGCTGATACCGGTATAAGTATTACGGATAATAGGCAGTAATGCATAAAGAAACAAGGCCACTATAGCGGGTTTGGAGCCAATGCCCAGTAGAGGGATCATAAATCCCAGCAGGGCGATGCTTGGAATGGTTTGCATTACACCGGCGAAGCCGAGTACGGGTGCTGCCAGTCTTTTTTTACGGGTGATGAAAATACCGGCGGGTACGCCTATGGCTACGGCCAGCAGCACGGATATAAAGGTAAGCCCGGTATGCGTGAGGGTTTGCTCCAGCAGTTTACCGGATTGTTGTTGTACAAATTCAAATAAGGTTTCGGTTGCTTCCATGCCGTTGTGTTAATTTTTGAAGGCAGCTATTGCCTCCATCAGTCCATTCCCGTCAATTATTTTTTGTTCCTGTTCATGCGTTACAGTTACCGGCTGGTGCGTGATAGCTTCCAGGGCATCCCAGCAGGTGCTGGAAGCAGCTAGTTGTCCGTTTCCAGGTGTAGCGGCAGATGGCAGCCATTGCCAAAGATCTTTTATTTGCAGGGATTTCAGTTCCAGCTGTAGTCGTTGCGGATCGAGGAACGACCTTACAAAATCGTTGGCCGGATGGAAGATCAGTTCTGCGGGCGTGCCCAGTTGCTGGATACGTCCTTCATTCATCAAACAGATCCGGTGGCCCAGTTCAAAGGCTTCTTCCACATCATGTGTTACCAGGATGATGGTCCGGTGGCTGATTTCATCGAGCGATTTAAACTCTTTCCTGACGCTGATGCGTGTGAGCGGGTCCAGCGCGCCGAAGGGTTCATCCATGAGGAGTACCGGCGGATCTGCGGCCAGCGCGCGGGCCAGGCCAACGCGCTGCTGTTGTCCGCCGCTGAGTTGTTGCGGATATACTTCTGCGTAGGTGGCCGCGGGTAAATGGAGTTTATCCATGAGCGTAGTGGTACGGTCGTGGATACGTTTTTTATCCCACTTCAGCAGGGAGGGTACGAGGCCGATGTTATCGCTCACGGTGTAGTGAGGGAACAACCCGGTGTTTTGTAATACATAGCCGATGTTGCGCCGGAGTATTTCAGGAGACAGTTCCCGTATTTCTTTGCCGTTTATAAAAATCTGACCACTGTCGGCTTCCAGCAAACGGTTGATCATGCGGAGGGTAGTGGTTTTACCGCAACCGCTGGTGCCCAGCAGCACCAGTGTTTCCCCTTCTTTTACTTCAAAGGAAATATCATCGACCGCTTTTTTTTCCGGACCAAAATATTTGGAAACATTCGACAGTTTAATCATTCGGTATATATCAGATTGTGGAAAAAATTGCTCATTATGGAGCAGGCTTCTCCAGGGTCATAAAGAGATTGTTTAATGATTCTGCATAGAGCGGATGGGCAAACACCATTTCGCGTATCTGCGTGGCGGTGATACCGCCCAGCATGGCCATTTGCAGGATAGACATGATTTCGCCGCCTTCTGTGCCTATTACAGCGGCGCCCAGGATTTTATTGGTATGTTCATGCACCAGCGCTTTCATAAAACCTCTTGTTTGCCCCGTTTCTATGGCCCTGGCAACTTTGTCCATACTCAGGCAGGCTATTTTAAACGGGATCCCTTCTTTCCGCGCTTCTTTCTCTGTAATGCCGATACGTCCGAGTTGCGGATCGGTGAACATACAATAAGGCACCTGACGGTCTTTTATACCGGTGTTTGCATTTTCAAAAAGGTTCTTATAAATAATGAGATGATCGTTGTAGGAGATATGTGTGAATGCAGGACCGCCTTTTACATCGCCGAGGGCATAGATGCCTGGTTCGGAGGTTTCCAGCTTGTCGTTTACCTGTATAAATCCCTTTTCATCCGTGAGTACATTTGTTTGCTGCAGTTGCAGCGCTGCAGTTTGTGGCGTGCGGCCGGTTGCTATTAGTATATGCGTACCCGTTATAGTGTCTTTATCTTCCCCGGTAGTAATATCCACGATGATCTTTTTCCCGTTGCGGGATATATGGGTTACCTGTGTGCCGGTGTGGATCTGCATATTTTCCGACTCCAGCATTTTTTTTATCACTGCCGCCACATCGGGATCTTCTTTTGATACCAGTTGTGAAGCGGATTCTATCACGGTAACGTGACTGCCTAAACGCTGATAGAGCTGTCCCATTTCCAGCGCGATGTAACTGCCTCCTAGAATGATCAGTTCTTTCGGAATTGTTACTTCATCGAGCAGCGTGGTGGAAGTGAGATACGGCACATCCGTAAGACCGGGGATGGGCGGAATGAAAGGCGTGGCGCCGGTATTGATAAAAATGTGATCTGCTGTTAATATATTTTCTTCTCCCTTATGCCCGGTTACCTTGATTGTTTTATGACCCGTGAAGACAGCTGTTCCCATGAAGATGCTTACATTGTTTGATTGTAAACCTTTGATTGTTCCTCCGCGAAATTCTGTTACGATATTATTTTTCCGGGCTACAATAAAAGGCAGATCCACCATGAACCCGTGGCTGTGAACGCCCCAGTCTTTACTATGAAAAACAGTATGTGCCACTTTTGCGCAGGCGATCATTGCTTTGGTAGGGGTGCAGCCGTCGTTAATGCAGGTGCCACCGGCATAGCGTTGTTCAATGATAGCAGTTTTCCAGCCTTTTTCTTCCAGTTTTTTTGCCAGTGGGTTTCCACCCTGACCGGATCCGATTACTATTGCGTCAAATTTCTGCATACGGAAAGATTTAGGATGCGGGGCCAAAGATTATACCAACGAAAAGTAAGTAAATTTTGCGAATAAAAGGGGGATCGCCTCCGGCGATGGTCTTTCTGCGGATTTTGTCTAAGGCAAAATCCGCGTAATATCTTTATCTTTGCGGCTGCTGCGAAAAAATATAGATTTTGGTAAAGATTGATAACATAACGCTTCCTGATTTTCCTTTGCTGCTGGCGCCTATGGAGGATGTGAGTGATCCGCCTTTCCGGGCGGTATGCAAGGATGCCGGCGCTGACCTGATGTACACGGAATTTATTTCCAGTGAAGGGTTGATCCGTGATGCCATTAAGTGCAGGAAGAAGCTCGATATTTTTGAATATGAGCGCCCGGTAGGGATACAGATCTTTGGCGGGGATGAAGACAGCCTGGCGATGGCGGCCAGGATCGTAGATGTTACCAATCCTGACCTGCTGGATATCAATTTTGGCTGTCCTGTGAAAAAGGTGGCCGGAAGAGGCGCCGGCGCGGGCGTGCTGAAAGACCTGGACCTGATGGTGCGGCTCACTGAAGCCTGCGTAAAGGCCACTAAGCTGCCTGTTACCGTGAAAACCAGGCTGGGATGGGACGACGACTCAAAGAATATCGAAGAAGTTGCAGAACGGTTGCAGGACGTAGGCATCAAAGCCCTGGCGATTCACGGACGCACCCGTTGCCAGATGTACAAAGGCGAAGCCGACTGGACCCTCATCGGCAAAGTAAAAAACAATCCCCGTATACATATTCCCATTTTTGGCAATGGAGATATCAACAGCCCGCAGAAGGCGCTGGAGTATAAAAATCGTTACGGCGTGGATGGCATCATGATTGGCCGCGCGGTGATTGGCTATCCGTGGTTATTCCGGGAGATCAAACACTATGTGAATACCGGTGAAATAATGGCCGGCCCCACCCTGGAAGAACGCATTGCCGTAAGTAAGAAACATCTAAGCCTGTCGGTAGAATGGAAAGGACCAGTACAGGGGATCAACGAAATGCGTGGCTGCTATGCCAACTACCTGAAGGGATTACCTGATATCAAACAATTCCGTACGCGGCTGGTGACTATGAAAACCGTGGAAGAGGTAGAAGCTGTACTGGATGAGATTGAAGCCTACTACAAAGGTATTGAGCTGGCTAACGCCCCGATTGAATTAATTGATTATCATCAGAAGTGCCCATTATAGACAGAAAATTTTATGATATAATAAAACTAATTATGCGTTTGTTTTGTTATATCATAAAATTTATAAGATGTCCAGATTTTTCCCATTCGCCACTGCGCTTGTTCTTAGCACCATAGGCCTCTTTTCCTGCCACACATCTCCAGAAGAAAAAACAAATACAGACAGCACCGCTGCCGTTTTACCGGACGTTGCAAATACCCATGAGCTGGGATACCGGGAACAGCAACAGATTGAAAAAGTGATTTATGGTTTCTGCGAGCATTTCGATAACAGCGATCTGAATAAATGCGTGGAGTTTATGGATGATAACATTCGTGGTGAAATAGACGGGGTGAAACTAAAAGGTAAACAAAACTGGACCGCTAAAATAGATTCCCTGGTAATGAGTATCCGGAATACGCATTACCAGTCGAGGCACCTTATTTCCAATATGCAGTTTTACCCCGGCACCAATGATACGGTGCGGGTAACGATGTACGCCAGTAACCTCTGGACAGACCTTACCACCGGGCAGATTCAACTGATGTCTGTTGGTTATTACAAAGGAAAGGTGGTGAAGAAAGATGGAAAATGGTTTATCGCCGTGTTGAACTCTTTGCCGGATAGCCGGCTGGTAAAGAAATTTTACCAGGATGTTCACAGCGATCGTGAGGTGTTACAATAGTGAATGGTTTTATCGCATAAAGAAAAGGTGAAGGATTGTGTCCTTCACCTTTTTCATTTTATTTTACCAGTATATGACTGGTAATATTACCGGGAACGGTCTGATAGCTGTCGAATGTGAGCGAAGCAGCGGCCCTTCCGGAAGAGAGTGTACGCAATACCGTTATATAACCGAATAATTCGGACAATGGTACCATTGCGGTGATGGTTTGCACAGATCCATCCATCTCCATTTGTTTGATCACACCGCGGCGCCGGTTCAGGTCGCCGGTGAGGGTGCCGGTAAATTCTTCCGGCATGGTTACCGTTACTTTCATCCAGGGTTCCAGCAGGCGGGGAGCAGCTTTCGCTGCTACGCTTTTGAACCCGGTGATGGCTGCGTGTTCAAAATCCAGGGCGTGGGAGTCGTTGCTATGAATGGAACCATCCAGCAATCTCACGCGCATGGACTTTACGGGATAACCTGCCAGTGCGCCGTTGTGCATGGCCGACTCAAAACCTTTACTGATCGCAGGGATGAATTCTTTTGGAATAGCACCGCCTTTGATTTCGTTGATAAATTCCAGTCCTGTTGCCTGTTCATCGCCGGGTGATAATTCAAACTGGATGTCCGCAAAGTTACCGGAGCCACCGTTTTGTTTTTTATACACTTCACGATGGGTAACGGCCTGCGTAAATATTTCCTTGTACGCGATCTGTGGCTGTCCTTTGTTGATATCGAGATGATATTGTGTGGCCAGCTTTTCCAGCACCACTTCCAGGTGGAGTTCGCCCATACCTTTCAAAATCGTTTGGCCGGTAGCGTTATCCACTGTTACGGTGAGCGTAGGATCTTCTTCCAGCAACCTGTTTAAGGCATCGCCCAGTTTATCATTATCTTTCGCAGATTTCGCCTCAATCGCATACCCGATCATGGGTTCCGGGAAGCTGATTTTTTCCAGCAATACCGGGTGATCCGGATGCGAAAGGGAGTCGCCTGTTTTCACATCTTTCAGTCCTACTACCGCGCCGATATCGCCGGCGCCTATTTCTTCCACTGTTTCATATTTATCGGACATGATCCGCATCAAACGGCTGATCCTGACCTTGCGGCCGGTGCGGCTGTTCCAGAGTGTATCGCCATTGCGCAATACGCCTGCATATACACGTACTAACGTTAACTTCCCTACGTAGTCGTCGGTGATGATCTTAAACGCCAGTGCAGCCAGCGGCGCACTTTCGCTAACGGGAATCATCACTGTTGCTTCCGTTTCCGGATCAGTGGCTTTTACATCGCCAATGTCTGAAGGCGCAGGAAGATAGGTGGCCACTGCATCGAGCAGGGGTTGTATACCTTTGTTTTTATAGGCGGCGCCGGCCAGTACGGGTACGGCTTCCAGGCGGATGGTAGCACCGCGCAGTGCGGTGTAAATGTCTTCCGGAAGAATACTGTTGGGAGCAGTGGTATATTTATTCAGCAAGGATTCATCCAGCAGGGACAATTCTTCCAGTAAATAATTACGTGCTTCCAATGCTTCGTTCAGCAAGGCCGCCGGGATATCGAGCGTTTCATATGTTTTACCGTCTGCGGTGTTCCATACGAGCGCTTTCATGGTAATGAGGTCTATCACCCCGGTGAAGTCATCTTCCGCACCAATGGGCAATTGCACCGGCAGCGCATTAGCGTTTAGCCGTTGGCGTATGTCGCTTACTACGCGGCGGAAATCCGCTCCCTGCCGGTCCATTTTATTGATGAACGCAATGCGGGGAATATTATAATGATTCGCCTGATGCCATACTGTTTCCGACTGGGGCTGCACACCGGAACGGGCGCAGAATACGGCTACGGCGCTGTCCAGCACCCGCAATGAACGTTCCACTTCAGCGGTGAAGTCGACGTGGCCGGGCGTATCAATGATATTGATCTGCCAGGTATGATCCTGGTGCTGCCAATAGGTAGTGATAGCGGCGGAGGAAATGGTAATACCTCTTTTTTCTTCCTGCGGGTCACTATCCATTACGGTGTTGCCTTCGTCTACGTTGCCAAGTTTATGTGTGAAGCCGGTGAAGTAAAGCATGCGTTCTGTAAGCGTTGTTTTACCTGCATCGACATGTGCCATGATACCTATATTTCTAAAATCCGCTAAGCGTTTCATATATTCTTATTTAAAAAAGGAATTAAAAAAGGCCCCTCATCTGGTAATGAGCGGCCTTTGCTTTATGCAACAGGAAGTCTGCATTACCGGACGAGCCGTGTAAATGACATTGATGCTTTAATAATAAATTTCCTGTTGGTGTTCATGGTGATTAATTGTTCGCTAAAGAAACTGTTGGAGATATTGGGGGGAAGCAAATAAAAAGGCCTCTTCGGATGAAGAGGCCCTTGAAAAAGATTTCAGGAGTTATATATTAACCTCTCATATCCGGGATGGATTTGCCTCCCCGTCTTGAATTAAGACAATGCGGGTACTTGCAATTACCGCTCTGATAACGGTAGTTGCGTAACTGCATGCCTGATATGTGAGATAGTTGTTCATATACTTTTTAAATTGCACCGCAAAGATAGGTTGTTTTTATTTAATAAACTAATCTGAAGGAAGGATGTCCACAGGTCCTTTTTCTTCTATTTGTACAAAAATATCTCCTATATATACTGGTGTCTCCATTTTGTTCCGTCGTAATTTTGCGTCTGCAAATCGATAAGCGCATAAAAATCTGATGAAAAAATTAAGTTTATATAGTCTCACGATGGGAGGCTTTAGTATAGGGATGACGGAATTTATGATGATGGGTGTTTTGCCGGATGTGGCCAACTCGCTTGATATCACTATTCCTGTTGCCGGGCACCTGATCTCGGCTTACGCACTGGGTGTAGTAATAGGCGCTCCGCTGATGGTAGCGCTGGCAGGTAATTTTCCTCCGAAAAAGGTATTGATAGGGCTGATGCTGGCGTTTGGACTGTTCAACAGTTTATTTGCCATTGCGCCGGGGTATGAGTGGCTGGTAGTAGCCCGTTTGTTTGCCGGGCTGCCGCATGGCGCTTTCTTTGGCATGGGCGCGGTAGTGGCCAGCCGTTTGGCAGAGCCGGGAAAGGAAGCCAGCGCCGTATCCGTGATGTTTGCAGGGCTAACGATTGCCAATATCATTGGTGTGCCGCTGGGGACGTACATCGGGCATAATTACAGCTGGCGTATTTCCTTTCTTATAGTGGGGGTAGTATCCCTGATGGCAGCGGGCAGCGTGAAGTTGTGGATGCCCGTGATCCCGGTTACCAATAACAGCAGCTTCCTGGAAAGCCTGGGTATTTTCAAAAAGGTGGATATGTGGCTCATCATCGGGGTATCTGCGATTGGTACCGGCGGACTTTTCGCCTGGATCAGTTATATCGCTCCATTGATGACGGAGGTGGCCGGTTTTGAGAGCAATATGATCACTATTATCATGATCATTGCCGGCGTGGGTATGGCAGTGGGTAATTTTATGGGAGGCCGGCTGGCCGACCGTTTTTCACCGATCGTGACTACCGGTTTTTTGTTGCTGGCCATGATCCTGTCGCTGCTCATAGTAAGCCTGGTAAGTCACTATAAAGTTCCTGCCATTATCATGACCTTTGTTACCGGCAGCATTGCCTTTGCCGTGATAGCACCCATGCAGATGCTGATGATCAATACCGCCAAAGGCGCGGAAATGCTGGCCTCTTCGTCTATGCAGGCCAGCGCCAATATCGGGAATGCGCTGGGCGCTTTCCTGGGCGGACTGCCCCTTGCAGCTGGCTATAGTTATACTTCACCGGAATATGTAGGCGCGGCGCTCGCATTTACCGGGCTGGTGTTGTGTGTTATATTATACGTCCGTTTGAACAAACCGGCCTCCCTGGCGTTTCAAACAGTAAAATAAAATCTCCATTATATGAATATTACAGACATTAACGGTACTGTGCAATTGTCGAATGGTGTACAGATGCCTTATTTCGGATTAGGTGTTTTTAAAACAAAAGAAGGACAGGAAGTGATCGATTCAGTGACTTATGCACTGGATGCCGGTTACCGGCATATAGATACCGCTGCTATTTATGGTAATGAAGAAGGAGTGGGTATTGCCATTGAAAAAAATGCGACCGACAGAAAGGATATTTTCCTGACTACGAAAGTATGGAATGCGGATCAGGGCTACGACAGCACCCTGAAAGCTTTTGATACCTCCCTGGAGAAACTGAAAACAGACTATCTTGACCTGTACCTGGTTCACTGGCCGGTAAAGGGTAAGTATAAAGAAACCTGGCGCGCAATGGAGCAATTGTATGCAGATGGCCGCGTAAAAGCTATTGGCGTCAGCAATTTCCTGCAACATCACCTGGAAGACCTGTTCCAGAGCGCGAAAGTACTGCCTATGGTAGACCAGCTGGAATTCCATCCTTACCTGGTACAGCCTTCCCTGCTGGATTTCTGTCAGAAAAACAACGTACAGTTTGAAGCCTGGAGCCCGCTGATGCAGGGTAAGGCGTTTGACGTGCCATTGCTGAAAGAACTTGCGGAGAAATATAAAGTGTCAGTAGCACAATTAGTATTAAGATGGGACCTGCAGAAAGATGTGGTGACCATTCCTAAAAGCATTCGCCAGGACAGGGTGATTTCCAACGCGCAGTTGTTCAATTTTGAGATCAGTAAAGAAGATGTGTTGAAGATAGATGCGCTGGATCGTGGGGAAAGGGTAGGACCGGACCCTGATAATTTCAACTTTTAATATTTTTAGCGGAGGGATTTCCCTCCGCTATTTTTTTATGCTTCGGCGAGCGCCGAAAATAGTTTATCAATGTCCGCCTTGTTGTTATAGAAGTTTAAGGCTACCGTTAGTCTGTTATTTTTATATCTCGCCTGGATATTATTCTTTTCAATATTCTCATTTTGCGTGGGTGTAATTTCCAGCAGTTGTATGGCAGAAAGATGCTCCGGCGGATAGTTTGACAACAGCCGGATGCCTTGTGCAGCCGCCTTTTCCGCCAGGTAGGTGACTAGCTCCCCGACATATGCCTCTATATCGGGAATGCCCGTACGATGAAGATATTTTAGTGCCTCTCCTAATAAAAGTATATTTACAAACGGTGGTGTGCCGGGCTCAAATGCCGTGGCATCTTTTTTAGGTGTGAAGTTCGTATAGTCCTTCACCGACTGGAAATCGGCCGTTTCATAATCCACATTATACCAGCTCATCACCTGTGGCGGGTATTGATCCAGTATTTTCTGCGACACATACATTGCGCCGGTACCATAACCGGCAGTGACCCATTTGTATGCGTGGAAGATGAGGACATCGATATTACATTCCTGCACATCAATGTCGTTGACGCCAAAGGATTGCGTGGCATCTACTATATGGATGAGCTGATGTTGTTTGCATAGTTCGCCAATGGCTTTCAGGTTTTGCCGGAAGCCGGTTCTGAACATCACGTGGCTGGTGATCAGGATACGGGTGGCCGGGGTGATTTTAGCGGCGATGTCTGCAACGGAGATCTGGTTATGGTCATCGCTATCTACGAAATGCAGGGTATGACCGTTGTGCATCCAGCCTACAAAGCTGCTGGGAAATTCATCCCGCATGGTGATGATTTCATAGTGTTTTGGAAACATCCCGTATAGGAGGATCATAGCCTGCGAGGTATTGGTGATGAACGCAATTTCACTGGCCTTTGCGCGGATCATTTCACCAACGAGCGTCCTTACTTCATTGGCCTGGTGATCCCAGCCGGGCATCACTCCGCGGCCTTTTTCACTCAGTTCTGCGAAAAGCGCTGTTGCCCTTTGCACCAAAGGGGTACTTACCGGTCCGCCGCCGTTGGTAAAAAAATAAGCAGCGTTGTTACATACGGGGTAATCGGCCCTGATCTTTTCCCATTTAGTCATACTATTTTATTAATTTCTTCACGATAATAAACAAAATAAACCATTGGTGGGATACCGCCATACGATTATGTTTTTTATATGATAACTTGCGCAGAGGTGGAATATCTTATAGAAAAAAATCAGGTTTAGCATGTTGAGAAAACAGTTTTTCATTTTTGGTGCTTTCATACTTTTATTTACGTCAAACGCAGCGGCGCAGCAGCCGGCGCTGTTCAGGCGGGCGGATGCGCCGCTGAACGACCGGGTGAACGACCTGCTGCATACCCTTACGCTATCTGAAAAAATATCATTGCTGGGATATAACAGTCCGGCGATAGACCGGTTGCAGATCCCTGCCTATAACTGGTGGAATGAGGCGTTGCATGGTATTGCACGAGGTGGAGAAGCCACCGTATATCCGCAGGCGATAGGGCTGTCGGCTACCTTTAATGCGCCGCTGGCCAGGGAAGTAGCCAACACCATTTCCACGGAAGCCCGTGCTAAATATAACCTGGCCGTGCAGCAGCACCGGCATGTGCAGTATATGGGGCTTAACTTCTGGACTCCTAACATCAATATCTTCCGTGATCCCCGCTGGGGCCGTGGCCAGGAAACATACGGTGAAGATCCTTATCTCACTGCTACCATGGCGGGCGCTTTTGTGCAGGGCTTACAGGGGGATGTTCCCGGTGCGCTGAAAACGGCTGCCTGTGCCAAACACTTTGCCGTGCACAGCGGCCCCGAAGCCGACCGGCACAGCTTTAATGCCATCATCGATGAAAAGGACCTGCGGGAAACCTATCTCTATGCGTTTAAGAAACTGGTGGATGGCAAAGTAGAATCGATCATGTGCGCGTATAACCGGGTAAACAGTCAGCCTTGCTGCACCGGCAATACGCTGTTGCAGGACATCCTGCGGCATGAATGGAAATTTGGCGGACAGGTAGTTACCGACTGCTGGGCGCTGGATGATATCTGGCTGCGTCATAAAGCTATTCCTACCCGCGAGGAAGTAGCGGCAGCCGCGGTGAAAGCAGGCGTTAATCTCGATTGCGCCAATATTTTACAGGATGATGTGATGAAAGCCATTGATAAGGGCTGGCTGACCAGCGCGAATGTAGACAGTGCCCTCAGCGCCACCCTGCGTACGCGCATAAAGCTGGGACTACTGGATGCCCCGGCAGCAAGTCCTTACAGCGCCTATGGCGCCGATAGCGTAAATAACAGCTATCACGCCCGGCTGGCCCGTGAAGCCGCCAGGGAAAGCATGGTATTGCTGAAAAACGACGGCGTATTACCCTTAACTGCCGATAAATATGCTTCCATGCTGGTGACGGGTTCCAACTCCGCTTCGCTGGAAGCCCTGATGGGCAACTATCACGGCGTATCGGGCGATATGGTTACTTTCGCCGCGGGACTGGCCAAAGCCGCCGGTCCGGGTATGGCCATGCAATACGACCAGGGGTGCGACTTTACAGATACCTTGCATTTTGGCGGCATCTGGGCTTCGCAGAATTGTGATGTGACGGTAGCGGTAATTGGCTTAACGCCGTTACTGGAAGGAGAAGAAGGAGACGCATTCCTTTCCCCTTCCGGCGGCGATAAAAATACACTGAGCCTGCCCCGCTCACAGATCCTGTTCATGAAGAAATTAAGGGAAGCGCATAAGAAACCTATCATTGCCGTGATTACTGCCGGCAGCGCGGTAGATGTGTCGGCCATCGCGCCCTACGCAGATGCGGTGATCCTGGCGTGGTATCCGGGAGAACAGGGCGGTAACGCCCTCGCGGATATCATCTTCGGAAAATATTCGCCCGCAGGGCGGTTGCCGGTTACTTTTTATCAATCCCTGCAGGACTTACCGGACTACAAGGACTATAGCATGAAAAACCGCACCTACCGGTATTTTAAAGGTAAAGCAGCGTATCCTTTTGGCTACGGCCTCAGCTATACGAAGTTTGACTATGCCTGGCATACGGCTCCGGCAAAGGAGTACCGCAGCAAAGACATTATTCGTGTATCCGTAGCCGTTAAAAACACCGGCGACTTTGATGGCGACGAAGTAGTGCAGGCCTATATCACTTATCCAAATATGGAACGTATGCCGGTGAAGGAACTGAAGGCATTCAGGCGGGTGCATGTAAGCAAAGGTGGAGAAGAAATAGTGGAACTGGAACTGCCGGCAGCGGAGTTACAGAAATGGGATTTACAGCAACATGCCTGGAAATTATACAAAGGCACGTATAAAATCAATATAGGAAAGAGTTCAGAGAGCTTCCTGCTGTCGCAGGAATTTAAAGTGAAGTAATAAATAGCAGCAGGGAAGTATTCAATGCTTCCCTGCTGCTATAAATCCACTATACCACCATACGGTCCACCACTTTCTTCAGTGTGAGCCCCTGTACAATAATAGAGAACAATACCACAAAGTAACTGGCCGAAAGGATAATTTCCTTGTAGGGTGATTCCGGTAATGACAGTGCCAGTGCAACGGAGATGCCCCCACGTAGTCCTGCCCACACCAATATAGTAATGCTTTTATAATCCGTTTTCAGGGAGCGTTTTAATACAATGGCCGGGATGGTAATACTCAGCGCCCGCGCGATCAGTACAAATAAAGTGGCCATCAAACCGGTGAACCAATAGTTTTGCAGGAATGGCATGATCACAATCTGCAACCCGATCATCACAAACAGGATGGTGTTCAGCAGCTCATCGATGAGGCTCCATATGTTATGAAAATAGTGCTGAATTTCTTCCGCATTTTTTGTACCGAGGGAAGTATTACCCAATATCAAACCGGCAGAAACCGCCGCCAGTGGAATGGATACGTGCAGCATGGCGCCTACTACGGAAATCACCATTACCATCGATAGAGACACCATTACAATGATATTGAAATCATCTACACGCTTCATGGTTCTGTAAGCCACAATGGCGGAAACAACACCCAGCAGGATACCGCCGAATACTTCCTGTGAAAACAAGGCCGCAGCATGTGACAGTGAAACATGGCTATCTGCCTGTCCGGCTACTTCTTTCAGGATCACAAATAACAGGATGCCGGTACCATCATTGAGCAAAGACTCCCCGCCAATAATAGTTTCAAGGGCAGGAGGGACTTTTGATTTTTTCAAGATGGACAATACCGCTACCGGATCGGTAGGAGAAATGAGTGCGCCAAACAAGAGGCAATATACCAGCGGAATATCAATGTGGAGCAGTGTTGTGGTCCAGTACAGCAGGAATCCGAATATAAAGGTAGAGCCGATAACTCCTACGGTACTCAGTACCAGTACGGGATACCGCTGTGCTTTTAACTTATTGAAATCGAAATGTAATGCGCTGGCAAAAAGCAGGAAGCCTAACATTACGTCCAGCAGGGTGCCTGTAAAATCAATACCGTTGGTTACATCTTTAATAAAAGTAAATGCGCCGGGGAAAATTTTACCTGTCAGCGAAATCAGTAATGACAACAGGAGCGAAACCACGATCACGCCTATGGTTCCCGGGAGTTTGATGAATCGGTTGTTGATGTAGGAAATTAATGCACTAATGGTAACTAAAGCCGTTATCAGCGTAAATGTGTTCATAAGTAATCGAATAATGCCGGTTAAAAAATCAGGTTCCTAATGTTGCTACAGTGGTTTTAAAGATAGAAAAAAATGTAGCAAATCAAAGCCGGACCGGCATTAAGGGATTATTTTTTCCTGGAAGACTTAGCATTTACGTTAAATTCTAATGCCATTTTAATCCAGTATTGTAATTGTTTTTTTGTGTGGAGTTCATTTTCATCTACAAAAATAAATCCTTTCATCTCCTTACCGCCATGAATCATTACTTCAGCGCCAGCGGAGGATTCCACTACTTCGTCTGATTTGGAAGGATCAATCCTTACCATCATTTTATCGGGTCGCACGCCCACACACATTTTATCGTTTACCATGAAGCATAAACCGCCAAACATTTTCTTTTCGGTGATATTATCGGTGGAAGCAGAAAGAATTTCGCGTACGCGGTCAGCGAGTTTTTCATTATATGCCATTGGAATATTTTTTTGGGAGATGTTAAAGGTACAACTTCCTTTAATTTCCGTATTGTTTTTCCATTGCTTCACTTAGCAGTGAGCGTGCCTGGAAAAACAAATATACCGGCCCGGCAGGTATTCTCAGATTCTCTATATAATATTGTAAAGAAATTTATAGCTATGGCCGGCATGGATATTTTTTACCGCTTCCTGAAACAGCTGCATCCGGTGTCTGAAGCCGACTGGCAGCTGCTATCCGCTGGTTTGTGCATACAGCAGGTGAAAGAAGGAACTGTGCTGTTGCCGGAAGGCAAGGTGCCACGGGAGCTGTTTTTTATCTGTGCAGGCATATTACGCCTGGTGAAACGCACGGATGAAGGTGAAGATATCACCATATTTTTTCTGAAAGAAAATAGGTGTGCCACCATACTAGGCAACTATCTCGAAGAAACGCCATCTCCTTACGTACTGGAGGCGGTGTGTGATGCCGATGTAATTGTATTACATAAGGAATACCTGTTGCGGCTATATGAAAAAATCCCTTACCTCAAATCCCTGATAGATCAGATTACACGACAGGGCCTGCTGGAAAAGGTCCTGGCCCGGAATGAATACCTGGGGCTGGATGCCTCGGAGCGTTACCGGTATTTCCTGCAAAAAGAACCGGATATTGTTTCCCGCGCGCCATTGAGTACCATTGCTTCTTTCCTGGGTATTACGCAACAGTCGCTCAGCCGGATCCGGAAAAATGGTCGTCTTTGATGCTTTTTACCATTTGTTAAATGACGCTTGCCAGCGGCTGCCGAATTTTGTGTTCATAAAAAATACAATTATGAATACGGATCTGACAGGAAAAAAAGTATTGGTATTAGGCGGTTCGGCCGGCATCGGTTTAGCAACAGCACAGGCGGCAGCAGCGGCAGGAGCAACGGTGATCATTGTTTCCAGTAACCCCGGAAAAGTTAAGAAAGCCTTGACTACGCTACCGGAAACGGCGGAGGGCTTTTCGGTGGATCTTGGGAATGAAGCAGCAGTGCGTGATTTCTTCCGCACTTCGGGCGCCTTTGATCATTTGGTATTTACAGCCGGTGGTTCTTTTCCATTCGGACAGGTGGAAGATCTTACCGCTGCTGAGTTGCAGGAAGCATTTCAACTACGTTTCTTTGGCGCATTCAATGCGATAAAATATGGCAGTAAGAACATATTGCCGGGAGGATCTGTGGTATTGACCACCGGTATCGCCAACCTGCGTCCGCAGAAGGGTTGGGCTGCCGGGGCCTGCATCTGTGGCGCTATGGAGGGTTTTACCCGTATGCTGGCAGTAGAACTGGCGCCTATCCGGGTAAATGCTGTATCGCCAGGTATTGTGAAAACAGCTCTCTGGGAAGGAATGCCGGAGGCCGACCGCGAAGCCATGTATCAACAGGCAGCAGGCGTGCTTCTGGCGGGCCGTGTGGGCCAGCCGGAAGATATTGCACAAACGTATTTGTATCTGATGCAGAACGGATTCAGCACCGGGCAGATAGTGGTGGTAGATGGCGGCGCTGTATTGGTTTAATGCGCGATGGTAGCGGTGCCTGGCGCCGCTGCCACAGCCGTTTTAATATTCCGGCGGCATACCAGTAATATAAACAACGCCAGCAGCGAAGTGCCGCACATGGTGATCGCCATCGGTGTGGCCGTATGTGTATTGTATAAGCTTACTACCGTGGAGGCAAGCGCACCTATTCCCATTTGCGTAGCGCCCATCAGCGAAGAGGCACTGCCCGCATTTTTACTGAACGGCGCCAGCGACAATGCAGAAGTGTTGGGATTGATAAAGCCCAGGCAGCAAAGGTATATGAACAACAACACGATGATACCGGCTAATGATAAAAAGTTATTCCAGGCGCATACTATAAAAATAAGCCCGGTGATAGTTTGACAAACCAGCGCCACCGGTACTATCTGCTGACTGCTGAACCGTTTCAACAACTGGCTGTTCACCTGGCTGGAACCTATCAGTCCTACAGAGAGGCCCGCAAAGATCCATCCGTACGCTTTGTCACTGAGCTTGTAAATATCCATGAACACCTGCGGTGAAGCCGATACATAAGCGAACAGTCCTGAAAAGGAAACGGCGCCCGCAAAGGTGTAGGTATAAAACTGTGGTTCGCTTACCACCGACAGGAAATTGCTGATAATGGGACCGGGCTTCAGCGACATCGACGTATCCGGCTGATAACTTTCCGGCAGCCAGAGGATGGTGGCGATCAGGATCAGCGCACCCATGATACCTAATATGAGGAATACCGCATGCCAGCTAAAGGCGCTGGTTACATAACTGCCTACAGTAGGTGCAATCATGGGGGAAGTGCCTACTACCAGCATCAGCAGCGCAAATACTTTTGCATTGTCTTTTACCGGGAAAAGGTCACGCACCATTGCTACCGAAGCTACTGCCGCAGCGCAGCTTCCTATGGCCTGGATAAAGCGGAGTATGATGAGCCCGTTCAGTGATGATATATACATACAACCTATAGAAGAGATCACATACAGCACGAGTCCTATATACAACGGCTTCTTCCTGCCAAACCGGTCCAGCAGCGGACCATAAAGCAGTTGTCCCGCTGAAATACCAATAAAAAAACTGGAAAGCGACAACGCCACCCTGGTGGGATCTACTCCCAGATCCTTTCCTATAGCCGGAAAGCCGGGAAGATACATGTCGATCGAAAAGGGGCCTAATGCTGTGAGCGTACCGAGAATCAGAATAAGAAAGAAATATTTCGATTTCGAAAGTTCGTTGGTCAAAATAATATGGCTTTTAAAAATGTCCCTGCAAAAGTAAGAAGAAATATGCCCCTTCCGGTAATGTGGATGTTATCTTCTTCTGATTTTACCCGGAGAAGACAAGCAGCTGCATTTATCCCTGTGTAATATTGGTGAGGAAATCGTAGAGCCCTGTTTCACCGGGTATGTTTAGTTTCTTGCGAAGCCGGTACCGGCTGGTTTCCACGCCTCGAACGGAAATGCCCATCGACTGGGCTATTTCTTTGGTAGTAAGATTAATGCGCAGGTAAGCACAAAGTTTGAGATCGGTAGTAGTTAAATCCGGGTATTGTTTTTTAAGGGTACGCAGGAAATTATTATGCACTTCATCAAAATGTTGGGAGAACTGTGCCCAGTCTTCTTCGTTATTTTCTGCTTCTTCAAACAACCGCATTACTTTTTTGAAAGAAGGAAGCGCTTCCGGGTCATTGGTTTTCTTTACGCTTTGTATCAGCTCTTCACGGATATTGGAAATCAGTTTGCCTTTCTGTACGAGGTGCATGGTGGCGGTAGCCAACTCTTTGTTTTTATGTTGTACATCTGATTCCAGTTTCTCATTGCGCAGCTGGATCAGCTGTTTCTCATTTCTTTCCAGTTCCAGCTGGTGCTGAAAAATGAGATGTTGCTGTTCCTGCAGATGTTTATCTTTCTGCGCAGCAAATTTTTTCTTTTGACGCCTGTACAGGTACCAGATCAGCCCGGTGAGCAGTAATACATATACCGCCTTCGCCATATAGGTTTGATACCAGGCGGGCAAAATGGTAAAAGAATAACTGGCGGCCGCGGAGATATTGCCGAGGTTATCTTTCGCCTTCACCGAAAAAATATATTCTCCGTAAGGAAGATTGGTGTATTCCTTTTCTGTTTTAGCCGTCCATTCGCCGGGTTGCTTATCGAAGCCGGCCAGCTGATAGCTGTAAGTGATGTGATTGCCCTGCTCCGCGGGGGGAACGGTGTATTCAAAATGAAAACTGTTAAACGCATTTGGCAGCACCACTGGTGGCTGCGGACCGGCAGTGTGGTAGCCGCCATACAGCAGGGTATCTTTCCGGCTGGTGGCTTTTATTTGCCCCAGTAGCACCGACAGGCCGGCATCATGACGGGAGTATTTTTTATAGTTAAGATGATAAATGCCTTTGTCGCCTCCAAAAAAGATATTCTCTTCGTTAAAGGGATAAATGAATTCAAAGCCGCCAACTATTTTCCCGGTGAGTTCGGGGAACCAGGTAATTGTTTGCTGTTGCGGGTTCAATACGCCCGGCTTTTTATCCGCCACCAGCCAGATGTTGCCGCTGCTGTCTTCCGAAAGGTATTGCACTGCCACGTTTTTCAACGGGGCAAATACGCCTGTTGACGGAATGAATTGTTGCCGGGCTTCATCAAATTCATAGATGCCTTTCATGGTAGCGACTACCATTCGCTGTTGAATACGGAAAACGTAATTATTGTAGGTAGAAGGCAGTCCGTCTTTTTGTGTGAACAGCCGGTAGTTCAGGGCTGTATCATTTTTAAGCGTGAGCAGGTACACACCGCGGTAGGGGTGTGACGACCAGATACGTTGCTGCGGGTCTACGGCCAGGAAGCGCAGGGATTCGTACAAACCGGAGATGTGCCGGTTAACATTCACCTGCGAACCGTTGTAGCGGATAAGTGCCAGGCCATTGTAGCAGCCGGTGAGGATATTGTTGGAGAGCGGCAGGTATGCCCAGCAGCCCAGGTCTTTCAGCAGCGCGGTGGCTTTGTTGCCGGTGATTTCAAATGTTCCTTCCTGATGGGCCATCAGCAGGTGGGAGCCGATAGCAGAAAGGTTCCATACCTGGCCACGGGTGTTGGCTACGGGCTGGAAGTTGCCTTTGGAATAGCTGAGGTCTGTAACCGTGTCCAGGGGCGTGCTGTATAACCCGTCGGAGGTACCGATATAAAGATGCTGATTAAACACCTTCGCCGCGTAAGTGGTGAGGGAATTATGTTTGGCGGGTAGTATCTGTTTAATAGCGGTGTTGTACCGGAGCTGATCGATGCCGTTGTCCAGCGCCAGCCAGATGTTATGGCGCGGATCAGCAAACAGCCGGAGCACATTATTATTCTGGAGGCCCTCGTCCATGCTGAATTGCTGGATCACTTTGCCATTGGTAGCGTTGATTATAAAACATCCTTTGGAGAAAGTGCCCACGGCCAGCTGCCCGTTATCCAGGGGAATGGCACAGTAAATACGGCTGCTCCTGAAAACAGTATCTGCTTCCGTTTGCAGCGGGATCAGCTGCTGATGCGCGATGCGGAAGAGGCCATCTTTGAGGGTGGCTACCAGCAGGGTATCATTTTTTTCTTCGAGGAAAGCAGTGATCAGGAGGGATTTGTCTTTGGCGGCAGCGCAAACGGGTTGCCATTGGCCGTTGACCAGTTTCAGTAATCCCTGTTGGATGTCCTGTGCATAGAGATGGTGGGCAGTACTACCCATTATTTTCCATTCCCCGGGGGCATTGTACACTTCCATCTGCCGGTTACGCCAGCCGAATATTTTGTTGTTGCTTTTAAAGTAAACGCCGTTGTTGTGGAAGGCAATATTCCAGATATCCGCGAACTCTGTTTGTCCTGCGGGGATATTTTTTTTGAGAGAAGTATATTCCAGGATACCATTCTTATTGGGCAGATAATACCCGAAGTCGTCCTGTGCGCCTACATAGATCTTCCCGTCCGGCGCCACCTTTACGGCCCGCAGCCGGGTATTGTTGGGAACAGGGTACAGCTTCCAGTAGTTGCCGTTGAAGGTAAGAAGCCCTTCATTGTTGGCGAAATACAGGATGCCTTTGTGGTCAATATCGATGTCCCAGGTTTGGCCATTTCCCTGGTATTGGGCTTTGCTGAAATTTACAACAGCGGATAGTCCGATCGTATTCTGGGCTAATAATATTTTTCCGTGGAATAAAAGGGCCAGCAACAGCAAATGCTTCATCTAAAAAGCGTTTTACTAAATGTAAAATTTTTTTGCTGATGTAAGTAAGAAGTAATGAAGATAGATTAGCAATCAATGATTTAATCTCATCTGAAGTAGAAATGACGTAGTGCCGGAAATGATTTTTTCCTTTTAAATACTGATCTTGGCTGTCGTTATTTTTCTTTTTAAAGACACATTTTACATGCTAAAATTCCACGTTATAGCACTCACATTATTATTGGCCTCAGTGCTGCCTGCTAACGGGCAGGGATATCTGAAAACCCGGGGGCCCGTTATTGTTAATGAAAAAAATAAGAAAGTAATCCTCCGGGGAATGGGCCTCGGCGGCTGGATGCTGCAGGAAGGGTATATGTTCCGCCTGGGCAATATTGGCCAGCAATACAGGATCCGCGAAAAGATCCGGGAACTGATAGGACCGGAAAAAACACAGGCATTCTATGATGCATGGCTTACCAGTCATACCACCAGGAAGGATATTGACTCAATGGCAGCATGGGGATTTAATTCCGTTCGCCTGCCCATGCACTTCGATCTGTACACGATTCCGGCAGAGGAGGAGCCGGTAGCCGGGCAAAATACCTGGTTGGAAAAAGGGTTTGCTCTTACTGATTCCTTACTGAACTGGTGTAAGGCCAATCATATGTACCTGATCCTCGATCTGCACGCCGCACCCGGAGGGCAGGGGAACGATTTGCCAATCTCCGACAGACACCCCGAAAAGCCATCTCTCTGGGAAAGCGAAGCTAACCGGGATAAAACTATTGCCTTATGGCGCAAACTGGCAGCGCGCTACGCCAACGAACCCTGGATAGGCGGTTACGATATTATCAACGAACCCAACTGGGGATTTGAAGACGCCGGAGATAAGAGAGGCACCAAAGAAACAAAGAACATTCCCCTGAAACAGCTGATGGTGGCTATTACCAAAGCAATCCGGGAAGTAGACCCCAAACACATCATCATTATAGAAGGAAATGGTTTCGGGAATAATTACAAGGGCATTTTGCCCGCCTGGGATAGTAATATGGTGATCAGCTTTCACAAATATGGCAACTTCACCAATGCAGCTTCCATCCGGAATTTCCTGGATTTACGGGAGCAATACAACCTCCCGCTGTGGCTGGGCGAGTCCGGGGAAAATTCCAACAACTGGTTCACCAATACCATCAGCATGGTGGAAAGCAATGACATTGGCTGGGCATGGTGGCAGCTGAAAAAGATCGGGATCAACAACCCGCTGGAAATAAAAATCACACCCGGTTACCAGACGCTTCTGGATTACTGGAACGGCAAAGGACCTGCACCGGCGGCAGATGAAGCCTACCGCGCACTGATGGAATTTGCCGCTAACACCCGGATTGAAAATAATATTTATCATAAAGATGTGACAGATGCCATGTTCCGCCAGGTGGCTTCCGGTAAGGCCATTCCTTTCAGGGAACATATCATAAAAGACAAGGCTGTGATCCGCGCCGTGGACTATGACCTGGGACGAAATCTTTCTGCTTATAACGACCTGGATACCGCGAGTTACCATTATACGCCCGGTGTAAATACACAGGGAAACCGCGGCCATGCTTACCGCAATGATGGTGTGGATATAAAAAAGGAAAACAATGAGTTCGTGGTATTTAATATTGAAAGCGGCGAATGGATGCAGTATACCACCCGGGTGGCCGCTGCAGGGAACTACATCCTTACCATAAAAATAAAAGCAGATACTGGTAGCACCAGGTTTAACATCAGCAGTAATGGCAAAGTGCTGGCAGCAGATCTCGCCGTGCCATCCGATGATCAGCCGTTGATAGTGAAAAATATCCGCCTGGCAAAGGGTGAGCAACGGATCCGGGTGGAATTTGTGCAGGGCGGAGGCGTGTTTAGCGAGATGATCTTTGAAAGAAAGTAAGAGCGCAATTGACAGCGGTGATTGTTTTACCCCTGGGTAAGACAATCACCGCGAAGTACTTTTGACGTAGCCCTGAATTTTGTTAGCCCGGTTACAAACAGCATATTTACTCCACATGATAAAATTAGCTCCACGTTGATCCATTAGCCTTATTTGTTCACCTTTTTATTAATTGTACATTCCATGAAAGAAAAACTGATCTCCATTAGCGTAGGTTCCTTCCTGTTAATGGTAATGATGACTGCCTGTAAAAAAGAGGCAAAAACAACCAATAATCTGCAACCTTTGGAAGCCCGGCCTGCTGCGGAAGCAGTGCAGGCGGCGGCCGCAGCTTACACGCTGATCTGGTCTGACGAATTTGACGGTTCCAGCGTCAACACCTCCAAATGGTCTTTTGAAACCGGTCCGGGTGTTAATAATGAGAAGCAGTATTACCAGTCGTCCAATGCCAGTGTGAGCAACGGCAACCTGGTGATCACCGCAAGGAAGCAGTCGGTGAACGGCTGGCCTTATACATCCGCACGCATGAACACCGCCGGGCATTTTACCACACAATATGGGCGTATTGAAGCGCGGATTAAACTGGCCTCCGGACAGGGCTTATGGCCTGCGTTCTGGATGCTGGGCAACAACATAGGCTCCGTAGGCTGGCCCAAATGCGGCGAAATAGACATTATGGAGCAGGTAAATACCAGCAATACTATTTATGGCACCATTCACTGGGATGCCAACGGCCATGTTTCCTATGGCGGCACTTCCAGTACTACTATTACAGATTACCACGTATATGCGGTAGAGTGGGATGCCAGCGCTATCCGCTGGTACCTGGATGGTAACCAGTTTGCAACAGCCAATATCCAGAACAATATCAACAGCACAGAAGAATTCCACAACCAGTTCTTTATCATCCTGAATATGGCTGTGGGTGGCGATTTCCCCGGACAAACCATCGATGAAAGTAAACTCCCCGCCAATATGTATGTTGACTATGTAAGGGTATACTCCATTTCCAACAGCGGCGGTAATGCGCCCATTGGCAGCACCATTACCCTCAAAGGATTTAACAATGCCTTTGTAAGCAGTGAAAACGGCACACAGGCCATGACTTGCAATCGCGCTACTGCACAGGGCTGGGAACAGTTTACGGTAGAAGATGCCGGCGGTGGCAAGGTGGCGTTGAAAAGCCAGGGTAAATACGTTTCATCAGAAAACGGCGTTAACCCGATTACGTGTAACCGTACCAGTGTGAGCGACTGGGAGAAATTTGACTGGGTGGTAAACACAGACGGCAGCATTGCACTCCGCGGAAATAACGGGCGATATGTATCGTGTGAAAACGGCACACAGGCCATGACCTGTAACCGTACCACTATTTCCGGCTGGGAGTCGTTCCGGTATTGATTTATATAGGTTGATGGATCCGGCCGGCTGTGTTTACGGCCGGCTTTTTATTGATCCGGCAAGAAAGATCAGTTGTTCCACGATACTTCTTTTACGCCGGTATCCGCCTGTATATCTGCGATCAGTTTGCCTACAATGGCTTTATCCATGCTTTTAAAGCGAACGGTGATAAAGAAGAAGCTATCCGTTTGTTCAATATTGCAGGAGGTGATGTTGAGGGCGGTGTTTTGAAATAGTTGATCCGTTACCTCAATGGATTTACTCCGTTCGAAAGTGATGATGCGGATTGTTTTTTGTTCAAAGCGGTTGAGGAATCTTTTTTCCACCGGCTGCAGCAGCCACAGGATAATGATGGCAATAGACGTAGCAATAAATGCGGCAAAATACATACCACCGCCGGTAGCGAGGCCAATAGCGGCCACTGTCCATAAGCCCGCTGCGGTAGTGAGCCCGCGTACCACGCCTTCTTTCAAAAAAAGAATGGTGCCCGCGCCGATAAATCCAATACCACTGATCACCTGTGCGGCCACCCTGGAGGGGTCCAGTACAATGTTGGGCTGGCCCAGGATATCGGAAAATCCGTAAGCGGAAACCATCATGGTTAAAGCCGCACCTACAGACACCATCATGTGCGTTCTTAACCCGGCAGCCCAGTCCTTCCGTTCTCTCTCCAAACCTATTATGCCGCCAAAAACCGCTGCCAGCGATAATCTTATTAATATTTCCGTCCAGGGTATCATACTACTAATTTACGCAATAAATTTCCTTTCATCCTGATTTACGTATAGTCGTACTGTTAAAGAAGGTCAAAATTTGTATCTTGAAATCAATTCATTTATACTTTTCGCATGCTTCCAACAAAACCACGTTTACTCATTGCCGCTGCACTGCTTTGTTCCGCTGTAACCCAGGCGCAGGTGAAGTTCCGGACCATAGAACCGGCAACCACCCAGCAGGGATTAAAGACCGTACATAGTCCGCACCTCGCTGCAGAACCCGCTGCGGGAAACAACCGCCATCAGCTGATCGTGATGATTCCCGGTACCGGCGGCAGGGCGACGGATTTCCGTACGTTCGACAGTTCGTTTGCCGCTATGGGCTACTATGTAGTAACCCCTGATTATGTGAATACGGTGATCACCACGGTATGTTCCAAAAGTGAAGACAGCACCTGTTTTGATCATTTCCGCAAGGAGATCATGTTTGGTACGCCGGTGAGTGATAAAGTAGAAGTGGACTCCGCCAATAGCCTGGTGAACCGTTTTACAAAGCTGTTGGTATACCTGGCGGCACAGGATCGTGGCTGGAGTGAGTTTGTACGTAACGGACAGGTGCGCTGGGATAAAATTATTGCAGCGGGTCATTCACAGGGAGCCGGGCATGCAGCGTATTTCGGTAAGCAGTTCCGTTTGCGTGGCGTGCTGATGTTTTCCGGACCACAGGATTACCTGCAGTATTTTAATGCGCCGGCGCATTGGCAGCAGGAGCGGGGCCGCACACCGGTGAACAGGTATTATGCGTTTCTGCATGCCGCAGATCCGTTTAATTATCAGTACCAGGTGCAGGATGTAAGTGCGGTGAGCCATCGCGCAGTTACCGATACAACGATGGTGCAGCCGGGAATGCCGGTTCATTCGAGGAATAGTATTCTTGTTACGGATGTGGACCGGAAAGATAAGCACGGATCTACACTGGGAACAGACTTTATAGCCGTATGGAAATATATGATCAGCGGCGCTACAGGGAATTAAAAAGAAAGCCGGTTCTCAGTGAAGAACCGGCCAAAACGTTTTCGGGAGTTATGTGTTATATTAGAGAAGAGTCAGTACTTCATTCACCATCACTTAATCCCGTCAGTTATGAAAAGAATCATTGTTGCTTTTTCATGTGTTTGTTTATTGGGCATTGGTAACGCGCAGGCGCAAAGCATCCTGGATCAGGCGAAGAAAACGGCCGGAAGTGTGCAGAGTCCTTTATCCAATCCGGGAGGTGTTGCCGGAAGTATACTGAGTAAGTTGGCGCCGGCATTATCATTAACGGGTGCGCAGCAACCAAAGGTACAGGACCTGGTAACGGGTTTTCTGAAAAAGAAAGCGGCTATACTCCCGTTGCAGCAGTCTAACCCCAGTGGCTATACGTCGCAGTTCAGCGGCTTGAAGAACGGGTTGTTTTCTAAACTGAAAACATTGCTGACGCTTAGTCAGTATACAAAGTTGCTTGGCCTGAAACCCAAAACCAATGATGCTTCCAATGTATTATCGCAACTCTTTTATTAAGCGCTGTTAAAAAACAGGGAAGACTGGTGGTCTTCTCTGTTTTTTATTCTTTATCTTCGCGGGCGTTCGTTACCATTCTATGCCAAAGAAGAAGAGGAAAAAAAAGAAGCAGCACCAGGGATTCAACAGTTTAGCCGTTATCGTTATATTGATCATCGCTGCATTTGCAGTAACTACCTGTTCCCGGAAAATTACCGGAGATAAAGAAAAACCTCCTGCAAAGAAATCATCTCACAAAAAAAATACTACTACCCGCACCAGTACATTTTTACTGGCAGAAGATTTTGAGCCGGGTTCCAAAACAAATTATAACAGCGGCGACGTGGAATTATCCAGCGGTACCTGGAAGTTCAAAGATGCGGTAACCGGCAACCTGGAGGAAGATCATAAAACGGGTGTGCAGGCGTTGCGTATCCGCGATAATGGTATGGCCGGGATGAAATTCGATATTGCTGTAAAAGGAACGGTAACGGTTACTCTAAAATATGCCGGGTACGGTGCAGACAAAAAAGGGACCTGGGAGTTGTGGGCATCGGTAAACCGGGGTCAAAGCTATTTTCGTGTGGGTGACCCCGTTAGTGTTAGTTCCGGTGTACTTAAAACAGCCACCTTTACCGCGAAGAGTACGGGCACCATCCGGTTTGATATCCGTAAAACAGACGCCGGCAACAGCCGGATCAATTTTGATGTGTTCCGGGTGGTGGCCGGTGGAAAAGAAACGCCCGTTAAGCCGGTGGAGAAACCGGCAGGAGGCGATGATGATAACCTGTTACTCGGTAATCCCAGCGATGCCAGTGCATCGCTGGTGATGGCGAATAATTACCTGATGGATAAAGAATATTACAAGCTGTCGTATAACCGCGACAAGGGCACGCCGAACTGGGTTGCCTGGCATGTATCGCGCAGGGATCTGGGCAAAATGTCGAGGGCCAATGATTTCAGGCCCGATGCCGACATCCCGGAAAGCTGGTACCAGGTATCTCAAACAAGTTATATGGGCAGCGGTTTCGACAGGGGGCATAATTGCCCTTCGGGCGACCGGACTGCCAGCCGGGCAGCCAATGAATCCACCTTCCTGATGACCAATATGATCCCGCAGGCCCCCAACCATAACCAGCATTTGTGGAAAAACCTGGAAGAATACACACGGGAGCTGGTGATGAAAGGAAACGAGGTATATGTGATCATGGGTAGCTATGGCAGTGGAGGAACCGGCAGCAAGGGACTGGCAAAAACAATAGATGGCCGTAAAATTACCGTGCCGGACCATATCTGGAAAATCCTGGTGGTTTTACCGGAGGGGAATAATGATTTGCAGCGTATTAATAAGAACACCCGTATTATTGCGGTGAATACACCCAATAAAAATGATGTTAATGCCAGGTGGAACGCTTACCTGACATCCATTGAAGAAATAGAAAAGGCCACCCGGTATAAGTTGCTGGACAGGGTGCCACCGGTAGTAAGACAGGAGTTAGTGAAGAAAATAGATGCAGGACAAGAGAGAATGTATCGTTAAAAAAAATATTATGTTGTTCTGGCAATTAAATTATAAATTGCATAAAATTATTATGTTTTTGTAGTTTGTAAACTAATATCCAGAAAAAAATCATGATAAGTTCCTATAAAAACCAGATTGGCATAATTTTATTGAAAGTACGGTAGCGACATGTAACTTATTGAAGCCTTAGATCGTTATTATAATTACAAAGCTAACTTAAAGTATAACTGGCCGATTATTAATGGAAATGGACCTACACTTTTCTTGATTATATGCGTATATAACAGGAAAAATACTGTGTACACAACGAAAGGAATGGCGTAAAATAATTAGGGATAAAATGGCGTTATACCAGGGAAGCTTAACAATATGAGCTTTTTAAACATTAATTTTATATCTAACTAATATGGGTGAAAGAGTGTCGGTGGCCTTGCTTGTTACTACATACAATTGGCCGGAAGCATTGAAGCTTGTGCTGGATAGTGTACTGGTACAAACCGTCCTCCCTGACGAAGTCATTATAGCTGATGATGGCTCCGGAGAGGCTACCAGGGATGTTGTAGAGGCATTCAGACGGAAAACCAACATTCCGGTGAAGCATTTCTGGCATCCGGATGAGGGTTTCCGCAAGACTATTATCATTAACCAGGCGATTACCGGTACCTCTTCTGACTATATCATCCAGATTGATGGCGACATTGTGATGCATGAGCTTTTCATCAGAGACCATATCACGGAAGCGGAAAAAGGGTATTTTATCCGCGGTAGCCGGGTGTTGTTACAGGAAGAGATTACCCGGAAGTACCTGAACAACGGACAGTTTGAGCGGGTGTCGTCTTTCAGTAAAAATGTGAGAAACCGGATCAATTCGCTTCGTATTCCTTTCCTGGCCCCTTTACTGATTAAAAAGAGTCAGCGTTCCCGGAACTGGATTGGTTGTAATTGCGCATTCTGGAGAGCAGATTTTCTGAAAGTGAATGGTTATAATAATGAGCTGAAAGGCTGGGGACATGAAGATATTGAACTGGCAGCGCGTTTTATTAACTCAGGACTTTATCAGAAGAAGGTAAAATTAAAAGCAGTGTGTTATCACCTGCATCATCCTTTTAATTCCCGTGTACACGAAAATATCAACTACAGGGTTTACCTGGATACCTTAAATCATGGTATTGCCTATTGTTCCAACGGCTACAGGCACCATTTAACAACGGAGTAATTCACTAAAAAGATATAAATAAAAAAGGCCACCAGACGGTGGCCTTTTTTATTTAGTTACTAAACGTCTGCATTTCGATGAGCCGTTTATAAATGCCGTTGTTGCTGAGCAGTTCCTGGTGGGTACCCTGTTCGGCCACCTGACCATTATCCAGCACTATAATAAGATCCGCATTCTGAATGGTACTCAGGCGGTGAGCGATGACCAGGGAGGTGCGGTTTTTCATCAGGTTATTCAGTGCGTCCTGCACCATTTTTTCTGATTCTGTATCCAGGGCAGATGTAGCCTCATCCAGTAGCATCAGTGGCGGATTGGAAAGTACGGCACGGGCAATGCAGATACGCTGCCGTTGTCCGCCGGAGAGCTTGGATCCTTTATCGCCGATGTTGGTATCGTAGCCATTTTCAGTTTTGCTGATAAAATCGTGTGCATTGGCAATCCTGGCTGCTGCCTCCACTTCTTCGATGGTGGCATTAGGTTTGGCAAAAGCAATATTGTTGAAGATGGTATCATTGAAGAGGATGGACTCCTGGTTTACCACACCCATGAGTGCGCGTAAAGACTCCATCGTAACGGACTTCAGGTTTTTACCATCTATCAGGACGCTGCCGGACTGGGGATCCATAAAGCGGGGGATCAGGTCCATTAACGTGGACTTTCCGCCGCCAGAAGGGCCTACCAGCGCCACAGTGGAGCCTTTGGGTATGCTGAGGTGAATGTTATTCAGTACTTTCTTCTCGCCGTAGGCGAAAGAAACACCATCAAAACGGATCTCATCTGTAAAGCCGTTTAATGTAACGGCATCCGGTGCATTGGTGATGGCCGATTGCTGATCGATGAGTTCCAGTACCCTGTCGCCCGCTGCAACTCCTGAATGGATATTGCTGAACGCGGTGGAAATAGCTTTTGCCGGGCGCATAATCTGGGAGAAGAGGGCAATATACACCACAAAGGTAGATCCGTCCATATTCCCCTGGTTATTGATAATAAGGGAACCGCCGTAAAACACGATACCAGCCACCATTAACACCCCTAAAGTTTCAGAAACGGGCGAAGCCAGTTGCTGTCTTTTAGCCATAGAGCGGGATATTTTGGAATACTTGCGGTTTTGTTCATCAAAGCGGTTGGTAATAAACCCAACGGCATTAAATGCCTTAACGATTCGGATGCCATTCAGCGCCTCATCGAGGTAACTGATCATCATACCGTAAGTTTGATGCGAAGCGGTAGCCTGTTCTTTCAGTCTTTTTACAATTCTTGATATAATAAAACCGGCCACTGGAATCACCAGCATAGAAACCAGCGTTAATTTATAGGAGATGAGGAACAGGATGACGAGAAAAGAGATCAATTGGGCCGGTTCTTTAAATAACACCTGCAGGGTACCGGTCACCGTATATTGTACTACCTGTACGTCGGACGCAATTTTGGAAATGATATCTCCCTTTCTTTCATTACTAAAATAACCCAGGTGCAGGTTCATTACATTGTTGAATACTGTTTTACGCAGGTTCAGCAAAGTTTGTATGCGTAAGCTTTCCATAGTACGGTCCGCGAAATAGCGGAACAGGTTACCCAGTAATACAGAGGCGGCAATACAGGCGCAAACAAACTCGAGGCTTTTAATTTTACCGTATTCGCTGGCAATAGTAGTGGTGTAATGTTTAAACACCGCGAAAATATCAAAATAGCTATCCGGCATGGGAGCTATTTTCTGATTGAGATCCTTGTTAAACAGCGTTTCCAGCAAAGGCGCCAGCAATGCAAGGTTCAGCGTGCTGAATATTACAGACAACAGGACACAGATGATATAGGGGATCGCAAATTTATTAATAGGTTTAGCAAATGATAAGAGTCGGAAGTATGTCTTCATATTTTAACAATAATCGTATAATGATTAGACGGTGCATAAAAAAAACCGCATCGTTGCTGATGCGGTTCCTTAAGTTTTTAATTTTCTTTTTATCAATAACTTAAAGAATATTTTTCAGTCGCACATTCAAGCCTGCAGATCACCAGTAAAAACTGCAATCAGGGCTCAAAAATAGCCCTTTTGGCTTAATTGTCAAAAGATTTGATAGCCGCCCGGGCCTGGGGCGGCTATCAGCGATTATTGCTGCGAGAGGATTTTCAACGCCTCCGTATCTTTATATTGAACCATGAGTTGTTTCAGGTGCTCTTTCAGAGTGGCGGTGAGTTGCTCCGTGCCTTTCCGGCCATAAAGATTGTTCACCTGGTGCGGATCCTGCTTCAGGTCGTACAGTTCCCAGCTATTGGACTCCCCGTAGAAGCGCACCAGCGTGTATTGTTCCGTACGGATACCGAAGTGCGGATATACGTGGTGGGGCTGGGGGAATTCGTAATAGTGGTAGTAGGCTTCTTTTCTCCAGGGAACATTTTTGGCATCAGCTTTCAACAGGGGTAAAAAGGAGGTGCCTTGTATATCGGCAGGCACTTTTACGCCGGCGATGTTGAGGAAAGTGGGAGCCCAGTCGATGTTCAGCATCAGCTGATTGATGGAAGTGCCGGGTTTTATTACGCCGGGGTATTTGATCATGAAAGGAGTGCGTAGTGATTCTTCGTAAATAAAGCGTTTATCGAACCAGCCATGTTCTCCCATATAAAAGCCCTGATCGGAGGCATATACGACTACTGTATTTTTTGAGAGTCCTGATTTATCGAGGTAGTCCAGCAGCTGACCGATGTTCCTGTCGAGCGATTTTGCCGTGGCCAGGTAATCTTTCAGGTAGCGTTGGTATTTCCATTCCACCAATGCATCGCCGGTTAGTTTTTGTTCGTCAAATTCTTTGCTGATCTTATTTTCATAGTAATCGATAAAAGCTTTTTTCTGTTCCGGTGTGAACCGGCCATAGATACCTTTTCCGTAATCAGCATGCACTTTCAGGTCTTCTTTCAGGCGCATGGTTTTATCAATGGTCATGTCCTGGTTTTGTGCGGCCAGGCGGTTTTTGTAGTCATCTTTGAAAGTGGCAGGCAAGAGAAATGTTTTGTCGTCGTATGCGCCGAGGTCCTGGATATCCGGCAGCCATTCCCGGTGTGTGGCTTTTTCGCCTACTACCAGGAAGAAGGGTTTGGACGTATCGCGTTTGTTGATCCAGTTAACAGAGAGATCGGTGATGATATTGGTAACGTAGCCTTGTATGCGGGTAGTATCGCTGGGGCTAATGATATCAGGATTATAGTATTGGCCCTGGCTGTTGAGGATACGCCAGTAGTCGAATCCTTTTGGCAGGTTGCCTAAATGCCATTTGCCGATCCAGGCTGTCTGGTAGCCGTTTTGCTGCAGCAGGGCAGGAAACAGTTGTTGTTCCACGTCAAACTTTTTCTCGTTCAGCGTATAGCCGTTAATGTGACTATACTTGCCCGTGAGCAGGGTAGCCCTGCTGGGGCCACAAATAGAATTGGTGACGAGGGCATTTTTGAAAATGGCGCCCTGAGCGGCGATCCGGTCGATATTTGGCGTTTGTACCAGTTTGCTGCCATAGGAGCTGATAGCCTGGTAGGCATGGTCGTCGGAGAAGATGAAGATAATGTTGGGACGTTGTTGCTGCGCATAGCTGTTGGCAGCGAACAGGAGTAACAATCCCCAGGTTTTTTTAAGATAGTTTGCGGAAAAGATTTTCATGTTCATGCGTTTATCTGTTGATGGGCAGTTTACCCTGGCAGGTCAAAGATATTTTATTATCCTACAAATTGTATAGGGTATTCTTTTTTTTGAAGAATGAAGAAATAACAAAGCCAGATATGCATAAACAAAATAAAATAACGGCCGCCCTCAGCGGCCGCATCTCAAAAAAATCACTTCTCCGCCACCACCTTAAACTCTTCAAACACCACATCAAACGGCAACTTCCCCGGTGCTGCGGCCACAGGTCCTATCTGCACTTTACCGCCGGGAGGAAAATACGCCAGTCGCAGCATATCAAATTTCTTATTATCAAAAGAATACTCAATCTGTACATAATCTCCTTTACGCAGTAATTTCAGCCACATGCTTTTGGGGCTGTCGTGACGCGGAACTACAGACCAGTCGGATACTTCACGGGTTACTACGGCGCTTACGTTTTGTACGCCGTCTACATATTCGATACCGGTTTTAATCCAGTTTTTGGCATCCTTGCGGATCATCAGACCAGCCTGATGAAACAGCTCTTTATAATGACCGGTGATTTTTACTGTAGCGGTAAAATCGCCTTCCTGTTCCTGGAAATAGAAAGGGCCATTATCGCGGATGAAGCCGTAGTGCGTTACCTGCCAGTAGTCGGTACCGGGGTCAACGGTCACATTTATCTTGTTATGATCTGCGGACCATTTCTGAGGAGTGTTATACCATTGCATAGTTTGTGCTTTTAGTCCCATACTCATCGCTATGAAAGCGGATAATGCTACCAGTTTTTTCATGATGTTTCCGTAAAATTTTTATGTAAGATGATAAATATTCTCCGGAATGGATAATTTTTAGTGATGGGTAGCTGCTTTGGATTTGTTAACTTTAAGAACCCTCTTAACCTGCCCGTTAAATGTTATGAATATGAACGAAGAAAACCCTCAAGTAACAAAAAGAAAGTCCGTTGCCGTTATTGTAGCCCATCCCGATGATGAAACGCTGTGGGCCGGAGGCACTATCCTGTTTCATCCGCAGTGGAACTGGACTATCATCAGCCTGTGCCGCGCCGGTGACACAGACAGGGCCCCTAAATTTTTTAAGGCACTACAATTGTACGGAGCACAGGGTGTGATGGGAGATATGGACGATGGCCCGGAACAAACGCCACTTCCGGAAGAGGTGGTGGAAAACCAGGTGCTTGCCCTGTTGCCGGTACAGCATTACGATCTGGTCATCACCCATCACCCACGAGGGGAATATACCCGGCATCTCCGCCACGAAGAAGTAAGCGGCGCGGTGATCCGGCTATGGCAACAAGGCAGGATCACCGCCGATGAGCTCTGGGCCTTTGCTTATGAAGATGGATTAAAGTCCTATTTCCCGGAAGCTATTCCTGAAGCAACTATTTATCATGTGCTGGATAAAGATATCTGGCAACAGAAATATGAGGTGATCACGCAAACGTATGGATTTAAGGTCGATAGCTGGGAAGCAGCCACCACGCCTTTGGCGGAATCGTTCTGGTGTTTTAATAACAGCGGGGAAGCCCATCAGTGGCTCAACAGTTTACCGTTTGAATTATGAAAGTACTTTTGTTATTTGATTATCCGCCGGCGCCCGGGGGACTGGCAACACAAGGAAATTTATTGTACCACGGTTTGCTGGAAATAGGTGTAAATGCGCTGGCGGTACATTACGACTCACCGCTGGAAAAGGAATGGTATTACAGTTCGTTTAAGCCGGATGTGGTGGTGGGCGTGGGCTATTGGGGATATTGTCCACAGCTGGTTCTGCATCCGCAGCGGTTTGGCATGCAGCCGGTTCCCTGGCTGGTGGCCGATGGATATATCGCCAACTACCAGGAAGTGCTGAATGAGCTGCCGCTGATCCTCGTTACCTCGCAGTGGGTAAAGGAAATGTATATACGCGATGGCATCAACGGTGATAAAATAGCCGTGCTGCCGGTTGGCTGCAATACCGACAGGTTCATACCGCTGCCAAAAGATCATCCGCGGGTGAAAGCCATGCGGGAGTCAATGGGCGTAGCGCCGGATGAGCTGATGCTCCTCACCATAGGTGGTGACGCCTGCTCAAAAGGCGCCAGGGAAGTGATGCAGGCGCTGTCGCAGTTAAGCGGCGAAGTGCCGGACAACTGGAAATATATCTGCAAAGTATGGCCGCAACCACGCACCAGCATACAAAACAAAGCGGACCTGGAGTTGGCTGAAGAACTCGGGCTGAACGGCAGGGTACAATATATCACCAGCATTGTATCAAGAGAGGAGATGCCTTATCTCATCAATGCCTGCGATATTTATGTGGCCCCTTCACGGCTGGAAGGTTTCGGAATGCCGCAGATAGAAGCAGGCGCCTGCGAAAAACCGGTAATCGGCATTCGCGCAATGGGAATGCTGGATACGCTGGTAGATGGAGAAACCGCACTGCTGGCCGGTGTGGCAGAAAAAATTGTGGTGAACGAAGTCGTGCTGGGCAAAGAGTCGGGTTTTGAAGCAGATCACAAAGTGGTGTTTTCCACGCCCCGCACGGTCGACTACCGCGCAGATATAAATGATATCAGGCGGCATTTGCAACGGTTAATGACAGATGCCACCTACAGGGAACAGTTAGGAAAAGCTGCAAGGAAAAGAGTAGTAGCAAATTTTGATTACCGGGTTATAGCAAGGCAGTTTGTGCAGCTGATGCATGAAAAACTTAATATCCGTTAAACATGAAAGCTTCCTCCTGGTTAACCATCAATGCAGCCAGGGACGCCGCCCTGAAGGTTTTGCTGCATAATGTAAACGGTCCTTTTCACGGCCTCCCCCGCACTGCGGGATGGGGATACCCTGAACCATACACGAGAGATCTTCTCCTGTCGTTTTTTGGCGTGGGCGTAACCGGCAACCAGGTGCTGATCAACAGCATCCGGAAAGTACTGGAAACACTGGCGAAAAATCAAACCCCACACGGACATATTTCTTCTCTCGTACACGACAAACAAGACCTGGGCGCCAGCGACAGCACGCCGCTCTTCCTGCTCGTGACAGGTATGTATCGTAAGCTGTCAGGAAATGAACAGTTCCTCGAAGAAGCAGTGAACAGATCGCTGCAGTGGATGGAATATCAAAGTCCCTCGGACCGTTACCTGGTGGCGCAACAGCCTACCAGCGACTGGCGCGATGAACAATGGGTGCTTGGGTACGGACTGTTTGTAAACACGCTTGTGTATAGTTATCTCCGTATCCTCGGGCATCATGAACGCGCGGAGAAAGTACGGCAGGCAATGGGAAGATTCACCATTACCGGTGGTGTACAGCACCGGCATGTGCACGAAGGATTGGTAGTGAAACACAAACCCTACTATGCCATGTGGTCCTACAAAGTACTGAGCAGCGAACGGTTTGATCTGCTGGGCAACAGCCTGGCTATACTCTCCGGCATTGCAGCGCCCACAAGGGCCGCGGAAATGGTATCATGGATTGAAGATGAATGTGCAGAGCTGATAAAAAACAACCAGCTGGCTGTAAAACTGCCGCCTAACTTCTTCCCCTATACGAAACCGGGCGACAACGACTGGCACGAACGTTACACTTTTTTTAATCTCCCCGGAGAATACCATAACGGTGGCATCTGGCCTTTCATCTGTGGCTTTTATATAGCCGCATTGGTGGCCGCAAAGAAGTACCGGCTGGCAGAAGAGAAACTGCTGGAACTCACCAGGATAATTACTATTTCCAACAGTGGAACAGTGGATTACGGTTTCAATGAATGGCTGAAAGCACAGGATGGTACAGCAAAAGGGCAGGAGTGGCAAACCTGGAGCGCCGCACTGTACCTGTATGCAGCGAAATGCGTGGAAGAAAGACGTACCCCCTTCTTTGAAGAAATGAGAATGCGGCAACCCGTTTCATGATAACTTGATGAAAGATTGATGAAACTCGTTCGTCAATTGATGGTAACTTTACGCCCATTATCCCTGTGTTTTAAACTTATGAAGATGAATACCTACAGATCCCTGATGCTGCTGGCAGTTTTTGCCACAACACTCGTTGCCTGCGGAAGCCTCGAAATGGCCGGCCCGGATAACGTTACCCCTACCACACCACCGCCCACCACACCACCTGTAACAGGCAATAATAAAATTGAAGGCACCTGGAACTTTGCAGGCGTTCGGGTAAACAGCGTTAGCAGCATATCGGAATCAGGCGCCAAAGCCATTGTTTACAGCGACTATACCACCTTCAATAACAAAGGCGTAGTGGTAATTGATGGAAGTACTTTCAAGATAACAGGCATGAGCTATTCTATCGATGCAGTTATCAGGAATGTGCTGTACATGAACGGAGAGCTGATCACTGATCTGCAAATGCCTTTCCAGATGGCGATGGATCCGTATAATGCTTCCAACCCCTATAAACTGGTAGGAGCAGATTCTATTTATTTCAGCGCGGGTGTAATGGAAACCCCTTCCTATGGCGGTGGTACCGTTGAAGTACAGGCTGCGGGTGGAAAAATTTCCTGGAGTGCAGATACGCTGTTGCTGACACTAAATCTTAACCAGGTAGAATCTTCCGCTGTTGTAACCGGCTTTGAAGTGATGAAACTGGTGAAACAGAAATAAAAGAGTTACCGGTTATCTTTTGGAAGAAAGATAACCGGTGATAGTCCCTACTTCTTCCTGGCATCAGCCGCCTGCCAGATGGATTTGATTGTCGCCTCATCGTTCATCCCATCCGGACATTGCGCAGAGCGGGTATTGGCCCGGTATTTCAGTCTTGGTTTTTTCCGGCCCAAAGTAACTACACGGGTAACTGGCATCTGCAAATGACCACTGGCGTCATGACCTGCTACCCATTGGTGCGCATATCGCAGCCAGTTGTTCCGGTATTGTTCCGGTTGCTGATAAAACCAGCTGATTTCATCAAAGCCCCACGGATAAATGGTAGTGGTATCCGGCACACCCGGATGATCGCTGATACCAAAATTATCCAACTCCACCAGGTAAGGCATTGACGCGGCTTTCCAGCCACTGGGAGTAATACCGCCTTTGCTTCTCCCGAAAAGGGCATCCGTAAAACCTACTTCCAAAATACCTTCGTGCGGATGCGCCGGCACGGATTTTATCCGCAGCGGGAACGAGTTAAAATCCAGTAAGCTTTTACCATTGACTACCATACCACCTGATGGCGTATGTGCATCGAGCAATACCCAGTGATGGCGGGTGTGATCTTTTGCATAGGCTCGTAATTTTTCCAGGAAGGCGGCCCATTCCGTCAGTTGTGGATCTTCCATGCCTATCAGGGCAATTTGTCCGAGATGCAACGCTTCGCAGCCCACTTCCATGTAGGTGCCCGCCAGGAACATAAACCACAGCTGCGTTTCCACGCGCGTAATGTCCGGTACGCTGTTGCCTTTACTCCAGTGATCTACCAGTTTACCTTTTGTGTTGAGCATGCTGGTGTACCGGAAATGCCGGTCTTCCGCCGGTAACCCTAATGCTTTGAATGCCCACGCCGGAACAGGAATCGTGTTTACCTGTTCGCTGATCTGCTCAAACAGGGCAGCCTGGAAAATTACTTCCGGATCATTTTTATGCACTTCCTGTACCAGCTGTTTGGCGCGACTAAGAAAATCTTTGTTGTTGAGTACCGATTCCCCGCCCCAGCGGTATATAGCGCGGCCTATAAACTTTGCCCCGATGTTCCTGATCAGGCGGATGTCGTCTTCTTTGTGCGGATAAGGCGCATCGGAGGCGTAAGGATCTACCGAAAGAAATTCAGTCATGGTAACCGCATGATCCAGGTAATGTTCTAACGCAGGCCGGGTAATGCCTTTTTCGTTGAAGGAGGGTGATTGGGAGCGGGCGGTCATCGCCCACAAACTAATGCCTGCAGCCAGCAATGCTGCCGCCGGACGCTGAGTGAATGCTAACATGTCGTGGAATAAATTTTGAAAACAAGATACTTTTTTTTGACTGGCAGGAATAACATTTTTGGTTGTGTGGCGCAATTGTTTTTATATTGGGTTTATTAAAACGACCCAACCAGCATATGAGTTTACTGCCGGATATATTTCCCGTCCTGTCTACGCCGCGTCTTCACCTGATTGAAATTGAGCATTCGCATCAGCCGGATTTGTTTTACCTGCTGACAGATAAACGGGTAACCCGCTACTATCATGTAATACCGCTGAATGAAGTGGCCAATGTCCGACCGGTCATCGATCTTTTTAAAAAACGTTTTGCTGATAAGCAGGGGATCCGCTGGGGCATTGCCCTGGAAGAAAAAACAGCGCTGATCGGGTTTATCGGTTTCAATAATTATGAAACGGCAGATACGGTGCCGCTGGTATTTGCGCTGGTACAGGAATACTGGGGTAAAGGCTTCATGGCCGAAGCTATTGAGGCGGTGGTACAGTATTGTTTCTCCGCACTGGATCTGAAAAAGATCGTGGCAGATGTATTACCCGGCAACGAAGCCTCTGAAAAGGTGCTGATTAAAACGGGGTTCCATCATGAAGCGCTGGTGGTGAAAGGCATGATATGGGACGACAAAGGATACGACGTTAACCGGTATGTAAGGGATAAAACGCCGGACCTGTAAGTATCTCTATTGTCCGGTTGAGGACATGACAATACTGATTCCTGCAACCAGGAACAATAAAGACACTCACAGGAATTACAGATGCAGGATTAAGCTTTTTTAGCGGCAGTTTTCTTGGGAGCAGCTTTCTTAGGCGTCACTTTTTTGTCGGCGGCTTTGGGAGTATTGGCTTTGGCTTTGGGCGCAGCGGCTTTCTCAGCTGCAGCTTTCTTCTTCGGCTTGGCAGGTCCTTTTGGTTTATCTGTTAGTCCTGCTATCATCGCTTTAGTGGCCTTTTTTACATTCCGGAGAAATTTCTTCTCTCCCAGCTTCTCTTTTAAATCGCTTAATGCGGTTAATACTTCGGCTACTTTTACACCAGCTTCTTTTTTAAGATGCTTGCCGGTTGGTTTACTCGAATCAGTCATGGAGCATTATTTATTTACAAAATATATTATATTCAAAATTAACAATTAAATAATATTGGCAATGTTAAGTTTTATAAGACCATGATTTATAAAGAATATTCTGATCTTAGCGAAAGTAAAATCAACTATAAATTCATTATATTGGGGTAGGCTACCTTCTTTGTGTCGGAGCTTGTTATTGTTTTAACCATAGGGGTTATGGGTTCAAGAGATGTTATTATTATCGGTGGGGGCCTGTCGGGCCTCACCAGTGCTATTCATTTATCGAAAGCAGGATTACAGGTAACCGTGATCGAAAAAAGTAAATACCCTTCGCACAAGGTATGCGGGGAGTATGTTTCCAATGAAGTATTACCTTATCTGCAGTCGCTCGGGGCAGATCCTTCGGTATTGCATCCTTCCCGGATCAACCGGTTAATTATTTCAGATCATTATGGCAAAACGCTGGAAACACCGCTTCCATTGGGAGGGTTTGGTGTAAGCCGGTATACGTTCGACCAGTTCCTGATGCAAACAATGATCGAAAACGGGGTGGAGTTAATTGAGGATACCGTTACCAACGTGGTATTTGAAAACGACCGTTTTTTCATTGATACCAACAGCTATGGCGTTTTTTCAGCGCCGGTGGTGTTGGGCGCCTATGGCAAAAGAGCTGCGCTTGATGGAAAACTTGCCCGTCCGTTCTTTAATGAAAAATCGCCCTGGCTGGCCGTGAAATCGCACTACCGTGGCAACTTCCCGGCCGATACTGTTGGGCTTCATAATTTCGACGGCGGATATTGCGGCGTATCAAAAGTAGAAGATGATATCCTGAATATCTGCTACCTGGTGAGCTATGAGAGTTTTAAAAATTTTAAGCAGATAGAATCACACCGCGAGCAGGTGTTGTATCGTAATCAGCATCTGAAGGATATCTTTGAAAACAGCACCGCCTTGTTCGATAAACCTTTAACCATCAGCCAGGTATCTTTTACAGATAAAGAAAAGGTACTGAATCACATCCTGATGATTGGTGATACCGCGGGGCTTATTCACCCGCTTTGCGGCAACGGTATGGCGATGGCCATACAAAGCGCGCAGATAGCCTCCGATAAGGTGCTGGAATATTTTTCAGCCGCCACGCGTAACCGTTTATTGATGGAGCAGAATTATACGAAAGCCTGGAACAAAATGTTCAGTGGCCGTATGCGCACCGGCCGTGTATTATCCCGGTTGTTCCGCAATGAGAAACTTTCCGCTACCATGATGAAAGGACTGATCCTCTTCCCCGGCCTGCTGCCGGGAATCATCAGGCGCACGCATGGGAAACCGTTAAATGCCGTACCGGAATGCGTGTAAAAACCCGGCACCGGAGCCAGGCTACCGAAATCATGGACGATTTCAGTATGGACGGTGATCTGCTGAAGGCTACGCTGGATAAAATAGCACAAATCAATTTCTTACTGGGAGGCAACCGTATCACCCGCAAAGGGGTAGCGGCCCTCATCAAAAATATTCCCGCCAGCGAGGAAATTACCATCGTGGATATCGGCTGCGGCAATGGTGATATGCTGCGGCAACTGTCGGATACTTTTTCTTCCCAAAGAAAAATAAAACTTACGGGCATTGATGCCAACCAGGCTACGGTAACGCATGCACGGAATTTATCAAAAGATTATCCGCACATTGAGTATTATTGCCAGGATATTACGCAGCCGGCCTTCCGGGAGCAACGCTATGATATTATTTTATGCACGCTTACGCTGCATCACTTTAAAGAAGCAGAAATCCGGGAGCTGATGAAAGTCTTTTACCGGCAGGCAGGGAAAGGAGTAGTCGTTAATGACCTGCACCGCAGCGCATTGGCATACCGCCTGTTTCAACTGGTATGCTTTGTGTTTAATTTAAATAATATGGTCAGGGAAGATGGACTGGTATCCATTCTCCGGGGATTTAAAAAGAAAGAATTACAACATTTATCGGCTGAACTTAATATTGATCAGTATTCTCTCAAATGGAAATGGGCGTTCCGGTATCAATGGATAATCAATAAACTATGAGCGTTAAAATTCAGACTGTCACAAAAGCACTACCGCCTTACTCAAGAACCACCGCTGAAATTATCCCTTACTTATCCTTATGGCTCCAGGGCCAGGAAGAAAGATTTATCCGCAAGGTGATCAAGATTTTTGAAAACGCCGGCGTGGATAAACGCTATTCTATTATGGGACCTGAAGAAGTATTTACCAGTACTTCTTTTGAAGATAAAAATAATATCTACCAGCGGGAGATGATTGCCCTGGGCCGCACCTGCCTGCAAAGCGCGCTGGATAAAGCCGGTTTGAAAGGAACAGATCTCGACTATATCATCACCGTGAGCTGCACCGGCATCATGATCCCTTCCCTGGATGCATACCTGATCAATGAATTACAGCTGCGCCAGGATATTGTACGCCTGCCCGTTACGGAGATGGGTTGTGCCGCGGGAGTTTCGGGGATCATCTATGCCAAAAAAATGCTGGAAGCCAACCCCGGTAAAAGAGCAGCGGTAATAGCAGTGGAGTCGCCTACCGCTACGTTCCAGCTCGACGATTTTTCGATGGCCAATATCGTCAGCGCAGCCATCTTCGGCGATGGAGCCGCCTGCGCGATCCTCTCTTCACATGAGCAGGATCCCGGTCCGGAAATTATCGCGGAAGAAATGTATCACTTCTATGATGCGGAATACCTGATGGGATTCCATCTCTCCAACACCGGTTTAAAAATGGTGCTGGATATAGAAGTACCTGAAAAAATAGAAGCGCACTTCGGCGATATCGTACATCCTTTCCTGGCAAAAAATAATCTTACTATCGAAGATATCGACCATCTCATTTTTCATCCCGGCGGAAAAAAGATCATTACCCTCGTGGAAGAACTGTTCCGCACTATGGGAAAGAAACTGGACGATACCAAAGAAATTCTGCGGTCGTATGGCAACATGTCCAGCGCTACGGTGTTATATGTATTGGAAAGGTTTATGGAGCAGTCGTTGCCCAAAGGCGATAAAGGACTGATGCTGAGCTTCGGCCCGGGCTTTTCCGCACAAAGAATATTATTACAATGGTAACAGAGTTTACATCTTACTGGGCATTAATATTGGGAGGCAGCAGCGGGCTTGGACTGGCATCGGCACGTAAGCTGGCGGCGCATGGCATGAACATTTGTATTGTGCACCGCAATACCCGCGTGGAACTGGCAGAGATCCAACAGCAGTTTGAGGAAATCAGGTCACAGGGCGTGCAATTGCTGACCTTTAACACCGATGTACTTAACACGGAAAAACGTGCAGACATTTTGCAGCAGTTACAGGAAGCGATGGGCACGGGCCGTATCCGCTGCCTGCTGCACAGTATTGCGAGGGGCAACCTCAAAGCGTTACCAGATCTGGAGGCAGACGATTTCAATACCACCATCGGCCATATGGCGGTGAGCTTATACGAATGGTCGGCCGATATCCTGCACAGGCAACTGTTCGCCACAGATGCACGTATCCTTTCTTTTACAAGCGATGGTAGTTATAAAGCAATGGCGCACTATGCAGCAGTATCTGCTGCGAAAGCGGCGCTGGAATCCATTACCCGGAGCATAGCGCTGGAATTTGCGCCGCATGGCATCCGGGCCAACTGCATCCGCGCCGGGGTTACCGACACGGCATCGTTGCGGAAAATTCCGGGCAGCGAAGCATTGCTGGAATACAGCCGGGAAAGGAATCCTTTCCGGCAGCTTACCACCCCGGAAGACGTTGCGAATGTAGTATACCTGCTGTGCAAAGATGAAGCCGCCTGGATCAATGGCGCCATTATACCGGTAGACGGAGGAACACATATTCATTAGCGTATGACAAAAGAAGAGATCCTGCAGCATTTACCATATGCACCGCCTTTCCTGTTTGTGGATGAACTGGAATATATCGATGAAGAAAAGGTAACGGGTATATATACCTTTCACGCAGATATGCCTTGCTATAAGGGCCACTTTAAAGGGCTTCCTGTTACGCCGGGCGTATTGCTTACAGAGGTAATGGCGCAAACAGGGCTGGCCTGCCTGGGTATTTATCTTTTGAGAGATGAGATACAGGAGCAGTTACCCACGGTAGCCATGACCTCTGCCCACATCGACTTTTACTTGCCTGTGGCGCCCGGTGAAACGGTGAAGGCGCAGGCCACGAAAATATATTTCCGCTTTAACAAGTTAAAATGCCGCGTGGCATTATATAACGCTGCCGGTGCGTTAGTCTGTGATGGAACGATGGCCGGCATGATCATCAATAGTAAAAATGAATAACAGGGTTGTCATAACAGGTTTAGGAGTAGTAGCGCCAAACGGCACCGGCATCGCCGCTTTCAGCGAAGCGATCAAAAAAGGTATATCCGGTATCCGTTATGATGAACAACTGGCCGCGCTGAAATTTTCCTGCCAGATTGCAGGTAAGCCGGATGTGCCGGAAAGTTTGCAACAGCAGTATTTTGAAGAGCTGGAACTAAAGCAGCTGAGTAGTTCCGGTATCATCTACGGCGTAATAGCCGGCATGCAGGCATGGGCTGATGCTGGTTTAGCCATTGCACCGGAAACCCCCGACTGGGACAGCGGCACCATTTTCGGCGCCGGTACTTCCGGCGTGGATAAATTCCGCGAATCCGTTTATAAGGTAGATGAACTACAGGTGCGTCGTTTAGGCAGCACCGCAGTTACGCAAACCATGACCAGCGGCATCAGCGCTTTCCTCGGTGGGAAACTGGGGCTCGGCAACCAGGTAACCACCAATTCCTCTGCCTGTACCACCGGCGCAGAAAGTGTACTGATGGCTTATGAGCGGATTAAATACGGTCATGCTAAACGTATACTGGCTGGCAGTACCAGCGATAGTGGTCCTTACATCTGGGGTGGCTTCGATGCCATGAAAGTAAGCACCTTTAAATTCAACGAACGCCCGGAAGCAGGTTCCCGGCCCATGAGCGCTACCGCAAGCGGTATTGTTCCCGGCAGCGGGGCAGGGGCGCTGGTACTGGAATCGCTGGATAGCGCACTGGAACGCGGTGCTACTATCTATGCAGAGGTATTGGGCGGCAATATTAATTCCGGCGGGCAACGGAACGGTGGCAGTATGACGGCCCCCAATCCGGTTGCCGTGCAGCGTTGCATTACAGCGGCCCTTCAACAGGCAGGTGTGCAGGCCGCTGATATTGACCTGATCAACGGTCACCTTACCGCCACCGGAAAAGATGCAGAGGAAATAGCCAACTGGTGTACCGCCCTTCAGCGCAACGGGAGAAACTTCCCTTATATCAATGCGCTGAAATCGATGGTGGGGCATTGTCTCAGCGCCTCCGGAAGTATCGAACTGGTAGCGGTGGCATTGCAGCTGAAGGAAGGATTTGTATCTCCCAATATCAACTGCGAAGATCTTCACCCTGATATTCAGGCACTGGTAGACCGGGAAAGAATTCCGGAACAGCTATTGTATAAAGACATAAATTTAGCAGCGAAAGCGAGTTTTGGTTTTGGAGATGTAAACGCTTGTATTATTCTGCAAAAATACCTGCAACCTTAAACAAAATAATATGGACAAAGAAACATTCATTGAGCAGTTGAGAGAAATAGTAAGGCCCTACGCTAAGAATCAGGAAGCGCTGGCAACCATCAATACTTCCACCGATTTTATCAATGACCTCAAAATTAATTCTGCCAACCTGGTAGACGTGGTACTGGATGTAGAAGAGAAATACGATATCGTAATCCAGAACGAAGAAATGGAACGTATGCTCAACGTGCAGGCTGCCCTCGATATCGTGGAAGCAAAGCTGAATGAAAAATGATCGGCAACGACATTATAGATCTCCGGGCTGCTGCCACCGAAAGCCGTATTGATCGCAAAGGCTTCCTGGAGAAATTGTTCCTGCCGGAGGAAATCAGGATGATCCGGGAGGCCGCCACCCCGGCGGTATTCACCTGGTTGCTGTGGAGCTGCAAGGAAGCGGTGTATAAAATAGTGCATCGTAATACCCGCGAAAGGCGGTATACCCCGCAAAGGTTTTCCTGCCAGGTAGAACAGGACGTTACTTCAACCGGGTGCTATACCGGCGCCGTGTTATATGATCAACATACCTATTGTTATCAGAGTTTTGTTACGGATCATTGTATCCATACCTATGCGGCCGAAAACCCCCGGCTGATGCAACACGCGGCCGTATTTACAAAACAGGCTGCTGGTGAAAACTATGCAGATTTTATGCAGGAAGTACTTTCTTCACAGGAATTATTTTATAAAGATGATAATGGAATACCGTATATCCTTCACCGTGAGGATGGCAGGAGTATGCCGGTTTCTGTGAGCCATCATGGAAAATACTGTGGCATTGTAAAACTGAAAGACTTCGGCAAATACCCCTTTAACCTACCTGACTTAAAAATAACAGCGGACGTTTCATTGCTGTAAAAAAGCAAAACCGGGTTAACTACCCTGGTTAAAACCGGTTTAAAATCATGTTCCCACCCTCATCATGATTAATTTGTAGGTATGTATATACATAATGCTAATAAACTACCATCATGTAGCAAAATACTATCAAAATGGCGTGTTATTATACCCGATATTTACCATTATTAACAACCAGATAGCTATAGTAATGATTGACGGGCCTCCCCGTCGTACAAGTACAGTGCACAATTAATTGAAGAAAATTATGTTCCAACGTTGTGTCAGACTCACCATCTGCTCTCTTGCCTTTTTATACGCGTGTAACAATGGCGATACACCTGGTAATCAGCAGGAGAAATTACCTGAAATTGTAGACTACAATTTTGACATCCGCCCTATCTTGTCAGATAAGTGCTATGCCTGCCACGGTCCGGACGCCAATAAACGGGAAGCCGGTCTGCGCCTCGATATTGCCGACAGTGCCTATAAAGCGCTGCGTGAAACACCGGGCGCACACGCGCTGGTACCCGGCAACCCTATGGCTTCTGTATTGTATCAGCGCATTAGCACCACAGATACTTCGATGCGCATGCCGCCGCCATCCTCCAATATGTCGCTCAGCAACTACGAAGTAAAACTGATTGAAAAATGGATCAAACAAGGCGCAAAGTATAAACCGCACTGGGCCTTCGTGGCGCCGGTAACACCCGCACTGCCCAAAGTGAACAAAGAGAAATGGGCACGCAACGAAATAGACCATTTTGTATTAGCCCGTATGGAGGAAAAAGGGCTGGAACCCAACCCGGCAGCGGATCATGAAAGACTGCTCAAACGCCTTTGCCTCGACCTTACCGGCTTGCCTCCATCTCCTGAAAGAATGGAACGCTTTGCCAAAGACACCAGCGACGTGGGTTACGAACGCATGGTAGATGAACTGCTGCAGGACAGCGCCTATGGCGAAAAGATGGCGGTACACTGGATGGATGTGGCTCGTTATGCTGATTCGCACGGCTATCAGGACGATAACTACCGCACCATGTGGCCCTGGCGTGATTGGGTGATCCACGCATTCAATGAAAATCTGTCTTACAAAGATTTTATTACCTGGCAGATTGCCGGAGACATGATCCCCGGCGCCACCCGCGAACAACTGCTGGCGTCCGGCTTTAACCGCAATCATAAAATCACGGAAGAAGGCGGTGTAATAGATGAGGAATACCGTATAGAGTATGTTTCCGACCGCACCAACACATTTGGTAAAAGCATGCTCGGTATCACCATCGAATGCGCCCACTGTCATGATCACAAGTATGATCCGTTCTCACAAAAAGAATACTATGAACTTTTCGCCTTCTTTAATAACGTAAAGGAAGTAGGACTGCAATCCGTAGTCGGCGGCCCGGAAACCTACGCCAAAACGCCTTACATGGAGATCACGAAAGAAGATCTCAATGGCGTGCTGAAATTTATTAATAAACAGGACAGCAACAGGTTGATCGTATCCGTAATGGGCGAAAGGGATACTACCCGGAAAACGTATATCCTTGGCCGTGGTAACTATGACAACCCTACGCTGGAAGTGCAGCCGGAAACACCACATGCGGTGTTGCCGTTTGATGTGAAACAATACCCGGCCAACCGCCTCGGACTGGCTAACTGGCTGTTCGATAAACGGAACCCGCTCACCGCAAGGGTTTTCGTTAACCAGCAATGGCAGGAAATATTTGGAAGGGGCATCGTGAAAAGCACCGGCGACTTCGGGATGCAAGGAGATTTGCCTACCAATCCGCAACTGCTCGACTGGCTCGCGGTGGACTTTATGCAGCATGGCTGGAATATAAAACGCCTCATGAAACAAATGGTGATGACCACCACCTACCGGCAATCGGCCGCTGTTTCCAAAGACAAACTAAAAGCCGATCCTGAAAATATTTATCTCTCCCGAGGGCCACGGTTCCGCCTACCCGCAGAAGGCGTGCGCGACCTGGTACTGAAAAGCAGTGGCCTGCTGGTACCTGTAATCGGCGGCCCCAGTGTAAAACCTTATCAACCTAAAGGCTTATGGGAAATGGCTACTTCCGGCAGGGGAATTTTGGCCAGCTATAAACAGGATCATGGCGAAAGCCTGTACCGCAGAGGGTTATACACCTTCATCAAACGTACGGTACCGCCGCCATCCATGATGATCTTTGACGCCAGCAACCGTGATCAGTGCGAAGTGAAACGCGCCAGCACCAATACGCCGCTGCAGGCGCTCATCATGCTCAATGATCCTACTGTGCTGGAAGCCTCCAGGGTACTGGCTTCCCGGCTACTGCAAAAAGATAATAATACCTCCAGGAATATTCAACAGGCGTTCCGTTTAATTGTTTGCCGCACACCGCAACCACAGGAACTAACCTTGCTGGAGAAGTATTATGAGCAGCAACAGCAGCTGTACAAACAACAGCCGGCCAGCGCAGCAAAGCTGCTGCAACACGGCGAATACCCGATGGCACAACACCTCGATAATGCTTCATGGGCAGCCATGATGCAGGTGATCACCACCATCTATAACCTGGAGGAAACGCTTTCAAAAACGTAAAGTCACGCATAATAAAGGACGATGAAAAACGAATTCATAGAACACCACCTGAATATGAACCGCCGCAAGTTCCTGTCGCGCCTGAGTCTTGGCGTGGGTAGCCTCGCACTGGGTTCATTGCTGGTACCTGACCTCTTTGGAAAAAACAGTGGGGAGGAGGCGCCTTTTATTCCCGGCATGCCGCACTTTGCACCCAAAGCAAAAAGGGTGATCTACCTGTTCCAGAACGGAGCGCCTTCACAACTGGAGAGCTTCGACTACAAACCCAAACTACGGGAAATGATGGGGCAGGAACTACCGGCATCTATCCGTATGGGACAGCGTTTAACAGGCATGACCTCCGGGCAGTCGTCTTTCCCGCTGGTAGGCTCGCACTACGATTTTCACCAGTACGGCGAAGCACGCGCCTGGATCAGCGATCTGTTTCCACACACCGCTAAAATAGTGGACGACATTTGTATTGTACGTTCCATGTTTACGGAAGCGATCAACCATGATCCGGCCCTTACCTTTTTCCAGACAGGGGCGCAACAGGGCAACCGCGCCAGCTTTGGCTCCTGGATGAGCTATGGCCTCGGTAGTGAAAATAAAAACCTGCCTGCATTTTGTGTGCTGCTGTCGAGAGGTAAAGGAAACGGTCAAGGCGTATACTCCAAGTTGTGGTCCAACGGATTTTTAGACAGCATTCACCAGGGTGTTCAGTTCAGCAGCGGTGAAAGCCCCGTGCTGTACCTGAATAACCCCGAAGGCATTGATATGGCCAATCGCCGCCAGATGCTGGATCAGCTGGCCGCATTGAATGATCAGTCGTATAAAGAATTTGGCGACCCGGAAATCAATACCAAGATCCAGCAGTACGAAATGGCCTACCGCATGCAAACGGCCGTTCCCGAACTCACTGATCTCTCTAAAGAATCAGATGATATCATTAAGCTGTATGGACCGGATTGCTTGGTGCCCGGCACTTTTGCCGCTAACTGCCTGTTGTCCAGGAAGCTCTCTGAAAGCGGCGTGCGCTTTATCCAGCTATACCACCAGGGCTGGGATCAGCATGGCAACCTGCCTAATGAAATGGCCGGACAGGCAAAGGACGTAGACCGCGCCTCCGCAGCATTGATCACCGATCTGAAGCAACGGGGTTTACTCGATGAAACGCTGGTGATATGGGGCGGCGAATTTGGCAGAACCAACTATTGCCAGGGTAAAATGACCGCCGATAATTATGGCCGCGATCACCATCCGCGCTGCTTCTCCATCTGGATGGCCGGCGGTGGCGTAAAACCCGGCATCGTATACGGTGAAACAGATGAATTCGGATACAATATTGTGAAAGACCCGGTACACGTGCATGATTTCCATGCCACCATTTTACACCTGATGGGACTGGATCACGAGAAATTAACTTTTAAACACCAGGGACGCCGCTACCGCCTCACAGACGTGGCTGGCAAGGTAATCCCGGGATTGATGGCCTGATAAAAACACTGTTATAATGGAAAGAAGAAAATTCATACAGACGTCGGCGTTAGTAACCGCCTCCTTTTATATTTCCCGTGATCTTTTTGCCAAACCCAAAGGACCGGTATATGGCCACAATAACATGCGCTACGCACTGGACACCAAATGGGGCACACTCGACAGCAGCCGCTACCCGGTGAAAGATTGCCATGAAATGGTGCAGGACAAAAAAGGCCGCATTATCCTGCTTACAAACGAAACAAAGAACAATATCCTTATCTATAATAAATCCGGCAAGTTATTGGAAAACTGGGGTCATGAATTCCCCGGTGCGCACGGACTTACACTCAGCAATGAAAACGGTACGGAGTTCCTGTTCATTACCGATACCGAAAAACACCAGGTATATAAAACCACGATGGAAGGTAAAATCCTGCTGACCATCGACTATCCCGCTGAAACAGGCGTGTATAAAAAGAAAGAAGAGTTTGTACCTACGGAAACCACGGTAGCAGACAACGGCGACTTTTATATCGCAGACGGCTATGGCGCACAATATGTAATGCGTTATGACCGCAACGGTAAGCTGCTGGGGTATTTTGGAGGAAGAGGTCAGGGAGATGAACACCTGGACAATGCCCACGGTATTGTAGTAGATCATCGCAAAGGCACACCTACGCTTATTGTTACCGACAGAACACGGAATTGCTTTAAACGCTTCAGTTTTGATGGACAATTGCAGGAAGTAATTGCCCTGCCAGGCGCCTGCGTATGCCGCCCGGTTATAAAAGGTGATCACCTGTATGCCGCAGTATTACGCTCGCCCAACATGGATAAAGAGGGCAGTGGCTTTGTAACCATACTGGATAAAGACAATAAGGTGGTTTCCAACATTGGAGGTACCGCACCGGTATATACCAACGGAAAGCTGGAGCCGATGCAGCAGGCAGAGAAAATATTTGTACATCCGCATGATGTATGTGTGGACAACGACGGGAACCTCTACGTGGCGCAATGGGCCTCCGGGAAAGTGTATCCTTATAAACTCAGGAGGGTATAATGACCGTGAAACAGCCATCCAGATGGCAAAGCGCAGGCAGCAGCCTGTTATTTGCCGGTAATATTTTTATCCTTTTCCTCGTGATCTTTGGCAACAGGGTGGTGCTACCTCCCTGGCTGCAGGTGCTGGGGCGCATGCATCCCTTGTTGCTGCATTTTCCTATTGTGCTGATCCTTGTGGCGGGCATTTTAACGTTTATCCGTTTACGTGAGCCTGCCGCTGAAGCATGGAAACAACAGCTGGCGGCGGTGTTGCTGCTCGCTGGCGCACTCAGTGCAGTCGTTACCGTTATCATGGGACTGTTTTTATCCGGTGAAGAAGGATACAACGGCAGCGGCACTTTACAGTGGCACAAATGGAGCGGCGTGAGCATGTGCTGGCTGGCTTCCCTCTTATATTGGTTTGGGCAATCAGAGAAAAGCCGCCCGGTGTTACAGAAAGGCGGTATCCTTATCACCGCGGCATTGCTGGTGATCACCGGTCACTTCGGAGCCGACATTACGCACGGCGAAAACTTTGTGCTGGCGCCGGTAAGTCCCGCGGGCAAAGGGCCACAGGTGCCCTTTGATCAGGCGCTGGTATATGAGCACCTGGTGAAACCGGTGTTGCAGGAAAAATGTATGAACTGCCACAACGCAGGTAAGGCAAAGGGAGAGCTGGCAATGGAGCTGCCGCAGCAACTTCTGAAAGGAGGAAAGAGCGGCAAACTGTTTGTAGCCGGCAAACCGGAAATGAGCCTGTTAATGGAAAGACTGCATCTGCCACTGGATGCCAAAAAGCATATGCCGCCGGCAGGAAAACCACAGCTCACACCGGAAGAAGCAGACCTGTTGTATTACTGGATCAAAGGCGGCGCCGATTTCAAAACAAAGGTAGCTGCATTACCCGCAAAGGACAGCCTGCGGTTGCTGGCCACTGCTTTGTTGCAGCCCGCTGCTTCCACTGCCCCGGTATACAATTTTGCCGCAGCAGATGAAAAGATGGTGCACAAGCTGAATAATAACTATCGGGTTATTTACCCGATAGCATTGAATGCTGCGCCACTTGTTGTAAACTGTTATAATAAGGATCAGTTCAACAGTAAATCAATAGAAGAACTGCTGCCGCTGAAAAAACAGATCATAGAAATGCACCTGCAGAAGATGCCGGTGCAGGATGCCGATCTGAATATCATTGCACAGTTTCCGGAACTGCGGGTGCTGAACCTGAGCTTTACTAACGTAAAGGGACAAACGCTGTCGGCCCTGGGGAAGCTGCCTCACCTGGAAAGTCTTTCCCTGTCAGGCACGCCGGTTACGCTGCAACAGTTACAGGTGCTGAAAACGGCGCCTGCATTGAAGGAGCTGTACCTGTGGAACACTGCACTCACTGCAGCCGAACTGGACCAGCTGCCTGCCGCATTTAAACAGGTAGCCATCATCAAAGGATTTACAGACGATGGTAAACAACTACTGAAACTGAATCAACCTTTATTGCTGAACACCGCTTCCGTTTTCCGTAGTGCCACGCAGCTGCTGCTGAAGCACCCGATAAAAGGCGTGGAGATCCGCTATACTACCGATGGGTCGGTACCGGACAGCATCAATTCGCCCCTGTTTAAAGACAGCCTGTTGCTGCAAAGTAATACGACCATTCGTGCCATTGCCTGTAAGAAAGGCTGGTATGCCAGCGACCCGGTGCAGTTCAGTTTTTACAAATCTTCGTATATCCCTGACAGTGTGGTATTGCTTACACAGCCGGATGGCAGCTATGCCGGTAACGGCGCCAAAACCTTATGCGACGGGCAGAAAGGCGGCGTGGATCAGGGCAACGGAAAATGGCTGGGCTATGTAAAAGAGCCAATGACAGCTATGCTGCTATTCAAACAGCCCGTGCCCCTGCAGTCAGTATCGGTAGGTATCTTACGAAATATCAACGGGTATATTTTCCCTCCCGCTAAAATAGAAATATGGGGTGGTGCAGATGCGCAACACCTGAAACTGTTGAAACGGATCATTCCCGCTGCAGGGAAAAAAGACGATCCTGCAGCTTCAATGGAAATAGCAGCCGCTTTCCCGCTTACCACCGTTTCCTGTGTGAAGCTGGTAATGGAGCCTTTGCTGAAAATACCAGGCTGGCATCCCGGCAAAGGAGGCCGCGGATGGGCATTTGCAGATGAAGTGTTATTGAATTAGCGGTTATAATCCGCAACAGCGAACATTGAAAATAAACCACCGGTGGCAGGTATTTACCTGGCCACCGGTTACTTTTTGGTGAAGCAGGGGAATACGTGGAATGATAAAAGTAAATATTATCTTAACATTCCATTATTCCACGTATAATTTTCACTCATGAGGTCCAGGTATCTTATTTTTTTATTGATCTTGTTTTATCATGTGCCGCTGTTGGCACAACGGGTAAAGATCGCCTGCCTGGGTGCAAGCATCTGTGCGGGCGCCCGCCTGCAGCATCCTGAAACGGAATCCTACCCGGCGCAGCTGGGAAAACTGCTGGGGCAGGGCTTTGAGGTCATCAACTATGGCGTAAGCAGCACCACCTTACTCAAAAAAGGGGATCATCCCTATTGGAATACGCCGGAGTATAAAGCTGCGCTGGCAAGTGAACCAGACATTGTGCTGATCGACCTGGGAGGCAACGACAGCAAGCTGATTAACCGCGTACATCTCGATGAATACGAATCGGATTACCACGACATGATCCGCGCATTCCGGGCATTGCCTTCGCATCCGCGTATCCTGCTGCTGCAGCCCATTGTTTCCTTTGTGAAAGACACTACCCAGATCTGGGACCCGGTTATTACAACACAGATTTTGCCAAAGGTAAGACAGGTAGCTTATGATGAAAACCTGGAGCTGGTAAACCTGAACGCGCTGTTGATCGGTAAACCCGGACTTATGCCGGATGGTATTCATCCTGAACTAACGGGTACCACGCTGATGGCGAAAACACTTTTTGAAGTGCTGCACCCGGTGCGGGATACGGCTTTTAACGCTATCAACCACCTGCCGGGCGATAAAAAGATCACCTCATTTTATGGGTACCGTTGCGCGGATTTTGAATTCAGCGGGCGCGCCTGTAAAGTGGTAGCGCCTAAGTTTGCGGCTGCCGGGCATCCGTGGATCTGGCGCGCCCGCTTCTGGGGCCATGAACCGCAAACAGATATTGCCCTGCTGGAAAGAGGTTATCATGTGGTGTATTGCGATGTGGCGGAACTGTTTGGCAATAAGGAAGCCATACAATTATGGAACGGCTATTACTCATTGTTGCGCAAAGCCGGACTGGCACGTAAAACAGTGATGGAAGGCATGAGCAGGGGAGCGGTTTATGTGTACAACTGGGCGGCTGAAAATCCGGATAAGGTAGCGGCCGTGTACGTAGATAACCCGGTGATAGACCTGTGCAGCTGGCCAGGCAGCCAGTTTAAAAAACAGTTCACAAAACGTAACGAATGGGAAGCTTTCAAAAAGGATTATGGTTTTACTTCCGATAGTGCTGCTATGTTGTTTAAAGGAAGTCCGCTCTATAAAACAAAGGAAATTGTAAAGGGAAAATACCCGATGCTGCATGTGTTGGCAGATGCGGATACAGATGTGCCACCGGCGGAAAACACATTGCCATTTGAAGAGAAAATAAAAGCGCTGAAGGGGGATATAACGGTGATGCATAAACCGGGATTTGCCCATCATCCGCATAGTTTCCCGGACCCTACGCCCATTGTGGATTTTATCTTAAAAGCGGTAAAGTAAAACAGTTAGCTTCCGGTATTGTGCCGGAAGCTAACTGTCAGTAATTTATTTTACGAGCCACTCCAGTTTATACATACCACGGAACCGGTCGTAGGTGAGCAGTTCTGCATCACGCTTAAACTGGGCGTCCATCTGATCCGCCAGTGTTTCATGCGCGGGGAAAGCCTGTTTCACATTCCAGGCGGTCAGCGTTTGTATTTTACCATTCGGAGCGGAGAAGTACATTTTGTACTGATCTTCCGGACCGGCTTTCGGAGAAGCAGGTATTTTTCTCTTATACAGCAATAATTGCGGGTTTTTATTCAGGATCTGGTAACTATGATTACCTTCTACCCGGTATACATCACCATTTGCGAGCTGATAAGCAAATATTTCATTTTTGTTGATATGAATATTCCTGCCGTTATGCTGCAGGGTGACATAACTTTTAGGCGCAAGCGTATGCAGATGGATCCTGGGCGCTTTGTTGCCGTTATCTTTGGTGTAACTCAACTCATTAGCCAAATAATCATCCATGCTGCGGTAAATGCCGGTGATCTTCTTTTGCGCGTCTGCTGCTACATTGATACACATCAATAAGCAGATCATGTAAAAAATTCTGCTACAGTATTGCATATGTTGATCTTGTTTTGGTGCCATTATTAAGTTAGCAAAAATAGCCGATAATTTCTTGTGAAGACATGATAAAAATCATTAAAAATCTCCGGAAAAGAAGTTATTTCATCTTCACCATCAACATACAAAAATATAATAACCTCCTTACAAAACCGGCAGGTATACATAAAACGTAGTGCCCTCATTCAACTGCGATTCAGGATAAATATAACCTCCATGATTCAATACCACTTTGCGGCAAATGGTTAACCCGATACCCGAACCGGGATATTCGGAAGGCTTCACCAAACGTTTGAAAATAGTGAATACCTGGTCGGCGTATTTCTGCTCAAAGCCGATACCGTTGTCGCGGAATACCAGCTCATAATACTGTTTGTCTGCCTCCAGTCTTGGAACAGCAGCTTGTTTTTCCGGTGATATGATGCTCACGCTTACGCGGATCACCGGTTCCTGTTCATTAAACTTCAGGGAATTATCAAGCAGGTTATGAAAGAGCTGATTCATCTGTAATGGAACCGCTTTTATGTGTGGAAGCGGTGATATTTCAATATGCGCATTCCTTTTCCTTAAACCGGGTTCAAGATCACTCAGTACCTGTTCCATAACAACATTCAGGTCTGTTTCAATAAACGGATCGTCACTTTTATTCAGTTTTGAATAATTCAGCAGGTCTTTGATCAGCCCGGACATGCGCGAAGCAGAAGCGATCATTTTTTCCAGGTACTCTTTTACCGGCTGTTGTGCCGCTTCGGCGCTCATAGCAATGTTGCCAAAGGTTTGAATTTTACGCAAGGGCTCCTGCAGGTCATGGCTCGATATAAATACAAAGTCCTCCAGTTCCCTGTTGGTCCGTTTTAATTCTTCATTGGCCACTTTTAATGCTGTGGTGCGGTCTTCCACATGAAGTTCCAGTTTATCTGAATAGTTCCTGGCAGCTTCACGTGCGGCTACAAAATGGGTAATGTCATTGGTAACACACATGATGCCGGAAACATTGCCACTTTCTTCACACAGCGGTTCAAATGTAATCCTGACAATAATATCTTCGGCTTTACCAAAACGTACGATCTTTAGTGGCAGTTCACCGGTAATATACCTTTTGCCGGTGACGTATGCTTTCTCTATCATACTTTCCATTCCCTGTGATTTCAGCTCGGGCAGGGCTTCCAGTAATGGTTTCTGCATTACTTCTTCAGCGGTTCTGCCCCAGTACTGCAATTGTATTTCGTTGGCCACCTCAATATTCATTAACAGTCCTTTCAACAAACAGATGGCCACCGGCGCCTGTTCAAATAAATTTTTCAGTTGCTGCTCCGCATGGTTACGCAGTTGCAGAATTTTAATATGCGCTTTTACTTTTGTGAGCAGTTCCCCGGCTGAAAAGGGTTTCACGAGGTAGTCGTCCGCACCGGCTTCCAGTCCGTCGATACGGGCTTCGCCACCTGCACGTGCGGAAAGAAAGATAACAGGTATCTGCGCGGTAACCGGGTTGCCACGTACCCGTTCCAGCAGATCTTTTCCATTCATCACCGGCATCATGATATCGCTGAGGATGAGATCAGGTTTGTTACGCTCCACTTGCTCCAGCGCTTCCAACCCGTTTTTGGCAGTGGTGATATAAAAATACTTTTCGAGTAGCCGTGCCAGGTAGTTACGCATATCCGCGTTATTATCCACGATGAGCACATGCGCCCGTTCGGGGCTGCCGGCGGTTTCTGTTACTTCCCAGTGCCCCATTTCGGGCATATAATGCCCCTCATGTGTTGGAGGACTGTCGTTGTCCAGCAGGCTGTATGCCTCTTTCAGAAAAGCGCCTTTTAACAGCAGGGTATCTGTATGTTTCCCGGTTTCGGAGATCTGTTCCCGGGGAAGATGATCATTGCCGAAGGGCAGGTGTATGGTAAAGGTAGTGCCTGTGCCTTCTGAACTTTCCACGCTGATGGTGCCGGCGTGTAGCCGTACCAGTTCGCTCACCAGCGACAACCCGATACCAGATCCCTCATGTGTGCGGCCAGGACTGTTTTCCACCCGGTGAAACCGCTCAAACATATGCGGTAATTCTTTTTCAGGAATACCTACACCGGTATCTTTTACCTGGAGAATGGCGGATGTTTCAGTTTCACGGAGTATCACGCTGATACTGCCTTCCAACGTAAATTTAAACGCATTGGAGAGCAGGTTCAGGATGATCTTCTCCCAAATTTCCACATCTATATACACCGGCCGGGTGGACACACAATCGATATTCAGTTGCATACCTGCTTTTTCGATGATCGACTGGAAGCTACTGGCCAGATCGGTGGTGAGTGTTGCCAGGTTTACCGGCTGGTATACCGCCTTTAACCGGTTGGCTTCTACCCGGCTTACATCCAGCAGGTTGTTTACCAGTTTCAACAGGCGGTGCGTATTACGATAAGTGGCGTCCAGGTTAATTTTATATGGAGGCTGCTGCAGCAGGGGTTGTTGCAGCAATTCTTCCAGCGGGCCTATCATCAGCGTAAGCGGCGTTCTGAATTCATGGCTTACATTATTGAAAAAAGCTGTTTTAGCTTTATCAATAGCCGCCAATGCTTCGGTGCGCTGTTGTGCCTGTTCATACGCATGCACATTGGAAAAGGCGATGCTGAAAGCATTGCCCAGTAATTCGTAAAAGTTTAAATAGGCATCATCCAGCGTTCTTCTGGCACTCACACCTGCCACAACAAATCCCCACGGCCGCTGCTGCCCGGCAATATTTACCGGTAGCACAACAGCGCTGTGTGGCGCTTCGGGGTATGGACCAAAGGAAATGTTGCCAAAGCGGTTGCCCAGGTCCGTTACCACTCCGGGTTGCAGGGATTGTAATACCTCGTCAAAAGGCCAGGTAACTCCCGCAGCGTCCGCATTAATTCCGGCAGCAGCTATTACACAGTGGCTATCCACCTTACTGTCCAGTTGGTATAGCAGCAGGAAAGGGATATCCCGGCTGAAGTCAATCGTTTTTCCCAGTATTGCGTCGCATATCTTTTCAGTAGTTTCGGCTTTGCCTATCAGGGCCGACAAATCACGTACCACCTGCGTCCGGCGCGCAGCGAGCATTTTATCCGTTGTTTCGGTAACCGTGTGAAAAATACCTCCTACTTCGCCCGCTTCATTTCGTATAGGCGCAAACGAGAATGTCATAAATGCTTCTTCGAGGTAGCCGTTCCGGTCCAGGAACATCCGCTGGTCTTTGATATAGGTGCCTTCACCTGATTGTCCGCGGGTAAAAGCGTCACCCACTACCGGCAGCGCTGTTTCCCAGCATACCCGGAAGCTCTGCCCCATAGACACGGGATGTTTATCGCCACAGATAGGACGGTAGCTATCGTTATAAATCTGTATGGTATCGGGGCCCCAGGCGATTAAAGCGGGAAATGTGGAAGAAAGACAAAGACTGACTGTTGTTTTTAAACTCTGCGGCCATGATTCGACCGGTCCTAACGAAGTTGTTGACCAATCCATGCTTTGAATCAGCCTGCCCATTTCTCCACCACCAGCTAAAAATTGATCTTGATGCTGCATAGGCGTTTGTTAAAGGGGCACGTGTAGTTTTGTTTGAATGAGTCAAATGCGGAGATTATCTTTATCCTTTCCATGCTCAATTTAAACAAACTACCTTGAATAGCAAGATTCTGTTTCTCCTGGCTGCAACTATAGCCCTTACGCAGCATCCGCTGAAAGCCCAAACCAACCGTTTACCCGATTGGGCGCTGGGTGGCTTTGTAAGACCTGCGGGCGTGAACCCCGTGATCCGCACAGACTCTACGGCACATTTTTATGATTCGCTCCTGCAAAGGGAGGTCGACTGGGAGTCGAACGACACCTTTAACCCCGCTGCCATTGTTAAGGCCGGGAAGATAGTAGTGCTTTACCGCGCAGAAGATAAATCCGGTATACAGATAGGCATGCGCACTTCCCGGATCGGCTATGCGGAAAGTAAAAACGGTACTTCTTTCAAAAGAAAAAGAATACCGGTATTATACCCGCGCAATGATGATCAGCAAACCTATGAATGGCCGGGCGGCTGCGAAGATCCCCGTGTAGCCGTTACCGTTGATGGTACCTATGTGATCTTCTATACACAGTGGAACCGGCAGGTGCCGAGGCTGGGAGTGGCCACCAGCAAAGACCTGGTAAACTGGACCAAGCACGGCCCCATCTTCCGGAAAGCCGGCGACCGTTTCGTGGATCAGCCGCATAAATCGGCTTCTATCGTTACAGCACTGAAAGGAAAGAAACAGGTGATTGCAAAAGTGAATGGTAAGTACTGGATGTATTGGGGAGAACACGGCGTATTTGCCGCTACGTCTGATAACCTGGTCGACTGGCAACCCGTTACCGACAGCAGCGGTGCATTAAAAGCGCTTATAAAGCCCAGGAAGGGCTATTTCGACAGCGGGCTTACGGAGTGTGGCCCACCGGCTATTATCACGGATAAAGGCATTCTATTGCTGTATAACGGCAAGAACCAGCCGGGCGATAAAGGCGATCAGCGTTTTACTGCAAATACCTATAGTGCCGGGCAGGTACTTTTTGATAAACAGGATCCTGAGAAAGCTATTGCCCGCCTGGATGTACCCTTCCTGCGCCCGATGGAGGCATTTGAAAAAAGCGGACAATATGCCGCAGGCACCGTATTTATAGAAGGACTGGTATATTTTAAGAAGAAATGGATTCTATATTATGGCTGCGCCGACAGCAGGGTAGGGATGGCCGTATTTGATCCCAAACATCCCGGGCCGGGAGATCCGCTGCCATAGATGTCCGCAGGTGATCTGGAAACAGATGAACGAACTATGGAGTAATTTCCGCTGCGGGTAACCACTCATTGTCCGCCATCCGTTGGGTAAATGTCAAATACGCCACCCTTCATCAGGTCGGTATGCAACAGGCGCGTAGTGCTGTATGGTTTCCCATCCTTTTTGATAGTGCCGATAAACACCGGTGCGCCTTTTGGAGCTACACGGATAGTGGTGGTATGCTCACCGGTATGAATAACAATACGCTCAAAAGCAGGAATGGTAATGGCATATTCCGGTGCTACGGGGTTCACCGGATAAAAGCCCATTGCGGTAAATACATACCAGGCGCTGATCTGTCCGGCATCGTCGTTACCGCATAACCCTCCCGGCCCTACGCCGTATTCCATTGCCCTGATTTCACGGGTATGCGCTATTGTTTTCGTTTGGGCGTTTACGTAGTTGTACAGGAAAGGGATCTGGTGACCGGGTTCATTGCCATGCCAGTATTGTTGTTGCAGAAAAAGACTATCCAGCGCCTGTTCAAATTTTTTGTTTCCACCGGTTAGTTTGATAAGCCCGGGAATATCATGGGGTACGTAAAAGCCATACTGCCGCGGCGTTCCTTCGGTGATAAAAAACATCTTCTTATCCCGGTCCGGTTGCTCATACCATTTGCCGGAGGCGTACCGGCCGTTTACATCTCCCAGCTGCGGATCAAATACATTGGCATAATTGCCGGCCCTTTTCTTTAAGAGGGCATAATCCTTTTGCTTATGCAATGCTTTCGCAATGGTAGATAATGCGTAATCATCAAACGCATATTCAAGTGTGCGCGACACTTGTTCGCGGCTATGAAAGGCATACGGCACGTTATCTTCCAAAGGTACATACCCGTATTTCAGGTAAGAAGATAATGCCCTGCGACCCTTACCTTCTTTATAGTCTTCTATGGCAGCGGTGTCAAAAGCATTTTGCCGCATGAGGCGGTATGCTTCTTCCACATCATAATTGCGGATACCTTTATTATAAGCCGATGCAATAAACGGAATAGCATGATCGCCAACCATTGCGGCAGTATAATTATTCCAGCAGGGGAAGATAGGTAACCAGCCACCCTGTTGACCTTTCAGGATCAGTGAACGTACCAGGTCGTTGATCAACGCGGTGTCCAGTATTTCATACAGCGGGAGTTGTGCGCGGTAAATATCCCACATGGAAAAGTCGTCGTAGTAATTGCCTGACGCCAGTTGCTTCACCTGGTATGATTGTGCAAAGGCAGGGTAGCTGCCTTTTACATCATTGAAAAGACGCGGGTGCTGCATGGTATGATATAGCGCGGTATAAAAGATTTTTTTATCTTTTTCGGAAGAACCGGTTACTTCAATTTTCCCCAACGCTTTATTCCACACATCGCTGCCTGCTTTTGTTTGTGCGTTAAAATCCCAGTGATTGATTTCTGCGGCAAGATTTTCCCGTGCCGCATCAATACTGGTGAAAGAGGTACCTACACGTATTCTTATCACGCTGCCTTTATGCACGTTGAATTTTACTGCGCTGCCAATGCCTGCCTCGTTTTTGATACTGTCTTCCAACAGCACGGTGTTGCCGCGGAATACTTTTGCATCTGTGAATACTTCTTCAAACTGCACTACAAAGTATCCGCTGAAGCCTGCGGGCTGTCCCTGTCCCTGGTAAATGCGGAAGGCGGGGTTGTAACCAGAGATCTCCTGCCGCTGGCGGTCGATATACACGGCGCCTTTGCCGCGGTCGCTGTTGGGCCGGATCACTATATAGCAATCATCATCCTGCGTGAAGCTGAATTGCATCATGCTGCAACGCGCAGTGGCAGTGACTTCTGCCTTCGTCTTGTTTTTACCCAGCAGGATGCTGTAGTAAGCAGGCGTGGCTACCTCACTGGTGTTTACAAACGTTGATGCGTAATCGTTAGGACTGGTTTTAAGTTCGCCGCAAACCGGCATAATGGTCATGCTGCCGTAGTCCTGTGTACAGGAGCCGCTGAGCCAGTGCGTACCGCGGAAGCCGGTGAAAAGGGAGTCTGTATAGTAATACGGCGCTACACATTTCTGTTCGGTGAGCCTGGTTTGCGGGGTCCACTGCGTCATGCCAAAAGGCATGCCCACTGCGGGGATGGTGTTGGCCAGCTGCTCGGTGCCGGCGCCGTGAACCAGTGCGGTGAGTGTAGTGCTTTTGGAGGTGCCGGTGAACGGATCTACATAAGCCAACAGCTGGCTGGTTTGTGCCCAGGCACTTGCCATACCAGCTGTTAACCATAAAAAAGTACAAACGGTTTTACGTACCATCAATATCCTTTGTTTTGTTTTATCTTATCCTTGTTAATATCTATCTGGCTTTGTGGTACTGGTATTACGAGGTTGTCGCTGGTAAGGTCTGCTACTAACCTGATTTGTGCCTTTTTGCTGTTGAGCACCGGGATTGCCCTGCCGGTGCGCACCAGGTCGTACCAGCGGTGTCCTTCAAACGCCAGTTCCACACGTCTTTCATTTTCTATTGCCAGCCGGAACGATGCCTGGTCGGGAAGGTTGGCGGCTGTTTTTTCTGCAAGCCCTGCTCTTTTGCGGATGATGTTCAGGTAAGTGAACGCTTCTCCGCCGCCCTGGTAGCCTATTTCATTAAGCGCTTCGGCATACATCAATACAACATCTGCATAACGGATCACCGGGAAGTTGTTACCATTGTCGTTTTTGGTGGCAGGTACATCAAAGTACTTCTTTACAAAATAATAATTTACGGTAGCTCCACTGGCATTTACATAAGAAGTAGCCATCGAAAAGCTCTTCCTGGTGTCGCCGGCTTCGTAGGCGTTTTCCATATCGGGGGTAGGCTGGTTGTTGCCATCGCCGCCAAACTTCACTACCGCATCGCCGGAGTTTTCGGGCGCGAAAGAGTTAGGTAGTGGGTTGCCTTCTTTTACGCCACCGGATTTATATTGTACATCAAAAACAGACTCCTTGTTATTTTTCTTGCTTACATCAAAAACGTCGGCATATTTATCCAGTATGGCGTAAGTGCCGGAGCTGATTACTTCTTTCAGCTTTGCGGCAGCATCGGGATATTTATGTTGCGTGAGCAATACCTTTCCCAGCAAGGATTTGGCGGCGCCGCTGGTGGCCCTGCCTATATCGGCGCCGGTGTAACTTACCGGCAATGCGGCTTCGGCGGCCTTCAGGTCGGCTTCAATTTGTGCGTATACGCTGGCTGCCGGATCACGGGTATATTCATATGCCTGGTTGGCATTGGTGATTTCCGTTACCACCAATGGCACATCACCAAAGGAACGCACCAGGTTAAAGTATACCAGCGCCCGGAGAAACTGTGCTTCAGCGGTGAAGCGTTTCTTCAGTGAATCACTCATGGCTATCGGCGCAATCCTCGACAGGATGGTGTTACTGCGGGAAATGGCTTTGTAGCTGTCGTTCCAGCGGTTGGCTACAAAGGGATTGGTGGTTTTAATATAGAACCGGTCAAATTCATCCTGGTCTGTTACAGAGCCGGAAGGTACCGGGAAGTTATTATCGGATGGAATATCCCCATAGATGTAAGCATTGCCAAATACGCCGCCGGACTGCAACGAGCCATAGTTGGCATTGAGTGCATTTTTAAAATCGTCGGCTGTTTTGTAGAAGTTTTCCGTAGTGGCCGTGGAAGGCGGGAGCTGTTCCAGGAAGCTCTTTTTGCAGGCCGTAAATGAAACAGCTGCTGCGAGGAATATGTATAGATAATTTGTGCGCATGTTCTTTAATTTTTAGGAAGATCAGAATCCGATATTTACACCAACTACAAATGTTCTGGCCAGCGGATAACGGCCATAGTCAACGCCACTGGTTAAAGCGCCTTCGTAATTACTTACTTCCGGGTTATAGTTCAGGTAGTCGGTGAAGGTGTACAGGTTTTGAGCCGACAGGTAGATCCTGGCCTGTTGCAGCCGGATGTGCTGCAATATTTTTTCCGGTAACTGGTAGCCGATACTTACGTTCTGAATACGCAGGTAGGTGGCATCTTCCACCCAGCGGCTGGAGATGGCGTTGTTGTTGCCGGTGGTGCGCTGGTTGGCACGGGGAATGATACCGTTGCCTGGTTTGTCTTCCGACTGCCAGCGGTTTAACACCGTGGTCAGCTGGTTGGCGCTGCCTTCTACGTTCTCAAAGAAACGGCGGCTGAGGTTCAGTATCTGTCCGCCCTGCTGGCCCTGTATGGCTACCATCAGGTCGAAGTTCTTATAGCGGAAGGTGTTGGTGAGGCCGTAAATAAAATCAGGCTGACTGTTACCTATTATTGTACGGTCATCTGCCGTGATCTTTCCATCTTTATTTACATCTTCATACTTCACATCACCAGGTCGGGAAGTGAGGTCGTGCGGAAATTTATCCAGGTCGGCCTGGTTCTGGAAGATACCTATCTGTTTGTATCCATAGATGTTACCGATCGGTTTGCCGATCATCGTGATATTGGTTTCATTTACGCCGGAATTACTGCGGATGGGATCTCCCGTAGGACCCAGTGCCACCACGGTATTGCGGTTAAAGGAAAGCGTTGCATTGGTATTCCAGGTAAAGGCGCCGGTAAGATTGCGGGTAGCGAGGGAAAATTCCCAGCCCTTATTTTCTATGGCGCCAATGTTTTTAACGGCGGTGCTGAAACCGGTGATGGTAGGCACGTTTACGGCCAGCAGGAGGTCGTTGGTATTTCTTTTATAGTAATCGATACCAATGCCAATTCTTTCGTGGAAGAATCCGATATCAATACCGGCGTCGAACTGTTTGCTTTTTTCCCAGCCCAGTTCATCATTGCCAAGCGAGGCTGCACCCAAACCATTTACCAGCGAGTTGTTGAAGCTGTAGTTATCTGCTTCCAGCGTGGCGAGGTAAGGATAGTTGTCGGTGTACTGGTTATTACCCGCCAGTCCGTAGCTCACGCGCAGTTTGGCGTTGGAGATCACCGGGATATTTTTCATAAATGGTTCTTCTGTCAGCACCCATCCCACAGAACCTGCAGGGAATACACCCCACCTGTTTTTGCTGCCGAAGATAGAAGATCCGTCTGCACGGAGGGATACATTGGCGATGTACTTTTCTTTATAATTATAGGTAGCGCGGCCAAAGTAGGAGGTGGAAGTATTGGCGGTTCTGAAAGAACTGACTGTACTTGGTAAACCGGCAGCGTTCAACGTAGGCACTACGTCGTTGGCATAAGAAGTACCAATGGCCTGACTCCTCTGGTATTGATATTTATACGCCTCCATACCTAACAATACATCGATGTTATGCGGTCCGACAGCTTTGGTATAGTTAAGGGTCTGGTTAAACAACCAGCTGGTGGTTTGGTCAGAAGACGCTTCGCCCACGGCCTGTGTAGGCGGCAGTATCTGGTTCAGCGGCATGCGGGAAGTTTTGTAAGCATTCCTCCTGGTGGAGCCTACGTTGAAATTACCGGTTGCGCGGTAACTGAAATCTTTCAGGAACTGGTACGATGCGTACACGTTGGTAAGCAGGTTGGTGGTGATCAGTTCATTCGGATTTTCGGTGATGTTGGCTACAGGGTTGGTGATGCCAGGCCAGCCATAAGGCGTAGCCAGCGCGGCTTGCGAGGTATAGGCGCTGTGGTCCGCGTTCCATACAGGCGTCATGGGTACGGCGGATAAAGCAGCGTTGATGATACCGTTGCCGGCCCAGTGACCATCACTGTTTACATCGTTCTGGATTTTATATACCGGGTTGATATTGGCGCCCAGCTTGAAACGGTCGGTCACGTTGATGTCTACATTCGCGCGGATGGAGTACCGGTCGAGGGCCGATTTTTCAATGATGCCATCCTGTTTCAGGTAGCCACCGGTTACCAGGTACTGTGCGTTATCGTTGCCGCCGCTGGCGGTTACCTGGTAGTTGTTGATCATCCCTTTGCGGAAAATCATATCCTGGTAATCGTATGTAGGCATGGCGGCTACTTTCTGCGGATCGTCGAAATTGAACCACTCAAACAGATCGCCGCGGGGATAACGGTATCGCAGGTACGAATTTGGCCGGGCGGAGTTAGGATCGGATATATTGGCGCCGGGTACGTTATCGAGGTAAGCGTTATTGGAGGCTTCTTTGGAGAATACTGCAAACTGCTGCGAGTTGAGTACATCTATTTTTTTAGAAACATCCTGGAACCCCGTATATACGTCGGCGTTAAACCTTGTTTTGCCGGATTTTCCGCGTTTGGTGGTTACTATCAGCACTCCGTTGGAGCCTTTGGAACCATAGATAGCGGTGGAGGAAGCATCTTTCAGTACATCAATGCTTTGTATATCGTTGCTGCTGAAGTTACTGAAAACACTGGCGTCCACAATATTCCCATCTACTACAATCAGGGGATTGGTGCCTGCGCTGATAGAACCAAAGCCGCGTACTTTTATAGCGGGGGTAGCGCCGGGGGCGCCGCCTGTTTGCTGTACAATTACGCCGGGGATTTTTCCCTGCATACCTGTGGCCACATTGGAGATGGGCATGTCGCGCATTTCGGCCATTGGCACGGAGGCGATGGCGGCGGTAACATTCCGTTTCTTCTGGGTGCCGTATCCCACTACAATCACGTTGTTGAGCGAGCGGGTTTCTTCTTTCAAAATAATATTCAGCGGGGTAGCGCTGCCGGCGGCTATTTCCACGGATGTATACCCGATCATACTAAAAATAACGATGGTCTTTTCATCGGGCACCCGGATGGTAAAATGACCGTTAACATCTGTAATAGCCCCGCCACCTCCGTTTTTGATGGTGATGGTTACATTGGGAAGCCCGTTACCTTTTTCATCGGTCACCTTTCCGCTAACGGTAATCACACGCGCGGATAGTGCGGGATCTGCCGCCCGCTTCTCGGTAATCACAATGGTATTGGCGTTCAGCGACCAGGTAAGGGCGGTGTTTTGCAGCAGCAGGTTGAGCGTTTGCAGTACGGATCTCCGTTCTGCGGGCAAAGTAATATCATCATAGGGAGAAAGCTGTGCGGCTACATAAGCAAATTTAAAAGCGCTTTGCTGCTGGATTTGCTTAATACCTTCCTTCAGGGATTGCCGTTTCAGGTTTACGGTGACTTCTACTTCTTCCAATCGCTGCGCTTTGCCGGGAGCAGCAATCAGCATATTGATGCCGAAAAGAAAAGCAGAGGCGAGTAAGCAACTTAGTTTCATATAATACGCAAACGTTCGCTTTGGGAAAAGGCGTAGCCTTCCCCTGATAAGAAATTTCATACCTTTGGGTAGTTTTTAAATGTTTACCGAAATGTTTAAGACAACCGGCTATACTAACTAGTCCTTAGTATAGCCTTTTTTAAAATCGTTTATCCAGCCAGATAATACTGTCCTGTCCTTTTTCCCATTGCGCATGCGTTAGTTCGCAGATCACATCCAGCGCCTGTTTCATGGGATCGTTGATAAAATTGCCGGTGAATTTTTTAACGCGCAGGGATTCATCCCTGAACCGGATATCAATACCATAATATTTGTTGATAAGTGGAATCGCTGCTTCAAAGGAAACATCTTCAAATACCGGCTCGTCTTTTTTCCAGACCAGCACCTCTTTCATATTGGCTTTGGTAACCAGTGGGGCAATAGCGGCCTTGTCGAGTATCAGCTGATCACCGGGCAGCAGTTCCGCCACGATGGCTTTATTATCTTTTTGTACCTGTACTTTGCCGGTGGTAACGGTTACGGCTATAGGAGAGTCATCCCCCGCGGCCCTGATGTTAAAAGAGGTTCCCAGCACACGGGTCACAATAGCGCCGGTATGTACCAGGAATGGTTTGTTTTTATCGGGTGCTACTTCAAAAAAGGCTTCTCCTCTCAGGTATACTTCCCTGCTATGCCCGTCGAAGGCGGCGGGATAGTCCAGCTGGCTGTTTTCATTGAGTGTTACCACACTGCCATCGGGGAGGGTAATTATTTTATTGGAAGAATGCTGTGTTTCAGGAAGCGCCGCGGTAAGGGTAGGAGCGGGCTTTGTCACCGGCAGCAGCCACCAGGCGCTGAGCATTACCAGTATCACGGCGGCGGCAACGGCTATTCTTTTGTACAGCGGGTTGCGCTTTACCGTCATCACTTTGAGCATATCAATCTCTCCCTCCTGGATCTTTCCCTGCAGCTTTGTATACAATTGTTCCCACATAGGCTCCTGTGCGGGCCGCGGCGTATGCTCCCAAAGCGCTGCCAGCTCCTGCGAAACAAGGTCGTTTTCCGACAGCTCCGCCATCAATGCCCAGAACTCTTCCAGCTCCTGCGGACTACAGTCGCCGGACAGGTATTTTTGCAGTAATAGTTTTAATCTTAACGGATTAGACGACATATACCAGTTATATAACTGCTATGACGACAAAAAGGAGGGGGTAGTACTAATCAGTCAGAAAATAAATCTGACAACAGCAGGATATACACAACAGGGGTAATATGGTTATTGAGCAGGTATTGCTTAATGATCTTCAGGCTGTCGGTGATAGTGTTTTTAACGGTGTTGCGGGACAAATTCAGTTCCGTGGCTATTTCTTCATGCGTCATGCCCTTTTCCCGGCTCAGGGTAATCATGAGGCGGCGCTGGGGCGACAATTGTTTATAGGCATTGTTCAGGATTTCCCGGCATTCGTTGTTCAACAGGCTGTAGTCGGCGCTTTGTTCCTGGTGGGCGGCCATTTGTTCGCGCACCAGCTTCTGCAACTTTGCGTTTTTAGCCGCCAGTTTGAAGAAGTCCATCGCTTTATTGTAGGCCACCTTGAACAGGAAGGCATCCATATGCTGGATGTGCGTGATCAACTCCCTGCCCGTCCATAACTTGAGGAATACGTCAATCACAATTTCTTCCGCCACCTCTCTCGATTTGGTAACGGCCAGCACATATTGATAGAGCTTCTTTCTATGATGTTCGAAAAGTTGTTTAAAGGCAGCTTCATCTCCTGCCGCGATTTTGGTCAGTAACTCAGTTTCATTATACATGGAATTCTTCTCTTAGTTGATATCCGGAACGTGGTCTGACAAATATATTTTTTTTTCGGAGAATATTTTTTTAAATCTCGGGAGAGATGGGAAAGGACTATGGCGCCATCAATAAAATCGATGTGCCGTTGCTGGCAGAGTGGGGGAATCCGCTTAATTTGCGGGGCAATGAACGATACGCATATGACACAACCGATAAAGCTACTGGCTATCTGTGGAAGCACCCGGCAGTCCTCTTCCAATCATCACCTGATAAAAGCGATCACGGAGCTGGGCGCCGGTAAGTTTACCGTGCAGCTGCTGGATAGCCTTACGGCCATCCCGCATTTTAACCCGGACCTGGACATGGACGCCGGCAGCGCACCGGAGGCGGTGCAACATTTCCGCGCACAACTGGCGGCGGCAGATGCCGTGCTGATATGTACGCCGGAATACGCCATTGGTGTGCCGGGGACACTAAAAAATGCGATCGACTGGACCGTATCTTCCATGCACTTCTCACAAAAGCCGGTAGCGCTGATTACAGCCGGTACTTCAGGCCATAAAGCACACCAGTCGCTGCTGGGCACACTGCTGATCATTGAGTCAAAGATTGCTGAAGATGCGCAGCTGGTGATTTCCTCGGTAAGAACAAAAGTAAACGGCGAAGGTGTGATTACGGATGCGGATACGGAAACGCAGGTACGAAAACTGATAGATGCGCTGGCCGCGGTGGTATGGGAAAAAGAAACCACCTTGCTGCCGGCGCCGTCCTTATTTTAAATAAAAACGGATTTGCAGATAGCCTGCAAATCCGTTTTCTATGTGTACAACCCATTTTATTTTACGGTATACTTCACTTCTTCTGTAACCCCTTTCCACGTATCGGTGCGGAAAGGCGCTGCCGGGAAGCCGTCTTTGTTAAAAAGATTATCTTCCAGGTTATCATCTGACCAGCCATAACGCACGGCTACCGGGGTACTTACTTCATCGGCATATACCACTACTTTATCGCCGTCAACAAATGCTTTGGCGTAATGGAATTGCTTATCGGCGCCGGCTACTTCAAATCCGCGGATATAACCATACTTATCTTTTACTTCCAGTCCGCTGCCGGTGCTGGTAAAGCTAACGGTTACCTTGTTGCCGTTTACCTGCATGGACTGGTATACCGGGCCGCTGAAAACATTGTTTTGCCCGTAGGTGTCATGTAAGGCTACGGCTGCCAGTCGCTTACCTACGTCCTGTTTGTTTTTCGGGTGGATGTCTTTGGATTCGCCAATATCGGTGATAACGGCCATGCCGGTATGGGGCACCTGCAGGGTAAGGGTTTGCGCTTCTCTCAGTTCTGCCCACTTGCTGCCTTTCTGGCTATTGCCATTGGCGGAGTTAAAGCTGGCCAGCTGTACAAAGTAAAACGGAAACTCGCCCTGGTTCCACAACCGGCGCCAGTCGCTGATCAGCAGCGGAAAGGCTTTGCGGTACTGGTAGGCGCGGTCGGCATTGCTTTCGCCCTGGTACCAGATGGCGCCTTTGATGGCAAAAGGCAGTACGGGGTTGATCATGGCGTTAAACAGCAGGGAAGGGTAACTGTTGGGACCCACGCTGGTGCCGGGGTTGATGGCCTTCTGGATGCGGAATGCCCAATCGCCTGCGAGGGATAGTTTCTGGCTGGCTGTTTGCAGAAAAACACTTTCTGCATCGCCATAAAAACCGCCGCCGCCGGTATTATCTTCTATACTTACTGCAATCACATTATTGCCGGCTTTTAACACCCCGGCAGGGATTTTATAGGTACGGGCGGCGTCGTAACCTTTGGTACTGCCTACCTGTGTACCGTTAATGTAAGTAACGTCGTTGTCGTCTATAGTGCCCAGGCTAAGCTCCGCTGGTTTTCCGGCATCGGCTGCAGCCACCTGGAAGTTTTTACGGAACCATACGATCCCGTCGAAGTTGGGTAGCAGTTGTTCCTCCCAAAGGCCGGGTACCTTCATTTTTTTCCACGACTGGTCGTCCGCACCGGGAGTGGACCAGGTGGCAAGTGTACCTGCATCTGGCAGGTTCCCCTGTAAATTCCGGATCAGCTCCTGTTGCCTGTTTTTGGCTACGATAGCAGCGGAGTCCAGGTTCAGTGCGGGCAGGTGCTGCATCATGTCGCTGAAGTCGCCGGCATTGGCCAGTCCGTCGCGGCTGATCCAGGTTTCCACGATGGTACCACCCCAGGAAGTATGTATTAAGCCGATAGGCACCTTTGTTTGTTCATTCAGCGCTTTGGCAAAGAAGTAGCCTACCGCTGTAAAATCGCCGGTGTTTTCCGGGGATGCAGGCAGCCAGGCGCTTTGCTTCACATCTTCCAGCGGAACTACTGACATTGCTTTGGGCAGGTAAAAGTGCCGGATGGCCGGGTTGGCGGATTGGGCAATTTCTTTATTGGCGTTGGTTACCCCGTTCACATGGAATTCCATATTCGATTGCCCGCTGCAGATCCATACGTCGCCCATCAGGATATCGTGGAGACTGATATCATTTTTGCCCTTCACGGACAGGGTATAGGGACCGCCTGCTTTCTCCGGCTGCAGGAATACCTTCCATTTACCGTTCTTATCTGCCTTTACGGTTTTTTCCTGCTGGTTGAACCGGATGGTTACCTTTTCATTTTTATCGGCCCAGCCCCATACCGGGATCGGCTTGTCGCGCTGTAACACCATGTTGTCGCCGAAAACGTTGGGTAAACGTACGTCGGCAAAACTGAAGGAACTTATCATGGTTGCCGCCAGTAATAAAACGTTTTTTTTCATAATTGTGGTATTGTCTGTATTGCGGGGAAGACCCCTGTTGAATCATGTGCGTATAAATGTAAGGAAGACAGGCATTATTTTATAATTTTTCAGGGCGGATTGGCGAAAATGATATAATATCACCCGTATCCCCTGAAAAGCGTAGAAACATCCGCATGAGAATTATGTAAAAGATAGCATGAATTGTATAACAGCTCCCGTCCCGTTGCATCGTAATTTTACATCATCAGATTAATTATTCATCAACAGATAAAAAGAATCAACATGAACGCAACACAATTCAAAACGAATATCAAATGCTCCGGATGTATTGCAACGGTAACGCCTGTACTAAATAAACTGGTAGGCGCCGATAACTGGGAAGTAGACCTGGCCAGCCCGGATAAAATACTTACCATTACAAAAGAAAACCTGGATAAAAGCGAAGTCAGGGTGGCGATAGAGAAAGCCGGTTACAAGGCAGACGCATTAGCGTAACAACAGCAGCATGGAAGATATTATCAACAAGTAAAAACTAACAGATATGAAAAAGATATTAATGACAGGCATCGTATTGATAGCTGCATTTATGCAACAGGGTATGGCACAGGATAAAACTGTTTCCACGCAGTTATCTCCCTTACTCTCTTTATACTACAATATTAAAGATGCACTGGTGAGCAGCAATGCGGGAGTGGCCGCTGCCAAAGCAGATGAGTTTGTAAAAGCCGCTGCCCAGGTTGATATGTCATCCATGCCGCCCGCTGTTCATAACGCTTATATGCCACTGGCTGCAAAGCTGTCGGCAGATGCCAAAGCCATCGCTGAAGCAAAAGACATCAGCAAACAACGCGAATATTTCAAAACATTCTCTGATAATTTCTACCAGCTCGCCAAAGCAGTACCACTTTCTGCGCAGCCGGTATACCAGGAATACTGCCCCATGAAAAAAGCTTACTGGTTAAGCAGCAGCAACGCTGTTAAAAACCCTTACTACGGCAGCCAGATGCTCACCTGTGGTAAAGTAAGCGATACCATTAAATAGTTCTTTAATTATCCGTATGAAAGCAGTATTCCTGTATATAACATTGATGAGCCTGTGTAGTATTGTTACTGCACAGGCTTCTTTAAACACCACGCCAAAGGTAGTCCGCTACGATTTGTACGTGGGCGACAGCATGGTACACTACTCCGGTAAAATGAGCCACGCACTTACTATCAACGGAACCATTCCCGGACCAACCCTGCACTTCACGGAAGGAGATACCGCAGAAATCTACGTACACAACACATTAAACGAAGAAACGTCTATTCACTGGCACGGCCTGATATTACCCAATCAATACGATGGCGTTTCCTATCTTACCACACGGCCCGTGAAAGCCGGTGAAACACATCTGTACCGCTTCCCCATTGTACAACACGGTACCTACTGGTACCACAGCCACACCATGTTCCAGGAACAAAGCGGTATGTATGGCGCCATTGTTTTGCATGAACGAAAGGAAACTACCGGTAAAGAATATACGTTGTTGCTGAGCGACTGGACCGATATGCACCCGCATACGGTAAACAGGTACCTGCATAATGCCAACGACTGGTTTGCTATTAAAAAAGGATCGGTGCAGAGCTACGCCGAAGCCATACAGCACAAGCATTTCAAAACCAAAGTGACCAATGAATGGAAACGCATGAACGCCATGGATGTGAGCGACGTATATTACGAACGCTTCCTGTCCAACGGTAAAGAAGCAGATACGCAACCGCAGTTTAAAGCCGGTGATAAAGTAAGATTACGTATCGTAAACGGCAGCTCCTCTACTTATTTCTGGCTGAACTACGCCGGCGGTAAACTCACCGTGGTGGCCAATGATGGCGCCGATGTAGAACCCGTGGAAGTAGACCGGCTCCTGGTGGGCGTATCTGAAACTTACGATGTAATAGTAACCATCCCCGATAATATGCAGTACGAATTCCTCGCCACTGCAGAAGACCGTACCCGGTCCACCTCCCTGTGGCTGGGCCAGGGCATGAAAATGCCGGCGAAGCCATTACCCCGCCTGAAATATTTTGAGGGTATGAAGATGATGAATGATATGATGAAGATGGATGGTAACCTCGATACCAGCAGTGGTATGCAGATGAGCAACCAGGTAATGGATATGAACACCGTGATGTATCCTGAAATCACCGGCGATGATAAACCCATGAATAACGCAGGTCATGATATGCACAACATGCAAATGGATAGCGCTGCCGGGGATATCGTAACCCTGAACTACGGCATGCTGCGGGCGCCGGAAAAAACAACGCTGCCGGACGGCCCCGTTAAACTCCTGCATTTTGAACTAACAGGGAACATGAACCGTTATGTATGGAGCATCAACAACAAAGTAGTATCTGAAACAGATAAGATCTTAATAAAGAAAGGGGAAATTGTACGGATCGTGTTGTACAACAATACCATGATGCGGCATCCCATGCACCTGCACGGACATTTCTTCCGGGTACTGAACGGGCAGGGCGAATATTCACCGCTGAAAACCGTACTGGACATCATGCCGATGGAAGTAGATACGATTGAGTTTGCAGCTACAGAAAGCGGCGACTGGTTCTTTCACTGTCACATTCTGTATCACATGATGAGTGGCATGGGACGGGTGTTCAGCTACGAAAATTCACCACCTAATCCAGAAGTGCCGGACCCTGCAAAAGCATACCGCATGCTGAAGAAAGACGACCGCATGTTATACCCGATGGCACGCGTAGGACTGGAAAGCACCGGCAGCGACGGAGAAATTGTAGTGGCGAATAGCCGTTACCGTTTGTCCACCGAATGGCGCGTAGGATTAAACGACCGGAATGGTTATGAAAGTGAAAGTCATTTTGGAAGATACCTCGGTAAAAACCAGTGGCTGTTCCCTTACATCGGCTGGGACGTGCGTTACCGCAAAATGGATGAACCTGAGAAGAATCTCTTCGGTCAGCAAAATACAAAGGACTTCAGGCAGGTGTTTCACGTGGGGCTGGAATATACTTTACCCATGCTGATTGTGGCCGATGCGTCTGTAGATACAGATGGCAGGGTACGGGTACAGTTAACAAGAGAAGATGTACCCATTACAAGACGGTTACGTTTTGGTTTTATGGTGAACACCGATAAAGAATATATGGCAGGGTTCCGGTACATTGTAACAAGGAACTTTGCATTTTCCACGCATTACGACAGTGATATGGGACTTGGCGCGGGCATTACATTAAGCTATTAAAACTTACAGCAATGGAACATCAGCATCAGCACAACACCATGAAAATGGAGCATGAACATGCCACCATGAACCACGGAGCGCATCACGATCATCATGCCATGATGATCGCCGATTTCAGGAAACGTTTTTATGTAGTGCTGGTGTTGACGGTACCAGTAATGTTGCTGTCAAAGATGATCCAGCACTGGCTGGGTATTTCTTTTACATTTTCCGGAGATGCCTATGTTTTGCTGATATTATCTTCTGTAGTGTTTATATACGGCGGATGGCCTTTCCTGAAAGGATGGTGGGACGAAATGAAAAGCCGGGAGCCGGGCATGATGACGCTGATAGGCTTTGCCATTACGGTAGCCTACGTGTACAGCGTAGCTACTGTATTCGGATTGCAGGGCATGGATTTTTTCTGGGAGCTCACTACCCTGATCCTCATCATGCTGCTGGGACACTGGATTGAAATGAAATCGGTGATGGGCGCCTCACGGGAACTGGAATTATTAGTGCAGCTGATGCCCGATGAAGCGCACCTGGTGCATGGCGATCATGTGATGGAAGTAAAAACCGCGGAGCTGAAAGCCGGGGACATCATCCTGGTAAAACCCGGGGAGAAAGTAGCCGCGGATGGTGTTATACTGGAAGGCAGCACGTCGCTGAATGAAAGTATGCTCACCGGTGAGTCGAGGCCGGTAGAAAAGCAGGCGAACGATAAAGTAATTGCCGGGTCCATCAATGGCAACGGCGCCATCAAAATAACGGTTACGCACGGCGCAGCGGATTCGTATTTGTCGCAGGTAGTAAAGCTGGTGCAGGATGCGCAGCAGTCCAGGTCGAAAACGCAATTGCTGGCCGACAAAGCTGCGCGCTGGCTCACGGTGATCGCCATTTTGGCCGGTATCGCTACTTTTTTATACTGGTGGCTGAGCGGCCGGGAGTTGTCGTTTGCCATAGAGCGCATGGTAACGGTGATCGTGATCTGTTGCCCGCATGCGCTGGGACTGGCGGTGCCGCTGGTGATTGCAAAATCCACCGCTTTATCAGCACGGCATGGACTGCTGATAAAGAACCGGACTGATTTTGAGAATTCGAGGAAGATTACCACCCTTGTTTTTGATAAGACAGGTACCCTCACGGTAGGCCGTTTCGAGGTGGTGCGGTTTGAATCATTGCAGCAGGGTATTTCCAAAGAAGAGATCCTGAAAATGGCGGCCGCGCTGGAAGGGAGTTCCGAGCATCCCATTGCCACGGGTATTACCGGTAAGGCGAAAGAAATGCAGCTCACCCTGCCGGCGGCGGAAAATGTAACCGCTATCACCGGGAAAGGCATCACCGGTAATATTGCCGGGAAAACGGTACAGGTGGTGAGCCCGGGTTATGCCGGGGAGCATTTCAAGGATGCCGCTACTGCTACCATTCAGCCGGGGGAAACGCTGGTATATGTTGTAACGGACAACACGGTGGCGGGCTTTATTGCGCTGGCGGACCAGATCCGGCCGGAATCGGCAGGCGCTATTGCCACGCTGAAGGAAAACCGGATCAAAACGGTGCTGCTTACGGGCGATAATAAAGTGGTGGCAGAAAGTGTAAGTAAAACGCTTGATATGGACAGCTATATCGCGGAAGTGTTGCCCCACCAGAAACTGGATAAGATAAAAGAACTGCAGCAACAGGGCGAATTTGTGGCCATGACCGGCGACGGGATCAACGACGCGCCCGCGCTGGCCCAGGCTAATGTGGGTATTGCCATTGGCAGTGGGAGCGATGTGGCGGCGGAAACAGCCGGCATCGTACTGGTGAACAGCAACCCGCAGGACGTGGTAAACCTGATCTTATTTGGGAAGGCTACCTACCGGAAAATGATCCAGAACCTCGCCTGGGCAACGGGTTATAATATTGTGGCGCTTCCACTGGCCGCCGGCGTGCTTTATAAGCAGGGGATTTTGCTGAGCCCCGCTGCCGGAGCGGTTTTGATGACGGTAAGCACGGTGGTGGTAGCTATTAATGCCAGCCTGTTAAAAGTAAAGGGTTCCGGGAAATAAATAATCTCATTAATCATTAAATTGCAGTAGATTTATGCATGTGATATAACTGATTTTTACAACTGTTTTACTTTGTCAGCTATCTGCGGATGCCCTCTCAAAATATAGCCATATGAACATCGGTCAACTTTTTCACCGTGTTGTGAATACCGGAACCTCCCGCCAGGAGGAATCACTGGCAAAGGTGACCAGGATGGTCAATACTTTTTCTGTTATTACCACCGCTCTTTGCCTCTTATTCGGCGCCTTTATTTACCTCGGTACCGGCAAGCTGGATCTGCTGATCCCCGCCTATATTGAAGCCGGACTTTTCCTGGGCGTATTGCTCCTCAATGCCGCAAATAAACCTGTTTTAGCCAGTATAGCCTTTGTTGCCATTAACAATGTAGCCATTGTTTATTTCAGTGCCGTAATGGGCATGCTAACAGAAGTACACCTGTTATTCCTGTTCCTGCTCGGAGCGTCGCTCATGATTTTCAGGACCCGTACGCTGGTAGCAGCCAGTATTGTGGTAGCCGTGGTGTCAGTAATAGCCTGCGAAATCAATTATTATCATGCACTGATCACCCCTATGGAAATGGGGCATGACCAGCAATTTCTTATCCGCTGGATAACGCTACCCGCTATCCTCCTGCTGGATGTAGCTACTATCTTCCTGTATGTAAGAAAACTAAAAACGCTCAATACAAAGCTGACAAAAGCCACTGATGAGAAAACGATTTTTGTGAGGGAAACCAGTCACGAAATCCGGAACCCGCTGAATGCCATTTACGGTATCAGCCAGGACCTGATGATGAAAGTACATAAAGAAGAACGCTACAACGATATACGCCCGGAAATAGAGCACCTGTATTCCGCTACCCACAACGTTTTACAGATCATCAATAATGTGCTGGCCATTTCTAAAATAGAAGACGGCGCGGCGCATGCCATTCATCCCGAATCATTTAATATCCGCGAACTGATTTCCGATAAAATCATCGTATACCAATACATCGCTGATCTGCGGGGAATAAAGATCAGGGCAGATATTGCAGAAGATATGCCCTGCTATATACTGGCAGATAAAAACAAACTGGCGCAGGTGCTGAATAACCTGCTGTTTAACGCTATCAAATTTACCCGTACCAACAGCCTTATTTCAGTAGGCGTGTCGCACGAGGGAAGCCAGTGGCAGTTCCTGGTAAAGGACCAGGGACAAGGTATTCCTGACGCCGACCTGGTTACGCTGTTTACGCCGTTTAAATCGGGTAAAAGCGATTTTGAAGGTACAGGTCTTGGGTTGCCGATTACAAAGAAATATGTGGAGATGATGGGTGGGAAGATCACCGTTACCAGTGTCCCTGAAGAAGGCGCTACATTTATTGTGCGGTTACCGCTGACAGTGAGCGAGGCGCCGTCGCCTGCCCAGGGTGGCTGGATGGAATTGACCTTGCATAAAGGGCTGAAAAGCCTGGTAATTGATGATAATGAGATGAGCCAGGTGGTATTGTCCAACTTTCTGCGCAGGCTTGGCTTCACTACCATGGTGGCCGGCAGCGGGGCAGAAGGTATTAACAAAGCAATGGATGAAAAACCGGATCTTATTTTCATAGATAGTTATATGCCGGGACTTAGCGGGAAAGATACCCTTCAGAAGCTCGGTGATATACCTGCTTTAAAAAATATTCCGGTGATCGCCGTATCAGGCGATGCATTCCAGGAGTCGATCGATGATATGCTGGGCGCGGGCGCCAGGGAATATATTTCCAAACCTATTGATCTTAAACTGTTGAACAATACGGTAAATAAAGTATTGTTCCAATAGTTACGCATATACATACTGATAGCGGGTAGTATCCTTACCACTCCAGTCGATGTTGCCTTTCATCATTTGTCCCAATGTTAAAATATACCGTTCCAGTACCGGTCGTACGCCAGCTGCGCACACAGCGGTGAGCACATCGGCGGTATTGTTGAACAATGCAACTTCAGAGTTGTGGATCTTCACGGCCTGTTCTACAGCCTGGTCCAGTGTAAGCTGCTGGTGATGCTTTAACAGCATTACCAGGTTCAGTTCATCGCCGAGTTCTGATTCCTTGGAGAAGGAGTAGAGGTCGTTGGCCCAGCAAATGGTACGACTGCAATACAGCCCTATGTTTTTCACCTGCGTGTTTGCGCGCAGGTCGGCGGGCAAATGGATGGCGCCCATGAGGGTGGCCAGTTCCAGGAAAAAGTTAGCGCCACCGATTTGTGGACGAAAACGCATGTAATCTTTCAGGGAAATGTTGCGGGCATGATCTACATGTTGCATACGCCAAAGGTTGGCAGTAAAGGCATCCTTCAGGCTGCGGGCAAAACGTGCCTGCCAGGCCCGGTTGCTGATCCGGCACATCCGCTGCCAGATATCGCTCATGGCCGCCAGCAGGGGACCGCCGCTTTCCAGTGTGAATGTACGGCCGGCTTGCAGGATCTGCATCATGTGGTGGGCCATACGCTCAAAGCCGGTATTAAATTCATTGGGCGCCAGCGCATCGAGATGATCATCCCACAAAAAAAGAAGCGTGTTAAAATCGCTCGCAATACATAAAGAAAAGAACGGCGCATCCGGGAACATCCTGGCCACCATCCAGGTGAACTTCTGGTCGTGATAAGCATTCCAGGAGCTTTCGTCTGTGGCAAGATGAAAAGCATGAACCCAGTCGGTCGTATGCGCATCCGCTTCATATACCTGCGGGTGCAAACGCTGAGGATAAGGACAATAAAGTTCCGGGCGGGAAATGGTTGTAAACATGACATATTGTATTTAAAAGTGAATAGATAAAACTTGTTGGCTGATAGCTGGTTTTAGATTATTTTACAAAAATATCAATGTACAGGACGACCTCCGAAAAAATAGCAGAAACACATTTACGGCATTAAACAATTGACCAGTTCAGCCGTTATAGTTATAAGCAAGTCATTAACAGTTACTGTAATCAACCATCATAAGCAAGTGAACAAATCGCGCAATTCAAATCAGTCAATAGCATAAGTATTATCAACCTTAAAACTCACATGTATGTGGACATGTTTACGTTCCTGCAAACGCGGAGCATTTTCTTTATACCTGATCCTCTGCTGTACTGCTGCAGCCTTTGCCCAAAACATTAAAGTCACCGGAACAATTACTTCCACAAAAAAAGAAGTAATACCCGGTGTTTCTGTATTACTGAAAGGTACTAAAACAGGCAGCGTTTCCGATGCAGCCGGCAACTATTCCATCAACGCACCGGCTAATGGCGTACTGATCTTTAATGCTATCGGCTACCTGCGGCAGGAAATTCCCATTAACAACCAAACCACTATCAATGTTACCGTAGTGGAAGACAACAAACAGCTGGGAGAAGTAGTGGTTACGGCTTTGGGTATTACCAAAGCCAAGAAGAGCCTCGGCTTTTCGGCCACCGAAATCAAAGGCGCCGACCTCGCCATCACCAATGAAGTGAACCCGGTAAATGCCCTGCAGGGAAAAGTAGCCGGCGTGCAGATAGACCAGGGCGCAGGCGGACTTTTTGGAAGTACCAAAATAGTGATCCGCGGTAACTCCACCCTCCGCAATAACAACCAACCCATTTTTGTGATCGATGGCGTGATCGTAGATAATGGTACGTTCAACGGCACCGGGCGCGACTTTGGTAATGATCTGAAAAACCTGAACATGGAAGACTTTGAATCCGTTACCGTACTCAAAGGATCATCCGCTGCCGCGTTGTACGGCTCCCGCGCTATCAACGGGGTAATTCTTATCACCACTAAAAAAGGACATGAAAGAAAAGGTTTAGGCATTAACGTTAGTCAGACGTTTAATGTATTCAAACCTTATTCCGGGCCCGACTTCCAGAACGAATTTGGCGGTGGTACCGTAGGCGGATTCTTCACCGATAACCGCGATCCCAATTATAAACCAAACGAACAATGGAGAACAAAAGTGTTCCCCACCGATCCCAGTTCAGGTAAACCGTATATCGACCGGCAAATTGGACGGGAGCTGGAAAACTGGGGTCCCCGCTTCGCCGGCCAGGATGTGATCAACTACGACGGCACCCCCACCAAATATGTAGCGCAGCCCAATAATTTCCTCGACGCATTCCAAACCGGTCATGGTTCCGCTACCAACGTATCACTCGATGGCGGTAACGACCGATCCACTTTCCGCGTATCCTATACCCGCGACCAGAGCGAAGGTATCGTTGCCAAAAACACCCTGCTTAAAAACAGTGTGGAAGCGCGTGTTACCCACATCATCAATAAATTCCTGAGTGCCGATGTAAGTGCCAACTACACCTACTTCACCGGAAGAAACCCGCCACGGTTGGGTGGTCTCGATGCCTTTGCATCCTATAACTTTGGTAAGTTGTTTACCTGGATCTTACCACGTAACTATGATACAAAGTACTGGATGCAGAAAGAACATTATACCAGCGCACTTGGTGGCGCACCCAACCCGGCAGATCCCAACGAAACCAACAAGTCGCCGGAGTCCCGCTTCTGGTTTAATTTATTTGAAAACGATTATTTCCAGAATGAGCAAACCATTCGCGGTCGTGTAGCCATTACCGCTAAGCTCACCCCCTGGGCAAACCTCGTACTGGAAGGCAACGTGAATAACCTGTACACCAAAAATGAAAACAAGGAACTGGGACAGGGACAGAATTTCACCGGCGGCTTATACGGTCTTGGTCATACAAGTAAAGAAAGCTATTTCTTTAAATGGATGGGTACCATTAATAAAACCCTCACCAAAGATCTTGACCTCAGCGGTTACATAGGCGGTGAAACCCAACGTTTCCAAACTACCTATAACTACAGCGAAACAGTAGGCGGGCTCAGTTATCCCGGCAACTACTTCCTGGCAAACTCCGTAGAGAAACCAAAGGCAGAAGGCGGACTAAAAAGTAAGAAAGCCTTTAACTCTATTTACGCCAGTGTGGACCTGGCCTGGAAGAACCAGTTGTTTGTGCAGGGTACTTTCCGCGGCGACTGGTCCTCCGCGCTTACTTATACCAATGGCAGCGGTAATTATTTTTATCAGTACCCGGCTGTCAGCGTTTCCTGGCTGTTCTCTGAAACCTTTAAACTGCCCGCATGGATTTCCTATGGTAAGTTAAGAGGTAATATCGCCGGACTGGGTAATGATACCGATCCTTTTAATATCAATCCCGGATTTGCGTTTAACGGTTATACCTCCTCCGGTGGACTGGATCTGCCCATCTCTACTTACAGCCGCTATCCCGATCCGCTTACCGGTAAGTTTATTGCACTGGTACCTGATCTGAAACCGGAAAGAAAAGTAGCTAAGGAGCTGGGTATGGAAATGCGCTTTCTCAAAAACAGGGTTGGCTTTGATGTATCTGTTTACCAGGATAATACCAAAAACCAGATCCTCGATATTGGCACCCCGCCGGAATCCGGACTGGAAGGTATTATCATCAACGCCGGAAATATCCAGAACAGGGGATTGGAAGTTATGATAGACGGAACACCGGTGAAATCCAACAGTTTTGAATGGAACACCAGCGTAAACTACTCCCTTAACAGGAACCTCATTAAATCCCTGTATCCCGGCAGAACAGAGTACGACCTGAAAGCCAATGTAGGAGAAATCAGTACCTGGGCTATTGTAGGTAAATCTTACGGTACCCTCCGTACCACCATTCATTCAAGAACATACCAGGCTACAGATGCCAATGGTAACCCGATAGACGATCCCAATAACGGGAAACCGGAACTGGCCTGGCGCTCCGATGCGCGCGCCGGATTCCCCGCCCGCAGCAACACCTTACAGGATGTAGGGGATATCAATGCGAAGTTCCGTGCCGGATGGAGCAATACTTTCCGGTTTAAAAACATTTCGCTGAATGTATTACTGGATGGCAAATTTGGCGGCGACTTCGTATTGCTTACCTATCGCTATGGCACACATACCGGCGTATTGCCCAACACCCTCCAGGGCAGGGATGCCGAACATGGCGGCATTACCTGGACCAGCAAGTATGATCAGCAAACCTACGACGACGGTCTTATTCCCGACGGCGTATTTGCCAAAGGCCAGATGGTAACCATGCCTGATGGCTCACAGGTAAACGTAGGCGGCATGACCTATCAGCAGGCTTATGAAAAAGGATTTGTGGAACCTACCCACGCGCCGCAGTTTTATTATCGCTATGGTTCTTCCTCTACCGGTGTTTCCGATTACTGGATCAAAAAGAATTCCTGGATTTCTTTGAGACAGGTGTCTTTAGCATACCAGTTTTCACCGGCACTCTGTAAGAAGCTGATGCTGAATAATCTTAGCGTGGCGATTGTTGGCCGCGACCTGTTATACCTGTACAATTCATTGCCTTTTAATTACAATCCTGCATCCAACAATTCCAATAACACGGCCTTCTCCGGTGAAGAAGGATTTCTGCCGATGGTACGTTCCATTGCAGGTACCATCAGGGTTGGGTTCTAAGGAAAAATAAATTGTACAAACAAAAAATCAAGATCATGAAAAATACATTTCAATATATAAAAACCGGTTTGTTACTGGCACTGCTGGGCGTTAGTTCGTGTTCTAAAAATTTCGGGGATATCAATACCAATCCAAGTCTTGTTGCCAAGCCGGATGTAAAATTCCTGTTGAGTTATTCGCAGGATAAAATCATTACCTACCAGGGTACAGAATGGGTATGGGAAAGCATGGAACAACTGATGCGTTTTACGCAGCATGTTACTTCCAGTCCCTACGAAATCACCAACAATGTAAACACCCGGTATAATAACTATTACCTGCAGATTTTACCTAATCTCTTTGAAATAAGAAAGCAGGTAGATGCCATGCCGAATAAAGACGAGTACCAGAAGATTGCTATGGTAACCTACGTATTACAGGTGCTTCACGGGCTGAAAGTTACAGACATGAACGGTTCCATTCCTTATTCACAGGCAATTGAAGGCCGTTACCAATCGCAATACGGACCTGTATATGATGAGCAGCCGGCCCTGTTCAACAACTGGCTTTCACAACTGGATGCGGCCATTGCAGTGTTGTCGAACAGTGCGCTTCCCACACAGGTAAGCTACGGTCAGTCGGATATTTTTTATCAGAGCGACTGGATCAAATGGGTGAAGCTGGCCAACACGCTTAAACTTCGTATAGCAGCCAGGTTAGAGAATGCCGATAAAGCAAAATGCCAGGCCGTATTCCAGCAGGTATTAAAAGATCCTATCGGGCCTATTGATGGCGACGATTCACAGGTGAAGTATCTTAACAGCACCTATACGCCCTTTGGCAACGGTGGAGATATCGACTACCGCAGCCGTCGCTATGCCACCACTTCCATTATGGCGTTCCTGAAAAAGAGCGAGGACCCGCGTTTACCGGTGTATTTTGAAAAGAACGACCTGGTAGGCAGCTATAAAGATTCGCTGACCAAATACAACGTTACCTTGCCGGCTTTCATTAATCCAAATGATCCGCTGATCATGTACCAGGGCGGTCCGGCCGACTGGACCACCAATCCCACCGTGGCAGCGTATATCGGAAATGGATTTATTGTAAGTCAGTATACCAAATACAACCTGATATCGCCTATTAACCGCCGGTTCTTTTCTCCCAAGCTCAACTCGGCTACCGGCAACTTCCTGGATGTACCGGTTACCTATGCAGAAACCTGTTTTTATTTAGCAGAGTTTATACAGAAGGGATATGCCGGGGGTGCGGATACCAAAGGAACGGCGGAAGACTGGTATAAAAAAGGCATTACGTCTTCCATTCAAACCATGAATGCGATTGCTGTTGCAGCCGGTTCTACTACGGCTTACACCGGCACCGGGTTAACTGAAATCAATGCTTATCTGAATAATGCGCAGGTGAAATTCAACGGGGTGAATAACCTTGAACGGATTTACATACAGGCTTACCTGAGCATGTACCGGCAAGCTAATGAAGCCTATGTATTTTGCAGGCGCACCGGTTATCCAAAAACGGGTTCTGCTTACTATGGCAGGGAAACCTTTAATGAGCTGATACCACGCCGGTTCTGGCTTACAGATCCCGGTGAAGTAAACAGGGCTAACTGGAATACCGCTATGCAGCAACAGGGCTTTACGCCCAATGCGCAGGATTTGCCTACACTGAGTTCGCAAAGGATCTGGTATGATAAACAGGCGCCGGAGTTTGGAAAGGGATTGTAAAGAGAAGGAAAGGGGTGTTTCAGAAGAGACACCCCTTTTTTATTGCAACAAAAAAATAAAGTAAGCCGGATACCTGATGAGTAAACATTCCCACAATTCCTTAATATTGCGGAACGGGTGAGGCAAGCACTAAACTATCTCCCTGTCTGTGCCTTTTAATTAAATAGTTTTAAACCGATTTATTTGCCGGATATTCCTTTATATGCTGAGAAGGAGCTGCTTACAGGTATCGCAGTTGGCGATCAACAGGCTTTTGCGCAGTTATACCGGCATTACTGGAACGAGGTATACCACCTTGCGCTCTCCTTCCTGAAATCGCCTGCACAGGCGGAAGACACTATCCAGGAAGTATTTGTAAAACTCTGGCATAAAAAAGAAACGCTTCCGGCCCTGCAGGAGTTCCGTCCTTATTTTATGGTGATGGTGCGTAATGAGATCATCAATACTTTGCGCAGGAATCACCGTCACCTGCTGATCCAGGGCATGGAACCGGTTATTGCCGGCACAGCGGAATCTCCGCAGGAAGCGCTCATGAACAGCAAAGAAGCCACTGTGCTGGTAAAGGAAGCGCTAAGCAGCCTGCCGGCCAGGCAACAGCAGATCTTTAACCTCAGCCGTGAACAGGGCCTCACACACGAACAGATCGCCCAACAAATGCAGGTGTCCAAAAAAACGGTCGCTAACCTCATTACCCTTACCCTGAACCATATCCGCGGCCATCTTAGCCGGCAGGGATATCTTCCGGAACTGCTTTTCCTGGTCATTATCTGCCAGGGATAAAAAAAGTATTTTTTTTTCGGGAGTACTGCTATTTATTTCCGTGGTATATGTACACGGATGTGCAGGAACCATAATCATACATTCATGAACACGTCATTTGTTGCACTAATAGAAGCTTATCTCACAGATTCGCTGACTCCCGGACAGGAGACAGCATTTATTGCTATGCTGGAAGATCCTGCCAACCGTGATATACTGGACAGATTTATAGCAGAAAAAGCGGCAACGCAATTATTAACCGGGGAGGAGGATGTTGACCGCAGGGAGAAGAGCCTGCTGGCCCTGCAGGATAAACTGCAACAGGCAGATCCCCCGGTTCGCCGCCTTCGTGTTCTGCGCAGATGGGGATGGGCCGCCGCATCACTCCTGCTTATCCTTGCAGCAGGAAGTTATTTCCTGTTATCCGATTCATCCCATATGCCGCGTGTATCGCAGGACCTCCGGCCTTTGCCACAAATTACACCCGGGAAAAACGGGGCAGTGCTTACGCTGGCAGACGGTTCCCGGGTTGTGTTAGACAGCTTGGGTAACAGCGTTATTGCTAGTCAGAATGGAACACAGGTAGTATTAAAAGACGGCCAGCTGGCATATCATCCCGGCGGACAAGCAACGGCGGAAGTACTATGGAATACCATGACTACGCCACGGGGAAGGCAATTTAAAATTATTCTTCCGGATGGCACAACGGTATGGCTGAACGCAGCCTCTTCTATCCGTTATCCTACAGCCTTCAGTGGATCGGAGAGAAGAGTGGAGGTAACCGGAGAAGCTTATTTTGAAGTGGCAAAGAATGAGCAGATGCCCTTTCAGGTAAGCATTAATCATGAAGCGGAGGTGCAGGTGCTGGGAACAGAATTTAATATCAACGGCTACACGGATGAACCTATGATAAAAACTACCCTGCTGGAAGGAAGTGTGAGGATTGTAAAAGGAAAGAATACCAGGATCCTGAAACCGGGGGAACAGGCGCTCATCCATGCTGCCGATAGCTCCGATGCGGAAATTGGAGTGATGGCAGGCGAGGCAGAAAAGGCCGTTGCCTGGAAAAAAGGAATCTTCAATATGGAAGGTGTAGAAACCGCAGCATTTATGCGGCAGCTTTCCAGGTGGTACGACCTGGAGATTGTGTATAAAGGACCGGTGCCTGAAAGAACGTTTCATGGAAAGCTTGGAAGGGATCTTCAGCTGTCACAAATACTGGAAGTGCTTTCACAATTTAATATACGGTATAAACTGGATGGGAAAGTTTTAACGATAGAATAAAATCACCATTAAAAATAAATAACAATGAAGTAAAACCAGTCCAGGTCTGGAAAAAAGAACCGGAAGTGTTTGCAGCACTTCCGGCGGATAGCTCCGGTTGATCCTGGAAACAATTTGCATTGCTCAATACAAGACTGCTTTATTATCAACCAAAAACCGTTACGAAAGTATGCAATTTACTGCTATTTGTAACCGGACGTCATTTCTATTGGCTTATTTCCGGTTTTCATGCTCAACACTGCGAGTTATGAGGCTAACTGCTTTTATTCTTTTATTTTTTTGCCTGCACATATCGGCAAAAACCTATTCCCAGAAAGTTACCATTACCGGGAAAAATTTAAAACTTGAAAAAATCCTGGCGCTGGTTGAACAACAGACAGGATTTATTGCGCTGTATGATGAAGAGGTGCTGAAAACGGCTAATCCTGTTACAGTAGCCGCCAACAGCCAGCCGCTCGACTTATTTCTAAAGGATATTTTCAAAGGGCAACCTGTTGGATATTCCATTAAAAATACGTCTATCATTATCAGCAAAAACACTACACCTGTTCCCAGGATGCTTTATGTCCCACCTGTTACGGGCATTATCCGCAGTGTTTCAGGAGAGCCATTGCAGGGCGTTTCTGTTCAGGTAAAAGGAACTTCTTATGGTACTATGACGGATGCTGCCGGAAAGTTTTCACTCAGCGCGAAAGAAGGAGATGTATTAACTATTTCCTATGTGGGATTTCTTGGATTGTCTGTGAGTGTAACCGGTTCGGGAGGTGTAATACTGATTTCAGCAGAACGGCAGGGACAAAAAGGAGAAACGCAATCTTCCCTGTTAAATAGTGCGGAAGGACTTGTGATCCACCTGTCGCCATCCGTAAGTCAGCTGGAAGTGGTGACCGTTAATACCGGTTATCAACAAATTTCAAAAGAAAGAAGCGCCGGTGCGTATTCCATTCCTGATCTGAATATTGTAAGGAACCGCAGTTCCAGTATGAATATTTTGCAAAGACTGGATGGCCTGGTGCCTGGTTTGGTGATCAACAATTCGCCCGGCGCAGCGAGGGATGGAAGCACTTTCCAGATACGCGGACTCACCACTATCAATGCGGATAAAAACCCTTTGTATGTGGTAGACGGAATGCCGATGACAGACCTGTCTTCCATTAATCCGCAGGATGTTGCCGATATCAGCGTGCTGAAAGATGCTACCGCTGCCTCTATATGGGGGGCAAGGGCCTCCAATGGGGTGATTGTAGTGACCACCAGGAAAGGCGTTAACAGCCGGAAAATAAAAGTGGACTATGATGGTTTTATCAGCTTACAGGGAAAACCGGATATTGATTATTTCCCGGTATTAAACAGCCGGCAATACATCCAGGCATCGCGCGAAACCTTTGATCCCGCAGGATGGCCTTATAGTAATGCTACCGCCTACAATCCTGCAATGGCTAATCATGTAGGGCTGAGCCCCGACAGGCAGATCCTGTACGACATGTCGCGGGGCGCGATATCTACCGGCCAGGGGAATGCAAAACTGGACAGCCTGGCGGGGATCAGTAATCTCAGCCAGATGGAAGATATCTGGTATCGCCCGGCCAGCCTGATGAATCATACTGTTTCCGTATCAGCCGGCAGTGAGAAGTATACTTTTTATGGCTCTGTGGCTTACACCAATAAAACAGACAACACACCAGGCAATCGTGATAATACCTATAAAATAAATACCCGACAGGATATCAGCTTCAATAAGCATATCAAAGTATTTGTGATTGCAGATCTTACCAACCAGTTAACATCTGCTCACAGGGCTGTTTCACCGGATAACCGCTTTTTACCTTACCAGTTGTTCAGGGATGCTGCCGGCAAAAATATTTCCATGTCGTATATGGGATACCTGAGCGATGAAGCCAGGGCCGATGCTTCCGCCAGAAGCCGGATCAACCTGGACTACAATCCGTTGGATAATATAAATACCGGCTTTACAAAAAGTAATGGTTTTGTTGGCCGTATTAATACAGGGATCACTATCAATCTTCTGAAGGGACTGCGTTTTGAAGGAATGTACGGATACATTAAAGGAAACAACAGAACTACGCTATATGATGATAATACTAATTATCAGCAGCGTATTAACATCGTTAATTTTACGGTAGCCAGTACTCCTTCCGCCACACCGGTGTATTACCTGCCAACCAAAGGCGGTCAATATACCGTTTCAAACATTCACCAGGATAACTGGATAGTGAGAAATCAGCTGGTATATGACCGCAGCTGGCAGAATACCCGTCACCAGTTTACCGCTTTAGCCGGGCAGGAGGGGCAGAGCCAGAAAAACATCCTCAATAGCAACATGCTGTATGGCTATGACCTTAATCTTCAAACCTATTCCCTGCTGGATTATAGTACACTTACTACCACTGGTGTTAAATCGCCGGTGCTGCCGCTGTTATCTTCCGGTTCTTTTCTAAATGGCAGTACGCTTTTCAACCAGTCGGAAATTGAAACCAGGTTTACTTCTTACTATATTAATACAGCGTATACTTTTAACAGGAAATATTCCATCAATGCCGCCTGGCGTAATGATCAGAGTAACCTGTTTGCCCAGAACAAATCCGCCCAGCGAAAGCCGGTATGGAGCGTGGGCGCCAAATGGGACCTGTGCAACGAACCTTTCTTTGAAACCGTAAAAGGAGTGAACAGTCTTTCCCTGAGAGCGACTTATGGCATTACGGGAATTTCCCCTACGCCGGGCAGTGCCGCTTCCTTTGACGTGCTGGCGCCGGTTGCAGCTCCCAATGCTCCCGGCGGACAGGGACTCTTCGTAGCAACAGCGGCTAACCCGCGTCTTACCTGGGAAAGCACCAAAACTTTTAATGTAGGTATTGACTATGCCGTACTGGGCAGCCGCCTGGTGGGCTCGGTAGACCTGTACCAGAAAAAAACATCCAACCTCCTGGGTAACCTCCCGGTAAACCCGCTTACAGGCTATACCACCATTTTCGGGAACATCGGAGATATCACCAATAAAGGAATAGAACTGTCGGTCTCCTCTGCCAATATCACGAAAAGGGATTTCAGCTGGGTCACCATATTGACCATGTCTTATAATAAGAATGAAATAAACAACCTGGTGCAGAAAGTACCTGTTATTACAGGTGCGCAGAAAATTGCACAGAACTACCTGATGGGCTATCCTGCCTTTGCTGTTTTTGCCTACAATTTTGCAGGGCTCGACGAGCTGGGTGATCCGCTCGTAAAGCTGTCGGATAAAACAGTAACAAAAGGAGTGGCGGCAGTGCAGGCGGATGATGTGCTATATATGGGCGTTTACCAGCAACCCTGGAGCGGCGGCTTATCCAACAGTTTTCGCTATAAGGCATTGTCGTTGAATGTAAATATTATTTATAACCTGGGGCATGTAATGTTCAGGGATGCTAACACTGTTTACTCCGGCTATGGCTTTATCAATAACCAGGATTTCCATTCCGGTAACCTGAATGCAGAATTTGCCAATCGCTGGAAACAGCCTGGAGATGAGGCCAAAACAAATGTTCCTTCATTTGTGAGCAGTGAATCTGCCGCTACATCACGTCGTAATACGAATTATTATGTGTACGGTAATCTCAACGTAGTTGATGCTTCCTATGCCAAAATAAGGGACATCACCTTGTCGTATGCCATGCCCGTTTTTATTGTTAAAAAGTTGCATGCAGAGCAACTGTCGTTCCGGTTGCAGGTATCTAACCTGATGTTGTGGAAAGCCAATCATGACAACATAGATCCCGAGTTCCAGGATGCCAGGTTTGGCTACAGATCTGTGCGTACCAATCAGGGAGCCATCACCATCGGCGCTCATTTAACACTATAAAAATTACTAAAATGTTGCGTGTAAATAAAAGTATCCAAAAGCTATTACCCGGACTGCTGTTAGTTGTGGGGCTGGGCGCCTGTAAAAAAGATTTTCTTGAAATCAATCCTAAAGGGAAACTGATTGCTGAAAAAACAGCAGACTATAACCTGCTTTTAAATGGCAATAGTCTTTCCACTACTTCATTGTTCCCTCAGTTTGTTTTGGGAGACGAAGTAGCTGCGGCAACGCCCTATTTTGCCGGCGCTAATTCCATATTAAGCGATGAGAAGGCTTTCAGATGGGAAGACGATCTGTATCTTCCATCAGACAACAACTCGGAGTTAACAACACTCATGAGAAGTGTGTATGTATACAACAAGATCATCAACGAAGTGATGGATTCGCAGGAGGGAGAAGAGGCGCAGAAACAATCTATCATGGCCGAAGCATTGGGTGGCAGGGCATGGTGTTATTTTATGCTGATCAATTATTACGGTAAGCCGTATAATGCCGCTACTGCTGCTACAGACCTGGGTGTACCCAAAGTTACAGCAGCTGACGTAACGCAAACAAAGTTTACCCGTGCAACAGTGAAAGAGATCTATGATTTTATTATTGATGACCTGACCCGTGCATTGCCCTATCTGCCTGCGCAGCTTACCAACCGCACCCGGATGTCGAAAGCTGCGGGAGAGGCATTGTTGGGTAAAGTATATGTGTTCATGGGGCAATTCGACAAAGCGCTCACCCATCTTGATGCTGCTGTAAATGATTTATCAGGCGCCAGTATACCGGTAGGATTATACGATTTTCAGAAAGAATTATCTGCAGGAGGCGCTTTTACACCTGTCAGCCCATTCCTCGGGCCGGCCAGAAGTAACCTGTACAACGACCAGGAGGCGCTTTATCTCCGGCAGTCGTTCAATTACTATAGTCAATACCTGTCTGGTGTTGTAATCAATTCTGCAACGGCTTCGCTATACACTGCCGGTGATTTCCGGTTACAGTTTTTATCTTCTTATCCCTTACTGGTGTTTACAGAAACGTATCCAAAAGGAATGCTGAGAGGATACGGAAGAGGATTCACTAACCTGGGGGCAAGTGTGCCTGATATCTACCTGTTAAGGGCAGAATGTAAGGCCCGGCTCAATAATGTTGCCGGAGCAGTTACAGATATGGAAGCTTTCAGGCAAAAAAGAATGCCGGCTGCTGAAGCTGTTATTCCTGCCGCTGTTGCTGCAAATCAAATTGCACTGACAAAATTTATCCTGGAAGAAAGAATCAGGGAGTTTGCATTGGAAGGATACCGCTGGTTTGATATGCGCCGTCTTTCTGTTGATCCTGTTTATAAATCAACGGTAGGCAGTACCCACATTGTTTATAACATGAGCGGGGTACTCCAGAATACGTATACATTAAAATCTGAACGGCTTACACTTCGTTTCCCGCTATATATTATTAACAGTAACCCTGGTATGGAGCAAAACCCTTAGCCGCCACAGGAAAGGCTTTATATCTTTTTAAATAACAGTAATATAAATATAATCAAATGAGAAAATTATTTTTCATCTGCCTGCTTAGTGTCGCGTCAGTGGGATTACAGGCACAGAAAAAAACAATAATCATCGCAAAAGTAGATGGCCTTGAAAAAGATACGGCATCATGGGGTATCCGGGGCTTTGATTATTCAGTGTATCCGCAGGTAGAAACGCATCTTACCGCTAAACCCGGAAGTGATCATAAAGTGAAGTTTCAGTTTGATCTCACCCGCCCGCTGGAGATAACGTTTTATACCAACCATACGTCGGTGGCGGTTTTTGTGGAGCCCGGCGATAGCCTGGAACTGGGTTATGATGCCGAAAAAAAAGATTCCACTCTTACTTTTAGCGGTCCAAAGGCAAAAAATTCTGAAGTATTAAATAAGCTGAATAATATTTTTACAACAGACTGGAATAAACTCGACAGCACCACCACACCAAATAGTTTTACTGCATTTTACAATAATGTATATGCCAAACAAGAGGCCCTGTTAGCGCAAAATAAGAAAGTACTTAGCCCTGCTTTTTATAACTATGCACAGGCTTCTGACTATGCTTATAATTTATCAGGATTGATCAGCGTTCCAGGGCTTTTGCAGATGGTTAAGCAAAAAAAGAAATCTGATTGGTTGCCTTCCGGTTACTGGTCGTACGTCAATAAAATTAAACTGGAAGAAAAATGGCTCGTTAATCCAAACTATAGGAAATTACTTAATTATTCCTATCCTTCCCTGCTGCTGGATAAAACCCGGATGGACCAGCACAAATTTGATGAGCCGATGGACAGAGGTGATAAATTATTGAGTATATATGAAATCCAGAAAGAAAAGTATAAGAAGTATCCTGCCATTATGGAAAGGGTGTTACCGTGGGCTATGGAAAATTTGCTCAATAGCGCTACGGATGTCAGCGCCCGGAAAGGTGTACTGGATGACTATCTCGAAAATTACAGTAAAAGTGATGCAGGAGGCACTGCCCTGAAAGCCTTGTATGGCAGGCTGGCAGCTGTTAGTGTAGGACAGGTGCCGCCAGCTTTCACCATAAAGGACCTGACAGGAAAAGATGTTTCCCTGGCCGATTTTAAAGGTAAAGTGGTGTACATCGATTTCTGGGCCAGTTGGTGCGCTCCCTGCAGGGCGCAGATGAAGGAAGCTGCACCTGCATTGCACAAGCGGTTTGAAGATAATAAGGACGTAGTATTTCTCTACATCAGTATAGATGAAAATGCCAATGCCTGGAAAAAAGCAATTGATGATGACAAGATAGAAGGTATACACCTGTTGTCTGACAACGGCGGAAAAGGGCGCGTGGCGCAATTGTTCAATATCAGCGGTGTGCCGCGTTATATGATCATTGATAAGCAGGGAAAAGTATTTGATAATGATGCTCCCCGGCCAAGTGAAGAGAAAACAGTAACAAGAATAAACGATGCCCTTAAAGCTTCCTGATGAAATAATAAAGGGACTGGTGTTTTTGTACCAGTCCCTTTTATAGATGTTTCTTACTTCTCCGATACTTCTTGGATACTTCTCAGATACTTAGGACTCGTCTATGTGTCGTATTCCCTATACAGTTCCCATACAGTCCCTATACACTCCCCATACTGTTCCCATACACTCACCATACACTCACAATACACTCCCCATACACTCCCCATACACTATGGCCGGTTCCGACCGGTACGGATTACGACATAATCCGGCAAAAAGCGGCAAAAACGGCATGTTTATTTTTATGCACTTCCACCGATGCGTAATTTCGAATGGATAATTTGTCCGGGTAGTTACAAAGTAGCCGCTATCCTGTTAACGGTTTCTTTCAATGCTGTTAAAGAAGTGGTACTGGTCACCTTATTTACTTTCATCCTGATAATTTTATCTTTCTTTCTTACCATGATCAGCTGGAAGTTGTTGCTGTCGCTTTGAAAGAAGCCTTCGTCGCCGGTATTGTTGAGCAGCTGGATGTTGCCGTTGCGGCGGTTATCATCGAGGATGCCGGTATAAGTTTTTTGCGCGGCAGCTACAGACCTGTACTGTTCGTAGTTGTAGTATACATGACCGGTTTCCCCGGAAACAGGGTCCGATTCCACAGCCGTAAAAGCACAGCGGTACTTCAGGGCGTCGCGCTCTTGTTTTTCCGACTTCAGGGTGAGCAGTGCGCTCTGGCCCAGTATTTTTGCGGCATCTGTGGGAGTGAGGTAGAAGTAGGGAACGGTATCTGCGGCAAAGCCTGATGAAATCAGGGGAAGCAGCAGGAACAGAAAGAGCAGTGTTTTCATAACGGTATCAGTTAAGTGGGAATTTACACGGTTGCTACTTTTCTTGTATCACAATGTCTTATTCAGACAAGTGCTGAGGCGTCTTATTATTCGTTAATGAAGTTACAACTTCCTGTTTGATAAGACTAAAAAGATTCACCAATAACGGACATTTTTCCAGTTTAAGAAGATGTAGGTTACTGGTCTTTTTAAACTGGAAAAATGAGCGACCCGGATCAACGTGGTGCAGTATGGAAATTTTTGACGCCTTCTTTTTTTATGGGACGCCTGGGTGTTGATTTCTTCTTTCTTCCCCACCAGATGAGGAAGCCGGTAACGGGCAAAGAAGCGGCTATCAGGGCGGCAAAGAACATCAGGATCCGCCCGGGGAGCCCGGCGATGCTGCCCACATGGATGTCGTAGTTCATGCGCACGGCTTTTTCTGCCACGGTTGCGTCTTTGTACTTACCAAGATAAGGAGGGGTGATTTCCCGGCCGGTATGCTGATCGAAATAGAGGTAGTCTGCGTTATAAAACTGGTGGCGGCTGGGATAGGCCCTGGCAATGATAACTGCAGAATCGTTGGCGGGCATGGAAATACTGTAGCCTGCGGCCTGCGGGTAACGGGCCATGAAGGTGGCAAACACCTGGTTGATGGCGGTGCTGTCTTTCACCGGCGCATGATTATCGGACTTCGCGGGTACTGCGCCCGGTCTTTTTTGGCCACCGCTGAATACCCAGAACTCTGCCTGCGCCATCCAGGTGAAGCTCCATACCAATCCCGTTAATGCGGCGAAAACAACGATCCAGCTGGCGTAAAAACCCAGCACATTATGGAGGTCATAGTTCAGCCGTTTTGGCGAAGCATCCAGCTTGATGCGGAAGCTGACTTTCCGGCGTCCTTTGTTGCGCGGCCACCACAGCACAATGCCTGTTACGAGCATCAGAAAGAAAACCAGTGTACTGTATCCGACTATCGCACCGCCGATGTCGTGAGGCAGCCACAGGTACATGTGGCCGTTCAGGATAAAATGAAAGAATTCATCGTCGCGGTTGAGCACCTTCTGCACCTGGGCCGTATAGGGGTTTACGTATACGTTGTAGTAGTGATACGGTTTCTTTTGGAAGAACTGGACTACGGCGGCTTTGTCTTTCCCCTGGTACAGGATGCGGAACGCCTTTTCTCCGCCCATACTGGCTTCTCCCGCTGCGCGGATGGCGGTTACTGACTGGAACGGGCGGTTCTGCGGGGTTACATGGTGATAGGGCGCTGTGTATGCAGACAATTCCGGTTCCCAGGAGTAGATGGCGCCGGTAATGGAAATGATGAATACAATGATCCCGGAAATGAGTCCCAGCCAAAGATGCAGCCAACCGAATATTTTTTTGATGCGCATGTGTTAAAATATAAAATGAAAGCACAGCGAACCGTGCTTTCATGGATGTATGAATGGTTGGAAGTCCTATAATTTGATCACGAGGTTTACCGCGTAATTGCGTGGCGGTTGCGGCTCGCCCCACGGGCCCCAATACATGGTATTTGAAACGTTATCCAGCTTTATGCCGATGCGGTAACCGGGCCGGTCGTAGAACACGGTGCTGTTTACCAGCGCATAGGCAGGGAAGAATAATGTATTGGCGTCATCAAAAGGAGTTTCGCTGTTGTAAAACACGCCGCCGCCGATGCCCAGGCCCTGTAGTTTCCCTTTCACCAGCCGGTAGCTGATCCAGGTGTTGGCCATGTGTTTACCGCCGGAGCGCGCAGGCCGTTTGCCCACGTTGGCACTGGCTTTGGTGATCTCGCTTTCATTGAAGCCGTAACCGGCTGTAATGTTGAGGCCAGGGAATGGGTTGGCGATCACTTCGGCTTCAAAGCCCTTGCTTTTCTGCGTTCCATCCTGAATAGAGAAGGCCGGGTCTTCAGGATTTGAGCGCAGCTTATCGGTTACGCTGATGTCGTAAGCGCTGAGGGTAACGTTTAATTTGCTCTGCAACAGCTCTGCTTTCATGCCGCCTTCCCATTGATTGGCCTGCTCCGGTTTGAAGAGGTTGCCTTGTTTATCCGTTTGGGCGCTGTAAGTAAAGCCGTTCTGGTAGTTGGCGAAAACAGACAGCTGGTCTTTGATCAATTGGTATACCGCACCGAACTTGGGAGAGAAAGATGATTTGCTGTAACGGCCGGTTACATTGCCGTTCAGCAGGTTGGTGGTACCCTGGTTATCCACCTTATCCCAGCGAAGACTTAGCATAAGCAGCAGGCGATCCGTAAAATTGATCACATCTGAAGCGTATACGCCGTAGCGGTCAAGATGACTTTTGTAGAAGTTATTCGCCTGGGCAGTGGGAGTAGGGAACAGCGGATAAATTTTTTCCATCATCAGGAAACTGGTGGGTGCAGCAGCGCTCACGGTATCGAGGATGAAGCGGGAAGTATAGGTTGGCTGGGTGATATCGGCCAGGTAATCCAGTCCTACCAGTACGCGGTGTTTGATTGAACCGGTATGGAAAGTACCATTTAGGTTCTGCTGGAGCTGGATGGTATTGTAGTTGTGGCTATACTTCTGAAGCTGACGGGTAATGCTGTCTGTGCCGGGCCGCCAGGTGCCGGTGAACTGGTATTGTTCGCGGGCATTCACGCCGCCGGTGGAGAATACGGTGGTAGTGTTCCAGTTGTTGTTGATTTTATAATTCATTTGTGCGAACACGTTATAACCGGGGAAAGTAGATATAAGGTCGTTCGTGTAATAGGTGCGTTTGTAGTACTTGCCCATCGCTTCCTTGTAATCAGTAACGCCGGCAGCGGGATTGAGGTAAGCGATCGATGGGGTTCCGCGGTTGCGGAATGTTTCAAGGTCTACCAGGAAGCTTAACCGGTCATTGGCCTGGTAAGAGAAGGCGGCCGACAGGAAATAATTTCTTTTGAAGCCTGCTTCCTGGAAGCTTTCCTGGGCATGCCTGCCGAAGTTCACCCGCAGCAGGGCTGTTTTTTCCTTGTTCAGCGGCGCATTCAGGTCGACAGTGATGCGATTCAGGTTATAACTTCCCGCGGTCAGGCTAACGTCTGTTTTAAAGGTGTCGAAAGGTTTCTTGGTCACGCGGTTCACCAGTCCGCCGTATGATACCGCGCCGGTGCCAAACAGAGTGCCGGAAGGGCCTTTAATCACTTCAATCCTTTCCAGGTTGGATACGTCTACCGTTACCAGCTGGTTGGCCGTCATGCCATTGCGTATGAAGTTCTGCGTACGGAAACCACGGATAATAGTGGAGGTACGGCCGTTGCCCACTGTTTCAGTGGAATTCACACCCGCAACGTTTTTGATGGCATCTTTATAATCCACGATCACCTGCTCCTGCATTAGTTCGGATCCTACGATGCTGTATACCTGCGGATTTTCCAGGTTCTTCAATGGCATGCGCGCTACGTAATCCGTTTCTTTCTTCGCAAATTTATTACGCCCGCTTGCCACGATTACTTCCTGCAGGTTTTGCCTGGAAGTACTGAGCTGGAAATCCACTTCCGCCGTTTGTCCTGCTGTTACGGTCACCGGCCGGCTGATCACATCACGACCGGTTATAAAGGCTTCCACAACATATGTTCCGGGAGTAATATTGCGGAGTGTATACGTTCCGCTTTCGTTGCTGGTAGTTTGTTTACGGGAATCTTTCAGACGAAGGCCCACACCGGGAACCGGTGTGCCGTCTTCCACCGTAACGCGGCCTTTGATGGCGCCGTGCGCCGGATTCTGCGCCTTAACAGCCGTGTTCAACAAGGCTGAGAACAGGCATGCCATTGCCAATGCAATAACTCTCATGGTCAGTTTTTAATATTTAGGAGATAGGGGAAATGCTACAATAGACGAACATCGTGTTGCAAAGGTAGCAGGCAGGGGCGGGGCACAGGAATCGAATCGGGAATTTGGTTTATGCAATCGGGAAAAATAACGGTAACAGGGGTACGGACTAAATAAAGATCCCTATAAAGAAGACCGTTTACTTCTTTATAAGGATCTTTTACTTTTACTCCAATCCTTCAAATATCTTTCCTGCGGCTACACTCAACGCATCTTGTGCAGTGCGGTCCGCTTCGTTCGTTAATATCACAATGCCGGTATTCTTTTCAGGATATACCACGCAGTAACTGGAAAATCCAAATGTACCACCGCTTTGCCAGATCCTTCTTATACCGTTGCCGGTTTTGTTCATCTGCCAGCTTAAACCCATGGCATAGCTGTTGATGTCGCCCCAGGCGGGTTGATGTGTTAATTTCACTACCGGGTTACTTTCATCGGTGTGTAAACGGATGTATTGCAGCATGTCGGCTACAGAAGAATAAATACCACCGGCAGCCAGCAACATCGGCGGATTGTAGGGCATGATACGGCCCTGCTGATTATAGCCTTTTGCGGCATCATCCGGAAGCGACGCCGTAGTGTATTTCATGTGCTGCGGGCGGGTAATATATTTTCTCACCAGTTCTGCGTACGACATTCCGTATATGCGTTCCAGTATGAATCCAAGTAGCTGCGCGCCTGCGTTGGAATATTTGAAATGATAACCGGGAACGGTATCCAGTTGTACCTGGTGAAGATCATTAAGAAATGCCCCCATAGAATAATCGTGCTGCAAACTATCGATGACACCCGGAATGGAATCATCGGGGCGCTGGAAAAGATCACGATGGTCGGGCAGCATGAAGGGCAGGCCGGAAACGTGTGCGATCAGGTGTTTCAGCTGGATTGCACGTCCTTTGTATTGCAGGTTGGGATAGTCTCCGTTCAGGTAAAAACGGATGTCATCATCCAGTTTCACTTTTTTAGCTGTTACCGCTTTTGCCAGTAAATAGCCGGTAAATGTTTTGGAAACAGAACCAATTTCATACGGTGTGTTAGGAGCGGGGAGTGTTGTTTTACTGTAACGGTAGATATAGGTTTGTCCGCCGGTATATACTCCTACTTCCGCACTCACGCGGGCATTGTTCTGCATAAACACGGAGAGCGCAGATTGTACCAGGCTGTCCACTTTTGTTTTATGAAGATTATCAGTTGTTACCTGCGCCTGCGTAAGAAGTGTTGATAAGCATAAAAGGAATGCCGGGATAAATTGTTTCATGGTTGTTTTTTGAAAACATCTTATCCTAAGAGAGTGCCATTTGGCACAGCATTCACTGTTATCTTCTTATGTATTTAAAAATAAAAATACTTGTATCAAAAATGAACACCCGGTGTACGCAGGCGTACTACACTATGGTTGCAGCGGACCTTTACTTACTTCTTCGCCTGCTTTGTATACTGCTGCTATTTTCCGCGTGTTCTTAATATCCTGTGCGGGGTTGGCATCCAGGATAATCAGGTCTGCGGTTTTACCTTTTTCGATGGTGCCATAGTGGCGATCTTTTTTCAGGGCAGCAGCAGCATTTTTAGTGGCAATGGTGATAGCCTGTAAGGGAGTGAGTCCGGCCTGTACGAGCAGCTCCATTTCAAGGTGTTCGGAGAATCCCTGTGTACGTACCGGTTGTGCGCCGGAGTCGGTGCCCAGCGCTACAATGATGCCGGCATCTGCTATTCTCTTTACATTTTTCATCGCTGTTTCAAACGCATGCAGGTTCCGTTGGTAGGAGGGGGAGTTCTTCAACTTATCCTGGTAGGCGGGCGAAGTAATCATTTCATACACGCCGGGTTCCAGCGATGCTTTGAAGAAAGGATCATTGATCCACTCCGGCTTACGGGCATAGATATACGCATATTCATCCAGTGAAAGGGTGGGGATGTAAATGATGCCTTTTGCTTTCATCTGTTGTAGTAGCGCTGCGTCAATTTCCTGGTCGCGGATGCTGTGTGCAATGATGTCCAGTCCGCTGGCAACGAGATTCTTCGCATCTGCGAGGTAGTAAAGATGTGACGCCACCGGGATATGATGTGTATGTGCACGGGTAATAAGCGCCTTGTAAATAGCAGGGTCCATTTTGGGAGTTGATCCGCCAAAATCATCTACCCACATTTTTATTACCGTTGGCTTTACCAGCGATACGCTATCCAGTTGTGCAGTAGCCTGTGTCACCGTAGCAGGATGATACACATACTTCATCGGCGGACCACCCTGCGCTGCCGCAAATCCATAACCGGCGGAAAACAGCCGGGCGCCCGGTAATAAACCATTTACAGAAGAGTCGCGTAATCCGGAAGTGAAAAGCATCGGCTGATCAGATCCCATCACCAGTATGTTAGTGATGCCATAGTCCGCGTACTTTTTCAGTTGTGATAATATGTTTTCGCGTGTGTATGGATTGCTGTTGTTATCGTTTCCTTTCATCATGCCAATATGCACGTGGCTGCTGGTGATAGCGGGCATAACGGTTTTGCCTTTGCCATCAATCACCGTAGCGCCGCCGGCTGGTAAATCCCTGCCGGTTGCGGCAATTTTGCCATCTTTGATGAGAATATCTGTATGCTCCGCAGGGGCGCCACCGTTGCCATCGATGAGGGTTACGTCCTTTAACAGGATGGCTTTAACAGGAGGTGTTGGCTGGAAGGCAGCCAGCGGGAAGAGGGCGAGGAGGAGTAACAGGTAGTTTTTCATAGCATTAATGTATATTAAAGACATGATAAAGATACTTATAAAAACAGGAGGGTTTTTTATAGTTACCTTGTTATTTGCATCCTGCTTTTCTAAGGATTGGCGATTACGAAAACAAAAAGAAACATGGAACAGGCGGGTGAAGGAGTACCACGAAAAAGACAGCCTGAACAAGCTGGCGCAAAGCAGGGATTCTGTTATTATGCATAATTAGTGACCAAGTTACCCCACTATCCTCATCATAAAATCAACCGCATCTTCCGAATGCAACGCTGCCGTCGACTCCATCGTTATTCTCGCTGTTTCACCAGCTCTTGCGCGCATTTGTTTCTCATACGCAGCAATAGCAGAATGAACATCCGGGAAATTTTCCCCGGTAAGGCAGCGGCCTAATTCAAGGGCATCCAGCATCGCCATATTCACGCCTTCGCCGGCGTAAGGAGGCATCAGGTGGGCGGCGTCGCCGAGCATAGTAAGATTGGGCAGTGCGTTCCATGTTTGATCAAAGGGCATGCAGTATTGCGGGCGTGGTATGAAACTGGCGTTGGCATTTTCAAACAGTTCCAGCCAGATATTATCCCAACCGGTAAAGGTTGCTTTAAACCAGGCTAATACCTGTGTTTTATCTGAGAAGTTGATGTTACTGGTTTTATACCAGTTTTCATCAGTATTTACGCCGGTATAAAACGCCAGGCTGCCGTCTCCTTTGGAACTTACGATTAATGATTGCGCATCACCGAGTGCAAATACTTTCCCTCCTTTCACGAGTGCGTTTATGTTTGGGCACATCGTTGATGCATCATACACCGCGCCTTCCACAACGGTAACGCCTGCATAAAAAGGCTGGATGGGCGTGATATACGGACGGATCTTTGAATTGGCGCCATCTGCTGCAATCACGATGTCTGCAATGGCAGTGCTACCGTTTTTAAAGGTGAGTTGCCAACCGTGCTGGTGTGGCAACATAGATACAAACTGGCTGTCCCATACAACGGTGTCGGGCTCCAGTGAATCCAGCAGTATTTCTTTGAGGGGGCCGCGGTCTATTTCCGGGCGCGACCTGTCTTCTCCGCCGTTTTCATGGTCATCGAGAATAATGGCCGCGTGTTTATCAACGATGCGCAGCCGGTCGGCGCCGGGGCGGTAGCTGGCCCTGAATGCGTCCATCAGTCCGGCTTCTTCCAGTGCTTTTAATCCTGATTCTTCGTGAAGGTCCAGTGTGGCGCCCTGTACGCGTGCTTCCCGGTTAACGTCCCTTTCGTATACTGTTACGGCTGCGTTGTTCATCTGCAGGATCCTGGCCAGTGTTAATCCACCGGGGCCTCCGCCTACGATGGCTATTTTTTTGTGTTGAATGATGCTCATGTTGATGTTTGTTTTATTTCAGCATTCCTTTGATTACTGCTTCGCAGCAGTCGAGTATCACTTTCTCTGTGATGATTTGTTTAGGTCTTTCTGTATAATCAAAATATTCATTGACCAGTTCCAGCAGGGGAGCGAATAATAAGGCCCGGTATATATCCTGGTGGAAGTTGCGGACTACGCCTTGTTTTACCTGTTGTTTAAAGAACTGGTGGATGGGTTTAAAATATTGTCCCTGTTCAATGTTTGCCTGTTGATATGCTTTGTTGAGCAGGGGAGAAGTTTTCCCGTTCTGAAGCAATGCAAAATGCGTCCTGTTACGGGTGAGGTAGCGGAAGCTGTTTTGCCACAGCTTTTTAACGCCTGTGGCAAAGTCCATGCTGGCGTGAAAGTTTTCCAGCACGGCTGTTTCATAGGGGCCCAGTACTTCTTCAATAAATAATTTTATCAGGAGATCTTCTTTGTCTTTGTACTTTATATAAATCGTTCTGGGCGATATGTTGGCTGCCTTCGCCAGCTTCTGCATGGTGAGGTTTTCCAGTCCCTCTTCGGCAATGATCTGCAATGCAATGGTGCGGATGGCTTCCTCTTTCTCCAGGTTTTTAGGTCTCATATGGTGATCTGTTACTGCAAAGTAAGTAAATGTTTGTTTATTTATGAAATATTTCTTCCGGGAGACAATAAAAAAAGCTGCCCCGGAACATCCCTGTTCCGGAACAGCCTCATCTTTCAGGTGCCACTATTAATTTTTTATTTCGCCGGGAATTACTTCCACTGTCTGTTTCCTGCCGCCCCGGAGTATGTCTACCGGGATCTTTCTGCCGATTTGTTTATCGGATAATAAAAGATGCAGGTCATCTACGGAAGTAACCGGTTTGCCATCAAAGGCAATAATGATATCGCCGATATGCAGTTCGCTGTTATAGAAGTTGCCATCCGGAACGGTTTCAAACACGTATACACCCGTGTGAGTATTGAGTTTGTTGGCGCCAATCATCCTGCTGCTGAGGTTTACCGGTTGTGCAGCGATGCCCAGCTGCGCCCGCCGGATCTTTCCGTGCAGGATCAGCTGACCGGCAATCTGTGCGGCCAGGTTGGAGGAAATGGCAAAGCAAAGTCCCTGTGCAGATGCGATAACGGCGGTATTCACGCCAATTACCTGTCCCATAGAGTTGACCAGCGGGCCGCCGCTGTTGCCCGGATTAAGCGCAGCATCGGTCTGGATCACGTTGTCGATCAGCCGCCCATTGCTGGCCCGGAGCGTACGTCCTAATGCGCTCACCACGCCTGCGGTAACGGTGTACTGCAATCCCATCGGGTTACCAATGGCAATCGCAATTTGTCCTACCTGCAGCATGGAGGAGTCTGCCAGCGGCATCGCTTTCAACCCCGTTTCGTCGATCTTCAATACGGCAATATCCGTGGAGGGGTCGGCCCCCTTGATCTCTGCGTTTACCCGCCTGCCGTCTACAAACGACACTTTAATACTGTCGGCGTTTTCCACTACGTGGTTATTGGTAATGATAAAACCATCAGAAGAAATAATGAAGCCGGAACCGGTGCCTCCCTGCGCACGCCTTTCCCGCGTTCGCTGGTCGCTTACCTTCTTCTTTACTTCTATATGTACCACCGATTCGGCTACAGTACCCACTACGCCGGTAACGGTTTGAGAATAGGCATCTAATAAACTCCTATCGTTCGACGCCTGATGCGTAAGAAATGAAATTGAGTTATCCATAATAACCCAGCGGCTCAAATTTATTTCCAGATTATTGCAGATGCCGTTTTGGCATCTGATGGGCCGGCTTTATGCCATCTTTACTTTTTGAGCACTTGAAAATTATAGTTATTGAGCTATTTTGACGGGGAATGTTTTTCGTCTAATAAGGAACTATGCCGGCAATTGATTTACAGGCACTGTGGGATGCGGTTTATAGGGCAGACGATCAGCAAAGACAACCTGGCCGTATTACCATCTGCCCTGGATACAAAAAACTATGTCTGGGAAGGCTACCACCGTCAAGACCTGGCTCGCTTTGGTAAACCAGGAATATAAATTATAAAAAAAGCAGGACCGGCTATTATAGCCGGTCCTGCTGGTTTTTACGGACGGGGTATTTCTGTTTTTACCTCACGTCCATGCTTGCACCACGGATCATTATTCCCATTATTCCACTGGCGTATAGCCATGCGGGTGAGTAGCACATTGGCCGCGATGAATAATACAATCACCAGTATAGAAGCTACTTTAGTGATAGTGCGAAGGGCCGGCTTTTTCGAAAAGCCGCCAAAAACATAACCGATAATAAATACCATGCTGGCAGCAAACAGCACACGCAGCAGGATAATAATCCCAAGTCCCATAATCATTCTTTTTAAAGGTTATTTAATTTTCGCCAGTAACTGCTGGTCGTCAGCCCGGCCCCAGTGCGGGTACACATCTGTTCCGGGAGTTCCCAGCTTTTGCAGGCTTTCTGTAGCCAGTTTCTTTGCCTGTTCCTTATCGCCACCCCACATTCTGGGAGTGTAGTATTTTACCCACGCCGATACATACAATGCCCGCGGATTGCCGGGTTCGAGCGCCAGCGCTTTTTGCAGCATCTGTCCGGACAGTACGCCGTATTTGCGGCCATACGTCATTGGATTGATGAATACTTTGGTGCGGTATACCATGCTCAGCACGGTGTATACTTCTGCCAGCTCCTTCTTTTGGGTAGTACTGTCGAGCAGTGAGAGCGCCTGCTTTGCCAGCGCTTCCCCACGGTCGGCAAAAGGCTCTATCTTTTCACCGTCATCCTGCAGGAGGAATCCGATCTTAGCATTACACAATGCTGCATAGTAAGGAGGCAGCCATGCAGGTTGATCGCTGATACCGGAAAATGTTTTCTCCAGCACCTGGTAGTCTTTTACGGTTTGTGCCTGATCCAGTTTGTTCACGGCCTGTTGTAATGCGCCGGATTGCGCCATCCCACTGTAATAGCCTACTGCCACGAGAAGTACACAGATAAATAACTTTTTCATGTTGATGTGTGTTTAGTGTTTTATAAATTATTATTAAGAAAGTCGTCGGTACGGTCTATACCAAAACTCATAAATACGCCGATGAAATAACCGCGTGTAGCCGGCAGCGTTACAGGCTCCCTCAATAGTCCGTTTGCGCTGTATTGATACCCGAACACCTGTTTGGTGCCAAAGAGGTTATTAACCCCCATCGCAAAGCCGGAGAAATCTTTCCACTTCCGGTTTTTAAAGAAGGAGCAGAGGTAAGCTATATGCAGGTTAGCGATGTTATACGCCTTAGTAGTACCCTGATCGGTAATGCCGTGTGTATTGATATGGTAGTAGGGGCGTCCTGCTGCCAGCGCCCAGGAAACATTCACATTGGTGCTGATCTCCCGGAAAAACTTTTTAACAGCCACGGTAGTAGTATGCGGCGCTGTAAAGGATGGCCGGAGGGCGTAAGGATAATCAAGATAATTGCGTTTGGTATCCAGGTAGGTATACGTTATCCAATAGTCGAGGTCCTTGACACTTTTTTTATCCCGCCAGAAAAGTTCCAGTCCCTGCGCATAGCCGTTCCCGTTATTACTCAGCGTGGGCGTTGTTTTTACCAGGTGGTGGTATTTTTTATAATACAGCTCTGCCCGGAAGAAGCGGTTATTAGCTTTTTTAGTATAGTTCAGCACATAATGGGTAGCGCTGGAAAAGTTGAGATCACGGTACCGGTACAGAAAATCGTTGGCCGGTTCCTGGTAAAAGATGCCATAGGCCAGGTTAAACTGGCTGGCATCGGGCAGGCGGTAAGCAATGCTGAGCCTGGGCGCCACCACCAGCTTACGCAATACAGAAGCGTATTCCATGCGTACACCGGCTTTGGCAGCGAGGTTGGGGGCGAGGTAAATATCGCCTTCCGCAAAAGCGGCCGACAGGTGATCCGTTAATGCAAGGGCGCTGTCGTTAGACATGCCTTTATCACGGGTATAGAAATGTTCGCCGCCAAAACGCAGTGCCTGTCCTTTGGAGAAGAAGCGGGTGAATACAACCCTGGCCTGTGCAAAATCGGTGCGGATCGTTCTGTTGCCTGTTTTATAAGGGAGAGATGAAACGGCGGTATTGCCTTTCGCATCCGTGAGACTGTTGGCCGTTGCTTCCCGGTTATAGCTGTACACCGCGCCGAGGTCCATTTTCCAGTTGTTGTTCAGGTAGCTGCGGAAGCTGAGGTTATTGTAACTGTTCCAGCCGCGCACCTGGTAACCGGCGTTAAGAGTGGCGCTGTCGATGTCTGGTTTACGCATGCCTACATCGCTGTAGCTCCAGTTGCTGTACAGTTTGAGCATACCTGTTTTGCCGGTACGTATCCTGAAGTTAAAGTTGCCGTCTGCATAAGCGGGCCCGGCGAAGTAGTCAGGTACCTGTGGCACTACGCTGTTGTACAACGATTGATTGCTGTAGTTCAGATTCACGCCATAACTGCTTTTATTATTCTGCGCCAGGTGCTGGAAACCTGCGCCCAGGTTGGCGGGGAACACGCTGAAGCTGGCGGAGGTTTTTTCCGGCAGGTCGGTGCTTTCCATGATAAGCGCGCTGCTCATAGCGGAGCCATATAAAGCAGAGTATCCGCCTGAGCTGAACAGGATGCCTTTGAACAGGAAGGGGTTGATCCGCGCATATTGCGGTACACCGGGAACAGCGGGGTAGTTGGGTGTTTTCAGCAGGGTGCCGTCGATGAACTGCCGGGTTTCATCGCCGGTACCGCCGCGTACAAAAAGCCCGGATTGTTCCCCGATCTGTTGCGCGCCTGGCAGGGAGCGCAGCGCCTGTGAGATATCGGCATTACTGCCTGCTACTGTTACGGCATCAATTGGTGTAAGCGAGGCGCCTTTGGCACGGTCGCTGGCTTCAAAGCTGCCGGCGCTTACCACTACTTCCTGCAGGGGGCGTTTGCTTTTTATAGTGGTGTCCTGTTTGCTTTGCGCAATGGCGGCAAAAGGAAGCAGTGCGATAAAAAATAACCCTGTTTTCATGACGGTTAGTATTATAACCGCAAAGCTACCGGGAAGTATTACTGGTATTTTGAAGAGTAGACGGGAGGGGGAAGTGTTGCGACAAAACGGGAACGGTTCAGGATTGCAGCATCCTGTTTACATTCTCTTTATAGAATTCACTCACGGGTATTTCGATGTTGCCGATGCATACCAGGTCGCGTTTAACGGTCGTAATTTTCTTCACCGCCACGAGGTAGGATTTATGTGTGCGGATAAACGCGCCGGCAGGAAGTTTCTCTTCCATGGCTTTCATGGTCATGCGGGTGAGGATAGGTTTAGCGGTACCGGAGAGGTGTATCTTGATATAATCTTTCAGTGCTTCTATATAGGCAATGTCTGCCGTGAGGATCTTTACCTGTGTGTATTCCACATTTACAAAGAAAGAATGTTCTTCTGCCGGCGCCGGTTTTTTCAGGCGGAACAACTCACTGGCACGGTTACACGCTTTCAGGAAACGTTCAAAGGAAAAAGGTTTAAGCAGGTAATCCACTACCTGCAGGTTAAATCCTTCCAGCGCGTATTCTTCATAGGCAGTAACAAGAATCACCATCGGCGGCTGTTGCAGCGATTGCAGTAGCTGCAGGCCATTCAACCGGGGCATTTGTATATCCAGGAAAATAAGATCAATGGGTTCCTGCTGTAATACCTCCAGCGCTTCCATGGCGTTGCGGCAGGTTTTTACCAGTTGCAGGAAAGGCACCTGCCGGATATTATCTTCCAGCAGCTCCCTTACCAGTTGTTCATCATCTACGGCTATACAACGTATCATGTGAGCTTCAGTGTTAAGGTGATATGAAACAGCGGCGGTTCATCCCTGATCTGCAGCTGATGCCGTTCCGGGTAAAGCAGTTGCAGTCTTGTTTTTACATTTGCCAAACCAATGCCTGAGTTCTCGTCCTTGCTGGCGTTGGGATCATTATCGTACTCATTCAGCACTTCAAAGATAAGTACATCGCCTTTCATCACCAGCTGTATATCAATAGCAGGATGCGGCGTATAGCCGGTACCGTGTTTGAAAGCGTTTTCTACAAATGGAATCAGCAGCATGGGTTCTATAGTATAGTTGCCGGCAGCCTCACTGGTAGACATCTTCACGTTAATGGCCACTTCGCTGCCGAAGCGCAGCTTTTGCAGGGCAATGTAACTGTTGAGATACAGTATCTCCTGGGAAAGCAGCACCTTTTTCCCGGTATCGTACAGCATGTAACGCATCAGGTCGGATAGCATGAGGAGCGCGGGTTCCAGCTGATCGGATTTTTTCCGGGCCAGCGATACCAGGTTGGTAAGTACATTAAACAGGAAATGCGGACTTACCTGCGAACGCAGGAACTTCAGCTCTGAGCTGAGCTGCTCCGCCTGTTGTTCTTTCTGCCGCCTTTCCGCGCGCAGCATATCTGTTACGCGGCAATATACCAGGCTGATAATATAGATACCCACCGACGGGCCAAACACAAATTTATAAGCCGCCAGATCCCGGACCACATCCGGGAACCAGTGTAGCATGATGGCATATTTTAACGGGAAAGATAAAAATACCAGGAGGAATACCGCCGGAAAATAAAGCCACCAGTATCGCCTGTTCCACAGCCTGGGATATAGCACCAGGGCATGAATATAAAAGATAGCCATATGGATAACGCCGGAAATAGTAAAGAACAAACCCGGCAAACTGCCTATCCGGTAGCCGTTGGCTGCGCTGGAAACGATATAGGGCAGCAACAGTATCACACTCCATATAACAATATGCAGCGTGATAGTAATTTTTTTCAGAGAGATATTTTTTTTCATCTGCTGTCCGGATAAAGCTACTGATTTTTATAAAGCTACCCGCATTAACGGCCCTCATAAAGATAGAATAGACGTCCCCGGTAAATGTGCCGGCAACATCCGTAAACAGCGCGACAGGGAAGTATTTATTATATTCAGAGAAAATACCATTATTATGGGTGAACGCAATGATTAATTTTGAGGACGATTAAGATTTAAATTTCTGTTATGATAAAACGCGGTATCGGGATGCTCATTTTGCTGATGAGCGCCTCCCTGGTTTTTGCCCAGCAATATGAAGCCAACTGGAACTCGCTCAACAAACGCGGTATCCCTGCCTGGTTCAGCAACGCCAAGTTCGGCATCTTTATTCACTGGGGTGTATATGCAGTGCCTTCTTATGCAGTAGTTGGCCCCGGTGGTTATTCCGAATGGTACTGGCACAACCTGAGAGGCACCAAAGAAGGCTCCCATCAGCAGGTACAGGCTTTTCATGATAAGAATTACGGGAAAGATACGCCGTATGAAAATTTTGAAAGCCAGTTTACCGCCTCACTGTATAACCCGCAGCAGTGGGCAGAAGTGTTTCGCCGTTCCGGCGCTAAGTATGTAGTGCTTACTTCCAAGCACCATGAAGGCTACTGCCTGTGGGATAATAAGCAGGCTAATGAATCCTGGGGCCATTCCTGGAACGCTGTTACGGGAACGCCTAAACGCGATCTGCTCGGTGATCTTACAGACGCCGTGCGTAAGGAAGGCCTGAAGATGGGCTACTACTATTCCCTGTACGAATGGTTTAATCCGCTTTGGTTAAAAGATAAGCAACGGTATGTAAAGGAAGTGATGACGCCGCAGTTCAAAGACCTGGTGACCCGTTACAAACCTTCCATTATATTTTCAGATGGGGAATGGGAGCTGACAGATACCGCCTGGCAAAGCCCTTCGTTACTGGCCTGGCTGTTTAATGAGTCGCCGGTAAAAAATGAAGTAGTGGTAGATGACCGCTGGGGCAGCAATACCCGTGGTAAAAACAATGGCGCCACCTATCTTACTTCTGAATATGGCAGCGGGATGCAACCCGGTGTTATCTGGGAGGAAAGCCAGGGCATCGGGCAATCGTACGGCTATAACCGTATGGAAACCGCCGACGACTACAAGAAAAGCGCTGACCTGGTGCTGATGCTGGTAGACATTGTATCCAGGGGCGGTAACCTCCTCCTGGACATAGGCCCCACAGCAGACGGTCGTATTCCTGTGATCATGCAGCAGAAGCTGCTGGACATCGGCAAATGGCTGGAGGTAAACGGCGAAGCGATCTACGACTCCAAACCCTGGACAGTAAGCCAGCAGTGGAGCGCCGGCAAACGCCCGGAAACAAAGGAAGCCAGCTTTATGTCGGGTTACAATATTTCCCAGCTGGTGAAAAAATCTGATCAGCATGCCAACGTGGAACTATTCTTCACCCAAAAGCCGGGCGCAGTGTATTGCTTTGTGCCTTCCTACCGTCAGCAGGTATGGATCCGTAACTATACGCCGGCCAAGGGCGTTGTAGCCAGCGTACTGGGCAGCAATAAAGCCATCAGGTGGCAGCAGAAGGGGAAGGATTGCCTGGTAGACCTCTCATCCCTGCACCCCGGGGATGTGCCGGAAGGCTTGCTGGTAGTGAAAATGAAAGGATAATATCTATTACATACCCAGTGCAAAGAGAAGGCAACCTGCCTTCTCTTTGCTATTTTTACCGTTGCCGTAGTTTTCTTAAAAAAGAATTTTAAAAAGTATATTTTTAAAGGTACAGAAATCATTTTCTTTCCGATGCGCTTGAATTTCACCTATGGGTTGATAGTTTCCACGTTATTACTATCCTGCACCTCAAAGAATACTGCTCACCGCACGTGGCAGGTGTATGGCGGCAGCAAGGAAAACATTCACTACAGCGCCTTAACGGAACTGGATACCGGTAATGTTTCACAATTGAAAGTAGCCTGGGAGTACCGCACCGGCGACACCGCAGAACGGACACAGATCCAGGTAAATCCAATAGTGGTGGGCGAAAGACTGTATGGCGTTTCGCCGCAGTTGAAATTGTTCGCCGTACATGCGGCTACCGGTAAGCCTTACTGGACATTTGATCCCGTAAAACCCGGTGAAAAGGCGGCTTTCCAGTTTAACCCCTGCAGGGGCATTACCTATTATGAAAACAAGGGCAAAGAACAACGCATTTTTTATACCGCCGGTGGCCGGCTGTATTGTATAGATGCCCTGAATGGCACGCCTGTAAATGCTTTCGGCGATAGCGGGTACGTGGACCTTCACCGCGATATGGGGCGCAATATGGATCAACTGGATATCACTTCCACCACACCGGGTGTTATTTATAAAGACCTGCTGATTGTAGGAACCCGCGTAGGAGAAGCCGCCGGAGCGGCTCCTGGCTATATCCGCGCTTACGACGTGCATAACGGCCGGCTGAAATGGATTTTTCATACCATCCCGCAGCCGGGTGAAGAAGGCTACGATTCCTGGAACGACAAAGATGCCTGGCAACATACCGGGGGCGCTAACTCCTGGGCAGGTTTCAGTCTTGATGAAGAAAAAGGCATCGTATATGCGCCGGTGGGATCCGCCACCGATGACTTCTACGGAGGCAAAAGACCCGGCAATAACCTGTTCGCCAATTGCGTACTGGCGCTGGATGCCGCCACCGGTAAAAGGATCTGGCATTTCCAGACCGTGCATCATGACTTGTGGGACAGGGACCTGCCCACCGCACCAATGCTGGTAACAGTGAAAAAGGACGGCAAACAGGTGGAAGCAGTGGTACAGGTCACCAAAACAGGATTCATTTTCCTGCTGGACCGCCGTACGGGCCAGCCTTTATACCCGGTAACGGAAACCCCTGTGCCGGCAGACACGGCATTGCCCGGGGAATGGGTGTCGCCCACACAGCCGGTGCCCACTTTTTTTAAACCATTTGTGCGGCAATCGTTGCTGGAGAAAGACCTGAACACACTGATACCGGATTCGTCCTACGCAGATATCAGGGCGCGGCTGGCGTCCTATAAAACCGGCCGGCTTTTCATGCAGGCATCCAAACAGGGCACGGTGATCTTTCCCGGCTTCGATGGAGGCGCTGAATGGGGCGGACCCGCAGCAGATCCGGAAACGGGTGTGATGTATGTAAACGCCAGCGAAATGCCCTGGGTGCTCACGATGGTGGAAACAAAAAACCAGCATGCTCCGGTTACGGAAACACAACTCCAGGCAGGGAAGCGGTTGTATACCGCCAATTGTATGTCGTGCCACGGACCGGAGCGAAAGGGGGGCGGTAATTTCCCATCTCTCTTAAATATCCATACAAAATATACGGAAACAACGTTAACACAACTGGTAAATACCGGCAGGAGAATGATGCCGGCCTTCAAACAACTGGACAGTACCGAACAGCAGGCGCTGGCCGTTTTTTTACTGGATGTAAAGTCGAAACAACAGCAACCGTTTACCGCGTCGCGGAAGAACGTGGATGCATATACGAATTTACCTTACCGCACTACCGGTTATAATAAATTTTTAACGAAAGAAGGATACCCGGCCGTAATGCCGCCCTGGGGCACGCTGAGCGCCATTGACCTTAACACGGGAAAAGTGCTGTGGAAAGACACCCTGGGCGATTATCCCGAACTGAAAGCGAAAGGTATTCACAGTGGTACGGAAAACTACGGAGGACCCGTGGTAACCGCCGGCGGCTTGCTGTTTATTGCAGCTACTGCCGATAGTAAGTTCCGGGCGTTTAATAAAAGAACAGGACAGCTGCTGTGGGAAGTTGATTTGCCCGCCTGTGGCTTTGCCACACCGGCAGTATATGAAGTGGAAGGAAAACAATTTGTGGTGATCGCCTGCGGTGGTGGTAAACTGGGAAAGAAGCCGGGAGATACATACCTGGCATTTGCCCTTTAATAGTAATCATTCAACAACCAAAATATCTTTTATTATGAGCATTTCAAGAAGAAATTTCCTGTTGAAAGGGAGCCTGGCTATCGCCGGCACCGCACTGTTGTCAAAGGATCTGCTGGCTGCCACTGTACGCAAGCCGGTGCTGGGCATACAGCTGTATTCTATCCGTGATGATATGAAAAAAGATCCGTCGGGTACGCTCAAACAGCTCGCCGCCATGGGCTACAAAAATGTAGAACATGCCGGATACAGCAAGCGGAAATTTTATGGTTACTCCGCCAAAGAATTTAAAAAACTCCTGGACGATCTCGGGTTGCTGATGCCAAGCGGACATACCGTAATGGGTAAACAACATTGGGACGCCGCAAAGAATGACTTCACCGACGAATGGAAATATACGGTGGAAGATGCTGCCATCGTAGGACAGCACTATGTGATCAGCCCATGGCTGGATGAAAGCCTGCGTAAAAACTACGACGACTTCAAAGCTTACATGGATGTATTCGATAAAAGCGGCGCCTTATGTAAAAAATCAGGGATGAAGTTCGGCTATCATAACCATGATTTTGAATTCAGCCAGCAACTGAACGGACAAAAGATCTTTGACCTCATCCTGCAGAACACGGATCCTTCCCTGGTAGCGCAGCAGCTGGATATTGGCAATATGTATCACGCCGGCGGTATTGCACTGGATATTATAAAGCAATACCCTGGCCGTTTTGAGCTGATGCATGTAAAAGATGAAATTAAAACAGACAAAGGTGAAATGGGCGGTAAATACGAAAGCACCGTATTGGGCAAAGGTATTATACCAGTGAAAGAAGTAATTGATCTTGGTAAAAAATCAGGTGGTACCAAACACTTTATTATTGAGCAGGAGTCCTACCAGGGACAGGCGCCGTTGGATGCCGTGCGCGATGACCTGGCAGTAATGAAAAAATGGGGCTATTAATTTATAGAAACAACGATTGTGTTATGAAGATGAAAATGATGCCCGCTATTGCGGCGCTGCTGTTATCCGCAGGTATGTGCTTTGCGCAAACACCCCGTGCTTTTAAAACATGGACACCAGCCACTACCGACAGCGTGTATGCGCTGGAAGGGCAGGGATGGAAAACAGGATTAAAAAACTATTACGACCGCCTGCCCGCTATATCAGAAAAAGAAGTACGGCCGCCGGTATGGAACTTGTCTAACAACAGCGCAGGGCTCAGTCTCCGCTTCAGAACAGACGCCGATGAAATAGTGATTAAGTATACCGTTTCCGGCCCTGCTGCTATGCCACACATGGCTGCCACGGGTGTAAGCGGGGTAGACCTCTACGCCAAAAGCATCGACGGACAATGGATGTGGTGCGCCGGGAAATATGACTTCCGTGATACCATCGTATACCGGTTTACACGCCTGAAAAAATACGATCAGCATGTAAAGAATATCGATTACACGCTTTATCTGCCGTTGTATAATTCCGTAAAGTGGTTGTCTGTTGATGTGCCGGCAGAAAGCATGTTGAAACCGCTGCCGGTGCGTAAATCTGCGCCCATTGTGGTATACGGCACCTCTATTGCCCAGGGCGCCTGTGCATCGCGGCCGGGTATGGCCTGGACTAATCTCCTTTCCCGGCAGCTGGAAACGCCCGTGATCAATCTCGCGTTCTCCGGCAACGGCCGCCTCGAGAAGGAAGTACTGGACCGGGTGGCTGAACTGGATGCCCGTCTCTTTGTACTGGATTGCCTGCCTAATCTTACCGGCGCCCAATACGCCGGCGCGGAACTGAAAAAACGTATCACCAACGCCGTTACATTTTTGCAGCAGCAACGCCCCGGCACGCCTATCCTGCTCACGGAACACGACGGGTACACCGACGGTGAAATGGACTCCACCCGCAAAGCCGCGTATACGCAGGTAAACATCACCCTGCGCGAAGTAAGGGACTCCCTGCTGAAAGCCGGCGTGAAAAATATCAGCCTGCTCACAAAGGATGAAATAGGCCAGGACATTGAAAGCATGGTAGATGGCACTCATCCCAACGACATTGGCATGATGCACTACGCTAACGCCTATGCGAAAAAGATCCGTGAAATTTTTCATCAGGAAAGTGGTAACACTGTTACCACTACGCCCATTACACAACGCCGCGATGCCGCTACCTACGACTGGGAAACCAGGCATGAGGAAGTATTGGCCTGGAACAAAGCACACCAGTCAAAAGTGGTGTTCATGGGCAACTCCATTACGCATTTCTGGGGAGGCAATCCCGTAGCGAAAGTGCGTACGGGAACCAGTTCGTGGGACAAATACTTTGAGCCCAAACAGGCCGTGAATATGGGCTTCGGCTGGGACCGGGTTGAGAACGTGTTATGGCGTGTACAACACGGCGAACTGGATGGTATTACGCCGGGCTATATTGTATTAATGATTGGTACCAACAACCTGCAGGCAAATACCGATGAGGAAATTGCGGATGGTATAAAGTACCTGTTGCAGCAAATACAGGCCAGGCAGGGTGCTGCTAAAATTATACTGATGGGCATTCTGCCCCGCCGAAATATGGAAAGCAGGGTAGTACGCATCAACCAGCTGATCGCAAAACGCGCTGCCGGTAAAAATATCCGGTATGTGGATGGAGGAAAACTGTTCCTGAAACCAGACGGAAAAATTGAAGAGCAATTGTTTACCGATGGGCTGCATCCCAATGAAACAGGGTATGAGAAATTAGGCGCCCTGATTAATGACCACCTGAAAATGTAACGCGGATTTTGTCGTTCCCGCTGATTACGCTGATTATACTGATTAGGAGGATTTTATTTTTTCTTTGGGAGATGAGATATTTAAAGATGGGGTGAACAGGAGATAGATAGTACATGCTTTACACATGCTTAGGAGATACATTAGACATGCCTTTGACATGGAGAGGAGGTGGTGTTGATGTGGAGGTGACGTGGACTTGATCGGTAATGCGTTGTTTATCAATGTGCTATGAGGGGTTTTGAGATACCCGTTAGAGGGGGTCTATCACAGAAAGAGACTGGATATCAATTCTTTATGCACATTGTAAAGATAAACGCTTTTCAGCTGAAATTCCAAAAGAAATCAGTAAAATCAGCGTAATCAGCGGGAAAGACAACCTCCGCGGCGATCACCCTGCGGCGCTTTCGCTTTTTCCTTCGAGCCAGTTTTTGAATTCAGAAACCCTTTCACGGCTAATAATAACATCAGTATCAACATCGGGTGCTAATTGAAGAATTAATCTGCTATTGTAATAAGTGGTGATCTTTTTAATGGCATCTATCTGGATAATGAACTGCCGGTTGATGCGGAAAAACTGGTGCTTGTCCAGCAGTTGTTCAATCTGATCGAGAGAATAATCCAGTGGTACCCGCTGATTGGTAATGGTGGTGGCCCAGGTGGTACCCCTCGCAAATTGCAGCCAGGCAATGTCTTTCGCTTTTACATAGATCAGCTGGTTGTTGATCCTGCCGATAAAGCGGGCACTGTCGCGGCGCAGAAACTCTTCCGCGATCCTGCTGATATCTATGGTGTAATTATTGGCCGGCCTGAACTGTTCGTATTTGTTTAAGGCATTCTTTAAATCGTCGGCGTCGATAGGTTTTAGCAAATAATCAATACTGTTTACCTTAAACGCCTGTAGTGCAAAGCCATCATACGCCGTGGTAAAAATGATGGGCGTACGTACTTTTGTTTTGCTGAATATTTCAAAACAGTTGCCGTCAGATAACTGGATATCCATCAGCATCAGATCCACCGGCTGCTGCTGTTCCAGCCACCGGATTCCTTCTTCCACGGAAGTAATAACCGCAACTACCTGTATCGCTGCATTACACTTATGCAGTAACTGAATGAGCCGCTCGGCATTATGCATCTCATCTTCAAAAATAACTATTCTCATGATCCACTGATGATGGGTAATTTTACAATAAACATTTCTGCTGTTTCGCTGATTTCAATATTGCTGTTGCTGATCAGCGCATATCTTTTCTGAATATTTTCAAGTCCTATACCGGAAGAAATTTCCGGGTGAACTTTGGGTCTTCTGTGATTGGATACTACCAGGAAATTGCCATCGCTTTTAATAGTGATCAGCAACGGGTCCTGTGCGGAAAACCGGTTATGTTTGATGGCGTTTTCAATGAGCATCTGCAGGGTTACCGGTGGAATCATCCCTTTGGTTTTTACCTTTTCCGGAATATCGGCGCTGAACTGTATGCTTTGCTGGTGGCGGATATGGATCAGGAAAAGATAAGCATCGAGGAAATCCAGTTCCGTTTGTACGGGTACCAGGTTCTCAAACTTTTTATCAAGAATGTACCGGTATGTTTTGGCCAGCTGCGTAATATAATCGGCGGAAAGGTCCGGGCTTTTATACACCAGGTTGGTCAGTACACTAAGCGAATTAAAAAAGAAGTGCGGATCTATCTGGTTGCGTAACGCATCATATCTTGCCTGGATATTTTCCCGCATCAGTCTTTCTGTTTGCAGCTGGTATTCTTTCCAGCCGGAATAGTAAAAGATGATCCCGTTAAATGTTAAGATCAGCAGGTAAAACATAAACGTGCCGAAGTTCAGGTCGTAGCTGAAGCGGATGAAGCTTTCCCATGCTTCATAGCGGTTAAACAACAGGATGTCGCTCAACGAATAGAAGAGGCCAAACAGGTACGCTACCAGCACACCATATATCAGCAGAACGGTGCAAAGGAACACCAGTTTACCGGATGTGTGTTTGTTCATTGTTTTCCTTTCCACCGTGCGGGCCAGCCAGGCGGCGCCTTCCCAGGCAATAAGACCAAACACCACATAGAACAGGCTGAACATCTGTCCCCTGAAATCCATCATCTGCAAACCTGTTACGAAAGTATGGTCAAAGGATTTGAAGATGATACTGAAGGTATACAGTATCAGTATCCTGGAAAGGTACAGGAACAGTTTGCTGGAGAATAATTTTTCATTTTCCTGGAAGTTCATCTGATGGCTTGTGTATTACTAAATGTAGTTATTTTCCTTAAACCACGTAAATGCGCCTGTAACAGCGGCTTCTACGGGGGTATAGCTGAGCTGCAGTTCCCGTTCCGATTTTTTGCCGGAGTAATAGTTATCGAGGCATAGCATGTAAGCAGTGGTATAATTTAATTTTCCGGAGATGCCCGGCAGGGAACCTATGATACCGGCGGCTTTCAGGATAAATCCCGGGATAGGGACGAGCAGCTGCCGTTTGCCGGAGATCTTTTTCAGCAACCGGAAGAACTCTGCATAGCTGAGGTTCTGACCGGCCAGCAGGTAGCAGTCGCCTGTTTTACCTTTTTCAATGGCATTGATGATACCCCGGCATACGTCTTTGATATGCACAAAGTTTTTACCGCCGGGCGGATAAAAAAGTAACCGGTGTTTCAGTCCGTACAGGATCAGTTTACCGGAGCTGGGTTTCACATCATGCGGCCCTATCATAAAGGTGGGGTTTACCACGATGCCCGGCAGCTGCCTGCTGGCCACCTGTTCCAGCACATATTGTTGTGCAAGGTATTTAGTATTGATATAACCGGAGTTGGCATTGAACAGGGTAAAGCCGTTTAGTTCGTTACCCGGACTGTTTTTATCACCTGGCCCGATGGTATTGGCAGTGCTTACGTAAATAAATTTTTGCACCTTGTGTTCGAGGCAGGCCGCGGTAATATACTTAGTGGCGGTGAAGTTGGTATGTTCATATTCGGCAAATGAAATGCCCCACTGTGCGGTAATACAGGCTGCATGGATCACGATGTCGCAGCCCTTCACAGCTTCATGTACATCATCGTTGTTATTGATGCTCCCATAAAAGATTTCACAGGGGATGTCCTCAATGCCTTTCACATCGGCCGAAGGCCGGATTATAATTTTTATATCAAACCCCATGCGGTATAACTCCCGTGTTAAATTAGAACCGAGAAAGCCATTGGCGCCGGTGATCAGTACTTTTTTCATGAATTTTTTTTAGACAGATAAGCTATATGGGATTTCTTTTTTTACTTCCCTGGATACGATCCTCATCCGGAATGATAGTGGGAGCAACTGCATCAGCACATGATTGATCTTATTCATCAACCCGGGTATGATCACCGGATGCCCGGCCATCGTGCCTTTCAGCGCAATGTGCGCAATATCGGGGGTAGACAGCAGCCCCATTTTTCCTTTGAGTCCCTGGCTGATGATGCGCCGGGAGGTATGGGAGTTGGTCATAATAGGACCTGGGTATATAACGCTTACGGATAAACCGGTACCGGCCAGTTCTTCTTTTAATCCCAGGAAGAAAGACGAGATAAATGCTTTGGATGCAGGGTACACCGTTTTATAGGCAATAGGCGTGAAAGCAGCCATGCTGGCTATATTCATGATATAACTCTGCGGGTGTTTCAGCAGGTGCGGGATCAGCAGGTGGGTAAGTAGTACGGTGCCTCTTACATTGAGCATAATAATATCGTCTATCCGTTCCAGTGAGGTGTGGGTGATGGAAGATGTACCGCCGATGCCGGCATTGTTGATCAGGAAATTGATATCATGGTCGCGGGTAATGATCTGCAGTTGCTGTTTCAGTACGTCGCTGTCGGACAAATCAAATTCAAACACTTTTACGTGGATGTGATATTCCAGTTCCAGGCTCTCCGCTACAGATTGGAGGCGGCTTCCCGGCAGGGCAATGAGGATAATATTCATGCCTTTCCTGGCGCATTGAATAGCGAATTCTTTGCCCAAACCGGAGCTGGCGCCGGTGATGAGCGTATATTTATTGTCTGGCATACGTTTTATTTTCAAGCAGGCTTTTGAATTTTGTCATGGTCCTGAACAGGTTATCATGAATAATAGGATCGGATACCCAGCGGGGAATTTTCTTACTACGGTCGGTGGTGACCATATAAGTGATCTGCAGCTGCCCGTTCCCCAAGGGCGCCATGATCCATTTTCCCCGCGTGCCGGTGATCCGTGTTGTTTTATTGTATAAAGGGAAGCGGTGATCGGTGATGCTTTCAAACGCCACTTCCGCCGCATCGCCGGTCATTTCCTGGTAGCGGTATAGCAGGCAGCAGTCCTGGTCGTCTACCGGCCAGGGGATATCATACTTAATATAAGTGATCCAGTGATGAGGATCGGGAGCTGTGGCTATCCGGTAATCGCTGGCATTGGTATTCCACTCGCGGCCGCGCGCCTGGTCTTTGAAAAGCCCGATCACCGCCGGTATAGCGCATTTCACCTGGAAGATGGTTTTGATCTCCCTTACATTTTCACCACCGGCGCCGGGAATCCATCTTTCATACAACGCGATGGCGTTATCCTGTTTCACCAGTTTGAATTCGCTGGTATCAACGAATAATGACCGGACGAACATCATACTGCTGATCACTAAAACGGAGAGGTGTTGCATACATCATCATTTATTGCAAATATGCCACTGGTATACCGGCCGGCCATTGATTAAGTGTTGAACTGTAGGATTAAGCCGTTGACCTGTAACTAAACCGGGGATATAATAATGGAGAAATATTTATATATTATTTTATAGAGAAGTACTGGCGATATTTTATTATTTTGTTCGCCGGTGCACCGTTTGCTCCTGAAAATCAGCTTTGAACATGAAAAAATGCCTGCTGGCCATCGCCATTGTATTTACTGCTATTCCCGTTGCCGCACAACAAATATGCCCGGTGATCCCGCTGCCCGTAAAAGCAGGGAAGGCGCGCGGCTCTTTTGACATCAGCGCACAATCCACTATCAGCTGGGAAGACACGTCCATGGTTCCGCTGGCTACCTGGCTGCAGCAGGAACTGCTTCGCCGTTATCATATTAATGTTCCGCTGCAACGGAAATCCGGCAGCACCGTTATCTTACTGGAAAAAAAATCCGCTACTAACATAGATGCCTATACGCTTATCATGAATAAGCAAACCACTACCATTTCAGGGGGCGCACGGGAAGGCGTGTTTAACGGTATCATCAGCCTGTTGCAGCTCGCTGCGGTGGCGCCGGTATCCGGAAAAGCTTTGCAGGTACCCTGCTGGAATATCACCGATGCGCCGCTATATGCGTGGCGCGGCGTAATGCTGGATGAATCGCGGTATTTTTTTGGTAAAGAGAAAGTGAAGTCTGTCCTCGACTGGATGGCTTTTTATAAACTGAACCGTTTTCACTGGCATTTAACAGACATGCCCGGATGGCGGCTGGAGATCAAAAAATATCCTTTGCTCACCACCGTTGGCGGCATCGGCAATATCAGTGATCCAAAAGCACCTGCAGCCTATTATACCCAGAACGATATCCGCGAAATAGTTGCCTATGCAAAAGCACGGTGCATCGACATTATTCCTGAAATAGATATGCCGGGTCATGCCGGGGCCGCCAACAGGGCCTACCCTGCATTCGACGGCGGCGGTACCGCAAAATATCCGCAGTTCACCTTTAACCCCGGCAGGGAAGGAACTTACTCCTACCTGGCGGATATACTAACGGAAACGGCTCAACTGTTTCCCGCGCAGCTCATTCACCTCGGCGGCGACGAAGTAACCTTTGGCAACGCCGGCTGGGACCAGGATACCGGCATCATCCGGTTAAAAGAAGCCCACGGCCTGAAAGACCGCAAACAGGTAGAGGACTATTTTATTCAACGGATGGCCGACACCGTTTTGAAGCTGCATAATAAAGTAATGGCCTGGGATGAAATTGCCACGGCCTCCCTGCCTGCCGACAGCACCATTGTATGCTGGTGGCGTCACGAAAAACCGGAGAACCTGGCGATGGCATTTCAGAAAGGATATTCCGTAGTGCTATGCCCGCGGCTACCGTTTTATTTTGATTTTGTCCAGGACAGCAGCCATAAAATCGGGCGCAGGTGGAAAGATGGTGAATTCAATCCTTTACAATCTGTATACGATTTCTCCGCTGCCGCTGTTCCTGCCACACGGGGGCATGAATCCCTGATATTAGGTGTACAGGCGTGCCTGTGGTCAGAAACCATTCATAGCAACAACCGGCTGGATTTCCTGCTTTTCCCCCGCATAGCTGCGCTGGCGGAAACCGCCTGGACCCAATCCCCGGCAAAGGACTTTAACGGCTTTAAAACCCGTTTAAAAGCGCAGCTGCCCCTATATGCAAAGGAGCATCTCTATTACTTCGATATTTTCCAGCCGGCCAAACACCAGGAGTCGGGCAAAGCGGCTGCCGGCTATATAGATTGATGTGTCGGTTTTGTTCTATTTCCGGAAATGGGGGGGAAGTAATATTGCAATGGGATTAAAAATACCCGGTTAACGTAATGAAGACTTTTATACTGGCGCTTGCCACTATCACCACCGCCCTGGTAGCGGGTTTATTTTATGCGTTTGCTGTTTCTGTGAATATAGCATTTGCGCAGTTGCCGGATGCCGCCTATATAACAGCTAACCAGGCGATCAATGTGGCCATTGTGAACCCTGCCTTTATAGTAAGTTTTTTAGGCGCGCCGGTATTGCTGCCACTGGCTACCTGGCTCAATGCCCGGCCCGCCTTTACCCGCCGCAGCGGGTACCTCCTGGCAGCTACGCTGATATTTGTGATTGGCTCTTTCGGGGTAACGGTGCTCGCCAATATTCCCCTCAACGATAAGCTGGCGGCCTTTCATACTGAAGGGGCTTCGGCGGCGCAACTGCATGATATGCGCGTAGCATTTGCCACGCCGTGGAATAACTGGCATCTTGTACGCACACTGGCAGGGATTGCCGCATTGGTATTGCTGGTGATGGCCTGTTTACAACGCGATGCCAAAAGCTGAAATGCTTTTTGTAAATTTAGGGTAATGCAGTACCAAACCATTCCACCACCGCCCCATCTTGCGCACGTCATCCGGTTCTTCTGGGTGCTGGAGGGAGACACGGGTTATACGCATTACAATATGGCCGATGCCTGCGTGGAGCTGGTGTTCCATTACCGCGGACTGTTCGATGAACTGGCGGATAACGGTGATACCAGTAAATCGTTTACCTCCGGTGTGCAGGGCGCCACACACATTCTGCGGAAGTATACCATTGATGCAGGCTTCAGTATTTTTGGTGTGTACTTTTACCCGCAGGCTGTACCCCTGTTGTTTAATATTTCCGCCGCAGATCTCACGAATACTACTGCTGAATTAAAATACCTGCTGAAAGGCGAAGGCAGCATCCTTGAAGAAAAGATCATGCTGGCGAAGAATAACCGGGAGCGTTGTGATATCCTTTGCCGGTTTACAGAGCAGCGGCTGGCAGCCAGCCGTGTGGCGGACCTGCCGGTTTTTGCGGCTATCAGGGATATCATCCATCACCGGCCTTCCATGAACATACAATCTCTTTCACAGGCATACTATTTGTCGGAGCGGCAGTTTGAGCGCCAGTTCAAACAGTACGCAGGACTATCCCCCAAATTGTTTTCAAGGATTGTCCGTTTCCAGTCGGCCACCGCCTTTTACAACCGGCAGGTGATGAGCCTGGGACGCCTTGCGCTCGAATGCGGGTATTATGATCAGTCGCATTTTATCAGCGACTTCCGCGCGTTTTCAGGTATGCATCCCAAACAGTATTTCTCCGGCCGCTCCGGGGCCACCGACTGGCGCGACTAACAAGAATGTCGGTTTCTTCCAATTTTATCAGGGGATACTATTGCAATTTTGTGCAAGAGACGTTTAACCTTAAAATAAATGTTATGAAATTACCAGAAAAACATCAACAGGTAATGCCCTATCTGATCCTGCAAGATGCAGAAGGCTTTTTTGATTTTACCGGTAAGGTATTTGGCGCAAAGGAGAATCACCGCAGCTACAGGGAGGGTACCAAAGAACTCATGCATGGCGAAATCAGTATCGGTGGCAGTGTTATTATGTTTGGCCAGTCGAACCCCAATTGGGGTACTGACAATGCAGGATTGTTCATTTACGTGGAAGATGCAGATGCTACTTTTAAAAAGGCCCTGGCAGAAGGCGCTACAGAAGTAATGCCGGTAACAAAGCAGTCGTACGGCAAATCCGGCGGTGTAAAAGATCCGTTTGGAAACACCTGGTGGATTACCACGCCATAAAGGATAATTTTTTACATGGAAAGGACTGGCGTTATGCCGGTCCTTTTTATATTTGGTATCAGAACCCAAATCATTTCAATCATGTTATCTGCTGTTATTACAGAAATAAAAAAAGTAGAACATGGCTTTAAGCATATCCTGGAAGCAGGTGATAGCTTACTAAAAGACACCAGCCAGGATCACCTGAAAACAGCCGCCACACTGATAGCCGGGGAAAGCTACCAGGAACGTATGCTGGGCACCTGGTTGCTCGGACTCCTCTCTCCGGCAAACAATAAGGCATTAACATGGCTGAAAACAAAAGTAGTGGCAGATGATAACTGGCGTGTACAGGAAATGCTGGCCAAAGCCTTTGATCACTATTGCAGCAGCATCGGCTATGAAAAAGCACTCCCGGAAATCAGGCTTTGGCTGAATGATCCGCATCCCAACCTGAACAGGGCCGTAGTGGAAGGGCTCCGTATCTGGACGGCACGTCCTTATTTTAAGGAACATCCGGAAACGGCTATCCGCATGATCAGTAAACTGAAGTCAAAGGAAAGTGAATACCTGCGTAAATCTGTGGGAAATGCTTTAAGGGATATCAGCAAAAAGCACCGGGAGCTGGTGCTGGAAGAAGTGGGAGGGTGGAACCTGGAGCAACCGCGCATCGCATTTGTTTATAAACTTGTTATGAAATGATTGACGCGGATGTTGTCTTTTCCAGGATTAACCGTGATCATACTGATTTCTTTGATTTTACTTTTTGGATTTTATAAAAGATTTGGGGAGATATAAGCGAATTTCCGCTCATATCTCCCCAAATCTTTTTAAATCAAAAGTGATCAAATTCCTAAATCAGTGTGATCACGGTTAATCCTGGAAAAGACAAAATCCACACTATTCCCAATATTTTTCACCCTTCTTCATTTTCTCCAGGGTAGTTTCGTAGTTTTTCTTTTCGTCGCCGCTGGCTTTGTTCAGGGCTTTTTCTTCCCATGCAAGGGCGTCTTCTTTTTTACCGGCTTTATACAGCAGGTTGGCGTAAGTGTCCATGAATGCAGGCACTTCGTTGTCTTTGAAAGAGCGTTTGCTCCATTCCAGGGCCTGTTCAATGCATTGCATGTCGTTGCATTTTTCGAAGATGGTCCATGCATATTCGTTTAATGACTGGGGATCAGCTTTGTGGCCATATTTTTTCATATAGGCAACAATGTTAGCCACAGCATTATCAGCATCTTTTACATAGCTGAAGTATTGTACTTTGGTTTTCAGGAGCAGTTCTTCCGCGAAGGCAGGATATTTTTTGGTCAGGCTGCTTTCAAGGGTAGCCCAGTCGGGTTTGCTGCCGTCTTTCTTCATCAGCTGCGGATACACTTCTTCCTGCGCTACGATGCCCATTACTTTTTCTTCTGCCTTACCGGGTCCCAGTACTTTATTTACTTTATCGGCATGATGCAGGAACATATCAAATCCTACATCTTTGCTGCTGTTGGTAAATTTAGCGATGAAGTTGAGGTTTACAGGAGTGTAAAGATCTTTCTGCTGGGCAAGATATTCTTTGGAAATGATGGACGCATTTTCCTGGTCATATTTATTCAATGCCAGCAGTGCCATCTGGCGAAGGAAGGCGGTATCTTTCTTTCCTTTTTTATAAAGGTCCAGCTGTGTGTAATATTGTGTGGCCGGATTCAGGGAAGCAGCGCATCTTTCAATGAACTGATCTGCTTCGGCGCCGCCTACCTGGCGGTCAACAATACGTCCGTCGGGTGCAAACACCAGGAAGGTGGGATATGCACGGATGGCGTAGTCTTTCTCAATTTGTTTGGCGGCAGCGTACCAGCTTTTTACTTCTTCATTGTCTTTGTCTGTTTGATCCATCTGTACCTTTACGCTGATGTATTTATCATTCATAAAGCTGCCTACTTTTTCCTGCGGGAAAATATTGGCCGACATAAACTTGCAGGGACCACACCAGGTAGTGAAACAGTCCATGAAAATGTATTTGTTTTCAGCTTTGGCTTTGGCCTGCACATCGGCCCAGCTGCTGCCATGCTCGAAATGAATGCCTTTGTCCTGCGCTGCTGCCAGTAATGGCAACAGGAAGGCGAGGAGGAGTAGTTTTTTCATAATGCTGTTTGTTGGTTTTGATTTGTAGGCCACTAATTTAACGTAGTTCAGGAAGAAAACCGGGAGGGAAGCCAATTAATTTGACAGGATAAGTTGGCGTACGGTTGTTAACCGGCGGCGTTTGCACCAAAAAGTCATCCGGCAGGACGACTTTTTGGTGCAAACCAATATTACCCCCGGTGGATGTTATTTGAGGAGAAAAAGATGGTTTCCGTCCATGTACGCTCAATATGAGGAAGATTTGACATTCAATTGCAAAATTTCGTACTTATCTTTAGCACATTCGTACCCTTTTTCTGAGTTCGGTTAAATTAAACTAACTTGTTGTAGCTAAAAACATTAGCCATGCCGGTAAAACATTTTGTGCAGCCGATAGACCTGACACATCCCAAGCAACTGCAACGCCTGGTCGAGAACAGGCGGGTCTATAATCTGAATAATTGTGAACTGAATATATTTGAAAGTTATCAGCAGGATTACCGGGTGCCGCTTACTTTTGGAGATTTCGTCATTACAAGCATGGTGCAGGGCAAAAAGATCATGCATCTTTTCGATCAGCCTTCATTTGAATATCAGCCGGGAGAAACCGTGATTGTACCGGCCAACGAAACAATGGTGATTGATTTCCCGGAAGCCTCGGCAGAAAATCCTACGCAGTGTATTGCCCTTTCGGTGGATGAAGCCTATATCCGCAGCACCCTGCAATATCTCAACGAATATTATAACGGCGAGTATGCCGACAAAAACGACTGGCGCCTGCAATTCAACCAGTATCACTTTAATAATGATGTGGACCTTACAGACCTGATCAATAAATTAGTCCGTATCTGCCGCAGCTCCGACCTGTCCAGGGATATTTACGCCGATCTCAATATGAAAGAACTGCTGATCCGTATCCTGCAGAGCCAGCACCTGCAGCTGATTTCAGATGAAAGGGATACCAGCAGCAACAACAGCAGGCTCCATTTTGTGCTGCATTATATCAATGAACATCTTACAGAAAACATCTCTGTAGATACGCTTTGCCGGAAGGCTTACCTGAGCCGCAATGTCTTTTTCAAATGGTTTAAAGACCAGTTCGGAATTACTCCCCTTCAGTACATCAACAGGGAAAGACTAAAGCTGGCAAAACAACTGCTGGCCGACCGCAACAACAGCGTGGGCCAGGTAAGTATGCTGTGCGGTTTTAATGATACCAACTACTTCATCCGCCTCTTCAGAAGTGCAGAAGGCATTACGCCCGGCACCTATCAGCTGATCTGCACCCGCTGATATTTCCCCTTTTTATGTAAAGGATTCTCTCTGCGTATTAAATGCGGAGGGAAACATTCCCTCCGCTGAAAAATATTAGTAGAAAACCGGCGGCGGATTCAGTGTAAGGTTTTGCCGCTGATGCCAGTAAGGATAAATGGTAGGTACTTCACTGGCCGCATCCAGTTTTTTAAGCTGGTCAGTAGTCAGGTTCCAGCCGGTGGAGCCGAGGTTTTGGATCAGTTGCTCTTCATTACGCGCGCCAATAATAATGCTGGATACAGTAGGGCGCTGCAGCAACCAGTTCAGCGAGATCTGCGCTACCGTTTTGCCTGTTTCCGCAGCTATTTCATCGAGTGCATCAATGATGTTGTAAAAAACTTCGTCATTTACCACGGCCTCCGGTACAGGGCTGCCTCCCTGTGCTATGCGGCCGTTCTGTGGCGGCGGACTGTTACGGCGGTATTTACCTCCCAGTCTGCCTGCAGCCAGCGGCGACCATACAATGGCGCCCACCTGCTGGTCGAGACCCAGCGGCATCAGCTCCCATTCGTATTCGCGGTTGGCAAGTGAGTAATACACCTGGTGTGCCACATAACGGTTCCATCCATACTTTTCTGCGATGGCCTGCGATTTCATCAGGTGCCACCCGGAGAAGTTGGAAGCAGCAATGTAACGTACCTTGCCGCTCTGCACGAGGTCGTCCAATGTGCGCATGGTTTCCTCCACAGGCGTGTTGCCGTCAAATCCATGCATGTGGTAAATATCGATATAGTCGGTTTGCAGCCGCTTCAAACTTCCTTCTATCTGCCGCAGCAAATGAAACCGCGATGAACCCTGATTATTGGGCCCCTTTCCGAAAGTGAAGGTGGCCTTGGTGGAGATCAGCAGCTGATCCCTTTTGCCGGCAATGGCTTTGCCCAGGATCTCTTCCGAAAGCCCATGGGAGTAGATGTCGGCGGTGTCGAAGAGGTTTACACCTGCATCAAGACAAAGATTCACCATGCGGGTCGCTTCATCCGCCAGCGTGCTGCCCCAGGCTTTGAAGAAATCATTACCGCCGCCAAAAGTGGCAGTGCCGAAACTCAGCACCGGTACCTGTAAACCGGATGCGCCTAATTGTCTGTATTCCATCAGATACGTTTTATTATAGGTGTTATGAAAGTGTAAATATCGGGGAAAAGCAGCAGGACTGATTTGTATATTCAGAGTATAAAATTGTATTTTTGTGAGATGAGGAAGTTGAAACAGTTTGACACACTGGTTATTCATGAATTTGAAGAAAAGGTGTTTCACCTGCCGGTGCATAGTCACACTTATTACGAGATCATCTACATCTTTAAAGGTGCCGGTATTCATCACCTGAATAATAATCAGCTGTCTTATAAGGCGGGCGACCTGTTTCTGATTTGCCCGGAAGATGAGCACTATTTTGAAATTAAGAAGACCACCCGCTTTGTCTTCATCAAGTTCACCGACAGCTATTTCACCAACAAAAGCCACCTGGCGCCCGATGCTTTCCTGATGAGCAAACCGGAAACCATGATGCGCCATAAACTACTGAAAGAAGTAAAGCTGGTGCTGGATGAACCCTGCAAAACAATCCTGCGCAATACGATGGAAAACATTGTTGCCTACAATTGCCGCAAGGATGCCGCTACTTCCCCGCTGGTGTATTACCAGGTGTTGTCTGTATTCGGACTGGTCAAAGAAGCCGTAGCCAAACTGGATATCCGGATCGACAATGGCGCTCCCGATAAAGAAGCGCTGATCTCCTTTATTCATCAGCATATTTATGAACCTGAAAAGATCCAGGTAAAACAGATTGCCGAACATTTCAATATCGCCGCCAATTATTTCAGCGCCTACTTTAAAAGGAATTTCAACATCAGCTACCGCGAGTATGTAAACAGTTATCGCACCAAGCTCATCGAAAAAAGGATCACCACCGGGCAGCTGACCCTCAAACAGATCTCCGCGGAGTTTGGCTTCACCGACGAAAGCCACCTGTCGCACTTTTTCAGGAAACGTCACCAGGTAAGTCCTACTTCTTTCCGTAACCGCCCGACGGAATAACTGTGGGCTGTGGCCTAATCCATCGCCACCTCCCTCTAGCCCTGCCCAAATAAAAAATTTGCTGCTTTTAAACTACTTCCTATATTTGCGTAACTGATTACGTAATTTATTACAATATGGAATTCTTCAACAAAACAGGCAAGGTAGCGCTCGGAAGCAGGCTACGCATGCTCACAGAAAAGATCACAGAAGACGCCGCACAGATTTACCAGTTGTATAACATTGAAATGCAGCCGAAATGGTTCCCGGTATTTTATGTACTATCGGTAGGAGAAGAAAAAACAATCACCGCTATCGCAAAAGAAATTGGCCATTCCCACCCGTCGGTAAGCAAAATTATCGGCGAAATGGGGAAGAAGGGACTGGTAGTGGAAAAGAAAGATAAAACAGATGGCCGGCGTAATATGGTAAGTCTTACCAAAAAAGGACTGGAAATCACCATCAAAATACAGGACCAGCTCACAGATGTAAACACCGCGATAGAAGCCATTTCCGCCCAAACCACGCACGACCTGTGGAAGGCAATGGAAGAATGGGAATACCTGCTGGAGCAGCAATCGCTACTCAGCCGCGTAGTGGAAGCACACAAAAAAAGAGAAGCGGGTAAAGTAACGATAGTAGACTATCAACCTAAATACAAAGCAGCCTTCAAAGCACTGAATGAAGAATGGATTGCCAGGTGGTTTAAGCTGGAAGCGGCAGACCATAAATCACTCGATCACCCCGAAGAAAATATCCTTAAGAAAGGCGGACATATTTTTGTAGCGCTTTATAACGACGAACCGGTAGGGGTTTGTGCATTAGTAAAAATGGACGACCCGGACTACGATTACGAACTGGCTAAAATGGCAGTATCTCCCAAAGCCCAGGGAAAAAGCATTGGATTCTTACTGGGACAGGCGATCATCGCAAAAGCAACAGCACTCGGGGCCAGGAATATTTACCTCGAAAGTAATACCATCCTGAAACCGGCTATCAGCCTGTATAATAAGCTGGGCTTTAAAAAGATAGCCGGCAGAGCTACGCCATATGAGCGTTGTAATATCCAGATGGAACTGATATTGCCGGTTTGATTTTACCGGCAGATGATTGGAGTTTATAAAAATGGAAATGTATATTAGAGCTTCGGATGCATGCTCAAACCATCATTCCACGTTATAAAAAAAATTTAAAAACTCTGATCATGATATCACCCGACTCCCTGGAACAGGAAGCCTTAGAAACCGCTAAAAATTCCAAATCATCTGCCGCGTCCTTACCCGCAAAATTTACGGAGAATAAATATGTCATCACTCTCATATTCGTTACCTCCCTGTTCATGTGCTGGGGAATCGCATTAACAATGGGAGATGTACTGAATAAACATTTCCAGAATGTGCTCGGATTATCCAAATCCCAGTCCGGCCTCGTGCAGTTTTCTATCTTCGGCGCCTACGCGCTGATGGGCATCCCGGCAGGATTGTTTATTAAAAAGATGGGATATAAAAACGGCGTGCTACTCGGGCTCACACTTTATGCCCTGGGCGCCTTCCTGTTTGTGCCCGCAGCCAATGCAGCCTCGTTTGGTATTTTCCGCGTAGCCCTCTTTGTGCTGGCCTGTGGAATGGCCACACTGGAAACCGTGGCGCATCCCTTTATGGCTGCTTTGGGCGATCAGCGCACCAGCGATCAGCGTATCAACTTTGCACAATCGTTTAACGCAGTAGGCGCTATAGTAGGACCAACGCTCGGTTCCTATTTTCTCCTCAGCGCAGGACACAATGCCGGTGAGGAATTGCTGTCTGTAAAACAATTATACATCTATATCGGGGCAGTTATTGCAATCATTGCCATTGCGTTTGCAATGGTGAAAGTACCGGCACTTACAGATCCGCACGACGGCCCTTCAGATGCAGGCGGCGTAACAGGCGTGCGCAAAAAATTATTCCAGCAGAAACATTTTGTATTTGCAGTCATCGCACAGTTCTTTAATGTGGCCGCACAGGCAGGCACCTGGGCCTTCTTCATCAACTACGGACATGAAGTGATGCGGTTTTCTGATCAGAAAGCCGGTTACTTTATGACGGTATTTATGGGCATGATGCTGGCCGGAAGATTTGTAGGCACCGCACTGATGCGTTACATCGCACCTAATAAACTGCTCGCCGCTTTTGCACTTGGCAACATCCTCATGTGCATCCTTGTGGCGCAGGGCTGGGGCTGGACTTCCTTCATCGCTTTGCTGATGATCAACTTCTTCTTCAGTATTATGTATCCCACAATTTTCAGTCTTGGTTTAAAAGACCTGGGGCCGCAAACACAACAGGCTTCTTCTTTCATCGTAATGGGAATGTTTGGCGGCGCCATTTTCCCATTCATCATGGGACGTATTGCAGATACCAATATCGCTACTGCCTATTATCTGCCCATTGTATGCTACATCGTTATTTTCCTGTTTGGTTATAAATTATATAAACTCAGATAATGGATATCCGTTACCGTTATACATTACTCGGGCTGCTGTTGTTCAGCAGCCCTCTTTTTTCGCAGCAGGTCAACCATAATCCGTTAATCCCGGATATGGTGGCAGATCCGTCTATCGTGAAAGCAGGGGATACCTATTATTGCTACGCTACCACCGATGGTTATGCTAAGGGCCTCGCTACTTCTGGTCCGCCGGTTGTATGGACTTCGAAAGACTTCCTTCACTGGAGCTTTAAAGGCACTTGCTTTCCATCTGCAGCCAACCAGCTGTACTGGGCGCCCAGCAAGGCGGTGTTTGTAAACAATAAATACTACCTCTATCCAACCATCAATACCAACATTTACGCAGCGGTGGCCGACCGGCCGGAAGGTCCTTTCAAACTGCTGAATGGTGCCGACACCCTGCACGGACCTGCTGCACCAAAGCCAATGGTAAAAATGGATGGTCCAAATGGTACCAAAGGTATTGATGCAGATATACTCCTGGATGATAACGGGCAGGCATATATGTTTTGGGCGATGCGTGGCGCCGCCCATCTGCATCCCGATATGTATACTTTGGATACAGCCGTTACCGTTATACCTACCAAACGCAAAGGTTATTCCGAAGGACCGGTAGCGTTTAAACGTAAAGGCGTGTATTATTATCTCTATACCTTATCCGGTCATGAGCATTATGAATACGCCTATGGCTACAGCCGTCAATCGCCGCTGGGGCCGTACACCTGGCCGGAGCAGGATATTATCCTCACCACCGATAAGGAGGCAAAAATTTATGGTCCAGGGCACGGTAATGTGTTCCATGAACCGGATACAGATAATTATTATTTCATCTACCTCGAATTTGGTAACGGAGGCACCACCCGGCAGATATGGGCGGATAAAATGGAGTTTAATGAAGATGGAACCATCCGGCCGGTAAAGCTTACGCATAGTGGTATTGGTCCGCTCGGACATGTTAAGCAGCCACGCAACCTCGCAATAGGCGCTACTGCTACAGCTTCCAGCACCATGCCGGATTACAAGGTGATCCCCGTAACTGAACCAACCCTGCAACGCACGGAAAGCTATGCTCCGCAACTGGCGCTCGATGAGTCCAACGGTACCCGCTGGATGGCAGATAGTGCCGACACGTCGCCTGTATTTACCATTGATCTCGGAAAGCTAACAGCGGTAAAACGCACAGCAGCCTATTTCGTAAAGCCTACGGCCGGTCATGCTTACCGCCTGGAGTCTTCTGCAGATGGCAGGCAGTGGACGCCATGCGGAGGTCACGAAAACAGCATCATGCAATCACCACATACAGATCATCTCTCCGGAAAAATAAGATACCTGAGGGTAACAATACTAAGCGGTACCCCCGGACTATGGGAGTTTAAAGTATACTGATAAACGCGGGTGGCTCCATATAAGAGCCACCTTTTTTATGTTATTACCGGACCGGGAATCTGCTAAACAATGGCATGCCATTGGGTGTTAAATCTCTGGACCAAAACCGGTTGCGATGTTCCGTAAACCTGAATATATGGTCACCCGTTTGCTGGCAGCCGCAGGTGTTGCAGTAAACGGCCCTCATTCGTGGGATATAACGGTTTATGATCCTTCCTTTTACGCAGATGTATTGGGCCGCGGCTCATTAGGACTGGGAGAATCATACATGCAGGGATGCTGGGACAGCCCGCAGCTGGATGAGTTTTTCTACCGTGTATTGCGCGCGGGCATCGACCACCAGCTCCCTGAAAGCATTGGTTTTAAAACAGATGTCCTGCTGGCACGCCTGCTCAATTTCCAGTCGCGGAAAAAAGCGTATCACAACAGCCATAGTCATTATGATACCGGCAACGACCTGTTTGAGGCCATGCTCGACAAAAGAATGACATACACCTGCGCCTTCTGGGAAAATGCCACTACACTTGATCAGGCGCAGGAAGATAAACTGGACCTTACCTGCCGCAAATTAAACCTGCAACCAGGCATGCAGGTGCTCGACATTGGCTGTGGCTGGGGAAGCTTTGCAAAATTTGCCGCAGAAAAATACGGGGTGCAGGTAACGGGTATCACTATTTCCACCGAACAGGCGGAGCTGGCGCGGGAACGCTGTAAGGGGTGGCCAATAGAAATCAGGCTGGCAGATTACCGCACACTGAATGAACAGTATGATGCCATCGTTTCACTGGGTATGTTTGAACACGTAGGGTATAAAAACTACCGGTGCTATATGCAGGTGGTGCATCGCTGCCTGAAAGAAAAAGGGCTGTTTCTCCTGCATACCATTGGTGGCAACAGCGCTCACGCCTTTACCGACCGGTGGCTGAATAAATATATCTTCCCCGGCGCCATGATCCCAACCATACAGTTGATAGGGAAGTATATAGAAAGATTGTTTGTGATGGAACACTGGCAGAATTTCAGCGTTGATTACGACAAAACGCTAATGGCCTGGTACAGTAATATCTCCAAAAATTATGATCAGCTGAAAGCAAAATATGACAACACCTTTTTCCGCATGTGGAAATATTACCTGTTGTCCTGCGCCGGTTCTTTCCGTGCAAGACAAAGCCAGTTGTGGCAGGTAGTGTTGTCTAAAAATGGTGTGCCGGACGGTTATCACATTGCTAAACCCGCCTGATTATTATTCCGCTTTCATATAATCAAACGCTCCCTTTCTCAGGTTAATATTATACTCGAGGTAAGCCTTCAAACAGGCAAGAAAATTAGCCCAGCCTTCGGTATTTCCCTTCAGCCACTTAATTCCTTCTTCATTATTTTCCATACTACCTTCGGTAACCTTTACCAGGGTGGCGTTTCCGAACCTTTCGGAAAACAGGATGTCTACCTGCAGCTGACGATCTTTAGCTCCTTCCCACTGAAAGGAGATGAGTGCATCCTTCTTCACCTGCAATACCTGCACCGGAACAATCACATCAAATTCGGGAAATTTCCAGATCACCTGCTTTCCTTCTTCCATTGGTCCCGATCCGTTGGCAATAAAATAGTTGGACATCTTTTTAGGATCTATAACAGCATCAAAAACTTCGGAGATGGGTTTGGCAATCTGTATCGTTGCAGTCGTTTGTAATGGTGCCATAAAATACAGTTTTTGAGTGAACGGAATGAACGATAAATATACAAAAAAAGAGGCCACCAGGGGCCTCTTCTCTCATGATCTGTAACTTGTACCTGTTAATAATTCAATTGCTGGAATACGGCAATATCTTCAATGCTCAGGCGGCCATTCAGAATATCCACGCCATTGGTAGTACCTAAGCCGAGCTTGCAAACACGGAAGCGTACCGGCCCTTTGATATCCATTAAAAAAGTAGCGGTTTTTGCCGATGGCCCTGCATCTTTAATGTTATTACCAATCACAGTCCAGCTTGCTCCCTGGTTAGTGGAATACTGTAAATTCCAGGTGCTGCTGGCATCTGTATAATACGAGCCATATGACAACGTTACTTTGGAAGCGCCATTGGGTAAATCATAATTCATCTGCACATACGCGGGCTTAGCCAGGTTTTGCTGCATACGGATACATTGTTTGCCGGTGGGATTAAAACGGTCACGGTCTTTGGTAGTGGCCAGTATGGCCTGGTCCAGCAGCCATAAACCTGTTTTCAGGTTCACGGTGGCGGCGGCATAACTGCCCTTCGCTGATGCATCCGGTGATTCAAAATCTTCCGGGTAACCATTGTATAACGGACCGCTGGCATTGCTTACATCACTGCTGTTGCGCAGGTATAACTGTTTAACAACGGCCGCACCGTTGCCGCTGTTGTATAACGGTATGCCGGTAAAGGTAGCGCTGGCGGGCATTTTATCGTTCGCAAAGGTGGCGCTGGTTTCGGTATGCAATACAATGGAAGAATCCAGTCCGTCGTACAACAACTTATCGCCGGCATACACATCAGTAGGGGCAGGCAATTGTTTAAAGTCGGCGTTTACCTTTACCAGCGTGCCTTCATAGCTGGCAAAGTTAGCCGAGAGATCGGAGAGGGAAGTAGATTTTACTACTATCTTAACGCCTTTCTTTAACAGCGTAATTTTATCAGTTCCAATGCCTGTAAGCTGAAGCGAACCTTTATTGCTCAACAGCGTACTACCGATAACGTTAACCGCCACAGAATCGCCTGCACTCACCGGTACCGCCGCATTCCCGCTCAGCGCAATGGTAATACCCCGCATATTTCCCCTGCCAATATCCTGTATCACAAAATTGCCCGCCGGCAGGTTATGGGAACTGGTATCGGAAATCACTACACCGGTGATCCGTTCTGCCCCCATCAGCTCACTGGTAGTAAGCTGTAAAGCTGCTCCGCGGTAGGTGCTGCGCAATACTTCCACGGAAGCTACCGGACTAGGAGTGCCATGCGCATAGTCAATATCTTTTTTTAAACAACCACCCAGGGCCAGGCATGCTAACAATGCCACCACCGGAAAATGTATATGTTTCATTCGTTGTTATATTTATCTGCTTAAAAAATCAGTTCTTGTTCCACCACACTTTTATATTCAGATCATCACCCCCCATCGCTTCTACCGCTTTCTGGTAGTTGGTGCGGTTCAGCGACTGCACATATACCGGGTATTTGAAGCGGGAAGGCATCTCCCCGTTATTCTGCAGGCCCGGGCCTTTGGGCAGCACAGGATGGCCGGTACGGCGGTATTCATGCCACTGCTGGAAATCTGTAAAGAACAGGGCATAATATTTCTGCAGCATAATCATCTCCATCTTGTTGTCTGCTGTGAGCGCATTATTCCATTTGATACCGTCTTTATCAAGATAGCCTGCCGGCATAGCCACGCCCCATAGTGTGATACCAGCTTCCACACCTTTGTCGTAATAGGTTTTAGGATCTGTGGAGATATAACCCTTCATCGCTGCTTCTGCCAGTATAAACTGTATTTCTGCGTAGTTGATGATGTTACCCAGCAACGGTTCATTTTTCAAAGCGGCCAGGTAAAAGGACTGGCGTACCGGGATATCGCCGGGCGCATAGCCGCTGGGGATGCCTTCATAGGTACCGTTAACGGTGGAGGCCCATTTGGCAATACGTGGATCACCCCATTCTTTCAGGTTGTTGATGAAAAAAGTAGACAGGCCATTGTCGCCGTTAAAGTCAAAGTCGCGGTAAGAATTGAAAGCCGAAGTATACGGCGGCACCGTTGTAAACCGCAGTATCGCCGACTCCTCATTGTTGCTGAAGATGGGATAGTTGGCGGCGTTGGTTTCTACGATCTCTTTGATTTTGGCGGCTGCATTCATTTCCGTTTTACCGGATACGCGCATTAACAAACGCAGGTAGAGCGAGTTGCCAAATTTTCTCCATTTAGCCGGATCGCCATTGTACAGCGGGTCCATCGGCTTGTCGTCGGCATTCACTGCCTGGCCGGCAGCCAGCAGTGTATTGGCATCTTCCAGTTTACGGAACAGGTCTGTATAGATATCTTTTTGCGGATCAAATTTAGGCTGATAGATAGTGTCGCGTCCACGGTTGGCTTCCGAGTAAGGCACATCGCCAAACATATCGGTGAGCAGAGAGATGGTCCATACATCCAGTATCTCACCAATACCCATATACGTAGATGACTTTATTACCTGTCCGCCTTTATACATATCCAGGAAGTTGGTGCGCTCCTGGTACCAGTTGTTCCACATGTTATCGGATTCACCCGGACGGATCACATAGCGGTGAATTTCATCCGAGTTGGTAGTGGTAACATGGTCCTGCATCAGCTCATTGGTGAGGCGCAGGGCACGTGTCTGGTTATTGTTCACTACATTATACAAGGCGGGCGCCAGCAAGGTTTCAGGTGTTGCCACCGGCGCTGTATTGGGATTGTCGTTGATTTTTATGAAATCTTTTTTACAGGCAACAGTGCTCATACTGATGGCTGCAAGAAGAGAAAAAGTATTGATCCGGATATTTTTCATGATACATCTTTTTGCGGTGAAATATTAGAACGAAGCAGTGAGGTTAATCCCAAAGCTCCGGGTGGAGGGAAACTGACCGATTTCAAAACCGGCGCTGATATCTCCATCTCCCAGGGTACCAAATTCCGGATCAAACGATGGCCAGTTGGTAATTACCAGCAGGTCGCGTCCATAAATACCGATGGTGCCTTTGGTGAATCCTATCTTCCGCAGGAAGGCAGGCGTCAGCGAGTAGTCGAACCGCGCTTCCCGCAATTTGATAAAGTCGGTGCTGAAAAGATTGGACTCAATATTATCACGCTTGAAATGCTCTGAATAATAGGTTTGAATATTGGCTGCTACCACATCGTTCGGGCGATAGGTGCCATCTTTGTTCACCTGTACGCCATCACCGATAATGCCGTTGTAACGGCCGGGGATGGTCTTTTTCAGCTTGCCTTCTTCTGCCAGCACGGAGTGCGTGAGGGAATAGGCTTTACCACCTGTTTGACCGTCAAACAAAAAGCTGAAGCGGAATTGCTTGTACTGGAAAGCATTGTTGATGCTGGCCTTCCAGTCGGGGTTGGTATTTCCCAGGTATTGGGCTGTTTCTGTCAGCAATGGGTATCCCTGCGAATTGTAGATGATCTGACCATCCGGGGAGCGCTGGTAGCCAAGTCCGTAGATATCGCCCATGCGGCCGCCGGGACGTGCTTCAATAGAGCCACGGCCCGCAGGACCGGTAGACATCACAAATGTTTCAATACCATCCGGCAGGGAACTGATCCGGCTGCGGTTAGCTGCAAACGTACCGGTGGCAATCCAGGTAAGCCCGTTGGCCTTTTTCACCGGAGTACCGTTGGCTTCAATTTCAATACCCTTGTTAATAACCGTACCCGCGTTCACGATAGTGCCCTTAAAGCCGGTAGCTTTATCTAATGGCGCCTGGATGATCTGGTTATTGGTATTGTTCTGATACAGGGTAACGCCAAAGCCTATACGGTTTCTGAAGAAGCTTGCATCCACACCGGCTTCTACGCTGACGGTTTTCATTGGCTTCAGATCCGGGTTGGCAATATAGTCCGGGTTGGAAAGACCGCTCAGGAACAATTCTTTCAGGTAACCAAAACGGGTAAAATATGGCGTGGTACCGCCACTGCCTACACCGGAAACGGATGTACGAAGTTTAAGCAGGGAAACTTCTGCGGGCAGCTTCAATATATCCGACAGGATGGCGGAAGCATTCACAGAAGGATAGAAGAAAGAGGTATTATCGGTAGATGTTTCTGAGGCCAATGTACTGCTCCAGTCGTTACGCGCCGTGATATCCAGGAACAGGTAGTTATTGTAGCTGAACTGTGCCAGGCCATAGAAGCTGTTCACGGCATATTGAGAACTGTAGGGAAGTGTGATCAGCGTGTTCTTACTGTTGGCAAAATTATATACGCCAGGGTATCTCAGCTTATCCGCGCGCACTTCATCACGGTTGTAAAAGTTGCGCATCTGGCTGCCACCTACGGATACGGTAGCATTAAATTTACTACCCAGTGTACGGTTGTAGCGTAACAGGAAATCACTGTTCAGCTCACGGGAATAAATGTTCTGCGTTCTGTACATCCCATCTATAAATTTCTGTGTATTTTTCGGACGTTGCTGTGAACGGCTTTCAGTGCTGTAATCAAGGGAGGTACGCACCATCAGGCTGAGATCTTTTGTGAAATTATAAGTAGCGGAAACATTACCTATCACGCCATTGCGGTTCACTTTATTCAGCATTTCATACGCCTGCAGGTAAGGGTTGTCGAGCAAGCTGCTGAAGGGCCGGTTCTGCGCCAGCTGCTCCTGTCCGGGCAGCCAGTATTCCTTGAACCAGTCGAGGTTGGCGTTAGGCACCATTCCCCGGATAAAATACATGATGGTTTGGTTATTATAACCGGAAGAAGGCAGGTTATCGCTTTTTTTGTTGGTGTAGTTCACCTTTGTGGAAATCTGCAGCTTATCAGATACTTTATGATTTACGGATAGCGCTACGGTGTTCCTGTTATAACCGGTATTGGGTACAATCCAGTTGTTATTAAGATTGGTATAAGATAACCGGATATTGGTTTTATCATTGCCGCCTTCCAGCGTTACGCTGTTGGTAAATGTTTTGGCGGTTTCAAAGAAGTCTTTACGGTTGTTTTTATAGGGAACCCATGGTGTTCTTTCCGTGCCGCCGGTATGTGTAACCGGGTCGTATTGATAGTACATTTGCCCGTTAAACTTTGGTCCCCAGGCGGAGCTGGTGCTCCGGGTGCTGCTGCCGTCGGCGGTGGCGCCATAGGAATACCAGGTATCCTGACCGGAAGCGCCCTGGCCGTATTCATACTGGTAATCGGGCCAGCGGTTAATGGTTTCAAAGGTAGCATTGGAGTTAACGGTAACGCCTAAACCCTTTTTAATTTTACCGGTTTTGGTGGTAATGATGATAGCGCCATTAGCGCCGCGGGCGCCGTACAATGCTGCTGCACCCGGGCCTTTCAGTACCGACACACTTTCAATATCATCGGGGTTAATATCATTCAGGCTGGTACCGAAGTCGGTAGGGGAGTCGCTGTCCAGGTACGAACCGCTGCCGTTGCCCGTTTGCTTACCGCTGCTGCCGTTGATGATTACACCATCCACTACAATCAGCGCTTCGCTGCTACCGGTGATTGTGTTTTCACCACGCAGGATAATTTTGGTAGAACCTGCCGGTCCGCCATTGGATTTCAGCATATTCAAACCGGCTACTTTACCGGTGAGGGCATTGGTCCAGTTATTACTCATAGCATCTGTGAGCTGTTCATTGCTCACTTTGCTCACAGCATAACCCAGTGCTTTTTCATCGCGTTTAATGCCCAGCGCTGTTACCACTACGCCTTCCAGCTGGGTAACATTCTGCTGCATATTAACTTTCAGGTTAGTGGCGTTGCCGGCTACCGGGAGTGTATAAGGATCAAGACCGATGGCGCGGAAAACCACTTTACTGCCGGTGGGTACTTTCAGGTCAAAAAGACCGTCTTCCGCCGTCACTGCTACCATCCTGCCATTTACGCTGATGCTCACACCGGGTAAGGCGCCGTCGTTACCGGCGCCCATTACCACGCCTTTTACAGTGACTGTTTCTGCTGCGGTGGTATTTTTATTTCTTATGTAGATGTTATTATTCTGCCACTTTACTTCCAGGCCGGTTTGCGCTGCGATGAGCGACAGCAGCTTTTCGAGCGGTACATTTTCTTCCGGCAACTGTAACGGGTGTGGTTCCCCGAGGATATTGTCGTCGTACATCACAGCGATCTTTTCTTTTTGCTGTAGTGTGGTGATCAGTTCTTTCAGGGAAATGTTTTTCCTGTTTAACCGGATCATGCGGGTGGCCGTTTGTGCCCAGAGAGAACCGGTTAGTAACAGGCAGCAAAGTCCGCCAATAATTTTTTTCATATTGGTTGTTTATTTTTTGTGATTGCGTTTTAAAGAGAGAATGATAGTATCTGCCGTAATTTTATATTCCACGCCAGCCAGGAAACTTAAACCTTCCAGTACAGGCTGGATGCCGTTATCCTGTACACTACCGGTAAAGGATACACGATGCGGTGTTCCGTGGATAATCACGTCGCGGTTGTACCATTGTGATAGTTTGCGGGCGATGCTGGGCAGGTCATCGTTTTCAAATACCAGCAGGTTATCTCTCACCGCAGTTATACGATCCAGTGAGGTGCTGTCGCTCAGCAACGCATGCGTTACCGGGTCATATTTAATCCGCTGCATCGGCAGCAGGTTGATGTTGAGTTGTGCTGCCTGCACATTGATTTTCCCGGACGCCACGGCTATTTCCTGCATTTCATGTTCCCGCGCATGGATACTGAAAGAGGTGCCAAGTACGGTTACTGTGGTTTGATGGGTGCTGACCCGGAAAGGCTTATCCGGACTGCCGTTTACATTAAAGAAGGCCGCCCCGTTCAGGATCACCTGCCTGTTGGAATTATTAAAAGCGCGTGCATCATACTCCAGGGAAGAGTTGTATTGCAGCCACACCCGGGTGCCGTCGGGCAGCGTGATTACCTGTTTGTTTTTGCCGGTGGTAGATAACTTTACCGGTTGCGCGGCAGGCGTATGTTGGTGTTGCCACAGCCAGCCTATACCCATGGACACTGTTACCAATGCTGCGGCAGCACTGTACAGCCACCACGGGCGGATATTTTTTACAGCAGGCGCTTCTTCATTCATCGCTGCCTGTACCCGTTCCCAATGGGTATCTGCCGCCTGCTGATCAGCAGCGCCTTCCAGTTGTTGCTTTCTTTTTACCAAAGCCACCAGGATGTCCCGGTTCCTTTCCGATTGCTGCAGCCAGGCAGCTACCATCTCCCGCTCTGCGGCGTTTGATAACTCATAGATGTAGCGGAATAATATTTTTTCGTTCAATGTGGGCCGTTTATTACAGAGGAGGCGGCCGCCCGGGGAAATTCCTGTGAATGTGTGTTAAGGAATTATTAACAAGGAGAAATGCAGGCTGGGTATGTTTTTCAGGGGAGACGTGATTATGCAGGCAGCATCAGTACCAGGGTGCCTATTATCAAACCCGCTTCGCAGTCGTGTACCGTTAACCGCCGGGTTTTAATTTCTTCCTGTAATAAGCGGATCGCGGTGTTCAGCTGGTATTCCACTTTTTTGGGTGTGATGTGTAAGATATGGGCTATCTCTTTATTGGTGAGTCCCAGCAGTTTCAGGTCTATAATTTCCTTCTTTACCGGGTCCAGCAGGGATAAGAGCTGATGCAGCTTTTCCCTGGATTCCTTCCCTGCCAGGGCGGCATCGGGCGTATGGGTGGAGAGCGCCTGGTCCAGGTGGTCGTCGCTGATAGTGAAGGTACGTTGTAGTTTATCGGCGTGTTTTTTACAGCTTCGCCGGGCGGCAACCAACAGGTAGTTCTTCATACTGGTATTAACCCGGATGCCTGCACGCTGCCGCCACAGGTTGGCAAACAGTTCAGCCGCGATGTCCCGTGCGGCTTCATAATCTCCCGTAAATGAATAACAATAGCGGCTCACCAATACAAAATACTCATCATACAGCACCTTAAAGGTTTGCTGATCCCATGCCGCGCCATTTATTACAGATACCGGTTCCATATAAGGCCGCAAAACTAGAGAAGCTCCTTTTGAATTACGAAGGAACAGCAGGAAATTAATGTAAACTTCACATAGCACCCCGCCCGTTTTCCCACTTCTTCCCGGCACATGTCCCGCTGCGCCGGACTACCCCCATTTGTGCTATTCCTCCCGTCCCAAAATCCAATCTGCCAAATGGGTGCTTTTTTCGTAATATTAGTTTGTCCAATTTAGCTTTTTTGGATAATCTTCAATATCAGATAACATTATTATTCTATATAATACAGTTCTGAGCTTTGTCTGTAGGATCAGGTGCACAGGAATATCAGCAAATAGATCGTTGCATCCGCACTGAATAACCATTACTACATCTATACATTAGTTATCAATCTTTTATTCACTTTAAAAATTAACATTTATGTCAAATGCTTTAACTTCCTGCGTCACTATCCCGGGAAAGTCTAAGATTAATTCCTGTTATCAGGATACTCAGAATGATACCTTGAAGTGGGTACAAAAATTTGATATTGCCCCAAAATTCAAACCTCTCAGTTGGTACTCCAAAGCCCGTTTCGGGTTCCAGGCAGCCAGGGAATACCCTGATGCCACCTATGCACAGGTAAGCCTCGCCGGAGATTTGCTATCCTGGCTATTTACAGTAGATGACAGCTGCGACCGCGGTTCCTCCGACGCAGTAACCGCATTGGAAATGAGACGTCAGCTGGAAATATTTATTTCCATTCTCGATGATAAATATATCGAGGACGATCATAGCCTCAGTATCGCCCTGAAAGATATCCTGCGTCGTTTCAGCGCCATCAGCAGTCCCTTTTTATACCGCAAATACTGCATGCATATGACCGACTATCTCAACGAGTGTTTCTTTGAGATCGACATGCAGATCGATGGCCTCATGCCCTCTATCGACCGGTATTACAAGGAAAGGCCCTACACCGGGTTTTATATTATGTTCCCGCTGGTGGCCATTTTTGAAAAACTGAACCTGCCGGATGAAGTGTATGACCACAGCAGCATCCAGGAAATAGAACTTATCTTAAACCTGCTCGGCTGCCTTTCCAATGATTTGCATTCGATTGTCCGCGAAGCAAAACTGGAGAAGCCAGGTTTTAACCTGATCTTTATCGCGCAAAAAGAACTGGATCTGGCCAGGGATGAGGCGGTGCAATATGTGATCAATGAGCACAGGGCACACCTGCGTCGGTTTAAACAACTCCGTAAGGAACTTCCTTATTGGGGCAAGGCTGTTAATATGCAGGTAGACCGCTACATACAGGGCTTATATACCATTGTGAGAGGGTATGATGACTGGGCGGTAATTGATACCGGTCGTTACGAAAATATATGATGAGGTAAATACTTTGCTAATTCAAGGTGTAAGTCGCTGATGAAAACCGGTTTCGTTATGAAACCGCAGGCGCCTGTCGCCAATAGCTCATCTTTCAAAAAGGCATCTCCTGAAATGATCAGTACGGGGGTGCCTTTTAATTCAGGATCATTTTTTACGTACTGCAATAAATCCCTGCCGTTAAAGCCGGGCATATTCAGATCTGAAATGATCAGGTTGGGTTTTTCTGTATGGATCACATCAATTACCGATGCATGGTCCTTGCATAATACCGGGTCTATCCCCATTTCTTTCAGGAACTTTATCAGTAACTCAGCACTCAGCAGGTCATCTTCTATGATCACTACTTTTCCGCCCATAAAGCAACCCTTCATAAATTTAGGCGGTAACTGCTGCCTGGTTTTTCCTACGCCCGCTTCATAAGGAATATTAAAGGTAATGGTAGTGGTAAAAGGAGAGGAGGGATCCACCGGGTCCAGTGCAATTTGCCCGCCGAAAAGGCCGATCAGGTGTTTGGTAATAGATAATCCCAACCCCGTTCCTTCAAACTGCTCACGCTTTGATACAAACCGGTCGAACATCTTGGTGGCAATATCCGGATCTACCACTCCCTGGTTCTTTACCTTAAAAATGATCTGGTCTGCTTCTTTTATGCAGCTGAGAGAGATCATGGAATTACCACTGGCAAACTTCACCGCATTGGAGAGGATATTATTCAGGATCTTGGTTAACAGTAAACTGTCGCTGTTGATGGGTTCACCCAGCTGCCTGTCGAACTGCAGGTCAATTTTTATACCCCTGGATGCCGCCAGGTAACTGTTAACCGCTATGCAATGGGATACGCAATCCTTTAAACTGATGGACTCCTTCATCACGGGATAAAAATTCCCGGACTCAATCCTCGACATTTCCAGCACATGATTAATGATGTTGCGGGCCAGGTAACAGGAGGCAAACAACTGGTTAATTTCCTTTCTTTCTGCCACCGAATATTTGGACTTCCGCAATTCAAACAACTGGCCAATAGAAAAAATAGCATTCATCGGCGTCCGGATCTCGTGAAATACTTCCCGCAAAAAAATACTTTTCTTTTCAGATGCCTCCCGGAGTTTCTGGGCGGAAGCAAGCAAACTTCTGATCTGCGCCACATAAGACATCATCACGCATAATATAAATACCAGCAGCGCAATAGTAGTAGACCATTTCATGGTTAACGATATATCAGGCGAAAGCTCTATCGGCTGGATAAAATTATAATGGGCGTTGGCTACCATCCACGCGGCAAATGCCACTGTTGCCCCTATGCAGGCCAGCAGGGCTCCGCTTCTTTTGTACAGGAAAAAAGCAGAACTTAAATGGAATATGATGATGGTATTGAATGCCAGCAGTAACTCCAGGGAAATACTTGATCCCAGTACGGTGGACCAGTAAGCAATAAAAATAGCATTGGTACTCAGCATGAGTAAGTTTGCATTAAAATATTGCCTCACCTGGTTTAACCGGATAACAGTAAAAAAACTAAGCGTTTCCAGTGGAATACCGATTAAAAAAAATACCGAATTCTTAAGAAAATAAAAATAGCTGCCAACCCCAATCACCAGGGCGCTTAACACAATGGCCATCGCATTGATAATAATAACAGGACGTTTTTCTTCCGCTTTTTCAAAATGCTGGGTTCCGGCAAAAATAGGTTTGATGAGTGTGGTTGTAATGGCCGCAGTTGTAGGATAGTTACCAGTTCTCATGTAATAATTATTTAGAGGGTTAGGCAAGTTCGGGCTGTAAAAAGATCATAGTTAATTTGCTTTACCGTCATCCGATCCGCCACCCGCAGAAATACTGTTATGGAATCCGGATATGTATTCGGGCATGGTCTGCAGGTTCTTCGAATCATATCAGGCATGTAGATTTTCTTTGGGCTCGGGTAAATCTAACCAGATATGCATCGGCATGAGTTAATTGAATGTTAATATAAGCATATTTTTTTTTGAAAAAAAGAATATTACATGATTTAAAATGAAAATATGTTAGGTGTGCACCCTAACTTTTACAGCTTCCCTGTTAAGATATATCCGCACACCTTCATCCCCGCTTTTAGCAATGTAGCCTTCGATGCAGCATTGTCGATATTACACCTCGCGCCCGGCACCCGCCCCATCAGGTAACAAGCTTTTTTTAATTCCTGGATCATAAAACTTCCCAACCCCTGTTTCCGGAAACCATCTTTTACTTCCATATACAAATCAGCAAAGGGCTCATTGTAATTTAGCATTAACCCGCCAGTTGCTACCACTACTTCCTCTTCTTCATCTTCATCCTCCTGTTTCAGGTAATATTTAAACTCATCGCGGCGGTCATTTTCTTTTGCTTCCTGTTGATGGAAAGAGATGCCTGGTAAAATGATTTGGGTTTGAAAGTGATCGTCGAAAAGCAGGTTCTCCGCATTAATGTTTTTGGAATACTGGTACAGCATGGCCGTTAATAACACATCGTTGCTCTGGCACTCCACGCAAACAGCCCCCGATGCCTCCCATAGTTTTAAAAAACATTCACCGGCAAATTTCCGGTAAGGCTTCACTACATAAAACTCAAAAATAGCATCCCGGTCGCTGCGGTTATTTTGCCCCCATACCGCCCCATAGCCCACAGCCGTCCCATCCAGCATGAAGAGGTAGGTATCTGCCCAGCCATAGGCATGACACTTGTTGTAAACAAACTGAAAGTTGCTTTCCTGGAGAAACAGGGAACGGAAAGCCCGGATCTTCCTTAACGTCGTTTTTATTGCCTGCACTTTCATAGCCTTATTTGAATACCCGGTATGAAGGTATATAAAATGTAAAGCCCCATAAACTCTTCCCGGCTAAAACATTTTTATAGACTTTTGTTGAAGTGTATTTCGCTCATCCTTGCCGGCTGACCCGCGTATTATGCTCAATGTCTGAATGTCAACCATTTATCCATTTTGATGCCCTTTATCCCGGTAAAACCCGGCTGATCCCTTATGCAGATTCTTTTCACTTAATAAACACTAAAAAACATGGAAACACAAACCCTTCACATTCCAGCCCTGGAATTTCCGACCCCTTCTGCCATAAGCCCGCTTGCGGAAGAGGTACAGGTACACACTTTTAAATGGGCCCATGAGTTCCGTCTGGAGTCGCCCGAAAAACTCAAACGGTTTAACAAAGGCAAATTTGGCTGGTACGCCGCCCGGGAATATCCCGCCGCAAACTATGAAGAACTATGCCTGGTGGGCGACCTGATCACCTGGCTGTTTACCATCGACGACAAATGCGACCGTTTTTCCTCCGGTACCCTGGAAGGCGCCTGGCTGCGCAATATGCTGAACGGCTTTATCGCCATCATGGAACACCGGGAAAGCGCCGTGGAAACACCCCTGAATGATGCGCTGATCAACATCCGCTCCCGCTTTCAACGCCTCAGCCCCCCGTTCCTGTATTCCCTGTTCTGTAAAGAAATGGTGTCCTATTTTGAAGAATGCCTCTGGGAAACAGAAATGCAGGAAGGAGAGTATAGCCCCAGCATCCGGGAATATCTCCAATGGCGGCCCAAAACCGGCTTCTATATTATGTTTCCACTGGTAAGCATCTTCGGGAAAATTGACCTGCCGGAAGAAGTATACGAACACTGGCTGGTGAAGAAAATAGAACTGTTGCTGAACCTGACGGCCAACCTGGCCAACGACCTCCACTCCCTGGAGCGGGAAAGGGAACTGAAAACGAAAGGACTGAACCTGGTACTGATCTATGAACAGGAACTGGGCATTTCCCTGGAAGAAGCCATTCAGCAGATCTCGGACGAATACCACCGCAATTTGCTCACGCTGGAAGAACACCGCGCCAGCCTTCCCTTCTGGAGCCCGGACATCAATGCACAGCTGGATGTGTATATCGACGGACTGTACATCGCTATCAAGGCTTATTTCGACTGGGCGCTCATCGATACCGAGCGATACAAAAGTAAAGTTTAGGCTTTTATAGATTTAGACGGGAGATGCTTTATCATTTCAGTATACAGATCCTCAAAAGAAAAAGGCTTATTAAAGAAAGCGTTCGCACCTGCCTTTAAAAGCTCCTCGGATTCATTACTGTATTTGTTGAAAGCATCTCCCGATATAACGATAAACGGGGTATCGGAAAACGCAGGAATAGCCCGCAACTGCAGCAGAAATTCCCGGCCATTCATCACCGGCATCTGCGAATCAGTAATAATGATATCCGGCTTCTCCGCCAGCACGGCTTCCATTGCCTCCTGACCGTTACTGCACAACAGGGCCGTTGCACCACCTTTGGTCACAAATTTTTCGATCACATACCGGTTCATCTGGTTATCATCCACAATCAATACCTTCATCCCCTCAAACTCATCTTTCCTGATCTCAAATTTCTTTTCGGCTGTAGTTTCCGGATGCGCGGACCGGTAGGGAATAAAAAACTCAAAAATGGTATGATGATCTTCATTGATCACCCGGATCCTGCCCTCCAGCAACGTAACCAACTGCTGCGTCAGATGCAGGCCGATGCCCGTGCCGGATGTAATATGGTTCCGTTCCGATTCATAGGGAAGAAATAGTTTCTCCTGCCGCTCGGGCGCTATTTCACCTTCATTTTTAACACGGAAATAAATGTAGCTGTCCTCCCGGTAAACACTGATCACCACCTGGCCGCCCGCAGGAGAAAATTTAACGGCATTGGATGTCAGGTTATTGATGATTTTAATGAGAACGATTTCATCACTTTCTATAAATTGCTGGGGCAACTGGTAGTTCAATACGATGCTAACGTTCTGCAAAGCGCCGGTATACTGGTTCATCGCCATACACTGCTCAATACAGTTCCGCAGGTGAACAGTACCCATCCTGATTTCGAAGAACTTGCCGGCCTCAATCCGTTTCAGATCCAGTACGTTGTTTACAATTTCCCGCGATAGCTGGGCGGCGCCCGATAAGTTCTTCAGGTCTGCGCTTATTTCCTGCATGAGAGGCGCCTGCTTATTTTCCTTCCGCACCATATCCAGCAGCTGTGCGATGCCGTAAATACTGTTCAAAGGCGTTTTCAACTCGTGAAATGTTTCCCGCAGGAAAGCCGCATTGGTAGATAATACCTTGTTCGATTTGCTAAGATCATCCATCAGCCGGGTGATCTCCTTTATAAACTCGAAGATGACGAACAATATAAAAGTAAGCATACCACCGGTGGTGCAAAGCCGCATAATATAAGCAGAAGTAGGGTGGATGTCTATCGGTTTGATAAAACCAAAAAAGGTATTCAGCTGTGTTGCCACCAGCAATAAGGCAATGGCCAGCAATAATCCTATTCTTGCCTTGTGCCGTTTATATACCAGGAAAGAGCCGCAAATGAGGAAGATCAGTAAAAAAACAATAACCACTTCAATAGGGATGGCATTGCCCAATAAAATTGTCCAGTAACCCGCGGCTACATAGTGTATGGCAAACATGCTGAAATTGGCGCTGTCCTTCTTTCCCAAACCATTTAAAACAATCACGCCAAGCATCCCGATACCCTCCAGTAATAACGGTAACAGGATCAGTAAACTGTGTACCAGCAGGTAAAAAACTCCTCCAAGGATGAAAACGAGCATACTGGTCAGAAATGCCAGGGAATTGATAATAATGATGGTACGTTTCTCTGACTCCGTGGAATATTGGGTGCCAGCGTTTTTAATAATATTCAAAATATGCATGCGTCATTTTTGAGGGCTGTAGGCGTAGAAAACGTATACATTCTGGTGTGTCTTTCCTGATAAATTAAAACCAATATACGAATTCCTGATAACATACGGGAAAGCGGGGTGTATCCTGTGGCGCACCCGGGTCAGATTGGGGAGGAAACACCGTTTTATCCCCCCGGAAAGCGCTGGTGTAAAAGTTGTATGAGAGAAAGTAAAAAACCAAACAGCCCGATGTTATGAAAGCGCTAACCGACAGTAAACCCAAAAGCAACTTCTTTGAATTAATGGCCACAAAAGTTATCGCCGCCACCGGCAGTCCCTGGGCTTTTTTTGTAGCCCTGGCGGCGATCATTATATGGGCTGTCACCGGCCCGGTTTTCGGCTACTCCGATACCTGGCAGCTCGTTATCAATACCGGTACTACTATCATCACTTTCCTCATGGTGTTCATTATCCAGAAGTCGCAGAACAAGGACGCCAAATCAGTTCAACTGAAACTCAATGAACTCATTGCCGCCAACAAAGCGGCCAGCAACCGGCTGATAGACGTGGAAAATCTATCGGAAGAAGAACTGGATGTGCTGCATAAATATTATGCGGTGATGGTGGAAGAAACAAAGAAAAGAATGAGCATGACAGAATCCCACTCCGTGGAAGAAGCCATAGGAGATGCGATGAGTAAACATGAGGAAGACCTGCTGACCCGTAAAACGCCAAAAGAGAAAGGCCAGCGGAAATAACCGCTGTTTTGGTGTTATTCTTGATGCCTTTCCTAAAAACCTTCTGTTATGATACAGCACCTGAATGCCAATGTGAATGGTCAGTCGTACTCCCTGGATATCCAGCCGGATACCTACAACGGCCGTTCTGTGTATTACTTACTGAACAATAACATAGGAGAACTGTTCCATCATGCAGTACCTGATAACCTCATGCTGATGGAGAACGGTGATGGATTTACCAGCTCCCCGCGGCTTACGGAAATGGAAGGCGGCTACATTGTGCAACAGATCTGGGAGGCCATTCAACACAGTAAGAAACCGTAGTTCAACGGTAAAGAAAATGGATGCATCAACATGTATCCATTTTTTATGAACGTAAAGTATTGTAGAGATTAATACTTGTTGTGTGAATTTTATTCTATGAATATACTTTGGAACGATTGCAGGAAAATACTTTGTGTCCGCCTGGATAATATGGGCGATCTGCTGATGAGTACACCGGCTTTCCGGGCATTGAAAGAATCCTTTCAATGCCACCTTACCCTCCTGACCTCTGCCGCTGCCGCACCGGTAGCAGCGGATATTCCGGAAATAGATGAGGTGATTATATTTAATGCGCCCTGGGTAAAGCATGATCATGTAGTGATGCCGGAAACCTACCAGCAACTGGTGGAAACCCTGCGTAAAGAACACTTCGATGCGGCTATTATATTCACCGTATACAGCCAGAACCCGTTGCCCACTGCCATGCTGGCTTTCGAGGCGGGCATTCCCCTGCGGCTTGCCTATTGCCGGGAAAATCCTTACCAGCTACTTACCCACTGGATTCCGGATGAAGAGCCGCTGCATGCCACGCATCACCAGGTGGAAAGGGATATCAACCTGGTGGCGTACACCGGCGCCAAAGCAGGGAGTACAAAGCTTTCGCTGCAAACGCATGAAACGCATTGGCCGGGTATCATAAAAAAAATGAGACTGTACGGCGCCGATCACCAGCGTCCCTGGATCGTTATGCATCCGATGGTGCAGGACGTTAAACGGCAGTACAACTTTCATAAATGGGTCGAAATCGGTCAGCAGGTGATTGCACATCACCGCTGCCAGTTGCTGATCACCGGCAACACCGGCGAAGAAGCCGCCGCAGAAACCCTGAAAGAAGCGATCGGCCCCGGCGCTATCAATCTTGCGGGGGCTTTATCTGTTGCGGAGTTCGCCCTGCTGATCCGCAAAAGCCCGCTGGTGATTTCAGTGAATACCGGCACCATTCATATTGCCGCTGCTACGGCTACACCGGTAGTGGTGTTATACGCGCTAACAAATATACAGCACACCCCGTGGCGGGTAAGGAGCGAAGTATTATATTTCGATATTCCCCCTGCACTCCAGAGCAAAAATGTATTGTTGCAATATTCCTATCACCAGATCCCTAAAAATCAACTGAAGAAAGCCACCGTGGAAAACGTACTGAAAGCGGTGGACAAACTGATGCAGCCTGTATAGTGATTATTTTTTTGCGGGAGAATAGGGAAGATGTAATGCTTCTTTAAAAAGTAATAACAACTCATGGGTATAATACTGGCGCACTGCCACGGGATCTCCGTTGTTGTCTGCTCTTAAAATACCCTGCCCCACCGGCTGCCCTTTAAAGCTGAAGGCATAGTAAGCAAACAGCTCCGTGATCCCCAGCTCGGGCACAGGCGAGGCATAGCCTGTAATCGCAATGCCCCAGTCTGCCGAAAATAAAGGCCCCACCGCCGCCGACATCTCCAGCGCTACTTTCTCCGACACACAATCGCAGGTTTGTGCATGAATAGGATCAATATTTAAATGTTTTGTTTTCTGCCCGATATTATAAGTGGTAATACCTCCCTGGAAAAAATCCATCGCTTTTTCGGCGAGAGAAAGCATTACCTGCAAATGGCCGGCAGTAACGCTTTCGGCTACGGCCACGGTTTGCTGGTTACCGGTAAGTAGTTGCCTGATCTGGCGCAGTAATTCAATATCAGTGGCTAACGGGTCCATATTTTTAGTCGTTTCTTTACCAATACTAAATCCTGTGCCATACAATACACGCCACAATATAACCGGCGCTAAAACAAAAATGCATGTGTGGATGAGCGAAGCGGCAAACGCCCGGAAACAAAATGAACCAGGCACAAAGGCCACCTTATCTTATAACAAATGCTGCAGTTTGTTCAGCACCGTTTTCATGTTAATACCTTTTCCCAGCAAACCTTTCAGCAGGTCGCCTTCTTCAGCGATCCGTTGCGGCATGTTGTAAATATTGAAGTCAGTTACCTTTAATCCCTTCTTCACTTCTTCCCATCGCAAGGGTGCGGACACGGTTGCTCCCGGCTTTGGCCGCAGGGAGTAAGCCACCGCCATCGTTTGTATTTGCCGGTTCTGCATAAAATCGAGATAGATCCGGCCTTTCCTTTTGGCCGGTGTTCTCAGCACGCTGGTGCTGTCCGGTAATTGTTTATTGGCAATGTTTACAATCAGCTCGGCCAGCATTCTCGATTGCGCAAAGCTGTATTTCGCTCCCAGCGGAATGAGTATATGCATGCCCGTAGCTCCGGAGGTTTTTACAAAAGAGGACGCGCCAATCTCATCTAAAATATCTTTGATCACCAATGCGGTTTCAATCACTTCATTAAAAGAGTTGGTGTCGGGATCAAGGTCTATCAGGCAATAGTCCGGTTCATCAGGATGCTGTATCCTGCTGTGCCAGGGATTTAATTCAATACATCCCAGGTTGGCCATGTACAACAGGGTAGCCCTGTCTTTACAAACAAGAAATGATTTTGTTTCTCCATCCGATTCGCTGGTATAAGGAAAGGTCGGGATCCACGGAGCCACCTTGTCTTCCACATTCTTCTGATAAAAATTAAAACCCCTGATGCCTTCCGGGAACCTGTTGAGCGACTGTGGCCGGTCTTTCAGATAAGGCAGTATATAATCGGCAATGGCCGCGTAGTAGTTGATCATATCCCGTTTGGTAATGCCTTCATCCGGCCAGTATAATTTATCAAGATTGGTAAATTTCAGCAGCTTCCCGTCTACCTTTATTTCTACCTGTTTCTCTTCTTCCGGTAAAAATATGCCCGGCTCTTTTTTCCGGGAGGATGCTTTTTTACCGGCGGGAGGGGGAACAACTTTTACACCCTTTTCATCTGCTGCTTTTTTATCTTCCCGTAATCCCATAAATACCGGCTGACGAAGAATTCCTTCCCGCGTTACCTCCGCAAACTTCACTTCGCACACCAGTACCGGCTTTAGCCAGGTAGCCGGCATGTTTGTCTGCGGCTTTGTTTTAAACGGATGCTCTGGCGCGAGGAGCGACTGGAACTTTGCAAAAAGTTCTTTTAGCAGTTTATCATTAAACCCGCCACCGGTATGACCAATATATTTCAGTTCTTTCCCTTCATATTTTCCCAGTATAATTGCCCCGAAATGCTTGCGGCTGTTCCTGCCGGCGGTATATCCGCAGATGATGGCTTCCATCCGGTGGCTGTTTTTTATTTTCAGCCAGCTCTCTGTTCTGCGGCCCATAATATAGTGGCTGCCGGCTGCTTTGGCCATTATACCTTCCAGTCCTTTATCAATGGCGGCGTTATAAAATGCGGTGCCTTGTCCGCTGATATGATTGCTGTACCGGATGATATCATGATCCGTAGGTATGATCTCCGCCAGGATAGCCTTTCGTTCTTCCAGTGGTAAATGCGTAAGGTCTTTACCATTGTACCAGGGTAAATCAAAAAGGTAGTAAACAAGATGCGCACTTTTGCCGTGTTTGAAATAGTTTTGCAAAGCCTGGAAGTCGGGGTTGCCTTTTTCATCTATTGCCGCAATTTCACCGTCTGTTACGGCCTTTACTTTCCATTGCTGCAACGCTGCTGTGATCACACTGAATTTTTCATTGAAGGAAAGCTGGTTGCGGGAAAGCAGGTCTGCTTTACCGTTGTTGAGATACCCGATGGCGCGGTAACCATCCCACTTTATTTCATAGAGCCAGTCTTCTTTATCAAATGGCCTGGAAGTAACCGTTGCCAGCATAGGTTTTATGCCTTTAGGTATTGGAGCAGTTTTGCCCTTTTTCAACAGCGCGGTATGATTATCTGCTGGTGCAGCTGCTTTTTTTGCAATGGTTTTAGTAAGGGTTTGTTTCCGGTTGCTTTTCCAAACCTTCTCCGGATTTTTTGCTATCTGTTCAATGGTTTTTCCTGAAATGACGGATTTATTTTTGGTGGTGATATCCGTTTTCAATGCGTAACGGTCTTTTACTTTCATCAGCAGCCAGGCATTGTCGCCTCTGCCGGCAGCCTTTACCAATGCAAAAGCGCCTTTGAGTTTTTTTCCTTTGAGTATCAGTTTCAACTTGCCGCTGTGCAGCTGGTGCAGCAGGTCTTTTGTTTGCTGTTTTTTATCGGCGCCATCAGCATCAGCCATTTCATAGGCGCCTTCATCCCATACGATTACAGTGCCGGCGCCATAGTTGCCTTCCGGAATAATACCTTCAAAATCCTTGTAGTTATACGGATGATCTTCTACCATCATGGCCAGCCGTTTTACTTCGGGGTCCATAGAAGGCCCTTTGGGCACTGCCCAGCTTTTCAGTACCCCCCGCATTTCCAGGCGGAAATCGTAGTGCAGGTGGGAAGCATCGTGCTTTTGTACAACAAAGTGTAGCAGCTGATCCTCACCTTTCCCGCCGGTGGGTTCAGGTGTTTTACTAAAGGTTCTTTTCTGCCGGTATTTTTCCAGGCTCATAGCCAGCATATTTTAGATACTGTATATACGCTTTCAGGAGATATCCAGTTGTTCCAGTCCCTGATCTGCGGGGGTATTCAGCACCCGGCCTTCGATATCATAACGGGCGCCGTGACAGGGGCAGTCCCACGACCGCTCCGCATTATTCCAACTCACATCACATTTCAGATGGGTGCAGGTGGGTTTCAACGCATATAACTTACCCGCTTCATCTTTATACAAAGCTATTTTCTGATCTTCATATTCCACTACTTTACCTTCACCGGGAGCTATACCTGCCAGCACTTCCAGCTGTTCGCCGGAAAAGAACTTCCCCATAAATTGTTTCACTACATCCGCATTATGGGAAACAAACTGGCTGAATCCTGCCACAGGTTTAATCCGGTTGGGATCAAACAGCGCTTCATTTCTGGGCTTCTGACCCAACAGGATCCGCTTTAGTAATAAAGCCGCCACACTGCTGTATACCATGCCGTTTCCACCATAGCCCGCTGCCACAAAAATATTTTCTTCCACACCGGGAAGATGCCCGATATATGGCAGTCCGTCTACCGGTTCATAATACTGCGACGACCACTGGTATTTTATTGCTTTCACTTTAAAGTGCTGTCTGATATAGCTTTCCAGCCGGAGAAAACACTGTGCAGTATTTTCTTCCTGCCCGGTTTTATGATCTTCCCCGCCTGCAATCAGGTATTTTTGTCCGTCTACTTCCTGTGTCCGGTAATAGTGATAGGGATCATACATATCATAGATCAGTTCTTCGGGGTACTTATCATCTTCGAGGACAACGGCCATTGCATAGCTGCGGTAAGGAGTGCATCGCAGGTGCAACAGGTTGATGCCGGGCGGAATATGTGTGGCATAGATCACCGACCTGGCCTTAAAGGTGCCGGCATTGGTGGTAACCGTAACGATATCGTTATTATCTACACCCGTTACGCGGCATTGCTGCCGGATGGTACCGCCTGCTGTTTCAAAGGCACGGGCCAGGCCCTGTATATATTGCAGGGGATTGAACTTTGCCTGTTCGCCGGCTTTCATGGCTTTGGTAAAAGGAATGGATACCGGGATGGTATCAATGGGCGTCATTTCCAGCCCGGCTTCGGCAGAGGCGTCTGCAATCTGCTGCAGTTCTTTTTCCTGTTCCTCATTTTGTGCAAACAGGATAGCATTTGCGTCATTGAATCCACATTCAATTTCCCATCTGCTGATATTATGTTTTATCAGCGCAATGGCTTCTGTAACGCTGGCATATACCTGTTGGGCGGCTTCCCTGCCAAAGTTTTTCCGGATCACATAATAGGGTACATCCAGTAACGTGTTCAGATGCGCGGTAGTACCGCCGGAGGTGCCATAGCCGATATTCTCTGCCTCCAGCAACAGGCAGTTTTTTCCTTCATCCTGTAAGAGAAAGGCCGTGCTGACGCCGGTAATGCCTCCACCGATAATGATTACATCATATAATGCTGCGGGTTCAGCGGTGTTAGTTCCTGCAAAGGGCGTTATGTGGTCCTGCCAGAGGCTGATGGAATAAGTATCTCGTGCTATCATAGCTATTGGTTTAATATTGCATACACATGTAAATACTATGCCACGGAAGAGAAGATGGCTTGTTTACGGTTCATGTTGCTGTTCATACTGGCATGATTTTGCCGAAATTTTCAGGGGAAGCATTTCTTTTTTATTGTTTTAAAAAGATGTGTTATGGAACAGCATGATCAAAATATAGCCGCTAAGTAATTAATTTTCTAAACCTTTAAAACGGAATGTTATGCCACTAAAAGATAAAACGATCGGTGGACACACTGAAAAATGTAATACCCGATAAAGACAAAAAAAAGGAAGAAAAGTCGAAGGAAGAAGAAAAGCATACAAAAGACACGGATAACGTATCAGAGTAGTTACATGGTAAAGAAAAGCCCTGGTACGTCGATGCGTACCAGGGCTTTTCTTGGTATAAGCGCGAAAATTATTTCCCCAACGGTAAAATCGATTTCTTCACATCAACTACATACGTATCTGTCCACCGGTCATGCCACGGATGACACCAGGCGCCAAATGCACTGAAGGCATTGAACGGAACCGCACGGCTCAATCCCCGCAGGAAAGCAGTTTTAGCCGATATCTCCGTACCGTCTTCGTTTACTGCACGGGTGCCTGTGATAAGTTTGCCGAGCGACTTTCCCTTGAATACCGCTTCCACCACACCCATATAGATACCATATGCCAGCATGGCGAACAACCGGTCCAGTAAGTTTCCGCCAGGTGAATCTGCATAGTCCAGCAGGTCCGGGTATACAATAGTAATAGGTACCGTTACAGCTATCAGGACAATATAAAAGCTAATCAGGTCTATGACATAATTAGCAAGACGCCGGCCATGACCAGCCATTTCAAGCGATGTTTCATCGGTGAATATGGATTCTTGTGTTTGTAATTCCATAGGTTAAAAGGATTTGACAGTAAAATATGAAATAATAATCTGATTTTATTTCTCAGGAAGACGTTTTTATTTAAAAAAGTCCCTTTATCTAAATGATTGTCCCGTTCATTTTCAGGCAAACATTTATGAAAGAAATAACTTTGCCCCGGAATTTAACCCACGTAAGGAATGCGGAAACAAATGATAACGGTACTTCTAATGCTGATCTGGCTTTGCCAGCTATCAGGCCGTTATGTGGTAATGCTTGGGTTTTATGCAAACCAGGAGTACATCGCAAAAAATTTATGTGTTAACCGCAATCAACCACAACTGCATTGTAACGGTAAATGCCACCTTACCAAACAACTCCGCGAAGAAGACAGGAAAGAACACGAAAGCCCCTGGAGTAAAACTGATAACAGGAGCGAAATATTCTATGCCCATCTCTCTGATAATAATATTTTAAAACCCGCATTCACTGCTGTGCGTACAAACTATCCGCTGTGTTTTAATATAGGCGTTCCCGTTGACCAGCCATCAGCCGTTTTCCGCCCACCCATCGCGGGACTTCCGCATATGCTTTAAAAGCCTGCATCCCTTGCAGGCAGGGCCATCTATTGCCCACACCATTCATAATTATTTCTTCCTAACACCATTTAACATGTATCGTATCCCGCAAATTATACTCACTATCCTGGTGATCAGCAGCGGCATATCCGCCTGCAAAAAAGACGACACCACCCCGGTAGCAGATGAAACCGTGAAAGCCACGTTATCCATTCAGTTTGATAATATCGCCGGCGATAAAAACCTCCAGCTCAATACCGGCACTTATGTCAACGCGGCAGGAGAGGCTTTTAAAGTAGACCGCCTGAAATATTTTATCACCAATATTAAAGTGAGAAATGCAGGCGGACAGGAATATATTGTTCCCAAAGACAGCAGCTATTTCCTCGTATCAGAATCAGAAGCAGCGTCACAGTTTGTAAAGGTGCGTGTACCGGAAGGAGAATATACTTCCCTTAGCTTCATCCTGGGGGTAGACAGCCTGAGCAGCGTAATGGACGTGAGTAAGCGCACCGGCGTACTGGACCCTTCGGCCGGAATGGACGACGGCATGTACTGGGGCTGGAATATGGGATACATCTTCTTTAAAATGGAAGGCATCTCGGATGCCGCGCCAACAGACCCCAGCGGTCAACATAAATTCCGCTACCACATCGGCGGCTTCGGCGGATACAGCGCGCCTACCTTAAACAATAACAGGACCATTACCATCAACCTCAGCGCCGGCGGCGCAGCAAAAGTGCGGCGGGACAGGGAAGCAAACATCCATCTCATGGTAGACATCCTGAAAATGTTCAACGGCGCTACTACCGTCAGCATTTTAACCAATCCCACGGTGATGTTTGGCGACTTCAGCGCAAAGATTGCGGACAACTATACCCACATGTTCCACCACGATCATACGGAGAACTAAAACTAACGGTCATGACTAAACTAAGATGGAGTATCTTTCTGATACTCCTTTTACCGGCATGCAGTAAAAGCAATGAATTAAAAGATGAGATGGATGCCTTTACCGGTTTTCAACAGCCCGCAGGGTTCCCGGCGCCGGTGTATAAACTGGTCAGCAACCCCGTCACCAAAGAAGGTTTTGAGCTGGGGCGTAAACTGTTCTACGAACCACGGCTTTCCCGTAATAACACCATCTCATGCGGCAGCTGTCATATCCAAACCGCGGCCTTCACCCATCACGGACATGATGTAAGTCATGGTATCGACGACCGGCTGGGCAGCCGCAATTCCCCGCCCATCATGAACCTGGCATGGAATACCACCTTCATGTGGGATGGCGGTGTTTTTGATCTCGACCTGCAACCGGTAGCGCCCATCACCAACTTCGTGGAAATGGATGAAACGGTGGGTAACGTGCTGAATAAACTGCGTCAAACATCGCCTTACCCGGCGCTGTTTAAAAAAGTATTCGGCACAGAAGAAATCACCACTGCCCGGATGATGAAAGCACTCTCGCAATTTATGGTAATGGTGGTGAGCGATCAGTCGAAATACGACAGCGTAACCCGTAAACAGGCCACCTTCACACCGGCGGAAAATCAAGGCTATGCCTTGTTTCAACAGAAATGCAGCAGCTGCCACCAGGAGCCGCTGTTCACCGATCATTCCTTCCGGAATAATGGTATCGGCGCCGGTCCCAACAACGATGAAGGCCGGTACCCGATCACGCTGAACCCTGCCGACCGGTATAAGTTCAAAGTGCCCGGTTTGCGCAACCTCGCTTACACCGCCCCTTATATGCACGATGGCCGCTTTTATACGCTGCAGGGCGTATTAAATCACTACGCATCAGAAGTACAGGACGGTCCAACGCTTGATCCGTTGCTGAAAATAAACACGAAGCCGGGCATCCCGCTCAGTGCAACGGAACAACAGTCACTACTGGTATTCCTCAACACACTGAACGACCGGGTTTTTGTTAAAGACAAACGCTTCTCAGAAGAATCACAATAAAACATGCAACGAATGAAAAAAATACTACTGTTGCTGATGGGTATCATCACCGGCATCTATGAAGCCAGGGCCTGTGATATCTGCGGCTGTGGCGTAGGAAGCTACTACATCGGCCTGCTGCCGGATTTTAAAAAGAAGTTCATTGGTGTGCGGTACCAGTATAAAACACTGCGTTCCCACCTAGGTCCTGGCGGCACAACTTCCTATCTTACTACCAACGAAACCTACCAAACAGCGGAATTCTGGGGAGGGTGGAACATCGGCAAACGCTTCCGCGTGCTGGGCTTCATACCGGTTAATTTCAACAGCCGTGAAAACCAGGGCGCCACCCTGCGTAAATCCGGTATCGGCGATATCGCGCTGGTGGGCTACTACCAGTTGCTGGATAAACAACACACCACCGGCAACGGTAAACTGTTGGTACAATCGCTATGGATAGGAGGGGGCATAAAAGTACCCACCGGGAAATATGAGCCCACAGAGCACAAGGAAAATGAAGACACACCCAATAATTTCCAGCTGGGCACCGCCAGCACCGACTTCACTTTAAATGCCATGTACGATGTGCGGCTAATGGATTTCGGCGTAAATGCCAACGTAAGCTACAAGATCAACACCGCTAATAAATACGACTACCAGTATGGGAATAAATTCACGGCAAACATACTGGCTTATTATAAAATAAGAGCAGCGGAAAAAGTAACGCTGGCACCCAATGCAGGCATATTGTACGAAACAGCGGAGATGGATACGGAAGCAAAAAAGTATGAAGTGGATATTTCCGGCGGGCACTCGCTATTGGCCACCGTGGGGCTGGAAGCCACGATGGGCGTCGTTTCCGTGGGAGGTAATTTTCAACCCGTTATTTCACAGCAGCTGGCCGATAGCAGGATTAAAGCCGGAAATCGTGTAATGGTACACGTTACTTATCTGTTTTAGTCCGCATATTGTTATGCCCATGCAATGCTAAACAGGTGAAAGCCATTTTCAAAACGATAGCTTTCCTGCCAGCCATGCAACTGGCAAATCTGGCGCACAATAGCCAGCCCCAAACCGGTGCCGGTTGTATTGGGGGAGGAAGTGCCGAAACGCCGGAAAAGCATTTTCTCCTCCAGCGGCATGGCGCCTGTATTGGATATCTCCAGCAGGTGTGTCTTTAGCGTAATGGTAACCGTATCTTTCGGCTGACTGTGCCGCACCGCATTCATGATCAGGTTGGTGAGCAGGATCTCTGTCAGTGTTTTATTGCCTGATAACACCACGTCCGGTGCAATATGTTTTATTACCTGCAGTTGCTTGTCTTCCAGGAAATCATCCAGCAATGAAATATGTTTTTCCAGCAACGCAGATAAATTGATGGCTTCTTTCCCGGAAAACTGGCTGTTCTCAATTTTAGCCAGCAGCAGCAGGTTTTTATTGATCCGCGTTACTTTCGACAACGACTGATGTGCTTCATCAATGAGCGCAGATTGTTCGTCGGTGATGGGTTTGCTCTGGTGCAGCAGGTCCAGCTTGAACTTCACAATGGATAGCGGTGTTTGCAATTCATGTGAGGCGTTTTGGGTAAACTCCTTTTGTTGTTTATACACTGCAATATTACCTGCAATGAGTTTTTCAAGATGATGATTGAGCGTCTCAAATTCTTCAATCCCGTTTTTTTCAAATTCAATGGCGTATTGCCTGTGCAGGTCAAACGACTGGATCTTTTGCAGGCTGCTGTAAAAAGGACGCCACAGTTTTTCCGATGTTCGTTTGTTGATAAAAATAAGACCACCCAGCAGGATCAGGAAGAAAAGGAATGCCACGCCTGCAATGGCAATGATGGTTTCATGCGATTCTTCCATATTAACTTCCTGCGTAAGCCGGAATACTTTTCCGTTGATCGTAAAGTAGGTAACCAGCCCCTGGAACCTGTCCCAACCCTTGGCGGGGATGTATTTATTTTTCCGGTAGATGTTATACGTGGAGTCTGGCCGTAGCGCAGCAACGGGTTGTAATTGTGTTTCCGGCTGCAGTTTATTCCAGAGTGCCACAGTTTCGGAAAGTTCTTTATCAGTAAGAGAAAGGGCCTGTAAGTTTTGCCGCGTGGTAGCGCTTACAATGCGGTTATGTTCTTTTAATTCATGTGCCCATATGAAATCTATAATGGCGTAATAGGCGGGAATGCTGCATGCCAGCACAATTCCGGTGTATAGCACAAATGCCCTCATCGATTTATTAAGCAACTTATTCATAGCCTTACAGGATGCTTTAAGGCTGCTAAGATAAACTATACTTCCCACCTGTAACCGGTGCCGTAAATAGTTTTCAGGTAATGACCGCACCCGGCCTCACCCAGTTTCTTTTTCAGGTTTTTGATGTGGGCGTAAATGAAGTTGTGATCATCGAGCATCCCGGCAATATCGCCCGACAGGTGTTCTGCCAGTGCATTTTTAGAGATGACCTTATTTTTATTGCCGATGAAATAGAGTAAGAGATCAAATTCTTTTTTGGTGAGAATTACCGGCGCATTATTGATGAGCACTGTTTTCGACAACAGGTTAATGGTAAGTTCATTTTGCCGGATAATATTGCTGTTATTGAATTTTCTTCTTCTGATAATAGAAAAAATCCTGGCCGATAGTTCCGGTAAATGAAAGGGTTTGGCCAGGTAATCATCTGCCCCGGTTTGTAATCCCTGTATTTTATCTTCATAGGAGTCTTTCGCGGAAATGATAATAATGCCTTCTTCTTTATCCCTTTTTTTAATTTCTTCCAGCAACCTGATACCATCGCCGCCGGGCAACATCAGGTCCAGCAGGATACATTCGTATTCAAACATTTCTATTTTTGCCAATGCCTGTTGGTAGGTACCGGCATATTCACATACATAATTTTCGCCTGACAAATAAGAGATAATGCTTTGTGCCAGCTGTATCTCGTCTTCTATAATCAGTAATTTCATGGCACTAAATTATACTTCAATTCTGAATAAATTCTGAATTTATCTGCTGCCAGCAAGGGTTTAATGTGGGGTAGTCATCTCGTTTGTCTTTCTTTATAATTCTTAATTGACTGTGTAATAGTTGTTTATGAATTATGTTGTGTTTTCATTTAGCTTTCAGGAGATGAATAACGGCTGGATCACCGCGGTTATAGGAACAAATCACGGTACACAATGGGGAATGGAACTTTTCCCGATCCGTCTGAGCTAATCGATAGGATTGATTTTTCTTTGCACAAAATTAATCTCGTTGAAACATTTATACCTTATTCTCGGCTTCATTTTAATCAACCTTACTGTACTGGCACAAACCGGTGTCATTAAAGGAAAGATCAGCTCCGCCGACGGGCAGCCTGCAGCATTTGTAACAATTGGATTGAAAGATACTAAAAAGGGCACCCTGACAGATGAAGCGGGTCAGTTTACATTGAAAAATGTAAAGCCTGGTAACTACACACTGGTTATCTCTTACACCGGTGCTAAAACACTGCACCAATCTGTAACCATTGGCGCAGATGAAGTAACCGCCGTAAACATAGCACTGGAAGCTACCGCCAGCCAGTTGAACGAGGTAGTGGTAGATGGTACTAAAACAAGAACGATTAATAAAAGACCGGTAAGCATCGGGAAATTACCGGTGCCGGTAATGGACCTGCCGCAAAGCGTGGCGATTATCGGTCATGAAGTATTGGAAAACCAGCAGGCGCAACGCCTCAGCGATGTGGTGAAAAACATCAACGGCGTATACATGGCCTCCATGAGAGCCGGTACACAGGAAACATTTAACGCCCGTGGCTACGGATTTTCCAGCACCAATACCTTCAAGAACGGTGCCCGCGTTAACTCCGGCGCTATGCCCGAAATGAGCTCCCTGGAAAGGGTAGAAGTACTGAAAGGCAGCGCTGCCATCTTGTATGGCAACGTATCTCCCGGCGCTGTTATGAACATGGTGACGAAACAACCCAAGTTCAATTTCGGTGGGGAAGTAAATCTCCGTGCCGGCAGCTACGGACTGCTGAAACCCGCCTTTGACATTTACGGTCCACTTTCATCTAAAGTAGCCTACCGCGTAAACGGTACCTTCGAAACCGCCGACAGCTACCGCGACCAGGTACACTCCAAACGCTACTATGTAAATCCCTCCCTGTTGTTCAAACTGAGCGACCGCACGGAATTAGTGGTGCAGGCAGATTACCTGAAACACGACTTCACACCGGACTTCGGTACCGGTTCCATTGGCGATACAGCATTGATCAAAACATCACGCAATACTTTCTATGGCGCACCGTGGCAGTATGCACATACACAACAAACCACCGCATCTGCCAACATCAAACATAAACTGAACGATAACTGGGCAATCACCGGCAACATTGCCTACTCTAAATATTACAGGGACTATTATTCCATAGAAAGGATCCAGGCAAAAGGCGACAGCACCTGGGCCCGCCCGCTGGGAAGAAATGGCACCAATGAAGACTACTATGCCGCACAGGTGGATTTAACCGGTAAAGTAAGAACCGGCGCTATAGAGCATACAGTCCTCGCCGGTGTGGATGCCGACAGGTACCTCACAGGCACTTATGGATACACCGTACCATCTATCAACAAAACCACCGGTATCTATGATATCATCAATGTATACGAACCCAATAAGTTCCCACGCCGTACCGATATGCCGGTAGATACGCTGAAAACGATTCTCAACGCACCGGTTAACAGGTTAGGCGCTTATGTACAGGATCTGATCAGCATCTCTGAAAAGATCAAAGTACTGGCGGGTGTGCGTTTCTCTTACCTGCAAACAGAAGCTCCGGTTACCTACGACTTCAAAGGCGGTAAAACCTCCGGTAAATCTAAATACGATCACGCATTTTCACCCCGCTTCGGCCTGGTGTATAAGCCTATCGCTTCCACAGCTGTATTTGCAAGCTACTCCACTTCGTTTACCCCTAACAGTGGTCAGGATATCTATGGTGCAAACCTGGAACCATCCATCATTGAACAGTACGAGCTGGGCGTGAAAAATGATATCCTGAAAGGTCGTTTGTCCGTTAACGTTACAGGATACCGCATCCGGAATAATAACTACGCACAAATGGCGGCGTTTAAGAGCGATGGAACAGTTAACAGCAACACCAACGTAAAAACCCTGATCGGTGAAACCCTCAGCCAGGGCGTGGAACTGGATATCGCAGGTCATCCTGTAGCAGGTCTGGATCTCGTGGCAGGTTATAGCTATAACAGCATGACGATCGAAAAAACACCTGGTCTTACCGGCAGCTCCATAGCAGGAGAACGCCTGGTAGGTAACCCAAACCATACCGCCAATGCAAGCGCATTCTATACTTTACAGGAAACAAAACTAAAGGGACTGAAAGTGGGCGTTGGTTATTACTACCTCGGTCAGCGCTACGCAGGCTGGAACAACACCGTCAATCAAACACAAAAATACAACCGCCTGATTTCTGTTCCCGGCTTCTCTACCCTCGACCTGAGCGCGGGATATGCTTTCAAACGTTTCGCAGTAATGGGTAAAGTATCCAACGTTACCAATACTTACAGCTACTACGTACACGAAAACTATAGCATCAACCCAATACCGCCTACCCAGTTTACCGGAACGGTATCTTACAAATTCTAGTGTAATAAATTATATATACTAAAAAGGGGCTTTCTCGTTAAGAGAGAGCCCCTTTTTTATGAAGAAAAACCACCCCTAAACAATTTCTCCCTTTAATTGTTCAGTAAAATATCTTTTGTAGCTCAACCTAAGTCAAACCGTCTTATTCACCCATTAAGTGTAACATGATGATCAGAGTAATACTCACGTCTATTCTTTTTTTATGCATAAGCCAATTGTTGTTTGCCCAGGATGCCAATTATTGGTCCGGTAACTATGGTCCCGGTGGCTTTTTTACACCCGGTGCCGTTATTGCCAACAACAAGGACAGTGGCGTCCTTTTTTATAATCCCGCATTGCAGGCGCTTACCAAAAAGAAGACTGCCTCTATTTCAGGAACAGTGTACCAGGTAGAATCCATCAAGATTAAGAATGGCGCCGGTACCGGGAAAAACCTGCATTCACGTATTACCTCCAGTGTACCGCAGATGTTATCCGGCATTGTATCGGTGGGTCGCAGGAAACCCATTTATGTCGGCTATGCGCTTACCCACACTTCTGTGCTGAATTATAATGTATCCCAGCAACAGGATACAAAGCTCAATGTGGTTGGCGGCAATGGCAACCCTGCGTTGGAATATTATATCGGCCAGTATAATTTTCAGAACGTTACCAGGGAAACATCTGCCCTTATCAGCTCGGGATTTAAACTTTCCAACCGCTGGGCAATTGGTTTTATGGCAGAAGGACAATCCCGCTCCCAGCACTACAGCGAAAGTTTCACCGCACGTGCCCTGGTGGGCGACAATACCTCCAGCACCATGCCGCTGGCCAGTAACGAAGGCGCCTACCAGGTGGATTATCATCACATTGGCTTGAAATTAAAAATGGGTTTCAGCTATGAAGTAACGAAACATCATTTCGGACTATTACTATCTTCCCCCCTTATTCACCTGCGCGGAAGAGGAACTTTACTGAGCAATAACGCTATCGCAAATGTCCGTTTCCTGGATCAGGAAGCCATTAACCTGCTGGCAAATACCCGGCAAACAGGCCTGAAAACAAACTATAAAACGCCCGCCAGCGTGGCGTTGGGCTATGCATACGACTATCATAAGGGCCAGGTGTATATGGCAGCAGAATACTTCCTCAAAATAAAAGATTATAATATCCTTACCCCGCGCCCTGAAATTTTTGAAAGACCCGATACCGGGAGTAACAATTCATCTACCATCGCATTACTGGAAATGCGGGAAGGCAGAAAAGCTATTTTTAATATGTCCGTTGGCGTTAGTTACCAGCTGAAACCGCAATTAACGGGCTATTGCTCCATTAGAACCGATTTCAATTATGCGGATAGAAAAGATACCGATGGATTTTTACCCAATACATCTACCTGGGATAACTACTATTGCCAGCTGGGCGTAAACATCAAAAGACGCCAATACAATCTCCGCACAGGCATCTTATTAGGCTATGGCCATACCGGCAACTACCAGCAGCCTATTAACTTCGACGATCCGAAAGAGTCTAACCTGCTGACTGGTACCATTGGTACGGTGCCGGCTACACGAATGACCGCCGCTTTGATGATCGCCTTTATTCATAACCTGTAAAAAAGCTGCGCTAAAACTGGACTACCTATTTTATTTAAACTGGACTACAAGTGTAATCCAATTTAAAAGTAATTTCGACGCCAAAATGAACAGGTAATATGGGAGATGTAGTAATCAAAAAAGTAACGCTGAACGACATTGAAGCATTACAGGAAATAGGCCGGCGAACTTTTTACGAAACATTTTCGGCAGGAAACACCGAAGAAAATATGACTAAATATTTGGAAGAAGGTTTTACTTTAGAAAAACTGACAGCCGAATTGAATAATGAAGGTTCCTCCTTTTATTTTGCCATATTTGATAATAAGGTAATCGGGTATTTGAAACTGAATGCAGGACAATCACAAACAGAACTACAGGACGAGAAAGCGCTTGAAATTGAACGGATTTATGTGTTACAGGCGTTTCATGGTAAAAAAGTCGGACAATTACTTTATGAAAAGGCGATGCAAATTGCCACGCAGATAAATGCGCACTATGTTTGGTTAGGTGTTTGGGAAGAAAATCAAAGAGCAATAAATTTCTACACGAAAAATGGCTTCGTGGAGTTTGATAAGCATATTTTCAAACTGGGAGATGATGAGCAGACAGATATCATGATGAAAAAAATTCTAAATTCTGACAAATGATTTTCAATACACAGCCCATACTTGAAAACGACAAAGTAATCCTTTACCCGTTGGAAGAAAAAGATTTTGAAGCTTTATATACTGTAGCATCGGACCCGGAAATATGGCGACAGCACCCTAATCAGGATCGTTGGAAAAGAGAAGTATTCCAGGTATTCTTCGATGGGGCAATGCAAAGTAAAGGAGCATTTAAAATAGTGGACAAAGCCACCAGGAACATTATAGGAAGTACACGGATTTATAACTATGATGAACAGGATAACAGCTTATTTATAGGGTATACGTTTTACGCTACCTCATGTTGGGGAAAGGGGATTAACCAATCAGTAAAAGCGATCATGCTGGATTATGTTTTTCAGTTCGTATCAAAGGTTTATTTCCATATCGGCGCAAACAATATCCGTTCACAAATAGCCATTGGCCGTATTGGGGCAGAAAAAATTGCCGAGGAAGAGGTGACTTATTTTGGAGAAGCACCCAGGTTAAACTTTGTCTATGAAATCAGTAAAGAGAATTGGAGATGAAGTGAATTAAGAAAATACCCGATAGAAGGAAACAGTAAGTCATATATTGTTAATGTTAATCATATAGCTTCATCCGATAATAATACCGTATATACCGGCAAACACGAAATCCCTATTGGCAACGCCTTCAGAGACCACTTCTTCAAAGAATTTGTAAACAAAAAACGCTTCGGGCAACAGCCGCTTCATCCGTAAAAACCGCCTGTGAATAGCGGATTCTGCAAATTGGCATTCCATTTGGACCTACACTGTTATAAATAACAAGGTCATGAAAAAGATATTAATAGTCACTTGTTTGGCCATAGCTGGTTTGTTCTTCGGAAATAACAGCTATGCGCAGGTAAGGGTAAATGTAAACGTTAACATCGGCAACCAGCCTTTGTGGGGCCCTGTAGGTTACGATTATGCAGAATACTACTATCTGCCTGATGTGGATGCCTATTATTATGTGCCTGAACGACGCTTTATATACCTCAACGGCGGACGATGGATCTTTGCGCCATCATTACCCGCCAGCTACCATTACGATTTAAACAGGGGGTATAAAGTGGTAGTCAATGAACCTAAGCCATACCTTCATCCGGATGTGTACCGCAGCAAATACGGAAAGTATAAAGGTAACTATGGCAAGCAGGAGATCATCCGTTACAGCAACGATGAAAAATATTATGTGGTAAAAGGACACCCAAAGAATGGTAAATACAAAGAAGGAAAAGATGACAAGGGCTATAAAGACAAAGGCAACAAGGGCAATAACGGGAAAGGACATGGCAGGAAAGACTAATTTTTCTGCATTCCTCCCGCATCCATTGTTGTTGTTTATTTCATCATTTTAAAAACAAAAGTTAACCCCTATGGCAAAACAAATCGGGTTGCTCCGCTTTACCGGTAAGCTGGGCAATATCATCGGATACCGGAGGAACGGAAATTATTTCGTTCGCACCATGCCGGAAGCAGTAAGGCAAACCGCCGCTACCCGGCAGGCTTCAAGGAATTTTGGCGTCGCCAGCAGGAAAGGAAAACTTATCCGGCGGGCCATCGTCCCGGAGTTGCATATTCACCACGACGGTTCGCTCGTTAACCGCCTGAACAAAGCGCTGATCCAAACAAACAGCGAATCGCTCCGCGGCATAGAAGGGTTCCGCATAAACCGCTATACCGGTACAGAGCAGTTCTTCAGTCAGCAGCCGGTGGTGTCACAACGGGGAGTGGTATGCATACCGGCGCAAACGTTGCCGTCGCAGGAAAATTTCTCCCACCTGGAAATCACGGTTACGGCAGTACGCATTAGTTTCAAAGAGCGCCGGATCACAGGCCGCAGCAGCACAACAGCCACTATCAACTTAAACCAGCCTTTCAGCGGCATGGAGTTGAACACCGCCACCCCGGGAAAAGGAACGCTGCTCATCATCTTACAGGTAAGAAGCTTTAAAGGAACAGATGCAACAGCAAACCGCCGTTTCTTCGCTGCGGATATAATGGCAGTGTTGCCGCCGGCTTCCACCAAACAGAAACGTTTCAAGGCCAATGGCGTTCCGGATGTAAGAAAGCTGTTGTCTCTTCAGCCGGAAACACATAACGGTATTCCCCGCCCCAAACACCCGGAGGGTCAACGGCAGCGGGAGTGAGGCAGCTTTTTCTCCTGATTGAAAATGATTTTTTTTGATAACGAAGTATCTTTCTTCGTGAACCGTTATGCGCATAAGCGCCCAATCACCCGGTTCTCCATAATTGGATGCACTATATCTGCATAAATTCTCCCCGGAAACTACATTTTAAGTCTTCTTTTTACCGGTTTATTGAAAGCATCTTATCTAAAACACAACTCCTGATCAAGTCCACCTTGAAGGCACGTTAAAGCTATGCCTACTGCCATTGTACCGCCATCTCCCGGTATATCCCCGGTTATTCCAATAAAGAGTTATCCTCAATTGGCAGGATTTTGTATATTTATTTACCAGTGGAAATCCCGCTGAATATTCTCTGACCTGATGAACAAACAAGCATCCTTTTCTAATAAGAAAACCGCAAGAATAGCCGGCTTACTGTATTTGGTCGTTGTATTGACCGGGATCTTCAGTTTAGCCTATGTTCCCTCCAAACTCATTGTATGGGATAATGCGCCTGCTACGGTCCTGAATATAAAGACCGCTGAATTTTTATTCCGGCTTGGTATAGTGAGCAGCCTGGTTTGCTACACCTTCTTCCTGTTTTTACCACTGGCCCTGTACCGGTTACTCAAAACGGTTAACGGCAACTGCGCAAAACTGATGGTTATCCTGGCAGTGATAAGTGTACCGGTTTCTTTTGTCAATGTCCTGAACAAATTTGCGGTCCTCAACCTGATAGGGGACGACAGCTACCTGAAGGTGTTTCCCAATGATCAGTTGCAGGCACAGGTCATGTTTTACCTCAACCTGTACAACTCCGGAATTCTGATTCTGAAGATCTTCTGGGGGCTTTGGCTGTTTCCTTTTGGTTACCTGGTATTTAAATCGGGTTTTCTGCCTAAAATACTGGGAATACTGCTGATGGCCGGTTGCGTGGGTTACCTGCTGGATTTTTCCGGAGCGATGCTTTTGCCTCATTATGACGCAATGGGTATCTCCTCTTTTATAAGATTACCCGCCAGTATTGCTGAAATAGGAACTTGTCTCTGGCTGCTGATAATGGGTGCAAAGGAAAGTCCCGCCGGAAAGATCAGCGCATAAAAAAGAGCTATAAAGCTAATGGTTCGTTAGCTTTATAGCTCATACAAACAGCTCAATTATTTGCTGGTAATATTTGTATTAATAGCACTGTGTACCTTCGCCAGTAATTCAGACCCTGAGAATGGTTTCCTGATAAAGTCATCGCCCGGACATGCTTCCATAAGAGAGTCAATATCCTCTGATGCGGAAATGATCAGTATCGGTATTTCTTTGGTGTTAATATCTGATTTCAGGCGTCTGCATACTTCCAGTATATTATGGTCCGGTAGCTGACTGTTTAAAATAAACAGGTCTGGTTTTTCAAATGCTCCTTCCAATAATAGCTTTGCATCATTCACAAAGGATATCTGGTAATGCTTTTTAAGCAATGATGATAAAAGCAGTTTTATATCAACTTCGCTTTCTGTGATGAGGATTTTCCTGGTCATAGTAATACGATTTGATGTGCAGGTGTGGAAACCAATACCGCACCAAAAAAAGCGGCCTGTTCCCTTGGCGCTTGAATATCAATTATTTAAGGAGGATGATAAAGGTATGTCTTTAAGTGTTTTATGGAGATGATACGCTACACACCGGGGTGTTATACGTACATCGATACCAGTTCACTGATACTCACGGCATGGGTATTAATAACGGTATCCATTTCGTTCGATGCCAGGTGACATATATAGCCGGGCATGATGGTTACCGGCTTTAGTTGCCAGGTGCGCTGATGATAGGAAACGGTATCCTCTATGGTATTCAGCTCATGCAGCGCTTCATTCAAACCGGTGCCGGCAGCTTTTAATACCGCCTCTTTCCGGGTCCAGTACCGGTAAAAAATTTCAGGCGCCGCCGGATCATTACGGATGGCGTCCCATTCTTCCGGGGCAAACTGCTGGCGGAAATCTTCAACATGCAGTGGAACGGGCTTTTCAATATCAATACCTACGTATCCTTTGCCGGCAATGGCACATACTGCAATATTACCGGAATGGGAAATATTGAAATCGGGCGCCCCTTTAATATACGGGCGTTTGTAAGGAGTGTATCGGATATCAGCAAGTGTATAGTCAAGGTGCAGGCGCCGGAATGCGTATAGCAACAAATGTTTTCCCAGCAAAGCGGCATGTGCATCTTCCCAACGTCTGTACCTGTATATACCGGGCCTTGCATCTTCAGGCAGCACGGACACCAGCCGGCTGAAAGTGTCTGCGGGCAAGGGGGTATCATAACAACTGTAATAAACAGAGATGTGGGTCTTCGGCATTTTTTTATCAGGTTTAAAAAGAAGGCCTGCAGGTGCAGCACCCGCAATCTACCCCGGAATTTTCACATTTTTTTTGCAATTGCATTTAAGATTTCTTGTTAAATTGGCCGCCGTTTAGAAACATCGGATCATTATTCTCCACAGCTGTATGGGGAAGTAAATAGCTATTATTTCATCAGAATATAATTATTATTTATTAATCTAATGTTAGCAATGTCAGCACGGAACAACCACCATCGCAGGCGGATTAAGCTGAATCCGCATTCTCTCTTTTGTTTTCTTCTTGTATCCATGTTATGCAGTAAACAGGGATCTGCCCAGGTAAACAATCATTCGTCGCCACCTTTTACGGCAAGGCTCATCAACATGGAAGCTGCCACCAACACCACGTTTACCTACAACACCAGGCTTCATAACGGAGCTGCTACATCCCGTGTCTATCAACTTTCTGCAAGCCTGCCCCCGGGATGGAGTTCCTCCTTCAAAGTGGAAGGCGTACAGGTAACATCACTGAATATCGATTCAGAAAAGACCCAGGACATCTCCCTGGAAATTAATCCTGCTATAGAAACAAAACCCGGTAAATACAATATCCCGGTGCTGGCTGTTACCGGAACAGATTCTGCCCGGTTAAACCTCGAGGCAGTAGTGAAGGGCACCTATACCGTTACACTCACCACACCATCCGGGCGGCTCAGCGATGAAGTAACGGAAGGAAACCGGAAAGAGATTCACCTGCTGGTGAAGAATACGGGTACTATTACGCTCGACAATCTCGACCTCTCCGGGCAGGCGCCCCCGCAATGGGAAGCCGCTTTTGTTCCTTCTACTATTACCCGCCTGGAACCCGGAAAAGATGCAGAGGTGGTCGCCACACTGAGCGTACCCGATAAAACGCTGGCAGGCGATTATGTTACAAACTTCTCTGTTAAAAACCCTAATGCCTCTTCTACGGCAGCTTTCCGCATGACGGTAAAAACATCTGCACTCACAGGATGGCTGGGTATACTGGTGATAGTAGCTGCGCTTGGCGCCGTTTATTACCTTATCCGTAAATATGGCAGGAGATAGCAGCTTATGGAACATCCAATTATTGAAATGAATGGGCTGACCAAATACTACGGCTCTTTAAAAGCCGTGGACAACCTGCATCTGTCCATCGGGAAAGGCGAAATATTCGGGCTGCTCGGACCTAATGGTGCGGGCAAGTCAACCACCATCTTAATGCTCCTCGGCCTCACAGAACCCTCGGCCGGAGAGGCGCGTATCTGCGGCATCAATGCCTCCCGGAATCCGATCCCGGTAAAACGCAAAGTTGGCTATATGCCGGACAGCGTCGGTTTTTACAATGAATTAACCGCATTGGAAAACCTTACCTACATAGGGCGGCTTAATGGTATTCCTGAAACAACAGTGGCAGACGTTGCGCGGAATATGCTGGAGGAAGTGGGCCTCGGCGCAGCTATACATAAAAAAACAGGCGTCTTCTCCCGCGGTATGAAACAGCGGCTCGGCCTGGCGGAAGTACTGATCAAACAACCCGAAGTGATTATCCTCGACGAACCCACACTTGGTATTGATCCTACCGGCGTGAGGGATTTCCTGGAACTCATCAGGCAATTAAACGAACGTCAGGGCCTCACCATATTGCTGTCGTCCCACCATCTCCACCAGGTGCAACAGGTGTGTAATCGTGTAGGCATCTTCGTTGGTGGACGGCTACTGGCAGAAGGCAATATTGAAACGCTGGCGGCCAACTTATTCCAGGCAGCGCCCTACGTGGTGCAGGTAACCGTAAAAACACCGGTGGGCGATACCGGCGCATTGGAAAAGGATCTCCTGCAAATGCAGGCGGTGAGTAAAGTAACCGTCGATGGGGCAGTAGTGGAGATCTCCGGCCAGGAAGATATTACGCCCGGCATTGTACGTTTCTTTGTAGGCAAAGGCTTTGATGTTACCGGTGTACAGCAGAAAAGCTATGGCCTCGATGAAATCTATCAACAATATTTTGAAAATAATTTAAAGGAAAATACATCCAATGAAAAGTCAGGTGGCTTATTTCAACGGTCTTTTTTCGGCAGGTTCAAAAAGCGTTGAGAAAAAACAAAGCAGCGCACCCAATCCATTTTCTGTGATGGTGCGCAAGGAAGTAGCCGACCAGGTACGCAGCTGGCGGTTTATCATTTTAGCTTTGCTGATACTGCTTACTTTCCTGGGCTCCATGTATGTGTCTATGACCAATATCAGCAAGGCGGTGGCCAATGCAGGCGATCCCGACAGGTTGTTTTTATACCTGAAGCTACTCACCACAACGGATGGCACACTTCCTCCTTTCCACGTATTTATTGGTTTCCTGGGACCGCTGCTGGGTATTAGTCTTGGCTTCGATGCCATTAACTCCGAGCAATCCAACGGCACCCTCATCCGGCTGATGGCGCAACCGGTTTACCGCGATTCGGTGATCAATGCAAAATTTGTGGCCTCGCTGATTGTTGTCAGCACCCTTTTCCTGTCACTGAACTTACTGATGATCGGCGGTGGCCTCATTATTACCGGGGTAAGGATAGAGCCTTCTGAGGTGATGCGTATTTTATGTTTTGTGGTGTTAAGTGTTATCTATGTATCGTTCTGGCTTAACCTTTCCATCCTGTTGTCTGTAAAGTTCCGGCAAACGGCTACTTCCGCGTTAACGGCCATCGCCATCTGGCTGTTCTTTACGGTCTTTTACCAGGTGTTGCTGAATATCATTGTAAAAGCATTCCTGCCCGATCCTGATGTGCTGAGCCAGGATCAGTTGCTGGCCTACAACAGGATTATTTTAACCTTCCTGCGCTTTATACCAAGCCAGCTTTATACCGATGCCACCACCACGTTGCTGATGCCTTCCGTCCGCAGCCTGGGGCCTCTCACGATGGAGCAGATGGCCGGCGCCATTCCTTCGCCGCTTTCCGTGCGGGAAAGCCTGTTGGTGGTATGGCCGCAGGTAAGCGGTTTGATTGCCGCCACCGTGGTGTGCTTTGCGCTTTCCTACTATCTTTTTATGCGAAGGGAAATACGTACCTGAGTACAGTAAAGGGCTACCGCTCTATTTTTGAGAGGTAGCCCTTTACTTATTTTTTTTTAGACAGCAACTTTTTTTGGAGAATCAGAAAGTAATCGTAATATTGCGATGTGCTAATGAGATAATATTATGGGAGCTACCAAATCGGATTTATTCACCAAACAGCAGAATGACGTTGCCAACATGGCGAAAGCACTGGCGCATCCCGCCAGGATAGCCATTTTGCAATACCTCGTGAAAAAGAATGCCTGCGTGTGCGGCGACCTGGTAGAGGAACTTGGCCTCGCACAGGCTACCACCTCCCAGCATCTGAAGGAGCTGAAAACTGCAGGATTGATCCAGGGAACCATTGAAGGAGCCAGCGTATGCTATTGTATCAATCCAAAAGTATGGAACCAGTATCGTGAAATATTTGGCGCCTTTTTCAAAGAAGTAGCGGAACTGAAATCCTGCTGCTAAAAAAATTTGCTTATATATATCGCAATATTGCAATGATACAATGAGTTGCCTGCAAACAACCGTTTCGTAAAAATCAATGCGCAAATAGCTATGACTATTTACCCGATGACAGCCGATCATGCAGCAAGTGTACTCGCTATATACCAGGAAGGAATATCCACTGGTAACGCCACCTTCCAGACTGCTGCCCCCACCTGGGAAGAGTGGGATAAATCCCATCTTTCCGGTTGCCGCCTCGTTGCAATGGAAAACGACCAGGTGATCGGATGGGCGGCGCTTACACCGGTTTCAGGCAGGTGCGTTTACGCAGGCGTAGCCGAAGTAAGTGTATACGTTGCTTTAAACGCAGGAGGCAAAGGTGTTGGGAAAGCCCTCCTGAAAAAGCTGGTGGAAGTAAGTGAAGAGAATGGCATCTGGACATTGCAGGCAGGCATCTTCCCGGAAAATACCGCCAGCATACAGATCCACGAAGCAAATGGTTTCCGCCTGGTAGGCCGGCGGGAAAAGATCGGCAAAATGGGCGACCGGTGGCGCGATACCCTGCTGCTGGAAAAACGAAGCACCAAAACCGGTATTTAACAAACGAACTTATTTCTTATTGATATGCAAAACTGTAATCCGGCACAACGCAAAAAACTGGGCTTTTTAGACAGGTATCTTACCTTATGGATCTTCCTGGCAATGGCCATCGGCGTGGGCATAGGATATTTCTTTCCTTCTTCATCCGGCTTCATCAACTCCTTTTCAACCGGCACCACCAACATTCCGCTGGCAATAGGATTAATACTGATGATGTACCCGCCCCTGGCAAAAGTGAAGTACGATAAAATGAACGAAGTGTTCCGCAATACAAAGGTACTATCCCTGTCGCTGTTGCTCAACTGGGTGATTGGCCCGGTGTTGATGTTTGGCCTCGCGGTTTTGTTCCTGCACGGATACCCGGAATATATGACCGGACTTATCCTGATCGGTCTTGCCCGGTGTATCGCCATGGTGATCGTTTGGAACGAACTGGCAGACGGGAGCCGTGAGTATGCAGCCGGACTGGTAGCACTCAACAGTATTTTCCAGGTGCTGCTCTACAGCGTTTATGCATATGTATTTATTACCTGGCTGCCAACGGTTTTTGGTATGAAAGGCATAACAGTAGCCGTTTCCATCGGTGAAATTGCAAAAAGCGTTGGCATCTATCTCGGCATTCCATTCGCCGCAGGTGTTATCAGCAGATATGGCCTGATCGCGTTAAAAGGCGAAGCATGGTTCCGGGAAAAATTCATTCCGTTCATATCGCCCATTACCCTGATTGCATTGCTGTTTACCATTGTGGTTATGTTCAGCCTGAAAGGAGAACTCATCGTACAAATCCCGATGGACGTGGTACGAATAGCCATCCCGCTGATGATCTATTTTGCCATCATGTTCCTGGTGAGCTTTGCATTAGGAAAAGCCGCCGGTGCCGATTATGCAAAAAATGCTTCTATTGCCTTCACCGCTGCCGGCAACAATTTTGAACTGGCCATCGCGGTAGCCATCGGCGTATTTGGCATTAACTCCGGACAAGCCTTTGTAGGCGTAATCGGACCGCTGGTGGAAGTACCTGCGCTCATTGCCCTCGTAAATGTTGCCTTCTGGCTCCGTAAACGCTGGTATGGCGGCGGAGTAGAAGCGCCTGTTAATACAATATCAACAATTACTTAAATTTTTATACCATGAGTAATTCAAAAATGACCTGGCAAAGTTTTAAGGACCAGTTGCAACAACATCCTGAACAAATCCTGCAGTTTCAATATGCAGCCAACAAACTGGTAGCTCCTTCTTACCATATTACCGAAATTAAACAGGCGCCCATTACTTCTGTTGATTGCGGCGGTAAGGTAAATGCCTGGACAGAGATCATCGTGCAGTTATGGGAACCGGAAGAAGCACAAACAGACCGCGCAATGGCAGTTAACAAAGCCATGAAAATAGTGGATCTCGTGGAACGTAACCTCGATCTGAATCCTAAAGCCATCGTAAAGATTGAATTTGGCAACGCTGCATTTGATACCCGCCAGATGTATCCGAAAGAATTGCTGCTGGAAGGAGAGAACCTGGTCGTAAACCTGCAACCGGATGCCACCCAATGCAAAGCAACGGATCGTGGCGCCACCTGCGGATCGCCAAAAACAAAAACGCTGGAAATACCGGTAACAATGGAAGCTGGCCAGTCCTGCACACCAGGAAGCGGTTGCTGCTAATTTATAAAATGTACCCATGAAAAAAGTATTAGTGCTTTGTACCGGCAACAGTTGCCGCAGCCAGATAGCAGAAGGCTACCTGAGACATTTTGCAGGAGATAAAGCGGAGATCTACAGCGCAGGCGTGGAAACGCATGGCGTAAATCCCCGCGCAATAGCCACTATGGCGGAAGATGGAATTGATATCTCCACACATACTTCCAATAACATCAATGAATACAAGGGCATCGATTTCGATTACGTGATCACCGTATGCGATAATGCAAAAGAAAGATGCCCGTTCTTCCCGTCCTCTGCCATCAAGTTGCATGAAAACTTTCCTGATCCGGCCAAAGCTACCGGCAGCGAAGACCAGATCATGTCTGAGTTCAGAAGCGTGCGCCAAATAATCAAGGATTATACAAAAGGTTTTGTAGAGCAGTACCTGTAATATCTCTTCTTCAATTCCCCCGGCTGTTAAATAAGTTGGGGGACTTTGATTTTTAATTTATATTTATCATCAGTAGCAAGTGAACAGCCGCCATCCGGACAATTAGACAAGCATCACGCTGATGATCGTAAAACAATTCTTACAGCAATATAAATATGAAGTGTTGCTCATTGCCCTGATGCAGCATTTGTTTATCGGGATCTTTTTAAAAGATCTGCCTTTTTACACAGAAGTAATCTGGCCAATCAATATGCTTATCCTGGGCCTGGCAAGCGTGGGTGTTTTTATTGGAAAAGGCGAATGGAAAAACGTCACCCGGAACGCCCTGTTCCTGCTTGTACTGGCCTTACCCATCGGCCTGCGTTTTTGGGGGCGCTATCCCGGCTATTTCCTTTTTCTGAATGTGGCCTATGTGGTATTCTTTATTTTTATCTTCTGGCAGATAGTAGGATTTCTGATCAGGCCGGGCTATATCAATGCTGATATCATTTCTGCTTCCGCCTGTGGTTACCTGTTGCTGATTGAAATATCTACTTTCCTGTTGCAATATTTCCTGTATCAGAACCCGGCTTCGTTCAAGGGCATTGATATGTCAAACCCCGCTGCCACCTATGTGGACCTGGTATATTTCAGCAGTATTACATTAACCAGTATAGGTTTTGGCGACATCACACCCAGTGCGCATTACACAAAGCTGATCACCTCCGTTTTTGGTATTGCCGGACAGTTTTATACCGTGGTACTGGTAGGAATAATCATCAGTAAATTTTCTTCAAAAAACAGCACAGATGAACACAGCAAGCCGTTATAGATTACAACACTTCATTCCGTGGACGCAAACGAAGATTTACACCATGCTGGTTTTAAGCATGGTTCCTACGCTGTTGTTTTATTTTTTTAACTGGAAATGGCTCGCTATTCCCTGGGTGCCGGTGGCATTGCTGGGTACCGCCGCAGCCTTCATCTCCGGATTCAGAAACACACAAACCTATAACCGTACCTGGGAAGCCCGGCAAATCTACGGCGCTATCATAAACAGCAGCCGCGCGTTTGGCATTATGGTCAGGGATTTTATAAGAGTAACAGATAAAAACCAGGAGGCCGCATTACATCAGCAAATCATCTATCGCCATTTTGCATGGCTTACAGGGCTCCGTTTCCAGTTACGGGAAATAAAAAGCTGGGAGAATGTAAAAACAAGAAGTTACAATCGTGCATACCTGAAATACTATAAAGTACCCGAATGGGAAAGTAGTTTGGAAGAAGAACTGAAAGCGTTTTTACCGGAAGAAGAGCGGCAGCAGATACTATCTGCCAAAAACAGGGCCACCCAGCTCATTGCCCTTCAATCCGCACAATTAAGAAGTTTGAATGAAGCCGCCAATATATCGGATTATAATTATGTAGCGCTGGAAAATCAGTTGAAAGACTTATACGACAACCAGGGTAAAGCAGAACGCATCAAAAACTTCCCCTATCCACGGCAGTTTTCCAGCATCAACCTCTACTTTACGTTTGCCTTTTGTGCCCTGTTGCCTTTAGGTTTTATCGGTGAGTTTTCCAAGCTGGGAGAGAAGTTTGGAGATGGTATCATCTGGCTCACCATCCCCTTCAGTATATTGATTGGCTGGGTATTCCTGGTATTGGAACAGATAGGAGAAAGCACAGAAAATCCTTTTGAAGGAAATGCCAACGACGTCCCCATTACACAGATCAGCCGGAATATTGAAATAGATGTAAGAGAGATATTAGGCCAGAAAGATTTACCCGCCCCCATCACTGCTATTAACAACATCTTAATGTAATAAACATGAGTAACGAGCATCTTACTACCGTGAGAAAATGGTATCCCCGGGCGCTGACTTCCATTGATACAGTTAACCGTTTACTGGATACCATTGAAAAACACCTGGACTTAAAACCGCATCAGCTGATGCATGCCGATAGTATGTGTTGCGATGATGTGAATGCGATACAATATCCCCCACGGGCATACGAAATGCTTGGGCCCTTTCACCTTGGCGGATTGAATGGCTTTCCTTTTGCAGGCATCACAGGAATGAACGCATTTGCCCACCATGTACCGGAAAACGGCGCCGTCATCATCTTCTACGCGCCGCACATCGGCATCACCAAAGATGGCACCATTGGTGAAATCAGCCGTATCGGCCAATCCGGCAACTCCGCCTGCTGTGGCGCGGCCAAAGGAGCGCTGAACAAACTGTTAAACAACGAAATCATCGATGGTAATATCAGTTCCCTGGATTTCCAGATGAACACCATTGAACAGATTTTTCTGCATAACAAATACCGCATCACAGCTGCAAAGAACCAGATATTTGAGGCCACGGAAGTAATGTACGAAGCCATCGACCGGCGCATGGAAGTGCTGGTGAAAGAAACGAGCTATCCATGTAAATACGTGATACTCGCAGGCGCTATCTTTATTAATGGCGACAAGGAGATGGGCTCCTTCTGTCAATACAAAAGATTTGATTACATCAACCTTGAAACAAAAGAAAGAAAAAGCCTGCTGAAAGAATACTACGAATAATCCCCGCCCTTACTCATCCGTTCTGAAGGGTGATGCGGGCAGCAACTCCCGGTTATACAAATTAGGGTTCACCGGGTTGTCGGACCACGCATAACGAACGTACCTGGGTACACTGATTTCATCGCTCCACACTATCACTTTGTTCCCTTCTACTTTCGCACTGGCGCATACAAATTTCTTATCAGCGCCCGCAATCTCAAAGGTGGCGGGCATCCCGTCATCATTGGTGATCAATCCACTGCCGGCATCGGTGAAGCTGACAACGATTTTATTCCCTTCCACTACAGATGATTGATAAAGCGGACCGCTGGAAGTAATATTTTCTTTATAAGCTACTTTCATAGCAGCAAGGGCCAGGCGTTCGCCTGCTTCTTTTTTATTATCCGGATGAATGTCGTTCCACTCGCCCAGGTCAATCGCTACCGCCATTCCCGTATTGGGAACAGACAACGCTTTGAATTGCGATTCTCTGAACATGGCCCAGCTGCTTTCAGTTGGCAAATAGGTATAATCCATAAACCCCGGCAGCTGTACATAGAGAAAGGGGAGCGGCCCCTGGTTCCATTTAGCTCTCCAGTCGCTGATCAGGGCCGGTAGCAGCTTAGCATACTGTTTGGGTTCACCGGCATTGCTCTCGCCCTGGTACCAGCAAAATCCTTTTATGGTATAATTGAGTTCCGGAAACACCATCGCGTTATACAACGCCGCCGGTTGATTTTGCAGGTTGATGCCCGCGGTAAAGCTTTCGCGGGGCAATGGCGGGAAAGCCGCGCCCACTTTATAGTGCCAGTCGCCTTTTAAATCAATGGTATCTGTGCCTGAAAAAATACAGTAAGGTTTATCCGGTACAAAACCGCCTTTGCCGCTGTTATTGGTAACCCTTACCACAAACAGGTTTTTACCCGCTTTCAGCAGCTCCGCAGGCACCTGGTACCTGCGTTGCGGATACAGGTAAGTAGTGCGCCCTACCTGTTGACCGTTGATGTAAAGTTCATCTGCATCTACGATCCGTCCGAGGAACACTTTGGCGGGTTTGCCGGCCATCGCAGCGGGGATCTCTATTTCCCTGCGGTACCACACCACACCATTCAGGTCTTTGATGCCCTGGTCTTCCCAGTAACCGGGAATATTGATCCTGCGCCATCCTTTGGGGATATAGGCGGCATCGTACCATTTGTAGCTTCCCGTCAATCCTGCGTCTGCCGGAGGTTTGATGGTGTTTGCCGGGGCTCGTTTGAAGCTATTGAGATAAGCGGTGTCTTTATTTTTTTGGATCGTTGCAGTTGGCGCCGGAAAGGCTTTCAAACCTTCTTCACTCATCCATGCTTCAATTGGCGTGCCGCCCACGCTGGCATTAATGATGCCTATAGGTACTTTATATTTTTCGTAGAGTTTTTTTGCAAAGAAATAAGCTACCGCTGAAAACGGCCTGACATCTTCCCCGATAGCAGGTTTCCAGGAACCGCCAGGCAGGTCGGACTGAGGACCCGATAAGCTGGTACCTCCGGGTACCAGGAACTGCCGGATCTCCGGGTAATTCGCGGCGGCAATTTCGCCGGCATAGGTGACGTCGTGAATATTCAACTGATGCACCATGTTCGACTGCCCGCTGCAAAACCATACATCTCCAAACAAAATGTCATGCAGGGTAATTTTGTTACCCGCAGTAATCTCCATGTTGTACGGGCCGCCGGCTTTGGTAGGTGGTAAATGCACCGCCCAGTTACCGTCTGCATCCGCTTTGGTCTGGTATGTTTTACCATTGAAACGGATCTGCACCTTTTCATTGCCGGTGGCCCATCCCCACAATTTTATTTTTTCATCCCTTTGAAGGATCATACTGTCGCGGATAAGCCGGGGTAACTTCAACTGTGCGGACCCGCTGAATACAGCGAGAAGGAATAACTGGAGGAGTATTAATTTTTTCATATCAGGAACGTTATAAAAAAAAAGGGAGATGCTGATCATTTGCGGCGCTTCATCGTCAACGGATATCGCATACTGCAAGCCGTTTTCCAGGCCGTGGAAATTCAATGTTGGAGAGCAATAAGTATGGATGGTGAAATCTCCTTTTCATCGGTGAAGGGTTGCTAAAAACCAATACTGTTTCCGCCATCTACAGGCAATACTACGCCCGTAACAAATTTGGCCGCATCACTGGCAAGGAACCAGGCCGCCTCGCCGATGTCGGCAGGTTGCCCCATTGTTCCCATCGGTGTTCTGCCAAATACTTTTGCTTTTCTTTCCGGGTCACTGTCCAATGCCTTTGCGGTCATATCGGAATAAATAAACCCCGGGGCAATGGCATTTACGCGTATACCTTTGGGCGACAGCTCCACGGCCATCGCCCGGGTCATCCCATCAATAGCGGTTTTGCTGGCGGAATACGCAATCACTTTTGGGATGCCATACTGCGCAGCCATAGAGCTGATATGGATGATGCAACCCGCCTGTTGCTGCAGCATGTTTTTTACCACTTCACGGCTCATCGCAAAAACGGCCGTAAGGTTGGTAAGGATTATCTGCTGAAAATCTTCGTCCGTTACTTCCGTGAAATCCTTTTTCATATTGGCGCCGGCGTTGTTCACCAGTATATCTACAGGACCGTAGCGGTCAATTACTCCCTGTACAAAACCGGGGATGGCGGCAAGATCAGTTACGTCACACGCCATCGCATGACACAGCGCTCCCAGCTTTTGTTGGGCCGCATCCAGTCTTTCCTGGTTTCTTCCGGCAATCACCACCTCAATTCCCTGCTCCACAAACTTTTCAGCGATGGCCAGGCCAATGCCTGAACCGCCGCCTGTTACAATAGCTAATTTTCTTTTTGTTGCTGTCATTGTCCTTCGTTGGTTTAATATGCTGTGGTTAAATACCCGGTGCAAACGGGAACCGCAGACTTTTATAGTACTCCAATGTTTTGCCTGGTTGTTCGTATGATGCCGGAATAGGCATTCTGCTGAAAGTCTGGAAATACAAGATACATGCATTTCTCCACCAGATGGCTTCTGTATGCTGAATTTTCAGCAGCATGTTTACCTGTTCAAATCTTTGTTTATCTACAAAGGGCTGTAAGCTTTTCCAGGTATCCTGCATCTTTCCTGCGCGTTCAGCGCCTGTGTAATATTGATAACATAATTCTTCCCATAAGCTCTTCCCGCTTTTCATCCGGAAATTCCAGGGCACATGATGAAACCACAACAGGTATTTCTCGTCGCAGGTCTGCATGTTTTCCCATTGTTCCCTTGCAGCCGGCTGGTATTGCGCAAGTGCATTGCTGCCGGTTGCGGTGCGGTTAAAGCCGATGCCGGCGCTGTCGGCTTTGTGATAATAAACCGGATTCCATTCGGGGCGTTGCTGGTTATTTACCCAGGGCGCGGGGCCGTAGTGGTGACTGGTACCCATGATATGATGCAACCCTATTGGGTTGGAATATTGTACAATGATATCGCGGCTTTCCAGCATTAGCCGGGAGGCAGCTTTCAGAAACCGGGGGTTGTTGGAATACGTCATCCGCAGCCATTCATCCGCGATTTGTTCGCTGGAAATAGTATGGTCCCACGCCAAACGGCCAAGCGCATACCAGTTTGCCTGCGCAAATGGATGGCCGCACCAGTTGATGTCGTTACCAATATTAGCCACGCCGGCCATACCGGTTAAAGGATGATGCTCCAAACTCCCATCGATTACTTTTGCTACGGTGCTGCCTTTGCCTTTATAATACGTATCACTTTCCAGCGTTTCTTTAAACAACGGCGCGAGGAATACAAGGCTGGTACCCTGACCGAGGTATTCCTGCGTTACCTGGAACTCCATCATCAGCGGCGTTTTAGGCATGGCGCCAAACAACGGGTGAAAGGGTTCTCTTGGCATAAAGTCAATGGCCCCGTTTTTCACCTGTACCAATACGTTCGGTCTGAATGTACCATCAAGGGGAACAAAGTCGTCGTAGGCTTGCTTATGGCGGTCCAGCGGGTTCTCGTTGCTGTAAACAAATGCCCGCCATATCACTATGCCTTTAAAAGGAGCAATAGCATCTGCGAGCATATTGGCGCCATCGGCATGTGTGCGTTTATAGTCCTGCGGGCCGGGCTGTCCTTCGCTATTGGCTTTCACCAGGAAGCCGCCGAAGTCAGGCACATAGGTATATATTTCTTTTATTTTTTCCTGCCACCAGTGCTGTACGGAGGCATCCTGCGGGTCAGCGGTTTTTAGTCCGCCTATTTCCATAGGAGCGCTGAACCTTGCGGTGAGATAGATTTTGATCCCGTAGGGCCGCAGCACATCCGCCAGTGCTTTTACTTTTTCCAGGTAGGGTGGGGTGAGCACAACAGCCTTTGCATTTACATTGGTTACTACGGTGCCGTTGATGCCTATAGATGCATTCGCCCTTGCATAGTCGATATAGCGCTGATCAATATAACCGGGCAGCGTATGCCAGTTCCAGATAGAAAGGCCGGCGTAGCCTCTTTCTACGGTTCTGTCGGGGTTATCCCAGTGATCCAGCATCCGGAGGCGGATCTTTGGCGCTGAAATAATATTTAACTCTTGAATGGATTGCTCCGTTTGCAGGAGCCGCAGAAAATGAAAGGCACCATACAGCACACCCTTTTCTGTGTTACCGCTGATGAGGATACACCGTTTGCCGTTGAGTATTTTAGAAAGAATAACAAACCCTTCTTCACCGGCTTGTTGCAGTGGTATGGCTATCCCGGCGTTGCTGATCAGTGGGGAGGAGCGGGGAGTGCCTGCAATGATGGCGCCGTGGCGGTTAACAGCGGTGCCGTGATCTATGGTTGTTTGCAATAAACCCTGTAAGCCTGCTGATAGTTCATTCTTTATAATATCCATCGTTGCAGATGATCCGCTTGTAATGATCGTGGTAATATTTTCGCGGTAGGATTGCAGAAGTGTTTTATTTCCTACGGGTTTATATCTCAGCCAGAGATCATAACCGTTTTCTCCTTTTGCTATCAGGATGCAGCAGAGGCATAAAATCAATAACGTGTGTTTTTTCATACAGACGACAAGCTATTTTATGGAATTAGTGTCTTTCTGACAATGATGCCGGAACAAGGTATCATAATCGTGGAATAATTCTTTAGTGCCGGGTTCCGAAAGGTGGTAAAATGCCTCATTTTACGTATTATTTTCGCAATCGGTTGCGTAAATATCACAAAAAAAACCTATTCCGGTAACTTTTTCAGGGAAGAAGCCCTGATCACCATTTCCGCACGGAGCGTAATGGCATCGGTGGTATACAGGTTGCTGATCCCTTTAAGATGATTGATTAAATAGGTAGCGGCGGTATCGCCTATACTGTTGCCGGAATAGTCCATCGTAGTAAGATTGGGCTCAATCACCCTGCTGATGGGGTCATTGTTAAAACCGGCAAAGGCAATATCCTCCGGAATGCGCAGGCCTGCCGCTTTAAGCGCCAGCATGCAATACACGGCGGCCGTGTCGTTGGCAGAAAATACGGCATCCGGGCGCTCACCGGGAGCTAAGTCCAGGATATACCTGGCGGCATCTGTGCCGGCCTGCTCGGAAAGCGTACTGGATAAATAAAGCTTTTTGGAAAAGGACAGGTGATGGTCCTGCAGCGCTTTCTTGTAGCCGTTAAGTCTTTCCTGGTATACATTCCGCAGTAAATTTCCTCCCAGGTGCATGATCCGTTTGCAGCCTTGCCCTATCAGGTGTTTGGTAATATTATAGGCCGCCTCGTGGTTATTGATGCCAACAGAAGTGCTTTCCTCATGGGGAAACACGCGGTCGAAGAATACTACGGGTATTTTCCGTTTAAAGAAAGGTTCCAGGTGGTTAATGTCCTGCGCGTTGGACGACAGGGAGATGAGGAGTCCGTCTACTCTTTTATTAAACATGGTGGCCGCGTTGCGTTTTTCCTTCTCCACATCTTCGAGCGATTGCGCAATAATCAGGTTGTAACCATGCCGGTTGGCGGCATTTTCCATGCCGGCCAGGGCGGACGACATAAAGTGACTGTTCAGCCGCGGCACCAGCACGCCCAGTGCGTGGGTATGCCTGCTCCTTAAACTGCTGGCAAATGTATTGGATTGATAACCAAGCGTTTTTGCAGCCTCCACAATCTTTTTCCGGGTGTTTTTGCTGATCATAGGGTTGTTTTTCAACCCCCTGCTCACCGTGGCGGCGGAAACATTCAGGTATTTGGCTATGTCGTATATCGTTGCTTCCCGGTCTTCTGGCATTTTAGTAAAGCTGTTTCTCAAAGGAAATGAACTTTTTCTGTATAAAAAAATGCAATCGGTTACGTAAATCTGATTTTTTCTTATATTCGTTTTACAGGACGAGCCCTGACACATCAGCCAGCAATCAAATTTTTCACGTAAAAAGCCCGTTATGAAACAACTTAGTGATCAACCAAAATCCGGTAGCGCTCATCTTTTTACGGCGTCTCTGACCCGGGCATTGTCAGGCTGTCCATCAGCCGGATATTAACCATGGCTTTTTACAGCCTTCTTTTCCTGGCGCAGATCGTATTAAAGATGCCATAGTATTCAAAGCATCTTCAGAAAAAAAAAAATTTATGTTAATGCATGAAACCATGCGCTGGTTTGGGCCGCATGATATTGTTAGTTTGAAGGACATCCGCCAATCCGGTTGCGCAGGTGTGGTTACTGCGCTGCATCATATCCCGGTGGGAGACGTTTGGCCGGTAACGGAAATTCAACAACGGAAGTCCCTCATTGAAGCTGAAGGCATGAGCTGGACAGTAGTAGAGAGCCTGCCCGTAAGCGAGGATATAAAACGGCGCAGTGGTAATTACCCCGCGCATATAGAAAATTATAAGAAGAGTTTGCAACACCTCGCCGCCTGCGGCATAAAGGTGATTACGTATAATTTCATGCCGGTGCTGGATTGGGTCCGCACGGATATTAGTCACACCATGCCCGACGGCAGTAAGGCGCTCTATTATGAACGCGCCGCCTTTGTAGCGTTTGATCTCTTCATGCTAAAAAGACCGCATGCAGAGAAGGACTATAGTACAGCTGAAATTGAAGCAGCAGAAAAATGGCTGCATACACATACGGACGAACAAAAAAACGAAGTATTCCGGAACGCGCTGCTGGGGCTACCGGGCAGCACTGGTCGCTTTACGCCGGAAGAAATTCTGGCGGCACTGGAAACATATAAAAATATTGACGCGCTAACATTAAGGGAGCACTTATTTTATTTTTTGAAAGAAGTGGTGCCGGTGGCGGAACAACTGGGCCTGAAAATGGCCATACACCCTGATGATCCGCCTTATGCGGTGTTGGGATTGCCCCGTGTTGTCAGTTCAGAATCCGACTTGTTTGCAATCATGAACGCCGTTCCTTCGCCGGCAAACGGACTGTGTTACTGTACCGGTTCACTGGGCGTACGGCCTGGTAACGATCTTACCGGCATCATTCGGCGATTGGGTGCGCACATTCATTTTCTTCACCTGCGCAACACCCGGCGCGATGCATCCGGGAACTTTTTTGAGGCCGGTCATTTAGATGGAGATGCAGATATGGTGGCTATCGTACGTGCGTTACTGTTACTGATGAAACAACGGAATGTTTCCCTGCCGGTGCGGCCGGATCATGGTCACCAGCTGCTGGATGATTTGGCTAAAACCACTTACCCGGGCTATTCCTGCATAGGGCGGCTGAAGGGACTTGCTGAACTCCGCGGGCTGCAAATTGGTCTTGCCAGCGTGCTATAGGATAAAGCTGCAGTGCATTTCCTGTAATGCTATGCCACGGCGTTCCGGCAACGATTGCGTAAAAAAATACTTTTTTGCATGTATATTTCTGTAGCTTGATTCTGCTAACGGAGACCAGAATTCCATATCAGCATCAACATGAAGCAACTATTTTACCTGTTACTCGTTATATTTTCTGCCACAGGCGTAATGGCACAGCAAACATATCCCTCGCGCTTAACAGTGGCTAAAGATGGCAGCGGGGATTATACCACTATCCAGGAAGCAGTGAATGCCGTAAGGGCCTATTCTCCCGTACCACTTACCATTACTGTTAAGAATGGGGTATATCCCGAAAAACTGGTGATCCCTTCATGGGTAACGAATATCACCTTCATTGGCGAAAGTCGTGATAGTACTATTATTACCAACGATGATTATTCCGGTAAGCTGGTGGGTGATAAGAAGCTCAGCACTTTTAATTCCTACACCGTATGGGTACAAGGCAACGACGTGAAAATAGAAAACCTGACTATACGGAATACGGCAGGACGTGTAGGCCAGGCCGTTGCCCTGCATGTAGACGGCGATCATTTCGTGATCCGCAACTGTAACCTGCTCGGCAACCAGGATACGCTGCTAACGGCCAACAGCAACAGCTGCCAGTATTATGAGAACTGCCTCATTGAAGGGACTACCGATTTTATTTTTGGTCCGGCTACAGCCTTGTTCCATCATTGCACTATCCGGAGCCTTTCGGATTCCTATATCACTGCTGCTGCTACCACAAAAGAGCAGGCATATGGATATGTGTTCCTGGAATGTAACATCACTGCAAACAAAGAAGCGGGTAAGGTGTACCTCGGCAGACCGTGGCGCGCCTATGCCCGTACCGTTTTTATCCGTTGCGAATTGGGAAAGCATATCCTGCCGGTTGGCTGGCACAACTGGGATAAAACAGAGAATGAACAAACTGCTTTTTACGCAGAATACGATAACAGGGGAGAAGGAGCTGTTGTTACAGGAAGAGTACCATGGAGCAAACAGTTGAGCGGTAAACAGGCAAAAGAATATACGCCGGTAAAAATATTAGGTGGATGGAATCCCGTTTACAACGAAAAATAACTGGTATGAATATACGAAAGATAGGCATTGTATTGACTGTAGGCATGGGAGTGGCTGTACAGGCCTTTTCGCAGTATTCCTGGAAGCGGTTACCTGAAATAGCATCGCCTGTTTTTAAGAAAGATACCTTTAACATCACCAGCTATGGCGCCGTGCCGGATGGTATTACATTAAACACAGCGGCCATCAACAATGCGATAACTGCATGCAGCCGGAAAGGCGGCGGCGTAGTGCTGGTGCCCGAAGGGCTCTGGCTTACTGGTCCGCTGGTGATGAAGAGTAATGTGAACCTGCATTTGAAAAGCGCTGCCACGCTGTTATTTACGCCGGATAAAAGTCAGTATGCCTTGGTGGAAGGGCTCTATGAAGGCCGCTCCGCTGCACGTAACCAATCACCGGTAATCGGCAATGATTTACATGATATCGCTATTACCGGAAAGGGGGTGATTGATGGCAACGGCGATGTATGGCGCGCAGTAGGTAAAGGGCAACTTACTGAAAGTGAATGGAAAAAGAAAGTAGCATCTGGCGGCGTACTCGGGAAAAACGGGAATGAATGGTACCCGAGTGTGCAATACAAAACGGCAAAGGAAGAGGGCATGAGTATGCTGCTGCAGCCAGGTAAGCCATTGCAGGAATATGCAGTAATGAAAGATTTCCTGCGTCCTAATCTCGTGGCGTTAAACAATTGCAAAAGAGTATTGCTGGAAGGAGTTACATTCCAGAACTCCGCCGCCTGGTGCCTGCATCCTTCACTTTGCGAAGATCTTACCCTGCGTGACCTATTGATTAAGAATCCGGCTTATGCGCAAAACGGGGATGGCGCTGATATTGAATCGTGCCGCAATTTCCTGGTAGAGGACTGCGTCTTTGATGTAGGCGACGATGCTATCTGTATTAAATCCGGCAAAGATGAAGAAGGACGCCGGAGGGGCAAGCCTACCGAGAATGGCATTGTGCGGAATAGTATTGTATATAAAGCACACGGCGGCTTTGTGATAGGAAGTGAAATGAGCGGCGGTGCGAGGAATATTTTTGTGTACAACTGCACCTTTGTAGGAACAGACAAAGGACTGCGTTTCAAATCCACCCGTGGCCGGGGCGGCGTAGTGGAGAAGATCTATGCGAAGAATATATTCATGAAAGATATTGTGGAAGAAGCGGTGTTTTTTGACTTGTATTACTTTGTGAAATTTGCTACAGACAGTCAGCGGGATGAACGCCCGCAGGTGAATGAAGGCACGCCGGTATTCAGGGACATGGAATTTGAGAATATTGTTTGCAATGGAGCGAAGAAAGCAATTTTTATCCGTGGATTACCGGAGATGCCGGTGAAGAATATCCGTATCCGTAACAGTGTTTTCAAAACAACCATCGGCAAAGAATTAACAGATGCAGATAGTATTGTGCTCGACAATGTGCGGCTGGATGCACAGGTGCCACGGGATACTTCGTTTGCCATATGGAGTACTTTCCAGAAGCAACGGCTGAAGTTTCCATTTATAAAGATCGCGTCACCGGTTGCACCCGGCAACCTGAAACAGGCAATGGATGTTCCCTACCGGGAAGCAGGCGGGCGCAGTTTATTGCTGGATGTATTCTATAGCAAAGAAAAGCAACGTAAACCTGCTGTATTGCTGATTTTCGGCGGTGGCTGGCATTCCGGCGATAAAACCCATAACCATGCGATGGCAGTGGAACTGGTGAAGAGAGGGTACGTGGCAGTATCTGCTGAATACCGTTTATCATTATTCTACCTCCTTCCTGCAAAAAGCTTTCAAAACAGTAAAGTAAATATATACCCTGCATATGAAGAAGCCCTGCCTGCAAGTCTGCAAACAGGGCTGATGGTTTTTGACAGGGATAGGGAATTAGAATTTTCTTTGGTAGAAGATGCATCTTAACTTGTACTTGGGTGCAGCCATAAATTCCTGGGGATAATACACGCCCCAAACAGGGTCGGCAACATAATCATAGTATTCATCCAGCAGTAGCTTTGCGTTACCGGTTGTTACTTCTACGCCTCCGGCGATGCCTACCTGCGTTGAATTAATGAACCTGCATTCATAGGAGCCGCCGGGTGTAATTCCATAAAGTGGCCTGCCATTAATTTCAAGGTACTCCTCCGGTCTGAATAAAAAGTTGCTGCCGTCAGATGATAACGGCAGGGTTGTCTCCCGTTGGAAAACTTCCTGTACCTGGATAAAAGAAAAACCAAAGGTCAGCTGTCCCATTTTGAAGAGAGGGTTATTGATAGTGGGGTAAATCCGTTCTCCTGAAACACCGGCTACATTTTCCTCGCCTCCAAAGTTTCTGGGAAACCAGTTAGAATAAGGACCGGTGGCTGTTTCATACATCAGTGTATCATTGAGGAACAGCTCCAGGAAATCATAGTAGAAATTGAACCCTGCATTTTTGATAGTGATCTTTTTTGTTGTGTCGGCGATGCTATAAATCTTCATACTATCAATTACCCCGGCAATGCTGTGATTAACAGGATTGAAATTTTCTACTCTCATACTTATACTGAAGCTGAACTTATCTTTATCGGTACTGAAAGCCGCATCCGGAAAGATATTTGTAAACGTACCTTTGGTGTAAATGACATCCATTTGTCCGCCTGCTGTTACCTGGTTATTTTCTATACTGTAACGGCCCTTCACCACATGCCCGCTATCATCTAATGGCAGCTTGATCTGTAGCTGCTGAATGCCAATTTCCTCTGAATTATTGTCCAGCCGGATAGCCAGCTCAAATCCATTGGAATACAGTCCTGATGTTTGTTTAGTATCACTAAAAGTTTTCCGGCCAATCATACTTGTTTTAAGTGTTGAATCATTATACACGAGTTCAATATTTTTGAACGCTTCTGACAACGGTGGTGGTGGCGGCGGAGGAGGAGGTGGTGGTGGCGGTGGGGGTTGCACTTTGTCTTTGAACTCAAAGAGGGCCTCTTGTTTTTGACAGGAGCTGAATGCTATGGCAGTCATCAGCAGTAAGGAAATATATGTTCTTATCGTAAATTGGTTCATAAATAATTGTTTAAAGAAGTATTTATAATTTCAGACCCACACCCAGGGAAACCGTTGCCCCGGTATAATTGGATTGATAAATATTATCCCCCTGAATGGTGTTGTCTGTTTTGTCGGCTATTTTTTTGATATCTTCTGCTGTCTGGATTTGCCGGTAGCGGGTATTCAGGATATTTTGAACACCTCCTTTTACCTCAAACATTTTTCCGATCTGTTTTGAGAAGCTGAAATCAAGCGCATGACGCGGCATTTCATAGATGTTAGGGCTCACTAAGTTTCCTACAGCCGTAAGCCTTTTGCCGATAACATTGTAGTTGGCATTCAGCTTCAGTCCCCTGGTATCATCTGTGTAATTCAGTGCTGCGTTTACAAGAAAGGGCGATTGACCATACAATGCCCGGTCCTTGTCCTGGATACCGGCGCGGTTGCCGAGGTCTACGCGGCTATGGATATAAGCCGTATTGAAAAGCACCGACATCTTTTGAAGGATGGTACTTAATGTACTACCTCCGTTAAAGTAGCGCGCCATGCCCAGCATAAGCTCAATTTCTGCCCCATAGCTGGTGGCAGATACGGCGTTATTCCACTGGAAGTTGTTGTAGCCACTGGTACCTGCATAGTAATAGAACTCAACGGGGTTCTTAAAATGCTTATAAAAAATTCCTGCTGTAAGCATTTCACCTGTGCCGGGATAATGCTCGAAACGGAGATCATAATTGTCAATGTCGGTCTGGATTTTCAGGTTCTCGTTGCCATAGGCCAGGCGATAGGTCATCATATCCATGTAATAGAATGTGGATATTTCCCGGAACTCGGGGCGGTTCAGTGTTTTGGAATAAGCTGCCCGTACCAGGTTTTTGTCATTGAAGGTATAATTGATGTTAAGGGAAGGCAGCCGGCTGGTATTTTTCCGTAACAGATCAATGCGACCATCATTTACTGTTCCTGTTGTTTGCCAGGTGTAAGTATGCAGCTCCTGCGTATTGTCTTCGATCCGCAATCCGCCATATACCTTCAGATGCGGGGTAACGGGAATTTCAATAGCCAGGTAGCCTGCCTTCAACGTATTCCGGGCATTATAACTGTTGTTCTTGCCATAAGTTTCCGTGATATGCATGCCTATCGCCGTGTCTGGCATGTAACCCAGCTGACGGTATTCAAAATTCCTTTTTTTGTCTTCTATGAAAAGTCCGCCTTTGAGAGTGAAATGAGTGTTGGCAATGCTGAGCGGTTGTACCAGGTCCAGCCCTGCTGTTTTGATTTCTTCAGGAAGTGAAAAATAGCGCCTGCCGCGATAAATACCCGATATGGTGCCGGGCAACGGTTCCACTAAAGAAGAATCGTTGTAATAGTGCGCCGTGTCTGCCTTCAATGTACGGTACCGCTGATCGGGATCATCATACCGGCTTTTCGTATAGCCGGCCACCCAATTCACCTGCGTGTTTTCGAACAGCTTGTGGGCGCCGGACAATTGCGTGCTATAGATGCCCCTGTATGCATTGCTTAATATAAACTGGCGTACATACTGACCGGAATAAAGACCGGAACCATCCGAGGCGGCATCGCCGGTGGCGCCATTACGGATGATCGCATTGGTACTGCCCATATGGGTGTAGAGTTGTTTAATGCCGATGCGGTGGTTTTTATTAATTTCAAAAGAGAGATTCAGCAACGCATTCAGGCGTATGTTATGGTCGTACGACTGATCAGCCAGCCGGTATCCGCTGGAGAATATGCCTCCCATTATCCCGGCCGTATTTTGTGCCATAACGCTGTACTGGTAAGTATTGGAATAGCTGAAGGCGCCGATAATCCCTAATGCAGCGTTGGAGCCCAGGGAAATACGCCGGCCCGCATCCAGGCTAAACCGTTGATCCGGTGAAGCTGTTTTCCGGTGCGCATCCCAGTTACTGTTGAATGCAGATGTGAGCTGCCGTTGCTCCGCAGGGCTTAATTCATCAATCCTGCCTGGTGCGTTTTTGGGCATCGCATAGGTGCCATCATCATATCCAAGCCATGCTTTTTTCCCTTGCCTTTGTTCATAGAAATCCCTGAACGTGGTATTTGCGTTGTAAGAAGAGGAATAAGATACGTTAAAGCTGTTACGTACAGGCATTTCTGTAGTATATACTTTGATTACTCCGCCAGCGAAATCACCGGGTAATTCCGGTACGGCTGTCTTATAAATCAGTACCCGGTCAATCAGCCCGGAAGGGAGGATATCAAAGCTGAATGCCCGGCTGTCCGGTTCAAAACTCGGGGCAATTACATTGTTGAGCATAACGGTGTTGTAGCGTTGGGGTAATCCACGGATAACGACCAGGCGGTTTTGGATAATGCTTACCCCTGAAATGCGGCGTACTACTTCAGCGGCATCTCTATCCTGGCTGCGGCCTATCTGCTCTTTGGAAATGCCGCTCACTACGGCATCAGCTTCCCGTATTTCATTGACGATGGCGGCATTGGTACCGGTTTCTTTCACGCGCCGGGCAGATACCGTTACAATGCCCAGCTGTCCTTTTTCCCTGTTCAGCGGGATGTTAAGTGTAAAAGTATCGCCATCTTTGATGAGGATGTCTGTTACTTTTTTAACGCCATAGCCTACAGAACGTACTTCCGCTTCGTACCTGCCTTTCGGCAGGGGGATGGTAAATGCGCCGTTTTCATCGGTGGTAATACCTTTGTTGCCAATGCGGATAGTGGCCCCGGCTACCGGCTGCCCGTTTTCTTCGTCGATGATTTTACCGGTGAAGTTGCCGGGAGCTTTTTTGGGGACGGCTGGTTTAAAGATCACATAATTATTGTTGATGGTATATTCCAGTCCTGCGGAAGTACAGATCCTGCTCAGCACCTCTTTTACGGTTAATTTACGCGTAGAGAAGGACACGCTTTTCTCCAGGTGATTACCGGTGGTTTCATCAAAGGAAGACTGAACCCCCGCCTGATTTTCAATAATAACAAGCAATGCTTTGCCTGTTTGCGGTGTGGCAGGTAGTGCTATTATTTTGTCTAAGGTTTGTGCCTGTATTTTCAGCGCGGATAGTTGCAGCCCGAATAGCAACAGTATTGCCAGTATACTTTTTTTACATAAACAGCCGGTAAGCAGTTGACCTGATCCTGGTTCTTTTTGCATAAATTTGTGCATTGAATGAGTATGGGATAATATCCCTTTCGTTTATTGATGAATTGTTTTTGGCGCCGCCAGCGCCGGAACTTTCTGAAGCCGTTCTGTTAGTAGCAGAACGGTTTTTTGTGACTAGCCGCTGCGGATAGTGATGTGCATATTGTTTTAGTTAGATAATTTTTATGTGGTTGTCCTTCATTTCGTATTTAAAGCGGGAGGTGGCCGAAAGGATCTGCAACACCGTGGAGAGCGGCAGCTGTTTGAATTTCACAGATATTTTTTTATGCCGCCACTGATCAGCGTTGAGCTGTATCGTTACCCCATACCATTGTTCCAGCGTTTGGCATACTTCTGTAAGAGGGGTACGGTCAAACATCAGCTCACCGGTGATCCAGCTGCAAAGCCCGGCGGCATCGGCGGAATTTACTGTAAAAGCGCCGCTGGTGGTTTGATAAAGCATTTGCTGATTGGGGGTAAGCCGGGCCAGTTCATTATTATTATACACACTCACCATGCCCGTGCGCACTGTTATAGCTACCTGTTGATCATGGTTGCTGTTTACTTCAAACGAGGTGCCCAGTACGCTGGTAACAAGCGCCCCTGTTTGTACCAGGAAAGGCTGCTGCGGATTTTTAATAACATCAAAAAATGCGCGGCCGTTCAATTGAACGGTACGGCCTTTTTTATTAAACACATCAGGTACCAACAGCTCTGAGCCGGGGAACAGGTATACCGTGCTGCCGTCGGTAAGCGTTACCCGTTTTGTTACTCCTTTGATAGCCTGTATCCGTTGCGGGGCCGCATCCGCCAGTGCGCCAGCCACCTGTTGATGTGGCCTGATAGTTTTCCATCCGGCCGTACTGATCGCCGTAATCAATACAGCTGCAGCGGCGTACCTGAGCCACGTTGACAAGCGGATCTGTTTGGCCGGGGGGGAAACAGCAGCAGGTTGCCAGCCACTTTTTTGCCGGAACTGCTGCCACGCATTACTGTAATCCAGTTCTGAAAGGGGGAACAATTGATCGGGCGACTGCATTTCAAACGCATCCTGCATACAGGTTGCCACCAGTGCAGGATCTGTTTCGGCGGCTATAAAAGCCTGTACGGCCTCATTTTCTTCCTGGCCGCACTGGCCTTTAAAATAGCGGATCAGTAATTGTCTGGTAATAGCAGGCATAAATAGTATTGACGTATATAAGTAGTACGTCTTTTACTATCTGCAAGGGCTATCTGTTTACATTAAGATAACATTGGAGGATAGCGCTTATAATCGATTCAGGGAGTCTAAAAGGAAAGTGCCGTATAAAACCGATACCACTCCTGTATGGGGTAATTCAGTTTTCAGGAACTGGAGTGCGGCCTTGATGTGATTTTTTACCGTAAATACTGACAGGCCGAGTTGCCTCGCAATATCGGCATGGGATAATCCTTCTTCCCGGCTTAACAGGAAAACCTCCCTTCGTTTGGGAGAGAGGCGGGAAAGACAGTGCTGATATTGTTCCAGCACCCGCCGGGTTTCCCAGATGTATTCAGGGTTTTCGGCCTGCCACTGGTTTTCAAAACCATCTATTGGCACCATATGTGGTTTCTTTTTGCGGCTCACACTTACCAGCTCATTGCGGAGAATAACAAAAATATAGGATTGAAAGGAGCCGGCGCCTGTGATGATCTCCCTGTTTTGCCACACTTTGAGGAGCGTGTCCATCGTAATTTCTTCTGCCTGCGCCCTGTCTTTCAAAAAACGGATGGCAAATGAAAGCAGGCGTTGGTAGTAATGCCTGAAAACCGGCTGATAAGCGGATTCATCGCCGCTTAACCATTTTTCAAGATAGCTTTGTATTGCTTTGTCCATTACGCAGTTGAAACATTCCCGGTAAAGGTAATCAAGCAATATTATGATAAGGTTAAGGATAGAAGGGGCCCTGAAAATGCGAAACCGGTCACTCTTTCAGGAGATGACCGGTGCCGCTTATAAAAACTCTTCTGCTTTATCAATCATATCCCGGGTTCTGCGGGAAGGTAGCTTTGTTATTCATGATATCTATTTCCTGCTGTGGTATGGGGTAAATGAGACGGAAGGCCGGCAGACTCACCTTTTTATTAGCCAGTATTTCGGAAACGGCGCGGTTGGTACGTAGCAGGTCAAACCAGCGGTCGCATTCAAATGACAGCTCCAGGCGGCGTTGCCGGTATATTTCATTCCGGAAGCTGGCCTGGTCCGGCAGGTTGGTAGCCGTTAGCTGCGGAAGACCAGCGCGGGTACGTATCATATTCAGGTAAGTAAACGCATTGCCCGCGGCGCTGTATCCCTGCTCATTGAGGATCTCTGCCTGCATCAGCAGCACATCTGCAAAGCGTAATACCGGGAAGTCGTTGCCAGCGTTTCCGTTAATGGGTTCGTCCACGAACTTACGCGGCATCATGTTGGCATTGCCGGTTGGCTTAACGGATTCCGACAGCGGTTTGCGCAGATCTGCATTGTCATAGGCTTTCAGCAGTGTGGTATCTACTGTGATCGTTTGTGAATTGGCGTACCAGAAGCCATGATCCTGGCCGGCTACACCTTTTGCATAGCGTACAGCGAACAGTATTTCCGCATTGTACTTATTGGTAGTGCTGAATACATCCGCTACTTTAGGCAGCAGTGTAAATACGTTACTGTTTATTACATCCTGCAGCACGGTTTGAGCAGCGGCATATTTTTTCTGGTAGAGATATACCTTGCCCAGCAATCCTTTTGCTGCGCCGCTTGTAACACGCCCTGACTCTGTAGCAGCGTATGTTGCAGGTAAGTTGGCGGCAGCGAAAGTAAGATCTTCTTCTACCTGTTTGTAGATGGAGGCTACATCATCGCGTTTAAGGTTTACAGCATTAACCGGATCTGTGGTAGTAGTCAGCAACGGTACTGCTCCCCACAACCTTACCAGGTTAAAATAATCCAGCGCCCTGATAAAACGCGCTTCTCCCTTAATACGGTTTTTCAATGTTTCATCCATGCTGATGCCATCAATAGCAGCCAGCAGCGTGTTGCACCGGAAGATGCCGTTATATACGCCTACCCATGCATTGTAAAAGTTGGTATTGCCGGGATTATCCGAATAGCGGTTGATCTGGTAGTTTTGACCGGCATTGGCAGAAGGATCCTGGTCTGTAAAGTTGTCCGCGCGTGCCTCCATCAGTATTTCAAAGGTGGAGCCGTATTGACTGCTCTGCGCAAGTGAAGCATAACAGCCATTTACCGCAGTTACCGCATCGCCGGCGGTTTTAAAGAATTGGCCGGGTGCTATGGTAGACACGGGGTTGAGATCCAGGAACTCTTTATTACAGGAGGCAAAAATTAATACCAGTACCGGAAGATAAAGTTTATATTTTTTCATGGTTTGCTGCATTAAAAAGTGACGTTAAGACCAATCATGTAAGTACGTGCCAGCGGGTAGGAACCATAGTCCTCTCCGGCTGTAAGCGCGTTTTCCGTACGGTTGCTGATCTCTGGATTAAATAAAGAATATTTGGAGAAGGTGAACGGATTTTGAACGGCGCCATAGATCCTTGCAGATGAAATGCCTGCCCTGCCCAGCATAGCGGTGGGGAAGTTATAGCCAAGCGCAATGTTCCTGATCCGTACATACGATCCGTCTTCCACATGCCAGGATGAAGTGATACCGTTACCGCCTGTAGCCAGCCTGTTGGCGCGGTTTACTTTACCATTCCCCGGATCTTCCGGAGAAACATAATGATCCTTTACCTCGCTGAGGTTATTGAAATTACCCTCTACATTGGCGATGTAACGTCTGAAGAGATTAAGGATCTTGTTACCCTGGCTGCCCTGGATAGAAATACTCAGATCTACATTCTTATAACGCACCGTATTGCTGAATCCAAAAATGTATTTCGGCTGGAAGCTGCCCACAATAGCCCTGTCGTTGGCATCAATCTTACCATCGCCGTTGATATCCTTAAATTTCAGATCGCCTACGTGTGTAGGATTGCTGGTTTTAGCGGAAGTATCGAGGTCGCGCTGATCCCTGTAGATACCATCTGCCACGTAGAGATAGTAAGAGCCGATGGTTTCACCAATTTTAGTAATGAAGTAAGTATTGCCGGTGCCGCCTGTGGCAATGATAGGAGCGCCTGAAGAACCTAACCTGGTTACCTTATTGGTGTTAAAGGCAATGTTGGCATTTCCTTCCAGTTGCCAGTCTTTCCCGATTTTTTTGTTATAAGACAGTGATATTTCCAGCCCTTTATTGTTTACTGCTCCGATATTCTGCAGATAGGTACTAAACCCGGATGCGCCGGGAACAGGCAGGTTGAGTAGCAGCTTGGTGGTTTTCGCATTATAGTAGTCAACCGTAAAGTTCAACATCTCGTTAAACAAACCTATTTCCAACCCGAGGTCAAAGCTGGCCATACTTTCCCAGGTGAGGTTGGGGTTAGCCGGACTGGTAACAGACACGCCGTTTACCAGCGTCTGGTTCCCCAGGATGTAGTTACTGTTGGCATTACTCATCTGTGCCAGCGATCCATAGTTCGGGATCTGGAAGTTACCGGTAAGACCATAGCTGCTCCTGATCTTTAAAGAACTGATTTGTTTTACGCTGCGAAAAAATGGTTCGTTGGAAACCTGCCATGCGCCTGATACCGCGGGGAAGGATGCCCACTTGCGGTTGATACCGAAACGGGAAGATCCGTCGCGCCTGATAGAGGCAGTCAGGTAATATTTGTTGGCGTAGCTGTATTGCGCCCTGCCCAGCCAGGAGTTAAGGCTCCATTGTTCCAGGCTGGAACCGCCTGCATTTACCTGTCCCGCGTTCAGGGTAGTAACGATGTCCGTGGGAAAGTTGTTGGCAGTAAGGGTATTGTGTTCCTGGTTTTCTTTCTGCACCGTAAACCCGGTCAGTACATCTAATTTATGTTTACCAAAAGTTTTATTGTAGGTAAGCGTATGCTCGGTAAGCCAGTTGGTGTACATATCCGTGTTGGAGAAACCTGTGGCTACAGACGGCAGCGTACCGGAAGGAAGCGGTAAGTTGGACGGCCGGTAATAATCCCTGCGGAAACTGTTCAGGTCTGTGCCTGCAACAATGCGGTATTTCAGATTTTTAATGAATTCATATTCCATATAGGCATTCGCCGTTAAACGGAAGTTCTTGATCCGGTCTTTCACCAGGGAAGCTACTGCTACGGGATTCAGCTGATTGGTTTGTCCGTATCCCCATACATTCACCGAGTCCGCAAAGGTACCATCGGGGTTGCGCACCGGGAAAATAGGAGCATAGCCCAGTGCCAGTGCAATTACGCCGGAATTAGGCGCAAACCAGGGGCCTTCCGCATTCACCAAACGGTTATCGGTATAGGAAGGCGTCATGTTCACACCAAAGTGGAATTTACCGGAGCCGCCATCAACACGGAAGCGGCTGGAATAGCGCTTGTAGTTGTTGTTGATCACGATACCATCCTGGTTAAAGTAGTTGGCGGAGAAATAGTAGGAAAGATCTTCGTTGCCACCGGATACGCTAACCGTATGACTTTGCATGGGTGCCTGCCGGAAAATTTCTTTTTGCCAGTCGGTATTGGTGAGCCCGGGTTTACCTTCCAGGTAAGGAAGTATCTGTGGCGGAATCCGGGTAGAAGGATTTTGTGGTCTTACACTGTTTGGATCCGTTGGTTTGCCGGTAGGCACAGCATCCAGGTAAGCGTTGTTATGGCCTTCATACACGAGCTTTGCATAATCATATGCGTCCAGTACATCTACATGCTTGTTTACTTCCTGCAGGCCATAACTGCCGTCGTAGTTGACAGTCATTTTACCGGCTTCTCCTTTTTTGGTACGGATCAGCACCACGCCGTTGGATCCCCTGGAACCGTAAATGGCGGCAGATGCGGCATCTTTCAGCACATCGATGGACGCAATATCATTCACATTGATAGATGCCAGCGGGTTAAAAGGCTGCTGATAATTATTTACACCGGGAGAAGCGCTGCGGGTATCGTTGGTAATAGGCAGGCCATCTATAACAAACAACGGATTATTGCCGGCACTGATAGAACCTACGCCACGCACGCGGATAGAAACATTCCCGCCGGGTGCGCCATTGGTTTGCATCACCTGGATACCGGCCATTTTACCGGCCAGCGCCTGGTCAAAAGAGGTAACTGCCTGCTGTTTCAGGTCAGACGAACGGAGCGAAGACACGGAGCCTGTCAGCTCTTTTTTTGTACGTGTACCATAACCCACTACCACCAGTTCATTCAGTCCTTTGCTGGCCTCTTTCATACGGATCAGCAACAGGTTGCTGTTCCCGTCTTTTACCTGGAACCCGTTTAACAGGTTGTTTTCATAACCAATAAAACTAAACGTAAAATCATACAGGGCGCCGGTTTTCATTCCCTGTAACCTGAAAACCCCTTTTTCATCTGTGGTGGTGTTTATCTTATCGCTGCCATTACGCTGTTTAACCATTACAGACACGCCAGGCAGTGGTTCGCCACCTTCACTCATAACACTACCTTTAATAGTTACGGCGATGTCTGTGTCCTGCGCATGGGCATGCAGTACACAGCTGAACACTAAAAGCACACAGAGGTACCTTTTTAAAAGTCTGATCATTTTTTGACAGGTGTTAGTTAAAGTTTAAAAATAGATAGCCTGGCACGTGCACATGCTGCAGGTGTTAATGCATGATATAACTGTAGATGAATGATGTTATCTGATCTTCCTGATTGACATATTTCCCTCTCCTGGTGTAAGTTCCAGGTTGTTTAGCTGACAAATAACTTCCAGGATATTCTGTAATGAATCTGTTTTTAATATCTGGCCGGTGAAATAGGCGCCGTCAACATCGCTTTGCTCATAACGGATGTTGATGCCAAAAGCAGTTTCAAGTTTACCGAGTACACTGTCCAGTGGCGCATTATTGAATGCCATCAGTACCGCATGTTTTGTGTCAGCATTTCCTTTGGCAGAACGTGCTGCACCGGCCGCCGCTTTCGCTACTGAATACTGATGCAGGGCGCTGTCGAAATGAAATTCCTCGCCAGGTTGCAAATAAATATCTTCTTTAATAGTGCCATCTTTTGTACGTACCAGTACTTTACCCGTTTCCAGTTTTACAGTTACCATCTGCGGATGCTGCGCATCTACCGTAAACAAGGTTCCCAATGCCATCGTAACAGTATTGCCGGCAGATACTGTAAACGGATTATTCCGGTTTGCTTTCACATTAAAAACTGCCTTACCCTGCAGCGTGATATTGCGTACAGCGCTATCTGCATACAACAAAGCGGCGCCCGGTTCCATTGTTACCAGGGAACCCTCCGGCAAAGTAATGGTCACTGTTTTGAGGGTAGTATTGCGGATGAACTTCACATGCTGCTGCACCACAGCAATATTGCCCGGTCCTTTTTTCTGCAGGTTGCTGTAATACATGGCAACGAGGCCCGCCAGCAATATCAATCCGGCAACAGCTGCGGCATATGGCAGTAACCTGCTGTGCCAGCTCCGTGTTGGCAAACGCTGTATTTGTGCCTCCTGCGCTTCCATCCTGTTATGGAGCTGCATTAATATAGAAGCAGTTTTTTCAGGTGTCAGTGTTTGCTCGCCGGTGATCACTGCGCGGTCAAAGGCTTCCCGCAGCGACTGCCGCAGCACTGCGTCTTCTTCCTGCTCCAGCATTGTTTCCAGGAGCACCACGTCGGACGCGGTAGCCTTTCCGTCTTTTATTTTCTGTATCAGCGCAATAATCTGTTTCATATCTTTCAGGTATAAAAAGTAAGAAGAGGGGAAAAAGAGGGGATAGGTATAGGTTACGGAATTGTTAACAAAAAAACAGGCGTTCCTGTTACAGGTAAATAGTAAGGAAGATAGCCCCCAAAACCGGTACGGTAGGCTGGTTGGAGGCAATGTAAGAGCGGATGGACTCAGAAGAGGACTGGAGATATTCTTTTACGGTATGATGTGAAATGCCGAGAATACGGGCGGCCTCATTGGCAGTTTTACCTTCCAGACGGCATAGCTGGAACACTTTCTTTTTACGGGGAGAAAGATTTTCGATCGCCTCGTCGATCAGCGTCAGCCGGCTTTCCCGGAGGCCCGGACTATCCTCTTCCATTGTATCCCGGATAGCAGGATATACAGACAGTTTTGATTTTTCAAGAGCCAGCTTCTTTAAATACTGTAACGATTTATTATAGCTAACTGCAAACAGCCAGTTGCCGGCTCCCTGTGTAAGGTCCAGCTGGTGGCGACTGTCCCAGAAGCTGAGAAATACTTCCTGCAGGATGTCTTCCGCAATATCATGCCGGTCAACCAACCGGCAGATGTTCTTAAAAACTGCATGGTGATACTGATGATAGATGCTATCAAATGCCATCACGTCTACTGGATTCAAAAAGGAAGTCAAAGCGGTGATTATTTATTTTATCGAAAGTAGCAGGACAATGTTACTCCAACGTTAAATCCGTGAAAGCAGCAGTTTCTATAATAACATTAACATCGCCCACACTTTTATTGTCAGTGGATGTGGCGGTACAACGCAGCTTAAACCGGTTATTGGTATAAGCTTCCTGTTTAACATGCAACACTACTATTTCTCCCGAAAACCCCAGGTTATCTGCCAGTAAAGTCATTTCCCTGACATACATTTTTAATGACTTATCACCGGTGATGTGATGAATATAGGCAGCAGCAAGGTCCAGCAGTGTATTCATCAGGATGGCTACCGGCATCGCGGGGAAGTGAGGAAAGTGTCCTGCGCAATAATCATCCTGTATTTTGCCTAACGAAGCAGACGCTGAGAGGGCGGAAAACTGTACATCAAAAAGCTGCTTCTTTTGACGATACGGATTCTTTAATCCGAAATCCGGTATTTCTTTATGAAAATTGTAATACAGCCGTTCGAATATTGCATGAGGAACTACATGGAAACTGTTTTCTATTCCACAAATAAGTTGATTGTTTTCATCAAGCAAACAGGCTTTTATATTTGCCATTCTTTTACTGAAAAAAGTACAGGTTGCTGTTGCCACTAATTTCTTTCCCGTGTAATGTGTTTTCTCAATGGCCCTTTTGTATGTTCCGCGATGGGCAAGATAGTAGTGCTTTTGTTTTACGGGGTTGCTCAATGCACAGCATACCGATCCCAGGATAGCAAGATGCCTGCATGCCTCTGCCGCACCAATGGGGAAGATCTCATCTCCCAAAGGTTGTTCTACTTCTATACTGGCAGTCGCAAAATTGCCGGCATAAACAATTACATCCTTCAGGGCATAATAAGGTTCATGAACATCTATCAGTTTAAAGATCTCTTCCTTTGATAATATTTTGATTGAATTTCCGGTACGGTTTAACGTGATAGCTTGGGATTGAATCTCCACCATCTCGTCACTTTGGATTGTTTGCAGGCTTTCCATAGTTTGTGTATTTCGGTTTTAAATGGTTATTTGAGGACATAAAAATATACTGCGACCACAGGGTGCGGGCGGTTTGCAAGCGGCAAAAATATGCATGGTAGTTTACCTGCATAGCAGGAACTATTCACTTGTGCGGTAATACCGCCTGTAAGATAATCTGTGGAAACCGGTTAGGCGTCCGTGGTTATTGATTGAGTAAATGAATGCAAACAACTGACCTTCGGGTAACGGTAAATATTATATGGTGTTGATATTTTTACAGTGTGGTAAGCATACTGTATAATGCAGCCGGTGAAGGATGCAGGGTTCTTAGGAATTGTTATTTACTATCGTTACGCACGAATCAGCTGTTCTTTAAAATTAATTAGTTTTGCCAATAATACAAAATGTAATATTCCTTTATGCAGAACTTCCCGGATGCTATTGCCTGAATAACCGGTACCATTTATTTTTGTCGAAATGACAATAATTTGTGAAATTGGCTGGTAAAATAGTATTTTACGGCTTATCCCGGAACAGTGGCAGTATAAAGCAGATGGATAGTTTATAGCGGCAACCATTATAACATAATAAAGGGAATCCATTTTTAAGCGTCAACCAACAATGCCGGTTATGATCCGGTTGTTCCTTTCATGATGAATAATCCTAATTAAAAGCAGGTACGGATTGATTGCCGGCTTCATGATTATTCACTTTTTAAAGTATATCATATAAGCGGGGATGGAGCTGATTAAATCGTTTGAACGTAGCCAACCATACGGAGATGCTGAACTGCTGCAACGGCTTGCTGTTGCTGATGAAGCGGCGTTTTCTGTTGTTTTCAGAGAGTACTATGCCGTTTTGTGTGCTTTCGCACAAAAGATTATCCGGGAAGCTGCTGATCCGGAAGATCTGGTAAATGAAGTGTTTTTAAAATTATGGAACAGGCGCCAGGTATTTGAAGATATCAGGCACCTCAAGGATTTTTTGTATAAATCTACCCGCAATGCCTGCTTTGATACCATCAAGGGTTCTATCCACAGTAAAGAGCGGCAGGCCGTATTTCTTGGAACCCAGGCGGAGTGGGAAACCGCGGCAGATCTTGAAATGATTCGCCTGGAAGTATTCAATGAACTCCATCATGAAATCAACCAGCTACCGGAACAATGCGGTAAAATTATACGCATGGGTTATATCGATGGCCTGAAAAACGATGAAATTGCCCGTGAGCTGGGACTGTCTGTACAAACCGTAAAAAACCAGAAATCGAGAGGCGTGATGTTGTTAAAACGCAGGCTCCCGCCGGAAGCTTTTGTTCTTCTCCTGCTGATATCTGCCCATTCATAATTTTTTTCAGATTGCTTTGGTACTACCAGGTTATCACGTCGTATTAATGGAAAGCGCAGTGCCAACATGGATGAACCAAAATCAAATGCCCTTTTTATAGCGGGCCTTCTCAGCAAGCATCTAAAGGGAAACCTGACCCCGGAAGAGGCGTCGGAGTTACAGGCGTGGATCGCTGATAATGAGCAGCGCCGGCAGTTATGGGATGATATTAATGACGCAGGCGTTCAACAGGTGGCGCTAAAGCTGATTGCACAGTATAATGAAAACGAAGCACTGGAACATTTTCTGGCCAGGCATTCGCCGCATACACAACCAGCACCGGAGCAACGGATTCCTTTCCTGCAACGATGGAAATGGGCAGCAGCAGCTGCGGCTATTATATTTATGGCCGGCGCCTTATACTGGTTCCAGTCCCAACGGCAGGCTCCCGCCGGTTTTGCAAATAATGCACCGGTAACGGATATCTCACCCGGTAAAAATGGCGCTATACTGAAATTAGCAGACGGTTCCAGCATTGCACTGGACAGCCTCGCTAATGGGGTGGTAGCCACGCAGAATGGCACTCCCATCGTACTCGATAATGGCGCGCTGGTATACGGCCGGAGCGGAAACAAAAACAATGAAATTGCCTATAATATAATTACGACCCCAAATGGTCGCCAGTTCCGGGTAGCCTTACCGGATGGTACGCAGGTGTGGTTGAATGCCGCCAGCTCTATCCGCTATCCTACGGTATTTGACGGTAAGCACCGGAATGTGGAGATCACCGGAGAAGTATATTTTGAAGTGGCGCCGGATGCCCGCACACCATTCCAGGTAACCGTGTTGAACAACGCCCGTATTGAAGTACTGGGCACCCATTTCAACGTAAATGCCTACGCAAATGAAGAAAGTCAGCATACCACCCTGCTGGAAGGCGCGGTGAAAGTGATATCGCTGAAAGAACACGCATCAGATCTCTCCCGCAAGGGCATAGTACTCCGTCCCGGACAACAACTGCAATTGTCGGAAACACCCAGGGTTATCGATAATGCAGACATCGATAAAATCATGGCCTGGAAAAACGGTCTTTTCGATTTCGACGGAATGGACCTGAAGTATGCCATGAAACAGATTGCACGGTGGTACGATGTAGAAATCGTATACAGGGGCACTGTACCCGATATTAAATTTTATGGAAAAATCAGCAGGAATATAAGCCTGGCGGGCCTCATCAAAGGCCTGAACAGCACAGGAGTACATTTAAATATTGAAGAGGGCAAACGACTGGTAGTCACACAATAATCATCATCATAAAAAAGATTGTCAAACAGGATTAGCCGGAAAAACAAAAAGCCGGAAGCAGTAGGAGCGCTTCCGGCAGGTAGCCGGCTAAACTAAAATTTCGGTGTAACGAATTTTTTATCAACCAAACCACAACAAATTTATGCAAAAAATCGCTCATGTAGATCGAAAGGGATTCCTATTGCCGGTCCCCATACAAATATTGCGGATTATGAGAATTACTACCTTCTTCCTCTTCGCGTCCTTACTGCATGTTTCCGCAAAAAGTTCATCACAGGCGGTCACTATTTCCGGGAAGGATATTCCTTTGAAAAAGATCTTTGCAGCCGTTTATAAACAAACCGGCTTCGTGGTATTCAGCAACGACCGGTTAATGGAACGCGCTACCCCTATCACCATTAACGCCAGGGAAATTCCTTTACAGGAGTTCCTGGAAAACGTATTTAAAAACCAGCCATTAACTTTTTCTATCGACAGTAAAACTATTTTTCTTGCTGAAAAACCAATCCAGCAGGAGCATATCACGTTTTCAGATTCTACCGTGATCCCTTTGCTGAAAGGTAAGATCCTGGATTCGGCAGGACTTCCTGTACCGGATGTAACGGTAGCCGTGCGGAATACAAAACTGATGGCGGTTACAGACATCCAGGGGGATTTTTCTTTTGTAAACGTACCCCGGAATGCCACGTTGGTAGCCACTAATATTGCTTATCAGCGAAAAGAATTAAAGCTGGAGGGGCGAAGCACGGTCACATTCCGGCTCTTTGCGGAAATCAGGAAACTCGGGGAAGTACAGGTAGTAGTGAATACAGGCTATCAGGCGCTCCCGAAAGAAAGGGCTACCGGGTCATTCGGCGTGGTTACCGGGAAACAGCTGGCGCAGGTACCGGTAGTGAGTATCCTGGAGCGTTTGCAGGGCATGGTGCCCGGCGTGGATATTTCTACCAAAACCACCGCGGGCAAAAGCCGTAACGGGTCGGTGAGAATCCGCGGTTTGTCCACTATTGTGAGTCAATACACCAAAGTAAGTTTAGATCCACTGCTCGTAATAGACGGATTCCCCTCGCAGGTGTCCATCGCCAATGGTGCACTGGATCTGCTTAACCCGGATGATATCGACCAGATCACTTTTCTGAAAGATGCGGCAGCGGCCTCTATCTGGGGTATCCAGGCAGCCAATGGCGTAGTTGTAGTGGTTACAAAGAAAGGTATGCGTAACAGCAAACCGGTTTTCAGTTTCTCCACCACGATGGGTACCAGTAGCAGACCCAGTCTTGGTTATGGAGAAATGATGTCGGTATCACAGTATGTCGACCTGGAAAAAGAACTGCTGGAGAAAGGACGATACAATGATCCGGTTCCGCGCAGTACGCCGGGAAGCTATTACCCGGAAAATAACAGCCAGGTACAGGCGATCTTTTTCAAGCAAAAACGTGGTGAAATAACAGAAGCTGAAATGAACGCACAGCTGGCGGCATTGGGCGCTACGGATAACCGTTCGCAGATGGAGAAATACATGATCCAGTCGCCCACCACGCAACAATATAATCTTTCCATTTCCGGCGGGGGAGTAAACAGCTCTTACTTTTTGTCCGGTTATTTTTATAAGGAAGACCGTGTTTATAAAAGTAATATGAACAAGGGATATTCCCTGAGAGCAGGCAATACCTCCAGTTTATTGAACGGGCGTGTTACCGTAAGCACTGACCTGACTTTTGGAAATACCAGGGATAAAATAAATAATGCTGCCGTAACGGCAATGAGCACGGTATCCGGTGGTATGCGGCCTTATGATATGCTCAAAGATGCAGCGGGTAATAACATCCGTTACGATCTGCTTACTATTCCATCAACCGCCAGGTATCTTGAAGGTAAAGGATATCTTCCGTTTGGTTATTCTCCTATCGAAGAACTGCAGTATTCCAATACCCATAATACCGCCAATAGTCTGGCATTGAATGTGGCCGTAAATGGCAACATCACTTCCTGGCTGGGAGTGGGCGTTTCGGGTAATGTGGGCAGAATGTTTACGGAATATGAGCAGTATTGGGAACCAGATAGCTACGACGCCAGAATACTGGTGAATAAGGGAACCAGTCTGAGTCCTACCGGCGCCCGCGTGTATGGCGTGCCTCCGGGCGGAAGACTGGATCTTGGCAGTGGCCTGGGGAAAAGTTATAACCTGCGCGGACAGATCAATGTAAATAAGAACTGGAACGACAGGCACCAGCTGAATTTAGTGATAGGTAACGAGATCAGGGAATCCTATAATAAAGGCAGCGGGGAAATGCGTTATGGTTATGATAAGTCCATCAATACTTTCCGTAGTGTGAATCCTTTTGTTGGATTTAAAGATATCTATGGCATAACGCAGTCTATCGGCGCCACTTCCAGGCCAGTCACAGAAAAAACCACCCGGTCGCTGTCGTACTATGCGAACGGATCTTACACCTTTGATAATAAATATACTGTTTCAGGAAGTGCGCGCTTTGACGATTATAATCTGCTGGGGGTTGAACGGCGTAAAAGGGCCATCCCATTGTGGTCAGGTGGCCTGAAGTGGAATATTGGCAAGGAAGAATGGTTCAGTAATATAAGATGGATGGATCAGCTGGCAGCACGCTTCACCTATGGCTTCAGCGGAAATGCACCGCAGGGCTATGCGCCGGTTACCACTATCAGTTTGCTGGGAGCAGATTATTACACCAACTATCCCTACGGTGTGATTGCCAATCCTGCAATGGAAAACCTGGGATGGGAAAAAACCAGGATGATTAACTGGGGTCTTGATTTTTCCTTCTTTAAAAACCGGGTATTTGGTTCTGCAGAATATTATAAAAAACATACTACAGATATCATCTGGCAGATGCCTATTAACGGTACTTATGGTTTTACGTCTACTTTATTTAATACGGCTAACCTGGAAGGACATGGGGTAGACCTGGGCATCAATGTAGTGCCTGTGTTGAATAAAAACTGGAGGTGGACGGCTACTATCAATATGTCTTATAATACGAACATCATTAAAGATCCACGCTTCGAAAAACCTACTACTTATTTTGCACCGGAGATGTTGTACTCGGGTTACCCCACGGATTACCTGTTTACCTATGCCTGGGCAGGACTGGATAATACCGGCCAGTCGCAGATCTATAACGGCAATGACCGTTCCAAGAAGTATTCTGTAATGGAGTCGCCATATGAAAACGTCCGTGTTTATTCCGGACGTACCACCTCTCCGTGGTTTGGAAGTTTCAGTCACTCGGTACAATACAAAGGCTTCGACCTGAACGTGCAATTCCAGTGCGCTTTCGGCGGTGTTTTCCTGAAGCCGTCTATCCAGGACGTAGGCTATAGTAATAATGTTTTTGTAGGAAGAACCGGTGATCTGGCGAATCGTTGGAGAAAGCCGGGCGATGAGGCTTCTACCAATGTTCCCGGGCTGATATTTGGCGCCAATACCAATTTTTATGCGAGCGTTAACCGGTATATAGAATCGGACCTGCTGGTAAGAAGCCGCAGCAATATCAAATTGCAACAGGTGATGTTGTCTTATAACATCCCTGCCGCTTTGCTCGGAAAGGTAGCAATGAAGAGCATGACCGTTTCTGCAGTGGCCCGCAACCTGGGTATGATCTGGGCGGCCAATAAGGAAAAGCTGGATCCCGATTACCTGTACAAAACAGGGAATAACTACCAGCTTCCTCCATTAACCAATTATTCTTTCAGAGTTGCACTGAGTTTCTAATTCATTAAACCGAAAAGTATGCGTCACTATAAAATAATTATTGCGTTTTTATTGTTGAGTGCCGGCATGATTTCCTGCCGTAAATATGTGGAAGATGTGCCCATACAGGGGCAGCGTGTGCTGGTATATACAGAAGATTACCGTTTTTTACTGAATAACCGGGATCAGCAGGAAGCGGCGTTCGGGTCGGCTCCGCTGGTGAGTTGTGACGATGTGGATTTCATCGCACCGGAGATCCAGAATAATATTAAAGCCAATAATACACAAAAGGCTATTTATACCTGGCGTAAACCGGTTTATACGGATCTTGCGCAGGACTATGACTGGAATACGCTGTATGCTACCATGTATACCTATAACATTGTGATTGATGGAGTAATGGACAGTAAAGGGGGAGATATGTTATTAAAACAAACGCTCCTCGGCGAAGCGCTGTTACACCGGGCCTTTAATTATTTTAACCTGGTTAACCTGTATGGCAAACAATATGATGCAGCCACCGCTGAAACAGATCCGGGAGTGCCCGTTTTACTAAAGGCAGCCCTTTTCGTGGATTTAAAAAGAGCATCGGTGAAACAGGTGTATGCGCAGGTGCTGAAAGATATCACGGCTGCGATTCCGATCCTGCCACTTCAACAGGATATTAATTTCAGACCCAACAAGGCGGCGGCTTATGCGCTGTTATCCAAAGTATATCTTAACATGCGCGACTTTGCCAATGCTGCTGCTTTTGCCGATAGTACGCTGGCTTTATCCAGCACGCTGTACGACTATAACGTAGCGGTGGCCGGAAGCAGTTACATTTTTCCTTCGCAGCTTGAAGATAAGCAGATCCTGTTGCGCAAAGTTCCCCGTCAAACGTTTAGCGCCCCGCAGTTAAGTCAGGCGATGCTCGATTTACTCGGAACAAAAGATTTGCGCTATCAACTTTTTGTAAAACAAGGTGCTTCGTTTTACCCTTCATTTACCGGGCTGGGTTTCTGGTCGCGTGAAAAATATTCAGGCTCGCCGGATAAGCCGGCAGCGGGCCTCTCTGTCAACGAAACCTGGCTGATTAAAGCGGAATGCCTCGCCCGTGCAGGTAAAAAAGACGACGCCGTGAATATGCTGAACATCCTCCGCAAGCTGCGTTTCCTGCCCGCGGATTATGCCGGCCTCACTGCTGCCACTGCTGCAGAAGCATTGCAACTGGTAGTGGATGAACGCCGCCGCGAATTTTTTGGCAGCGGGCTGCGTTGGTTTGATCAGCGCCGGCTGAACAAAGATCCGCAATTCGCTAAAACTGTTACCAGGTCGTTTGATGGAGCCACCTATACATTGGAACCCAATAGTACTGGTTATGTGTTTCCGCTGGCGAATATACTCATCGCCCAGAATCCGGAAATGGAACAGAATCCATAGACTGTACATCTGCAAAAAAAAATTATAAAATAAATGGAATCAAGTATTCTGAGAATTGAAAAGTTATCCCACCGGTACAGTACTTCCTGGGCCATCCGCGATATCAATATGGAGATTGGCCCAACAGGTATTGTAGGGTTACTGGGCTCAAACGGCGCAGGAAAATCTACTACCATGAATATTGTATGCGGCGCATTGAACCAGACCGAAGGCGATGTGTACATCAACGGTGTTAATATGAAAGAAGATCCGCAGCAGGCTAAAAGAGATATCGGATTTCTCCCGCAACAGCCGCCGCTTTACATGGATCTTACGGTAGACGAATACCTCAGGTATTGCGCCGGCCTGCGGCATCTGCCAAAGGATAAAATGAAATCCGCCGTAAAGGAAGCCAAAGAGCGCTGCGGGGTGGATCATTTCAGCAAACGACTGATCCGGAACCTCTCAGGAGGTTACCGGCAGCGCGTAGGCATTGCACAGGCCATTGTGCACCGGCCCAAACTGGTAGTGCTGGACGAGCCCACCAACGGGCTGGACCCCAACCAGATCATAGAGGTACGGTCGCTGATCAAAGAGATTGCGCGCGACAGAGCCGTGATTTTTTCTTCTCACATCCTGTCGGAAGTACAGATACTATGTAAAGAAATCAGGATGATCGAAAACGGGAAAATCGTTTTCTCCGATACAATGGACACCTTTAACAACTACGTAGAGCCACATAGTGTGCTCGTACACCTGGAGAACCCACCGGTGGAAGCAGAGCTGTTAAAAATTAACGGCGTTACGCAGGTAGAGTTTCTTACCGAACGGCAGCTGCGCATTTACTTCAACGGGGAACAGGATATTACAGAAAGGATCGTTGCAGCATCGGTACATAATGGCTGGAGACTGCGGGAGATCAGCCTTGATAAAAGTGCGCTTGACGAAATATTTAAGCAGTTATCCCATCCATCATCAAAACAATAACCTATTAATGAAGACGATATTAAGAATAGCCAAAACAGAGTTACGCACCCTGTTTTACTCACCTATTGCATGGTTTTTAATGATTGTATTCCTCATCCAATGCGGAGTAACCTACCTGGATGCTTTAGAGGGAATAGCAAGAGAGCAGGATGCAGGCGGAAAGTTTTTCGGCAGCGTAACAGAATATGTTTTCCTCAGCAACCGGGGCGTATTAGGTGGCGTGCTGCGGAATTTATATTTATATATTCCACTGCTCACGATGGGGTTGGTAAGCCGTGAAACCAGCAGCGGAACAATTAAGCTGTTGTATACATCGCCTATCCGCGTAAGGGAAATTGTGTTCGGGAAATTCCTGGCCATGATGATCTATAGCGGGTTGCTGGTGATGATTTTTACTGTTTTTGTTGTTTCCGGTATGTTCCAGATCAAATCGCCCGATTCCGGTATGCTGATCAGCGCTATGCTGGGACTGTACCTGTTGCTTTGCGCCTACTCGGCCATCGGGTTGTTTATGTCGTGCCTCACCACTTACCAGGTGGTAGCAGCGGTATGCACTTTTGTAATGATAGGGTTGCTATCCTATGTTGGCACGCTTTGGCAGGATATTGCATTTGTGCGGACGCTGACCTATTTCCTGTCTATTTCCGGCCGCACAGGAAACATGCTGGTAGGACTTATTACGTCAAAGGATGTCATCTATTTTGTGGCCATCGTGTACCTTTTTCTCGGGCTTAGTATCTATAAGCTGAAAGCTGGCATGGAATCCAAACCGGCGCTTGTAAAAGCAGGGCGATACACTTTTGTGATAGTATCCACACTGGTTATTGGCTATTTCAGTTCTATTCCTTCACTGGTGGGCTATTATGACGCTACCCGCGCAAAAGAAAGAACGCTGACGCCTAATGCACAGAAAATTATAAAAGAACTGGGAGATGCCCCCCTGGAAGTTACCGCGTATAATAACCTGCTGGGCCGTTACTGGGATCTGGGCCGCCCCGACTCCTACAACCGGAACCTGGCCCGTTGGGAGCCATATACCCGGTTCAAACACAACATTGAACTTAAAACGGTTTTATATTATGATACGGCCTTTGAAAGCCCTGGTATGTTGCGGTACTACAAGGATAAAACATTGGAACAGATAGCCAAACAGTATGCAGACAGTAAGGATCTTACGATGGACCAGTTCAAAACGCCCGCTGAAATACGCAAAATAATTGACCTGAAACCAGAGCTGAACCGGTACGTGATGCAGCTGAAGTACAAAGGCAGAACTACTTTCCTGCGGGTGTTTGACGACAACATGCAGTGGCCGAGTGAAACAGAAGTATCAGCAGCATTCAAGCGGTTGCTACAGGCGAAGATGCCCAAAATAATTTTCCTGACGGGGCACCTGGAGCGGAGTATAAATAAGCTGGGAGACAGGGAGTACAAAGTACTCACTAACCTCACTACTTTTCGTAATTCACTCCTGAACCAGGGATTTGATGTAGATACGCTATCCCTGGATTCACAGGATATTCCTGCTGATATTTCAGCCCTGGTACTGGCAGATCCGAAGGTGGCTATGACTGCCGCCAGTATTGAAAAACTGAAGCAATATGTAAACAGGGGAGGGAATTTGCTGGTGGCCGGAGAGCCTGGCAAACAGGCGATCCTGAATCCATTTCTCCAACACCTGGGCGTGCAGTTGATGGATGGTATATTGGTGCAAACCAGTAAAGATCTGCAACCGGAGCTGATCACACCTTATCTCACCGAAACCGTCTCGTCGTTTTATCCTGCGTTGGCCCACAGTCACCACGATAGCGCAATGGCTACCATGCCACGGGCAACAGCCCTCGCTTATGCCGATACTGGCGTATTCACCATCAAACCATTGCTGATAACGAGCGAGAAAAACTGCTGGCTGAAAAAAGATAACCTCGTGACAGATTCCGCGGAAGTTGTTTTTTCGCCGGAAAATGGAGATGTACGTAAATCCTTTGCCACAGCGCTTTCCCTGACCCGTAAGGTCAATAATAAAGAGCAGCGTATTATCGTAACGGGTGATGCCGACTTTATGGGCAACGCGGAATTGCAGCGTTTTAATTTAAGGAATGCAAATTTTGTTTTTAACACCGCCTTATTCAGCTGGCTGAGTTACGGCGAATTCCCGATCGATAGCACCCGCCCTAAACCGGAAGACACAGCGGTGCTGTTAACAAAGGGGCAGGTGAAATTCCTGCGGATTATTTACCTGTGGGTGCTGCCCGGTATCCTGCTTGCATTTGGAGCCATATTGCTTATCAGACGGAAAAGAAAATAGCAGGGATTGTTTAAACTTTTTATAAGATGATTTTTAATACAGATAAGCAAACCCTTACTGATCTTAATATACTGGGGAAACCAGGCGCTGATTCTATCTACACTGTTTTTAATCATACCAGTACGCGTGGTGGCGCAGCGGTGCTGGAAAATATGTTCAGGTACCCGCTTGCGGAGAAGGCTGCCATCAATAACCGGAGCGGGAAGATCAGGTTTTTTCAGTCTGTTAATGCCGGTTTCCCTTTCAGCAGCGGTTTGTTTGATGTAATAGAAGGCTACCTGGCTATACAGGACGACCGGACCCGTTTATCGCCGGAAGGGAATACGCTGGCGAGGAAATTCAACAACCTGATCGCGGCGGATAATAACTTTAAAGCGGTCAGCGACGGGATCCGGTCGGTGATAGAGATGCTGCATATGCTGCAGGGCTTTTTCGTTTATATGGCAACGTTGCCCGCCGACAACCCCTACGGGACGGATATGGCGGAAATGAAAAAGCTCCTGCAGGACCCGGCATTGGAGCAGGTATTGCAGGAACCCGCAGGTAGTAAGCTGGCTTATGCCAAAGTAGTGGAATATGACCAGCTGCTCAGGTTCCGGCTCAGCAAAGAGCTGAGCAAAATGTTATCCCTGATCTATCATTTAGATGTGTATATTACCGTAGCCAGGGTGGCCACGGAAAGGAAGCTGGTATTCCCTGTTGCCTTAGATGCGGGGAGCCATCATATACGGCTGGAGGGCGTTTACCATCCGCAGGTAGCAAACGCGGTACCCAATACGATACATATTACACCGGAGAACAACGTTGTTTTTTTAACCGGCGCCAATATGGCGGGCAAATCTACCTTTATGAAATCCTTAGGTATCGCTATGTTCCTGGCGCATATGGGCTTTCCCGTTGCCGCGGAGAAAATGGAGTTTGCCGTGAGGGATGGTATTTATACGACCATTAATTTACCGGATGATCTTTCCTCCGGCAGTAGTCATTTCTATACAGAAGTGTTGCGGATAAAAAAGATCGCCAGAGAACTATCCAAAGCAAAGAACCTGTTCCTCATCTTTGATGAACTTTTCAGAGGCACCAATGTAAAAGATGCTTATGAAGGCACCGTGGCAGTTACCGCTGCTTTTGCAGAAAGAGAGAATTGTATTTTTGTGATTTCAACACATATAACAGAGGCGGGAGAAGTGCTGAAAGAACGATGCAGGAATATCCATTTTATTTTTCTTCCTACAAAAATGGAAAATAACAAACCCGTTTATACGTACAGGTTAGCTGCCGGTATCACCACCGACAGGCATGGGATGCTTATTATCAATAACGAAGGTATCCTGGATATCATCAGCAAAAAAAAAGATAAAAACAAGGACGCATGAGTTTTCTCGCAGACAAACAGACGCTTGATGATCTGAACATCCCCGGCAGGTACAACAACAAATCCATATATCGTATATTCGATAGCGTTATAACCAATGGTGGCAGGAAATTGCTGGATGATATGTTCCGGCATCCACTGACAGATCCTGTTGCCATCAATGAACGCAGTAGTATCTTTCAGTACTTTGGCCGGAACCCGGTTGCCTTCCCGTTCAGTAGTGAAGCATTCCATGTTGTAGAAAATTATCTTACCACCGGAGCGGCCACCAATATGCCGGCGGCCGCGTGGAATATAGTGTCCAGGAAGTTGCTTAAAACGGTGATACGCGATACTGGTTATGACCTGCTTGTGGCAGGGTTGGGTAACACTATCGCCTTGTTAACTGCTTTCAGGGACTTCGTTTACAAACTGGAGCAGCAGGGCGCCTACAGCCCCGTTCAGGAACACTTCGAAAAAGTCCGGAAGATCTTTAATGACAGGCGGTTGCAATGGATCAGGGAAGAAACTGATGTGAAGCAGCTATCGCTGCTGAAACTGATAAAATATGATTACCAGCTGAGAACAGGATGCCTCGGGGAGATGAAGATCCTGATAGATATTATTTATCAGTTTGATGTATATATAGCCGTATCCACTGTTGCGCGGACAAAGCATTTTTGTTATGCGAAAGCTTTACCAAAACATAAAAATGTACTCAACATCAGTGGTTTGTTCCATCCGTCAGTAGAGCATGCAGTATCTAACAATATTTCATTTGATCCGGGGTCTAATGTTGCTTTTCTTACCGGTGCGAATATGGCGGGGAAGTCTACATTTATGAAGTCGTTTGGCATTGCCGTTTACCTGTCGCACATGGGGTTTCCGGTACCGGCAACAGAAATGGAATTTTCTGTAAAAGACGGTCTTTTCTCTACTATTAATGTACCCGACAGCCTGGAGCATGGCTATAGTCATTTTTATGCGGAAGTATTGCGGGTGAAAAGCGTAGCGGAGCAGGTAGGAGAGTCAAAAGACCTGGTAGTGATATTCGATGAGTTATTTAAAGGCACGAATGTAAAGGATGCCTTTGACGCCACACTGGCTATTACGGCTGCTTTTTCAGAGAATAAGCATTGCTTTTTTATTATCTCCTCTCACATTATTGAAGTAGGAGAGGCGTTAAAAGAGCGGGGCGGCAGCTTCCGTTTTTTATACCTGCCAACAGTGATGGAAGGCAATGTGCCCAGGTATACTTATCAGTTGAAAGAAGGCATCACGGCAGATCGGCATGGAATGATCATTATTGAGAATGAAGGGTTGATAGAATTGATCCGTAAGCGGGACTGAAGATTTTAAAAAGAAGAAAGCCTTGCAGTAAAAACTGTAAGGCTTTTTTTATTCCTTTTATTTAAGATGAAGAAATGCCAGCGTTTCTCCTTTTGGAAGCTCCCGTGCGGCGTAATGAAGACTGAGATTATGATCTGCATTACTCTTTTCCAGTTGCAACAGTTCTTTCACTGGTATCGTCATACTTACATCAGACCCGGTGGCATTGGCAAACGTCCATTTCTTCAGTGTATTTCCTTTCTCATCTTTCAATACAATACTCCTGTCTGTACCCGTTACGGGTGAAGCGCAATGCTTATAATTGATACGCAGCTGATCGCCGGAACTTGCCTGACTTAGTTGTAGTACTCTTAAATTCAGCGGCTGGTTCACTGATTGTTTCAGGATGAGTTTGTTGTTGAGATAGATCTCATAACTATCCAGTCCTACCTTTGTGGTGAAACTGAATACAGTAAAGGCTAACGCCATCAGCGTAAATAGCCGGATAAATGTTGTACGTTTCATAATATAAATTTTTAGGTGAAAGATGTTTAACGGATCTCTGATAACAATATTAAGAGAAAAGGAAGGGGCGCAGAAAAATAGTAGACCAGTAAACAAAATAGTAGATGAATGAGCGCTATGATGAACGTCCCCGGTTTTATTATTATCTTCCTCTACTATTTACGCCGTTTGTCGATATTATTTTGTAGGATTAACGCTTTTAGTTTCTTTTATGATGAATGATATATGAAAATGGAGTTGCTGGATAAACAGATAACGCTGCCGTTTTCGAAACGCAGCGTTTCATTAAAGTATGCCCTGGCACATAGTGCTTATTGGATCCTGGTTACCGGGTTCTTCATCTATGAGAAAAGGTATCTCATCTACAAAGCCAGCATGCCGTATTTTGCAGCCTGTGTATCGGTGAGAATATTGCTGCTCATGGTAATCGCTTATCTTAACCTGCACCACTTCTTACCGCGATACCTGTTAAAGAAACGCTACGTTGCCTATTTTACGTCGCTTATCGTTTCTGTGATAGTTTACCTGATCGCCCAAAGCCTGTTTGATTATTACCTGTATGGTTACGTAATAGGCCCGATGCGCAACAGTGATTTAATGGAATCGCTGTCGTACAATTTTTTCAGCACATTGTGGTATATCGGTTTAATGCTGGCGCTTAAATTAAGTATGGACTGGTACGGGCAACAGCTTCTCATTCAGAAGATCACTGTAGAGAAATTGCATGCAGAAGTGAATTTTCTCCGTGCCCAGGTAAATCCGCATTTCTTATTTAACGCATTAAACAACCTGTATGCGCTAACGCTTAAGCAATCAGCGCTGGCGCCGGATGTGGTATTGAAGTTGTCAGAGATGATGGAGTATATGTTGTACGACAGTACCGATACAAAGGTATTGTTAGAGAAAGAAGTTACGTATCTCAACAATTACATGGAACTGGAGCGGCTGAGATTTAATGCCGATGCCACTATCGTATTAACTATTAACGGCGAACTGAATGGACATGAAATTGCGCCGTTGCTGTTATTGCCTTTAGTGGAAAACGCATTCAAACACGGGGTTAGCAAACAGGTGGAGAATAGTTGGTTGAGGGCAGATATTGTGCTGAAGGAGAAAGTATTAACAGTGATTATAGAGAACTCCAAACCGCTTTCAGGGGGCCGTAAAAGTAAAGGTGGGATAGGACTTGATAATTTACGAAAACGACTGGAGCTGCTTTATCCGGGCAGGTATCAGTTTGAGTTGGAAGATAGAAAGCATACTTTTCAGGCCAAACTGGTAATTGAATTATAATAGAACATCATGCTGAAGTTTGTTATTGTAGATGATGAGCCGCTTGCGCTGGAAGTACTGGACGGCCACCTGAAAAGGCTGGACGATGTGGCTTCCGTGTTCCTGTTCACTAACGCGGGCGAGGCATTGCGTCACCTGGAAAACCACCCCGCTGATGTATTGTTACTGGACATTGAGATGCCTGAAATGACCGGCATTGAATTCCTCAAAGCCTTATCAAATCCACCGCTCACTGTTTTTACCACCGCCTACCGCAATTATGCTTTTGAAGGATATGAACTTGGGGTCATTGACTTCTTATTAAAGCCGGTGTCTTTTAACCGTTTCCATCAGGCCATTACAAAGATCAGGGAGTTCCTGGCGTTGAAATCGCAGAGTACAAATATTGAAGATATTCCCACGGGTGGTAATACTGATTTTATTTTTGTTAAAAGCGGCGTACAACGTATAAAGCTGGAGTTTAACGACGTTACGCATATCCAGGGCTTAAAGGATTATGCCATCATTTATACGCATGCAGGAAAGATCCTGCTGAAAGGTTCTATTAAAGCGATGCTCAATATTTTTCCTCAGCGCCGTTTTATCCGGGTGCATAAATCCTTCATTGTATCTGTTCAGAAGATCGTGCGTCTCGAAAGGAACCGCATTGTGCTGAACGGACACCAGGTTCCTATCGGGAGAAACTTTAAGGATGATTTGGAGAAGATATTGAATGCGCGGTGAACAGAAATACTTCTTTCCCCTGTATTTATGTACGATCATAAATTTACGATATGTCGTATATTTTTAATTAAATAGACGTGCTTATAATATTGATTATGAGTTATTTATGAGATGGCACTTTTGTTGTCTTACCGGGCGCAAAACTATTTAATTTATGAAACCATCTCCCAATCTATTATCTCCGGAAAACCATGCGTTAGTATTAATTGATTTTGAAGGCCAGATGGCTTTTGCTACCAAAAGCATTCCGCTCAGCGAACTGCGAACCAACACCGCTATTGTTGCAGGCGCTTCCAAAATCTTTAATATCCCTACGATTGTGACAACTGTGGCTGAAGAGAGTTTTTCAGGCCCGGTATTTCCTGAGATAGAAGAATTTTACCCACAGGCTACTTCAGGATATATTGACCGTACCTCCATGAATACCTGGGAAGATGAAGCCGCGTATAAAGCCATCACCGGCACCGGAAAAAAGAAGCTGGTACTTGCGGGCCTTTGGACAGGCGTTTGTATCGTAGGCCCTGCGCTGTCGGCTATAGAAGAAGGTTACACAGTATATGTTATTACCGATGCCTGTGGCGATGTTAGCCCCGAAGCGCATGAGCGGTCCGTACAACGCATGGTACATGCAGGTGTTAAACCTATTACCTCCATTCAATACCTGCTGGAATTACAAAGGGATTGGGCAAGACAGGAAACTTACGTAGCAGTTACTGATCTGATGAAAAAGTATGGTGGCTCTTACGGCATCGGCATTCATTATGCCCACCACATGCTCAAACACTAATTCATCTCTGTAAAATCCTTTACCAGCTTTGCGAGTTTCCAATTTCTATTTATTGCAAAAGTCAGCGATGCTGATCATGCTCTTGCTGATCGGCCATGCAGGTTATGCGCAATCGTTTAAACTGATGCGTTTTGATGAGAATTATGCTTACCTGCGTGATTCTGCTTCTACTTTTTATCATAAGATAAAGTATACCTCACTCTCTGCTACAAGTAACGTGTACGTTTCTTTTGGCGGATCAGCGAGGTTGGAATATGTTGATTTTCATAATGAAGATTGGGGACGGCTGGGAACAGGCCATAACAATTTCTTATTGCAGCGCTACGACCTTCATGCCGATGTTCACTTTGGAGAAAAGATCCGGGTGTTCACGCAGCTGCGAAGCGCCTGGGAAGGAGGTCGTAAAAACGGTCCCAGGCCTATTGATGAAGATCACCTGAATATCCAGAACCTCTTTGTCGATGCGCAGTTGTATAAACAGAATGAAAAAAGTCTCACTGTCCGCGCCGGCCGCCAGGAGCTGGACTATGGCAGCGGGCGGCTGATCTCTGTCCGTGAAGGGCCCAACCTGCGGCTTTACTTTGATGGTCTTAAACTGATGTATGCTGCTGCCGGTTTTACCGCAGACGCATTCGCAATGGCGGCCGACACCGTGAACACAGGCGCATTCGACAACAAGACCAGCAAACAGGTAAACCTGTGGGGACTATATACCAAACGCATTTTCCCCCGGGCAGGTAACCTCGATATTTATTACCTGGGCATCCGGCGGGATCTTGCCGTTTTTGAAGAAGGAGCTGCAAAGGAAGTAAGACATACACTGGGTACCAGGCTTTGGAAATACGGCGGTGGCTTCATTTACAACTTTGAGGCGGCCTGGCAGTTCGGGAAGTTTGGCACTGCCGATATCAACGCCTGGACCGCATCCGCAGATATCGGTTATATGTTTGAATCTCTAAAAGCCAGGCCAACAATCAATTTGCGCAATGACTACATCTCCGGCGACAACAACAAAGGAGATGGCAAACTGGGAACCTTTAACCCGTTGTATCCCAAAGGTGGATATTTTGGATTTAGCCCGCAGATAGGACCCGTGAATCTCATTGATATCCATCCTTACGCCACGGTGAATCCGGGCTCCCGGCTGGTGTTGCAGGCAGATGTGGTGTTCAACTGGCGTTACTCCCTGCAGGATGGCGTATATCGCCCCAGCGGCAATTTTAACCTCGCAGGTTCATCTTCTAAAAAAAGATATATCGGCACCGCCTACCTGGCAAGTGCAGTATACACGCTGAACAGGTTTATCTCACTGAATGCCGGTGTACAATATTTTAAGACAGGCGCTTTTATAGATGATCTGATCAAAGATCATAAGGACGGTTTATTCATTAACACCAGGGTTGCGTTCAAATTTTAACAAAAAAAACTATTCATCATGAGAAACTATAAGAACAATCGTGTTTTGCGGGCCATAAAAATAAGAAGCCTGTTGCCGGTACTGTTTATGTTGCTGCTGGGAACTGCCGGGTATGCCCAACAGGCTGTAACCGCAGATACCACCGTGAAAACGACGCCGGTGGGCACTTCAAAGATCTGGGGGAAAGTAGACGGCATCGCCATTGAAGGGCTGGTACAGGGCCCCTCAGCCGCCGAATCTCCTTTGCAGGTGGCCTGTGTATTTGAGTACACGGAAGGAGATATTTTTAATCCGCCTGCATTGCCGGCAGCACTGAATGGCATGGTGCACCTCGACGAGGCCCTGCACGGACAAATTACGGAACTGCGCAAAACCGGGAAGTTTGCCGGCCATGCGTTGGAAACCATATTGATTACCCCCGCCAAAGGCGCGCTGAAAGCGCCCCGGTTATTACTGATCGGTATGGGCAACCGCAATAATTTTACGCCGGACCTTATGACCTCGGTGGCAAGTGTAGCCATGCGTGAAGCACTGAACCTGGGCGTAAGCAGTTTTGCTTTTGCCAGCGATATCAAAGATGGCGGCATCGATTCTCCCACCGCCCTGGTTGCCGGTAATGTCACTAAAGGCATCATTGAAGCATACAGAACGCAGCTTTATCTCCATAAAAATAATTTAGCGGCCCCCAAAAAAATAACCAAAGTAATACTGCTTGCAGGCCCCGCATTTTTCGTCACAGCCGGCGAAGGAATCAAAGAAGCCATTGCTTCATTTCATAACTAAAACAGACGACGATGAAAAAGGCCGATTTAATTCTTTATAACGGTAAGGTCCATACCGTAGACCGGCACCAGCCTGCAGCAACAGCAGTGGCTATTAAAGAAGGTAAATTCATAGCTGTTGGAGATGACGCTACAGTGCTGAACGGGTTCCAGGACCAGGATACTGTGCTGATTAACCTGGAAAACAAAAGGGTGATCCCGGGATTAAATGATTCACATATTCATTTAATCCGGGGTGGACTAAACTATAATCTTGAATTAAGATGGGATGGCGTTCCTTCCCTGGCAGATGCACTGCGGATGCTGAAAGTACAGGTTGCGCTAACGCCGTCACCGCAATGGGTAAGAGTGGTAGGAGGATGGACGGAATTTCAGTTCGCGGAAAAAAGAATGCCCACCCTGGATGAGATCAATGACATAGCGCCGGATACGCCGGTGTTTATCATGCACCTGTACGACAGGGCATTGTTAAACCGTGCGGCGTTGCGCGCAGTCGGATTTACAAAAGATACGCCGGCGCCGCCTGGAAGCAGGTTGGAGAAAGATGCGAAAGGCAACCCCACCGGGCTGCTGATAGCAACACCCAATGCCCTGATCCTGTATTCCACACTCGCCAAAGGACCGCGGCTATCGTACGAACACCAGGTAAATTCCACGCGGCACTTCATGACGGAGTTAAACCGCTTTGGTATCACCAGTGTGATAGATGCTGGTGGCGGCTTTCAGAATTTCCCCGACGACTATAAAGTTATCAGCGACCTGAATGAGAAAAAGCAACTGACCGTTCGTATTGCCTACAACCTGTTCACACAAAGGCCCAAACAGGAACGCGAAGATTTTGAAAACTGGACCAACTCCGTAACCCTTCACCAGGGAGACGATATGTACCGCCACAACGGCGCCGGTGAAATGCTGGTGTTTTCTGCCGCCGACTTTGAAGATTTTCTTCAGCCGCGCCCGGAACTGGCTGATACCATGGAAGAGGAGCTGGAACGGGTAGTGAGGTTGCTGGTTGAAAAACGCTGGCCTTTCCGTTTGCACGCCACGTATAACGAAAGCATCACCCGGTTTTTAAATGTATTTGAGAAGATAAACCGCGAGATTCCTTTCGATGGGCTCCCCTGGATCTTCGATCATGCTGAAACCATTGATGAGCGCAACATCGAACGGGTAAGGGAACTTGGCGGCGGCATTGCCATTCAGAGCCGGATGGCTTTCCAGGGCGAATACTTTACGGATCGTTATGGAGCCGCCGCAGCTGCACATACCCCGCCTGTTAAACAAATGCTTCAGGCAGGCGTACCGGTAGGTGCAGGCACGGATGCCACGCGGGTGAGCAGCTATAACCCCTGGGTAGCCTTGTATTGGCTCACAGCGGGTAAAACCCTGGGTGGCCTGCAACTGTATGGCGACGCCAATAAACTGAGCCGGGAAACGGCACTGGAACTGTATACAAAGGGGAGCGCATGGTTTTCCGGGGAGCAGCAAAAGAAAGGCAGTATCACGGTGGGACAGTTTGCCGACCTGGCTGTACTGGACAGCGACTTTTTTGAAGTGGCCGATGAAGAGATTAAATCCATTGAGTCTATCCTTACCATTGTTGGCGGAAAGATTGTATACGCCAAAGATGATTTCGCCATGCATGCTCCGCCAACGATACCAGTTTTGCCTGATTGGTCGCCCGTAAAAAACTACCCGGGTTACTATAAAGATGCAGCCATTGTTGCTAAAGCATCAGGTGCTGAAACAGTGGCGGGAGCCGAGATACACAGTTGTAAAGGCAGTTGTGATGTTCATGGGCATCATCATGATATTGCCCGTAAAAGCAACATCCCGGTTAATAATTACACCGCATTCTGGGGCGCGTTTGGTTGCTCCTGTTTTGCATTTTAACGCGCATACTATGAACGATATTATCATATCCATTCTTTACTCCGACCTGGGCAGCACCTGGAATAATGCCGCCATACTGGTGTTTCGCTGCCTGCTGGCGCTGGAGCTGTTCAGGGTACACGGCATGAAAAAGTTTCGCGTAGTGAACGGGCAAAAAGAGCATGTGCCTAACCCGCTCCATTTACCGGAGAAACTCAACGCATTGGTGGCCACATTTTCAGATACCGTGGTGCCTTTCCTGTTGATGCTCGGCATTGGCACCCGGTTGGTGATCCTGCCAACAATTGGGGTTACCGCCATCGGTTACTTTGTGGTACACCGGAATGATAACCTGGAAGTGCGCGATGTACCTTATATGTACACACTCTCTTTACTTTTTTTACTGGCGCTGGGCGCCGGTACTTATTCTTTGGATAACTTTTTATTGCTTCAACTATTTAATTAAAAAAAATGATCACACGCATTGGCATTAAACCGGAACACCTTTCCGGCGTAGCCCATTCACTGGGAAAAATTATGGCAGATGAATTCGTTCTCTATACCAAAACGCTCAAAGCACATTGGTGTGTAACAGGACCGGATTTTCACAGTAAGCACCTGTTTTTTGAATCCCAGTACGGGCGGATGGAAGAAATTGTGGATGATGTGGCAGAAAGGATCCGGTCTTTAGGCCATTTCCCACCGGCCACCCTGAAGGAATTTCTAAGTCTGACACACCTTACGGAGCAGTCGAGAGAAAAAAATGATGCGACCGGGCATATCAAAGAACTGCTGGCGGATCATGAAAGTATATTGATCCACCTGCGGGAGAATATAGACGGGTATGTAACCGCATTTCATGATGCCGGAACCAGTGACTACATCACCGGGTTAATGGAAAAGCATGAAAAAATGGCCTGGATGCTCAGAGCGCATCTTGAGTAGGCGCTGCTGATCAAAAAGGATTTAAACATCACAAAATTAAAACATGACAGAAGCTACACACAATATCAACTGGGTAACATTTTTACTCGCATGGGTAGCGGGCTTTTGTGATACAGCCACCTTTGTATCGGGGGATAGTATTTTTTCTGCACACGTAACCGGGAATTTTATTGTGTTTGCTGCGCAGATTGCTGCCGGTGGCGATAACATGGATTCGTGGATAAAATTAGTAACATTCCCCGTGTTTGTACTCGCTGTAATGGCCGGTGGCTGGGTGGTTGAGAAAACGCAGAGAAAGTACAAAATACTCCTCGCAGAGGGCATTATACTGGTGATTTGCGGAATTGGCGCTATCTTGCTGCCCATGTTAACGGGAGGGGAAGAAAAAATAATGACCTATTCAATTGTAATGACTACCGTGGCCGCGATGGGGTTGCAAAACGCTTTTGGAAAATTATTTGCGAAAGAAACACACGGACCAACCACTATGATGACCGGGAATGTTACCCAGGCATCACTGGATCTGGGAAGCCTGATCCGGAAAGGCCGGAGTGGCGATGCATTGGCATGGAAGGATTTCCAGGGCCAGTTGTTTACCATCGGTGGATTTTTAGCCGGTTGTGTAATAGGCGCCATCATGGCTAAATGGCTGGGTCTCAGTGCCATTCTGCTGCCGGGCGTGGCAATTGTTGTTTGTTATTTGCAGGGGGAAGCGATGGCGCGTAAATTTGAGCAATGAGGAAAGGTGTTCCGGGAAAAATATGGATATGGATGGCCATCGGACTGGCAGTGATACTCCCGGTAATGGCAGGCGCACAATCAGCCGGCCCCGAAAGAATAGGCCGGTTGGTGCAGGGCAGTAAAGGAGATACATCTACCATCACAGCATGGATGAAGAGGGGAGAGTCGTTCCTGGACAGACCGGAATCACTGGACTCCGATATGAAAATGGCTTTTCATATCGCCGGTCAAATGGAAACATTAAGTAATGAACTAAAATACCCGGTGGGGCTTGGGCTCAGTAAACTGCTACTGGCAAAAGCCTACCGGGAATCCGGACGTGCGGCGGAGGGGAGAAAGGTAAGTGAAGAAGCGGTCCGTCTTTTAAGCGCTTACGGAACGCCCGCGTTAAAGGCACAGGCGATACTGGAGCTAGGAGGTACCTATTCCAATTCAACAGAAGATCTTCCAACAAAAATCAGCTTATACAGGCAGGGTATAGGTATTTATCAAAGCCTGGGCGACAGTCTTTCTGCAGCAAAACTCAATGAATTTGTAGGAGAGCTGTTACAGCTGAACGGGCAGTTTACACAGTCGCTGGAGGTGTTAACCGCAGCTTTGGCCGTGTACCGGCAAACGGGTTTTCCGCGCTTACAGGGAATTTATTCGCTTATAGGGGAAACTCATCACGAGTTAAATAATTTCGCCCAATCACTCCAGTATAATTTGCTGGCGGTAGAAGCCGGGGAGAAGCTGAAGGATACAGGGCCACTGATGTCTACCGTATATAACCGTGTTGGCCTGAATTATTACAGCATTAAATATTATGATCAGGCAATTGATTATTTCAATAAAGCCCTGGTGCTGGCCCGGAGCAACCGGGATACGCCGACTATCAAAAACATGCTTATCAATATTGCAGATGCCTGCCGCAATAAGGGCATGTACAGAAGAAGCCTTGACACATTGTTTGTCAGTGCGCAATACGGGCTGCTTGCCAATGAGAAGGAACGGATGCTGGAACCAATGATCTACATGAAGGACTATGTGGCACTCATGGAATTCGACAAAGCGGACCATCACTTTAGAAAACTGGTAAGCGCCTATCAGCGCTACCAGGTACCCGACAGGAACAGCCAGCTTTTGCGCCTGGCGATTGTTTATTACCTGCAGGCTGTTGGCCGCTTTACCGAAACTATTCCCTATCTCAGGACTTATACCCACTATAACAACAGTGTACCATTGGCACTGGTACGGCAGGTAGAAGGCGAGTACCTGTTGTACAGAACAGATTCTGCGATGGGCAATCTTTCTTCAGCTATCAGCCATTTCAGGCAATATAAGGTGCTTTCCGATTCCCTGACCAGTGTTGCCCAGGCCAAACAACTGGCAATGCTGCAATTACAGTTTGAAACGAGGCAGAAAGATAAAAATATAGAATTTCTTACGCAGAAAAGTGAGCTGCAGGAAGTGTTGCTGCAGAACGAAAAAGTATCCCGGAATGCTTTCGCCGCGGGCGTTGCCATGCTGGTGCTTTTCTCCGCGTTAATGTATAACCGCTACAGGCTGAAGAAACGCTCCAACCTGGAACTGGAAGGCAAACAAAAGGAAATAAACGATCAGAATGAAGTATTGAAAAAAGTGGTGGAAGAAAAGGAATGGCTGTTGAAAGAAGTACATCACCGCGTTAAAAATAATCTGCAGATTGTGATCAGCCTGCTCAATACACAATCTGAATACCTTGATAACGTAGACGCAATAACCGCCATCCGCAACAGTCAGCACCGCATGTACGCCATGTCGCTGATTCATCAGCGGCTTTACCAGGTTGATAATCTGGGGAAGATTGATATGAAATGGTACATCGGGGAATTGATCGGATACATGAAAGAATCGTTTGAGAAAACAGACAGGATTTCCTTCACCACAGAAACCGATCCGTTGTTACTCGATGCCGTTCAGGCGGTGCCCATTGGGCTGATCATCAATGAGGCCGTGAGTAACTCAATCAAATATGCATTTCCGGCAGATCACCGGGGGAACATTCGTGTTTCACTGAAAAGCGCAGGCGAAGCGGGTTGCCTGCTGCTGATTTCAGATGATGGCATCGGCTTTTCGCAGGAACAGGACCCGCAACACACGCAGTCGCTGGGAATGAGCCTGATGCACGGACTTTCCGGCCAGCTCGATGGCAGCTTTAACATATCCTCTGCCGCCGGCAGGGGAGTGAATATCAGGTTATTCTTTCAATGCAGGACCTTGGGTACCATAACAGTTAAAACGTCCGCAGGATGAGTTTAAAGGAAAAAATATTGATCGTGGAAGACGAGTTTATCGTAGCCAACGATCTGCGTATTATGCTGGCCAAAGCCGGTTATACCATGTGTGGCATTGCGTCTTCTGTTGAGCAGGCACGGGAACTGATTGCGCTGAAAGATCCCGATTGGGTGCTCCTCGATATTACGTTGAAAACACCCGTGTCAGGGATAGAACTGGCCAAAGAATTGTTTCTGCAGAAAAAACCATTTTTATTTATCTCCGCAAATACAAACCAGGCTACGCTGGAAGCCGCGAAAACAACACAGCCATATGGATTCCTGGTGAAGCCATTCCGCGAGCGCGATCTGCTGGTGATGCTGGACATTGCCCGGTACCGTTATAGCGCAGAACATAGTGCTGTTCAAAACAACCAGGCTGTTGTAAGCGATAATGAAAATAATTTCCCGGATATTATTGGCAAGGGCCCTGCATTGAAAAAAGCCCTTGAAAAAATCCGGGCTGTGGCACGCAGCAACAGCTCCGTGTTGCTGCTGGGAGAAAGCGGAACAGGGAAGGAAAGGTTTGCGCAGGCTGTTCACAGGGCTTCCAACCGGAAAAATAAACCCCTGGTAACGGTGAATTGTGCGGCGTTGCCATTGTCTCTTTTGGAGTCAGAGCTATTTGGTCATGAGCGGGGGGCCTTTACCGGCGCTAATCAGAAACGGATTGGTAAGTTTGAACAGGCAAACGGAGGTACTATCTTCCTTGATGAAATCGGCGAATTGCCTTTGGATGCACAGGTGAAACTGCTGCGCGTATTACAGGAAAGAGAAGTGCCGCGCCTCGGTGGCGATATGCCCGTACCGGTTGATGTGCGGGTAATTGCGGCAACAAACCGTAATCTTGAAAAGGAAGTGGCCGAAGGAAGATTCCGGCTGGACCTCTACTACCGGCTGAATGTTTTCCCTATAGAGCTGCCGCCTTTACGTGAAAGAACGGAAGACATCCCTCCGCTGGCCGCCTATTTTCTCAAAAAGTTTGCGCTGATGTTGGGAAAACCCGTACCTGAAATCAGTAAGGAAGCCATGCAATCGCTGATGGAATACCGTTGGCCGGGCAATATCAGGGAACTTGAACATATCATTGAACGGCAGGTTATTTTGGCCATAAGCAATGAGATCACCGATTTTGATCTGCCGGTACATCTCGAAAAAAATACCGGCTCCACCTCTTTTGAAACAATGGAACAGATGGAGCGAAACCATATCATGAATGCGTTAAAGCTATGCAAGGGCCGGGTTTCTGGCGCTAATGGCGCTGCTGAAATACTTGGCTTACCTGCGCAGACAGTATATTCCAAAATGAAGAAACATGGAATTGAATCCGGTTACAAATAGCATTACTTTTTGAATCCCGCAACATGGAAAAAGAAACAACGAGGATAGAAGCTTTCAGTGATGGGGTTTTCGCCATTGCCATCACTTTACTGGTATTGGAACTGCATGTACCGTTGATGGAAGAAACCGGGGGAGGAAATTCGCTTCTGAAAAAGCTGGTGGCGCAATGGCCTTCTTTCCTGGCTTTCTGCCTGTCTTTTTTCAGTATTTTTATTATGTGGGTCAATCATCACAAAATCTTCAAACAGATCTACCGGCGTAATACCCCGCTGATGTTTGCCAACGGGCTTATCTTATTCCTTGCCACCTGCGTTTCCTATCCTACAGCATTACTTTCCAGTTATTATCATACGGCATCGGCTCATGTTGCAGTGGCCATCTACACCGCTTTATTTGTATGCATTAACCTGGCATTTAACCTGCTTTGGTGGATTGCGAGCCAGGACCGGCAGCTACTAAGACCTGAAATAACCGATGAAGGTATTAAGCGCATAAAAAGAAATTACCTGTACGGCATTCCTGTGCATACACTGGCTTTTATCCTTTCCTTTGTGGCACCCACTGCCGCTTTATTTCTATGTGTTGCCTTATGGATTTACTGGGCTTATACTTCCGGTAAACTTGATCTTAAAAGTAAATAGCCTCAGGCTTCTTCATCATCTTTCCCGGTAACGAAATGTTCTTTTTTGATCCCTAATCGCTGCATTTTTGAAATCAGGGTGGTGGCCGGCATCTTTAATTTTGTAGCAGCGCCATTGGGACCTGAAATCCTTCCCCTGCATACTTTAAGCACCTTCAGGATATACTCCCGTTCTATTTCTTCCAGTGGCCGGATCTGAAAAGCTTTGTCGTTTGAGCCGCCATCAACACCAATTTGTTCCGGCAGCTGGATCATTTTAATGATGCTTTTATTAGTCAGTAGTACCGCACGTTCTATCAGGTGTTCGAGTTCACGGATATTCCCCGGCCAGGCATAGGAAATTAATTTTGCCATCGCTTTTTGAGAGATGCCCGAAATTTTTTTCCCGGAATTCCTGGCGAAGCGTTCTATAAAATAGGAGGTGAGTGCGGGAATATCTTCTTTACGTTTCCGCAAAGGAGGTAAGGTAATAGGGAATACATTTAGTCTGTAGTATAAGTCGCTCCGGAAGCGGTTTTGCGACACTTCCTTTTCCAGGTTTCTGTTTGTTGCCGCGATGATCCTTACATTCACGCTAATCGTTTTTCCACCGCCGACACGCTCTATTTCTTTTTCCTGCAACGCCCTTAATAATTTCACCTGGAGTTCCGGCGGCAGTTCTCCTATTTCATCAAGAAACAAGGTGCTGTTATTGGCCAGTTCAAACTTCCCGATACGGCGATCGGCTGCACCGGTAAAACTTCCTTTCTCATGTCCGAATAATTCACTTTCGATCAGGTTTGCGGGCAGGGCGGCGCAATTTACTTTGATCATGAGCTTTCCCCGGCGGGGAGATGCCTCATGTATGGCGCGGGCAACCAGTTCTTTTCCGGTACCGGTTTCCCCGAGTAAAAGTACGGTAGCATCTGAAGGAGCCACCTGTGAAATTAAGCGAAAGGTTTTTTGAATTTCCTGTGAATGACCAATGAATCCGGAAAAGCGGTTGCCTGATTGTTCTTCTATCAGGTAAGCCTTTTCTTCTTCCAGTTGTTGCCGGTACCGGTTTATTTCTTCGATCTGTTGTTCTATTTTTTCATTTGCCAGCACATTGCACATACCTGTTCCCAAAAGATCTGCCACACCGGAAAGCAGGTTGAATTTTTCCGGTGAAAATGCGCCTGCTTTGTTTGAATAAAGAAATAACACGCCCCTGTCCTGGTTGGCATTTGTGATTTTAACCAGCATCATTTCTTTGATGCCGAGTTTGAACCAATAGTGAACATAGGGAGCGATATCTTTTTGTTTGGTGAGTTCAGCAAGTTGAAAGATCACCGGTTGCCCAGCCGCCAGCGCGATGTCGAAAACCCCGTCATTTACAGGATGCTGGCGGTGAATGATGGGACTGTCCACCTTATCATTCTCCAGTCTTTTATCCCGGCTATGTAAAAAAGGATAGTGCGTGTCTGCATCTTCAGACAATAAGCATAAAGTATAATACTGGCTGCCAAACAGATCCAGTATTTCGTTATTGATAATGTTCCAGAGGTCGGCGCGGCTGCGCACAGCAGCGATTCTGCCTGCCACGCAGAGCAAACTTACCTGTTCGTTTTCTTTTTGAATGAGTTGATTTTCAAAGATGGCATTTTTGTCCGCATGATTGCCTTCGTCTATACCTGTTGGACCAGTGTGATTGGTTTTCTGCATGACCGAAATTACTGAATTTCATAGAGCCGGACAAGGAAGCGGTATCATAATATTACGACATGTCGTATTTTCTGAAATTAAATAATTTCATAAGTTTTTGATTATTAGTTAGTTGAAGGTGGGCACACGGTTTGACTTGCCTGAGCAAAACAAATCAGAAACTATGAATACAAAAGAACCTACACTACAGGTACCTGCCGTAGAAAATGATCCGGCCATTTCAAAAGACATCAAAGCTTTTTTAAGCGTATTGAATGTACCGGGAGCGCCGGGATTGGAAACCCTTTCTGTAAAAGATGCCCGCCAGGTGTTAGTCAATGCGCAGGCATCTGTGGATGTTGACTATTCCGGTATTGAAGAAAGTGAGCAAACCATCAGCGCCGGTGGTTTTTCGATCAAATTAAATATCGTAAAACCGGCGGGAAGCAAAGAGCAGCTCCCTGTTTTTATCTTCATTCATGGCGGCGGCTGGGTACTGGGCGATTATCCTACGCATAAAAGAATGGTGAGAGACCTGGTTGTATTATCCGGGGCAGCAGGCGTTTTTGTGAATTACACGCCTTCGCCTGAAGCGCGCTATCCCCAGGCGGTTAATGAAATTTATGCAGCTACCAAATGGGTGGCGGAGCATGGAGCTGAAATTGGTGTGGATGGTAGCCGCCTGGCTGTTGTGGGCAACAGCGTGGGGGGCAATATGGCCGCTGTAACAGCCATCAAAGCCAAAGAAAACAAAGGACCCGAAATCCGTGTACAGGTACTGTTCTGGCCAATTGTTGATGCCGGCTTTGAGCATGATACCTATAAACGATTTGGACAGGACCGCTTCCTCACCACGCCTTTAATGAAATGGATGTACAATCAGTACACTACCGATCAGGCGGAGCGCGAACAGGTGTACGCATCCCCGCTCAACGCTACTATCGACCAGTTAAAGGGACTTCCTCCTGCTTTAATACAGGTGGCTGAAGCAGATGTGCTCCGCGATGGCGGCGAGGCATATGGCCGCAAACTTGATGAAGCCGGTGTAGTGGTAACCACCGTTCGATACAATGGAATGATCCATGATTTCGGACTATTGAATGCTTTGGCTAACACTCCCCAAACAAAATCACTTTTTGTTCAGGCCGCAGCAGAACTCAAAAAATACCTGGGGCTGAAGTAACTGGTTGCCTTTTATCCATTCAATCATCTTTATTACATCATAACATGAGTGCTTCTTCTGTAAAAAATATCGTTATTGTTCATGGTGCCTTTGCAGATGCTTCCGGCTGGGAAGCCGCTTACAACATCCTGAAATCAAAAGGATATAATGTTACCCTCGTACAAAATCCTACCTCTACCCTGAAAGACGATGTACAGGCTACCAACGTAGCCCTGGACCGGCAGGATGGACCCACCGTGCTGGTAGGTCACTCCTGGGGCGGTACGGTGATCACCGAAGCGGGAGTACATCCCAAAGTGGTGAGCCTGGTGTACGTGGCTGCTTTTGTTCCTGATGTGGATGAATCAACCCTGGCGCTTGTTCAGTCGGCCCCGATCCTCGAAGTAAACGGTATTCTTCCCCCGGATGAAAAAGGGCTGGTGTACCTGGATAAGGACAAGTTTAACCAAACATTTGCCACGGGTCAAAGCAAGGAAAAATCTGACTTCATGTATGATTCGCAGATTCCTTTAACCGTAACGGCTTTCGTTGATAAAGTAAGTGCCGCGGCATGGAAAAGCAAACCTTCCTATGCTATTCTTCCAACCGACGATGGAACGATCAACCCGGTTCTGGAAAGAACCATGTATAAAAGAGCTGGCAGCAAGGTGGTGGAAATGAAAGGCGGTCATACGCTGTTCATGACCCATCCTGAAGAAGTGGCTGACGTTATTATAGCGGCTTCTATTCTCCGGTAAATCCGTTGAAATCATCTCTGGTAATTCAAAAAAATATTATGAAATTATTTTTCTCAGTAGTTACTTCCCTCGCGTTTTCGCTGGTTGTTACCGTTAGTTCCGGTCAGAATAAACCTGCGGCCCGGGCCGAGTATATTGAAGTGGAGCCCAATGTAAGATTGCATGTTACCGATCTTGGAGAGGGAACGCCTGTTGTGCTCATTCACGGATATCCTTTAAGCGACGCCTGCTGGGAATACCAGTATCACGCCCTGGTGAAAGCCGGCTACCGGGTTATTGGCATTACTTTGCGGGGATTTGGTTTGTCCGATAAGCCTTATGGCAAGTATAACTATGATCAGTTTGCAACGGATATCAAAACCGTGCTCGACAAGCTAAACATTAAGGATGCCATTCTTGGCGGGCACTCAATGGGTGGAGCGATATCACTGCACTATGTGGCCAAATTCAATGCGGCACATGTGAAGAAACTGGTATTGTTTGACGCGGCAGCTCCCTGTCACACAAAGAAACCGGACTATCCTTATCCGTTGTTTACGAAAGACCAGATTTCCAGCTGGATTGAGTTACACAACAACAACCGCCCGGCCTTATTTGATGCGGTAGCGGCAAAGTTCACGCTGTCGCCAACTTCGCTGACACCGGGCCTGGGCAACTGGCTGGGAGGCATTGAAGCGCAGTCTTCTCCATACGCCACTGAGCAGGCGCTTATTGCACTCAGGGACGAGGATCTGCGGTCAGATCTGCCAAAAATAAAAATACCCACCCTCATCTTACATGCCACGCAGGACAGCATCGTGTCTTACGCATTGGCAGAGCAGATGAAGGCAGGTATAAAGAACTCCACACTGGTACCTTTTGAAAAAAGTGGCCATGCTGCATTTGTGGAGAAAAAGATAAGACCAATGCTGAGTTGATCAAATTTATCAAACAATAGCAGGGGCATTTTCAGGAAATGTAACGGGGACGGCCATCTGGCAGGGTCCCCGTTATATTAATCCGTTCTTTTATTGCGGGAAACCAGGCCGGGTTTACGATATATTTATTATAATTGCAGGACTGGTCTATACGCATATGGTTAATTACAGCAATTATTCCGATCCTGATCTGGTCTTATTACTTAAGGAAGGAGACCGGAATGCCTTTGCCGAAATTTATCACAGGTATAAACTTATACTGCACCACCACGCCTGGAACAAAACCCGAAACGATGTGGAGGCGCAGGACGTGATCCAGGAGATTTTCTCTAATCTCTGGGTAAAAAGAGAAGCCATACAAATTGAGAGCAACTTATCCGGTTACCTGTACAGCAGCGTAAGGAATCATATCCTTAACCTGTTTGCGAGAAAGCAACTCCAGCAAAAATATATTGACTCTATCAGGGATTATTCCCAAAACGGGACTGCTATTACTGATCATAAAGTACGCGAGTCTATGCTGGTGGAGGTGATCGAGAAAGAAATTGCAGCACTTCCGCCAAGAGTAAGGGAAGTGTTTGAGTTAAGCCGGAAACAGCACCTGAGCCACAAACAGATCGCTGAAATCATGGGCACTACCGAGCAAACCGTGAAGAAACAAATGTCTAATGCCTTAAAACATCTCCGTAAAAAAATAGGTTTCCTCCCTTACCTTTACCTGCTCTGGATGCTGAAGCACTAGTGGCTGACGGCCTGCCTGAAAATATTTTTTACCTGCCTATACCACTTATAGTCTGCTAACCTGTCTTATGATATATAAAGCACTTTTTAAAAGCTAATCGTAAGAAATTGGACAACAGCATTGTAAAAGTATCACACCTGTCTCACAGATACAGCCGGGACTGGGCCATCCGGGATATTAATCTTGAAATCAGCCAGCTGGGCGTACTCGGCCTACTTGGCTCCAATGGCGCCGGCAAATCCACTACTATGAACATCCTGTGCGGGGTATTGAGTCAAACTGAAGGTACGGTTCAGATAGACGGCATCGATATCAGGAAACATCCGGAAGAAGCTAAAATGAGAATAGGCTTCCTTCCTCAGAACGCCCCGCTGCACCTTGATTTAACCGTTGGTGAATACTTAACGTATTGCGCTTACCTCCGCAACATAGATCGAAGGCAGGTAAAGACCGCTGTAGCCTCGGCTATGGACAAATGCGGCGTTGCCCATTTCCGCACCCGGCTTATTAAGAACCTCAGCGGCGGCTACCGGCAGCGGGTAGGGATCGCACAAAGCATTATACACCGGCCCAAACTGGTAGTGCTGGATGAACCCACAAACGGGCTGGATCCTAACCAGATCCTTGAAGTACGCAAGCTGATCAAAGAGATTGCCGCTGAAAGGGCTGTTATTTTTTCGTCTCATATTTTATCTGAAGTGCAGGCCACCTGTGATGATGTACGCATGATTGAAGGAGGAAGAATGGTATTTGCAGATACGATGAAGGCTTTCAATAATTACATTTTGCCTAACTCCCTGCGCGTTTATATGCACAATCCGCCGTCAATGGAAAGGATGGCGGCCATACCCGGGATAACCGCCGTGGAACCCTTAAATGACGGTGGTTTCCGGATGCATTTCGATACAACTTCCCTGGTGTCTTCTACCATCATTCAACTGGCCGTTGATGATAACTGGCAGCTTACCGAAATTATGCTGGAGAAAAGCAGCCTGGACGAAATTTTTGCACAGTTATCAAATAAAACTTCCTGAACCTGTTATGATTAAAATATTTAAAATCGCTAAGCTGGAACTTAGCATACTTTTTTATTCCCCGGTTGCCTGGCTGGTGCTGGTGATTTTTATGGTACAATCCGGGATGGGATTTTTTGGAATGCTGGGCAGCTTTCAGGAATTGTTTATGATGGGAGAGAAAGCGGATAATTTAACACAGCTCCTCTTTCCCGCTACCAACGGGCTGTTCGACAAAGTGCTGCAAAATCTTTATTTATATATCCCGTTGCTTACGATGGGACTGATAAGCCGTGAAATCAGCAGCGGGTCCATCAAGTTATTACTCTCGTCCCCGGTAAAGATCAGCGAAATCATTTTGGGTAAATACCTGGCCATGATCTATTATGCGCTGATGCTGATGGCTATCCTGGGTATTTACTGCCTGATTGGTGTGTGGGTGATTAAAGATGCTGATACCGGTTTGATAGGCGCAGGGTTATTGTCTTTATTCCTGTTAACGGCCACCTATGCGGCTATCGGTCTGTTCATGTCGAGTCTTACGGGTTACCAGGTGGTTGCCGCCATCAGCACCCTTGCTGTGTTTGCGGCCCTGAAGTATATTGGAACGGTTGGTCAGAGTATTGATTTTGTAAGAGATCTTACTTATTTCCTGTCGTTATCAGGACGAACAGAAAGTATGTTGAACGGATTGATCACCTCTCGTGATGTCATTTATTACCTGCTGATTATTTTACTTTTCCTGGGCCTCACCATTTTGCGGTTTAAAGCCAGCCGTGAGTCCAAACCCTTTGCCATACAGGCTGGCAGGTATGTGGCGCTCATGGCATTTGTGTTGCTGGCAGGATATTTAAGTGCAAGACCTGCTGCTATCCTGTACCGGGATGTTACCGCGCAAAAATCGCAAACGCTGACACCGGCCAGTCAGGCTGTTGCCAAACAAATTGAAGGCCCCCTGGTGATCACTACTTATGTAAATCTCCTGGACCAGCATGTATACGCGGGGTTGCCGGTGTCACGAAATACGGACCTGTCGCGCTTTGAGGATTTCCGCAGGTTTATACCCGGTATCAAAATGAACTATGTGTATTATTATGATGCTACTGATCTTGCCAATAATCCTAATATGATTTACCAGGGAAATATTACCGGTTTGAATACCAGGCAGGTGGCCGAAAAAGTAGCGGATAATCTTGAAGTGGATCTTGACAAATTTTTAACTCCTGATCAGATTCATCAGATCATCGACCTGGCGCCGGAGGAAAATACTTTTGTCCGCCAGCTCAGCTACCAGGGCCATACGAGCTTTCTCCGGCTGTATAATGAACAGAACCAGTTCCCGGAGGAAGCGGAGATTACCGCCGCTATAAAAAAGCTGGTTGTGCCACATCAGAAAATAGTTTTTATAGAGGGAGATGATGAACGTAGTATCCGTGTAAAAGGAGACAGGAGTTATGATTTGTTCAGTAGCGCCCGGAAAACGAGGAAGTCGCTGATCAACCAGGGCTTTGATGTGGTGGGCGTGAACCTGGATGCGGCAGATGTGCCTCCCGGCACAACCCTGCTGATACTGGCAGATCCGGCCAAACCATTCAGCAGCCAGGCTGCGGCCAGGATACGCGGTTATGTAGATGCAGGAGGCGATATGCTGATTACAGCAGAACCTTCGCATCGTGAGGTGATCAATCCTTTTTTGAGCCGGTTTGGTGTTCAGCTATCACCGGGGATGATGGTGAACCCCGATAAAAATGCGCCTGCAGATCTTATCCAGGGCCGCATTGCTGCGGAAAATAACGAATACCTGGATCAGCTGATGTACATGAATGCCACGGTGGCTATGCCTTCTGCGGCTATGCTGGAGCTAACGGGGAGCGACTTCACCGCCGACACGGTGCTGCAAAGCAGCGCCCTGGGCTGGAATAAGAAGAATGGGTTTGATCCTTCCTCGTCTTCGGTATCCTATCAGCCTGAACAGGGCGATCAGAAAGGGAGCAAACCGTTAATCGTTCTGCTCAAACGTAAAGTGGCCGGCAAAGAGCAAAAGATCTTTATCAGCGGGGACGCTGATTTTATGAGTGATCATGCTATTCCGCAAGCCTATAATTTCTCATTTATTAGTGGCATCTTTAGATGGTTCAGCAATGGCCTGTTTCCTGTAAGGGTAAGTCGCCCGGCGCCGCAGGATGATGCCATTTTAACCAGCAGAAAGGAATTGTCGGCTTACCGGTCAGCTGTGCTATGGGGAGTGCCGGCATTGATGATAGCGGGTGCTGCGGGGCTTTTGATCAGCAGAAAAAGAAAATAAAAAAAGATATACCTCCTGTGGGGATGTTGATTGTCTTACATAATATACGCAAGTTATGAGCGAACTAACCGAACAACAAATCCGGACCATGCTGGAGCATTACAGGCTTGGAAAAGCCACCCCGGAGGAATTGGCGTTGTTGGAATCATGGTACTTAACCTATCAGGAGGAAGGCGCTGCGGCGCCTGATATGATAGCGCGGCTTGCCTCCGTTGACCAGGTATGGGAACGGCTGGAAAATGAATACCGGCCTGTGAAACGCCTGTCCGGCCGGCGGCGCAACCTGGTGGCTGCGGCGGCTGTTGCTGCATTAGTGATTGGTATCGGCGCTTATTTTCTTTACCGGCCTGCGCAATCACCGGCAATTTCTGTTGGCCAGCTGGCGGAGAGTAAAAAAGACATCCCCCCGGGCACCAACAAAGCAACCTTATCTATCGCCGGCAGTGGCATGATGGTGCTGGATTCTTCCAGAACGGGTATTGCGGTGAACGGCGACGATTTGAGGTATGATGATAATACAAAGATAGATGCTGCTTTAAGTGAAAGTATCCGGATGCTGACCCTGCAAACACCCAAAGGAGGCACCTACCGGCTGATATTGCCCGATAGCTCCATCGTTTGGCTCAATGCTGCTTCGCGTTTGGTGTTTCCTTCCAGCTTCAGGGGGCAACAGCAACGGGAGGTGGAGCTGCAGGGAGAAGGATACTTTGAGGTGGCAAAAAATAAGGCACAACCCTTTATCGTAAAAAGCCGCGGACAAAAAGTAGAAGTGCTGGGAACACATTTCAATATCAACAGCTATGCCGATGAAGCGCTTACCAAAACAACCCTGCTGGAAGGCAGTATACGTATCGGTAACATAGTGCTGAAGCCCGGAGAGCAGGCGCAACGAAGCGATGCAGGGATTAAAACCATCCAGGTAGATACAGAGGAGGCCATCGGCTGGAAAAACAATTATATCGTTTTCCAGGATGAAAAGATCCAGTCGATCATGCGCAAAATAAGCCGCTGGTATGATATGGAAGTGGTGTATGAAGGAGAGCTGCCAACAGATGATTTTGGCGGAAGGGTAAGCAGCCGTGCCTATGTTTCACAGGTATTAAGAAAACTGGAACTGACCAATAAGGTACATTTTAAAATTGTGGGAAGAAAAATTATCGTCACCAAGTAATAAACCGCTGCGGGGATGAAAAAATAGCCAGATGTGGTTGCACACAACTGGCTGGCGCCTGGCAGTATTGTCAATAAAATTCCTGATTGTATCAACTATCAACCAAACACGACAAATGTATAAAAATTATGCGATGAAATCCGGTATGCATCATCTGCATGCCCGTAAACTCCGGCTGCCTATGCGATTGACGTCATGCTTACTGTTTATTATGCTCTTTAGTGCATCGGCCAGCTTTGCGCAACAGATATCACTCAGGGAAAAAGAAGTAGCTCTCCGGGTGATCATTGCAAAAATTCAGCAGCAGAGCAATTATGATTTTGTGTATACTACCCAGCTATTGAAAAATACGGGTAAAGTAAGTATCAACATACAGGCTGCTGATATCAGAACGGTATTGGATCTTGTATTAAAAGACCAGCCGCTGTCCTACACCATTGATGACAACACTATCATACTGAGAGAAAAGCCGGTAGCCACTCCGGCTCAGGCCATCAATTTTGTGGATGTAACCGGGTTCGTTTCCAATAGCCAGGGTGTGGGTCTTCCCGGGGCAACCATCCGGCTTACAGGTACGCAGGTATCCGTGGCAACGGACCAGGGTGGGCTTTACAAAATACTAAGGGTACCCGATGATGGCCGCCTGATATTTTCTTACATCGGTTACCAGTCCGATACCATTGCTGTAAAAGGCAGAACAGCCATCAATGTGCTGTTAAAACAATCTTCCATTGAAATGAAAGGCGTGGCCATCGTTTCAACAGGTTTGCAGGAGCTGCCCAGGGAGCGGGCCACCGGATCTTTTGAAGTTATTTCCAAAGAACAGCTGCAACACAGTAATGATCCAAACCTGATCCGGCGCCTGGAAGGGATTACCACGTCGCTTGATTTCCGTAACGACCTTCGTCCCATCAATTCAGCCTCACCCAATGCGAGGCAATCTCCACTGGCTAACCTCACCATTCGTGGTAAAAATACCCTGAATGATGCAGTAAGCGCAGACCTGAACGGCAACTACAGCGGCCAGGTACTGGTGGTGATCGATGGTATTGCCAGCCCGTATTCTATCGACCGGGTAAACCCTAATGATGTGGAGAGCGTAACCATCCTGAAAGATGCCGCCGCTGCCTCTATCTGGGGCTCCCGTGCAGCCAACGGCGTTATTGTTATTAAAACGAAGCGCGGGTCGTACAACCGCGCACCGCGGGTTAGCTTCAACAGCAACATTAATATCACAGAAAAGGTAGACCTGTTCTACAATAAAACGATGAGCGTTTCTGATTATATAGATGCGCAGGTGGCTTATTTTGAACAGCAGAACAGGCCATTGCCTGACCTGAGTATCTCCCACTTATATGGCCAGGAAATAAAATCACCCGTAGCAGAGATTGTGGATGCCTGGAAGTTTAAACACACACTCACCGATGCGCAGGCAAATGCACAACTGGATGCTTTAAGAAAGAATGATATCAGGAAGGACTATGATAAATATTTTCTGCGCAATGCCGTTACCCAAAGTTATTCCTTAGCAGTGGACGGTGGCGCTGAACGCTTTAACTACCGCTTATCCGGCGGATGGGACAAGACGATCAACAATACAAAAAATTCTGACTACGACCGGATCGCACTCGGTTATTCCATGTCCGTTAAACCTCTCAAAAAACTCGAACTACAAGGGAATATTTCTTATAATGTTCAGAACTACCATGAACAAGCCCCACAGAACAGGATAACAGGAGCCACTGACGCTACCTTTTATCCCTACTCACGCTTAGCCGATGACCAGGGCAATTACCTGGAACTGGCCAAAATTTACCGCCAGGGTTTTGCCGCCGCAGTGGAAAAGGAGTATGGCGATAAGTTTTTAAGCTATCGCTATGTGCCGCTTAACGATATCAATGAAGGATACAACAAGCTGAAATCGCAGAACCTGAACCTGGGCATCAACGCCAATTACAGGATAGCAAACGGTCTTACCGCACAGCTCACCTATAATTATAACACCGGCAGAAATAATGATAATACCCTCTATCGCCAAAACTCATTTTATATGAGGAATATGATCAATTATTTCACCACTTCACCGGCCTCCGTAGACCCGAGGACGCTGGAACCGGTGGAGCCCTATAACCGCCAGCTGCCTTTAGGCGGCCAATACACCATCCTGCAAACAACTTCCAGTAACCATACCTTCAGGGGACAGTTAAATTTTGACCATACCTGGAAAGAAAAACACCAGTTGTCGGCCATTGCAGGTTTCGATATGGCCCAGTCCTACAGTCTTGCCGGCACCAACGGTTACTACGGCTATGATGAAGGCACTTTATACACCAATAATAAGCTGGATTTTAAAACCATGATACCGATCGCTTTTGCAGAAGACTTCAGCGGGTATAATGGTGAATATATTCCCAATCTTTCCACCGGGTTTATCGACAATAAAGTGCGTACCCTCAGTTATTACGCCAATGCAGCCTATACGTTTGATGCCAGGTATACCTTTTCAGCAAGTGTACGTAAAGATCTCTCCAGTGAGTTTGGCCGCGGTACCAATCAGAAAGGAACACCATTTTATTCTGTAGGCGGCGCCTGGAATATTCATAATGAAAGTTTTTACCACTGGGAGCTGGTGCCTTCGCTGACCCTGAGAACAACTTATGGTTATAATGGAAACGTGAACCCATTGATTATTGCAAGGCCATTGATTACCTATTCTACACTTAATGGCACCAATAATCTTCCGTATGCATATACCTCCTTTGGCACCGGCATCACCAACAGCCAGTTGCGTCCGGAGCGGACAGGCGTGCTCAATATCGGTGTAGACTTTCAGTTCAAAGGCAACAGGCTTTCCGGTAATATCCAGTACTACAGCAAAAAAACAACCGACCTGATTGCCGGTGGCGCGCTGGACCCGAGCACCGGATATACCAATATCAACTACAACACCGGCAACCTGCAGGGGCATGGCGTGGAGCTTACACTCAATTCGCTGAACGTGAGCGCAGGTTCATTCAAATGGAACAGCAACCTGTTGTTTGCCTACAACCGCGTTAAAGTAACGAAGCTGTTTGCAACGGCTACCAGTCAGGCTGGCGCCGCGGTAAGCAACAGTACTGGTTCCTATAACGAAGGCTATGATTTATCGCGGTTGTTTGGTTATCAGTGGGCAGGGCTGGACCCCAAAACCGGTGACCCGCGCGGATACCTGGATGGTAACGTAGTAACTATATCCAATTCTATCGAAGGCGACAACAATTATAAAGCTATTCAAAATGCGCCGCTGGGCACCCTGAAATATTTTGGCAGTGCCGTTCCGGTGTACTATGGTTCTTTCAGAAATACTTTTAGTTACGCTTCTTTCGCTTTATCTGCCAACCTGCTTTACAAGCTGGGTTATTACGTACGCCGGCCTTTAGCGCAGGTGATTAACTATGGCAACCTGTATTCCGGTAATAGTTTGCAGGGAGAAGAATATAACCACAGGTGGCAGCGCCCGGGCGATGAAACGGTTACCAATGTACCGTCGGCTGTTATGTCGACCGGTAACCCTAACCGGGACAATTTTTACTATTATTCGGCCATCAATGTAGTGAAAGGGGATCATATAAGATTACAGGAGATTAACCTGTCTTACACCCTGAAAGTAAAGCCCGGCAGCCGTATCAAAGATCCGAGGGTGTATACCAATATCAGTAACCTGGGTATCATCTGGCGCGCCAATGATAAAGGAGTGGACCCGGAAGTATTCGATTATCCTTTACCGCGTACCTACAGCCTGGGATTTTCAACTAACTTTTAACTGTACGAGTCATGAAAAAATATATTCTTCTTATTGTGTGTGTGCTGACTGTTACCGCTTGTGAAAAGTATGTAGACATCAAGAAAAGCGGGTCCCAGTCTTTTATCGAAACAACAAAAGATTGCCAGCTGATACTGGATAATTATGATCTGTTCAACATCAACTACCCGGTAGACGGGGAGATTGCTGCAGATGATTATTACCTGGATGCTAACCGTTATAATTCAGATGTGATCACACTGGAAGATAAAGCGCTGTATACGTGGCAGCCTAACGCTATCCGTGCTGCGTCAACACAGTGGGTAGCATCTTACAACAAGATCTATCACTGTAACCTGGTGCTGGAAGCGCTGGAGAAAATTAAGGGAACAGATCAGCCGGCAGTGATCAGCAACCTGCAGGGCAGCGCCTTATTTCTGCGTGCCTATGCTTTATGGCCGCTGGCACAAATGTATATTAAGCCCTATGGCGCCGCTACCATGCAGGAACCGGGCTTGCCTATCCATACCCGGTCAGATATCAACGATGTGCCGGGCAGGGGAACGGTCAAAGAAACATATGACGCCATTGTAAACGATCTTACCCAGGCAGCCGGTTTGCTCAGCAATACCTCCAGTATCTCTTCCCGGCCCAACAAAGCGGCCGCACTGGCCATGCTCGCCCGTGTTTATTTGTCGATGGAAGATTATCCCAACGCCTTATCCGCTGCAGATGCCGCGCTGAAGCTCAAAAGCGACCTGCTTGATTATAACACGCTCGAATTGGGCAGCTATAATCCTTTCCCGCGTTTCAATAAGGAAGTAATATTCCATGCGGTTATTGATCACCAAAACAGTGTACTCGAAGTGGGCTTTGGCGATGAAAATAAAGCGTTGATTGACCCGGTGATAATCAGCGCCTACCAAAACGATGACCTGCGGAAACAATTGCTCGTTAAGGAAAACCTGGACGTGCCCGTGCCTTCAGGTACTTATCGCTTTATTGGCAACTACGAGGGCGCAGTGGGTTCATCTGCTTTGTTTAATGGGCTTGCTGTAGATGAGTTATACCTGGTACGGGCAGAATGTTATGCCCGCGCGGGACAAACCGCCAACGCCGTAAACGACATGAATACGCTACTCGCCACCCGTTGGGTGAGCGGAACATACCCCGGTTTTACCGTGAGTAACGCAACCGATGCCCTTACTAAGATTCTTCTGGAACGTCGTAAGGAATTACTGATGCGAGGACTCAGGTGGACGGATTTGCGAAGGCTGAATAAAGACAGCCGTTTTGCAAAGAATCTTTCCCGCGTGATAAATGGAACGGTGTATACGCTGCCTGCCAATGATCCCCGTTATACGCTGCTGATACCGCAGGAAGTGATCACCAATTCTAAACTGCCGCAAAACAGCCGGTAGCCTGATACACAATAACAGCGTGCTTCACGTAAATTCATAAATTTACGATATATAGTATTTTTTTAAAAAGCTAATTTGTATTAAAGTGCTGATTTAAAGAGGAATATGTGATGGTATGCTTCTTGAATAACAGCGTGTCATTATGAACAACAGCATTTTAGGATTGCACCATATTACCGCCATTGCCGGTAGTGCACAGGAGAACTTAAATTTTTATACCCGGACCATTGGCCTGAGGTTAGTGAAGAAAACAGTCAACTTCGACGACCCCGGAACTTATCATCTTTATTACGGCGATGAAAGCGGATCTGCCGGAACGATCCTTACATTTTTCCCGTGGGAAGGAATCGGGCAGGGACGTGAAGGTGTTGGGATGGCTACTGAAATAGGGTATGCTGTTCCGGCTGGAAGCCTTGAGTTTTGGTTAGACAGATTTGCAAAGAAGCAGGTAAAGACCAGTGAAATCGCCGAACGTTTTGGAGAGCAGTTTTTTTCTTTCCGCGATCCGGATGGCTTGTCGCTAAGCCTTATTGTTCCTAAAACCGAAGATAACAGGGTGCCCTGGGAAACCGATGAGATTAAGAAAGATACAGCTACCAAAGGGTTCCACAGTACCACGCTGACGTTACGGAAAATTGACGAAACCGCGAAAGTGCTCACCGATATCCTGGGCTACCGTTTTCTTTCGCAGGAAGGCAACAGGTACCGTTTCATTACAGACGCCGTGGAAACCGCTGCTATCATAGATTTATTGGAAGTTCCGGATGGCCAGAGGGGCATAGGCGCAGCAGGAACGAACCACCACGTGGCCTTCCGCGTAAAAGATGAACAGGTGCAGATGGAAGTACGGGAGAAAGTATTAAGCAGGAACCTGCAGATTACACCAAAAATTGACAGGGATTATTTCTTCTCTTTGTATTTCCGGGAGCCGGGTGGGGTGCTTTTTGAAATCGCCACAGAGAACCCGGGTTTCACAGTGGATGAACCCTTAAATGAGCTGGGAACCCATTTGATGTTGCCTCACCAACATGCGCATCTGAGAGAGGATTTAGAAAAAGTGCTTCCAAAATTGAGTTAAAGCAAAAGTTATGCAGGAAATACTGAAAGCCGGAAAGCCCCTGGAGGCGGCAGAAAAGGTTTTGATCATGGTACATGGCCGCGGGGGCTCAGCGGAGGATATTTTATCGTTGGCGGCGGAATTAAATACAGCAGCATTTGCCCTTATTGCTCCACAGGTGAAAGGCAATAGCTGGTACCCGCAATCGTTTTTGGCGCCCAGGGCAGCTAATGAGCCGTTTCTCTCTGGTTCCCTGAGTTTTTTGGAAGATATCGTACAGGATCTTGAAGAAAAAGGTTTCTCAAAATCACAGATCTTCCTGTTGGGATTTTCGCAGGGAGCCTGTCTTACACTGGAGTTTGCCGCATCCAATGCCGCCAGATTCGGTGGCATAGTTGCTTTTACCGGTGGGCTTATAGGCGATCACGTTGACCACAACAATTATAAGGGTGATTTTGATGGTACGCCGATTTTTATTGGAAGCAGTGATCCGGATTTTCATGTACCGGTGAACCGGGTGAAAGAAAGTACTATATTGCTGGAGGGAATGGGTGCAAAAGTAACTGAAGTCATTTACAAAAATATGGGTCATACGATCAGCCGCCAGGAAATAGCGCAGGTAAACAAATTAATTTTTGGCGAATAACCGGGTGCGCTAAGGGTGCAGCTACTTATTTAAGTAGAGAGAGGTCAGTGAATGAACCAGGACATCTATAAAACTGTTATTAAAAATCCAGAAATAGAAGTTTACCATTTTATTGACCTTTAGATCTTTTTCCTATGAGTATTTTAGGTATTGTACACACCATTATCGCTGTTATTGCTTTATTATTTGCCATAGCGGCATTGATAAAAGAGGGTATTATCAATCCTTTTTCCGGCACAGGCAAAATATACAGTATACTTACTGTCATCGCCAGTGTCACATCCTTTGGGCTTTCCAAAGAAGGGGGCTTTAATCCCGGGCATGGTATCGGGATACTGATCCTTATTTTACTTGGGGTTGCCTATTTGCTGGGGCGCCAGGCGTCCAGGAAAAGGGGGTTGTTGCTGATACAGGTGCTTTGTATGACGCTTACCCTGTTCCTTTCCCTGATACCGGCGATCAACGAAACATTATTGCGTGTGCCGGTAGGGCATCCGCTATCCGACGGACCTACTTCTCCCATTGTACAAACCTGCATTAAGGTTTTGCTTGGGCTGCTGGTGGTAGGGCTGGTGTTGCAGTTTTTTAAAATAAGGCAACCGGCGAAGTAGACACAAGCTATTAAAAGAAAGAGGGACTGATTTTTTCAGTCCCTCTTTCTTTATTTATAACCGTTTATGCTAACCGTGCTTTGCCAGATCAATCATCGTACTCATCTCTTCTACAAAAGCATCGCTCCCCGCAGAAGTTCCACCAAGGGAACGAAAACGGATCATACCATTTTTATCAATCACAAACTTTGCCGGGATGCCCTGTAACTTGTATCCTGCGGCCGCTTTATTGGTTTTAGCCACCGGGTCTTTTAGATCCATCAGCAAATTAAAAGTGTATTTGTTGGTTCGCAGATAGTTGTCTGCACTCTTTACCGGATCAGCATCTGTTTCCCAGGTATGAATAAAAAGGAATACTACACTGCTGTCATCTTTAAATTTATTCACTGCGGCCTGCATGTTGGGAAAGGAGGCTTTACAGGGGCCGCACCAGGTAGCCCAAAAATCCAGGATAACTGTTTTTCCCTTGTAATCGGAGAGGGAAACCGTTTTCCCGTTTACATCCGTTACGGAAAAATTGAAGGCTGGTTCTTTGATCATTTTTTTTGCCAGGTCAGCGTTAATCTTTTCTTTCAGTGCGTCATAAAGCGCACGCTCATAGGCCACAAATCCCTGGTCACTTCCTTTTACCGTGATATAGGCGTTTCTAAACTGCGCCTTTACTTCCTGCGAAGCCCTTCCGTTTTTGATGCTTTCCTCCATTAAGGGGAAGGCTTCGGTAAACTCCCGGTTGGCTACCAATAAATTTAAATAGGTGTCATTGAACGTCCTGTCTTTTTTATCGTCCTGCGCATACACCTGGCGGGCATATTTCAAGCCATCTTTATACTTTTTATTGGCATACAGGATAGCCGCGTATTGCCTCGCGTAAGTATAGTAATCAGCCGACTTTTCGGCGGATCTCCGCATTTCATCGCCAATAGATTTTTTGATCAGGGTTTCTGCCAGCACGTACTCTTTCCGTGCATAGGTTTCCCTTGCCGCATAGGAGAATGCTTTGGTTTTATAAGCAGTGTCCCGGATCTGGTTCAGGTATTGCATCACTTTCCCGGGATTGTTTCTGAAAGAAACCGCTACGTAATATTTAGCCGCATCGAAAAAGAAATGTCCTTTAAGCGTTGGGTTTGATCCAAACCGGGACACAAAAAGCTTATACTTTTTTTCATTCTCAGCCCCGTTGGTTTCATTATAGATCTCTCCCAAAGCTTCATCAAAAGCGGCAAAGCCGTTAGGGAATTTCCGGATAGAAAGCCGTGCGATGGAATCTCTCTTATTTTGATTGCGTGTAGTATTGTAATAAGAAACCAATAAATTCAGATCTTCTTCTACATCGCTTTTAGAAAGTGCTTCCAGTTTCTTTCCCAGCTCGACGGAATCTTTCTGGTTTAACAGTTCCGTGAGTTTAGGATCAACGGAGCCACGGTTCTGCGAAAATGCAGCCGTGGTGATCAGCAATAAGAAACATATTTTCAGATACTTCATTTTCTACGAATTAAATTAATGATCTGTTTTTTTGACTTCCGTAGAATCAGCCTTCTTCAGCAGTTCAGCCGCTTTCTCTTTGTTCCCTGCTTTTACATACAGCTCCGCCATTTTTTTGTAAGTGGCCGGAAAGTCCATACTCCACGGGTAAAGATTGAGCTGCGACTGATAACAGTCGGCTGCCAGTATATACAGAGATGCCGGCAGGTTGTCTTTTCCTGTGACCGCGTCTGTAACAGTTGAAAATCGAGGATAGTCATTGTGTTTGAGCCATTCCTTTCCAAATTCCACCGCCTTTTCAGGGTTTGTTTTAGTCAAAGCATAAAAAGTATAATGGCCGGTATAAGGATAGTATTTGAGTTCCGGGTTTTTGGCAAGAATTGAATCAATTCTTTTTAAGGCGCCAATAGGATTTCCCGGGTTCCCCATGAGAGGATTCATAATTGGTACAAGGTTGTTGTCGATGACTGACAGCCGTTGCCATTCCTTTCTTTTTTCGGCGGCGTCTTTAATATCCCAGGTGCCTGAAATGATCTGGGGCAGCACTTTGTCCAGATTTTTGGGTGGGCCGGCCCAGGCAATCCTTCCTTGCTGGTCCACCACAAATGAATAGGGGATTCCCCGCTCGCCGTACGCTTTCATCCAGTTCTCCGCCATCAGGGTACCCTGTTCGGTGGCTACGTTGTAGTCCATCTTTTCCCCCATCCCGGCAACAAATTTTTCTATGACAGGCAAAGTGGTTTCTTTGCGTTCATGGATGCTTACGCCCAGCACGGTCACTTCTTTTTTATATTTCTCTGCCAGCTCCGACAGATGGGGCATCCCGGCGATACAGGGTTGGCACCAGGTAGCCCAGAATTCAACCACATATACTTTGTTCTTTTCAAAGGCGGTTATCTTATCTCCCTTTAGCCAGTTGGAAATGTACAGGGGAGGGGCGGGCTCTCCAAGCATTTTAACTTTCGTATCACTTTGCTGTGCCTGTACTCCTATGGTGCAGCAAATGATTGCTGTCAGCAAACGTAGTTGCCTGTTTATTTTTGTTAGCATGCCTGTCGGATTAGTTGTAACCTTGATTTTGAGTAAGATTTTTATTGTATAAAATCTGATTGGCCGGTACCGGGAACAACACAGCGGTGGACTTCCAGGTTGGTTTTTGCGGACCAAGAACAGCGTCAGCCCTGCCCGTTCTTCTTAAATCGAACAGGCGGTGGCCCAGTTCAGCAAACAGTTCATGCGCCCGTTCTTTTTCAATTGCCAGCAGCATGGTGCTTTGGGTGTTGGCTGTTGTACCGGTAAGACCTGCACGGGTTCTTACTATATTCAGATCTTCTGCTGCACTACCTGCCCCGGTTACTTTACCGAGTTGCGCCCTGGCTTCTGCCCGGATCAGGTATTGTTCTGCCAAACGAAGCAGTACATTAAATTCATTTCCGGCAGTGGCGTCACGTAGCTTGTACTTATAAGGATAGTAATAGGTAATATTACCTATCGGAAGTGGTTTAAGCCACTTAGCCATGCGCTGATCGTCAGATTCAAAGCTGGCAGCCAGTGTTGGATAAATCACATAGTTAGGCGTGGTGCCTGACGGAACAAAATTACGGCCGAAAATAGAGTAGCCGTAAAAAGTAAAACGTTGCCAGATCACTTCGTTGCTGGTATTCAGGAAAGCACTGTCCAGGCTTTCCAGTTTATAAGCGCTGTTATTGATCACCGTTGTTGCCTGCGCCTCCGCATTTGCGTAATCTTTGATGTATAAATACACCCGTGAAAGAAGCGCAGTGGCGGCGGCTTTGTTGGCCCTGGCCCGTTGTGCGGACGGATATGCATCTGCCAGGTTGTTTTGCGCGATTTTCAGGTCGCTGATGATCATCTCATATATTTCTGCCTGTGGCGCCCTGGGCAATGTTAAATTCACGCTATTTGCAGTGCTGGTTACCTTTGGTACATCTCCATATAAATTAGTGAGATAGAAATAAGTGAAGGCGCGCATAAAATACGTTTCACCAAGCAATTGCTGCTTCACCGCAGGAGATACACCAGTAGAGCTGTTGAGTCCTTCAATAGCTGAATTAGCCGCAAAAATAACCGCATAGGCGTAGTTCCAGGTATTGTTTACATATCCGCTGGAGGTAGAGATGGTATTGGTTTTAAACTCGTCCAGGTAAGTAGCGGAACTCAGGTAGATATCATCCGCCGCTGCGCCGCCGAGGGCGGTGGCAGCACCCAGTAAAGAGTTTTCCGTGCTTCCGCTGGCGGGCAGCAGGTTACCGTTGGCGTACAGGCCCAGAACAGAACTCAGCGCTGTTGCATCATTGAGGAAAGCTTTATCAGCGCTCACCTGGTCAATCGGTACATCTACCTCAATAAATTTTTTACAGGAAGCGGTGGAGAGCAACACTCCCGGTATTACAACCAGGCAGATCTTATGTATGGAAAGTAATTTCATGTTGATGTCAGGTTTAGTGTTAGAAAGAAGCATTCAAACCAAAAACAATAGTACGCAGTGCCGGCATTCCTGGTCCCCCTTGACCAGCTCCCATTTCAGGATCAAATACATTTTTGTATTTCGATATCGTAAAAACATTTTGTGCCTGGGCATATACTCTCAGATTAGCCAGTTTTGCAGCCGTAATCCAACGTTTTGGGAAATTATAAGCCAGGTTCACATTCTTCAGCTTTAGCCAGGACGCATCGCCATAAAATGCGGTGGAGCTGTTATAATAGAAGCTGTAAGCATTATATGCCGGATTGCTTGAATTGGCAGTTGGTGCGCCAAACTGCGTATTGTCTTTCGGCTGTTTCCAATGGTCCAGTGTAGTGGTGTTCTGGTTGTTCATAGAGCCGAGAGATCCTGCTACGCCATTGATATATCCATTCTGATGTTTGAACTGGAAGAAGAAGCCTAATTCAAAGCGCTTATAGGTAAAATTATTACTTAAACCGCCATAGTATGGATTGCCAATAGGCGTTGGCTGCTGATCCACCAGGTAAGAGGGGATGCCATTTGGATTGGCAGTTTGATAGGTAACTATCCCGGTATTGGGATCTATCCCGTTAAAAATGTATTGCCTGCTAAACGGCACGGGATAGCCTACCATAAACTGATTGGCATAGAAGCTCAAACTGGCGAGGTTATCGAATTTGGAGATCTTTGATTTGTTGATGGTGAAATTGAATGAAGTGGACCACCTGAAATCATTTCTTTCAATGTTTTTTGTATTCAGCTCAAACTCGAGTCCCTGCGCCTGGATGGTGGCAGGGAAGTTCCCCAGATAGCTTGTAAAGCCCACTTGTCCGGGCGTTGAAATATACAACAGCTGGTTACCTACCGTATTCCGGTATGCGGCAGCAGTGAACTGTATCCTGTCTTTCAGGAAACCCAGTTCCAGTGCCAGTTCTGCTTTTTTGTTACTTTCCCATTTGATATCCGGGTTGGCGAGCCTTGACGGATTTTGTACCGTTATTCCCTGATATCCGCTGGTAGATCCGCTGGCCGTATAGGTAGACAGGTTCTGATAATTGGGGATTTGATCATTGCCTGTAACACCATAACTGCCGCGTAATTTACCAAAGCTTAAAAAGGAGAACTGATCTTTCACAAACGGCTCTTCTGAGAATACCCACGCGGCGCCTATTGCACCGAAGTTTCCAAATTCATTGTTCAGGCCAAAACGGGAGGAACCATCTCTTCTCATGGTAGCATTCAGAATATATTTACCCTGCCAGTTGTAAGTGATTCTTCCAAAAACAGAGCTGAAATTATAATTATCGTAGGCGGTTCTCGCAGAAAGCGTTCCTGCTGCCGCCATACTACCCAATAAGGCATCGTTGCTGTAGTTGTTACCGGTAGTGGTGTTGGTGATGCTGGTATTGGATTGAAAAGTGCTACCCAGTAGCGCCGTCAGTTTACCTTTTCCAAGATCTTTAATGTATTCCAGCTGGGGTTCTGCAATATAGGATCTTGCGGAAGTGGCGCCAAACACAGCATTGCTTACAGCCGCAAAGTACGACGGATTAAGTGTTGAAGATGGGAACTGCGCATTCTGGTCAAAATTAAGAGAAGTATAGCCCAGGTTTGCTTTCAGGCTCAATCCCGGAAGAATCCTGTATCTCAGGCTCATGTTGCCGATCAGGTTTGCTGTGGCCGCCTTGTATTTCTGTGCCAACAGGGCATATGGATTATACTGTATAAGCGGGGAGAAGTTGAATGCCCCGGTAGAAGTATAAGGATCATAGTTAGGAGGAAGATTATAATAACTGCTTAGATCTCTTGTTGGCAAATTGTTTTTATCATAAGAATAGGCGGCAGATATTAACGCATAAAATCTTCTGTCTTTTGAAGTATGGTCAATGTTCAGTCTTGCTGAGATCCTGTCTTCCGCAAAACTTCCGGGGAAAACAGTGCCCTCATGATGATAACCGCTACTAAAGGCAAAATGGGTATCCTCGTTGCCGCCGCTCAATGTTCCCTGTGCATCCGTGTAGCGCGCGGTGCCGCCCAGCAGGTCATCCTGCCAGTTTCTGAACTTAGTCTGGCTCCAGGTGGTTAAATCAGGGGCATTGGCCGTAGTGGGTGTTACCTTGTCATTGGCAAAGGCTTCTTTACGGAGGGCTAAATACTGTTCGCCATTCAGCATGTCTATTTTATTGCCTACTTTCCCGATGCCGGAACTCAGGTTGAGATCCAGTTTGGTTTTACCGGCTTTCCCTTTTTTAGTAGTGATCAGAATAACGCCGTTGCCTCCTCTGGCGCCGTAAATGGCCGTAGCATCTCCGTCTTTCAATACATCTATACTCTCAATATCACCGGGATTCAGGCTGTTCAGCGGGTTTACGGTACCATTGGAGCCTGTTTGGTAAACGCTTAAACTAAAATTGAAAGGAACACCATCTATCACGTACAGTGGTTCCACACCACTATTGATAGAGTACTGTCCGCGTATTTTGATGGAAGTGCCTGAACCAGGTAATCCATTGGACTGGGATACTTCAACGCCGGCCATCCTGCCTTGCAGGGCATTGATCACATTGCCAACAGGCTGGTCCTGTATGGTTTTTGAGTTCACCCTTGCGATGGAGCCGGTCAGGTCTTTACGGGTAGAGGTGCCGTAACCGATCACTACTACCTCATTCAAACTGCCTGCAAGCGGTGAAAGCACTACTCTTACAGAGGTTTGGTTTCCCAGGTCAATTTCCTGGGTTTTATAACCGATATAGCTAAAAAGAAGTGACCTGCTGCCGGTTTCCGGAATGGTGATATTAAAATGGCCATTCTGATCGGTAGCTGTACTGAGGCTGTTGTTGTTTTTTACCCGCACGGTAACACCGGGTATCGGGTCTCCGCTTTCATCCATCACAATTCCCATCACCCGGATATCCTGTGCAGTTCCGGCAGGGTTTTTCTCTGCCGGGGAAATCAGGATCTTGTTGTTTAGCTCTGTTATCCGGAAATCTTTAGCATCAAAGAGCAGGTCTAATAGCTCTCTGACAGAGCGTTTCCCGAGTGGGAGATTAAAGTCTTTAAGGCCGGCCAGATCTTTATCGCGGTATACAAACCGGAAATCAGTTTGCTGTTCTATCTTTTTAATGGCTGAAAAAACGGACTCGTTATGGAGTTCTACCATCACTTCTACCCTGGAGGTGCCCTGCCCGTTACCAGGCGTCGCCGATATCAGTTGAACCGTTGCAAAAGTGATAATAGCTGTAATCAAGCTTAAACGCATAATCTGACGAATTATGTATCGTGAGTTATTAAAAGTAGAAAGGTCAGGACAGACTTTTCCTCCCTCTGCTGGTTGTGCAGAAAATTTCATAATTTTAAATGTTTAAATGATTCTCCAAATTGTTTAACAATTTGCTCCAATTAGCGTTGAAGCAAAACAATTACAGCTCCCTGTTTAGCGACAGGGAGTTTCTATCAAATGCGCAGGTGATATAATTCTTTCCTCATCTTTTGGTTAATAATGATTAATTGCCGACTGGCAGCCTGATAATTGGTTGATTCGTAAGTTGGTTGGTTATTGATTGTTAGTTATTGCAATTTTTTCCGGAGATTATAATTTCCCCTGGCAAAGTTTTATATTCTGCATCGTTAAAGGATGTAATGACTTTAATGATTTCATCAAGACTTTCCCCTTTCAGGAAGGTGGCTGTAAAGCGGCAGTTTTTTCCCTGGTCATTTAAGAAGGTGATCCTGGTATTGAACCTTTGAGAAAGTACGGCGGCTGCTTCTTCCATCGTAATATTCTCAAAAAACAGGTCGTTTTGCTGCCATTGCACTATTTCTTTCGCCTGCACTTTAACCAGGTCGGGCTTCTTGTCGCCGGTATGAAAAACCATTTGTTCATTGGGTTCAAGGATCCCCAATACTTTATGCTCATCGGCCACGCTGACCCTGCCCCTGGTCACTGTTACGATAATCTCATCGTTGCCATTCAGCGCTTTTATGTTAAAGGCGGTGCCTAATACGGTTGTTTTCAGTTTTCCTGATTGTACAATAAACGGGCTGACCGGATTGTGCAGAATATCAAAGTAGCCTTCGCCTTTCAGCGTCACTGTTCTGGTGGGTCCGGTAAATTTTTCAGGATATTCGAGTGTACTATTGTTGTTCAGTATAACAGTGCTTCCGTCTGGTAGTATGATCTTTTTATGTTCTGATCTGGCAATGGCATTTACCACGGGGAAACGATCAGCGGTGTTTTGTTGGCCGGAATACTTTGGATAAAAGAAAGTGGTTCCGAAACAGAGCAGGATAAATGCTGCCGCCCAGCCCATCCAGGGCCGGAGCCATCGCATCCGGGAGGGCTGGTCTGATTTTATTACCTGTTCAAAAATCCGGTCGGCGGCCTGATTATCCAACACTAATGGCTCTGTGCTGTCATCCCAGGTTTCCTCCATCAAAGCCCTTATTTCATTAAGATCATTGTCCTTATGCCCTATGAATTGCATAAGTTCGGCCTCTTCAGCACTGGTGATGGTGTTGCCGGCATATTTCTTAATCAAATATTCGATTCGCTCTTTTTTCATAAAACTCTTGTTGAACAGGTTGTTCAAAGCCCTTTATAATATCTGACGAACCAAAATTGGAAAAGGAGTAGGGGGAGAAAAAAAATAATTATTTACATATCCCGAGCAGCACCAGCGAGATCAGGGGCAGGGAATTACCATCCTTAAGATGTGCTTTTAATGTTTTTACAGCTTCCCTGAGATGCACCTTTACGGTTAAAGGGGAGATATTAAGTTTTTTTGCTATATCTTTTTGTTTTAGTCCTTCTATGTAGCACATTTGATAAACGAGTTTCTGCTGTTTGGGCAGCTGATCTATTGCCATAGCCATATAAGCCCGAGAGTCTTTGAGCATGATATCCTCTTCGGTGGCATTGTCCTGGTCAGACCATTTGTGTTTACCTTCATTGATGGTTTTGTAATCCAGGGCCCGTTTTCTCAGGGCGTCTAAGGTGAGATTATTGGTAACGGTTCTGATAAATCCCCCAAAATTGCCTATTTCAGGTAAGCCATCTCTTTTTACCCAGATCTTTACAAATACTTCCTGTACAATTTCTTCAGAAAGTTCTTTTGATTTCAGGTACCTGAAGGCGTAAGTAAACACCCGGTTGCTATAGGCATCGAAAATTAGGCGAAATGCTCGTTGATCACCACCAGCTACTTTTAATAACAGCGATTTATCCTCCCCTAATTCTCTGTTTTGCATACACAAAGTTAACATATTAACCATAAATTTTCGGGGTATAAAGGGCTCATTTCCCGGTAGTGATCTTATTTCCCGTCAATTTGTTAAATTGTAGGAAGCATCACCCTTTAAATCGTCCCATGTCCGTAAAAACCACCGGTTGTTATTCCCTGTTGCTGCAGGTGTCGGTCCTGGTTACCTGCTGGCTGAGTTCCTGCAGGGAGGAGCCTGCCCGGGAAGTCCCGGATCATCCAAAACTGGTGGAGGCCATTCTCGACAGCACAAATGACCTGTTAAATGTGGGCAAAGTCCAGGAGTCCATCCATTACCTTGACTCTGCTTTTCAGCAAATTCCTGCCCCCGGGCCCATTGATCAGTGGGAGAAGTATAACCATAAGGTCAATTTCTACCTGAACTATGATTTTAACCTGAAAAAAGCCCGGTTGAATGCAGATAGCATGACTTTTATCTTAAAGGGTAATGAAGAAAGATATAAAACTGAATATGCCAATGCCATTTTCGCCAAAGGGCATGTGTTGTTGGCAGAAAGAAGATATGCAGAGGCCTTTAAATACTATTATGACGGGAGAACCTTCGCGCATCAGCACCTGGACAGCTGCAGTTATTTTGAATTTACGGGCAAGCTGGGGCTGGTCAGGTATAGTCAGGGACAATATTTAAAAGCCATTCCCTATCTGATACAGGCGCTTAGTGAAAATGCGACCTGTAAAACCGATGACAGGTTCAATAAGTACTTCTCATTCAGGCAAAGCACATTAACCGCCATTGCACTGGCGTATGAACTGGCGGGCATGCCTGATAGTGCGATTTATTATTATCAAAAAGGACTGGCATTTATTGACCAGAATGCCCATAAATATCCTGAGAGAAAAAACTTTATTGAAACCTCCCGTGGGGTGATCTACGGCAACCTTGGTGGTGTTTATGCCGAACAGCATCAGGACAAGGAAGCGGAACACTATTTAAAAGAGAGTATCACCGTTAACAGTAACCCGGATCATGATTTCCAGGATGCCCAAACGGCAAAGCTGAAGCTGGCAGGGCTTTACGTGAAGCAGAAATGCTTCAAAGAGGCAGGCGAACTGCTGGATCAGCTGGAAGCATACCTGGGCAAAGAGGGGAACAACCCGACAAATGAAAATCTTCGCCAGAGATGGTATAAAGTAAAATGGAATTATTTTGATAAAACCGGGCAGTATCAACTGGCCTATCCATTTATAAAGAAATTTCAAAGGGCGCAGGACTCTGTTAGCAAGGTCAGTGCCGGGTTAAGGGATATTGACATGGATGCTATCTTCAAAGACACGGAGCAGCAATATAAACTGGCCCTGTTAAAAAAAGATAATGAGCTGAAAACCGGCTATCTGACCGGGTTTGTGGTTTTTTCTATCATGGTGGTCGTTATCCTCGCAGGGGTATGGTATAGCCTGAGACGTTCCAAAGAGCTCAACAATAAGCTGGCTCAGAAAAATGAACAGTTGCAAATGGCGCTTGGATCGCTGGAACAAAGTCAGCAGGAAAACACCCGTATCATGAAGATCGTTGCACACGACCTGAGAAATCCAATAGCCGCCGCCGTCAGCATCGCCACGCTGCTACTTGAAAATGAAGAGTTGCAGCCAGCAGACAGGGAAATGCTTGGGCTGATGAAAACTTCCAGTCTTCATTCCCTGGACATGATAGCCGACCTGCTGAATATGAATATCACCGCAGAAGGCCTGACAAAAGAGCCTGTTGAAATACACACCCTGCTTCGTTATTGTATTGACCTGTTAAAGTTCAAATCAAGTGAGAAGAACCAAATGATCACATTGCATACCGAAGAAATAGTGATCCCTATAAACAGGGAAAAGATCTGGAGGGTGATCAGCAATATAGTTGTAAATGCAATGAAATTCAGCCCCGAAGGATCTGTAATCAATGTAGCCCTGGTCGACCAGCAGGATGCTGTTCTGATCAGCGTAGCCGATCATGGCATAGGAATACCTGAGAATTTAAGGAACAAGGTTTTCAGTATGTTTACAGATGCCAAGAGGCAGGGTACTTCGGGAGAGCAGTCTTTTGGTTTAGGACTAGCTATTTCCCGGCAGATTGTAGAAGCGCATGAAGGTAAGATCTGGTTTGAAAGTAACGCCGGTGCCGGTACCACTTTTTATGTGGAGCTACCGAAAAGAAGATAAAAAAAGCCCTACAGTGTTAATTGCAGGGCGTTAGCGGTTTTACCAGCCGTACTGGATCAGCAGGCTGCCATCGGGCCTGATCGTACGGTTTTCCAGGAATCTTTTTTTCATCCACTGTTTCTTGTTTTTTGAAACAATTTTCCAGTTGGGATGATTTTTAAATCTGGATGCGTAAGGCTTGTTGGTTCCATCATCTTTATATGTCATGCAGATAAAGGGATTGTCCCCGCACCATCGCCAAAAAGTGGGATGCCAGCGGCATCTTGGGCAAATGGTGTACGTTTCTTTTCTAACCAGGTTATAAGTCCTGCGATGGGTTGTCTCTTTCAGACATTTGTTTTTTTTCACTTGTAAACACAATTGGTGCTACAAGGCGTCGAATTCTTTTTTCATGGGTGCATTTATCAAAAGATGTTGGCAAAGATAACCAAAATGATCTTTTGCCCTAATACGCTCTATACATCACCTTACAATCCGTTAACTCTTTCAGATGAGACTGCCCGATGGTATAAGTATAAGTTCCGTTTTGCCTGGTTTCTTTTACAATCTGCCCCGGCTCTTTTTGTCGGTAACTTTCAAATAAACGGCTGTAGTCCGCGCGATTGGCATCATAATCGAAGATGGTTAAGGGCAGCTCCCATTTGGTGTTGGAATAGCGGCGCTTAAATATGGCGCGGTCTTTTTCAGTCTGATAGCAGGAATAATATACATTTCCGTCTTTTTCCTCCAGTGTAAATTTATGTCCCGTATTTAATTTTTTGTTCCGGTAACTTTCGGGTGAAAGATGGTATTCTTCAATCAGAAAAAAGGTTTTGTTAAGCATTTTATAAACCCTTAACCAGTTAGGGCTGTATGCGATAACAGTGTCCATGTTATAATCCAGGGAAACATTGCCTGCTTTAACAGGAATGGTTTGTTCGTATGCTATGGCATGCGTCCGGGTATCAAAACCAAAATCTGCAGGTTTGTTATCGATAGTAACCAGTGAATACGCCTCTGCATCGAAAGGAATATATTGTTCCCAATCTCTTTCAGTGGAAGGTTGCTGTCTTTTTAACAGAACAGCCGTCAGTTGCCCGGCAGTATTAAATTGATATTCCAATGAACGTTGTTTTTCATTGTTGGGGCTTATGAAAATTGATTGCACCCCGGAGTAATCCAGGAATTGAAGCGGCAGGTAATGATCATTAAAGATATGTTGAAGAATGAATTCATTCATCTGGCCGGGTACACCGGGAGCAATGGGATTGATTTTGGTGGGATGTATATACCGGTCCACTTTAAGTGAATCGATCTGGAAACGGTCATACTCATAGGTGCTGATCTCCGGCGGCCGGTTCTGTTGATTCGACATTTCCACTATGTCGCCTGCGTTTACTGTTGTTTTTGTTTGCCAGAAATGAATAGTGTACTGTTTTTTTTCATTTCCTTCAGATGGGTTGGTAAAACAAAAAACAAACCTTGCATCCGGATAAGGTGGTGGAGGAGTAGGAGATGTTGGTGTATTCCGTTTTTCCAGGTAAGCATATCTTTTCTGGAAGAATGTTTTGGCATCAGGGCCCTTAGCCAGTTCTACGCTGTCGGCCAACTGGTAGCGGGGCGGCGCACTGCTCAACACTTTTTTGGCTGTTAATAGAGCACTGGTTTGGAAAAGTAACATCGTGACACGACCGTAATAATAAACCAGGAGGATCTTATCGCCTTTTCCGTTGCTGGTTACGACAGTGTCTTCGTTGTAATCATTATTGTTCAGGATACGGTCTGTTTTAAAACCCTTTTTTACCAGGTATTCTTTTACCTTCTCACCGGCATAGAAAGCATTTTCCAGGTCTTTTATAGAAAGAGACTGGGTGGGAGCCATTTTGGGTTGCTGTGCTGCGACCACTGAAGACAAGGAAAGTATGCCAAGTAAAATAACCAGATGTTTTTTCATAACTGTCAAACTATTAAGTATCGCCGATGAACTATTGACCTAAACTAGTTTAATAGTTGCGATTACCCAAAAAATGTTTGGTATGGATATCTAATCTTTAGATATTAAATTTGTAAAAAAGTGATAATGGCTGATACTGGTAATAAGCGGATAAAAAGGAGTGAGGAAATAACCAGTCAGTACTTTGTGTTTTTAGACAAACACATTGATGACCTGGTACAGGGGAGAGTAACAGAAATGATGGAGCTGAATGAAATCGCTTCTGAATTATGCGTTTCACACAAGCACCTGACTGATACCATCAAGCAAACAATGGGCGCTCATCCCTGTCATTTCTATGATCAGAAAATTATAGAAAAGGCCAAACAACTTTTGCAGGAAACAGACGCTTCTATTGCACATATCGCTATGACCCTGACTTACGATCCTTCCAATTTCTCAAAATTCTTCAAAAAATATGTACGGTTGACACCGGATCAATGGCGGAAAAATAATCTGCCAGGTTGAAACTTCCGAAAAGTTCACCACGATAAACCTATTTAGCATACAGACCTTTGCCGTAATTAAAACAATTAATATGGCAAGAAACGATTTAAATGGAAAAGTGGTTTTGATCGCGGGTGGAGCGAAAAACCTGGGAGGACTATTAAGCCGTAATTTTGCAGCGAAAGGAGCAAAACTGGCAATCCACTACAACAGCGGGAGTACCAAAGCTGATGCAGAAAAAACACTGGCTGATGTAGAAGCTTTAGGAGCTGAAGCATTCCTGTTTCAGGCTGACCTCACTGATGTAAATAACATTGCTAAATTCTTTGATGAAGCCATTGATAAATTTGGCGGAATAGACATTGCCATTAACACCGTTGGTAAGGTTTTGAAGAAGCCGTATGTAGACACCACCGAAGCGGAGTACGACAGTATGTCGGACATTAACTCCAAAGTAGCATATTTCTTTATTCAGGAAGCCGGGAAAAAATTGAATGGTAATGGTAAGATATGTACCATCGTTACCTCCCTGCTGGCGGCATTTACCGGGTACTATTCTACTTATGCCGGAATGAAAGCGCCGGTGGAAGACTTTACCCGTGCCGCATCCAAAGAGTTTGGTGTCCGTGGTATTTCGGTATCGGCTGTAGCGCCCGGACCAATGGATACCCCGTTTTTTTACGGGCAGGAAAGCACAGAGGCAGTGGCTTATCATAAAGCGGCTTCCGCATTGGGCGGACTTACGGATATCAAAGATATCGCTCCGCTGGTTGAGTTTTTAGTTACAGATGGCTGGTGGATTACCGGGCAAACCATTTTTGCCAATGGAGGATATACGACGCGTTAGTAGAGTAGGTAAGGGGTTAAGGGCAATAGGAGCTTGAGTCTTCTGTTGCCCTTTTTTATGTAGCTGTTATCTTTATTGCTGGTTATCGATCTTCGTTTCCAGGCTATCCTGTAAGCTTACGCGCAGACTTGATAAGAGGTTGTAACCAGTGGCATTTTCAATATCACGTACGGTTGTCCTGTATTGGGTCCAGTCGGAGTTAATACTGTTGGTGTTGGGTGTATTCACCGCAATCACCCGGGTTGCCCCGTTAATCCTGCTCAGGTCATTGTTGCCTGCAGGCAGTACCACTACAACCTTCCAGATATTGGCCGGAACTGTTACATTCCCATTGTTGATGGTATTGGTAACACCGCCCAGGGAGCCGGTGCCGCCCTGGCCATAATTACCATCGATCACGTATACCTCATTGCCGGCGTTAACAAGGCTGCGGGTATAGTTTTCCAGGTTGGCCCATGTCTGCTGGTTGTTATTAGGCGCCTGCGGCATCATATTCGTCATGAGGAAGGTCGCGGAGTTGGCTTCGGTGGTGGATGTCCTGTCACCGGAAGGGCAGTTGTGGCCACGGTCAAATCCTGAGCCGCTGTAGCTGCTGTTCTGTACCTGGTACCATCCGGCGGGCAACGTGTTGTCTGCCCTGAAATCATCGCTGCGGGAAACAGAACCCAGATCGGATGATTGTATGTGCCAGCTTACCCAATTGGGGGTACCACGGCTACGGCTATATGATAGCGCATAGTAAGTTTTTACCATCAGGTAATTATTTTCTGAAGAGATATCTGCCAGCGCGTTGCTTGGGTTGCCCAGTAACATATTGTCGTTGTCTCCCGCTGCAGGAGGCGGATTGCTGCCGCCATCGCCGGTCGTAATGGAAATATCATCGATGTTAATCCTGTTTGAGCCACCGGAAACTTTCCGGATGCTGATCCGCAGACTGGCGCCAGCGGTAAAAGTAAAAGTAGCCGCCTGCAGGTTACCGGAAGTAGTAACGTTGCTGCCCTGCTGTTGCCAGCTTCCTCCATTATCACCGGAAGTCCATAACTGCCAGTCGCTGTTACCATCCGACCCATAGCTGCCGTGATGAACCGTAACGGTAACAGAGCCTGCTCCGCCGGCGATATTAAAGTTGGTCGTTAATGTACCGGTGTTCCTGATACGTACTGATTTGGTACCATTTTTCAGATCGGCAGACAGGGTGCCAATCAGGGCGTCGTCCAGTGTCCAGGAGCCGCTGGACAAGGTTACCGTACCACTTGCATACGCCGTTTTACTGCCGGATTCGAAATTTTCTGTCAGCAGGGTAGTCAGTTCTGTGGTCGCCTTACGTTGTGAAGGAAGAGTTTCCTGGGGTTGGATAGTTGCTTCCTTTTTACAGGAAGTGAACAATACACCGCCAAAGCATATAACAAGGATATGCCTGATGAAGGGTTTCATAATGCAGGTTTTTATGGATTATCGGATTGCTTAGGATTCTATCGCTGTTGTAGTCAATGCTATGCAGGTGCCGTCTGCCTGGTGTCCGGTGATGTAAACAGGAATACTGGCTCCTGCTTCTACACGGGTTATCTGGATATTCGTAAGGTTTTCCCGGAGGAATTGCCGGAGTGCTTTAAACTTTTGTGCGTTGGCAACAATCGGTGCGTCATTTGGATCAGCTGCTGCGGTGATATGGCTAAAAAATGCTTCTTCTTCCACGGATCTCAAAACATCCGGTGAAACATGATGCAATGCCGCTATTTTACCATGCACATCAGCGGGCGGCAAAACGCCCCATTGCTCTATGGTTAGTGGATACTCGGACTCACTAAAGTATAAAATGCCGGCTGTTTTATCGGTTAGCTGTTTTAACAAAGCAATGTTTTCCATGGAATGAAATTAGAAATTATCTCTGCATATTTTTATCATGAGGGCAATGATAATAATACGTTAATAATAAAGGTATGCCGCGATGGTAAAGGGGCTCTGCAATAAAGTATACAAGTTGACAGTAATAATTATGGAAAGTAAAGATGTTTGCATCTGTTATGGTATATTGGGATCTGATTGCCTGTTTTTCCGGGAAGCCCTCCGGTGATTTCTAAATTAATACTAACGAAATGAAATACATCTTCTCATTACTTGCAAGTGGTATACTACTTATGTCCGGGAACGCCCGCGGACAGACGGCAACATTGAATGTAAACACATTGGAGGCCGTAAGTGTACAAATGTCAATTGAAAAAAACGGCGTAAAGGTTATCAAAGACTCTTCTGTAAAAGACGCTGACGAGCCTACTTTTGCAAAATTGAAAAACAGCGATTTCAGGAACGGAACGATCACAGTAAAAGTGCTCAGCAAACTTTTGAAAGACGCCTCGAAGACTTCGCGTGGCTTTATTGGCATTGCCTTTAGAATTAACCCGGAAAATAGTAAGTTTGAAGCTATCTACATACGGCCCACTAACGGACGAGCAGAGGATCAGTTAAGGAGGAATCACGCCATACAGTATTTTTCCTATCCCAATTACGCCTTTGATCGCCTTCGTGAAGAATCGCCAGGCGTTTATGAGTCATATGCCGACATGGGCCTCAATGAATGGATCACCATGAAAATAGTGGTAAAAGAAAACCAGGCGAAGCTTTTTCTGAATGGAAACAAACAACCATCTCTCATTGTCAGCGACCTGAAACATGGACCTGATGCATCGGGTGGTATTGGTTTATGGGTGGATGTGGGCACAGAGGGATACTTTAAAGACCTCAAAATTGTTAAAGAATAAAGGGCAACACAGTTGCTTTATTGATCTTGTAGTATTCACCGTTTAAAAAGGTTCTCAGTATAAACAGCTCACTCTTCCGGATTGAGTGAGCCACCTGAGAAAACCGAAAAGAAATCCTTTTTATATACCTCGCCGAGGGGGATCTCAAATTCGCTGAGGTAAATATTGCGGTGATCAAAGGAATCTATATATTTTGTATTCACTACATAGGACTTGCTGACCCGCAGGAAAAGGTGCTGGGGCAGCTTCTGGTGAATGGTTTTTAAATTCATGGCAGTAATAAGCTTCTGGTTACCAACATACATGACCACATAATCCTTCAGCCCCTCTATAAACCTGATATCGGCAAAATTGACCCTATGGAATTTCCGCTCTGACTTAATCAGTAAGAAAGCAACTGTATTGGACTCAATAATACTCTTTTCGGTATCATCTGAAAGCAATTTTCTATATACCTCCGCTTTATTGATTGCTTTCTCCAACCTCGACTTTTCTATGGGTTTAAGGAGGTAGTCGATGGCATCCAGCTCGTAACTCTTTAATGCGTATTGCGGATAAGCGGTTGTAAAAATGGTAAGCGTTTGCCTGGGCAGTTGTGCGGCAAACTGTAATCCCGTTACCATCGGCATTTCAATATCGAGAAAAATAAGATCTACATCATTTTCCTTTAAGAAGTCCAGGGCAGTGAGAGCATTGGTGAACTTTCCCAATATCTCCAGCCGGGATACTTCTTTGATCAATGTCTGCATTTGTTCTCTTGCCAGTGGCTCATCATCTACAATGATACAGTTCATAACGGTATTGTTAGTTTTACATTATACTCATTTTCTGAAGAAGTAATTTCAAGATCACAATTATCGCCATATAAAAGTTCAAGCCGTCTTTTTATGTTTGCTAAGCCTAATCCACTGTTTTTTTCATCGGAGGGTATATATCCGGGGTCTGTCGAATTAACACATTGGAAGTAAAGTTTATCATCGCTAACGGTTATGCTTATCCTGATGTAGGATTCCGCCCCGCTTATGTTTACACTGTGCTTTATAGCATTTTCAACAAAGGTAGTGAAAAGGTTAGGTGGTAAAAAGATACGATTCAGGGCTGAAGCAGCCGTATGATTTTCGATACTGACCGACAGGTTATCTCTTCTGATTTTTTCCAGATCAAGGAAATTGGACAGGAAATTGATCTCGGACCTCAGCAGTGTTTTTTCTTCATTGTTCTCATAAAGCTGGTAGCGAAGAAATTCGGATAGTTTCATAATAACAATATCGGCTTTCTCCGGATCGCTGCGCATAAGCACCCTGATTCCATTGAGCATGTTAAACAGGAAATGCGGATTGATCTGGTTCCGCAATTCGTTTAGTTCCATAGTCAGGGTGATATTCCTTAACTCCGTAATTCTTTCATTGTCCCTCATCCATCGCTGGAACAGCTTGATCATAGTAGTGACCAGGATAATCGGTGTTAAGAGGATTGTTCCTTCATAGAATCCCATTTTACCGGCAGGGACAGACAGGTTCGCCGGCAATTGCGCATACGAGGAAAACATATTTAATAATACGAACATCAGTACCATAAACACCAATACCAGTAAAACCAGGAGTGCCAGGTAGCTTATGTACCAACCCTTGAAGAAAAACCTGGGCACCAGTACATTCATGTTGATGTAGCACATTGTTATCAGCGCTCCATACACGCAGAGCAACCTGAAATACCTGTAGGTCCCGGAGTATTGTAAAACCGGGGTGGTATTGTAAATGATAGCCAGAGATCCAAGTAACAACACCGCATGACGTAAAAACTTGTACCGGTCGTCAACGATCAGCTGTATAATCTTCCTTTCCTTTAACTCCGGGTGTTCGTGTTTCATGATATTCCAGGGTTTCTTAAACCTGCACAAAGATAAAACGATATATCCGGCAGTTACCGGATATTATACAAACCACCCCTATTCTTATACCAAATTCCGGCGCGAAAGGATTTAATATAAAATGTAACCGGCTTGGTATAAAAAAGGAAAACTGCTATGGTATTAATCCTTTCTTTGTTCCACTTCGCCAACAATAATTTTTCCCCTGATCTATAATTAAAAGTATAAAATAAAGAAGATGGATGTTTTGAAAAATGCAGTACCATTAGTATTAGGTTTGCTGACTTTATCGGCAGAAAGTTTTTCACAGACGCGGGACAGTATTCCCGGCGCTGCTAAGGAAAGCGTGAATATATCCAAACGGGTAGTGGCCTATGCGGCCGATAAATTCACTGTTATACGTCCCTTCAATATAGAATTTACCCATGTTGCTCCGTATAACTTTTCTTCGGAAAGAGGAGGGAAGTCGTTGCCGGATAGTAAGGTTAACAGTTTCTCGCAGGCTAAAGTGAGCGCCAATATCAACTTTATAAAAAGAAAAAACTGGCTATTGGGTGCTACTGTGGGCTACAGGTATACCACTGCGGAAGCCGGTTTAGTACCCTCTGTTGGAGGAACAGTCAAAAATGTTGACGGCGATTTTCATTATCTTTTTTCATCTGTCAACTTTACTTTTTTTTCAACTTTGTTTAATAAACGCACCATCTATACTTCCAGTATTTTGGTAGATGGAAGTGAGAAGTATCTTGAAAGGGTGAAAGGAATGGCCACAGGTACCATGATCCTGAAAGCCAATCAACGTACAAAAATGACTGCCGGCATACTCATTAGTATTGATCCGAGTGCCCAAAGTCCCATCATACCAACTTTCTCCTATGAGCATAAATTCAGTAATGGGCTGATCGCAGATGTTGTTCTCCCAAGAAGTGTTTACCTGAGAAAACCCGTATTCACCAATGGCAGGGTATCATTGGGGGCAGAGATGGATCGAACCTCCTTTTACCTGTACAATATAGATGGCACCTCTCAAAAGTATGAATACAGGCAGTTGGATATCAACTCCGGGTTAACTTACGAACATCTCATTGTAAAATATTTTGTGTTCACGGCAAAAACAGGGATGAGGATAATCCCATCCGGCAGGATCTTCCGTAAAGAAGATTCATTCGGCTCACCGGTATTCAAAACCACCCCGGATCCAACTTTTTATTTTAACGTGGGCGTATCATTCAATCCTTTTTCCCTGATAGGGAAGAAGAAATAATATGCATTTATGGTAAATGTTTTCAAAACAGATGTTCAGTCAGCAGATGTAACCAAAGAGATCATCAATGATCTCTTGCAGATGTATCCATGCCTGAGGATAACTTTTGATCTGGAAGATGAAGACAAGATCATGAGGGTGGAAGGATCTTTCTTTAAGACAGCTGATATTATCAGCTGTCTTAAAGAAAACGGTCATTGCTGTATTTATTTACCTATGGATGTTGGTAAATAGATTCATTCGTACAAATACGTTCTCCGGTACTCACTCGGCGTTTGCTGTTTTACTTCTTTGAATTGTTTACTGAAGTGTGCCCAGCTTTTATAACCACTTTCATAACAGATATCCAGTATCGGCTGTGTAGTGGCAGTAAGCAGTTTACAGGCATGACTGATACGCAGATCTCTCAGGAAATCGAAATAGGTTTTTTTGATATTTTTTTTGAAGAACCTGCAAAAGTTGGGCACGCTCATGTTTGCAATAGCAGCCACTTCCTCAAGGGTCACTTTTTCGAGATAGTGTTTAAAAGAGAAATCAATAATTTTCTCGATGACGGGGTTGAGCACATTGCCTGTATCGGTGAAATCTTCTGCCAGTATTTTATATTGGGTTGAATGACCTATTCTATGCAGGCATTGCAGTAAAAGGATCAGTTTATCAAAGCCTTTTTCATGGTGTATCTGCTGCATGCTTTCCGACACCTCCTTTTTAAGGGCGTGTTCCAGCTGGATGCCGTTGTTCTTTTGCAACAGGGATTGTATGGTTTTCATTTCCGCCATTTGCAGCAGCCCATCTCCCCAGCAATCCCGGGTGAAGTGTATAACCAGGGCGGCTCCCTTCATTTTAGGATGACTTTTTCTGAACCAATGCGGAAGATTACCAGCCATAAAGAATACATCGTTCACCGTGTAGTCGCTTACATAATCGCCGATCATGGCCGTTCCATTACCTTTTAATATCAGGATCAATTCGTATTCAGGATGCTTATGCCAGTTGGTTTCAAATTGCGGCGTTTCATAAATACGGCAGGCGAAGCTTTGACTGGAATCATTAGTGATTTTCTGAAGAATCGTTTTCATGCAGACTTAAGATAACCCATCTTATCATATAAATGGATAAATTTATCAAATTATTGATAAGATAGCATATTTTCTTTCAAAAATAACGGTTGCCAGCCCTTTAAATTCCCGTCATATTTGCGTTATTAAAACACGGATATGAAAATAATTACAGGAAAGAAAGAATTTTTTGCAGGCATTGATGCCATTAAATTTGAAGGACCACGTACCGATAATCCTTTAGCTTACCGCTGGTATGATGAGAACAAAGTAGTGGCCGGCAAACCAATGAAAGAATGGTTGCGCTTCGCTGTTGCTTACTGGCACTCCTTTAACGGAACCGGCGCCGATCCCTTTGGCGAAGCAACACACATCTTTGAATGGGATAAGAACGCAGATCCTGTTGCCCGCGCAAAAGACAAAGCGGATGCCGCTTTTGAACTGATTACCAAACTCAATCTTCCTTATTACTGCTTCCATGATGTTGATGTGGTTGACTACACAAACGACATCGCGGAAAATGAAAAGCGCCTGCAAACGCTTACGCAGTACCTGAAACAGAAACAGGAGGAGAGTGGCGTTAAGTTATTATGGGGTACCGCCAACCTGTTCAGTCACCGCCGTTATATGAATGGCGCGGCCACCAATCCTGACTTCCACGTATTGAGCCATGCAGCAGCCCAGGTAAAAGCGGCGCTCGATGCCACGATTGCACTTGGTGGAGAGAACTATGTTTTCTGGGGCGGCCGTGAAGGATATATGAGCCTGTTAAATACAGATATGAAGCGGGAAAAGGAACACCTGGCCAGGTTCCTGCAGGCATCAAGGGATTATGCCCGCAAAAATGGCTTTACCGGTACATTCTTTATTGAACCCAAGCCCTGCGAGCCTACCAAACACCAATATGATTATGATGCAGAAACGGTGATCGGGTTCCTTCGTCAGTACGACCTGCTGAACGACTTTAAACTTAACCTCGAAGTGAACCACGCAACACTGGCTGGCCATACTTTCCAGCATGAGCTGCAGGTAGCCATAGACGCCGGTTTGCTCGGAAGCATGGACGCCAACAGGGGCGACTACCAGAATGGCTGGGATACCGACCAGTTCCCCACCAACCTCAACGAGCTTACTGAGGCCATGTTGATTATCCTCGAAGGCGGTGGCTTTAAAGGCGGCGGTATCAACTTCGATGCGAAGATCAGGAGAAACTCTACCGATCCTGCGGATATTTTCTACGCTCATATCGGTGGGGTGGACAGCTTTGCCCGCGCCCTGATCACTGCGGATGAAATCCTGGAGAAAAGCGACTACCGCAAAATCCGCCAGGAACGTTATGCCTCTTTCAGCGTTGATACAGCAAAAGCCTTTGAATCAGGAAAAGCCGGCCTGGAAGAACTGCGCGCTTTTGCTATCGCCCAGGGAGAACCGGCGGTAAGAAGCGGCAGACAGGAGTACCTGGAAAATATCATCAATAATTACCTGTAAGGCGTTTTTATAAAAAAACATTCCTGACTCCGCCGGTACTTAACCGGCGGAGTTTTTTTTGTAAGAAATGAGTGGCAGACTGCCGGATAAAACATTTTTACCCTTCATTTCAACATTTGTACCCGCCGGTTGGAGGAACGCGGAATTATCTTACCGCTACAAAAAACCACGTTTACGAAATGTTACTAAAACCGATTGTCTTTGTCATTTTATTTTTTAGCCTGACGATGCAAAACGGGCTGGCCCAGCAAAGAGGCCCTGGCAGGAAGCCGCCCGTTGAAACAGATTCCACACATTTTTATTCGGCAGTGAATACCTATATCAATCCTGTTCTGCCAGGAGATCATCCCGATCCAACCCTGCTGAAGGTGGGAAAGGACTTCTATCACTGTGGCTCTTCTTTTCATTTCAATCCCTACCTGCCCATTTATCATTCCAAAGACCTGGTACATTGGAAAGTGATCAGCCGTGTATTGCCGCCGGCAAATACAGGTATGGTGGCAGACCGCCCCGGTGCCGGCGTATGGCAGGGCGCCATCACGTATTTTTATGGCTCCTATTGGATCTATTTTTCTTCCGGCGGACAATGGTTTTCCAAAGCAGCTGCGCCACAGGGTCCGTGGACAGCCCCGGTGCGGGTAAAGGATAATCCTCAGACCGGACCACTCGGCTACGATAACTCCATTTTTGTAGATGACGACGGAAAGCCATACATGGTAATTAAAAATGGCCAGAAAGTAAACCGCTTGCAGGCGCTTGGGCAGGACGGCCAGCTCACGGATTCAGTGATCAACCTGGATTGGATGAATGCAAACCTGCAATACAGCTGGGCAGAAGGCCCCGTAATGTGTAAACGCAATGGATATTACTACTACTTCCCGGCCGGCGACGTATCCGGTGGTCAGTATGTTTTGCGGGCAACAGCCCTCACGGCCGATTCCACTAAATGGGAACGGCTGGGCAATTTTTTCAAACCAAGCCCTGACCCGCACAATACTTTTGCCCGTCCCAATCATATTTCAGCACCCGTTCAACTGGCGGATGGTACCTGGTGGACGATCGGGCAGAGCTATCAGAAAAGAGATCAGGATGATTGGTCTGGTATGGGACGACAAACTTCTTTATACCAGGTACTATGGGAGGGCGACCGTCCCTGGGGAGCGCCACCGGTTAGCGGCCCGGTAGTTAAGCCCGCACTGGATAACGACAACACTCCCTGGCGCAGTGTACGTACTGATCATTTTGATACAGACAGCCTCGGAGCCTGGTGGCATTTCCTCACAAAACCTGCAGCAGCACAGTATTCCCTGGCGCACCGGAAAGGTTGGATCCGTTTATCTCCCGACAGCGGGAGAACCCACCTCCTGCAAAAGGAAACAGATCATTTCTATTCAGCCGTTACCCGTCTCGACGCCGATGCGCCGGCAGCAAATGGCGGCATTTACCTTACCAATGGCAACCAAACTGTATATGCCCGCCTTTACTATACGCAGGGGAGAATTGTTTTTCAGTTGAACTCCGCGTTGCGGGAGCTACCTTATAATAAAGGAGGAAACGTTTGGCTTAAACTGGAAAGGTGGGAACATCAGCTGAGTGGCTTTTTCAGTACGGATGGTAAAAACTGGACGTCAGTGGGCGCGCCTCTCAGTGCCGTGGCTTTGGATAAAGCCCAGCCCAATTTTAACAGTTGGGTAGGTACCAGTATTGGTTTGTTTGCGGAACATGGCCCGGTTGATTTCGATTTTTTTGTTTGCAAAGATGGATTTTCCGCCTTGCCTGCCATTGGAAGCAGCAATCAATATGGTACACATAAAGTAAAGAGAGGGGATGATTGGGTAGTCACTAATTTTTCGACGCACGGTGGCTGGCTGATGATATCAGGAGTAGATTTCGGTACCGCCGGAGAAGCCCGGGCAATTGAGATAATGGCTGCTGCTACTAAAAGTGGTGAACTGAAAGTGTTGGTTGACGACCTGGAGAACGGTAAACAAATTGCCGGCGTTCCGGTTAAACCCGGCCAACTTTCCGGACGGACTCTTTTGCGGAATAAAGATCTTTCTGGTCAGCATGACCTCTTTATCAGGTTCCCGGCAGGCGCCTCACAGGAGATATTTATTAAGAGTATCCGCTTGTTAAGAACGGGGAAAAAATAATCCGGATTTTAAGGACCGTACTGGTTGCTAACCAGCATCTGTACGTTATTTAGACATTATTGCCATCCTTTTGGAGATTCGTACCATTCATATAAACAGGGCTATTGTAGATTCGTCTGTTGTTTTTTGTTTCAGCTCCACCTGAACGGCTACAACGATACCGTTATGAAAAATTGTCAATTTAACACTAAATGATTACTTATGAAATTTGAATGTCCCCCGGGGTACCACGTCCCGTTATAATCATTTTCAGTTCCAACACTTAATGGGTAGCATCCGATAAATCACTTTAGGGGTCCTGCTTTTTATCACATTTCATTGTTCCCGCCGGGTATGCCGGTGTGATAGTTCTGTATTGGCTGTCAGAACCCCTTATTGCCCTAACATTAAATATTTTGAATTCCATGTTTAAAATGATTCTTTCTCCAAAGTCATGGAAATGGCTTGTTGTGACAGCAGTAATGCTGTCCGCTACACTCCCCTGGTCTTCCTTACAGGCTCAGGATACACGGGTGGTACAGGGAGTGGTGCTGGATGAAAAAAAGACGCCCATCCCCGGTACAACGGTACAGATAAAAGAAACAAAAATCAGTACCAGCACAGGTAATGATGGGAAATTTCTCCTGCGCGTTCCTGCCGATAAACACGTGCTTATTTTCAGTTTTATAGGAAAAACACCGCAGGAAGTAAACATCCGTAACCAGTCAAATATTTCGGTCACCATGAAAGACAATGTTTTTGGTCTGGAAGATGTGGTGATCGTAGGTTATGGCCGGCAGAAAAAGGAGAGCGTTGTAGCCGCCGTTTCACAAACCAATGGTAAAACGTTGGAACGGGCCGGTGGCGTGTCGAATATCGGCGCTGCACTCACCGGAAATGTACCCGGTCTTATTACGGCCCAAAGCACCGGCTTACCCGGCGAAGAAGATCCTCAACTGATCATCCGCGGACTTAGCACCTGGAATAACAGTAATCCTTTAATACTGGTAGACGGTGTGGAGCGGCCAATGTCCAGTGTCGATATCGGATCTGTAGAAACCGTAACGGTTTTAAAAGATGCTTCGGCTACGGCGGTATTTGGTTCGCGGGGCGCCAACGGTGTTATCCTCATCACTACTAAAAGAGGAAAGCTGGGCAAAGCTTCTATCCGTGCTACCATAAATAATATTGTGAAAGCGCCTTCTAAATTGCCCGGAAAGGCAGATTCGTACGACGCTTTGCGTACTGTTAATGAGGCCATAGAATACGAACTCGCATTAAAGCCTGAAAGCTGGAACAACTTTTACCCACAGGCTATTTTGGATAAATACCGGAACCCGGCCAACCTGGAAGAGGCCGAGCGTTATCCTAATGTGGACTGGGCAAAAACCTTATTCAAGGATTATGCAACCTCACAAAATGCAAACCTGAACATCAGCGGAGGAACCCGTTTTGTAAAATATTTCACCAGTGCAGATTTTCTGCATGAAGCCGATCTTTTTAAAATATACGATAACAGGCGTGGGTATAAACCCGGTTTCGGTTTTACAAGATTAAATGTCCGTTCCAACCTGGATTTTCAATTGACATCCTCTACACTCTTTAAAGTAAATCTCTCCGGATCATATGGCGTGCGGAAAAGTCCGTGGGGATTTTCGGGTAATCAGTATGGCTCCTGGATCGACGCTTATACTACGGCGCCGGATGTATTCCTGCCGGTATATGCGGATGGCTCCTGGGGCTACTATGCGCCAAATGAAGGACGCGCAGAAAACTCGGCAAGGAGCCTCGCAGTGGGTGGTATTCAATACCAGACCACTACACGCATCACTACCGACTTCACGGTGGAACAGAACCTGGATAAGCTCGTGGACGGATTGAAATTCAATGCCACTGTTTCAATGGATAATACTTTCGTTGAAAGCGACAGGGGGGTGAATGACCTTTACCACGATGTACAACGCAAATGGATAGACCCCGCCACTGGAAATGTATATTACAAGAGCGCTTTCGATGGCGTAACCAATTTCGATTTCCAGGAAGGCATCAAGTGGTCGCCGGCAGCAGGCGCCGTTACGGATAATCAACGGAGGTTGTTTTATCAGCTGCAGTTAAATTATGCAAAGACGATTGCAGATGACCATAATGTAACCGCCATGGGACTGCTGAACCGCAATGTTACGGCCAGTGGCAGCATGATTCCCTCGTACCGCGAAGATTGGGTATTCCGTGCTACCTACAACTACAAGAATAAATACACGATCGAATATAACGGCGCCTATAACGGTTCGGAAAAGTTTGCACCTGATTACCGGTTTGCCTTCTTTTCTTCAGGTGGTGTGAACTGGATCTTATCCAATGAGCATTTCATGGAAAACGTAAAATTCCTGGACCTGTTGAAGTTCCGCGCCTCATACGGACAAACAGGTTTCGATAACGTGGCGGGCCGTTTCTTATACCTGACCGAGTGGGCTTATGGCGGGCAGGCGCGGCTGGGTACCACTGGCGAAGGAGCTGAGCAAAGTCCGTTCAACTGGTACCGCGAATCTACCGTAGGTAATCCAAATGTGCAATGGGAGCAGGCAGAGAAAATTAACGTGGGAGCCGATTTTGAATTATTCAAAGGTTTCATAAAAGGTAAGGTGGATTTCTTTGAAGATAAGCGCTCCAAAATATTGCTTGCCAACAGGTCGTCTGTTCCGTCTTACTACGGCACCACTCCTCCGGTGGCTAATCTTGGCCGCGTAACGTCGCGGGGATATGAGCTGGAACTGCACTTCAGCTATCCCATCAGGAAACAACTCCGGCTTTGGTCTGACCTGAACATGACCCATACCAAAAATAAAATCATCGAAGCCGACAACCCCGAACTACTGCCGGCTTATCAGAAATCAGAAGGTATGCAGATTGGCCAGGCGTATTCTTATGTCAGCCAGGGCTACTACAACACATGGGACGAGCTTTATGGCAGCACCATGCACAATACCAACGACAACCAGAAACTACCGGGCAACTATTACATCGTTGATTACAACGGCGATGGCGTGATTGACGCAAGGGACAACATCCCCTATGGGCATAGCGGATGGCCCACAAATACCTACAACGCCACCTTTGGCGTGGACTGGAAAGGGCTGAGTGCTTTTGTACAATTCTACGGCGTGAATAACGTAACCCGCCAGGTGGTATTCAACAGTTTGGGTTCCCAGGGACACACGGTTTATAACGAAGGCAGTTACTGGTCGAAGAATAATACCAACGGAGATGTACCGATGCCACGCTGGCTGTCCACGCCCGCAGGTTATTACCGCGGTACCCAATATATGTATGATGGTTCCTATCTGCGGTTAAAGAACGCTGAAATCGCCTACACAATCGATAAAGGATTTATAAAACGGGCGGGTCTTGAATCACTGAGAATATATCTTAACGGCAATAACCTGGCGGCATGGAGCAAGATGCCGGACGACCGCGAATCAAATTTCGCAGGTACCGGCTGGGCATCGCAGGGAGCTTATCCTACAGTGAAGCGTTATAATCTCGGGGCCAATTTTACTTTCTAAACATAATCTTTATGAATAAGTATACAAAGATGCTGCTTGCATTTGCCGGGATAGTGATGGTACTTGGCCTGGCATCCTGCAAGAAGTTCCTGGATAAGGAACCACAATCTATCGTGTCTGAAGAAAATGCATTTAAAACCTTTATCAGTTTTCAGGGCTTTACCGAAGAACTCTATCATTGCATACCGGATTTTACCAATGCTTACTGGACAAATTCCTGGAACTGGGGAGAAGATGAAATTCAATCTACCGCACGCGATTTTCACTTTATAGTAAAAATAGACAATGGCGATTTCTGGGGCTGGCAATCGCAGTTCGACGGCTGGCAGGCCGGTTGGATGGACCGGAATAATACCAGTACCAACGACGACCGCTTTGCAAAGTCGATGTGGAAACTGGGATGGTACGGTATCCGGAAAGCCAATATGGGCCTGGCAAATATTGATAAACTAACAGATGCCACCCAGGAAGAGAAAGACCTGATTAAAGGACAATTGCTGTTTTTCAGGGGATGGTTTCATTTTATGTTCATCCAGTATTTCGGTGGTTTACCTTACATCGACCAGGTACTTCCCGGCGATCAGAAGCTGACCTTACCACGTCTCAAATACAGCGAGTGTGCAGATAAAGCCGCGGCCGACTTCAGAGAGGCGGCAAACCTGCTGCCTGTAAACTGGGATAATACTACCGCAGGAAAAAGAACGCTGGGGAAAAATCAGCTGCGTATTAATAAGATTATGGCGCTGGGTTACCTGGGTAAAAACTATTTGTGGGCGGGTAGTCCGTTGATGAACTATGTATCCACCGGCAGCAAAACATATAACCCGGAATATTGCAAAAAAGCGGCCACCGCATTTGGTGAATTGTTGCAGCTGTGCGAGTCGGGAGATGCGCCTTATAAGCTGGTAGAATTCTCCAAGTACTATACTAATTTCTACAGCACCGGCCAGAACTGGTTAATGCCCGGCGGTACGGAAGCTATTTTCCGTAGTCCTTATTATGGCGCACATGGTTCTACCTATGGTACCGCCAAACAATACGGCCCGGCTTTGATCACAGAAGAAGCCATCACCTTCGTTCCTACGGCTAATTATGTTGATTATTACGGCATGGCTAACGGCTTGCCTATTAAAGATATTACACAGGCGGATCCGGAATCAGGGTACGACCCGGCTTACCCATGGAGAGGCAGGGACCCGCGTTTCTACAACGATATTGTTTTCGACGGGGTTAAATGTGTGCAGGGCGCCACTACCGACGAAGGAAACCGTTATGCAAATCTGCATACCGGTGGAACTTACCGCGACGTCAGCAGCGGCAGTCGTTCCGGTTACCTGCTTTATAAGTTTATTCCGATAACTGCTAACCGCTTTGATAATGGCTGGACTTACGACAAGGCGCTTAACATTCACCTGCCTTATATGCGTTTGGCAGATATATACATCATGTATGCAGAAGCAGCCGCGCAGGGCTACGGCTCCGCCACCGGCAAAGCCGGTAACTATGCTAAAACAGCAGTAGACGCCATTAATGTGATCCGCGACCGGGCCGGTGTTGGACGTGTGGCTGCCCGCTTCACTGCTTCCCTGGATGGCTTCATGAGCGAAGTACGCCGCGAACGTGCGGTGGAACTGTCTTTCGAAGGCCATCGTTTCAATGACCTGAGAAGATGGATGTTGCTGATCCAAAGTCCTTACACACTGAAAAAATCTGTGGAGTTTGACCGGTCACCATCGTTCAGTACTGCAGATCCAAAGAACAACCGGGTACTCAATTTACGTGAGGCCGTGATCCTGGAGCGCAGGTATACCGAAAAACATTACTGGCTGCCGTTAAAAAATTCGGATGCCAATATGTACCTGGAATTCCCACAGAACCCGGGTTGGTAAAACGTGCAACCCTTACATGTATCGTTTACTGTTAATTTCAAAAATTCATGAATCAGATAAAAGCATTAATAGTATCTGCGGCGCTGATAAGCGGGACACCGGTTTTACAGGCGCAGGATACCACGGCAAAAACTATCTCCAATATGCCTGACGAGCGGGTACAGGTGGCATTCCGGAAGGTGGATAGAAAAGACCTGCCAGGAGGCGTTTCCGCGGTAGATGTGGCATCACAACTGAAGTTAAACTATATGACCAGCAGCCTGGAAAATATGGACGGCTGGGTAAATGGTTTTAATGGAAATAGTATGTGGGGCATGGGGAGCTATCTGCTCGTCATTGATGGCGTACCCCGTGAAGCAGGAAATGTAATGCCCACAGAAATTGAACAGATCTCTTTTCTCAAAGGAGTGAATGCCGTAGCGCTTTATGGCAGCAGGGCTGCAAAAGGAGTGGTGTACATTACTACTAAAAGAGGGAACCCGGGCAATCAGCGGATCGACATACGGGCAAATGCCGGCGTAAATGTTCCCAAAGCCTATCCCCATTACCTGGGATCAGCAGAGTACATGACGCTTTACAATGAAGCGCGCCGCAACGACGGACTGGCCGAGCTTTATAGCCCCGAAACGATTTATAATTATGCCGCAGGTAAAAATCCATACAGGTATCCTAATGTGGATTATTACTCCGACAAATATCTTAAAAACGCTTTTGGCAGATATGATGTAACAGCAGAAATTTCCGGGGGAAATGATAAGGCGCGGTATTACACCAATATCGGTTACCAGACCAACGGTTCGTTGCTCAACTTTGGCGAAGCGGTGGACAATGGAAAATCCGATCGCCTCAATTTGCGTGGTAATGTGGATGTTAATCTCAACCAGTATATTTCCTGTAATGTGGATGCCTCCGCCATTTTCTATACCGGCAGGGGTGTAAATACCAATTACTGGGAAAGCGCGGCTACCTTGCGTCCGCATCGTTTTGCCCCGCTCATTCCTTTGGATATGATCGAAACAACGGATGAAGCTTCCAATGTATTTGTGAAGAACAGTAACCATATTATTGATGGGAAATATTTGCTGGGTGGAACGCAGCTGGATCAAACTAATCCGTTTGCCGCCATCTATGCAGGTGGAAACAACCGCTATATCAGCAGGCAATTCCAGTTCAACACAGGCGTGAACGCAGACCTGAGAAATTTACTGAAAGGGCTTTCCTTCCGGTCTACCTTTGCTGTTGACTATAACACTTCCTATAACCTGGCATTCAATAATACTTATGCCGTATATGCACCCACCTGGAACAACTATTCCGGCGTGGATCTGATCAGCAGTCTCACGCAATACGGGCAGGATGCTACTTCCGGCGTACAGAATGTAAGCAACAGCTGGTACCGCCAAACTATTGCAGCTTCCGGGCAGTTCAACTATGTGAACACTATCGGCAACAGGCATCATCTTTCCGCAGTATTATTGGTGAATGGCTTTCAGCAATCTGAATCCGCTGTGTACCACCGTGTCAGCAACGCCAATCTCGGGTTACAGCTGGGCTACAACCTGAGTCGTACTTACTATATTGATTTCAGCGGAGCCGTAGTCCATAGCGCGAAGCTGCCGGAAGGCAACCGCACCGCTTTTTCACCCACCGTGTCGCTGGGCTGGCGGTTGAGTAACGAACCGTTTATGCGTGGTGTGCGGGGAGTGGATGATCTGCGTTTGACCGCTTCCGCCGGTGTGCTGCATACTGATCTGGATATTGACAATTACTATTTATACCAGGGTGTTTATACCAACACACAGGGAAGCTGGTTTGGCTGGAAGGATGGTACCGGTGTACAAGCCACAGAATCCAGGCGGGGAGCCAATCCTGATATGCGTTTTCCGAAAAGGGAAGAGATCAGTATCGGTTTGGAGGGTTCTTTCTTTCATAACTTAATAAAACTGGATGGTAATTTCTTCCTCAACAAAATTACCGGTAATATCATCCAGCCCAATGTGTTGTTTCCTTCTTATTTCACCACCGGATGGCCGGTATCTTCTTTCATCCCCTATATAAATTATAATGATGATAAACGGATGGGGGTTGATTTCAATCTCAGTCTGAATAAGAAACTATCTGCCATCAATTATTCCATCGGGTTGGTAGGAACTTATTATAAAACAACCGCGACAAAACGCGCGGAAACTTATGAAGACAATTACCAATACAGACAAGGCAGGCCTTTGGATGCGATATGGGGGCTGCAACACCAGGGCTTCTTCCAGGATGCAGATGATATTAAAAATTCTCCCTCCCAAACTTTTGGCCAGGTAAAACCGGGTGATATCAAGTATAAAGATCAGAATGGAGATGGAGTGATTGATACACGCGATGAAGTGTACCTGGGCCGTGGGGGCTGGTTTGGCTCACCGCTTACCTTAGGCGTAAACGTGAGTGTGAAATGGAAACAGTTCTCCTTCTTTGCGCTGGGCCAGGGCCGCTTCGGTTCCTACGGCATGAAGAACAGCTCCTGGTTCTGGGTAGATGGAGAAGACAAATATTCCGAAGTGGTAAGAGACCGCTGGACGCCGGAAACAGCCGGGTCAGCGAAATACCCGCGCCTGACCACTTTCAACAGCGACAACAATTTCCGTAACTCGGATTTCTGGCTGTACAAGGCTAACCGTATCGACCTGGCTAAAGTGCAGATCTCTTATGATATGAGCGATCTGATTGGCAATAAAAAAATAGTGAAGGAAATGGGTGTGTACGTGAGTGGCTTCAATTTACTGACGCTTTCTGCCGAACGTAAATTGATGGAGATGAACATCGGCAGTGCACCTCAAACCCGCTTATATAACCTGGGAGTAAAAGCTATGTTCTAATCTAAATCAAGTTTCCACTTTATGAAAAGATATACCATCATGCTGCTGGCGTCCGTTCTTTTGCTGACCAGCTGCAAGGATCTGCTGACACCGGAAATTGAAAATAACCCGGAGCTGAATCCGGGAAATTATAATCCCAATGATGCAGGGCTTCCGTTTGGCGTGCTGCTCAACGGTTATAACCGTATCCCTACAAATTCATGGTCGTTCAATGATGTAGCTACCGACGATGCCGTAACCAATGATCAGAACAATACATTCCTGAAAATGGCAAACGGACAATGGACCGCCAATAATAATCCGCTTAACCAGTGGACCAACGCTTATGCCGCTATTCAGTATCTTAATATCACGCTGCGGGATGTTGACACCGTGAAATGGGCGGCTGATCCTGCCGTGAGCAAATTGTTTGCTATGCGGGTAAAAGGGGAAGCACATGGCTTACGTGCCCTTTTCTATTATCACCTGCTGCAGGCGCACGCCGGCATGTCTGAAAGTGGTGCTGTACTTGGCGTACCCATTAATCTTGAAGTGCAGGGGCCAAATGCTGATTTCAACAAGCCCAGAAGCAATTTTGACGCATGTATGAAGCAGATTTACAGTGACCTTGCCCAGGCCGATCAGCTGCTTCCAACAGATTACGAAAACATTGCCAGTGCTGCGCTTATTCCCGCAAAGTATGGTACTGTAACGAAGGAACAATATGACCGCGCCTTTGGTTCCGCTTTCCGTGGATTTCTCACAGGCCGTATTGCGAAGGCCATCCGGTCGAAAGCGGCATTACTGGCTGCCAGCCCGGCTTTCAGCGGTGAGGGCAACTCCACCACCTGGGCAGACGCGGCAAACTACGCCGGTGAAGTAATTGCCCTGAAAGGCGGGCTGGGGGCTTTATCTGCAAATGGTCTTAACTGGTATTCCAATGCTTCAGAAATTGCCGGATTAGCCGATGGGGCAAATCCTTCCGAAATACTCTGGAGAAATAACTACGGCGACAACCGTGATCTGGAGCAGGCTAATTTCCCACCGAGCTTATTTGGCAATGGCCGCATCAATCCAACACAAAACCTGGTAGATGCTTTCCCAATGGCGAACGGGCTTCCGATTACGGATGCCGCCAGCGGTTATGATCCTGCCAATCCCTATGTGGGCCGCGATCCCCGGCTGCGTATGTTTATCTTGGTTAACGGCGGCACCGCTGGCCCGAATAATACAGTGATCAACACTGCGGCAGATGGGCCCACCAATGATGCGCTGAATAAAGTAGAAACTTCTACCCGGACCGGCTACTACCTGCGCAAGTTGTTGCGCCAGGATGTTAACCTGAATCCTAACTCTGCGAACAATCAACGGCATTACAAACCACATATCCGGTATACCGAAATTTTTCTCAACTACGCAGAAGCTGCCAATGAAGCCTGGGGGCCAACAGGCACCGGCGCCTTCGGATTCTCCGCTTATGATGTTATCAAAGCGATCCGTAACAGGGCCGGGGTAGGAACTACTAACGGAGACGCCTATCTCGAAGAAATGAGAGGCAGCAAGGAGCAAATGAGGACGCTGATCAGGAATGAACGGCGAATAGAACTGTGCTTTGAAGGCTTTCGCTTCTGGGACCTTCGCCGTTGGAAGGCGCCTCTTGGCGAAACTGCCAAAGGTGTGAGTATACGCAATAATAATTACGCCTTTATTAACGTGGAAAACCGGCAGTTCCAGCCGTTCATGATCTATGGTCCCATCCCGTATGGGGAGATCCTCAAGTTTGGATCTTTGGAACAGAACAAAGGCTGGCGCTAACAGGATGCTCCTGATACTTAAATAATTTTTCTTTGATTTTTGAAATTAACAAAGATGAAAAAGTTCTTAATACCCATCATGCTGCTCTTTGTTTCAGCAGCATGCAACAAAGAGGTAGTATTCCCGGATTATGAATACCAGACGGTGTATTTCGCTTACCAGTACCCGGTGCGAACGATTACTTTCGGGGAAGATGTGTTCAGTACAGAACTGGACAACCAGGGCAAATGTAAGATCATGGCCACAACCGGCGGTGTTTACTACAGCAAAAAGGACCTGCATGTTGGCATTGCGGTAGATAATTCCCTGTTGGGAAACGGGTTGCTGTTTGGCGCCGGTAAAGACGAAATCTTACCCATGCCCGCCAGCTACTATTCACTGGCAGCAAACGAAATTGTTATCCCGGAAGGCGGCCTCGCAGGAGGAGTAGAGGTACAGCTGACAGATGCTTTTTTTAATGATCCCAAATCGATCAGGAATACCTATGTGATCCCGCTGCGTATCACCAACAAATCAGGTGCGGACTCCATCTTGAGCGGAAAAGACTTTATCCTTTACGCTATCAAATATGTGAACACCTGGCACGGAAACTATCTGCGCAGGGGAAAAGATGTGGTGTCCGGAAGCGTAAATCAAACGATCGTAAGGCATAAAGAATATGTTGAATCGGATGAGGTAAATATGCTGAACACCAGATCCCGGAAGGAACTGGAATTCCCGGTAGTCTATAAAGACAAAGACGGCGTTAATATTTACTGTACCCTGCTGCTTACGTTCGACGACAGTGGTAAATGTACCATCTCCGCTGCCAACGGGAGTTTCACGGCTACCGGAAGCGGCCAGTTTGTAAAAAAAGGAGAGAAGAACAGCTGGGGTAGCAAAGACCGTGATGCGCTTTATCTCAATTACCAGGTAACCTTACCGGGTATGCAGGTGGCTACCACAGATACTTTGGTATCAAGGGACCGGGCTGTAACAATGGAAACATTTACGCCGGTAAGTAAATAATTATTCTGTCCGATACAATTAAAGTAATTAATATGAATCAACTTCATAAAATAGCCGCCAGCTTTATTACGTTTGTTGTCATTACGTCCTGCAGTAAATATAAAGCGCTCGACTTCAACGTGGATAAGCCTGAAAGCATCGCTGCCCAGGAAGATATTGACGCTTACCCTGCGTTGAAAAGCTACATTAACCGCGTGGCGCAGCCTGGGTTTAAGTTAGGCGTGGCACTTGGTTTACAGGATTATCTCGATAAAGGAGTGATGTACCGTCTGGCCAACAGGAACTTCGATGAAATTGTTTTGGGTTATGAAATGAAACATGGCGCCGTAGTGCAGGCCGATGGCAGTTTAAACCTAGTGAAAGTAAAATCACTGCTTCAAACTGCCGCCGAATCAGGGATGCAGGTATACGGTCATACCCTGATGTGGCATGCCAATCAGAATGCCAGCTATCTGAAGGGATTGCTCAGTCCTTTGCTGGTAACGTCTCCGGCTTATCAGAACGACTTAAACCTTGCAGGGCTGAAAGACAAAAGCCTTGCCGGCTGGACCCTGGCAAATCCCGGAGCCGGTATTTCGGTAGCAGATGGCGAAGGTATGGGTACCGGAAACAAAGCCATTAAGCTGGTATCAAAAGGAGGCTCGTCGGCAGCTACAGACTTACAGTTAATCACTCCGCGTGTTGCAATAAACAAAACACATAAGTATGAAGTAGTGATGTATATAAAGTCAGATGTGCCCGGCGAAGGAAGGATCTCTTTTGAAGGATTGAATAATAATACGCCTTCGGTAGACTGGACCAAATCAGGTACGCCCACAGCCACCTTTACCACGGGGATTTCATGGAAAGAGATCCGCTTTACGATAGATGATTTCTCAGGTGATAATATTAAACTGCATTTCGACCTCGGATACAAAGCCGGCGTAACTTATTACATCGATGTAAACAATTTGTATGTATACGATACGCAAGGCGCACCGGTAGTGAACAACCTCGTTGCCAATGGTGATTTTGAATCCGGAAGCGGCTGGGGAGGCTGGGGTGGCAGCTCCTCCCGTGGCGTAACTACCGATGGCATGGGTGTTGGCAACAAAGGCAAAGCCTTTTATGTAACCAATCCCGCAAAAGCTGCCAATTACTGGGATGTGCAAACCAGCTATGACTTTGCAGCCCCGCTGGATAACGGGGAAACTTATGAATTGAGCTTTTGGGTAAAAGGAACCGCCGAAGGAATAATCCGCCCGGAGCTGCAGAGCGCCAACTATTCCTCCAATGGATATGGCCAGGTGACGGTTACTACCGAATGGAAGCAGGTGAGTGTTGCCACTACGGCTACTGCTGCCGACAGAACACGACTGGTTTTCAGCTATGGTGAATTTGCCGGTACTGTTTACATCGATGATGTGGTACTGAAAAACGCCAAAGCTACAGGCGGCACTACCACCATCGTGGAAAAAACCGCAGCAGAAAAAAAGTACATCCTCACAGCCGCACTTGATAAATGGATGAATGGCATGGTAGAAGCGGGAAAATCCACCGTGAAAGCATGGGATGTTGTAAATGAACCAATGGATGATAATAACCCTTATGAGTTAAAGACAGCTGCTGGCCGGCCGAATATAGCGGCGGATGAATTTTTCTGGCAGGATTACCTGGGCAAGGACTATGCCGTAACCGCGTTCAAAATGGCCAGGCAATATGGCAACGCCACGGATATCCATTTTATCAATGACTACAATCTTGAATACAGCCTCGACAAATGCCGTGGCCTGATTGCATATGTGAACTACATAGAAAGCAAAGGCGCCAAAGTAGATGGTATTGGTACACAAATGCATATCAGCACCACTACCAGTAAGGAAAATATAGCCGAAATGTTTAAGCTGCTGGCTGCTACAGGTAAACTGATAAAAGTATCTGAACTGGATCTTGGCGTAGGCGTAAAAACAACGGAGGCTACTGCTGAACATTATAAAGCACAGGCAGACATGTACAAGTACGTAATTGATAAATATTTTGAACTCATTCCTGCTAAGCAACGCTATGGCATTACCATCTGGAGCCCTTTAGACAGCCGGGCGAATTCCTCCTGGCGGCCAGGTGAGCCAATAGGGCTTTGGACAGAGGCTTTTGTACGGAAGCTCTCCTACGCCGCAGTGGCGAAGGCGCTTGAGGCAAACGCAAAATAACAGCAAAACCCTATAGTATTTTTGATAACAAGTCCCCGGCTTACATAGCCGGGGACTTGTTTTATTCACCGGTATCGCCTTTTTTAACCCGTGCTATAAATTCAGATGGGAGCATGTTGTATTTATTCTTAAACGACTTGGCGAAATAGTTAGGCGTGGAAAATCCCACCTGGTAAGCGATTTCGGCAATAGTCATGTCGCTTTTTTGCATCAGGGTCATCGCTTTTTCGAGCCGGTAGGAACGGATGTATTCAACAGGTGTTTGGCCGGTCAGTTCCAGCAATTTATTGTATAAGGAGCTCCGGCTCATTCCTACTTCTTTACTAAGGCTCTCCACGGAGAGCTGCGAGTCGGTCAGCTTCTCTTCAAGGTGGCAAACGATTTTGTTTAGTAGTTTCTCGTCTGTCGACTCTTTCTGTACTTCAGGGGCGTGTATTTTTATTTGTTTGGTATAGGTATTTTTTAAGGTATGGTTCAAATGCAGCAGGTTCCGGATCTTCGCGTGGAGTATCTCAAAATTAAACGGTTTAATGAGGTAATCGTTGGCGCCGGTTTCCAGTCCTGATATCTGTTGCGCTTCATTGGTAAGTGCGGTAAGCAATATTACCGGTATGTGGCTGGTTCTTTTGTCTGATTTCAGTTTTTGCAGCAGGCTGATACCATCCATTTGCGGCATGGTAATATCGCTGACAATCAGATGCGGATGCAGCGCCAGTGCCTTTTGCCAGCCATCTTTTCCATTGATGGCTTCTATTACCTTGTAGCTGTTGCGGAGGTTATCTTTAAGATAGAATCTGAAGTCTTCATTATCTTCCACCAGTAAAATGGTGGACATCTCTGAGAAACTTTGCACCGCTGGAGATACACCGGATAACTCCTGTTGCTCCGGTATTCCGGGCTGCGTTTCTTCCGGATGGGATGAAGGAGGAACGTGTTGTTCAGCTATTTTTAACGGAAGTTGTATAAAGAATGCCGCACCTTGCCCGGATTCGCTTTCCACTTCAATGTTGCCTCCATGCATTTTTACAAACTCCTTTGTAATGGACAATCCTATACCTGTGCCCTGGTTAAGAATGGCAGAACTGGTGTTGGTTTGGAAGAAGTGGTCGAATACCTTCTCTCTTTTATCTTTGGGGATACCGATACCGGTATCTTTCACCGTGATGAGCACCCATTGCAGACCAGGATCAGCGGGCTTTTCCAGCAGTTGTAATTCAACCGTTACCGCATCTTCTTCCAGGGTAAATTTGAATGCGTTTGAAAGTAGATTAAAGAGAATACGTTCCATTTTATCGTGGTCGAAGAAAGCATACAGGGATTTTGGACCGCTGGTGAAGGTGAAGCGGATCTTTTTCCTTTCGGCAAAATCGCTGAAGGAATCAGTCACTTCCTTTATGAATGTTACGAGTTCTCCTTTGGTCAGTTGCAGCTTTAGTTCGTGTTCTTCCATCTTCCTGAAATCCAGCAGTTGATTAACGAGGTTGAGCAGCCGCCTGGAATTCCGTTTGATCATGTTCAGTTTTTCAAGCCTGTTCCCGGTTTTTTCATCGGTAATTAGCTGTTCCACCGGTCCCAGGATCAATGAAATAGGGGTTCTGAAATCATGACTGAGATTAGTGAGGAATTTAATTTTCATCCGGTCCAGCTCACGAACACGCTTTATCTCCTGTTTCTCCTGTTCTGCCAGGAACTTCTTCCTGATCCTGGTAATGCCACGGTACCGGCTATACAACAGCAGTGCGCAGATAACGGATAAATAAAACAGGTAAGCATAAATGGTTCGCCAGAAAGGCGGCCGTACATAGATCTTTATCGTAGTATCCTTTGTATTCCATACGCCGTCGTTATTACTTGCTTTTACATGAAAGATATACTCCCCCGGATCGAGGTTCGTGTAAGAAGCAGTGTTGATGGTGCCGGTATAGTTCCAGTCTTTATCAAATCCTTCCAGTTTGTAAGCGTAGTAATTTTTCCTGGGGATGGTATAATTCAGTGCTACGAAGCTGAGCGCAAAATTCTGTTTGTATTCAAGCCTGATCTCACTGGCAACAGAAATGTGATCTTTAATAGGACTGTCTTCCCCAGGGATCACTGATTTATTGGATACTTTTAAGTCCGTGAGGAGGATAACAGGTACATTCCTGTTAACCGTTAAGCCGGAGGGGGTAAAATAATTAAAGCCCTCGAGTCCGCCGAACATAACATCTCCGTCAGACAGCCGTAACCCGGATGTATGTACGAAATTATTATTTTGCACCCCATTGTAATGGGTATAGTTCCGGAATTCTTTTGTGGCGAAATTAAAGCTGCTGATGCCGGTGTTAGTACTCAGCCAGAGGATACCGGCTTTATCTTCAATGATCTGGTAGATGGTGGTGTTCTGAAGCCCGTCTTTTTCCCCGTAGTTGATAAACCGCCCGGTGGTTTTGTCGAAAAGGCTCAGCCCTCCGCCATAGGTGCCCACCCACATATTCCCGCGGCTGTCGCGTAATATCACCTGTACTTTATCGCCCGACAGCTGGCTGTTGCCTTGGGTATAGATATTCCATTTGCCGGTAGCGGGTTGATACACGCCAACGCCGCCACCGTGTGAGCCAATCCAGATATTTCCTGCTGCATCTTCTTCAATGGTTCTGATGTATCCATTAAAGGGGAGCTTTTTTTCTTCCGGTATGCCGGGTCCCGGGTGCGGACTAAACCTGGCAACCACTTCTTCATTTCTTAATATATTCACTCCTTCGCCATTGGTGCCTACCCAAACATTACCTTTACTATCTTCCTTTATACAAAAAACATCACTGGCATTCAGGTTATCACGGCCGGTTCCTTTTACCAGGTGCTTATAATTGCGGCCGTTGGAGATAAGCAGGCCATGAGCATAAGTGCCGATGTATAGTTTTTTGTTCCGTGTATACTGAAGCGCCATGATAGACACGTTATTGTTTGCCGGCAGCGGAATATTAACCGGCTGGGCTTTCCCGGTAGCACGGTTGAATTCGAACAAACCTCCGCCGTCGGTGCCAATCAGGATTTCTTCTGCGCTCTTTTCTGCAAAAGCACTTACTATCGACGATTTGCGGTCGGATGTATGAAAGATAGTACCGGGTTTGAAATTGAAGAGGTTCAGGTTTTTATCGTATTTATCGATACCGCCGCGAAAGGTGCCAATCCAGTAAATTCCCTGCCTGTCGATATAAGTGCACCTTATAGCCTGACTGGTAAGACTGTAAATATTTCCATTATCCGGAAGATAGCGATCAACGGCTTTTGTCCGGGTATTCAGCACGATCAGTCCTTCCTGTGTGCCAATCCACAGCTGGCCATCATCGTCGGGCTCAATACAGTTCACCTGCACATTGTTGATGAAAGCATTCCCGGTTGATGGAGTGTAGGGAGTAAACCCGGAGCCATCGGGTTGCATAACGCATAGCCCAGTGGAGGTGCCTACCCAGATCTGGCCGCTTTTATCGGCTGCAATAGCATTTACGTCATTGTCCAGGGGACTGAACTTCGCAGTATTAAATATCAGCTTTAAGCTGCCTGTTGACGGGGAATACCGGTAGAGGCCAATCGTGGTACCAATCCAGATTTGTTGTTTACTATCGGCCAAAACACAGCCGAGCGTTTTGGTGGCTTCCTGGCTGTCTTTCCCCGTATTAAGTTTAACCCTGGAAATATGACGGGTGGCAGGGTCGAGCAGGAACAGGTTTTCGAACTGCGCTATCCACACCCTGCCTGACGTATCACTGCAGAGGTCTATGATAACCGCATTCGGGGGAAGTTCGGGGCTGTTGGCGTTTACAGGAAAGTGGATAAAAGCGTCCTTTTTGCGGTCGTACAGGCTAAGACCGCCATCACTGGTACCTATCCAGAGGTTACCGTTTTTGTCTTCGTGGAGCGCCAATACCTCGTTTGCCCTCAGGCTGGAAGAATCACCGGGATTGTGCCGGTAGACGGTAAAGTTGGTACCGTCAAATTTGTTCAGACCATCGTCGGTAGCAAACCACATAAGGCCGTAGTGGTCTTTGATGATGCAGTTCACCGCATTGGACACTAATCCGTCTTTTGCGGCCAGTGAGGTGAAATTTATCTCCTTTGTTTGAGCCCGACTTATCTGCACCAGGAATAGTAACAAACAGAGAAACGTGAATTTATATTTAGACATATTTGGCAGTCGTTAAAAACAAGATGTTGGTTGAACTTTTCGTACATGGAACTTTTGCCGGAACTATTTCATCTCCCAATTTAAGTATTGTAAAGCAATCTTAAAAGTGTTCCTGGTGTTATATATGCGTTGTCCTTATCCCTTAAGTGTTTCTTCCACTAAAAATGATTGTCTGTAAGACAATTGTGCTATCAATTTCAACAAATGAGCTATTGGCGGAAGGGTAGTCCGGGTATTTTTGTTTTGCTGAATGTAACGTAAGTGACGAAATGTCTAGTGTGGACAAAACGGCAGAAGATGATAGTATAATTCTTTGAAGATGCTTAAAGATCTAACCACGAACGGTTTGAAAAAATTCCTCGTTATGGCCCTCTTGTTTATTGGTACTTCTCTTCAGGCGCAGCAGTCTGATAATGGAGATGGTACCTTTACAAATCCGATCATTTGGGCTGATTTTCCGGACAATGATGTTATCCGTGTTGGAGACACTTATTACATGGTAACCACCACCATGTATTTTTTCCCGGGTGTTCCTGTTCTTAAATCAACGGATCTGGTGAACTGGGAGTATGCTTCCAATGCGGTGCAGCAGTTTAAACAACATCCTTTCTATGATTTAAATGGCGGTAACCGGTATGGGAAAGGCCAGTGGGCCAGTAGTATCCGTTATCACAATGGAAAATTCCACATCCTTTTTCTTACCCTGAATGAAGGCGGCTTTTTATGTACTGCCACAAAAGCCGAAGGCCCCTGGGAAATACGAAAGCTGGCCAGGCCGTATTATGATGCAGGGCTCTTTTTTGATGACGATGGGCGCACCTATGTGGCGCATGGCTATTCTAAGATATCGGTAACAGAAGTGGATGCCAATCTCGCTCCAATAGGCAGGGATAGCGTTGTATTTGACAAAGTGCAACGGCCCGGGCTGGAGGGAGCGCATGTTTACAAGATAAACGGGTACTACTACATTTACGCCACTTATGGCGGTGGAGATGGTTACCAGTGCTGCCTGCGGTCAAAAAACATTTATGGTCCCTATGAAGAGAAGATTGTATTGAAAGATGATATGAACCTTCATGGCAGGGGTGTTCACCAGGGGGCATTGATTGAAACGCAGCAAGGAGAATGGTGGAGCGTCATTTTCCAGGACAGGGGAGGCGTAGGAAGAGTGCCCACGCTGCAGCCGGTTCAGTGGATAGATGGCTGGCCAATGGTAGGGAAAGATGGCAGGGCAGTAGTTACCCACGCCAAACCCAATACAGGTATAGTTTCACCGGTACATGTGCTCCCCACCAGCGACGAATTTAATACGAACATGTTAGCCATTCAGTGGGCCTGGAATCATAATCCGGACGACAGTGCCTGGTCGCTCACTAAACGCAAAGGTTACCTGCGGCTCACTACCAGCGGTATTGCCGGAGATCTTCCCCAGGCAAGAAATTCTTTAACGCAACGGATGTTTGGCCCGTTTTCCGATGCCACCACGGAGTTGGATGTGAGCCACATGCAGGTGGGAGATATGGCGGGTCTCGCTGTATTGCAGATTCCTTATGCCTCAATAGGGGTTACGGCTGCGGAAGGTGCAAAGTTTATTGTAATGAAGCATGCCGGGAAAACCATTGATAGCGTTGCTTTAGGGAAAAGGAATAAGATCTTCTTTAAAGCATCAGTAAACACAATCAAGGACCAGGCTCATTTTTATTATAGTTTTGATAACCGCGCATTTATTCCGGTCGGGGACACGCTGAACATGAAATTTGACCTGAAGATGTTTACGGGAAACAGGTTTGTGCTGTTTAATTATGCCACCGTCCGGCCAGGTGGTTATGTTGATTTTAACTGGTTCCGGATGAATACCCGTCAGGGTCCGCCCAATCTCTTTAAAGCTTCTTCATTGGTTCAGGCAGAGATGTATGATGATATCCATCTTGCGCGTGTAGCTGCCAGCAAGGATTTGAGTCATCCCGGCGATCAGGATATCACCCATTTAACCGATGGCGCGTGGATCAGGTTTAACCAGGTGGATTTTGAGAATGGGTATCAATATCTCCTGTTGCGGGTGGCTCCCGGGCAGGGGCGGGTTGTGGTGTATGCTGATAAAGATACATTGAACCCCTATGCGTCTGTAACGCTGCCTGCTGCGTTGACTAAGGAATACACCACCATCAGCATCCCTGTTAAAAAACTCACGGGAAAACATCAGCTGACATTTAAGTTTACCGGTGGAGTAACAGGTGTTAACTGGTTTTCTTTTACCAATGAGATCTCCGGAAGAAAAGAGCATGCAGGTTTATAAGCTACTTATTATTCATCTAAACCAAAGAATATGTATAGAATATCGTTCAAGTACCTGTTGTCAGCGGGCGTTGTTTTTTATATGGCTGCCTGTAGCCCGCCCAATGCCGGACGCGCGGTCACTGAAGGAACTGCCGGTAAATATGCATCCCAGCCGCTGGTGTCTCATATCTATACTGCCGATCCTTCTGCCCATTATTTTAACGGCAAAATATTTATCTATCCATCTCACGATACTGCTACCAAAACCGTGGAAAATGATAATGGCGATCATTTCAGGATGGCCGACTATCATATCCTTTCTATGGATTCCATCGGGGGGAAGGTAACAGATCATGGTGTTGCCTTGCGGGTGGAAGATGTGCCCTGGGCTTCACAACAGCTGTGGGCGCCGGATGCAGCTTTTTCACAGGGTACTTACTATCTCTATTTCCCTGCAAAAGATAAACAGGGGCTTTTTAAAATAGGGGTGGCTACTTCTCCGCAACCAGAGGGGCCATTTACAGCAGAAAAAGATCCGGTTAAAGGCACCTACAGTATTGATCCGAGTGTATTCAGGGATGATGATGGCTCGTTTTATTTATACTTCGGAGGTATCTGGGGCGGGCAGTTGCAAAACTGGAACAACAACCGGTACGATTCTTCCGCGAAACTGCGCGATAAAAATGAGGTAGCCATTCTTCCGCGTGTGGCAAAGCTTTCCCCGGGAATGAAAAGCCTGGAGAGTGATCCGGTAGAAGTGAGCATAACGGATAGCAGTGGTCACCAGTTCCTGGAAAAAGACAACGACAAACGTTTTTTTGAAGCCGCCTGGATGCATAAGTACAAAGGCAAATACTATTTCTCTTACTCAACAGGCGATACCCATAATATCGTGTATGCGATCGGGGATAGTCCGTATGGGCCGTTTAAATACCAGGGGATAATACTGAAGCCTGTCGACGGCTGGACCAATCATCACTCCATTGTTCAGATCGGCGATAAATGGTATTTGTTTTACCATGATACGCAACTGTCGGGCAAAACGCATTTGAGGAATGTGAAGGTAACAGAGCTGAAGTATAACAGCGACGGTACTATTCAGCCTTTGAGTGCATTTAAGTAACCATTTAATGAAACAATTTTCATATGAAATATACCAGCTATGCCGCCATTACTCTGATCGTTATTTCGGTGAGTTTTTGCTGCTTCGCCTATCGTACACACCAGGCAGCTGTTCCTGAAACAGCGGGACTAAAAGATTACTACAAAGATTATTTTCCTATAGGCGTGGCTGTTTCGGCCCGTGCCCTGCGAACAGATGAAGCAGGTTTACTTGTCCGCCAGTTTAATAGTTTAACGGCTGAAAATGCCATGAAAATGAGCGCCATCCATCCTGAGGAGCAACGCTATAACTGGCGGGATGCCGATTCCATCGCGGCCTTTGCCCGTCGGAACGGGATGAAGTTACGCGGGCATACTTTAGTGTGGCATAAGCAGGTTGCCGATTGGATTTTTAAGGATGCCAACGGGCAACAGGTATCTAAAGACGTATTACTGCAGCGGATGAAAGATCATATCACTACGGTTGTAAAAAGATACAAAGGCACGGTGTATGCATGGGATGTTGTAAATGAGGCAATCAGTGACCATAAAGATGAGTTTTACCGGAACTCCACATGGTACCGGATCTGTGGAGAAGAGTTTATTGAGAAAGCATTTCAATGGGCGCATGAAGCCGACCCGGAGGCATTGTTGTTTTACAACGACTACAATGAAATTAACCCCGTAAAGCGGAAAAAAATAATACAGCTGCTGCAAGGTTTGATGAGCAAAGGAGTGCCGGTTCATGGTGTTGGCCTGCAAGGCCACTGGGCAATCAATGAGCCTTCAAAAGGTCAGCTGGAAAAAACATTTGAAGATTTCCTCACCCTGGGTCTGAAATTACAGATTACAGAATTCGATATCTCCGTTTATCCGAAAGAGCATGAGATGCGGGAAAGGCAACCGGAAGACAGCGCAGCCGGTTTCACTGCTGCCAAAGAACAACAGCAGATCGAGCAATTCAGGATGTGTTTTGATATTTTCCGGAAGCATAGTAATGTGTTGACCGGCGTAACATTCTGGAATATTTCTGACAGATACAGCTGGCTGGATAATTTCCCGGTACGTGGCCGGAAAGACTATCCGCTTTTATTCGACAAGGATCTGCAGCCAAAGAAAGCGTTTTGGTCTGTTGTCAGGTTTTAGCGACCGGCCTTGATTTAGTATGCGGATATTGAGCTGTGCGCATACGATACCTGCCACCCAGGCAGGGGTTTTAGCCCCTCTATTACAGGCAAACCCTGATTATACGTGGTAATAAAACGACTATGAGGCGCAGATAAGCCGTATCTGTATAGGTACGGCTTATCTACGGCTTAAATACGGCTTATATACGGGTTATCTACGGCTTATCCTATATTGGCGTATGCCTGGGCCTGGTATAGTGTATACCGTTGTTATAGGCCACATGAAAAGAAAAAGGACTGTATTCAGGAAAAAAAACGAGTACGCAGTTCAGTTGCGCAGAAGAGTATGCATATTTGCATAAACACTATTTGCCTTGACACTGGAAGCACTATACGAAACAATTCATTTACGGAAAAGGCCGGAGGATGTGGCAGCCCTGGTGCAGGATGTGCTTGGGGAACGCCTGAACGGGAAAGACGCGAAGCTACTGGGAAAGGCCGTGGCGGCGGCTTTGCGTAATACGGTATGGCAGTATACAGCTATGCTGGAGCAGTTTGCGAAAGTAGTAGGTGCGGAGAAGCAGGTGCATAAGGCTATTCAGTTATTCAAACTGGATAAACAGTTACAGGTGGGGGCTTATGATGATCCGGATGCTATAGAAGCATTTGTAGCCAATGTTAGTCCGCTGATACACAAAACACCCGGTTACAGTAATTATCAAACGGACCGGCTGAACCGGGAAGGGCGGGCGGCTGCAGGTCTTGATATTTCCAGGCGGCAGTACAATAAATTATTCCGCTCGCTACGTCATCTGGAAAAGAAACTGGGGATTCTCATCCGCGAGCGGCAGAAGAATTTCTTCCAGCGGGTAGGTAAGCATGGCTTTGCGGAGGATATTACGCGGGAAGAATTTATGGCAGATGTAAACAGCGCTTGTTTTATTGCTTATTATACGGCCCGTTGTAACCTGCGTAGCGAGTTTACCGTGAGCGGGCAGCAACGGCCTTATGATGAAATTGCCGATATGCTTTTCCAGCGTTGCCGGCAGGGGGCAAAGCATACCAACTGGTGGGCGATTGCACAGGTATATGTTAAGCCGGCGGTGTTGGAGAAACTCCGCAACGATCAGCAGGGAATCTTACTCGGCAAGTGGACCAGCCTGCTGGAGCAGGTGGCAGTTTTTTTAGGAGAACTGTGGACGCAAAATGATTTTAACCGCCAGACGATGGTGGTGCAATCGGGAAACGATTCCACCACCTGGAACAATACAGCAGGAGCCTGGAACAAGGCGAGAGACAGCTGGATCAACCTGCTTTATGGCCTGGGGATGGAGTTTGTGCTGGAGGAGATGTGCCCGGGCAAGGTGATGCGGTTAATCGCAGCCGATGTGGCGGCCTGGCATTACTTAAACGGAAACAGTGGAGATCCGGATCTGCTGGTATGGAACAAGGTTCCGCTGCCCTGGAAAGTATTGTCCGGAAAGGCAACGTGTAGGCGCAGTGAGGTGGAAGCAGCCTGCAAGGCGGCAGGACTGGATGCGGAAAAATCCGGGTGGATAGCGCCACGGCCGCATGGAGTAGTGGCTTTTAAGCCCACACCGGAGCTGGTGCATGGCGTTGCAGTTTCTAATCCCTATCTTGCAAAAATATTGAAGCAACATCAATACTTTTCGGGAAAAGATGTAAAGCCATTATTTCCCGGGCAAAATTAACGGAGTAGTTCAGTGGAAGAACTTCCGGCACGTTATCCGGATAGACGCAGGTTCGAGCCCTGCCTCCGTTACAATGGTTGTTTGGTGGAGGTTCATAAACAGGAAGAACCATGACCGGACGGCACTCATGGCTTTTCTGCTTAAGACCGTAATATTACTGCTTTCTCTCCTTCCCCGTAGCTTTCTTAATATTCAGTTCACATCATCTCTCTATGTTTGTCTACGGATATGGAAAAGCTATCAGATCACAGGTTGCTCTTATTGATTCAGAAGGGAAATCATGCTGCTTTCACTATGCTGGTCAGGCGGTACTGGGAGTGTATTTACGACTACACAAGGTCCAGGATCAAGCAGCAGGTAGATGCACAGGATATTGTACAGGATATTTTCGTCGGTTGCTGGAGTAACCGGGAAAAGTTGTATGTCGGGGAAAGTGGCCGTTTCAGCAGCTACCTTTATCAGGCAGCCAGGTATGCCATAATAGATTACTTTTCAAAACCAGGCATTACTATTTATAATGATATACTGCTGGAATCGGCCACAGACCAGCAAATGGAGAGTAATTCCGAGACGCGGCTATATATGAAGGAACTTGAACTTCACCTGCGTCAGGAAGTAGAGCAGTTACCCGATCGCCTTAAAATGCCTTACCTGCTTAGCCGGGAGGGAAATCTCAGTATGAAAGATATTGCAGGAAAATTGTCGCTTTCAGAGCAAACGGTAAAGAATAATATTACGCTTGCTCTTCGGATTCTACGCAAGCGCCTGCACGAAAATGAGCATTACCTCGGATGTATGATGATGCTGCTGGCCATGCCATCTTATACCGACTTAATAATTCCATAACATACTTTTGCGGTACCTGCATATGCTCAGGGAGATTATACTCTCTGTATGGAGCATCAACAACAGCAAAGTAATGATATAAAGGCGCTGCTGAAGCGTTACCTGGAGGGTACTGCATCTCCCGCAGAAAAAGAAAGGGTGGCTTACTGGTATAGTACGCTCAACGACCAGTCATCCGTATCCCTGTCGCCCGCGGAGCGGGATGCGCTTGGGCAAACAATCCTTCTCAACATACACCGGAAAACGATAGTCCCATCGGGACAGGTAAAAAGAAAATGGATTTCTTATGCCGCTGCGGCAGTGTTGCTGTTTGCCGGTACCGGAGGTTTTATGTATGCCAGGTACCATCGTACAGCGCCGTTGATGTTTGTTCATACGGAAGTTGGAAGTACCAGGCAGTTGGTATTACCCGATAGCAGTACCGTGGTGCTGAATGCAGGCAGTACGCTGGAGATCCCTGCCGGGTTTGGGCGTCATGAAAGAAACGTTACACTCACGGGGGAAGCCTATTTTGATATCCGGCCCGACCCGGCGCATCCTTTCAGGGTGCATCATGGAAAATTAACTACTACCGTGCTGGGAACAGCGTTTAATGTACGCGCTTACCCCGGGGATGAAAATACTAAAGTGGCCGTGGTTAGTGGCAGGGTACAGGTAGAAATAAATGGAACGGCTATACGTCGTTTTTTCCTGGAACACCACGAATCGCTTCAGTATGACATACGGGGTGGTATTGCATTGAAAGGCAGGGAAGACACCGCCCGGATAGGACAGTGGCAAAGGAAGGTCCTGGATTTTAATGGCTATACCCTGGCGGAAATGGTAGCCGAGCTGCAACGTCAATACCCTGTTGTGATACAACTAAATGCTACACCGGACGATACCACACATTACAACATCATTTTCCGTCAGGAAAAAATGGATAATATACTGAAAGTACTCACCGGTCTTACCGGTATCACTTATAAAAATGAGAAAGGGAAAATAATCATTTACAGCAAAACCTATGCAAAGTAACATGTAATCAAAAAACCGGAAGTGCTACCAACACCTCCGGTCTGCACCTGTGCCGGTTAGGGCACAGCATTTTTAACAGCTTAAGTAACATTAAAAACAGTACAAAAATGAGAAAAATTTACACTGGTTGCATCAAACCGGTCAAAACTCTTTTTTCTTTAAAAATGAGACTAGCATTTTTTTTCGCATTTCTTTCCACTTCTATGGCATCGGCCACTCACATAGAAGGGCAGACGATGGAAAAGATCCGGGTAGATATCAACGCCAGGAATCTACCGATGAAAAAGGTATTACAGATGGTAGAGCAACAATCTGCTCTCACAATCGGTTATGACCTTAGTATTATTCCTGCCGACAGTAAGATCACCTACATGGCTTCGGGCAAAACTGTAGTAACGGTATTAAAGGAGTTGTTAAGCGCTTTTCCGGTTGATATTGTAGCGGTGAATGATAAATACCTGTTGATACAATCCAATGGGCAGCAGCAGGCCGTAAGGATTACCGGCCGGATAACAGACAATACCACCGGAGAACCATTGCCGGGCGTAAGCATCAGCATTAAAGGAAGTTCTTCCGGCACACAGTCGGATGTGGATGGCCGTTTTTCACTGGGCTTTCCTGCCAATAAAGAAGAAGCAACCCTGGTAGTGTATTTCCTGGGCTTTAAAAAGAAGGAGCTGTTGCTGAAAAAAGCAAACAGCAGTGGGCTCAATATTCAGCTGGAAGAAGACAGGCTGGGGCTTGACGAAGTGGTGGTAACCGGGCAGGGTGTGGATATTGCCAAACGCCGCCTGTCGTCCAATATCGTCAGCATCGGCGCCCGCGACATTGCAGATGTACCGGTGTCACGTTTGGACCAGCTGTTGCAATCCCGCCTGCCTAATGCGCAGATAAAACTCACAGGAGGCCAGGCAGGCGCTACTTCCCTCATCCGCGCAAGAGGCGTTAATTCCGCTTTTGTAAACTCTACGCCAATAATTTATGTGGATGGGGTAAGGATGGATAACCTCAATACAGCGTCGGCGCTCGGCGGCGGAAGTACGCAGGGAGCAGCCATCAGCGCTATTGCGGATATACCTATGGATAATATTGATAAGATAGAGTACATCAATGGGGGCGCTGCAACTACGATGTACGGGTCTGACGCCGCCAATGGCGTTATCCAGATCTTTACCAAAAAAGGAGGCGCCGGCGCCGCTTCCATTAATGCGGAAACTCAAATGGGTGTGGAAACGCCAACGGCAGATTTCCTGCGTTTCAAACGCACCAAAGAATTGTTGATGCAAAATGGATTCTACCAAAAGCATCATCTTGGCATCAATGGTGGCCAGGATAAATTTGGTTACAGCTTCTCCGGTAATTATCTCAACTCCCAGGGTACAGAAATATTTAACCAGAACAGGAACCGTAAAATCGATTTCAGCACCGGGTTCCGGGCAGGATTGGGAGAGAAGGTAACGTACGAAAGTTCATTCACGTTTGTAAACAACAAGTATAAACGCAATCGCAATGGTAACCAGGGAGGCTATACAGGACTATGGTTTACAGAAAGCGGTGCTTCTGCTATTACCGGCCCTAAGTTTAATCCCGATATAGATAATCTGTCTGATGATGATTTTCAGAAGATGAAAACTTATGTACGGGAAGCAGAGCGTCTCCAGGATAATGATATTACGGTGAACAGGTTTCAAACTTCGCAGTCGTTTAAATACCGGCCGTTGAAGAACCTGGTGTTTAAGGCTACCGGTGGTATCGACTACCGGGTGCAGAAGAACCAGGTGATCACCACCAACCAGTACCTGTCATTTACTACCGGCAACCCCGTAAAAGACCAGGGAAGCATCACTAACAATGATCGTAAATACCTCGGCATAACGCTCGAACTGAACGGACAGCATGAATGGAAAACCGGGCAGTTTTCATTTGTTACAACAGCAGGAACGCAGTTCTTCCGTAACGAGGATCAGCAGATCGCTTATAATGGCGCCAACATCCGGGATGGAGCCAGGAATATTAAGGATGCTGCCTCTAAGACGAGCGACGAATTTTATCTGGAAGTAGTGAACTATGGTATTTATCTGCAGGAAAATATCGGGTTTAAAAACAAGTTGTTTATTGACCTGGGGATCCGCGGTGATGGTAATCCTGCTTTTGGCCGTAACATAGGCATACAGTATTATCCCAAAGTTGGATTTTCCTATGTACCAAGTGCGGAGCCGTGGTTTGCGGGTCTGACACAGGTGATTTCTTCTGCTAAAATTCGTGGTGGATACGGTATTGCGGGTAACCTGCCTACTGCTTTTGCCAACGAAAGAACCATTGCTTTTCAGGGTTATAACAGCGATCAGGCTGCGTTCTTTGGTCAACCAGGCAACGACAACCTGAAACCTGAAAAAACACATACGCTGGAAGCCGGAGTGGATCTGGGGTTTATAAAAGACCGTTTATTGGTTTCTGCCGGTTATTACAATGCGAAAACGCATGATGCACTCTTTTATGTGCCGCCAACGCCTTCTACCGGTCAGTCGATGTCGCAGTTATATAATGTTGGAAGGATATTGAACCGTGGATGGGAGTTGAGTATTACTGCCATCCCGGTAGAGACAAAGAATTTTTCACTGCGCCTGAATGCCTCACTGAATACGTTGTATAATAATGTTGAAAGCTCAGGCGGCGTAGCGCCCTTTAATATTAATGGTTTCAGCGCCAGAACTATACAAACGGTTGTACAGGAAGGTTTCCCGGTTGGTTTCCTGAGAGGGAACGTTGGCGTGTTCGGCCCGGATGGTGTATTGCAGTCGACTACCGCACAACAAAATCTCGGCACCACTATTCCCGACTTATTCGGAAGCCTCGGCCTGAACCTGCGGTACAAACAATTTACTTTTTTTGCTAACGGCGATTACCAGAAGGGCGCCTATGCCAATTCTTTCGACCGTCAGTTCAGGTTCAACTATGGCGCGGATAATGAAGGAATCCCTCAGGCGGAGATCGACAAGAACAAGCGTACCAACTGGCTGAATTTTACCAATATGTTTACCGAGAAAACAGACTATATCAAGATCCGGCTGATTGGCTGCACCTATACCTGGAAGCCGGCCATGTTCAACCGGGTGATTAAATCCGCAACAGTAGGTTTCTCCGCTGTAAATCCGCTGAATTTTGCCACTTCTTCATTTGATCCTGAAGCAACTATCAGCGGCAGTGCGCAGGGGCAGGGAGGCGCTACTACAGGCGGTATTTCCTATGCCACCTATTCCGCACCAAGACAATTCTTAGGCACCTTACGTTTAAACTTCTAAAAATGGCAATCATGAAAAGATATATAACCGCCATCCTGTTGTCAGGAATCGTGGCACTGGACAGCTGTTCCGTACTCAATCCGAATGTTACAGAGCCGGGTTTCCTGGCTAATCCGAACGCTGCAAGCAGCTGGGTAACCGGGTTACGCAGGCAGTTGGCATTGACGATGAACCAGGTAGTGGTGTCTTCAGAACTGGTGTCCGATAACTATTATAACAATCGCACATTAAGCAGTAAAGTATTCGATATCCCACAGATTGATTTCATTGACCTGGATGTAAACAATATGCAGGTGCATGTGCAGCGTTTGCGGGAGATGTCGGAATATGGACTGGAGAAAGTATTGCCTGCTGACCCGGCGGCTACCGCTGCTGATTCTGCAGAAGTATATTTCAGCTGTGCTTTTGCACATATACTCAGCGGGGAATTGTTTGTAGGACTTCCCGGCAGCAACACCGGTCCTGTATTATCTCCTGATGAACATTTAAGAATAGCGATCAGCCAGTTGGATAAGGCAATGGCACTCACGAAGAACATCACGGAAACCGGTGCTTATACACTGCTCAAAGCCAGGGCTTATTATGCCATGGGAGATGCGGCCAATGCTGCCAGGTTTGCCACCGCCGCTATGAGCAACAACAGCCTGCTCAGGCAGGTGAAATATGATGGGGTAAATAATGTGCCGAATGATATGCAAACGTACATTTTCTCCTCAACCAATAATGAGTTTGCGCCTTTGCCACGTTTGGATTTCCTGGACCCGAAATATTTCCATACCGGTCTTGCTGCCAATGATCAAAAGCCTGTTACCATTGTAAAAGCGGAAGAGGCATGGCTGATCCTGGCCGAAACCCTGATCGCCGCCGGGAAACTGACAGAAGGACGCAATACCCTTAAGGAATTATTAGCGCTGGTGGCCACCCGGCCGGTTGTGATGGTGGATGATAAGAAGGAAACCCGCAACGGCGGTAATCGTAAGGATTACCCGCTTACTGCCGTAAAAGTGATGTTTGACGCCAACGATTCGTTGCGCAGCAATTATGTGCTGGATCGTCAGGCTGGTAACGTGAAGGTATATACGGTTTCAGGTACGCTGGTCACCGTAAATGATCTGGATGCAGCCGTTACTGAAGATCAGTTATTGTATATACTCTACCGGTTGCGCCAGGAGATCTTTATGGCAGAGGGAAGACGTATGACAGATCTTGGAATCAGGTTCCCGGTTTCACAAACAGAGCAACTGAATAATCCCAATGTGAAATCAGAACATATAAAAGCACAGATACCCTCATTTATACCACTGAACCGGGGGATGGATGATTTTACCTACGACAAGGCAAATGGCGTGGTAACAATGAAGTATGATATGAATGCGGTGCTGGTAAAAAACAAACATGCAAAGGAAATTTTCCCTTTTATCAATTAACAAAGCAATTAAATTATATGAGAGGATTTATTTTATTCGTTAGTACGTTGCTGGTATTGGCAACGGGTGCAATGGCGCAGAAAGCGAAATATGTAGTGATGATCAGTATAGACGGGTTCCGCCCGGACTTTTATCTCGACAAATCCTGGCCGGCGCCCAATATGCAGCTGTTAAAGGAAAAAGGCGTGCATGCCACAGGCGTGAGAGGCGTTTTTCCCACTATCACCTATCCATCCCACACTACACTGATTACAGGTGTAGTTCCTGCAAAGCATGGTATTTATTACAACACGCCTTTCGAGCCGGAAGGCGCCAGCGGACGTTGGTATTCAGAATCATCCGCTATCAAAACAGAAACCCTGTGGGATGCTGTGGGGAAAGCGGGGATGATATCAGCGGCTGTTTCCTGGCCAGTATCAGTAGGGGCGCCGGTGACCTACAACATACCTGAAACATTTTCCCTGAAGAATCCTGGCGACCGCCGGGCTCCAACCAGCGAGCAATCCACGCCGAAGGGACTGTTTGAAGAGGTACAGCGATATGCCACCGGTGAGTTGCAGTCGACCGATCTGAATCTCCACTACCTGGGTATGAACGAAACACTGAGCAGGATGGCCGCTTATCTCATTGGCCGTTACAAGCCTAATCTTTTAACGGTACACCTGCCATGTACAGATGAGGTACAGCACCGGGAAGGGAGAGAAGGCATGAACGTGCCCGCGGCAGTAGCTTCGGCAGATCACGGTATCGGCACTATACTGGAAGCAATAGAGAAAGCGGGTATCGGCGATAGCACTGCTATAATTATAACAGGAGATCATGGTTTTGTGGATATCCATACTTCCCTGGCGCCGAATGTGTGGCTTGCACAGAAAGGGCTGACTGGCAGTAAAAACAATCCCGGCAGCTGGAAGGCTATGTTCCACAGTGGCGGTGGTTCAACTTTCCTTAAACTGAAAGATAAAAATGATCAGAAAACATTGCAACAGGTGAAAGACATGCTCAATGAATTACCGGCAGGTATCCGCAAACAGTTTGCAATCATTGAACAACCGGCGTTGTCAAAATCCGGTGCAGACCCGGATGCAGTTCTGGCACTTACTGCCGTGCAGGGAATTTCTTTCTCTTCCGGCATGAACGGAGAGGCGGTTAAGAAAGCCAACGGTGGCGCCCACGGCTATTTTCCTGATTTCCGGGAGATACAGACCGGCTTTATAGGGTATGGCGCAGGTCTTGAAGAAAAGGTAACTGTGCCTGTACTTGGCCTGGAAGATATAGCCCCGTTAGTAGCGAAACTATTGGGTATAACTCTTAAAGAGGCGGACGGCGTGCTTTATCCGGGTATGCTGAAGAAATAGTACAAAATATGGAGAGAAGAATTACCGGTTCTTCTCTCCGTATTTAAAGAACACAGGAAATACAACAGATAACCTCTCGATTACGCCAATGCTACCAGATAAAAAACGGTGTTAAAAGTTTATAATTATTTTATCGCCTCATAATTTTTTTTTAGATTGATTTATGAAGAAGAAACTCCTTTGCTGTTTTTTATTTCCCCTGATTATTTCCTGTAAAAAGGATAGTGCTAAAACCACATCCAATTTGCCTGAACCGGATACTGCTGTTATTGGAAATTCCTATGCGATTGTGACGGCAGCCAGTAGTATAGCGTTGGACGCTGGTTCCGTATATAGGTTGGGTTTGGCGCCTTATGCGTCTTTCTTTAAATTTGACCGGAGCGTAAAAAATGGCGACTTGTACTTCGAAGCAATTGGAGAAAGTGCAAAGCAATTCAGGCCGTTAAAGTTTTTCATTTTAAATAACGGAACGGGAAAAGTGGTTGCCATTGCCACTCCCTCCGAAGCGGAACTGGAAAAGTTTAATGAAGAATGGCAGCGGTGAGTAAATGATCTGTATGCACCGGCAGCCATCAACGGCAAAGAGCAGCAGCCTTAGATTTGTGGCGTGCCTGCCTCTTCAAAAAGGCGCATTGCAAGCAAGCCGTTTCCAACGGCACCACCCGCACGAAGCGCTGCCGCAATAAACACCGTTTCCGCGATCTCTTCGCGGGTTGCTCCCGCCTCAACAGCATTTTTGATGTGTGATTCAATGCAGTATGCGCATTGGGTTGTGAGAGCAACAGCCACGGACATCAGTTCCCGGTATTTTATGGGAATAACGCCATCCTTTCTTTCAGCAGTATGTTTAAGGTTAAAGAATGCTGCTGCTTCTTTGGAAGCTGCATTAACAAGGGTGTCAACATACGCGCGGTCTTTCGGAGATTGATATTCAGACATGTGAGCTTGATAAGGGTTTATAAAAACGGTGTACTGTGTCAACCAGGAGTTAACATAAACAAAATAGGGGAAAATGTGATAGGGTGTATGCAGCAACAATGGACTGCACAGAAAATCAATGAACATTGAAAATGGGAATAGCAAAGTGTTTCAGGGATTATGCTGTCTCCAGCTTACAAATTCTTCCAACCTTTGCCGGTTGATGACCTGGTTATTCCATAGCCAGGTATCCGGCTCGTCTATGCGGGACAAGCTTGCGTCTGACTGTACGGCCAGCCATTGCACAAATGCCGGCCGGGAATTGAAGGTGTGCACGGGTTCCAGCCAGCCGTCCCATACAGCTGCGTACACGTAATTTCCATCCGTATTCTTTTCCAGCCCCATACCACAATAATCACGATGACTGTAACAGAGCGCGCCATGCGACAGTGCTGCAGCCACCTGCTCTGCCAGTTCCAGGCCATAGGGAGTATTCCGGCTCAGTAACATTTGTTTGAGCTCCTGCAGGCGGTGGGCTTCTTCCGCTTTTTGGTCACGCGCCTCTTTATCCTTTTGCGCAGCGGCCTGCTGGTGGGAGACCGTGTTATATACAAAACTGTTACGCCCCAGGTCTATATCTATGGTGAAGGCTGCGGCATCCGTAGCCGCTGTCGACTGGTAGCTGTCCAGCAGTTTATTGATGTCGCGTTCCAGTTCCCAGAAAAAGATGTTTTTACCATCTGCTCTTTGTCCGCGCATGGTAAGGAGGAAGGAGGGGACCAGGCGACACTCCAGGCGGCCGGTGATGCATTGAGCGGCTTCCAGCTTGTTTCTCAGGGCTTCGTTGAGCTGTTCCGTGATCATAGAAAGTAGTTGTATATGGTTTACGTTGGTGTAAAAAATACGGAGAATTTTTATGGTAGCGCCTGGGCTTCTGCAATTACGATAGCGGCCAGTTCTTTTTCCAGCTTATTACGATTAGCAAGGCTGTTGGTAAGAATAACAAATCCTGAATGAAGAACAGGGAAACATTCCAGGGAACTACGTGAGCCTCCGGTGCCCCCGCCGTGTTCAAGTACCTGGTATCCTTCCGGCGTTGTATGTTTAAACCAGTTCATCCCCATACCTTCCTGGTTTGTTCCATAGGTAAGTTGATGAGAAAGGGCAATAGCAGGTGAAGCATCCGTGTTGTTGGCTTTGATAAAGCGGATAAGGTCGCGTGTCGTTGACCGCAATGCACCCATCGCAGGGAGGTAAGACATGTCCCATAATGGGACTACCTGACGGTTTTCATTATGCGGCCAGGCAATGGCGTCTGCCGGCAATGCGGCTATATCTATCCGGGTGTCCGTCATAGAATACGGTTCCAGGATATTTTTTGAAACGAGCGAAAAATAGGGCTGACCATACACGTCTTCCAGCAAGGTACCAAGCAAAGCCACCGCCATATTGGAATAGGATGATATCTTTCCGGGAAATGTGTCCATCTTCATGTTGTGCAAACCTTCATACAACAATTGCCGGGTGTAGTCATGCAGCGGATTGAGCGAGTCATACTCCGGTCGCTCCCACATATTCGGGAAGATACGGGTGATCCTTGAAGTATGGTTTGCCAGGTCTTTTACCCGGATAGGAACCCCTTTATATTCGAGATTTGGATAGGCTCCTTTCAGATACTTACGTATATCATCATCCAATCCTATTTTTTTATCCAGTACCGCCTGCCCAAGTAAAATGCCTGTAAAAGCTTTGGTGGTAGAGCCAATCTCGTAAAACGTGCTGTTGCCGGGAAGTTTGTTGTTACCTGCTTTTGTTTCACCATAGTTATAAAAACAGGTCTTGTCTTTTATAAGGATGCCCACGGAAATTCCTACCGCCCGCTTATCTTGTAAATACCGTTGCACACTTTGATCTATCAGTGAATCCAGCCTGGTGCGCAGTGGGTTATCGTTGAGGACAGATTGCGCCTGCAGGGTATTGTGCAGGAAAAGACCAGACAAAATGGCAAGTATTATTTTCATAAAAACAGGATAATATCTTGGAAAGATTAAACAGGATGTAATTGCCAGCACTAAGGAGAATGTTGTTCAGGTGTTGCAACTATTTTGAAACCAGCCTTTTCCTGATCCTGCTTAATGCTTCTGGCGTAACTCCAAGATAAGATGCCACGTAATACTGCGGTACTCTTTGAATCAGCTCTTCTCTTTCTTTTATAAGATTCAAATACCGCTCTTCGGGTTTTTCTCCCATCAACTTAGCGTTTTTTTGGGTAACACGCAAAAACTGGGCTTCTGCAATGAGCCTGCCAATGCGTTCGTACTCAGGAAACCTTTCATACAGCTTTTGCAGGCTGTTGAAATGCAGATGATACAATTCACAATCTTCCAAGGCTTCTATTCCATAATTAGCAGGATGGGACGTCAAAAAACTTTCATAATCTCCAGTAAATTGATGTTCAAAAAAGAACTCATAGACGGTCTTTTTCCCGTCAGACAAATCAAATACGATCACCGCCCCCTTCTCAATAAAGGAAACCCATTTGTTTACAGCACCCAAATCACTGATAATTTCCCCTTTCTTGTAAGACTTCACTACCAAAAGCTCAGTAAGAGACTCCCATGCCCCGGCAGAAAGGTTGGGTAAAAATTGCAAAAAATACTGATGAATATTTTCAAACATAAACTTAGCGGGCTTCAATAGACTGTTTTTTCCAGGGCACTTTCTTTATTGACCCAAATCAATGAACAGGGAGATCCTGTTGTGGAAATTTGTCCAAAATAATTTCCGCAGATAAATATAGCGAATTATGGCAGCAAAATCAATCTATTATAAGGCCACTTTATTGGCTGTGTTCCTCATTGCCTTTTTCAGCAATGTACAAGCCCAAACCCAAATTATAAACGGGAAATTAGTTGACGATGCGTCGTTCGCTCCTATCTGTGGTGCGACAATACAGATGACAAATCACCCCGGGATAAATACGTTTTCGGATTCGCTTGGACGTTTCCGGCTTATGGGAGTTCCTTTAGGCAGGCAATCTATTATCATTACGTTTGTAGGATACGACCCATTGTTTCTTTCCGATTTGTTGATCACCGCAGGGAAAGAACTTCAACTTAATAATGTGGCAATGCGTGAAAAAATTAAGATGTTGGATGAAGTGGTCATTAGTGCTCCTGACAGGAAGTCACCCAACAATGAAATGGCTGCTGTAAGCGCCCGGACGTTCAATATGGAAGAAACCAAAAGATATGCCGGCTCTTTTGGCGACCCTGCGCGGATGGCTATCAACTTTGCCGGAGTGGTATCCACCAATGACACAAGAAATGACATCATTATACGAGGTAATTCCCCAAATGCTATGCTATGGCAGTTTGAAGGTCTTAACATCCCCAATCCTAACCACTTCGGTGCGCTGAACAGTATGGGAGGTTCTGTTAGCATGCTGAACAACAACCTGATAGCCAGGTCTGATTTTATATCAGGTGCTTTCCCCGCCCAATATGGTAATGCTGTTGCGGGCGTCTTTGATTTACGGTTGCGAAATGGAAATAAAGACAAGCACGAATTTGTAGGACAGGTAGGTTTCAACGGATTTGAAGCCGGAGCAGAGGGGCCGATCGGGAAAGGTGAAAAAGCATCCTACCTCGTAAATGCCAGATATTCCACCCTTTCTGTATTCCGGCAGTTAGGGCTCAACTTTGGTACTGGCGGAGGGCAACCCGACTACTACGATGTAAATTATAAAGTAAACTCATCAGTCGGGGCAAAAGGAAACCTGAGTTTGTTCGGTATATGGGGAAGAAGTTCATTTGTGAGCCTGGGCAAAGATTATGATCCCGACGGACAGGCCTATGGAAATAGCTACTCCAATCGTTTTGCCGATTACGAAACCAACATTACAGGACTTAGTTACGAGCATCTGCTAAGCAATAAGACTACTGCGAAAATAACAGTCGGTTATAGCAGTACGAACGAATGGTTTGACAGGGATTCTATCAGTACGGTAAAACCCGATATCGCTACTCCTGACTGGCACTGGAAATTCTCCACCCAAAAATACTCTGCTGTCTTTCAGTTGAATCATAAGTTAAATGCAAGGCATAGCCTTATTGCAGGGGTTTCCAATGACTATACCGACTTTTCCATACTCAACAAACGGATCTATGCCGGCGTACACGACCTGGTAATTGCTGACCGTCAACGCGGTTTGAACCTGTTGCAGAGCTACGCTCAATGGAAATACAGGATGAACGATGTGTGGACATTTATTGCAGGGATGCACTACCAATACCTGGATATTTCCCAGAGCCAAAGCATAGAGCCAAGAATCGGGCTAAATGCTAAAATAAACAACAGACACACTTTAGGCTTAGGTTTCGGAATGCACAGCCAAATGGAAAACCTGCTAAATTACACGGTTGTAACCTCCACTCCGTCCGGCCACTTGTATACAAATGAATCTTTAGGGTTTATTAGAAGCAACCATGCTGTGTTGTCACACAACTGGAAATTAAACAATAATACAAGCCTGAAGACCGAACTTTATTACCAGTCGTTGTATGACCTCCCTGTGGAAAGTCATCCGTCTTCTTTTTCGACCATCAATCTTGGAGCAGATGCCACTCCTACATTGCGGGACAGTCTTATCAACCAGGGCAAGGGAAGAAATTTCGGTGTAGAGCTTACGCTTGAAAGGAATTTTTCAAAAGGGCTTTATTACCTGCTTACCACGTCCCTGTTTGATTTCAAATACCAGGGAAGCGATAAGGTATTGCGAAATACAGCGTTTAATATGGGGTATGTAATCAATGCCCTTGCAGGCAAGGAATGGAAGTTCAACAGGGAAAGGTATTTCAGCATTTCAATGAAGATCTCTGCCGTCGGAGGTCGCTATCTTTCACCTGTGGACATTACAGCATCTATTGCAGACGGCGAAATACAGTTTATCGAAGAAGAGGCTTTTTCATTAAGGCAATCGGCTTATTTCCGCTCGGATGTAAAGCTATCCTACCGGAAGGAATACAGAAAATCATCTTTAGAAATTTCGCTGGACCTGCAAAACGTTACCAATAACAATAATATTTTCCGACAGGATTGGAACGCCCGTACCGGACAAGTCGTAAACAATTACCAGCAGGGATTTTTCCCTGTGCCGTTTGTAAGGTTTACTTTTTAATGAAATAGAGCAGGATTCGGTTTCGTTCAAAAATCCAAAAAGCCGTCTCCATGTTTTTGCAAACATAGGAGACGGCCCCTTTTCAAATCTCCATTTGTTTTGCCGGCGCTTCAAAGAATTGAGGTATGCCCGGTACATTGACATGATATATTACATGTAGTGGGTACTTGTTCTCAGCAACCGGCAGTTGACAATTATATTTGTGAGTTTTTGTTGAGAACTCAATCCATACAGATCATGCTGGCTGCCCTTACCTTTTGTATATAATCAGATATACCATAGAAACAGCCGCTGCTGACCCTCCCTGATTACGCACTCTGATACCGAGATTGATTTTCTCCGAAGGTATCTTGTCCGATAAGTTTTCTGTTCTTTTTATAACGCTGTTAGCGAATGATTCAGTCGCTTCAATCAAGCTATTATCGATTACAGATTTATTAGTGATATTATGCCGGCACGGCTGAATGACACCTCTCATCATTTTCAGGTTTTTAATGTCATTCCATGCGGCAGCAATGGCAGCGTATACAGTTTTACACCGGTAACATCCGCAATCGCGTTACGGATGGCAGGTGCAACGCCAACAATCGGCGCTTCACCCGCTCCGGCAGAAGGAATATCCTTCCTGTTGAGGAGTACGATGTCCAGTCCGGGAATATCCCCGAACCTGGGCACCCGGTAGCTGGAAAGAGATGGATTTAAAATGCGCCCATCCTTAAAATCGACGGCTTCAAACAAAGCGCCGCCGAGTCCCTGCAGTACGCAGCCCATCACCTGGTTTTCCAGGTGCAGCGGATTCACAATGGCGCCGCATTCAAAAGCCACCACGAGCCGGAGCACCCGCAGCTGCCCGTTGGATTTATTGTAGATCACTTCCGCACAGGTTCCCACATAGGCGTTTTTTATAAATGCCCCCGCAATGCCATAACCATGGCCGGCTTCCTTTTGCCGCGTCCAGCCAAACTTAGATGCGGCTGCCTGTAACACCTGCTTTAATCGTTCATCTTTTAAATTATTAAGCCGGAATTGCAACGGATCCTGTTTTAATTGCCGGGCCAGATCGTCCATCACACTTTCTATGGAAAAGACATTGGCCGTGGCTGCAAGGCCCCGGTAAGAGCCCTGTTTCAAGGGGGTATCAGATGGATGGTATTGGATATGCCGGTGTGCTACTTCATAAGGGACTTCAATGCCCGCGCCGCCGGAGTTGTAATTATGAAACTCCCAGGAAGTCAGAAGTCCTTCGTTGCTGGCGCCTGCGGCTACTTCTATGAGTCCTCCCGGTCTGAAGTAAGCCCATTTGAATTCTTCTTCGCGGGTCCACATCACTTTTACCGGTTTACCAACAGCCCTGGAAAGGCGCGCGGCTTCAACCGCAGCTTCGCCGCTGTGTTTTCCGCCATAAGCGGAGCCGGTGTCCGGCATCATTACACGGATATTATTTTTCGGGATGGACAATATCTCCGCCAATTCTTCCTGTACACCAAAAGGCCGCTGTGTACCGGTCCATACCGTTAGCTTCTCATTTTCCCATACTGCCAGCGCTGCCCGGGGTTCCAATGGCACATGGGCAATATATTGCACTTCAAAATGTTGTTGTACCTGCACCGGGGCAGCCTGGAAGGCTTTGTCAACAGCTTCTCCGGCTTTTTCTTCCTTGTCTTGTGAATGCGTTTTCAGATAAGTGAAAATTTCCGCCCTGGAAGGCTGCGCAGTAGTTTTCCAACGGGCTTCTATCCTGGCCAGTGCATTGGCGGCTGTTTGAGGATCAGGAGCGGTTACGCCGATGAAGTTATCTTCTTTGACAACATGTACATCCGGAGAGATCTTCGCATTTTTAATATCCGCTGCGATCAGGGATGCGCCATAAGACGGCGCACGGAGTATTTTCCCGTACACCATGCCTGGCATCGTCATATCCGATACGTATTTGTGTTTTCCTGAAACAAAGCTTTTCGCATTCACCTTTGCCACCGGAGTACCGGCCACGCTCCACTTTTCGGCAGGAGTGAGCTGCACCTGGTTATTTACGGCCAGGAGGATCTTTTTCCCTTTGGTGAGGTCGCCAAAGCTTATCGTTTTGCCGGAGGCGGCGTGGATAACCTGGCCGTTTTTAGCTTCCACTGTTTGTTTGGCTACGTTCCATTGTTTAGCGGCCATGTCGGTCAATACCTCTTTTAATGAAGCGGCGGCTTTCCGCAACTGCGGCGCCATAACAGGTGTAGTGAGGCTTCCGTATGTGCCACGGTCGTAAGGGGTAAGAAGGGTATCGCCCATAATCATTTCAATGCTGTTTACGGGGACAGACAGTTCTTCCGCTACCGCCTGCGATAAAGAAGTACGGATGTTTTGTCCTACTTCTACCTTGCCGGTGTAAACAGTTACTGTTCCGTTTTCCAGGATGTGTATCCAGGCGGCGATAGCGTCGTCACCGGCGAAAGTGGTGTGCTTTGATAATGCGTTCAGATCAGAATAGGTGAGGGCTACTGCAATGCCGCCGCCCAGCAGTTTCAGAAAATTCCGCCTGTTGAGCCCTTCTACGGGAGTTTGCGCTGTGCCTGGATTTTTCATGACCTTGGGTTTTGAACGTTAAGCTTTGCTGATGGCATTTATAATTCGCGGATAAACGCAGCAGCGGCAAATATTTCCCTGCATTGCTTCTATGATCTCCTGTCTGCCGGGGTTGGGATTTTTTGCTTTTAAAGCCACTGCCGAAATGATCATGCCGGAACTGCAATAGGCGCATTGGAAAGCATCTTCATCAAGGAACGCCTGTTGTACAGGATGCAGCTGGCCATCTTTTTCCAATCCTTCTATAGTGATAACAATTTTGTTCTCTACGCTTGCTACCGGAGTAATACAGGAAGGGGTAGCGTGACCGTCTATCAGCACCTTGCATGCACCGCAGGCGCCTTCTCCACAGCCGTATTTACTACCGGTGAGGTTTAAATTTACTCTTAAGGCATCAAGAAGGCTGGTGTTAGCCGGCACGTTCAGGGTATAATCTGTGCCATTTACATTGATTTTCATAAGAGATGATTTAGTATGATGGGAAAACCATTTTTATTCTGTCACTAAACTTAATCAAAATAGAGTACTTCTGCAAGCCAATTCAATTTGTTAGCGGAAAGGATCTTACAAACTGCTGCAGGATAAGATGGTGATTGATAAATCAGGATTTCTGTAGGTATATACCAGCAAATACATAATATTTCCGGTATTTTTCATGGCTCCAGTTGCGCTTGATTGCCTGCCTGGGTTATCGCTTCAGTGGGGAAGAATAATGATGTAAAGAAGATTTTTTAACTACCAGTTCAGGAGAGAGATTGACCTGGGACACCGCCTTATTGTGGGAAATATTATCAAGTAGTATCCTGGTTGCCGTTTGTCCCATTTCCTGCAGCGGTTGTCTGATAAAAGTAAGTGGCGCATAAAAGAACTCAAAGGCTTCGGTTTCGTCAATAACAATAATAGCAATGTCTTTTGGCACTTTCAGGCGTTTTTCAATGATATAGCGCAGAGCATGTATTGCAATCATATTGGAGGCCAATAGTAAGGTGTCTACCGGCTCCTGTTGGGAGAGAAGACTGTTTACTGTTTTTTGAACTTCGGATTCCAGGTGATGTTCTCTAACAAGTCTAAGCTGTTTTTTGCCACCGGGGATTTTATGTTCCCTTAGCGCGGACAACCAACCACGGGTTCTTTCTTCAAGATGAAAATGAGTGCTTCGAAAATTGATCATGCCGATTCGTTTTCCGCCGGACTCGATAGCATGTTCTGTTGCCATGTAACCCGCCTGAAAATTATCGAGCGCAACATAACTTGATCGGAATTGAGGAAAATACCTGTCAAGTAAAACAAAGGGTACCTCTGTTTCCTTCAATTCCAACAACAGTTCTATTGCGTTCTCAGTAGGAGCCAATATCAATCCGTCCACGCCACGGTTAATCATCTCATGGACCAGTTTCCTCAACTTTATATCATTTTCATCAGAACTGCCAAACAATACCGTATAGCCATTTTTATCAGCTTCGTCTTCAATAATCCTGGCAAGAGAGGCGGAAAAGGAATTGGAAATATCGGCCACAATTAGGCCAATGGTAAAGGTTTTGCTCGTCTTTAAGCCTTTGGCGATTTGGTTAGTCCTGTAATTAAGTTCTTTAGCCACGGCTTTGATTCTTGCCGCTACCTCCTTACTGATTCTGTCTTCTTTCTGATTATTGAGCACATAAGATACCAGGGCAGTGGAAACACCCACGCGTGTGGCAATATCTTTAAGTGAGGTTCTTTTTTTCATAAAACAGTAAAGTTCAGAAAGGTAAAATACCAAAGATAAAATCTTTTCATCTTTATTTAAACGTTTAAACGATTCGCGTCATTTTTATAACGATCTGTTTAGCGGTGAACCAACAGATGTTGTGGAATTTTTCTTTGATGATTATGGAATCTGATGCCGTGCTATCTTGTTTAACGATGGATTTTATTAAAAACAAAACGGTCCTGATTGCAGGACCGTTCGTTTAACAGGCGGATAAAAAACTTAAAAATAGTCAACAGCGCTTTTCTCCATTGGTTCCTGACTCAATGCTGAACGTCATCTGATGTACCAGATATCTTAGCCTGCAAACTCATAATTTTTTCCTCTACTTTAGCTATTTTCTCGGTCAGATGTGTAAGCTTTTGCCGTTCTTTTTGAAGCTTCCCCTCATATTCTTCTGCCTCTACGGTTGCCTGCTTGGCCGAACGGGCATCTTTTTCCGATCTTTTGTTTTCGCTTATGGTGCCGCCGACAGCCTTTCTGGCAGAATTTCGACTTTTTATTTGCCAATCATGGGAGGCCTCTATTGCCTTCTCCAACCCGATGGAATCCCTGGGAATTTGCAGCAGCAATTTTTCACGCTGTTGTTTAAGGTCAGCTAAATCTTCATGTAAATCGCGTACTTGCTTTTGAATTCTGATCGAGTCTGTTTGATCCATTTTGTTCTGTGCAACGCACATTGTTGCAGGAAATACAATGGACAATACTAGCGAAGTAGTTAGTTTTTTCATTGGTTTAATTGTGGTATACATACTATATATATTGAATTTGGTCTGAAGGTCCCTACTCCGGGAAAGCCTGGAAACCTGTCTCTACATAATGCCTGGGCAATGGAGTTTCAGGTTTGTTTAATCGTTTAAACAAAATATGGGCCATTTTTGCTATATTGCATAATCAACATAAAAATGGTGCAATAAAATGCCGCGCACATGAGCTGATCGTGCTATCAGGATCTTTTTTTAATATTATCATATATATAATGGAGGGAGGGCTGATTCTTCCCTATGTGATATTTTTAAACTGGAAATACTTTTCCGCTTTTTTGTATCTTTAATGCGGGAGTAAATCGACTAAACGTATTGTTGGAACTATTACCTAATACCGAAAAGGAACTGCTGCAACAGGTGGCATCCGGGAGCGAACAGGCATTTGGAACCCTGTTCAATGCGTACCGGAAAAAACTCTACACTAATATTTACCGGCTTACCGAATCCCGGGAGACAGCTGAAGATACTGTACATGAGGTGTTTCTTAAGGTATGGCTCAACAGGGCTACCCTTGGCACTATTGACAATTTTGGCGCCTACCTGCAACGGATGGCCCGGAATTATGCAGTCAGTGGATTTCGTCGCATGGCCAAAGAAGCGCTCATTTTGTCTGAACTGAAAAAGGAGGAAGCCAACCAATCCTTCAGCGAACAGCCCGCACAACCTGAGCATCAGCTCATGAGTAAAGAGGTGCGCGATTTCATCCGGCAGGCGGTTGATAATCTCACTCCTCAGCAAAAGACAGTGTATCTGCTCAATCGTGAAGGAGGCTTGAAGACTGATGAAATTGCCCAACAGCTGGGGATATCAGTAAACACTGCCAAAAAACATTTGGCCGATGCCTTGCTTAATTTGCGCCGGTCTGTCAACGACGCTTATGGTCCTTATGCCATTGCGCTATTTGTGTTTTTCGATATTTACCGGCCCTGATGTGGCCTTATCGTGCAATGCCTTTATTCTTCCCGTATTTCTTTTAATGTTTTTGATTAATAAGTCTCTGACCAGGTAATTCCTGTTTCACATAGCAATACTTTCATCGTTGGATAGAGTCGGGACAACTCAATGATATATGTTAATTAAAAAAATATAAATCCTGTCTAATCCGAATTGCTTTTCCGTGCGTCAATAATACAGAACGGCATATCTGTGACTTATTAAATAAAACCTGTGTTATGGCAGCAGATCGATTGAGCGAATTGTTTGAACGTTATCTTGCCAGAACCGCCAACCCCGCAGAGAAAGAAGCGCTGGCGGCGCTGGCACTCGAGGCAGAAAATGAAGAAAAATTAAAAGAACTGATAAGCCGGTCATGGGAACTGACCGGTGTAGAGGAGGATATGCCCGAAGCAATGGCAGAACAGGTATTGTCGCGTATCCTGCATTATGAGGATACGCAGGTTCCTGCACGGCACGAAGTCGCGTCAGGCAGATCTGCAGGCCGTCGAATCTTCCTGCGTCGCTGGGAGCGTGCAGGAGTAGCGGCTACTATTTTCTTAATCGCAGGCATTGCCCTGTGGATGCTGGCAGTACGGCCATCCGGTTCACACCGTCATCAAAATGCTCAGCTGTCTGATCTGGCGGCGCCCAATACGGTGAAGGCGATGATCACCCTGGCAGATGGGAAGCAGATCGCGCTCGACAGTGCCGCTAAGGGGCTGTTGGCCATGCAGGGAGATGTTGAAGTGGTACGGGAAGCCAATGGAGACATCCGCTATGCGGATAGCCAGCCTGCCGGAGGGGAGGTCACCTACAATACACTTTTCAATCCAAGAGGCAGCAAGGTGGCAGTCATTACCCTGGCGGACGGTACGCGGGTGTGGTTAAACAGTGAGTCGAGCCTCCGTTTCTACAGTGCAGTAGGGAAGGACGCGCGAAGAGTTGAGTTGAGCGGTGAGGCATACTTTGAAGTTGCCAAAGATCCAGGGCATGGCTTCATTGTATCTGCTGATGGAGTGAGTACGGAAGTACTGGGTACGCATTTCAACGTGAACCGCTACAGCGATGAGTCAACCGCCCGTATTACCCTGCTGGAAGGAGCTATCAAAGTGAAGCAGGGAATTGCCACTGCAGTATTGAAACCAGGGCAGCAGGCGAATGTGACCAGTAAGATTGAAGTGTTACCGCAAGTAGATACCGATGCCGCTGTTGCCTGGAAGAATGGGTTATTTAATTTCCAGGATCAGCCCCTGTCAACCGTATTGAAGCAGGTGGCCCGCTGGTATGACATCAACATTATCTATGAAAAGCAGGTGCCTGATATCATGTTCTTTGGAGAGATAGAAAGTAATGTGAGCCTGGCGCAGATGCTCCACTTCCTCGAACGTTCGGGAGTAAGGTTTACGATGGATAGTGAAAAGAAACAACTCATCATACACTAGACAGAGAATGCCTGCCATGACCAATAAAAAAAGCCGGAAGTGGGTCGAAACACTGCCGGCGGGAACCTGGTCATGACATAATACGTAAGTCCGCGAAGACTACTTATTTATCAACCAAATCATTGCAAAAGTATGGAAAGAAACGCTTTTTCTGAAGGCTATATTTTTTATGGCCTTAACCAACCAAAACGAATGGGAGACTGGCCACACCTGGCCGCAATCCGTATTACAACCAAAGTGATGAAACGCGCTGCTTACCTTTTATTGGTGTTGGGCCTGTTGGCCGCTGCAAGAGCAAAGGGTCAAACTGTTACACTTAAGGGCAGTGATCTCTCACTCCAAAAGGTGCTGAGTGCGGTCAAATCGCAAACCGGCTTCCGTGCATCCGGTAACAAGGAAGTATTTGCTATTGCGAAACCTGTCACCATTGACGTGAAAAAAATGGCGCTGGCAGATTTTCTAGAACTCATATTCAAAAACCAACCGTTAACGTATGAGATGCTGGGTCGCAGCATTATTGTTTCCAGGAAGAATGTCGGCGTAACACCGGTTGGGCCACCGGCAATATACAAGGCTTCTGTAGAAATTCGGGGGCGGGTAATCAACGAAAGGAATGAACCTGTCCCCGGGGCTACCGTAGGAATTAAGGATGGCCCCTTTACGGTTGCTACTGACGACATCGGCGCCTTTAGCATCTTTACCGACAGGCCTGATGCCATGTTGGTCATTTCAGCCATTGGCTATCAACGCCGGGAAGTAAAGAGTAATCCTTCTCAGCCGCTGAATACAATTGTATTAAAAGTGCAGATTACTCAACTCAAAGGGGTAGTTGTTGAGCAGGTTAATACCGGTTACCAGCTGCTTTCCAAAGAAAGAGCGACAGGTGCATTCAGTAAGCCCGATATGGAAGTGGTGAAGAACCGTACCAGCACGATGGATATCATTTCGCGCCTCGACGGCCTGGTGCCTGGGTTGGTATTATCTCCCAACGGACAGTCCAACACCAGCCGCTATAATCATAGCACCACCCGCAAAAGCACGATCCGCGGTGAGTCGTCGGTTACGCTCCCCGGAGATCCGCTCTATGTGGTAAACGGGGTGATTGTGACCGATTTCAGTGCTTTGAATCCGGATGATATTGAAGATATTACCATCCTCAAGGATGCCGCTGCAGCGGCCATCTGGGGCGCGAGAGCATCTAACGGGGTAATCGTCGTAACCACTAAATCGGGAAATAAAAACAAGCGGCTGGCTGTAACCTACAGTGGCTTTATTAATTATTCCGGCAGACCCAACTACGGGAAGATCCCGATGATGAACAGCCGCCAATACATCCAGGCAGCCCGGGAAACATTCGACCCGGTAGAATATCCCTGGGCCAGCCTTACCTATGAGGTCATTGCCCCGCATGAACAGATTTTATACAATCAATATAACGGGCTTATTTCTGCAGATCAGGCCAATAAAAGTCTCGACAGCCTCGCATCTCTTAACAATACCAGTCAAATCGAAGACCTCTGGCAAAGACCGGCCTTTACAACCAACCATACCGTATCAATTGGTGGCGGCAATAATACTTACAGCTTTTACGCCTCCCTCGGTTATACGGGTGTCAATAACAACAGCCCAGGTGACCAGGACCATTCTTATAAATTAAACTTTTCCCAGCAGCTCCATGTTGGCAAGCGGATAGATATCAGCCTGACTACCTCACTGGTCAACAAGGTTAGCAGCAATAAAAACAACATTACCATTGGCAATGACTTTTTGCCCTATCAGTTGTTTAAAGATGCAGCGGGTAATCCACTTCCCATGAATTTCCTCAGCGGGTATTCAGATTCCCTGCGACGGGATTACCAGGACAGGAGCCAGATCAACCTCGATTACTATCCGCTTAGCGAAGTCGACAAAGGTAACGCAAAGCGAAACACCCTTTTTGCGAACGTAACAGCTAATATTGCCGTATCGATCTGGAAGGGACTGCGCTTCAGTGGCTCCTATGGCTATCAGACATCGCCTGGTACAAACACCAGCTATTGGGACAACAGCACGTATTCCCTCCGTCAAACTGCCCTGAGCCTAACCGAAGATGCAGGCCCCGGTGGGACGCCCATCTACCATTTTCCAAAGAATGGCGGGGTTTACATGACCGGAGAGAACAATAATCGTAACTGGACGGTGCGCAATCAACTTATCTATGAAGCAAAACCGCGTAATAACCAGGATAACCTGTTAGTGCACCTCGGCCAGGAAACACAGGAAATGAGTGCCCATTCAAATACTTCAACGTTACTCGGATATGACGAAGCTCTGGGCACTTATGCTTCCATTGATTGGGCGAGAATGCAAAACGGAATTCCGGGGACCATCACCGGTTATGGCTTTATACCTTATCAACCTTTCTTTCTATTGAAAGAAAAGTCCCGCTTTATCTCTTACTTTGGCCTTGCCAGTTATACCTTCAATCAGAAATACAGCGTGGATGCCAGTTGGCGGCAGGACTACAGCAGCCAGTTCGGTAGTGATCTGGCCAGCCAGGACAAGCCCGTTTGGAGCATCGGTGGTAAATGGCAGATCGGCAAAGAAGGTTTTATGCAGCCACTGACCTGGCTCAATGAACTCGGTTTGCGCGGCACCTATGGGATCACGGGGAACTCGCCCTACATCGGTTCCGCTTCGACTTATGATGTGCTCAGGGTAATATCAGCCGCATCCCAAACAGGGCTGATTGCAGGGGACGCTCTTACGTTGGGGCAACCCGCCAACCGCGGTCTTGCCTGGGAAAGCACCCGTACTATCAATCTGGGCATTGACTTTAGTGTGCTTAACCGCCGGCTTGGTGGTAGCATCAATGTCTATCACCGCAAAACAAGCGACATGCTCGGATCTACATCCGTTAATCCCTTTAGTGGTCAACCCTCGATCATGGGCAACCTGGGTGAGATGACCAACAGGGGCATTGAAGTATCCCTCACATCGAGCAATATTGCCACCAGGGATTTCCGGTGGACCAGCAGTCTCCAGTTTGGCTATAACCGTAACAAGCTAAACTCTTATACCAAGTTGCTTCCATTTATGAACACGGCATCTTTCAGGATGGGAGCGAGTTACCTGGTAGGGTATCCCATGAACCCGTTGTTTGCGTACCGTTTCGCTGGCCTTGATAATATGGGCGATCCGCAGATTTATACTGCTAAAAACGGTGTTACCAAGCAGCCTGGCATCGCAGAGGCTGATGATTTGGTATACATGGGAACACGTCAGGCGCCCATAAATGGAAGTATCAGTAACGTTATCGGATATAAAAACTTCAGCTTAACTGGCAATATCGTTTACAGCTTTGGCGCCAAAATGCGCGGCCCGGTCAATAGCCTGTACAGTGGCAGACTCGCCACCCGCAACAACTTTGGCGCCGCCAACTATTCAGTGCTCTTTATGGACCGCTGGAAGAAACCAGGTGATGAAGCCTTTACCAATGTACCGTCTTACGTAGCCAGTGCATCAACCAACTGGGGACGGCGTGATATTCAATATTATACAAATGGTGATATCAATGTAGTGAGCGCGTCCTATATCAAACTCCGTGACATAACGCTGAACTACAGCCTTTCTGCTGAAGTGCTTGAGATATTGAAAATACAGGCCCTTAACGTCTATCTCCAAACCAGCAATTTCCTGATTTGGACAGCCAATAAAGATGGAATAGATCCCAGCTGGCAAACCAGCACACCGTTGCACAGCTATTCGCTGGGAGTAAACCTTTCTTTCTAACAGTTAAACACAATACGATGAAAAAATCGATTCTATATATAATCATTCTCATCACATTCACCTCCTGCAAAAAGAGCTGGCTGGAAATAGTGCCTATGGGGCAGCGGGTGGCATCCAACATGAACGATTATGAGCTGCTGATGAATGATCCCGGTCTCTATTTATATGCCTCGTCCGGCGGCTGGCAGGAACCCATGTTTATGGGAGACGAAATCGCTGCTGAAGGCACCTTCTTTTTGAACCGTAGCTTCATTAAGGAAAGATTATTCCAGTGGGCCGATACCATTTATCTTACTACCAATGAGACCGGACCTGCTATCACCGTTCATAACAGTCAGATGTATAACCTCAATAAGGTTATCCTTGAAGTTATGGAGGCTGATGGAGGAACAGTGCAACAGAAAAGTATCATCCGGGCCGAAGCACTGGCAACACGTGCCTGGAGTCACTTCAACATGGTAAATTATTATTGCAGGCCATATATAGCCTCAACGGCTGGAACTGATCCCGGCTTTCCGATGATCGATAAGGCTGATATCAATACGCCGGCTTATCCCCGGGGCACCCTGCAACAATCGTATGATTTTATTATCAATGACCTGAAGGAAGCGATTAAGACCCTGCCTATCAAACGTGCCATCGCTACACGTATGAGTAAACCTGCTGCCGAAGGACTACTGGGGAAAGTATATCTTTTTATGGGCAAGCCGGCAGAGGCCCTGCCTTACCTGCAAAGTGCTCTTAACCAGGTAGCTGCAAGTGGCAGCCCGTTGCTCTACAACTTCAATGAGACACTGGCGCCTGGAGGGGCATTTCTGCCAATAGATCCGATGAATGGGCCGCGCTCTCCCGGGCAGAATCCGAGTGACATTCAGGAGGCGTTGCTATCTAAAGTCTGGAATTGCGGGCCCTACACCCAGCTGAGCAACAGTGGCTTAGTGCTGGCGCCACAAGCGGTTGCACTGTACGGTGCAAATGACCTGCGTCTGAAACTCTACACCAGCCGCAATCCTGACAATACGCCCAATGCAGCCGGCAGGCTGCGTAAGTACGGTGTACAATATGCGCGATTTGGCTTGCAGTTGCCAGAACTTTATTTACTCAGCGCTGAGTGCAAAGCACGGAACGGTGACCTGACCGGTGCTGTAGCCGATGTTGAAACCCTGCGCAAAAACAGGATGCCTGTGGCCGATGCAACAGTGCCTGCAGCTACTGCCACTAACCAGACAGCACTGGTAAAATTCATCATCGACGAACGTATCCGTGAATTTGCTATGGAAGGCTATCGCTGGTTTGATATGCGCCGCCTGTCGGTAGACCCTTTATTTACCGGCATCAGCTTTAAGCATAGCCTTTACAATGCCAATGGATCAACCACTGAATACACACTTTCATTACCTAACCGCCTTGTGTTAAAGTTTCCAAGGAACATCATGGATGCAAATCCGGATATGGCAAACAATCCTTAAAAAAAAACTAAAATAGAATAAATCATGATGACACTCAGACACGTGTTAGCAGGCAGCGCCATGCTTACACTGACCGTTGTATCCTGCACTTTGTATGCACAGCAACTTCCGTTCAAAATTGAAGGACAAATGGGCAAAGACCAGCAAGGGATGCTCTCCATCCGTTATGAGAGCATGCATACGCTTGTCCAGGACTCTGTAAAAGTTAGCAATGGCGCTTTCCAGTTCAGTGGACAACTCCAGGAACCTGCAGCCGCCTCACTCACTTTCATCCCGGAGAATAAGTCGGTCAGGGGGCAGTTCAAGGAGATTTTCCTAGATCCGGCTACCACCATTTCCATGAAAGGAGACTCTAACCTGCTGAGCACGCAGGTGAAAGGCGGTCCATCGCAAACAGATCTCGATGCGCTTTTCCTTCAATACAAGCCTTTGCAGGAAAAAGGACCTGTTTTGGAAAAGCAGTTTAAAGAATATCAGGAAGCAGGGGATGAGGAAAATATGAAGCGCGTGGGCCAGGAATTACAGGCCTTGCGGGTAAGGCGCCGCGAGATCCAGATAGCATTTGCAAAAAGTCATCTTAACAGCTTTGTAGGTTTCAGCCTCTGGGCGAGGCAGGTAGATGGCTTTATCAAAGACCCCGTTAAGCTGGAAGCAGAATTTAACACCTATTCTCCAGCCGTCCGCAATACGCCCAGTGGCAAGCGGGTGGCCGCCAGCCTTGCTATCGCGGGGAAGTTGCTTCCAGGAATACAGGCGCCGGACTTTACACTGAACGATATCAGTGGAAAGCCCGTTACACTTTCTTCCCTGAAGGGAAAAAATGTTCTGCTTTGGTTTTGGAGCCGCAATTTTATTCCTTTCGAGCCTTTTAGCTTCGCCATCAATAAAATAAGCCGGCAGTGCAAAGATGATAACCTGGTGATCGTGTCTGTGTACTGTGATAGCGACCAACAGCGGTGGTTAACCGAGGTGGAGGAAGCCAGCTTCCAAACACCCAATATCATTAACCTCATCCACCCGGTAAGATTGACAGCGGAAGCTGATACCACCACTGTGGGAAAGGCATATGACCTTTCGATGGGCATGATTCCTCACAGCTTTCTTATCGGCACCGATGGAAAGATCCTGGTGCGGGATGTCAATTTTCTTTCCGAACCAGAACTCGAGATAAAAAAAATCATAAATAAATAATCATGAAAAAAATCCTATTGACCGGTGTGGTGACCATAGCGCTTGCTCAAATCCTCAGTGCGCAGAAGCTGTATTCCTTCCTCGACAACGGTGAACCAGTTAATAAGTATCCGGCGGTAACCTGGCTTAAAGAAAGTGGCATTACCAAATTTGAGCAGGATAAGATCTATGTGATTGAGCTATGGGCAACGTGGTGCAAGCCCTGCATCAAATCCATGCCGCACATGAGTGAACTGGCCACTAAGTTTAAAGGTAAGATCACCTTTATCTCCCAGGGAGTTTGGGAAAGTGATACAGCCAAAGTGCGGCAGTTTATCACGGACCACGCTGCCTTTTTCACTAACAGCATGGTTGCCTTCGATGGAGGAAAAGATAAAGCAGACTTTGATAGAAACTGGCTGAAACCTTCCGGCACCATCGGTATACCACGCACATTCCTGATCCGCAATAATAAAATTGCATGGATCACCGATCCTTTCGTGTTGACGGACGAGCATCTGCAAATGCTCGTGGAGGGTAAACTGACAGCTGAAACAGCCAAGGCGATCGTTCAAAAAAACAAGCAATGAAAAAAATCATACTGACACTGTTGCCGGGCTTTTGCCTGGCAACAGCTTCCGCTCAGCAAGGCTGGCAGCATAAAGACCTATCGGCAGACAGCCTTTTTGGCGTCAGCACTGCCAAAACTTATGAGCTGTTGAAAGGAAAGAAAAGTAAGACTGTGCTGGTGGCAGTTATAGACTCCGGTATTGATTCCACCCATACCGACCTGAAGGCCGTTTTGTGGCAAAATCCCCGGGAGAAAAGGAACGGAAGGGATGATGATAAAAATGGGTATGCCGATGACACCTATGGATGGAGCTTCCTGGGTTCCGCCAAAGGCAATGTGCAATATGACAATTCAGAGCTGACCCGCCTGGTCCGCGAAGGCCAGCAGCAGTTTCCTGACCTGAACAACCTGCCAGCCGACACCAACGGCCTGGCCTTGTATAAAACACGGCGCCAGCTATGGCAAACACGAATGGTAAAGGCTAAACAGCAGTTAAGAGGCATTACCTATGCAAGGCAGGTGATCGACAGCATCCTGCACACCATCGGTAAACCAGAGCCCACCAGGGAAGATATCCTGGCCATACAAACCAATACGATGGAGCAATCCTCCTTAAAGTCGATGCTGCTGGCCAGAAGCAGGGAATACCCCAGCATTTCTGCCTTCCTGAGCAAAGAGATCTATGGCGCATTGGAGCACAGTAAAGCTGAAGTAAACTATACATTGAACCCGGACTACGACCCGCGCGGGATAGTGGGCGACAACATTACCGACCTTACCGAAACGCGGTACGGTACTGCTGACGCTATGGGACCCGGTGCCAGTCATGGTACACACGTAGCCGGCATCATTGGCGCGGTGCGTAATAACGGCGTTGGACTGGACGGGGTAGCCGATAATGTCCGGATCATGAGTATCAGGGCAGTACCAGACGGAGATGAGCGCGATAAGGACGTAGCGAATGCTATTCGATACGCTGTGGACAATGGCGCCCGTGTTATCAACATGAGCTTTGGAAAACATTTTTCACCGCACAAGCCCCTGGTAGACGAAGCCGTTAAATATGCCATGAAAAAAGATGTGCTCCTCGTTCATGCTGCCGGCAATGATGCCCTGGACCTTGACATTGAGGAGAACTATCCCAATCGTGTGTATGCCGACGGTAGCGGACAGGCTGCAGCGTGGCTGGAAGTGGGCGCTTCGGGTCCCAGATTAGGAGAGAGCCTGCCCGCCAGATTCTCTAATTACGGACATCACACCGTGGATGTATTCGCACCAGGCGTAGGCATTTGGTCATCTGTTCCCGGCAGTAAATATGATAATATGGACGGGACCAGTATGGCGGCGCCGGTAGTAGCTGGCATTGCCGCCCTTATCCGATCCTATTATCCTGCGTTCTCAGCTTTGGAAGTAAAGGAAATCATCATGGAATCGGTAGTAAAATACAACGGGCCCGTACTTTCCCGCAAGAATGGACTTCAAAAAATCGCTTTCAGCGAATTGTCTATTAGTGGTGGTATTGTCAATGCCGCCAGGGCAATTGAACTGGCCGCTGCCCGGGCAGCAAAGCAGTAATGGACTAATCCGGAATATTTTGTCATCAGGCGGCCCTGCACAGTACTCAGCGGGCTGCCTCAAATTCTGGTTGAAGTAGCCGGACATATTTCCAATGCCCGGATAAAAAAAGCAGCCCATCAGGAGCTGCTTTTTTTATCCGGGTTCTTCAGCGCTTATAGCGCTTTAAACAGCAACTTTGTCAAGGGTGATGCCGAAGACTGATGCTGATTTTTTGTTATTATTTTCATACTTTATTTTCTTTGTGTAAAGTTCATTTCGGGTGGCCAATGGTGTAATAAGCCCGATCACAGTTATCCTGTGAGACACATCACATTCAAATAACGTCTTTATGGAATATACCTTTCGCAAGCAGATAGAAAGAATTGTATCGCTTACTGACACAGAGTTTGAGTATGTACTTTCATTTTTTGTCAGAAAAAAATATAAAAGACATCAATTTGTAATACAAGAGGGAGACCCGGCGAATTATGAATATTTTGTGCTTTCAGGATTATTAAAATCCTATATCCTGGATGAAGGCGGAAAAATGCATATTCTGCAATTTGCGATGGAAGACTGGTGGTTATCTGATTACACAGCGTATCTGACTGGTATGCCTGCTACTACTTTTGCAGACTGTCTGGAAAACAGTGAGCTGCTGGGTATCACCAAGGAGAATAAGGATAAACTATGCAGTGAAATGCATAAGATGGAACATTTTTTCAGGGTGAAGTCCAACTACGGCTATGTTGCTTTGCAGCGCCGTATATTATCGCTGCTCTGCAATGATGCGCAGGCAAAATACAGGCAGTTGTTTGAGTTATACCCTTCCCTTTTTCAGCGTGTACCCAAAGCATTGCTGGCATCTTATATCGGCGTGTCCAGGGAAACCCTAAGCAGGCTAACAATATCTCCCGATCAGGATTGAGACGGAAGTCCGCCGTACCGCCACATCCCGCCCGGATGTGCGCTATGTCACATTTAATTAGTGAGCTGAAACATTTTATAAAGATTAGCAGCGGTCTACTTTTGTGGACTTAAGATAAAACACATATCGCTGCTAAATCATTATATCATGTTAAACTTTGAATATTTCAATCCTACCAAATTGATTTTTGGTAAAGGGCAGATAGTAAGGCTGGTAGAATTGGTTCCCGCGAAAGCCCGTGTACTACTGCTTTACGGCGGTGGCAGCATTTTCAGGAATGGTGTGTATGAGCAGGTGAAAGAAGCTCTGAAGCACCATGAGATAATTGAATTCGGCGGGGTGGAGCCCAATCCGCATTTTGAAACACTCATGAAAGCCGTGATGGTGGCGCGGGAACAACAACTGGATTTTATCCTGGCTGTAGGAGGAGGGTCCGTTATCGATGGCGCCAAGTTTGTTTCAGCCGCCATAAAATTTGAAGATGATCCGGTAAACCTGTTGCGTGGACAAATACAGATAACGGATAACGTGGTGCCGCTGGGAACCGTGCTCACTTTGCCCGCAACCGGTAGTGAGATGAATGCCGGTTCTGTGGTGACAATTGCTGCTACACAGGAAAAACTTTTTTTCGCAGGACCTGCTCTTTTCCCTCAATTTTCTATCTGTGATCCTGGCGTGGTAGCATCCCTTCCTCCAGCACAAATACAGAACGGTGTGGTGGATGCCTTTACACATGTCATGGAACAATATCTTACGTATCCCACTTCTGCTTTTTTACAGGACAGGATTTCTGAAGGCATTTTACAGACCCTGATCGAAACCGGACCTGAAGTTGTGAAATATCCCGGTGACTATGAACTGGCTGCTAACCTGATGTGGTGTTGTACAATGGCCTTAAATGGCCTTATCCAGAATGGAGTTCCCACCGATTGGGTAACTCATCTTATCGGTCACGAACTTACGGCGCTCTATGGCATTGATCATGCACGTACGCTGGCAGTGATTGGTCCCAATCTTTACCGGGTGATGTTTACAGATAAGAAAGAAAAACTGGCCCAGTATGGCCGGCGTGTTTGGGGACTTAAAGGGGATGATATCAATACCCTGGCCCAACTGGCCATCATAAAAACGATAGATTTTTTCCATGAAATGGGTGTGGATACGCAGCTTTCGGGTTATACCAGCGACTATGCAAAATCTGCGGATATCATCGTTGAACGTTTTGAACAGCGCGGGTGGATAGCCATTGGTGAAAGGCAGCATGTTACGCCTGATAAAGTGAGAGAGATTGTGGAGGCAAGTTATTAAAAACAGTTTTCTTCTATAACCAACCATTAAGAATTAAGAGAGAGATGAATATCTTTTTAACGGGTGCTAATGGTTACATCGGCAGCTCCGTAGGCAAATTATTGACAGATAAAGGACATACTATTTATGGTCTTGTCCGTGATAAGGCAAAAGCAACAGACATCAGACAACTGGGATTTATACCTGTAGTAGGCACGCTGGAAGACGATGAGCTGCTGACCAGGTATGCGGCATTAGCAGATGGGGTGATCCATGCAGCCGACTCCGAGCATTTTATGGCGGTACAAACCCTGCTGGATGCCCTGGCTGGCACGGGAAAATTGTTTATTCATACTTCCGGCTCCAGCATAGTTGCTGATGATGTACTGGGTGATGTGGAAAATCCACAGGTGTTTGAAGAAATCACATCTTACACTCCGCTGGAAGCCAGGCAGGCAGGTGTAACCATCAATGAATTGGTGCTTGAAGCAGGTGCCGGCCGGAATATCCGCAGCGTGGTAATTGTCCCTTCCATGATATATGGCGACAGCCTGGGGCTTGATGTAGAGAGTGTGCAATTGCCCTGCATCTATCGTAAATCAATTAAAACCGGCAAAGGTGTATTTATCGGGAGAGGTATCAACAGGTGGTCTAATGTGCATATTGCCGATGTAGCGGATCTGTACCTGATGGCACTGGAACGGGCACCCGCAGGTACCTGTCTGTTTGCAGAAAACGGAGAAGAATCCTACAAAGACCTGGCTGTCTATATCAGTAACGCACTTGGATTTGGCGGCGCAACCGAAAGCTGGAATGCAGCAGATGCGCTGGCGGAAGTCGGCGGACTTGCGCGTTATGGCCTGGGGTCCAATAGTCGTATCAAAGCGGTGAATGCCCGCAGGCTGGGCTGGGAACCCAAAGGAATCTCTGTGAAAGATTGGATTGCTTCCAACAAATATGCTAAGAAAACCTACAATAAGAACGCTTAATGATAAAACAATTCGTATATGGGTTGCTGTTAGCAGCCCTATTGCAATCCGGTATACAGCCCGCAGCTGCACAGTCAACCGGTAAACTGGAAGTAGCCGCCTCCTTTGACCGGGAACGTCCGGGCAATGTGGCTGTATCACCTTCGGGAAGGGTCTTTATTACAATAAGTGATGCCACAGTATCTCCCTATAAAGTGAAAGAGGTTTTGCCGGACGGCAGTGTAGCAGACTTCCCGGATACCACCTGGACCAGAAATCCGCAAGGGTATTCCTATAAGGGCATTAACGCCACTATCGGTATCCAGGTAACTGCAGACAATGTGTTATGGGTGTTGGACCTGGGGAACCGTAAAGCCATACCTGCCCAGGCGCCCAAGCTGGTTGCCTGGGATATTGAGACCAGGAAGTTGTTGCATGTATATCCAATACCCGATGCCGTGCTCAAACCCTCTTCATTTCTGCAGGATTTTGTTATTGATGAAAAGCGTCATACAGCAGTGATTGCGGATATGTCGATGGGAGGACTGATATTGCCGGCAGCACCTGCCTTTGTGGTGGTGGACCTGCAAACAGGTTACGCAAGGCGTATATTGGAAAATCATCCCAGTTTTCAGCCGGTAGATGAAGATGTGGTGATTAACGGCCATGCTGTTAGCCATATTTTTCCGGACGGCAGCGTGCTTAATCCCAGGTATCCTCTTAACCCCATCTCCATCGACCCGAAAATGGAATGGATATATTTTGGAGCGCTTGGAGGACGCAGCATTTACCGGATTGCGGCAGCAGCACTATCGAACCAGGCATTGAGTGATAGCGCGTTGTCTGGTAAGATCACCTATTATGCCCCCAAGCCAAAATCGGATGGCTTCAAGGTGGGAGATGGCGGCGTTTTATTTGTGACTGATGTCGAAAACAGTGCTGTAGTAATGGCAACGCCGGCGGGTTATTCTACTTTGGTAAAGGACACCGTACTGATCTCCTGGCCCGATGGGCTGGCCATTGCGCCAAACGGTTACCTGTACCTTGTCTCCGATCAACTTCATAAAAGACCTTTCTGGAACCAGGGAAAAGAGGAGAGTAAGCCTCCTTTCTACCTGTTGCGCATTAAGATAGATAAACCCTGATGAATACACAGGGATGTGTTATGTGAAAAATATTCTTAAAATAGAAACTCCCTGGAAAAGAGCATATTATTATCCTACCTATTGGTTTCTTTTTTTGCTACATTTATCCCGGGGAATGCAATGCAGCCATTAAACAGGGGAATCAATAATAGCTTGTCCGCTTACAACCAACCAACCAGCCCGACGACTAAACCGTTACCGCCTGTATCCTGCGCTGACTGCCGGCAACTTGTTATATTTCGGACATTTGCATAACCTTTCATTTATCCTTGTAATGCATTGAAATTTTCATATTGTCTACCACCCGGTCATACGATGAAAAGGAACTTCTACTGCTTGTAGCAGAAGGAAACGAGAAGGCTTTTGGAGAATTGATCGCCCGGCATGCCGGGCTTCTTCATGTATTTCTTCTTAAAATTACCCGCGATCCTGCCTCGGTAGAGGAGCTGATTCAGGATACTTTTCTGAGGATCTGGATGGCCCGGGAGTGGCTTGGACAGGTGAATAATTTTAAGCCCTATATGTTCACGATCAGCAGGAATCTGGCTGTAAATCTGCTACGGAAATCAGTCCGGGTCAGGTTGCAACATTCACAGTGGGCTGCAGAGACGACGTCTGAAGCAGATGAGAACCCCGACGAATGGAAATGGAAACTGTTTGATGAGGCTATAGAGCGTCTGCCTCCTCAGCAAAAGAAAGTATGGATCATGGCCCGCCGGGATGGAAAAAAATACCAGCAGATAGCCGACGAATTGGGGCTGAGCCGCGAATCGGTTAAGAAATATCTGCAGTTTGCTTCGGCGGCTATAAACCGTTACATCAGTGAACATCCTGAAATGTATGCCCTGTTCATTATCGGCCTGGCTGAATTATAAGATCCCTGCCTTTTTTTCGTGCTGTCTGAAAAAATCTGATTTTTTCTGCTCCTGCCATATCCCCTTTTTTCATTTTTTATTGTTCTACTAAGCACGAAGCCAGATGAATACCGACGATAAACAATATACGGAACTGATCAGACGATGGTTTAACGGGGAGGAATCTGAAGAAGATGCCTACACGTTGCATACCCTTCTGAAAGATAACAACCGCCTCCCGGAGCTTATTGCGGCGCTGGAAGAGGAGTATAACAACCTGTCTGCCACCGGTTATCCGGAAGAGCAGGCAAGGGGCCTGGCTGAAAAGATTGCAGGCATTAAACTTCCTGACCACGGAAGTGTGGTTAAAGGTAAGCTCCGGTTCCTGGGCAGATGGCGCGTAGCTGCGGCTTCTGTGCTCCTGGTACTGAGTGTTACGGTTTATTTCCTGGCCACACACAAAAGGAATACAGGTACGCCGGCTACTGCCGGTAATGGAACTGAGATAAAGCCCGGCATGCAGGGTGCGGTGCTGACACTTGCCGATGGCTCGCAGGTATTGCTGGATACCATTCAGAATTCTGCAATTGCCATGCAGGGCGGTGTTTCAGCGAGGGTGACTAACGGTGTGCTGGTATATGAAGGAACCGGAAACGAAATCGTTTATAATACCATTTCAACGCCTAAAGGCAGGCAATACCATCTGACCTTACCCGACGGTTCCGGTATCTGGCTGAATGCAGCCAGTTCCATCCGGTTTCCGACAAGCTTTTCCGGACCGGAACGGCAGACGGAAATTACGGGTGAGGTATATTTTGAAATAGCGGCAAGTAGTGGAAAGCCTTTTAGCGTAAATGTAAGCAATAAGGCATTGGTGCAGGTTTTAGGTACCCATTTCAATATTAACTCCTATGAAAACGAGGAGAACATTGCAGCAACGCTGCTGGAAGGAAGTATCCTTGCTTCCCCTGGCCGGAATAAATCAGCTGCGGATGTGGTGCTCCGGGCCGGTCAGCAGGCGTTGATCGCAAGGATGCCGGCAGGGAATGGGCAGACCGGAATAAAGGTGGTGAACGATGCAGATATTGAAAAGGTTATGGCCTGGAAAAATGGGCTGTTCAATTTCAACGGTGCCTCGCTTGCCGAAGTAATGAAGGAGCTGGAACGTTGGTACGACATAGAAGTGGTGTATGAACAGGGGATTCCGGAGAAAAGAATGACCGGCAAGATGACAAAGGATATTTCGCTTGATGGTTTGCTGGTTGGGCTGAAGGAGCTGGGAATCAATTGCCGCCTGGAAGGACGAAAACTGATCGTATTGCCATAATCTGAAACAATAATATAAAAAGAAAGAAGATGATGAATTAAAAGAAAGGGATCTGCTGTAAATAAAAAGCCGGAAGTGGTTCGAAGCTCTTCCGGCAAAATGTCCGGCTGATTCAAATCGAGGTCTGAACTCCATTTTCAACAACCAAACTGTGCTAATTTATGCAAAAAATTGCATTTGGTTCCAGGTTTCCTATGCCCGGACGTTTCGTTGCTACCCTGTACGGAGAGCCGCGGATGTTGGGTAACGGTCTTCCCGGGATCGCAACCAAAATCCTGTTAGTCATGAAATTGACTATTTTTCTGCTAATCGTTTCTTTTTTTGCTGTGTATGGGAAGAGTAAGGCCCAGCAGGTAACGCTTTCAGGGAAAGATATTTCTCTGCAGCATATTTTTTCCGCTGTTGAAAAGCAAACGGGCTACGTAACTATGGCCAATGAGGGAATTTTCTCAGGCAGCCGTTCCATTTCGCTGAATGTATCCGCGATGCCCCTGCGTTCACTGTTGGACCTGGTGTTGAAAGGCCAGCATATAAAATATGTTATCCAGGGCAAAACCATTTTTCTTTCCCAAAAATCTGTTCCTGATCCGGTTTCCTCTCCCGTTACTCCCACGGAGCCTGAAGCCGTACCTGTTCATGTTTACGGACGGGTATTGGATTCTATCGGTTATCCGATGGAAGGGGCTACTGTACAGATAAAAGGAAAATCTGGCGGAGTTACTACTAATAAAACAGGCTGGTTCTCACTGGAAGCACAGGAAGGCGATAAAATAATTGTTTCATTCGTGGGATATAAAAAAGTAGAGTTTGTTGCAGATGGAAAGCCGGAAGAAAAATTAATTGTATTACGGGTGATGCAGACAGGCATAAGCGAAGTGGCGATCGTTTCAACCGGATACCAACAGTTGCCGAAAGAAAGGGCTACAGGGTCTTTTACGCAAATAACCAGGGAAATGATAAACCGGAGCCCGGGGCCGGATATCCTGACCAGGCTCGAAGGTATAACCAACGGGCTCCTGTTCAACCGCACAAATGCAGAAGGTGAAAATGTAGGGGAGTTTCAGTTGGAGAGCAGGGGAAGGGCCACGATCATGTCGGAATCTTCGCCCCTGATCGTTGTCGATAATTTCCCTTTCGAAGGAAATATCCGCGACATAAACCCCAATGATGTGGAAAGCGTAACGATTCTAAAGGATGCCGCAGCGGCATCGATATGGGGAGCCCGCGCCGGAAACGGAGTGATCGTAATTACAACCAGGCAGGGAAGTTATAACCGGAAAGCCCAGGTGTCGTTTTCTGCAAATACAGCTGTTTCAGGAAAGCCGGATCTTTTTTATGACAAACGTTTTATGCCTTCGTCAATGGTTATGCAGATACAGAAAGAGAAATTTCTCCGCGGCGACTGGCAGACAGATGAAAATGGTATGATCGCTTTTTCTCCTTATGCGGAGCTACTCATTAAACAGCGTGATCACCTGATCAGTGAAGAAGCATTTCTGAAAGAGGAACAGCGGATGAAAAATACGGATATCCGCAATGATGCGCTGAAATACCTGTATCAGCAGTCGATTCAACAGCAATACGCATTAAACATTAATGGCGGAAGCAACGTTAACAAGTATTTCTTTTCTGTGGGATATGACAAGATGCGTTCCGCGATGGTGGGTGCCGATAACCAGCGGCTGACACTGAATGTGCAGAATGCGTTCAAACCAGTAAAAACACTTGAAATAAACACCCGGATAAGCTACAGCAGAACAAACGCAAATAACAACGCTTTCACAATGACAGACCTGGCGGGCAGTACTTCAGGTTTACAGCCGTATACTGCGCTTGTAGATGAGTATGGAAATCCGGCTAAAATCGAGTATCGGATCCGCACCGCTATTGCAGACAGCGCAGAAAAAAGAGGCCTGCTGCCGTGGTATTATAACCCCCTGGAAGAAATCAGGCGTGCCGACAATACCTCATCATCTTCATTCCTGAATCTGTTGGGCAACCTCCGGTACCAGGTGGTTAAAGGCGTGGATATTGATGCAACCTATCAGTATACCGAAGACAAATCATCGACCCGGTATATGTACGATAAGGAAACATACTACGTAAGAAATCTTGTCAACAACTATACCCAGCCAAACGGTGAAAGGCCGATTCCTTATGGAGGGATACTCAAACTGGGAAGCCCTGTACAACGTGTGCAGCATTCCGGAAGAATTCAGCTCAACGCGCGCAAAAGCATGGCTGAACATGAACTGGCCTTCCTGGGTGGGGCGGAAGCGAGGCAGACGATAGAAGAGAGTTTCCCGGAAACCATCCTGTATAATTATGACCCGGACCGGGGTATCGGAACATCAAGGATGGACTTTGTCAAAAATTATAAATTGTATACTTCATGGGCCAGTGCGCCAATACCCGGCGCCACAGAAAATACTTTTTATAGAATTGACCGGTACTTATCTTACTTCGCAAACTCCTCGTATACTTTCAGATCGAAGTATATTCTGAGTGGAAGTGCGAGATGGGATGGTTCCAACTTATTTGGGGTGAAAACCAACCAGAAAGGTACGCTGCTATGGTCGGCCGGAGCCAGTTGGAATCTTTCTTCGGAACCATTCTTTAAAGCCGATTGGGTGGACCAGCTCAGATTCCGCGCAACATACGGCAGCAGCGGAAACGTAAACAAGTCGGTTTCCACTTTCCCGGTGATCGATTATGCATCTGCCATAGCGCTGAATCCGGATCTGGAGCCGTATGCCGGCATTACTTCGCCGGGTAATCCATCGCTTAGATGGGAGCAGGTGAATACACTTAATCTCGGGGTTGACTGGTCGGTATTTAATGAAAGGATAAGCGGAAGCCTGGAATTCTTTACAAAAAAATCGAATGATCTTATCGGGGATGCTTTTCTTCCGCCATCCACAGGTATAAATACCGCGAACTATCAGGTATCGCAATACCGGTATAACTATGCATCGCTGCAAACAAAAGGGGTGGATCTTCAAATAACTACAAAGAACCTGGAAGGGGCTGTAAACTGGCAGACAACGTGGTTATTTAATTTCGCCGCAGATAAGGTGAAGAATTATTACAATTCCGGTACATTGAATGGTAACGCCTATGTTGGTACGCTGGGGTATCAGATTCCACTGGAAATTGGAAGATCGATATCCGGGATCTATGCTTATCCCTGGAGCGGATTGGATCCTTCAAACGGAAAGATGATTATTTATCAGGATGGTCAGAAGTCGACCGACTATGCCGGTTATATGGCCTCGCTGCGGCCGGAAGATATGGTGTATGCAGGTGTTACCAATCCGCCATACTATGGTTCCATATTAAATAATATTGAATGGAAACGGCTGCAATTGAGTGTGCTGCTTAGTTGGAAAGCAGGATATGTTTACCGCAGATCATCTTTATTTCCCGGTATGGAGTATACGGGATCGGGCTTATTTCATACCGATCTGCTTCATAAATGGAAGAAGCCCGGTGATGAGCTGGTTACCAATGTTCCCGCCGGCGGCGGTCTGAATGGATTTGATCAGAACGAATCTACCATTTATCTTTTTTCAGAGACGCTGATTTCAAAGGGGGATCATATTGCCATACAGGATATCAGTTTGAATTACTCGATTCCAACAGGGAAAAAAGCGCCTGCAGTTTTCAAGGCGGTAAGAATTTATCTGTATGTACGTAACCTGGGATTTTTGTGGAAGGCAGATCGCAATAATATCGATCCTGCTACGCCGAATGCGAGGTATCCGCAACCAATACAGTTTAATACAGGCATCCAGTTATCCATTTAACGCACAATTCAATTCCTGTTAAGCATGAAACTTTTATTAAAATATTATATAGGGTTTGTCTTTCTTCTGATGTTGGGAGGATGCAGCAACGATTTTCTTGAAGTAAAACAACTAAAAAGCCTTCAGGTTCCGCATACCATTGCCGATTTTCAGGCAATACTCGATTACAATTTTGCTCCGGGGAATACCGCCCATACTTTTGGTGCAAACGGGAGCGACGAGTTTATCATTACGGAGAAGCGGTGGAATCAACTGGCAACGGAAAGCAATGCCTACCTGCGGGATGTGTATGTGTGGTCGCAGAAAATCAACATGCTTCAGTATGAGCAAAATATGGACTGGAGCCGTTCTTATCTCTACATTTTTTATGCAAACCATGCCCTCTACGGGATTGAATCCATTCAGCCAGCACCCGATGAACAGATTGCATGGAACAATGTAAAAGGTAGCGCGCTTTTTTTCAGAGCCTTTCATTATTATAATCTTGCACAGCAATTTTCTTTTCCCTATGAAAGAAGTGACAATCCCAATGGGCTTCCACTCAGGCTGGAACCCGATGTTACGGTAAAAGTAAAGCGATCGTCTGTCCACGAAACTTACAAACAGATATTGGATGATGCACTGAAAAGTGCGGAGCTGCTTCCGGCGGAAACAAAAAGAACCAATTATATCAGGCCGGGAAAGGCTGCGGCTTATGCTCTTATTGCAAAAACGTATCTTTTGATGGAGGAATATGAAAAAGCGGCGCAATATGCAGAACGCTGTCTTTCGCTCCGCGGACAACTGATAGACTTCAATACATTAGGCGCCGATGATCCTGCCAATTTTTATGAATACGCTTTTGCCGCAGATTACGGCGCCAGCAATCCGGAAATGATCTATTATTCCGTGTCAGACAATGGTTATACTACTGCACTCAATTCCGTATTCAAAGACAGAGCTGAATTTCATCCTTCATTGCTGGCGCTGTACGAACCGGGAGATATCCGGTATAAAGTTTATTTCAGACCCTATATTGATGTTGATGGATACAGATTCCTGGTCTTTAAAGGATCATATGCTGCCTACTCTTATTTTTCCGGCCTGGCGGCCGACGAAATTTATCTGCTGAACGCCGAATGTAATGCCCGGACCAATAAGATAGACAAGGCGCTTGATGATTTGAACCTGCTGCTGAAAAACAGGATCGATCGTTCCTGGTTTTCTCCGGTAACGGAAAAAGATTCTGAAAAGCTGCTGAAGATAATCCTCCTGGAAAGACGGAAAGAAATGGTCTTTCGCGGCACAAGGTGGCAGGATCTCAGAAGACTGAATAAGGAGCCCCGGTTCGCGCAAACACTTGTGCGGGAGATTGGGGGAAATCGCTATGAATTACCGCCCAACGATCCGCGATATACATGGCCTATACCACAGTCGGAAATTGACGCCGGCGGGTTGCCGCAGAATCCCAGGTAAGGTTTTAACTGAAGAAGTGACAAGGTCCCGTTTCCGGCCCTTCCCGACTGCTGACCACGGAACGGAACGAGGCCGGTCATACCCTTATTTTGTAAGCGACCCGCGGGAATAAATAATTATCAGATCTGAAAATAGAAGAAAATGAAAAAAAAGTTAACCGGCGGATTGCTTGCTGCACTCGCACTTTCCCTGACAGCGGTCTGTCTTTTCGCGGCCCCTGTAAACAGAAACTACACCATCGAAGGCACTTTGCATCAGGTAAGGGAAAGTAAAGTGTTTCTTTTGAAACAATACCGCAGCGGGCAGGAGGCTGATAGTGCGGTACTTGTGAATGGCAGGTTCCGGTTTGAAGGAATACTGAAGGATGATATTGTTGCTGCGATGTTTACGATGCATGTCCCGGTAACGGAAGCACAGCTTGCTGAAAATCCCTTTGCTGGCATGAGCAGCCGTCATTTTTACCTGTCTCCCGGAAAGCTTGTCGTTTCCGGCAACCGTCTGGAAGACATCATGTTCGCGGGCACTGCAGAGGCTGACGATTTTATGCGCCTGGAAGGAATACTCGGGCCGATAAATGCAACCTTGTCCCGCATCGGATCGCAATATCGCCTCATCAGTGCGATGAATGGGTTTCCCGGCAAACAGGACTCGCTTGCAGCCTATTCGGTAGCATCAGAAAAACTTGCGGATAAATACCGTGAAGCCGAAAAGCTATTTATTAAAGATCATCCTGCATCATTGCTGAGTATGGCTATGTTCAGATCGATGACTGAGGTGGTGGACACCAAAGATGCTGAAGAGATGGAAGTGCTTTTGACCGGTTTGTCGCCGTTGTTGAGAAACAGGGAAGATATGCGCGCAATCAGAAAAAGATTATTGGTGCTTTCCCGGCTGGTACCGGGAAAGCCGGCATTGGAATTTAGTATGCCGGATTCAGCGGGCAATAGTGTGACGTTGTCTTCTTATCGGGGAAAATATGTACTCGTTGAGTTCTGGGCGAGTTGGTGTGGTCCCTGCAGGTCACAAACACCGTATCTGATGAAAAGTTATGAAACCTTCAAAGGCAGGAATTTCGATATTCTGGGTATTTCCCTGGATGACAACCGGCAGAAATGGCTGAAGGCCATTCATGAGGACAAGCTTCCCTGGACGCAGGTGTCGGAGCTGAAAGGGCATAGCAGCAAGATTGTATCAAAATATGCTGTTACTGGAATTCCGTTGAATTTCCTGATCGATCCAAATGGGATTATTGTAGCGACCAATCTTAGGAACGACGGGTTGTATGCAAAGTTGGCGGAACTGCTGAAGTGATATTATTACCTAATTAAATTTTGATGTGATGAAAACTATATGGTTGTACATGGTTATGATAAAATTGGCATTCCTTTTTTCCACCCTTCATGTTTTTGCGGGTGAGGGAGAGAAGTCATTTTTTATCAGTGGTAACTTTAAAAAGGTGAAACAAGGGAAGATATTTCTGCTTCAGCAAGTTTCGCTGGTGGAGCGATCCAGGAATCCGGGAGCTTATCTGCGCGACAGCGCGGTGATTGTGAATGGGGAATTCAGTTTTAAAGGCACTATAAAAAGCGATATAGTTCCCGTGTACTTCACCATGCAGACAGCGGTGAGTGAGGCGGAGCGGGCGGCGGACCCACTTGCGGGAAATCAGACGCGCTACTTCTATCTCATGGAAGGGAAACTTCATATGTCCGGCAACGATTTGGAGGATATGGTGATCTCGGGAAATGCTGAAATGGCTGCATTTATGAAGCTGGATAATAGCCTGAGACAGCAACGTACTGCATTTGGCAATGCATTCAGAAAGCAGTTGAAAGTTTCGCCGGCCGGGGAGTTTCCCGGAAAAGCTGATTCTATCGCTTTCTATGCTGCGCAGATGGATAGTCTGAAAAAGCTGCAGATAAGTATCGAGTCAGATTTTATCGTTCAGCATCCTTCGGCATTGATCAATGTCGCAATATTAAAAGGCCGGGCTGCTTTGGCAGAAACATCCGGTGCACGTGAAATCGGAAACCTGGTTGCCGCGTTGGCGCCGGAACTGAGAAACAGGGCGGATATGGTGGCAGTCAGCAACAGGATGAAAGGCCTTGCTTCACTGGTGGCTGGCAATCCTGCACTGGCTTTCAGTTTGCCTGATACGGCCGGCAATGCAGTGGCATTATCGTCGTTTCGCGGGAAATATGTGTTGATTGAATTCTGGGCAAGCTGGTGTGGACCCTGCCGTATGCAGATCCCATATCTGAAAAAGAGTTACGCAGCTTTTCAGAACAAGGGCTTTGAAATTCTCGGCGTTTCCCTGGATGAAAACAGGGAGAAATGGATGAAAGCCATCTATGATGAGCAGCTTCCCTGGACGCAGGTTTCTGATGTGAAAGGGCTGGAAAGCCCGGTTGTAGCAATGTATGGTATTACCGGCATCCCACTGAACTTCCTCCTGGATACAAACGGCGTGATCATCGCCAGGGATCTCCGTGATAATGAACTTTCGGTCAGGTTGTCGGAATTGCTTTCTTCAAAAACAGCAACGGAAGGACCGGGTGTACATTTCGATCACGCACTGTCGTGGGAACAGGTAAAGGCAAAAGCAAAAGCTGAAAACAAGTATATTTTTATGGACTGTTATGCCACCTGGTGTGCACCCTGTGTTAAAATGATCAAAGAGCTGTTTCCGAGGAAAGAAATGGGAGATTTTTTCAACGACAAATTCATTTGCGTAAAGTTGCAGCTGGACAAGACTGATAAAGATGATGATTATGTAAAAATGTGGTATAAGGACGCTCAAATGATTCATAACACATATAAACTCCCGTCAATGCCGACATTCCTTTATTTTTCGCCGGATGGGGAGCTGGTACACCGGGTTCCGGGAAGTGAAGATGCTGACCGTCTTATTGCTAAATCTACTGATGCCTTAGATCCGGAAAAACAATATTATACCCTTGTGAAAAAGTTCGGGCAGTCGGACAAAAAGAATACGGACATGATGAAGAAACTGGCTATTATGTCTCAGCAGGTTATGGAAAAAGACAATGCACTCAGGTATGCTGATATGTATGTAAATTCCCAGGACGACCTGCTTACAAAAGAAAACATACTGTTTCTGAATCGCTTTTCTTCTTCGGGTAAGCTGAAGGGTTTTGAAGTTTTTATGAATTATGGAAACAGGGTAGACGAAGTGCTGGGTGCCGGGGTTGCGAATAACAGGGTGCAGGAGGTTATTTTTAATGAAGAGGTAATGCCGTTGTTGACGAATTCCGCGGGTTCAGTTCCCGATTGGAAAGCGATTCAAACATCCGTGGCAGCGAAGTATCCTGCCCATGCTGAACCTGTAGTCGGAAAATTCAAGGCCCAATATTATATGAGCAGAAATGACTGGCCGAATTTTCAGAAAAGCGTTATGGCATACATGAAAAAGTACGGGCCCGCTTTTACGGATAAAGAAACATTTAATGTGTTTGCCCGGACTATTTTTGAGAACAGCCCTGACAGGGATTGTATTACCGCGGCACTGGGTTGGAGCAAACGTGCATTGGCTGAAGATAGCGCCAACCGGGAGTTTATGAGTATCTACGCTGGCCTCCTTCACAAGTCAGGAAAGACTAAGGAAGCGGTTGCGGTAATGGAAAAGGCGGTGGAACTGGCATCCGGCAGTGAAAAAGAAAACTATATGGTTACGCTGGGAAAGATGAAGAAGGGAGAGAAAACCTGGAAGAATTAATTTTCGTGCGGCTGTTTCGGAAGCTATATAATTATAAAAATGAAGGGTGGCCAGGATGAGCCACCCTTCTGGTTTTATGGATGTTCGACATTCATTTCTCCTGGTGTTCAAATCTTTTCTGGCAATAACACGAATCGGATCATGTTTTTGCCACTCAGATAGTGGGCCGCCGCTTTTTTCAATGAGGCCGACGTCAGTTTATCAAGATATTCACGGTAATGATTGATTTCAGCTACATCTTCACCGTTTTCATATTGTGTACTCAAATAGCTTAACCAAAAATCATTGGTGTTCAGGGCGGCTTCTGTTTGTTTGATAAAGGCCGTCTTGAACTTTTGCAGATCTTCAGCACTGGTTCCGTCTTCTACAAGTTTTTTCATAGCTTTCTCTACCAATGATACCAGGTGATCGACATTGACAGGGGCGCAACCGAAAGAAATGGTGATACCAAATCGTGAAACGGGATATTTCACCGTTGAAGTACGCACAGAGGGGCTGTACACTTCTCCGGCTTCTTCGCGGAGACTTTCCAGTAAGCGATATTGCAAAACTTCGCCCATAGCATTTAACAACAACCTGTTCATCGGCGTGAGGTTGTCCTGGCCCCCCAACATTATCCTGACAGTTGCTTTTTCTTCACTGCCTTTAAATACCTGTTTCGTGATGCGGCCGGCAGGTACCGTTGCTTTGTAATCTATTGCCTTTTGTTTACGTTGCAGGGATGGCAGCGAACCCAGGTATTTTTCCAGTAATGGCCGGATCGTTATGCTATCGATATTGCCTGTAAATATGAAGGTGAAGCCATCAGCGTCCGCGAATCGGTCGCGGTAAATTGACACTATATCAGACAGCTTTACACGATTCACCTGTGTAATCGACGGAGTGGCGCTACGCGGACTATAACCACTCATGAAATTATTGATAGTATCGCTAAACACATTGGAGGGATCGGCATAGCGGTTTATCAGTGAGGCTTTCATACTGTTGATGGCATTGGTGAACAGCTGGCTGTCGGCCCGCGGACTGGTAAATTGCAGATAGGTTAACTGCAGTGCAGTTTCCAGGTCTTTGGTGGAAGCGCTGCCAAAGATGCCCTGGGAGCGGGGACCAATGTATATGCCTGCATTGACGATTTTATCGTTGAGGATGCGTGCCAGATCAGCCGGACTAAATTTGCCGATGCCAAAACCGCTTAGCAGGCGGGCCGACAAGGTTGCAGCCAGGTAGATGGAATCAGGGTAGCGGGAGGTACCACCGGGCGCAAATGCGTTGTAGCTGATCTCATCGTTTTTAAACCGGGTAGGCTTTAGTACAACTTTGATCCCGTTACTTAAAGTAAGTTCCTCGGTTCCCATTTGTTTGTTGCGGCGGGACGAAACGATTTTTCCCGGCGTTGGGTCGTGGTCCAGTAATGATTTTACCGGAGATCCTGCCTCCTTGACTGGTTCCAGATTTTCTTCTGCCACTTCGTTCAGCCACCGGCGTACTGCTACTTCATCCGGCAGCAGGTCTTTTTGTTTGTCCGGTGCCTGAATCAGGATATCCTGATTAGTGGACCCAATATAATAGGGAATGAGCGCATTGATATCGGCAACAGTAAGAGCGCCGATATTGGCTTTTGCAAACTGGTACTCCCAATCGAGGCCCGGGCTGGCTGTACCATGTAAGAAATGAGCCTGGTATTCGGATACATAACTACGGGATGGTGTTTTGCTTGCTTCCATCCTGGCATTTTCCAGGGAGCGGAGATAGGACAGGCGAGCCAGGTCCAGTTCTGCAGGCGTAAAGCCATATTTGGTCACGCGGGTCAGTGAACGCCAGCCCTGTTGCACCGCCTGTTTTAACATTCCATCTTTGGCAGTCACATCATAGGAAAAAGCATCGAGCCCACCCATCAGCGGTTGAACGCTTGCTCTAATTGACGTGAATCCCGGATCTGGCAGGGGATTGAGTTCGTCCTGCATTCTTCTGCCAAGCATACTGTTAAACAGGGTCCGCTTCATGGAAGCAATAAAATCAGCTTCGGAGCTTATCTGCTGGCCCTTCTGTTTCACCAGGATTTGTAATTGTGTATTGGTGAGGTCCGGATCCGTTTGAGCCAAAAATTGATTTTTACCTGTCAGTGGTACCTCATAATGAGTTCGCGGAGGAGCGCCGGGAGGGGAAAGCAAATCGGCAAACATGCCCCGCACGGTCTTTTCCATTTGATCAACATCGATATCACCCACCACGATCAGCGCCTGCAAGTCCGGACGGTACCAATTGCGATGAAATTGTACCAGGTCTTTGCGGGTGAAATTCTTCAGCACCATATCAGTACCAATGGGCAACCGCTCCGCATACCGGGACTGATTAGTCACTATCGGCAAAAAGTTATTTCTCAGCCGTTCTGTCGCCCCTTTTCCAAGGCGCTTTTCTTCGACTACTACCCCGCGTTCCTTTTCAATCTCCAACGAATCCAGTGTGGCGGCATTAGCCCAATCCCGCATGACATATAAACCTGAATCAACCAGGCTGGGATCAGTGGTGGAAAGTGGCAACTCGTATACCGTTTCATCGAAGCTTGTATAGGCATTAAGGTCTGCGCCAAAACGAACGCCTGCCTTTTGCAGGTAGGTCACCAGCCGGTTACCCGGAAAGTGGCGCGTACCATTGAAGTTCATATGCTCCATAAAGTGAGCCAGCCCGCGTTCATGCTCCTGCTCAAGAATGGACCCTACCTTATTGACCAGGTACATCAGTACCTGGTTTTTCGGTTGATCATTGCGGCGAATATAGTAGGTGAAACCGTTAGGCAGCTTCCCGGTTCTAACGGCGGAGTCCAGCGGTACAGCTCCCGGCAATACGGGGTGGTCTTTGCGGTAGCGCAGGTATTTTTCATATTGAGGTTTATTGAACAGGTAACGCAGGTAACGGAGCTGTTTTGCTTCCAACTGGCCATATTCCCTGGATTTATCCGCTACCGGTGACCGGTACAGTTTCATAAGTTCCCTATAGTAACCCGGTAACGAGTAGAATAGTTTACCAGCCTGGAAGCCCTTGAGATCAGCAGTTGCTTTGAGCTGGTCCGTGTATGCTTTCACAAAGGACTCCTGTGTACTTCCCTTGAGCGCGGTCTCGTATTCAGGCTGCAGATTGCGGGAAAGCACGTCTGTAATCATCTTTTTTTCAACATCATCAGCCTCCAGTGAGCTGTATTCGGTTTGTGTGGCTGCTACCGGATCGGGAGGTCCCATCAATTCCAGGAATTTCTTTTCCAGTGCTTCGTGGCTAACATTGACGGTCACTATTTTGCCTTGCTGGTCAAAGAGCGCCAGGTAAGGGATGCCGCTGAAACGGTAGGTCTCCATCAGGTATACACCTTTGTCCAGTACCCGTCCCTGGCGCCACGTCATTTCCTCCTCCGCCAACGCTTTTTTCCATTCTTCCTCTTTGGCATCCAGTGAAATAGCCAGCACGTCGAGCCCTTTGTTTTTATATTCGTCGTAGAGCTTTTTGATCCCGGGGATGCCGGAGCGACAGGGGCCGCACCAGGAAGCCCAGAAATCTACCAGCACGTATTTGGATCCGGTCAGCGCTGCGGAGAGTTTCTTTTTCTCGCCCGTTGGGGTCACGAAATCAAAGTCCGGCGCCGGCGAACCTTGCTGTAATCTCACGGCTGCAGCAGCATAAGCTTTCACTGCGGCGTTAGATGGATTTTTTCTTAACAGGGTTGGGAGGATCTCGCCAATAAGAGCGGAATCCGTTTCAAAACTGAAGAAACTTAGCGGATAGAGTACACCGGGGTGGGTAGCGTTGGCACGGATCAGCACCGTCAGTTTTTCACTGAAAGATTGCAAGGCCTGTCGTGGATTGGTACCGTAGTCTTTTGTTCGTTGTGCGATGGCCAGATTCACCTGGTGCACAACCTGGTTATCGGTATCATTCGCAACAATGGGCATTTCCTGCTCATCAATATCCATCACCAGGTCTTTTCCCGTAGCCCAGAAAGCATATTGTCCGCCCATTCTGTCGCCCACCAGGTAAGCTCCTTCCCGTTTCAGGTGCAGGTTGGCTATGTATTGTCCGTCACTACTGATATTGGCTGAATCTATCAAAACGGGAATCTGGTTCCGTCTTTCAAAAAAATACAATTGCCGGGTGCCCGCCGGGTGTCTGACTTGTCCATGTACACTCATCTTTACCTGGGCATGTGCTAAAGGCGGGCATAGCAATGCTGTGATCCACAAAAGCTTTTTCATTTATCTGTCTGTTTTTGTTTTATCAAGTACTGAATGGTGGCTGCGAGATGTTCGTCAAAAGCTAGTCCGCCGGCCAGGATTTTGCCTTCTGGTCCAATCAGGTAACCTTGCGGCAGCCGCATAATGCCCAGGTCAAACGCTTTGGCGGTTTCACTTTTCGCACCGGTGCCGGTAATCCCATCCAGATCAATGACATTGATCCAGGAAGATTTGTGGCGAGACAAGGTTTGCGTCCAGAAATTCCAGTCCGGCGAAATGCCAACAGCATAGATTTGAAGAGTGGAAGGATTTACCTGTAGCCGGATCTGCTCTAAAGATTGCATAAACGCAGGCGTCCCGCCGGAAAGCGTTGTCCAGAAACCGAGCAGAACATATTTGCCGCGCAAAGAGGACAGGGATACCTGCTGCCCGGTGGTATCGAGCAGGTTTATATCAGGAACCATTGTTCCCGGGGCAAGGTGCCGGGCTTTTGCGATCCTGGCTGCGAACAGCTTTCCCTGGTAAGACTCACGAATGGGAGCGGTAAACCGCTCGAACGCAGTTTGTGCTTCGGGCAGTTTCAGCGCCTGGGTTTCATACCTCAAAGCAAAAAGATCGAACGCCACAAAACAATCCGGATAGCTGAGGATAAAGTTGCTGTCAGCCAGAGCGCTTTGTGTGCGCACCACCGTCATGGAATCCCTGACCAGTTGGACACCCATAGAGTCTTTGGCTTCATAATGTGCCTGGCCGGAGCGCATCAGCGCCTCGGTCAGGGATTCAAAATGCCGGTGCAGGCTGTCGAGAATCCTGAAAGATGCCTGCTCTTTGCCATTGGTAATCTTTGCTGTTTTGAGTCCTGCTTTGCCTTCGATGGTATTGACGCCCGGCGAGAGGTAAAACTCCTGTTGATCCAGTGCCATGTATTGGTCGTAGGTTATTCGTCCGTAAAGCGGATTAATAACGATAACAGCCTGAGTGGGAGAGGTGATCTTGCCGCTCAGGGTGAACCTGCCATCTTTAAAATTAACCGAGTCTTTCACCATTTCACCCCGGTTGGAATAAGTGATTCTTATCATTCCCTGTTGATCTTTTCCCAGCTCACCGCGCACTGTAAATTCGTGTTGGGCAAACAAATGATTGCTGGTACAGAGCAATACAATAGCAGCCCGGCATGCGGGCATTAGCCACTTTTTCATTATAAATCGATTTTAGATGGTTCTATGGATTATTCTCCAGCCCCGGGTTTACGACCATGATATTGGATGGAATGCGAAGCGTCAGCCTGTCGGGTTGACGCAGGGTATATGTTTGCGTGCTCCCGTTCTGCAGGTAGACGCTATGGGTAAATGTCTGATTGGGAAACAGCGGATCCACGCTGAGTCTGCGCATATCGAACCAGCGATAGCCTTCTGCCGCAAATTCACGGATGCGCTCATCGAAGATGAATTTTATCAACGCAAATTTATCTGTCGCTGTAGCAGAAGGGACGGGAGCATCTGCTTCGGGCATCCGGTGTTTCCGCAGCATTTCCATATCGCCGCAGGCGCCAGTCAGATCATCCATCCGGGCCTTGCATTCTGCACGGAGCAGGTAAAGCTCGGCAAGGGTGACACCAAACCTGGAATACATGACGCCATAGCGGCGCAGGCGGCCGGACGGGTTAGGCGACCAGTCAGGATAATCGGCTGAATAGAATAATAACCGAAGGTCTGTTGGGCCAAACAGGGCTGCTGTTTCCGGCTTGATGATAATACCCATGCCACCGGATGCGAATTGATTGCTGAAGGTTTTTGCCAGTACAGATTCCGTATAATCGTTCAGATTTACATAGGCAGAATTAGGACCATTCATGCCAATAGGAAGAAAGGATCCACCTGGCGCCAGCTCTTTGTTGTAATCGTAAAGCCTGGTTTGAATGGGAGAGGTGTTGGCGTCATCGATAGCTGTATTAAACAGCGGCAAGGCATCAACGCTTTTCCCCATGAAAAGGTATATTTTCCCCAGGATGGCTGCTGCAGCAGCGCCAGACATCCGGCTTTTGACTTTGAAACGCAGCGGCAGCACTGCGATGGCGGCGTTGAGATCAGCAATCATAAAGTCGTACACCGCCTGGACCGTGCTGCGGGAAAAAGAGTTCTGCATTACGTCCGCGGTAGTAATGATGGGAAATCCCGGATCGGTGGTTGCTGTAGAAGCCTGGTAGGGCTTTGCATAAAAATTGATGAGCTGGAAATAGATCCAGGCGCGGGTAGCTTTGGCCTCGGCCTGGATATATTGTTTTTCAAGGCTGGTTCCGCCATCCGCGTTCATCACTTCATTGATGACTTTATTACAGGTATAGAGATTGGAAAGAAAACTTCTGAGATCACTTGCTACATCTGATTCCTCATAAATCACATCATCCCATCTGAATAACCGCTGTACATAAGGGTAAGCATTGGCGTAATAATTCTCTTCCGCGGCTATTTCATCGCCCATCAGCAGTGGTACCTGCCATCCGCCTCCCTGCAAATAGTTGTAGAAATCGGGAGAATTCATCAAAAGTTCGTAGTCTGTTATTGTTGAAGCCACCTGCTTTCCTTTAGGTATCACATCCAGGAACTTGTTGCAGGAAACGGTCAATACAGCAACTGTGTAAATAAGAAGACTATATAAGAAGAATTGCTTTTTCATTTTTTTCATTTTAATCTTATCAGAATGAAATATTGGCGCCCAAATTATATGCATGGCTAAAACCGGGCAGCAGGCGGATGCCTTCGGCCAGCATATGATACTCCGGGTCAATGTTGTCTTTGTTGGCCTTCCAGAGCATATAATTGGTTGTTTGCACAAAGACCCGGGCGCTGCCGAGACGCATCGCCTGAGCAATGCGGGCTGGCATGTTCCAGGCCAGCGTGATATCCCGGAGCTTGATATAAGAGGCGCTGACCACATTCACATCTCCAAGCGCGTAATATTGGATATCGCGGCGGAAGAAACTTTCATTTTCATTGGAGACGTAGGAGGGAATTGAAGTAAACTGTTCGTCACCCGGTTTTTTCCACCTGTTTTCAAAATCAGTACGGATGTTGCCGTTGAATAATCCTTGTGCGCCCGTAAGTCTGCCGGTATAAAACGTATTGACATCCCGCCGCATCACATGACCCAGATTGAAGACAATGTTGGCGTCCAGGGAAAAAGCTCCATAGGTAAACATGTTGCTGATGCTGCCGTTGAAGGGTGGGATGACAGTGCCCATGTATTGTACATCTTCTACTGTGGCCACATTCCTGGATTTGGTTTTCGTTTTGTCGGAAAGCCAGATCATCGGGTCGCCCATATTATCAAGGCCGGCAAACCGGTAAGCCCAGAGGGACTGCATGCTATAGCCGATGATGTAGTTGGCCCTTACACGTGAAGAGGCAGAGTTGGCAAAAACCGAGGGCGGGGTATAGTCCACCAGTTTGTTCTTATTATAGCTGAAAATCAGGTTGGATTGCCATCTGAATTTTGCTGCGTTGATATTAACTGTTTTCAGGCTGAGTTCTACCCCTTTGTTTTCCATTTCTCCGATATTACCACTGATACTGATAAACCCGGTTAAAGGATTGGTGCTATAGCCGCCAAGTAAGTCGGTTGTTTTCTTTTGGTAAAGATCCACTCCAACATTGATACGTTGTTTGAGCAGGCTAAAGTCCAGGCCAATATTGGTAGTGCGGCTCATCTCCCAGGCCAGCCTGCGGTTGGCAGGCGTGATGATATTGAGAGAGGGCCCTCCGTAGCTTGGCCAGGAATCGCCCATCAGGATATCATAAGAAGAGGCGCCTCCGCTATAGGGAGAGTTACCTGTGATGCCATACGTTGCGCGTAGTGCCAGATCGCTTACCCAGGCTACATTCTCCATGAATGGCTCCCTGCCAACCCGCCATTTGCTGCCTACGCTCCATACCGGCCTGTTTTGTGTAGCCCGGTCGGTTCCAAACAGGTTGCTGTGATCCATGCGCCAGCTCATATCCAGGTTGTACTTATGGTCAAATTCATAGTTCACCAGTGTGAAATAGGAAACAATGCGCCTTACATCTTCTGTTTTATTGAAAGGCAGCTCCTGGAGCCGGCTGGCCCAGGGAATCATTGTACCCATTACTCCATTGCTAAGCATTTTATAATCCAGGGCAGAATAGGTTTGCAGTGCATTGTTGTAGCCACGTACTTTCGTACCGGTCATAATCATAGCCTGTTCCTGGATATCCTGTCCTGCCTGTACGCCCAATTGGTGATTGCCAGTTTGGTCTTTGAAACTATACACCAGCTGATTTCTTACCGTCCAGTTACGAAGTTGTTGGTTAGCGGTGCTATAGGAGCCTCCTGTGGTAGGCAGATAATACACGGGTGTTGATGCAGCTGTAGGGGCTACTGTAAACCCTAACAACTCTTTACGGAGTGCAAAACCTGCGATGTCATCATAGCTGCTGCTGCTCACCTGGTTGCGGATGTAGCCGTAATTTCCCTGGAAGCTGAGACCTTTTACAGGCAATGCAATCTCCAGGGTACCGGATACATTGATATTAACGGCTGTTGAATTGGAATTGCCCTGACTCATTTCTCCCAGTGGGTTATAGTCTAAATTAAGCCTGCTACGGGTAGCATAGTCGTTGCGCAATGAATCAGACCAGCCTTGTACATAGGGCATCGACAGGGGCTGTCCTTTGGAATCACGGAACAGCTGGTAGGGAATAAAAGAATGATCTACCTGGATGGGTCGCTTGCTGCTCACCTCATTTTGGCTTAGTGCGGTAATCAGCGTAGCCTTGATGATTTTATTGGGAGTAAATTGCTGGTTAAAGTTGATCCGGTAGGTATTGTTGCGCTCACCCGGGCGATTGCTGGTTACATTGGTATAGGCCAAAGATCCATAGAATGAATAGTTGCTGGTACCGGCAGAAAGGGAGAGGGTATGGTTGGTGGTGCTGGCATTGCGGTACCAGATGTCGCTGATCTGGCTGGCATTATTAAGTGCAGCAAGGCTATCAAGTGAGGCATTTTCCTGGGCGCTGCTGATATGTCCACGGTAACGGTCGTACATGATCTTTTCATGCGGGGTAATGACGCCATTTGACAAGGTGTTCCAGGGATAATTCACCGGGTCGAACAGTTGCCGGGCCACTCCGATATACTGGCTGCTGTTCATCATCGGCATATAATTAAAATCAGGCCGCCCCTGGATGTTAACCATCCCGCTGTAATTGAATTTTAGCCTGTTGTTTTTTGTACCCGTTTTGGTGGTGATGACAACCACGCCATTTGCAGCACGCGCCCCCCAGATGGCAGCCGCGGCTGCATCTTTGAGTACGGTTATATCGGCAATGTCATCGGGGTTTATGCTTTCGATATCGGGCACCTGTATACCGTTGACCACATACAACGGATCGGGATTGAGCTCAATGCTGGCCCTGCCGCGTATCAGGCTTTGCTGGCCGCTGGTGCCGCCGTCCCGGGTAGTATTGATTACCCGCGCTCCGGGAATCACTGTCATACCCGGTACCAGACCTTCAAGCCGGGCGATAACATTCATTGTGCCTGCCCGTTGGGAGAAAATATTCATGTCGGGTTTGGCAAAAGAGCCGGTTGCCCGTTCCCTGGACAGGGTTTGGTAGCCGGTATTTACTGTTACGGTCACTCCCTGCAGGGCAAATTCTTTTTTGCGTGCAATAATGGTGACGGATAACCTGCCGTCCAGGGCAAATTCCATCGGCTCCATATTTACTGCGGTAATGACCAGTATTGCATTGACAAACGCGCCAGGCAGGGTAAAATCACCGGACCTATCGGTTATCGTTCCATAATTGACATTTTTGATCTTGATGCTGACGCCGGGCATTGGCTCACCTGCCTCATTAATAATATTGCCATGAACGTTCTGTTGAACTTCTACAGTTTGATTGGTGGTATACTGCACTTTTTCGCGCACGAATATGGTTCGTGCGCTGGTAATTTCCCAGGCCAGATCCTGGTTGTGAAAAATTGCCTGCATGGCTTGCTGAACAGACACATTTTTCAAATCTACAGCTACCGGTTTACCTTTCTGACGTACCATTTTTACATCATACACCAGGTTATATCCGCTTTGTTTACGAACCTGTTGCAGTACATTATCCAGCTGTTCATTTTTTACCTTCATCGAAATCTGTGCCCGTGCGGACATACAGAAGAGAAGCATAGTGAATGTAAGCAGGACGGCCATGTGAATAGGCGTTCGCAATAAACTCTTTACGATAGGTAACGGATGCTCGTCACAAAATTTCCTCATAATTTTGGTTGTTGGGCATTTGAATAAATGATTCTTCCCTGTATTATCCGCATAACTTCTCAGATGCGCCCGGGACAAGCCCGGAGCGATACGCATATGGTTGGTTAACTGGATAGTCAGGGAGTGATTGTTAGTCTCCGGTTCTTCGCGTCCAGCGAATAGTTGATTTTATAAACCTCCAGGAAGTGTAATACTTCCGATAGAGGAGCGTTTCTATTGACAGAGAAATAAAATGTCTGGTCCTGCAGGGAACCTCTTATATCTACAGTAATATTATACCATCTTTCCAGCGCGCGCATGATCGTTGCTACATCTGCATCATGAAAGGCTATGTTGCCGTGGATCCAGGCAAATGTCTCTTCCATATCAGCATTTTTAACCAACCGGATTTGTGACTGCCCCTTTAGTAATAATGCCTGCTGGCCGGGCGTAAGGCGTTGTGTTTGTCCGGTGCTGATCAAATGTACTTTTACAGCGCCTTCCTCAAGGGTAGTGGCTACAGCAGGTTCGTTATCATAGGCGCTGATGTTGAAATGAGTGCCTAATACTTCCACCTCAGTATTGGCTGCTTTCACTTTAAAAGGTCTTCCGGCATCTTTGGCAACCTGGAAATACGCTTCTCCGGTTACGGTTACCATGCGGGCGCCCTGGGCAAAGGATGTCGGATAGGTGATAGACGAGGCGGCATTGAGCCACACTTTGGTGCCATCCGGCAGCGAAAGTTGATACTGACCTCCTTTGGGAGTAGTCAGCGTGTTGAGTGAAGCCTGACCAGCGCCTTCAGAAGATCCGTTTTCATAACGGATCTGTCCTCCTGCTGACTTTATCACCTTTACATTGCCTTGCTGTGTTAACTTGCCAATTGCCACGCTATCCAGCAGAATCGTAGAGCCATCGGCAAGGGTGAGCCTGGCCGTATTGCCGCCCGGAGCCACATCGCTGATAGCCATTTGATCCGTTATACGCTGGTGGCTATTCCGCCATAGGAGGAGCGAGGCCGATCCTATCAGAAGTAAGGATGCAGCGGCTGCATACATCCATTTGCGGTAGTTATTCCTGTTGAATTTAACAACGGGTGGCTGGTCTGCTATTTTTTGCTGTACCCGTTCCCATAACGGATCTGCGGAAACCTGTTCCCATATGGCCATATTATCTGTGAACCAACCGTCATCCATTATCTCTGTCATCGCCTCGCGGTTCCACGACGATGCGGCCAGCCAGTCTTCTAACCGGCGTTCGTCTTCCGTCGTCAGTTCCTGACCTGCGCATTTTTTATATAGTATGCGTAAAATTGCTCTATCGACCTGTATTGCTGGCTGCATATAATACTAAAACAACCATGTTGGCAAAACGCAACAAAAATTTATTTTTTTTTAGTAAAGACCTCAGAAATTATGTTTCCCGGATTGAATTAAAGGGAAGAGGGCCATAAACAGACCCAGTAGTTTGCGTTCGCGGAGCATATGGCGAAGCTGGGACATGGCCCTGGATTTTTCCATGCGGACATGCGCAGGGCTCATCTGAAGCTGTTGCGCGATCTCCGCAGCCGGTAGTCCATCCCTGTAAGTCCATTCCAGTATTAGTCTTTGCCGCTCAGGAAGTTTGCTCATCTCAGCAAAAATTATTTGCAGCAACTCTGCCTGCAACACCTGGGTTTCGATATAGTTATCCATTTCCTGTGGCTCGGATTGGAGAATTTTAGCCGCATTGGAAACTACTTCCTGGTGCTTGAGGATATTAAGGCATTGATTTCTGACGGTAGTATATAAGAAAGATTGTATAGCGGGGAACGCCACGAAATGGGAATGACGGTCCCAAAGCCTGGCAAAGGCGGTACTGACAACATCCTCCGCTTCTTCTGCGCTTCCGGTAATCTTCCGGGCAAAAAAGCAAAGGGGTTGATACAATAAATCGAATAATTTCCTGAATGCCTGTTGGTCGCCGGCCTGTAAAAGCCGCACCAGTTCCTCCTGTTGTAAATCTCCCCCGAACAATATTACAGATTTTAGATCTCCGCTAAAATTAATCAAAAAATGCGGCTGCATACTAACTTTTTGTGCAGGCGATGTTAATGACCATTAACATCGCCAAGGTATATGATGCTTTGTGGCTTTGATAACAGTTAGTTGAATGACAGCCTATCGAAGTTTTATTGATCAGGCATTATGTTCAATCTTTTGACGAATCGTACCAAATATCCGGTATACACTGCAACAAGTGATACGATTTTATTTTAAAACCCATAGTATCTTGATATCATTATTTATATTTGAATTCAGTATTATGAAATTGTCCGGTTATATTGCTTTGCTGAATTTACTATTCCACGTTACCATTTCTTCCTGTTATGGGCAATATTATTTTAGGCACTACCAGGTGGATGATGGGTTAGTGCATAATGCGGTAACCGCTGTAATACAGGATAGTAAAGGTTTTATATGGGTGGGAACACGTGGGGGAGTGAACCGTTTTGACGGGTACTCTTTTAAGGCCTACAAAAACAACAATGATAAATTCGGTAGCCTGGGAAATGATGTTATTAATTGTATTGCCGAGGATAAAAACAGGATGATTTGGATAGCTACCGGCAAAGGCATTTTTAAATATGACCCGTACAAAGAAGTGCTCACCGAACTGGAAACCGTCCCGAAAGAATATACCAACAACCTTGTAATAGACAATAATAATAACCTGTGGTTCCTCATTCAGTTTTCCCTATATAAATACATACAGGCAGAGAATAGGGTGGTGGACTTAAAAACAAAAGCATCCTGTATTGCACTGGATTCAAATATGAATTTATGGATGGGTGATAATGATGGTAATATCCGTATTTACAACCCCAAAACAAAGCCTGGTTCCCGGATAAGGATTGTTAATAAAAGTTTGCCTGCAAATGCCAGGTCTATCAGCAAAATATACCCTATCCGTAATAACGAACTATTAATAGGTTGTTTTAAGCAGGGTTTAAAAAGCTATCATACCAAAACCGGCATTGTCAAATCCCTATCACTGGATGCTGATAAAAATACGGACATATTTGTCCGCGATATTGCAGCAGGTAATGATGGGCAATACTGGATCGCTACCGAATCGGGAATTTACATTTACGACTTAGCCGCCAACAACAGCATAAGCCTGAGAAAACGGCCAGGCGACCCTTATGCCCTGGCAGATAATGCTGTGTATGCAGTATGCAGGGATAACCAGGGTGGTATGTGGGCCGGTACTTTTTTTGGCGGGTTAAATTATTATTCAAAAGTCAATGCGAGATTTGAAAAATATTATCCGCTGCCGGGTGCTAATGCTATTTCAGGAAATGCGGTAAGAGAGATATGCGCTGACAGCAGTGGCCACCTATGGATCGGCACGGAAGATGCCGGGATTAACAAATTGGATTTAAAAACAGGGTTATTTACAAACTATACAGCTACAGGTCAAAAGGGAAGCCTCTCTTACGCTAACATACATGGCCTGCTTTCCTGGGGGAACGGATTATTTATCGGCCCCTTTTTACAGGGCATGGAAATAATGGATATGCGTACAGGGTTGATTACAGACCGGTTTAAACTTATTGGTGATAAGAACGGACCAGTGAGTGATTTTGTAATTTCCATCTACCGGACAAAAAACAATAAACTGCTGGTGGGTACTGCATACCGTAACGCCGGACTATTTGAGTACGATACACAACACAAAACATTTAAGCGTATCAGCGAGATACCATACAACACTTATGTGTACGATATATTTGAAGACTCAGAAGGAAATATCTGGACAGGCAGCGTAAAGGAAGGCGCATTTTATTATAATCCTGCAACCGGCCTGCGCGGGAACTTACGTTTTGGTGATACCACCAGGGGAAAGACTATTAACGAATTTCCCGTGTATAATATTTTTGAAGACAGCAACCATGCTTTATGGTTTGCCACAACCGGCAGCGGGCTTATAAAACTAAGCCATGACCGGAAAACCATCAAGAGATATACAACCGCAAACGGCCTGCCGGGCAATGTATTGTACAGCATCCTGGAAGACAATTCAAAACATTTGTGGATCAGCTCGTCCAAAGGTCTTATTTGTTTTGACCTGCGTACAGAACAGGTAAAAGTGTACACACAGGCCAACGGGCTGATTACAGACCAATTCAATTACAACTCGGCTTATAAATATACCGATGGTAAAATGTACTTTGGCTCCGTTAAAGGTATGATTGGTTTTGACCCGGCTTTATTTAATCAAAAAGAGCCCAGTCCACCTACCTATATTACAGGTTTCCAGATTAATAATACAGAAGCAGCACCAGGTGGGCATAGCAGCCCCCTTTCCCAATCTATTTTATACACAGACACGGTTATATTGAAATATGACCAGAACAATTTCAGTATTGAATTTGCAGCGCTAAACTTTTCGTCCCCCGAAGCAACGCGGTATAAATACCTGATGAAAGGTATTGACCAACCCTGGACCTACCTCAATACAAATCGTAAAGCCTATTTTACCGATCTTACCCACGGCACCTATGAATTTATTGTTCAGGCTGAAAGCAACACCGGAAGCTGGACCGGCAGGGAACAGCGGCTGTTCATCAAAATTCTCCCGCCTTTTTGGAAAAGCAACCTCGCTTATATTTTATACCTGCTGCTCTTAGGTACTGTTATATTCATCACAGACCGTTTGTATCGTCAATACCTTGAACGTAAAAATCTGCGCAAGCAACAGCTGTTTGAACACGAAAAGGAAAAAGAAATTTACCAGGCCAAAATCGAATTTTTCACCAATATTACACATGAAATACAAACGCCGCTTACGCTTATAGCGGGGCCTATAGAATGGTTGAGCAAAAAATTTGATAAAGATCCGGATGTTAAGAAAAGTCTCTCGATAGCTGAAAGAAACACCCGGCGCCTGATAGAGCTGGCCAGCCAGCTACTCGACTTTAGAAAAACGGAAGCGGACCAGTTCAGCCTGAATTTTGTAAAAACAGATATCGTTGGACTCATAACCGATCTGGTAACCGGCTTTAAAGGACAGGCTGCCGGTAACAATATTGCCCTGGATATAGTATTACCGGAAAAACACTTTACGGCTTTTGTAGACAGGGAGGCGCTCATTAAAATATCTACCAACCTCATGTCAAATGCCGTTAAATACGCGGCTACCAGGGCCACTGTTAATATACATACTGTAAACGATTCCGATGAATATTTTAAGATTAGCTTTCACAACGATGGCAAAGGCATACCAGGAGAGTTTAAAGACCAGATATTTGAACCCTTTGTAAGGGGACGTGGAAATGATAAACCGGGAACCGGTATCGGGCTGGCGCTTGCCAGATCGCTCACAGAGCTGCACAACGGATCGTTGCGATTGATTTCCGGCGAAACTGATTTAGTTATATTTGAACTGCAGCTGCCCATACATCAAAAATTTGAGTTTCAATTAAGCAGTTGGAAAAAGATAAAATAGTATGACCGAAAGTATTCTTATTATTGACGATAATGAAGATATCCTGGATTTTTTATCTGTTGTTTTGGGAGATGCCTACCGGCTGCATCTTGCCACCAATGGAGAAATTGCACAAACCATTTTAGATAAAGAAATTATTCATCTCATCATATCAGATATTATGATGCCGGGAATTGACGGATTTGAGCTGTGCCGGCTAATTAAATCCAATGTTGAATACTGCCATATCCCCATCATTTTATTAACGTCTAAAAACACGTACAAGGCTCACATCGAAGGACTGGAGGTAGGAGCAGACGCCTACATACAAAAGCCATTCTCATCAGAATTGCTGCAGGTACAGATTGCCAACCTGCTTAAAAACCGCCGTAAAATAAAGGACCACTTTGCCAGTTCGCCTTTTGAGGATGTAAGGGTAATGGCGCATTCAAAAACTGATGAAGCCTTTCTAAAAAAACTGGATGAATATATCAGGGCAAATATTAAAGACTCCAATATTGATATTGATATGCTTGCCGGACACATGTTCATGAGCCGCACTACACTATATCGCAAAATCAAATCCTTATCCTCGCTATCCCCAAAAGAGCTAATTGATATCACGCGCCTTAAAACAGCCGCTAATTTAATTGCCAGGAATGAATTTTCATTTTACGAAATTTCAAAGATGATAGGTTATAGCTCGCAAAGCCTTTTCAGCCGCAACTTTCAGAAGTATTTTAAAATGTCGCCCAACGAATACTTTGATTCATTGCCAAGAGAGTAAGCAAAGCTTACTCTCTCTTTTTAATTTTTGGTTTCGTCATTAACCGCATCTTCCCATTTCGTCCACATCTCCACATTCTGGCCATAACCGTTATAACCAGGGTTTTGGCGCAGTTTTCCGTACAGGTTTGCATCGATCGCTGATTGAGGAATTGGCCAATAGATATTATGTGGTGCTATGGTATAAGATCTGCCCTTTACAGTTACTTTGTTTTTGTTGTAGTAATTGCTGTAATGCTGTATGCGTTGGTACCAATAATTGTTGTCTGAAAGGGTATTCACGTTATAGGTATTTCCCCATTCATCTGGTTTACCACTTAAAGCCAGGCTATACGACATACGGCTTAGCTCCATGTGCCGCCATTCTTCCATCCATAATTCACGGGCACGTTCGTTGGCAATGTCACCAATAGTAATGGTAGTGTATAGCTGCTGGCATTTAGCCCGTTGTCTTACAATATTAACGTCTGCCACCGCTGCGCCTATATTCCCTTTGTAGAATTCGGCTTCGGCACGAAGCAGATAGGTTTCTGCAAGACGGTAGCAGTACCAGTCGGCAGCGCCTCCTCTGTTGTTATTACTTGCAGCGTTGCCAATATGATCCGGATCATTTACAAAAACTTTGTAATGCGGCCAATCGAACCAGTTGCGTATCGTATCGCTGCACAAAAGTTTGGTACCATTATAAAGTCGAAGGTTTTTACCGAAATACAACGCATCTGAAGGATCATTATATTTCATGGAATCCATTCTTGCCCAATTGCCTACGCTACTGTTGTGTCGCAGATCCCCGGCATCATTAATCCCGTTTACATTCCAAAGGTCATGCTGCGCAAAATAGGTAGGGCTGATCATGGCAATACCGCGACCCAAAGCCGAGTTATAATCGAGGTTAGCCCGGTAAGAATTGCTTGATGAAGCGTAGCATTGCATAAATTTTCCGCCAGGAGAAACTAATGTAGAAATATTCCACATCGGCCCCCAATTCCGCATTGTACGCATTTTTATTGCGGCATCCGTATTATCGCGGTTGGGCATTGCGAGAATGGCTTCTTTATTTGTCATGATACATTTATTCACCGGGCGGTGCAGGTCCCATATCACGTTACGCGTAATATGCCAGGTGCCTTCCAGCGGGCTTTCAAACGTGCCAAATGTAGATGTCATTAATGAATAACCTGAATTATTGATTAAAGAATCGGCTTGCGCAATGGCCTTGTCCCATTGACCGGTGGCCAGGTAGCATTTGATCAGCAACTGCCGGCAGGCGCCTTTATTAATCATTCCTATGTAAGACATGCTTGACTGATCAGGCACCCATTGCACCGCATCTTCCATATTTTTGGTGATCATTGCTAAAATAGCTTCACGACTGGTGCTCTTATAGTTTTGCTTTGGAGTAGAAGGGATTTGGGTGATCAAAGGAACATTGTTAAACTGAAAGCACAGGGCGAGGTAACGAAATGATCTGTGAAAGTAGGCCCTGCCGATATATTCACGTTTTGTGGCTTCATCCAGGCCGGGAACTTTATCAATAAACGAAGTAATTGTATTGGCATATTTGATGCCATTATAAGTTTCTCCCCAGAAGAAGCTCAGCATGTTTACATCATTTGTGTACATGCCGTCTGTTGGAGTGAGGCGTGAAGCCACATCTGCGAAGATGTTTCCATCGTCTGTTTTACCGGATACCGCCATGTCTGACAACATATACTCGGTGTTAATGGGTACCGAAATATCCCTTGTTGTAATGTAACTCCAGTAGCTTCGCAGATGTTTGTCACACATTCCTATTGCAGCATCGAGCCCCGACCTGGTGGAGAATGTAGTTTCGGGCTCATAAAAAGATAAAGGATCCGGCTTAAGATATTTCTTGCTACAAGCGGCCATCGTGGCTGATACAATTACCACTAAGGAAATTTTTATTATATAGTTATTTTTCATTTGTAAATTTTTTATCTGATCTTAACCACCTGTAAGTTTATAATGTCACGTTTAATCCAAGTGTATAAATTCTCGGCGCCATGTCACCCGTTTCTATGTCCCAGTAGTTCCAGTTTTTATCCTTTTTCCATACAGCCACATTGCGAACGGTAACATATAGTTTCAGGTTTTCAATCCCTGCCCGTGAAATAAGTTTGCGCGGCATTGTATAACCAATTGTTGCATTGTCAAGCCTGATAAAAGAACGGTCGAATACCCTGTTCGGGGCTGCAACTCCGGAAGGACCTCTCGCATCCAGCCGCCCAAAGAAATCACTCGGGTTATCAGGCGTCCAGTATTTTTTTTCATATGTATTGGCATTGTACGTAACCGACGAAACACTGTTATCCTGGTTCAGGTAGGAGGTGCTTAAGCTTTTATTGCCCCAATAAGAATAGATATTAAAGGAGAAATTGAAGTTTTTATAGGTGAAATCATTTCGCAATGACCACATAGTTGGTGGGGTAGTCTGGCCGAGGAATTCTTTATCGTTGTTATTATAAACTGCCGTTGTACTTCCATCTGCGTTTTTAATATCGTCTGCCGTGTAATTATTGGCTACTTTAGGGTCCCCGGGCCGTTGGCCGTATTTGGCAGCTTCTGTGGCCTCGTTCACCTGCCATATTCCCGTTACGCGGTAGTTCCAGATGGCGCTGGCTGGTTGCCCGATAAACCATCCGTTGGATATATCATCAGATTCTTTTGAGGTCACCACATTGCCATTGGCATCTAACACATCTTCGTACCGGTAATAAAGATGTTTAATCGTGTTTTTATATTTCGAGAAACCTACTGTGGTATTCCAGCTAAAGTTGGGTGTTCTTATATTTTGTGTGTTGACTGAAATTTCAAAACCCTTGTTCAATACTTCCCCTAAATTGGTAGTGATACTGGTAAATCCTGAAAAATCGGGCAACGATTGGCTCATGATCATATTAGTTGTGGGCATGTAATAATAATCGAGCGTACCGGAGATCCGGTTATTTAAGAAGGCGAGATCCAGTCCAATATTATATGCGGTAGTTTTTTCCCATTGCAGATTGGGATTTGCCATACGGTCAATTCTTAAATAGTAATACTGGATATAATTACCGCTGGCATCTACGTATCCCTGCGTGGTGGCGCCATTAGCCAGATTGGCCAATGCTATATAAGGATTGGCAAGCGACCTGTTTCCGTTTTGTCCATAAGACAAACGCAATTTACCATTGCTCAATACATCCCATTTAAAGAATTTTTCATTACTAAAGGTCCAGGCCAAAGCTGTAGAGAAGAAGGTAGCCCGCGGATTCGAAGTGCCGAAGGCAGAATAGCCGTCACGGCGCACAGAGGCTGTTAACATATAACGGTCATCATACGAATAGAACACACGCGCAAGTATACCATCAGCAGTTTCATGAGAATCGTCCGTGTTAAAACTGCTGTTAAGCGGATCGCCGGTAGAAGTTTCATGAAATCCCAAGGCATCACTTGGCAATATATTACGTGCATTAATAGCATCACTCCAATAGCGCCTTTCTTCTGCTTCCTGAACCAGGGTTACATTTACCTTATGCTTTTGAGCAAAAGTTTTTTCCCAGCTGAGTGTATTATTCAAAGACCAGTCAAAACGTTTTGCCCAGTTCCGGTCAACACCATGATTAATGGGCAACCAGTCCGGATGCTCCGAGGATTCAAAATAACGGTTATAATACCACTGATACCTGGGAGAAACATTAAAAGAGTACTTGATATTAAAAGGCAATGTTACTTTGGCAGAAAGAATGGTATTCAGAACAGTATAGCCTCTTTCAAGTTTCATATACTGTTTATTGAAATCAAAATTATATCCTTTGCTGGCGGTCATTTCATCGCCCATAGGATGCACTTCCAGGTTTCCATCCTCGTCTCTGTAGGATGCGAAAGGACTGTTGTTAATAATCTGTGATCCCCAGTTAACCGCAATATTTCCGTCGGACCGGTCCTGGAAATTGACATTGGCGCTGATATCCAGCCAGTCGGTGACTTTGCCTTCCACTTTTAAGTTGGAGCGCACTGCCCTGTAATTATCACCCATAACCACTCCCTGGTTCGACAAATAACCTGCAGACAAATAATAGTTTATTTTATCACTGGCGCCGGATACGCTGAGGTTATAATCCTGGTTAAAACCGGTACGGAAACTATGGTCATACCAATCAAAGGTTTTACCTTTCAGATAGTTATCCAACGTTGTAAATTGAAGACCTAACCGTTTAGCCCGGATTTCGTTATCAGTTGCGTTACTTGTATTCGTTGAGTAAGCCCGCCATTCGTCAATGGTGATACCATATTTTTTCAGTGTTGCATCGGTTGGCATTTCATAGTATCCCAGTTTACCCGCTGTTGCCGTTTCTGCTATATAAGGTTCATAAGCTCCTGTTGCTGAATTGATGCCATAGGTAGCAGCCATATACCAGTCCTGGCGGTATTGCATATAACCTTCGGGGCCAAAAACCTTCCTGTTTGCCGCCATATCTGAAAGCCCGAAGTTGGTTGTCAGATTAACAGTCGGCTTCCCTTTTTTCCCTTTTTTTGTGGTGATGATAAGAACCCCGTTAGCTGATTTTGCGCCATAAATGGCAGCGGCTGATGCGTCTTTAAGGACATCAATCTGCTCAATATCATCGGGATTAATTTCAGACAATTCTCCATAGAAAATCATACCGTCCAGTATCAGCAAAGGATCATTATGCCCTCCATCCGTATAAACCGAACGCTGGCCGCGGATGCGTATGGTGCCTCCTCCTTTTGCAGAAGGGTCAAAACCTACACTCACACCGGGTGTTCCACGTATGATGTCCTGAACTGTTTTAGGATTTTCATCTGCAATCTTATTCGGACGGATAGAAGTTATTGCTCCGGTAAGATCTTTTTTCTTCATGGTACCATAACCAATAACAACTACATTGTTCAGGTCGTTGGTTGCTTGTTGCAGTATAATAGTCAGCGGTTTTCCATCCGGTATCACCTCTCTGCTGATATAACTTACGTGTGACGCTCTCAGAGGAACTCCTCTGGCAGCCTGAATGCTAAAATGACCCGATGCATCTGTTTTGGCAATCACTGTTGTTCCCTTTGCAGCAACGGTAACATCAGCGATTCCATGACCCAGGGAGTCAGTAACGCTGCCTGTTACAGTTTGATTTTGCGCATGGGTACAAACGGGAAGCAGCAAAAACAATAAGGCCCCGAATAATCCAGGCAATAGGAACATCTTACACAAAGAAGAGGCGGCCTGGCTTTTCTTTGGTTTTGTATAATTTTTCTCCATAATGATCAGTTAGTCGTTATCGCGGTGAAATTTATAATAGCTGTATTAGGTTAATATGCTTACGCCGTTAAGGCATGTAGTTCTTTGAAAGTTTTCATCCCTGGAGATACATGGAATATTCATCGGCGCGACTTTTGGAAGTCTTACCTACAGTATTTTCCAGGAAGGGGCAGATCTTTTTCTTCTTGTAGTTGTGAATTGATTGATCTACGGCTTCCTGGCCAATTCATAAGTGGACACGCCTTTTCCCTTTAGCGGAAAACTGCATAAAAAACCTTTGCCAGGCTGAATTTCAGCTTATATCGTATGCGAAGTAAAAATTCTTTTTTGATACGTTTTATTCAACTTTTTGTCGAATCATTCCAAAGTAAAGGAGATATGTAAATCAGAGGTAAACGAAAACAGATCTTCGGGTTAAGCCATTGGTGCTGGTAACCAGCACCAATGGCGGTATAAGACTCCCCGGTTATTTACCTAAAAGTGCAGTTGCGCACCACAGATAGGGGGCTTGCCCGTGAAGGTCGCCCGCATTACGTGGGCGGTCATGATAATATTGTTTATCATTCTTTTTGCCTGTACCAACACAAACTTCGGTTACATTATTACGTTCATCGATATACGAAACCATTGCCGTCCATGCTTTCCGTGCTGCCGGAGCATACTCAGCCGCATCTAGCCACCCTTGCTGAATGCCTGTAATAAATGCGTAGGTGAACATAGCTGTGCCGGATGTTTCCGGCCAGAAATCTGCTTCATCAATAAGCTGGTTCCACATTCCGCTGGGCCTTTGGTGTGCTTTCAGACTTTTCATCATGGTAAGATAACCTTCCATAATACGCGGGCGGTCTTTGTGATCTTTAGGCAGCTCACGAAGCAGATCGGGCATACCTACTGCCATCCAGCCAGCGCCTCTTGCCCAATAGTATGGAACATCCGGAGCGTGGTAGAAAAGACCGTTCGGGCGTTGCAGTTCATCCAGGTAGCGTACCATTTCTTTTGCTGCCCTATCGATGTATTTGCGGTCGCCGGTTACTTTGTAGGCTTCGTTTTGCACCACAGTAATCATATACATATCGTCGATCCACAAACGGGTTTGCCATGAATAGCCTTTCTCCGCCCAGGCTTTTTCATCCGGATTCGCGTTCTTGGGCACTTCCCACTGCGTATCGGCATAGGCTAGTCCAATTTTCTTATAACGTTCGTCTTTTGTTACCTGGTAGAGTTTCAGCGCAATGCTACCAAACATGTTGTAGTCCACATGATTCATGGGAGGCAGTAATACTTTTTCCCGGGAGAAGAAGGGTTCAAATTTATCCTGTAAAAGTTTGATAAGCTTTTGGTCTTTTGTTTTTACAGCATAGTCCAACGCGCCATTCCAGGTACAAACTTCCGCATAGTGAATGTACTTTCCTGCATAGAGTTCATGTCTGCCGTCCACGAAGTGGTAGGCCAGTCGTTTGCCCACCTCTTCGGGCGTAGATCCCTTTGGAAATTTGGTCAGAAGGTTCTGCTGGGCAAACAAAAATTGAAAAGATATAATTGCCAGCAACGATAAAAATAATTTACTCATAACGTTTTTTTTGTAGAACTTATTTATGTTTTAGTGGTTATTTCCAACACTTTGAACGATGGTCTCCATACACTGAGACCGTGCGAAGAAATAAAATATCCCTTTTAAATTTTGTTCAGTTTTTTGTCGATTTGATCCTAAAAGCAAGCGCGAGGAGGAATGGCATTGTCAGGTTGATATTTGCGGTTTGCATAGCCATAAAAAGGAGGGATCATACAGGTATCATGATATAGGCCCGCTGATAGAAGATCAGCGGTTCTTTATCATAACATAAATAGCCTGAAATTTACCTAGTGTGCTTAATGTCTGCAAGGTTCAGCCGTATCTCATTCTTTTCCGGTTGCAGGCGGAGCACCGCGCCGGTGGAAGGTTTTGAGAAGCTGCCTTTACTCGCGGATACATGGTAACTAAATGCATCAAAGCTGCCGTCTATCTGTTGCGGTGCAATGTTTGTGAATGGCAGCTTTGCGCCTGGTGCTGTTTCCAGGTCGAGGTACCAGCTGAGTGATTGATTACCTGTTAGTTTTATGGAAACGGTTTTCTCTTTAAGTATCACCTGTAAAGTTCCGCCCTGGCTGAGCGGCCACGATACCTGCACCGTTTCTTTATCCAGGTTTTTGAATAAGGGATCTCCGCCTTTTAATATTACTTCCTGTCCGTTAACCAATGCCTTTAACCGTAAGCCGGCCAGCTGTCCGGGTTTACTCCATAAATACCCGTCTACAACGGGTAATGTAAAGAACGTGCATTCATTGGAGGTAGCTACCTGTGTGGTGTAGATATCGGGAATATTTTCATTAAAGAGATGTATATCCCGGATACGGAAACTGCCGTCTTCCCATAATATATTCATCCTGTAGAAGCGGCTGTTGTACCACAATGTTTTACGGTTGCTTCCTTCCAGGTCTTTCGTAACGGAGAAGGAGGTAGGGGGTGTTACCTTGTAGTTTGCTTTGAACCATTGGCCGGATTGTTCCATAGTTTCCAGCCTGATCCTGCCTTTGTCTCTAAGGCCGGCGATCAGTGGCATCTGTATCTCAAAGCCTTTGGCCATGGCATCCCAGGTGAAAGAGTTTTCCTGTCCTGCCTGGGTGTAGTTAAAGTTCAGCGCGGGATCGTTGGTAAAAGTGTTGAAAAACCAGTTGACCCAACTTTCGCTGCCGCCTGCCTCCGGATACACTGGCTCCAGGGTGATCACGCCTTGTCTTTGTGTATTGATACCCTGGTCATACTGACGGATAGGGTCACTTCCCAGCATTCTGAAAACCGGCACGGGGATCTGGCTGGCGGCATTCTGGGCCGGCATATAGGAATTGATCTTACTTGGATAATAGGCCTGGTTCCAGTAGCCACCCCATAATGTATAGCCGTCGGTGCCATACTGGTCTTTACAATTTGCAGAAGCAACGATCCTGTATTTATCATACAGGTATTGTAAAGTATGTGCATCAATAAACCAGGAGGCAACGGACCGGGGATAATAACCAAATATGCTTTTAAAACTTTGCATATACGCATCTGCTATCTTTTCCCGTTCAGCAGGTGTATAGCCGGTGCTAAAGCCCACATCTGCGTGCCAGTCCCAGGGATAACGGCCTCTCCATTTCAGCCCGGCCTTTTCTATTAACGGTTGGGGAAGCTCCCACCAGGCGCCTATCTCAAATGAATCCCTGGGCAAGCTCCTGAGTAGTTCCTGGTAACGACGGTCCATCAGGGCATCGTACTGCAACAGGAATGTTCCTGTGAGATGATATTGCCGCATGATGTTCACCTGTTTTACCACGGTCTGGTAAAGTACATCTTCCGTGATACGTGGATCCCGTGGCTCCAGCAGGCGGATGAAATTAACGATGTTGACAATCTTCGGTTCCTGGGCGGCGGCTGTTTCAGACAGGCTGGTGAAACCTATACCTGCCAGCAGCAGCACCGCTATTGTTTTTATCCTGATCATATGTGCTATAAAGTAGTTACGCATGTTTATGGGGCTACCAACCCGGATTTTGTTCAAGTGTTTTTCCATTAGTGGTATAGAAGGCTACTTCTTTTGTTGGCAGTGGCTGTAAGTAATCTTTGGCCGGGTCGAATTTCCGGTCTTTTTCTGCAATCAGGAAACCATTTGCATCTACTTTGGATAAGTAGGAAGCATCGCTGTAAGGCGCCCGGGTGGCCCAACCGGTGCCGGTGATTTTGATACCTTTTATATCCTGGCGTAATTCGGTTTCCGCTGTTTTCCATCGACGGATATCATCATACCGGAATCCTTCCAGGGCCAGTTCTATGGTGCGTTCCCGTCTGAGTTCCATACGCATGTCCAGCTGATGAGCAGCAACAAAAGCGTTGCTCAGATGGGGCATATTCACCCTGTCCCGCAACTTGTTTACAGACAGGTTGAGATCATTATCACTGATAACGCCGTTCTTTTCAAATACCGCCTCTGCGTAGATCAGCAGTACTTCCGCATAGCGGATCAGGTGACGGTCAAAATCAAACAGGCTGGCATCCCCAAGACGACCGGAGTTATTGGCTACCGGGTCTTCGGACATATACTTGTACAGTATATATCCCGTATTAAAGTTACGCTGGGGCTTATCCGGCCAGTTGGCTACCTTGGTTACAGGGTAGAATACCCGGTTGGTTAATGTGCCGGGGATGATCATCGTCATGGTCATTCTTGGGTCCCTGTCCTGGTATTCGGAAGTGAATGTGCTGTAGCCATGAAAGACGGTGCCGGCCGCTGTGATGGGCAGCCCGTTCCTGTCGAGGTACATGTCCACCAGCTTACGCGATGGATTATAACCGTCCTGGTCATACATATAAGGTGCATCCTGCCCCAGTATGTTGCGGGCAAAGCGTCTGTCCAGTATTGACTCTTTTGAATCATCGCCAGGTTCCAGGAAAAGATAACGATAGCTTTGTGCGCCGCTGCCGGTGTACAGCGTGTAGGCGCCGCCGTTAATCACTTCACCGGAGCTGGCTATGGCTTTATCCAGGTATTTGGTAGCGCCTGCATCGCCGCGGAACTTTTCCCAGGTTCCTTCAAAAAGAGCTACCCTGGCAGATAAGGCGAGCGCAGCACCTTTGCTTATTCTGCCGATATCGGGAGCGGAGAGGTCCGGTTGCAAAGGCAAATCGTCTTTGGCTTCGTCCAGGTCTTTTAAGATCATGTCGGCTGTTTCCATACGGGTAGCACGCGGTGTAAATAATTCAGGATCGCCGGTGGACAGTACCCTGGTAATAAGCGGAATGCCACCATAGATTCTTAACAATTTCCAATAGTACCAGGCCCTGAAAAATTTTGCTTCTGCCACATACCTTTTTATTTCCGCGTCTGTAGTTCCTGCGCCTTTTTCAATAATATTATTGGCGGACCTGATATAGCCGTAGCTGTTGTTCCATTGGTCCGATGTTTCCGATGGTTGCAGGTTACCGTTGCTAACGGAATTAGGTACATTGAACGCAATATCGGACTCGGTATCTTCTTCACCGAACCTGTCCAGGCCATTATACAGATTGTTGGCGGCCAGTTTGAAGTCATTGCCCGTTTTCCAGAAAGTGGCGTCGGTAATACTGTCCTGTGATACCAGGTTAAGATTCTTGTTGCAGCTGCAGCAAATAACAGCGAACAGCAACAGGTATGTTCTATAATGAGAGAGTTCAAATTTCATGATGCGCTTCAATTAAAATTTTACATTTAAGCCCAGTGAATACACCTTGTTGAATGGATAGGTTCCTTCATTACGATATCCGTCTTCCGGGTCAAAATTCCCGCCCAAAGTGCCTTTTGAGAAGGTAAAGAGATCCTGCCCGCTGAAGTAAACGCGGGCCGATTTTATCCTGGCCCTTTTTGTAATGTTCTCAGGAATGGTGTAACCGAGTGTGATTACCTTAAACCGGAGGTAGGCTACATTCTGGAGCGTGAGGGCAGAGGCGCGGTAGTTATAGTTCTTCACATCGTCGTATCCTAAATTGCCAGGCAGGTACCTGGGGTATTTTGCATCCGGTCTTTCCGGCGACCAGGTTTTGCCATAATAATATTCCAGCGTGGGCCAGAAGAAAGTATTAGGCTGGTTAATGGCGCCTTCATAGATCACATCCCGTTTGCCAACGCCCTGGAGGAAAACCTGCACATCAAAATTTTTGTAGCCTGCACTCAGGTTCGCGGAATAGGTATACCTGGGAGTAAGATTGCCCAGATATATCATATCGCCGGCCAGGCCCTTGGTTTTGTCTCCGAAGGCGGTCAGCTTTCCATCACCATCCACATCTTTATACATTACATCGCCAAGTGAGATCCGGGAAGGAACGCCTTCCAGTTTTTTGTAATCATCCAGCTGTTTCTGGGTTTTAATAATACCATCATACACATAGCCAAAATAGGAGTAAATGGGATAGCCTTGCCTGTACTGGTTCAGCCCTTCGCCGTAATTATCTGTATTCTTCAGCTCCACCAGTTTATTCTTACTATCGCTCAGCTGCAGTGACACGCTGTACCTGAAATCATTTACCTGGTCTTTCCAGGTGATCATCATTTCAAAGCCTTTGGTATCCAGTTTACCCTGGTTGGTAGAAGGAGGCGTGGCGCCAAATGATGCAGGCACTGCTACCTTTACGAGCATGTCGTTGTTGATCTTGTTATAGTAGTCGAAGGAGAAAGAGAGCCTTGATTGCAAGATGGCTGCGTCAATACCGATGTTGCGGGTTTCTATTGTTTCCCATGTCCTGGTAGATGATGCAGGGTTGGCATTAGCACCCGGCAGGCCCGCATTGGGAGAACCTATGGGATAGTTGCCGCCAACGGAGATAAGCGGGATATAATCATATAGTCCCAGTTCTCCTATATCCTGGTTACCCATTTTACCATAGGATAATCTCAGTTTCAACAGGTCGAATACATTGATTTTTTTGATGAACTTTTCTTCAGACAGGTTGTAGGCTATTGCTGCGGAAGGAAATACGGCGCTCCACCGTTTATCCGGTGAGAATTTAGAACTTCCGTCTGCCCGCGCTGTAAAATCTACGATCAGTTTTTCCCTGAAGGTATAGCTTAACCTGCCGAAGTAGGAGGCCAGCGCCTCGTTGTTCAGGTACCCGGTAAAATTTGCATAGGCTGCCTTGGTTTTATCTGCCAGGTTCAACGTAAAGATGTCGTTACTGATAAAGTTATAACCGTTGGTAGATTGGCCTTCCCGCCTGGTTTGCTCCAGGGAGGCGCCGCCTGTAAAGTTAATGCTATGGTCCCGCGAGAGCTTCTTATTATAATCCAGGTATGCCTGGTAAAGCTTATTCAATACTTTATCATTGTTGTAATTGGCGGAGTTAGGAGTATTACGCACATCCTGCACTTCTCCTTCCCAGTTATGACGGGTAATGGTACGGTTGGTAGCACTGCCATTCTCATAATCGAGCCTTACTGCACTTTGCCCGGTGAGCTTAAGACCTGGAATGATGGTATAGTCTATTTTAATATTTGCACCAAACCTGGACATGTTGCTTAATTGGGTACCGCCTTCTTCCAGGTATTGTGCGGGGCCTTCATAACCCTGGTAGCCGTAGAACTGTCCTACTTTGTTATAAACAGGTTGGTAAGGGAACTGCCTTGTTACATTTGTCAGTGCGCTTCCCAGTAAAGTAGGTGTTACTACTGCCCGGTTATCGAAATAGGAACGGGTTTCCACAGTAAAATGATTATTGAGGCGGAAGTCATAATTGAGGCGGAGATTATAACCGTTCGATTTATTTTCTCCAAATCGTACGATGCCATTATCCCGGTTGTAACCGGCCGACAAGAGGTAGCTGTTATTTTCCCCGCCGCCGGAAACATTGATATTGTGCAGTTGTTGGGTAGCATTTTTGTAGATGACTTTATTCCAGTCTGTATACCCGTAAAAGCCGGGATAGCTGGTAACACCATAGTTCCAGCCGGTGGGGTCCGGCGGTGCATTGGCCGCAATTTTGTCAAACACTTCCTGCGGAAAGCCGTTGATACCCACATTGCGCAGGCCTTCATCCATGAACTTTGCAAACTCCATGGTATTTTGCATCTTCCTCAGATAGGTAGGCGTTTTGTAACCGATATTGGCGGTGTAAGTAATAGCAGGAGGGCCTTTTTTGCCACGTTTGGTGCTTACGATGATCACCCCGTTGGCAGCCCTTGCCCCATAAATGGCGGCCGCCGCATCTTTTAAAACAGTTACTTCTGCAATATCATTGGTATTGATCGTATTGATGTCTCCGGGGATGCCATCGATAAGCACCAGTGGGGCATTGCCGTTTACAGATGAATAGCCTCTTACCTGGAAACCGTAAGTGGTGCTGCCAGGCTGACCGCTTGCCTTCGTGATGGTGAGTCCTGGTATCGTGCCCTGTAATGCATCATAGCTGTTGTTTAGCGGCCTGCTTTCAAATACATCAGATTTTACAGTGGTGATAGCGCCTGTGATAGCTCCTTTTGTCCTGGTTCCATAACCAACCACCACTAATTCATCCAGTTTGGCATTTGAGCGGGCCAGCTTTACCTGCAATGTTGTTCGCCCGCCTGCAGGTATCTTTTGTGTCTGGAAACCTACATAAGAAATAACCAGTACGGCATCGGGGCCAGGCGCGTCCAGGGAAAAGAAACCTTTTTCGTCTGTACTGGCGCCTATGGTAGTTCCCTCCACCGCTACAGATGCGCCTATTAGCGGCTCACCGTTGGTTTCATCTGTAACGGTGCCGGTTATTCTTTGCTTTTGTTCTTTGTAATCACTGTTATTATTCCCTGGCAGATGAACAGGCCGGGCCATGATCAATACTGTTTTATTTGAAATGGAATAGCTGACCGGCTGATCGTGGAAACACTTGTCCAGCACTTCTTTCAGGTCTGCATTCTTTATGTTCAGGGTAACAGGTTTTACATTTTTTATCACCTCGTTGTTATAAAGAAAATCATAGTCCGTTTGCTTTTTGAGTTGGGCAATTACTTCTGTGAGACTGGCATTGCTGACCTTAACAGAGATTTTCTGTGCAAAGGTTTCCGCCTTTAACTGGATGACGGCTACAACTATTAAAATGGCGGTGAGCTTCATTTTTAAGTGGAAATTGAACTGGACATAAGAATGCCTCCTGAATAATAATTCAGTAAATTTTTTATACATTTGGTTGTCAGGTTTACGTTAATGTTATGATACAGCGTTAATCAGGATACCTGGCAAAATAGCCAGGGACGCTTCCGACGTTCCTGGTTTTTCCGGTGATCCAACGTGGAAATGTGTTAGTTCTGTTTTTTCAATAGCGGTTCTTTTTATTGGTTTGTAAATATTCCAGGTTTACTGGACCTGTGTTGTTACGGTCACTTTCCCGGGAAAGAGTTTAAAATGTACGTGGCCGATCCGCTCCAGGTTAGTAAGTATTTCCTGCATATTGGATGAACGTGAAAAAGTACCCCCAAATCTTTCATTGCCCGGTGGTCCACTGTATTCGATATCTACGTCATACCACCTGCTTATTATCTTCATAATGCTTTTTATATCCTGGTTATCAAACAGGAAATAACCATTCTTCCATGAAATGGCGTTCTCTGCATGTACGGACTGAATATCCAGCAGCCCGCTGGTATTTATGATCCTGGCCTGCTGGCCGGGCTTCAGCACACCGGCAGCGCCGGATGTGGTATTGGTCACCTTCACACTGCCGGTCAGCAGGGTAGTGCTGATATCAGGATCATCGGCGTAAGCTTTCACATTGAAATGAGTGCCCAATACGATAATCGTTTGTTTGCCGGTACGTACTTTAAACGGCAGATCATCCCGCCTGGCCACTTCAAAATAGGCTTCACCGTTTACCGTTACGGTCCGTTCCTTTCCATTGAAGGAAACGGGGTAAGAGATGGAGGACGCGGCATTGAGCCATACCTGTGTTCCGTCAGATAACGTAAGATGGTATTGCCCGCCCCTGGGCGTGGATAAGATATTCAGCACCGGCGCCACAGCCGGCAGCTGTTTTGGATGGTCATATACCAGCTCCCCATCTGCTGTTTTGTTAATAGCCACTGAGGCGTCTTCCGCCAGTTTCCCGTTTTGCGCTTCCTTCAATACGATTTGCTGTCCGTTGGACAACGTCAGCGTAGCCCGGTTACCGCCAGGCTTAAATTCATCAACCAGGCTCCCGGAGGCGGGCATTTCTGTGACACGGGGCTTTTTACCCGGTGCAATGCCCAGGAAATACAGGGCGCTCCCCACGAGCAGGAGCAACGAAGCAGCTGCGGCGAGTAATTTCCACCGGCGCCCGTGAGCAGGTGTTGCATCCTGCAGGTGCAAAGATTGCCATACTTCGTTTTTAAGCCTTCCCAGTTCTTCAGCAGAAACATCCAGGGGCTCCGGAAGTCTTTGGAGATACCAGGTTTCCAGTAAGGCCAGTTCTTCCTCCGTAATGGCGCCTTTTTTATATTTCTCCAGTAATTCCTTGATTTCCGGTGCTTGCATATATTTTCCGTATCGTTCTATATATAGACAGGAAACAATAGAGGGAGGGGGGTAAAAAAAATAAAATTATTTTAGCGGGGTAAGTATTATAATTACAATGGTATTACGTTAACAAACCGGGCGCCGGTTTGACACTTATGATGTAGTCTTAAAATAGCTAAACCTTTTATTTCCCGCGGGATGAGTTTAATCATGGCAGAATACGATTGCATGAACGATCTCGAGCTGGTTAGTTTGATCAAGTCCGGCAACAAACATGCTTTCGCCGAAATATACGAACGTTATTTTGGCGTGCTTTATTTACATGCCTATCGGCAGTTAAGAGATAAGGATGAAGCTAAAGATCTTTTGCAAGAGCTGTTCTCATATCTCTGGATACACCGGGAAAGTCTCACACCTGCTTCCAATTTCTCCAACTACCTCTATACATCTGTAAGGAACAGGGTATTGAATATTCTTGCTCATAAATATGTGGAAGATAAGTTCCTGTTATCCTTACGGCATACCGGCAGCAAAACAGAAGCCGCTACTGATCACCTGGCCCGGGAACGCCAGCTGGCTATGATCATAGAAAAAGAAATACAGTTATTACCGCCCAAAATGCGGCAGGTATTTGAATTGAGCCGGAAGGCAAACCTGTCGCATAAGGAGATAGCGGAAAGACTGGAACTGAGTGAGCAGTCGGTAAGGAGCCATGTGAAAGGAGCGTTAAGATTGTTGCGGACGAGGCTGGGACTGTGGGTGTATCTGTATATGATTGCCTGTGCAATCTATAAGCTCTGGATTGGATGTACATACTTCATTCTTTTCAAAGCGATTTAACATGATGGCATTCACCGGCAGGGATGACATCTGTTCTGATTATATTTTCCTAATTCGCCAGCGCATGTTTAGAGTGGCAGACATCATTAAAAATGTAAAATATACCGTGCTTCATAAAGATGAGCTGATCATCTGTTACAAGGATCAGCAGGGGATCGCTTTCTATAAAGGAGATGCGCCGGTAAAAGTATCCGGTACCGCCGAGCTCACGGAGCAAGGTTTCCGGACGGCTGATTATTATTTCCTGGCCAAACAGGACAATCACCTGTATATCGCTTCAGGCTACGGGAAAAGCCTCTATGCCTTTAACATCGATACTGCCAAAATAGAATGGAAACAACCAGTAGTTACTGAAGCTGGATGGATAAGTGACCTGAAACTTTATAATGATCGGCTGTTTGTTACGGATGAATCAGACAATTTGCATGTATTCAAACGAACCTGAGAAGCCCGTTTATGAAAGATCTGACGGCTATGGAGAAGTTTTAATTATAAACGAAAATAGCCGTACTTCGTTGTCAAATGATTTTATATGATAGATTCATCTCCTGCCGAGAAACACATTCACCGCGTCTCGAATTTTCAAGACCTTGTTTCTACGCCATTTAATGGAGAAATTAATGCGATTTGCTGGACTCGTCAACTAACAGGTGATTTTTCTGAGATTGTTAAGAAGGTAGCGTTAAGCGGAAATATAACGGAAATTGAGCAAGAGGAACTTTGTGCACTTCAGTTGAGTGAACAGGGGCAACTTGCCCGTGAAATTCTTTTAAATGATCTGGAGATATTGAAAACTCATGGCGCATCGCCAATCCTTAATGTGATCAACCATTATGACCGGGATGATACCTACCCGTTTTTTCCAACCGATGTTTATTCTTTTCATGCGGATCGCTCTCCTATACCAACTGATACCTTTTTATGCACCTACTATGGTGAGTCCAGTGAAATATTGCCAAATTCACAAGGCCAAAAGAAAGTACTTATTCCGGAAATACGTGATGAGCTAAGAAAACTATATCATGGAGCAGATGAAGGTTTTGAATCATTCTTAAGTGACCATTTCTTTGACCTGCACTATCAGGCTAAACCTAATGCGCGTTCAATAAGTTTAGGTATTGGTCATCTATGGAGGTTGGCGGTTGATCATCCTCAAAGTCAGGTTCTTCCTTGTATTCACCGTGCACCAAAGGAAAAGTCAGGACAGAACAGGTTGTTGATGATCTGTTGAACAGAAACCTGGCATTGGAAGTACATCAGGCAAAAATTTGTTTCTTTTGAGTGTTATCTCTGCCAGACCCAAAGGTTAGGAGTGAAAGCCGCCCGCCAAAAAATGGCACTAAAATGGAGGAGCTTCGGCTATGAAAAATAAATTTCTCGTCGTTCAAATAATTATTTCCTTTGAAATATTGCTGACCGTTGCCATGTTTTACAATTGATTTACCCGGTTGTAGATAGCAGGATCGTGTTTTCTAATTTGAATCTTTACATATTTCGAGGCCGGCATATTGCTTTCCTTAACGACGTTATTTATCGATACCAGGACATTTGTTTCCGGAAAATAGGTAACCGTATTACGTTTAGGGATTTGGTAGGAAACGATGATGAATAATGGTGCGATACGCTCGATGCCATCGTCATAGTTGAAGAGGTCTACTTTATCGCCTGCTTTAAAACCGGCTTTTTCAATATCGTCCGCGTTCATAAAGATCACCCGGCGTTCATTTTTAATGCCCCGGTAGCGGTCATCCAGGCCATAGATGGTTGTATTAAACTGGTCATGGGTGCGCGTAGTTGCCATCAGGTACTCATCCGGTCCAAGGGTATTATCAGGGACAGTGGTTAGCGTAAATGGGGCGCGGTCGCCAAACTCTTCGGTTTTAAATATACCATCACGTGCCGCATTGGGCAGGTAAAAACCACCTTTCTGTTGCACTCTTTCGTTGTATTTGTCAAAACCGGGAATACATTTTTCAATATCATCCCTTACGGCGTCGTAGCTGTCGTGATAGCGTTGCCAGTTAATGACGGACTTAGGCCCGAAGGTGGCCATCGCCATCCGGCAAACGATCTGCATTTCGTTAATCAGGTGCTCCGACACCGGTTTTAAGATGCCTTTTGACTTTTCAACCACCCCCATGGAGTTCTCTGTACTGACGAACTGGTGTACCCCATTAATCATGTCTATATCGCTGCGCGAAAGCGTTGGTAATATAATTGACTCCTGACCATGTACCAGGTGGCTGCGGTTTAGTTTCGTGGATACATAAACTGTGAGGGCCAATTTGCGCATGGCTTCCGCCGTATAGGTCGTATCGGGCGTGGCGGATAGAAAATTACCGCCCATACAGAACAGTACTTTCAGGCGCTGTTCCTGCATCGCTTTGATGGCACGGACAACATCATAGCCGTGTTTGCGGGGTGGGTTAAAACCAAAGAATTGCTGCAGGCGGTCCAGCTGCTCATCGGTTGGTTTCTCATCAATCAGCATTGTCCGGTTACCTTGTACATTGCTGTGCCCGCGGACCGGGCAAACGCCGGCGCCTGGACTACCGATACTACCTTTGAGCAGGAGCAGGTTGAGGATCTCTTTGATCATATCCACTCCATTGTGCTGTTGGGTAAGTCCCATGCCCCAGCAGACGATAATACGTTGTTTTGAAGCCATCATTTGGGCCGCTTCGTAGATATCTGCTTTGGCAACCCCGGCCTGCCGGGCGAGTTCATCCAGGTCATATTGTTCGAACTGTTTGATGAAGGCATCATATCCTGTTGTTTTTTCGGCAATGAAAGGCCAGTTGAACACCTGGCCCCGGGACGTTTTTTCAAACTCAAACAGCAGGAGCTCAATCGCTTTTAACAGGGCCATATCGCCGTTTATCTTTACCGGCAGGTAAAGGTCTGCCAGCTTAACGCCATTGCCGATAATGCCGCTGATTTCCTGGGGATTATGAAAGCCCATCAGGCCAGCTTCGGGCAAAGGGTTAATGGCAATAATTTTGGCGCCGTTCTTTTTGGCTTTTTCGAGTGCACTCATCATCCTCGGTGCATTAGTACCAGGGTTCTGCCCGATAATAATGATGATCTCTGAGAGATAAAAATCTTCCAGTTTGACGGTGCCCTTGCCGATGCCTATCGTAGGGCGAAGGGCAGAACCGGACGTTTCATGGCACATGTTGGAGCAGTCAGGCATATTATTCGTCCCATATACCTTGGCGAAAAGCTGGTAGACGAAAGATGCTTCATTGCTCGTTCTGCCGGATGTATAAAATGCCGCTTCATCAGGAGAAGCAAGCTGGTTCAGGTGCGCTGCAATCTTTCTAAACGCATTATCCCAACTGATAGGCTGGTAATGCGTGCCACCTTTGGGAAGGTACATAGGCTCCGTGAGCCTGCCCATTTTGCCGATCTTATAATCATCCAGCTTAGCGAGGTCGTAAACTGCATTGGCCTTGAAAAAAGCTGCTGTGACCTTTTTGGTAGTGGCCTCCTCTGCGAGCGCTTTAGCGCCGTTTTCACAATATTCTCCAATCGGTGAACGCTCGTCATCCGGGTCAGGCCAGGCGCAGCTGGAACAGTCAAACCCCTCAAACTGATTCATATGCAATAGTGCCTTGTTGCCCCGGAAAAACGTTTTTTCTTCCAGCAAGTCCTTCATGGCAGCCATCACTGCCGGCACACCCGCTGCCCATTTTTCCACTTTAGTGAGTTTGAGGCCCAACAACTGGTAGGGGTTTTCCGCAGAAGGTTTCTTGTTCGCGGGCTGGTCGGCAGGTATATTATCAGGTTTATCTTTTTCCATCTTGCTCTTTTTTTACGTTAGCAATTAAAGCCGGGGTTCGGGTAACTGTGTCATCGACATCGTCAGGTGATCCTTATCTCCAGGGGGCCTCCACCGCCACCGCATGGGCACAGGTGAAACGGTCATAAACCCCATTCACTCTTGTAATCCGTCTATGTTTAACGGAAGCTGTATTCAGTTCATTCCCGTTCATATGGTGTTGCATTTGCAGGTGAACAACATCTTAATTGCATTGTAACGAAAATACGTTATAAATTTTTATTTTTTCCGCTGTAAGTGTGTGTAAATTGATGTCGTAAACCGTGAATAGTGTATGGAATATTATTCATGAATAGCAGGGAGAAAATACGCCCGCGTTTCAATCATTTTTCTACGCTTAATTTAACAGACTGTTCAAATAGTTTCCTGTATGCTACTGGCGTAAGGCTCGTTTTTGACTTAAAAAAATAGGAAAAATAGGTCAGCTTGGGAAAGCCTATATCAAAGGCGATTTCCTTGATCGATTTCCTTGTGCTGTGCAGTAATTGTTTGGCTTCGTGTAACACCCGTTCCTGGATGATTTCGAGTGCTGATTTATTGAAGCTTTTGCGGCAAATGATGCCGAGATAATTGGGTGTGATGCACAATCTGGCTGCATAGAAAGATACTGTCTTGTGTTTCCTGAAATTTTCGTCTACCAATGTTTTAAAAGCGTGTGCGATAGAATAGGCGCTTCCCATGAGCATATCTCCACACTCACCGGATTTCCATAACGAAATGATGAGTGTAATTAACAGGCAGCGGGCATTCACCAACTCCAAAGAAATATTGGCCGCGCTAAGCTCTTCTTTGATAGCCAGGCATTCCACCAGGACCTTTTTAAAAGTCAGCATATCCAGGTCAAGTACCGGCGGCTGGTCATATTGGGAAAAGATAAATTGAAAGAAAGGAGGAAACATCTGCAGCATGTCTTTGCTAATCGTTAGCCGGTAGCCTTTGACAGGCGCGTCCAGTTTCCAGTGATATGGTTTCCCGGGGATAAGTATATGGACCTGTCGTGGCCCTACCTGGTAATCCTTTAATTCAATCGTGAGTACACCCGTAGCTTTTTCTACAAACAGCAACGTAAAATAATTCTCCTTTGGCGCAGTGAGCTCCGCCTCGTTGCTGATTTCTTTGAAACTAACGAAGCTATTTGCGAGGAGGTTTTTTCCACTATCGGGCGCGATTTTCATTTGCTAATAAGGGCTTCTTTTGCATACACTGGTTTTGTATTTCAATACCCTATACGCAAAACTCGGGTTTACCTCCCCGAAAGAAGTATCCGATTTACATAAACTTATGACACATTCAAATGTTTTTGCCGGAGGACCTGGGGGGAACTGCCCGTGTGGCGTTTAAAGAAGCGGAAAAAATGCGACGCTGATGCAAAGCCGAGTTCATAAGCTATCTCTTTTACTGTAAGGTTGGTATGGAACAGTAAATCCTCTGCTTCCCGAATGAGCTTCGCATCAATGGTTTGCTTCGCCGATTGATCCAAATGCCGTTTGCAAATCGAATTGAGCACATTGGGATGAATGTGCAGCAGCTTTGCATAATACGAAGTGGAATGCTGTTCTTTATAATGCTGCTGGATCAGGTCAATATATTGAACATAGGTAGGGGACAATGATTTTCTATTGAGTTTTTCATGGTATTTAAACAGGCGTTCACAAATCAAAATCAGCTCCAGGATCTTGAGTGCTATCATTTCATTTTTGTTCACCCATTTTTGGTTGCGTTCTTCAAGCAGTGCATCAAAAATAGCCTTCAGTGTTTTTGCCTGTCCTATAGTTACCTGTGTATAAGGTTTCAGGTCATTTCGGAACAATTCGAATTTGAACAGGTGATGGCGCGGAAAATGTTCCTGTAAAAAGAAGTTGAGATTGAAACCAAGCAAAAAACCTTTCGTATCCTCGCTATGCTGTCCTGTTTGAATAGTTTGGCTGGGGATGATAACAAGCGAGTTTTTGTTCATAGGCGCTTTTATTTTCCCAACTACTCTTTCCCCCTTTCCCTGTGTCGTAAAAATGATAATCACATTAGACACCCTATAGGGTGGGATTGTGTAGCCGTATTCAGGAAGGGAGTCTTCCAGCCTGAAGTAAAAGTAGTCCAGCTTCTTTCCAAAGTTCGTATCAAGTTCAATGACCTTGTTATCCTTTCGATAGGTTTCAAACGCTCTTTTATAATCACTAAAAATCTTCTTCTCGTCAGCAGTCAACATATGCTAAAATAGATTTCAGATAATAAGATGTTCCCAAAGGGTGTTTCTCCTGCTTTCTGCCACGGAATACAAACGGTCACAATTTACTATTGTGACGTGATATTGTGAAAGATTGGATAAAAATAACATGTGTAGGAATGCAATTCGATATGATTTTCACGGTTTGTACCATTACTTCTACCGAAGCCCCTGGTACCTGCCGGAAATTTTATTGGCCACCTTCATCGTAAATGCTACCTGGCGGCTCTGATCGAACCTATAAATGTTTATCCTTTTCAAATACATATAGGGTCTGTTCTGAATCCAGCACATACATGCGGTTACCAAATACATAAAATGCATCTTCGGCTGCGGGGATCATAACACCCCTGCGGCCTGTTTTACTGGTATCGTGTATCCGGTAATGCCATAACAGCTGCCCGGTTTGTATATTCCACTGGCTGATAATGGTGTCCAGGATACCAGCGAGGTACATTTTATTATCCTCAAATATTACGTTGGCATAAGGATCAATTCCTGCTAACCTAATGTGGGATGAAATATCTGCGCTGGAAAGGCGTTTGCCATCCACAGCATCGATCTGCCATATTTCCGTATTCGCAAAACATAGAATGGACTTATCCGCGGCCTGGAATTTCATGCCTGCGTCTTTCACCTGCCAGCATAACTGACCAGTGCCGGCATCCAGGCAAAGTAAATAGTCTGTATGCCCGCCGGTAACCCCCACGTATATACGACCTCCTGCAAACTGCGGGGGGCCGGTGATCTCATAGCTACCTGCAGATAGGCCCAGTTCATTTATACTTACTTCCCAGAGTAGGTCTCCGTTTGTTTCCCTGAAACAGGTGAGGGCTTCTTTTTTCTCAGTATGCGTGGCGATTAGCAGATCAGCATTCCTGGTAAAAAGGTGGGTATTGGCGCCATCAGCTTCCCAAATAACGCTTGCGGTCCGGAAATTATATTTGCTTAGTTTCCAGCCGGCAGCCGTTTTATTGCGGATGATCATGTTATCATCATACATCAGTTTGATCTGCAGGCTGCCTGTGTACTCAAATGGGTATTGCGATCTATGGTTGCTATCTAAATCGCAGGCAATGATCCTGTCCCTGGTCCGGACGATCACCTGTCCATTGACCATTCCTGCCAGCACAAAAGGCTCCGCATCTGGCGCGCTTTCGGTAACTGAAAAACTGTTATCTATACGGACAATGGCATTGTCGCTGTTTTTGTAGACAATACCTGCTGCTGTAATAAGGGGCTCGGGTACCTGGTTTAACTGGCGGATTAATTGCATCATATTAACTAACTGGAAATTTGTGCTCTCAGGTCGATTCAAAAAACAGGTGTTAGGGAAATCGGGGATTTCGTGTCAATGGGAGCTAATTTACAATTTTAGGTAGCATTTACCATAGTAGGGAGAAATTTTAATACAGCTACTCTGCCTGGCGGGGCACATGAGCGCTTCCAAAGCAGGAAATCCGCGAAACTGTCGCGGATTTCCTGCTATTCGTTTTGTTTAAACATTGTATTTACTTTGTTGAAAAGGTTAAATATTGAGGCCCCTCGCGCTCTTCCTTTTGCTATTCACTCCGTAAGCTTTTTACGGGATCCGTTAACGCGGCTTTGATACTCTGGAAACTCACTGTCAACAAGGCAATCCCAATTGCCAGCAATCCTGCCAGCGCAAAGATCCACCAGTCAATTGTAATCTTATAGGCAAATTCCTTCAGCCATTGATCCATACCCCACCAGGCAATTGGGGAAGCCAGCACCAGCGCTATCAGAATAAGCTTGAGGAAGTCTTTGGAGAGTAAGGCCACTACACTGCTAACGGATGCGCCCAGTACTTTCCGGACGCCAATCTCTTTGGTACGTTGTTCGGCGGTGAAGGTAGCCAATCCGAATAAGCCTAAACAGGCTATGAAGATAGTCAGGCTTGAGAAGAGGGTTAATACCTGTTCTATTTTTTGCTCGCCAACATAAACCTGCGCAAAGCGGTCATCTAAAAACGAATACGAAAAAGGGGCTGCCGGAGAAAATGACTCCCATTGCTGCTTCAGTGAAGCGAGCAACTTCGGAAGTTTATCCGTATGGATTTTGACCAGGATATTGCCTGAATTCCTACCCAGGAACATGACTAATGGCCCGATCTTCTGCCGAAGAGATTCAAAATGAAAGTCGCTTACAACACCAATAACCCGGTAATATGTTTTTGCGCCATTATCATCCGTGTTGCCTATCAGCTCTCTTCCAATTGGATCCTTTTCCCAGCCTAAGGCCCGTGCAGCCGTTTCATTCAGAATAACAGCGAAGGAATCGGTAGCAAAACTTTTTGAAAAATTACGCCCTTGGACCAGCTGCATCCCCAATGTAGGGATATACGCGTCATCAACAAAATAGAACCGGCTCATAACACCCTTATCAGGATTTTCTTTCGACATTACGGTGGTGTTATCCATAACTGAATTCCCAACGGGCACCTGTCCTGAAATAGTGCCCATGCTGACTTGCGGAGATTGAATGATCCTGTCGCGGAATACGGCTTCGTTATTGCGAAGCATATGCGTATCATGAATAACCAGCACCTGTTCGCGGTCAAAACCAACTTTCTGCGTGCGCATGTAACGTAGCTGCCGGTCTGCCGTAACGGTGGCAATGATCATGGAAATGGTGATGAAAAATTGAAACACCACCAAACCGCTTCGCAGACTGAAGTTTCCGCGTCCGGTAGTGATCTTCCCTTTCAAGACTAAAACAGGCTTAAACGAGGATAGGTAAAAAGCCGGGTAACTACCTGCCAGCAGCCCCACCAACACAGCACCCGCAACTAAGCCAGCCGCCACAAATGGGTTGATCAATAAACTAATTGTAAGGGTCTTGCCTGTCAGCTGATTAAAATAGGGCAGCGACAGCCCTACAACCAGCAATCCAATCATCAATGCCATCATCGCCAGCAAAACTGATTCAATCAGAAACTGTAGCTGCAGCTGCCCTTTTGCAGAACCCAGTACTTTACGTATCCCTACCTCACGCGAACGCCGGACAGCCGTGGCCGTGGACAGGTTCACAAAATTCACACAGGCTATTATCAACATAAAGACAGCAATGCCCGTAAGCACGTATACGTATAGAATATTTCCCCCCGGGCTTAGTTCAATACTTCCGAAAGGGGAATACAAATGAATACTGGTGAGTGGCTGGAGAAAGATCCCGAAATCATCTCCCTTCTCACGAAACTGTTTCAGGCTGATTGCCATAAACTGCTGCAATTCAGCCCCAACCTCTTTTTCAGCGAGCCGGGAGATTTTAGCCTCCAATTGTTTGTAATCGTATTTCTCTGGCAGCAGCAGGTAGGTATAATAGTTCATATTATAGATCCATCCCTTATGCAGCTCTCCATAAGTGGCTAACGAAGCCAGCATATCAAACCGGAAATGGGAGTTCGCCGGTACATTCCTGACCACGCCCGTAACCCGGTAGGGCGTCTTTTCCCTGCCAAATAACAAGACTTTTCCGACCGGGTCCTGATTGCCAAAATATTTCCGGGCGGTTGCCTCCGTCAATACCAGGGTGTTTGGCTCGGTCAGCGCCTGCTTTGAATTCCCTTCCAGGAACGGAATGGTGAACACATCAAAAAAAGTTGAGTCGGTATACAGCAGATGTTCTTCTTTAAACGAGGTTGTTCCGTAGCTTACAAACTCACCTGCCTGATTCCGGATACGTGTTGTTTTTAATACTTCCGGAAATTCCTGTTGTAAGTCCTGGGCAGCACTTGCGCCTAAGATTGGCCCACCAACATTGTCACCATTTAGCCGCACCTTGAGTGCAACCCGGAAGATCCGGTCCGCGTTCTCATTATAGCGATCGTAGGATAATTCGTCCTGCACATAAAGCATGATCAGTACGCAGGTAGCCAATCCGATGGCTAAACCAGCTATATTAATACTGGTTGAAACCTTTTGCCGTTTCAGGTTCCGAAACGCGATCTTTAAATAATTCCGAATCATGATAGATGTTAAGCTGGAGGTGATCCGGGATCCCGGTTGTTGATAATATTGGTGTTCATTCGTTTTTCTTCTGCGCACAAACGGCGGCAGCACTGACACCACGTTCAAGAGGTAACGCAGCGCGGCTTGTGTTTTGCCCGATCTATTATACCAGTATGTATAGAGCTCTTCCAAATCACCTTCTACCTCCTCCAGGGTATTGGCAGGATGCAGTTTGATGAGTAGCCAGTGGGCCCAACGGGGCGGTTTAACAGGAGATCTCATAGGCCGCCAGGTCGAAGTGTGTCAGGAGGTAATAATTGCCAGAGGTTTTGACGGAGCTGCTGAATTTCCTGAAGCGCACGGCTTCCCAGCGCAGTGATCCGGAACAACCGTTTACGCCGCCCACCACGTTCGGCCGTGGCTCCGCCCAGTTCGGACCGCACAAAGCCCTTCTCTTCCAGCCGGATCAGCGTGTTATGAACCGTACCGAATGTAACGGTACGTCCCGTATGCTCTTCCAGCGCCTGGCTGACCGTAACGCCATAGCCCTCTCCGTCGAGGATGGCGACCATTAGTAAAACCACTTCTTCAAATTCACCTAAATACGTTCGACGCATAAGTGCAGGGTATTAGTTTGTATTTTATCGAACAAATCAGGTGCCAACTAACTAAACAGGCCGTTCCTATTCAGGAACGGCCTGTTTATGTTCAATTACAAGTTAATAACTGTCCGCAAATGGACATTCTTTGTCCAGCACCGGACACCGGCTATTTAAATGCGGATGAAAAGTCCTCCACGCTATAGCCATCGGTCACTACATCATGATCTCCATTGAAGCTGATGTATGGCGAAATAGACAGGAGCCGGCTGTCGCCGGCAACAAAGTAATAAGCATTTGTAAGATCCCCGTAATAGAACTCCGGATTGCTTAGCTCAACGTTCTCTAAACTGGTGTAGGGGAGCTCTTTTGTTCCTGCCTTATATACTTTGAAAACGTAACTATCTTCAATAGTGGCCAGCGGAGGCAGTTCAAAAAAATCGCCGAACGTAGTGGTTACGCCGCTTATTGTTTTAAGCGGAGTAAATTTAAATTCAAACGTGTTATAGTCAATATGCAGATTGAGAATTTCCACGTCTACCGGACCGCCATAGAAGTCTTTGAAAGAGGTAGCGAATTTCAGACGAAAACCCATGTTATTGGTATCTGACACCGGCGTCAGCTCCAGTTTGTCCGTTGCAGTTACGCCATCGTAGAATATTCTCTTTACCTGCAAAAAGGGAGTTGGCATCACTTCAAATTCCCCGACTACTTTCCCGTCTGCTTTTTTACGCAGCTGAATTTTTTCATGAGGATTATAATAGACATTTGTCATTTTAAACCAGGTATTGATAGCCTCACCAATAACTTTATCATTGGATACAAATTCGAGGGTATCATTTAATATGGCGCCTTTAAACTGCATCTTCACAGCTCTTTCCTGCGGCGTATTCACCAACTCTCCTTTTTTACAGGCAGGTAAGGCAGCCAGCAGGCACATACAACAGATAATATACAGGTATAAAAAGGGTGCTTTCATGTTAATGTTTTTTAGATCAGAAATGGTAAGAAACAGTCGTGCCGTAGGTACGTCCGAATTTCTGGCTGAATTTAACCAGGTCGCCAGGCTCATATTTATCACTGAAGCCTGGTTTTAAGCGTAATGCTTCACTGTAATCGCCAAGGTTGGTGTAATCCGGATTCTTCTCGTAGCTTCCCCTGTTTGTAAAGAATGTTGAGGGGCTGTTCAGCAGGTTGCCTGCATTCAGCTTTATTTCCAGGTGACTGTTCAGCAGCTTATAGCTAATCTGAAGATCCAGTTGCTGCCGGGGTTTTTCATACTCAATTTCATCAGAGAGGGCAGCCACCACATAAGTCTTATAACCGCCGCCATTGAGCGCTACATTCCAGCCCAGGCGCCTGCCGCTGTATTGCAATCCTGCGTTATAGAGGTAAGGCGACTGGCCATACATAGGGCGTTTTTGTTTGGCGGGCACCTGCAGATCCGGTCCGCCGGCGGAGTCCGCGATCTCAAAGGTGCCACGAACAGATGATCTCTGCAGGGTATAGTTGCCATAAACAATAAGATTGTTCAGGAACCTGCTGCTGCCAATAAAATCCAGGCGCTTACGCAGCTCAAACTCAATTCCATACACCTTTGCCCAATCGGCGCTGCGCAGGTAATACACCAGGTTGCCGTATGTTAGTTCCGCCGGCTTATCGAAATTTTTATAAAAACCGCCTACGGAAAGAATATCACCGGCTGCCGGAAATAATTCGGCTTTAAGATCATAACTGTTTATACGGGTACTATAAACACCTTCGTTACCAAACATAGCCCCCAGGTAAGGGCTATAGCGCCAGAACTGGCTGTTTTCCATCAGCTCCGGCCTCACCACGCTGCTGCTGAAAGCTGCCCTGATATTAAGCATGGACGCAGGGCTATAGGTTATATTTGCACTGGGCAGCCATTGCAGGGGCTTATCCTCTTTAGATCTGAATGCAGAGGTTCCCTTAATATTAAGACCATTTTTTATTTCCGTGTATTTGTAATATTCCGCACGCACTCCCCATACCAGGCGTAACTTGCTGGCCAGTTTTGTGTCCAGCATCAAATAACCTGCATGGATGTTGCTTTTACCGGCATAACGATCATTCCACCAGCTTGATGCCATGTAGAAGTACCCATTGGCGGAGAAATTGTCCGGGTTGATCATATAACCCAGTGGCACGTTGAGCATGCTGTCGGGGATCTTTAAAGGGTCAGCAGCCAGCGCCACAATCTGCCAGTCGAAGTCTGCTTTTTTTGCGCTGCCGAAATAACCGGCCTTAAAACTGTTTGAAATGCTGCCTGTATTAAAAGGAACAGTGGCAGCTATATCCCAGGAGTTATGTGATTCCCTGTTACTGTAATGATGGCGCGACAGGGGAAACGGCCGCGGTTCCGATGAGCTGCTGGAGCCATATACATACCTATAGGCTCCGCTTACCAACATCGGACCGCTGTTTGCTATAACCATGTCCTTCTCATTTCTCCTGATAGCGGTGTGGGCAATGTTCCATTCAATTTTGACCTTGCCCGGCATATGCTGTCCGGACAATTTATTCTGCAGCAGGTCCGTGTACGTTGGGTCGTCTGCTTCCTGGATGCGGCTGGGTACATTCTGCGGTTTAAACTCTCCCGGATTATCGCTGTTGTATCCTATATTCCGTACCAGTACGTTATCATACATGTGGGTGTAAGTGTTGCGCAGGCTTAACCTGCTTTTACCCCATTGCAAGCCAATATTAAGCAGGCCGCCAAGCGTGGTATTGTAACCGTAACTTTTACCAGGGTTATCGTCACCGGCGTACCAGTCGCCCCTGTTTTGTTTTTCAATGATATTTATGTTTTGCGTATTGCGGTAAGTAACAGCGCCTGTGAAGCCCAGCTTATTATTACTTACGGAATCCAGCGCAAATACGCGGCCTATGATGAGCTGATAGTTTTGAGAAGGCGCTGTTTTATAACGGTACACGCTTATGTTATCTGTTTTGAAACGCTTGCTTTGTGCTATCAGCTTTTCTTCATAAGCTGCTTCGGTGAGTGGAATGTTCTCTCCTACATTACGGTCTGTTTGCTGAAGACCAGCAGGATAATTACGCCGGCCATCATCAAAACCCAGGTAATCGTATTTGCCGCGCTGGTGACTCAGGAAATCTTTTCCGGTGCTTTGGTCGTTGTAAGATACACCTGCTGTAATGCTGGTTAAATTTTCGTTCGGAATGTCGCGCGTATTGATCTGAACCGCACCGCCGCCAAAATTCACGTTCATATCCGGCGTTACCGTTTTGCTTACCACCACATTGTCCACCAGGCCCGCAGGGATCAGGTCAAATGAGAAGTTGCGGTTCTGCGCCTCTGTGCTGGGCAGCGCTACGCCATCCAGCATAGCAGCGTTATAGCGTTCGCCTATACCTCTGATAAGTACAAATCTATTATCCGCGATGCTTACACCGCTGATCCGCTTCAGGCTTTCGCCTATGTTCTTATCCGGCGTGCGGGCAATCTGCTCTGCACTGATGCCGTTGCTGATCTCCGCGGCATTTTTCTGCCGTAACAATAAAGCATTTGCGTTTTCTTTGCCGGCTGCTGTTCTTACCACAATGCCTTTTAGCTGGCCTTTATCTTTTTTCAGCATAATATCCAGTGTAAAGGTTTCATTGTCTTTCACAACAATATCACTGATCTCTTTGGTAACATAACCCACATGGCTGATAATTGCGGTGTACCGGCCCTTTTCCATAACTATGCTGAAAGCGCCGTTGACCGCTGTTTGTGTGCCTTTATTGCCCACGCGGAAAGTAGCACCTGCAATGGGCTGTCCTGTTTCTGCATCGGCCACCTTTCCGCCTATTGTTCCCGGCGTCCTTACAATAGCAGTTGCAGCGGGTTTTACACCCTGTTGTTCGTTGATCACAATATATCCGTTCAGGTCCCTGAAGGTTAAGGGAGTATTACGCAGCAGGTCATTCAATACATCATTTACGGAACGTTTTTTATAGCTGGCTACCGGCGCGGCGTAACGGTCAATGTGCTGCGCGTTAAAGGCAAATTCTATCTGAGCCGTTTGCGCTACTTTATTCAGGCCGGCCAGCAGGTTTTCGCCTGAGAAGCTCAACGTTATTTGCTTAGACAGCAAAGCGGAGGGCTGTTGTGCAAACAGCGATGATAAAGGGACAGTGAGAATCAATACCAGCAAGGCTGTCCATACGCGGATTTTTAATCTGCTTCGGGTAAAAAAAATCATACTTTCGTTTTGTTTATTGTATAATAAATACCGGTACTTCCAATACCGGGTGTAAGGTGCCTGCTCTAACAGGCACTTTTTTTATTTAATGGAGTACTGCTATGGTGTGTGTGGTATTCTTCCATTCGCAACGATTACCATTTATGACGCTGATAACTTCCAGCAGCTTTACCGGATCGGCATCATAGCGGATGGTAAGGCTGTAACGGTTGCGTGGAATGCTTGTATTGCCTGCTATTACCTGTAAGCCGTATAATTGTTGCATAGTGGCTGCTATGGTGGCAAAGCTGGCCTGGGTAAATACAATTTTGCCGGATGTCCATTGGCTGATGGCAGCGGTATCTGTTTTGCTGACTGCTGCACGGGATTGCTGCACATCATAGTCAACCTGGTCTCCGGGCATTAGTACTGCAACCGGGTGGCTGGCCTGCTTAACACTTACTTTACCTGTTTTAACAGCTACCTGGATATTGGCGGTATTACTGTCTACCCGAATGGTGAATGAGGTGCCCAGCACTGTTGTTTGTACTCCCTGGCCGCTGGATACGATAAACGGATGTTGCAGATCGTATGCTACATCGAAGAATGCCTGTCCCTGTTCCAGGGTTACATGGCGCTGAGGGGTATTAAATGTTGCAGGATAGTGGAGTACGGAACGTGCGTTTAGCCACACCCGTGAGCTATCGGGTAAAGTAATTGCTTTGATCTCTCCGTTACCGGTGCGGTAGGTGAGCATTTGTACAGGGATTGCTGACGGCGGTAAAAGATAGTGCAGCAGCGCCGCGCTGCCCGCTGTTAAAAACACTGCGGCGGCGGCACGGATAATCCATTTTCGCCAGGGGCTGCGGGCTTCCGCGGGCTGATCGATTGCCTGCAGGATACGTTGATAACGAACGTCTGCGGGCGTATGCGGCTGACCACCAGCTTCCGGCATATCAGAAAAATCCACCGCATCCAGGGCCGCTTCTGCGCCTGCTGTGGCAAGGTATAACCGGAGCAACACCATTTCCTGTTCGGTAATGGTTTGCTGCTTTTGCTTTAAGAGTAACGTTTTTAATAATTCAGTTGGAACCGGCATAGGGAGGTACTTTTAACAGAAGTACCCCAAAGCGCAGCTAAAGTAGTACCGGTAACATTAATTTAACATTGGCGGAAGCATGATCAGCGCCAGTGAACAGGCATACGGGGTAACGGTGGCACGCAGGTGCTGGATGGCTAAGCTGATCTGTTTTTTAACGGTGAATACCGAAATGCCCAGTTCATCTGCGATCTGCTGATAGCTCAGGTGCTGCTCACGGTTCATGAGGAATATCTTTTTACGTGCAGGCGGAAGTGTTTGAATTACCTGCCGGATATATTCTTCTATTTCATCAAAGTAAAGTTGTTCAAGAGGGTTCTGCTGGGTAGCCGCCAGATCAGGCAGTGTGCTGATATCGGCCTGGAATACGTGCCTGCGAAGGGATTTAAGCGCTTTATTGCGGCATACTTTTATTAACCAGCCGGAAATATCCGGGCCTTCAATACCCAACCGGTTTTCCCAAAGACTGATGAACACATCCTGTACCACTTCTTCCGCATCTTGGCGGGTGGCGCATATTTTAGCGGCGTAGGCCATCAGGCGGGCGTCGTAAACGGTGAAGATCTCATTGAAAGCCCATGTTTCTCCGTTCCGGAAGGCTAATAATAAGGAGGCAGTAATAGAAGGCGCTGCTTGCATGTAAGCCGGTTGATTTTAGGCTAAAGTAATCGCTTTATATTATCAAAGCGTTAAGGAAGTATGTTCATGCATGCAATGTTGTTCCGCGCCCGCCACCACCGCCCGTTCATAACTTAATTAAACGACTGCCTGAACTCCATTGGCGAAAGGTTCGTTTTGGTTTTAAACAGTTTACTGAACGACTGTAGATGCTCAAACCCCAGTTCATATGCAATCTCGCTTATCGAAAGATTCGTAGTGGAAAGCTTCTCTTTGGCCAGTTCAATCAGTTTGTTGTGCAAATGCTGTTGGGTACTCTGGCCGGTCAGAGATTTAAGTAAGCTGCTCAGGTAACCTGGTGAAATATTTAAAGTTTCGGCGATGAGCGTAACGCTCGGCAAGCCCTTTTGGGCCAATGCACCACTGCTGAAATATGCAGATAAAAAATCTTCCAGGCGTGTCAGCAGTTCGTGACTGGCGATTTTACGGGTAACGAACTGGCGTTGGTAAAACCTCTCCGAATAGGTAAGGAGAAGTTCCAGTTGAGCAATGATCACGCTCTGACTGAAGCGGTCTATGTTCGCATTGTATTCCTGTTCAATCTGGCGGGTAATGGCAGTGATCATAGCCTCTTCCTTATCTGAAAGATAAAGTGCCTCATATACTGAATAACTAAAGAACTCGTATTGTCTGATGTTTTTTGCCAGCGGGGTATTCCATAAAAAATCCGGGTGAATAAGGATCATCCAGCCTTCGGGCCGTTTCACCTCACTATTGTGCGGCAGGTCAATACCGAATAACTGACCGGGCGACATAAAGAACAACACCCCTTCGTCGAAGTCGCTTGCCTGCTGCCCATACTTAAACCTGGCATGTTGCATTTTTTTTAGTGAGATGGAATAAAAGTCGTAGATCAGGCTGAAAGGAATATCGGCGATGGGCTGCTGAATGTCATCCAGATGAACCACGCTGATCAACGGATGCGCAGGGTTAGGCAACCCTACGGCCCGGTGATATTCGGTGATGGTATTGAAACGGAAAATCTTTTGGCTGTTCATCTTCATTAAAGTTAATTACTTCCGTGATAAGCCACCGCAAATTCTTTGGAGAAATCGACCAGGAACCTGGTTGTCGGAGACGGAGACGATAACCGGTTCCTGGCGCCTAAGGCCTCAGTAGCCACCTGTTTTTGGATCGTTAGTGACTACGGTTACATGATGGCCCTGAGCAACCATTACGATAATCTTTATAGTTGCTGACCGGTATAAATTCCGTTATCAATATCTGCAAGCAGCGTTGAATGCATAGGGCGCCAGTTCAAACGCTCCTGTGTCAGTTTACCGGATGCGGGGCAATCGATGGCGGCCATATGCGAAAACCAGCCGAAATGTTCAACGGCGGCTTCAGGTGCTATTGATTTTACGGGGATATTGAGTTGTTTGCCGATGGCTTCAGCAATAGCCCTGACGGTAACCCCTTCTTCGGCGGCGGCGTGATAGCGGGCGCCGGCCTCTGCATTTTCCAGGGCGAGGCGGAACAGGTGGGCGGCATCCAGCCGGTGTACGGCATTCCACCGGTTAAGCCCTTCGCCGATATAAGCGGAAAAGCCTTTTTCCCGGGCGGTATTAACTAATATAGGAATGAATCCGTGCTTATCACCATCACCATGTACGGAGGGCGACAAACGGACAGACGCAGCACGTACACCCAACCCGCACACGGCATCTGCTGCCTGTTCCGAGGTTCGCGGCCAGGCCGGGTTAAAAGAGGGAATGATATCTTCTGTAGCCAGTTTCCCCGGGCTTACCAGTGCCGTACCGGAGGTAACGATCAATGGGCGGCCGGAACCGGCCAATACTTCGCCGATAGTTTCTATGGCTTTCCTGTCAACTTCGCAAACCTCCGGGAATCGGGTAAAGTCATGAATAAATCCGGCATGGATAACACCATTGGTTTCTGCGGCGCCCGCCCGTAAACTATCCAGGTCTTCCAGGTCGCCACGGAGCACTTCTGCACCTGCTTTCGCCAGTTTTTCAGCGGAGGCGTCTGACCGGGCCAGGCCAAGCACCTGGTGACCAGCGTTTATCAATTCCTGCACAACGGCAGTACCAACGAAGCCTGTGGCTCCTGTAACAAATACACGCATAATGTTCTTCTTTTGCAATAGCAAAGATCACTTACCTGTATTAAACCGGTTTATCCAAATCAGCTTTTGATTTAGCCGAATCTGTTATGTATACCCAAAGAGGGGTTTCTGGATTTTTTTCAAAGAAAGATGTACATTACAACCGTATAATAAATTGAAGCAATGGCAAAAAAACATTGCCTGGGCGCTTGTATCTATAAATAATAAAAGAAAGAATTATGGTAATTGTAACCAGTTTCGCAGAATATCAAGCGTATGAGGGTAAAGAAATAGGTAGCTCTGAATGGCATAAAATAGACCAGGAGCAGATCAACAAATTTGCGGATGCAACCCTGGATCATCAATGGATCCATTGCAATGAGGAAAGAGCAAAAAGTGAAGGGCCTTTCAAAACGACTATTGCTCATGGTTATCTGACGTTGGCGTTAATTCCTTATTTGTGGAAGCAAATTGCAGACATCCGGAATGTTAAAATGGAAATAAACTACGGTATAGAGCGATTTAAGTTTGGTCAGGCAGTGTTTGTGAACGACGAAGTACAATTAAAAGCGAAACTCAATTCCATCGTCGATTTAAGAGGAGTTACCAAAGTGGTAATCGGTGCTACGCTTAGTATTAAAGGAAAGGCGAAGCCTGCTTATACAGGTGATGTGGTATTTTTATACCATTTTTGAGGCAGTTTCAGTACTGCCTCTATTCGAATCATAAAAATAGAAAGCCGCGCTGGCCCCACTGATTGGCCAGGCTGTTTAGCTGAATGCAGCAAACTGGCTCGTGAATATGAGGATATCGTATTCCATCCTGGATTGCTGCGGGAATGTGATGACCTGGCTTCCCTGTTTGTAGTATAGACGAATATAGAAAGTAGCAGGTAAACGGCTATCAGAGTCCGGGCTCCGTTAGAAACCTTGACCGGTAGCGAATCTTTGTATTGATTTTCCAGATCGTCCTGTTATTTTCGACTACCTGGACGGTGGCCTGGTCGTAAGGCAGCGTGCCCGTTAGTATTATGGTGTTGAATAAACACTTGCCTGCATCTTAAATAATTATTTTTTTATGATATGACCCTGACGAATATCATGTTCTTTAGTATTTGCAGTCATTGAAAATAGAAGTAGTTGAAGATAGTTTTGTTTTCAATATCGTCACGCTAAAGATCCCAGGTAATGAAAATTTTTCCGGTAAAGATGCTGGTCAGGCATCTCTCTTTCGGTTTTTTCCGTTGCAGCCTGTTCATCCCTTCGGTTGCAACTGCTCAAAAGGATACATCAATGGATATATTCTGGCATCCCAAACCCCGTAATTATGAGGTAAAACAAGCCGTGGAAAAGGAAAGCCTTGTGCCCATGTTTTCATACGTTATACGTTTAGGTGTAAGACTCTGGAGGAAATACTAATGAACAGAAGAAAATTCATAGGCATTACTGGCGCTACCGTTCTGGTGGCAGCAGGAGGATATTATTTGTCAGGAGATACCAGTAATTTTACGAGGGATGATATGAAAACGGATACGGTGGAAAAATTTCCATTTAAGCCTGATGAAAGAGAAATTTTGTTTTTAGCCTCACTTGCTCCGAGCGGGCATAACACGCAGCCATGGTTTGTAAAATACAATGAACCCTATCATTGGATAATCGGTAATGATAAAAGTAAATGGCTTCCTGGTGTTGACCCAACGCAACGGGAAACAATCTTGTCAATAGGTGCTTTTCTGCAGAATCTGGAGTATGCGGCAAATGATCTGGGTTATAATTGTCAATTTAACGTTCTGGCAACTACTAACCAGGATGAAAACGTTATGGATGTAAAATTGATTAAATCAACCCATGTAGCCAGGTATGATATTCAGCAAATAAAACAACGCAGAACAGTAAGATCAAACTATTTGAAAGAGGGCCTAAAAAAAGAGGATGTTGATTATTTAATTAACGAAGAACCTGATTTCCTGCACTTCATACCTAATATTACAAAAGAATTTCAATGGCTGAATGAACAAACAATTGAGGCAAATAGCCTTCAGGCATACCGTGATGCTGCACAAAAAGAATTGGCAGAATGGATAAGGTTTTCAGGTAAAGATGCAAAACAATATTGTGATGGGCTTACGACGGCGAGTATGGAAATAGAAGGGGTTTCTGCCTGGTTTCTGCGAAATTTTTATGAGAAAGCAGATGTAATGAAAAAAAGGTTTAGGGAGCAAGGGGTTGATCGTGTAAGAGAACAAGTCTCTCAATCTGCCGGTTGGTTATTAATTGCGAGTAAAGACAATTCAGTAGCAACGCTTCTTGAAACAGGAAAACGGCTGCAAAGACTGCTTTTAAAAATACGGAAGAAGAATATAGCCGTCCACCCAATGACGCAAGTATTAGAAGAACCATCCACTAATCAAGGATTAAACTCCTCAATTGGAATCGGCGGCAATGTTCAATTTATTTTGCGTACAGGTTACATAAAAAATTACCCTGATCCGGTTTCGCTCAGGCGACCTGTTGATTGGTTTATGCGTACATAAAAACTATCTTAAAATGAAAAGTGAAACAAAATTGATGCTTATTAAAATTATTCACACTTTAATATGGCTGTTTTTCAATTTTGTTATTTTCTATATGCTTTATGCCGTACTAGCCAATAAGCTTGATAACCGGCTCTGGATAGGGTATGGATTGGTATTCCTGGAGGGCATAACCTTGCTGATTTTTAAAAACACCTGCCCCTTAACGCTCATTGCACGGAAGTATTCAAATTCTACAAAAGATAACTTTGATATTTATCTTCCTAATTGGCTGGCAAAATTTACGAAGCTGATTTATACGGCAATTTTTATAATTATCATCGTCATAACAATCTATCAGCTTCTGAATTAGCACACCAAAAACAGATGACAAAATAGAATACAAAAGACTTATGGTGGTTACGCTTACAATAGTTGGATTTCTCATAATTCTCCTGCTGGCCGGCAGAATAAATTTATCTATCCAATTTAATAAAGAAGTAAAGAGACTTTTTTCACTGTCGAAAAGTGTTCCCGGCAAGACATTCAGTTATCACCAAATAGCTAATTTGCCTGAACCCGTACAACGTTATTTTAGACATGTATTAAGAGAAGGACAGCCCTACATTAGTTATATCCGGCTTATACATGACGGGCAATTTAAAACGGGGCAGGATAAAAAATGGGTAAATATAAAGGGTGAACAATATTTCACTACGGAAAACCCCGGTTTTATATGGAAAGGCAGCACCAGCATGTTTACAGCCCGTGATAGGTACATTGCTGGCAGCGGAAGACTCATTGTTTCACTCTTCTCTCTTTATAATGTTGTGGATGCCGGTGGAGAAAAGTATAATCAGGGAGAATTACTCCGTTGGCTTGCTGAAGGTATTTGGTTTCCTACAAATCTATTGCCAGGCGAACGATTACAATGGACGGCCATTGACACAAAAACTGCGAAACTGACGTTCGAGTATAATGGTCTGTCCATATTTTATATTGTAACCATTAATGATATAGGGGAGATTACGCAGATTGAAACAAAACGATATATGAATGAAGGAAATTTGGAAAGCTGGATTGGTAGACTAACGGCATACAAAGAGATGAATGGAATAATCATTCCGACCAATATTGAAGCAATATGGCAATTGGAGAAAGGAGACTTCAGCTATGCGAAGTTTAATATGAAGGTGATAGCGTATGATAAACCGGAAAAATTCTGAACTTATTTATTTCATTATTCGGTTCTGTTATTTTATAAGCTATGACCTCAACAATGGAATATCCGGGAAAAGAACAACAGGCACAAAAGATGGTTGTTCAAATGAAATGGGAGAGGATTACCCTGCTTAGTGTTCTTGGCTCCTTTTCGGATTGGGAATCCTGAATGCAGTCGCCTTTTTCTCCATCCTTCGCAGAACCCGTTCTGACTGGGTCATAGCGGGGCTTGCTCTGGGAGGGCTTGTGGTGTGGTTTGTTGTTGAGATCATCATTCTTCAGGAGCTGCCGGTTCCAAGCAGATCAATGGAATTATAGCATATCAATCAACAATATTCCGGCTGCGTGCCACATTCAACAGTACCTCATACATTTTTTCCAGGGAAACGGGTTTATTCAGAATATCATAAACATGCAATTGGGCCAGTCTTGTCCTCACCTCTGTCATTATATCTGCAGTAAAAATGATGACGTGCGTGTCAGGATATTGACGATGCACAATTTCTGCAAGTGCATAACCATCAATGGAAGGCATATGCAAATCCAACAGTGCAACATGGTAGTTGTTATTCTCCAGCATAGTAAGCGCCTCCAGGCCATTATAGGCGCAATCCGGAATAACGCCAAAATGTTCCAATTGTTTCTTAGCCACCAATACATTAATGTGATTATCTTCTGCAAATAAAATGCGCAGTCCGGTCAGCTTTTTTTTATGCTGACTAAGCATATTATTACGGGCGGCTGTAGCGGCACTATGCCGGTCATTGGCCAGCAGAAACGACATTTCAAAATAAAACTCAGTCCCTTCTCCCGGCGTACTGTTTAGAAAAATTTTACTGTTGTGCAATTCCGCAAGCCTTTGTGTAAGCCAAAGTCCGGTGCCAGTATGTTTACCGTCGGATGCCTGTTGTAGTGGCGTTGAATTTTTAAAGATTGTTTCATGCGTTTCTTCCGGAATACCTCTACCTGTGTCTTTTACAGAAAAGTAAATTGTTACCCGGTCTTTCGTTAGTGTCTTTAGCTGAAGCCCGATGGTGACGGCGCCCTTATCAGTAAACTTTATCGCATTACTAACAAGATTATCCAGGATTTGCTTCAGCTGCACCGGGTCGGCGATCAATGCATCCGGAATATCATTATTCATAAGGGTATTAAGCAGGATACCTTTGCCCGCTGCCTGCGGCTTAAATTGATTTTTAATATTATCTGTCAGTTCAGATAAATTTATTGCTGTTTCCATAGTTATGGTTTATCGCGTTATTTTGATAAGATCCATGACATCATTGAATAACTGCGTCATTGGATATTGGGTTTTGAGGTATTATCCGGTCGAATTCTTTCCGTTGCGTAACGTCACTTATTAATTGAAAATACCCATTTTTTTACAAAGAATGTCTTTAATTAGCTGAAGAATAGCACCATGGCGCCTTTTAAAGCCTATTCCTCCTCCCTTAACAACTAGTTAACACAGTTAACCCGCCGTTAACAAAAACCGGGAAGGATTCGCAGCAATTTTACATCGTTGTTAGTCACATTCTTCATGTTTAGCAAATCATAAATTTAAATGATATGAAAAAGAAATCTATTTTCAAAGGGGGAAGCTACGTGTTGTTGTTAGCTATACCAGCTTTACTGTTCTCATTTCGCCCTGATAGCGGCAAAACTACCGGTACTTTTCTACGTAAGATATCTTCCGGTGCAGGCGAGACAAAGTTCGAATATAATGCAGATAGAACCTTGAAAAAAATGCTGCAGTTCCGTAAAACAGAGAATGCCTCTTATACGGATGTGATCCTCCCTGTTTATGAAAACGGACGCCTGGCCCGCACACTCTTCGCCGATGATGAAAACGCTACTACCGGCGATATATTCACCAGCTATGGTTACAACGCCAACGGCAAACAAATTGATATGGTAAAGTACTATCGCAATGGCGATGTTTTTACTTATGATTCGCTCGCATATAATGCAGCCGGCAACCTGGAAACACGTTATCATTTTGGCAAACATCCCTCTTCCGGTAAGTGGGAGAATACCGGCTACGAACAGTTTACCTGGGATCAGAATGGAAACGTAGAAAGGGTGGACAACTACGGCAAACAGCCGGGCTATAGCAAATTTGTTTGTACTTCCTCTTTGCATTACACTTATGACAAGGCGCAGAATCCACAACACGAACAACCTTCACTGGCTTTTGTGCTGGAAGCAAACGCTGTTAACCTGTCAGCACATAACGTACTGTCAGAAACAATCAGTTCTGCCAATTCATCCGGAAGCATTACCAATACATACAGCTACGCATATAATGCCGCTAAATACCCGGTACGCGGCACCTTTAACTCCGGCATGGATAACTCCATTGTGAAACTGGAATGGGTGTCACTGCCGTAAACAAGCTGCTGTTACCTAACTGGAAAATTATTGATTGACTGTTTTTTTCATGGATTAAAGAGAGGTTAAACAATGACTGCAACCCCTGGAATGTCAAATTCCGGGGGTTGCATCTTTTATGTTGATACCTGTAGGCGCACTGCCATGTATTTTTTAAATCAGACAAATTTCATATATTTAGTCAGGACCTGGCTGGTTATACCGGTAGGCCAGGTCTATTAACAACAGATATTTACCCCTCTGACAAATCCTGGTTAAACCGTATGAAAAATGAACCGAAGTCACCCCTGGATGGCGACCCCAATCTGCTGACAGCCTTTCAATATGCTCCAATGGGGGCCTTTTGTTTTGACCTTGCAGACAATTGTATTTTCATAAATCCTGCACTGGAGGAAATCTCGGGACTCACGCTTTCCCAGGCGCTGAATCAGGGATATACAAACGCAATCTTCCCGGAAGATTTAGGGGCGCTGAAGGCTGTCCTGAAGGCCAATACCAACAACCCCGGCCATCCCATATCACTTTCTTTCAGAATTAATCACCCTGTTAAGGGAATCCGTTATTGCCGGGTTAACTCCTGGGCGATACCTGGTAAAGACGGTATAGCGAAATACCGGATAGGTTATGTTCAGGATGAAACTGATGAACTGATCCTGAAAAGTAAACTGGAGCAAAGCAATACACTGCTGGATTTTAGTCAGGCTTTGGGAAAAACCGGTGGCTGGGAATATCACATGGAGACGGGGGAGATATTCTGGTCCAGGGAAACCTATCGGATAAACGAGGTAGATGAAGATTTTATTCTCTCCATGGATAAGGTATACAGCCTGCACGATGAAGCGTCGCGGCCGATCCTGCAGGAATGCGTACAGGAGGCTATTGAAAAGGGAACTCCCTATGATGTGGAACTCCAATTAGTTGCCAATGATTCTCATAACTGCAGGAAGTGGGTCAGAGCCATCTGCGTACCCATACTAAGTGATGGTAAGGTGGTGGCACTCAAAGGAGCCATCATGGATATTTCCGAAAAGAAAAGAGATGAACTGGCATTAATAGAAGCCCGGGAAGCAGCTGAAAAATCAGCGAAAGAGAGATTTGACTTTCTATCTACTATGAGTCACGAGATACGTACACCACTCAACGGCATTATTGGTATTACCCACCTGCTGAAAATGAATTACCATCCTGCACAGGAAGAGTACATCGACAGCCTGTTATATTCATCAGAGCACCTGTTACAACTGATCAATGACATCATGGATCTTAACAGGATCGAAACAGACAACCTGGAACTGCGCTTTTCTGAGGTGAATTTATCCCAATTGATCCAGCAAATTAAAGTCCAGCTCAGTCAGCAAGCCATTCAAAAAGGACTTTGGTTAAATACTGTGGTAGACTTAAATATGCCGCATTGTATTCTGGCCGACCCTATCCGTATCAGCCAGATACTGAATAACCTGATCAGTAATGCGATTAAATACACAGAAAAGGGCGAAGTATCCGTATCAGTTCTGATAACAGCAGAAACAGACAAGAATGTAACTTTGCGCTTCTCCGTAAAAGACACTGGCATAGGCATTCCTCCGGAACTCCAGGAAATAATTTTCGAAACTTTCAGACATCTCCACACTACTACCTCCCACCAGTTGTCTGGCTCCGGTCTTGGACTGGCAATTACACGCAAGTTGATTGCATTGCTGGGAGGGCGGATCTTGTTAGATAGCAGCCCCGGAAAAGGCTCCAATTTTTATTTTGACCTGTCCTTTGAAAAAGTAGCTACCAAAACAACCGATGAAACATCACTGCAAAATCAGTTAGCAGCCTACGCAGGCAAATTTAGCTGGCTGCAGGTATTGCTTGTTGAAGACACTACTGTTAACATCATGGTAGCGGATAAGCAGCTAAAATATTTTGGGATCATTCCGGATGTAGCCACAAACGGCAATGATGCCGTCAACTTGCTGCAAAGCATCACATACGATGTAGCGCTGATAGATCTTCATATCCCTGGTATAGACGGCTATGCACTTGGTAAACTCATCAGGCAGCAGTATCCGCACATTCAGGTGGTTGTTTTTACCGCTGATATCCTGGCGGATGTAAGAACCCGCTTTACTGGTTTGGATATCAACCATTTTCTCGACAAACCATTTCTTCCGGAAGAGATGTTAGCTGTTCTGCTTAAAATAACCCACGGGAAAAAGAAATAACCTCCATATTTTTTTACGTATCCGTGGCAGGAATATCAAATGGCAGCGGATTACCGCCCGCCAGGGTAACCAAAATCATCAACCCTGTGAAGCAGCAAACGGAAGAAGGTCAGGAGATTTCTAAACGAAAGGAAGATTTTCGGCAAACTTTTAACCGTGTTTGTTCAAATTAAGTAATAAATTAGTTTAAGCCATTTCCATTTAAAACCATGTTTCGATCAAAACTGACGCCTTATCTTTTACTAATTTTGCCATTTTATTGTGGCACCGTACAAGGACAATCTAATCTGATAAGTGCAGAGCGGAAGAGATTATCTTTTGTTAAAGACAGTATTAGTTATATCAATTCGATAAACCGATTGGGGATGCTTTATCATATGAAGGATATTGACAGCAGCCTTTATTTTGGTATGATGGCTAAAGAGCTGGCCAATAAGATACAATATCCCAAGGGAAAAGCAGATGCGGATAATGTAATCGCTTCCGTACTTTACATCAGGGGGATGTACCAGGAATCGCTTCAATTGTATGCACGTGCTTTGTCGGACTACAAGGAACAAAAGGACACTCCAAATGTCAGCCAGGTGACCATGAACATGGGTAATGTATACCTGAGTCTGGGTGACGCTGAAAAGGGCCTTGAACTTTTCCGCCAGGTCATACGGACAGGCAGAAGAGATAGCATTATGAGCCTGGCATATGCAAATTACTGCATGAGCAATCTGTCGCTTTCAGACGACAGCGTTCAGTATTATATCAACAAGACCCGGGAGATTGCAGATATTTATAAAGATCACCGGGTGCTCATTGCAGTAAAAGAACTGGAGGTTGATCTGCTGCTAAAAAAGGGGCGCAGGATGGATGCGCTAAAACTCCTTGATACCACGTTATCTGACGCGCGGAGATATGAACTTGATGATCAGGAAATTTATTTACTGAGTTCCTTTACCAGATTTTATAAGAACCAACCGGATAGTGCATTACATTATGCCTGGCGTAGTTATCAATTGGCTAAAAAAAAGGAGTATGTCCTGGAGTTAATTCCGATATTGAAGGACATCCTGAGCTATACACAATTGTCGGGTAACAAAGATCGAATCATCAGTGTTCAAAAGCTGCTGGAAAATGCAATGGCCGAAGAGAATGAAAAGCTGAAAAAATTTGTCGGCGACTACATTAAATACAATACCTTACAAAGTGACAATGCTGTTTTAAGTATTATCAATAAGAATAGCAAGGCCAAGATCCTGTTGCTAATTGCCATTTGTGTAGTTGGTGCATTTTTACTCCTTTTTATTTATCGTTTATACCAGATTTCACGTAAACACCACCGTGAGCTGGAACAGCTTAATCTAAAGATACTGGAACAAAATAAATCCCTGCAGGTAAATGATGAATTCAAAAACAAACTCTTCTCTATTTTAGCGCATGATTTCAGGACTCCGCTTATCGATACAATAAGTATTGCCAGCTTAATGAAAGATAACCCCGGATTTACAAAAGAGGAGATGGAAGCGTTTTATGGCAATATAGAAAAACAAGCTTCAGGTATGCTGGAGTCATTTGACACGATATTACAGTGGATCAAGCAGCAATTGTCCGGCTATCGGTATAAACCGGAAACACTAGTACTGTATGACCTGTTCAGCGAATCAGCCGATATCGTGAAGCAGCAGCTGGACGCCAAAAAAGTCACGGTGTCTAATCAGATACCGGTGCATATAACTGCAACATCGGACAAAGAAATGCTACAATTTGTTAACCGGAATTTACTATCCAACGCGATTAAATTTTCCCCTAAAGGGGGCACGATTGTGATTAGCTGCACTCAGGACAGCAATTCGATTACAGTGTCTGTCGCAGACCAGGGGCAGGGCATAGATGAACTGACGATGAGTAAACTATTTTCCGTTTCCAGTAATTTTGGCTCGTCTACGCAACACGGAGCAGGGATAGCGCTTTCTATGTGTAAGGATTTTATTCAAAAGCTTCACGGGCGGATCTGGGCTAAGAATGCAGAACCAAAAGGTGCAGTATTCATGTATGCCATTCCACGAGTGGTATAATCTCTCATAAAAGTGAAATTTCAGGTAGGGAGATATTATCCGGCACAAATGACATTACCTAAAAAAGGGCTGAGAAAAATTACAGTTGGAACGAACAGATATGCCTGGAGCGTAACTGGTAATGATGGAGGCCTGCATCTTTCCGTGATTCCGCTAAAGCAGCAAGACAATTTGTTAACCGCCCGCTTTGACTATCATTCAAGGGTAGCAGGAAGTACTGTTACAGCGGAAGGAGTAGAAATAATGCACTTAAAACAACAATTTTTGATTACTGGTTTAATTGTCAGACGGGTGATTGTTCATGCTATAAATGAGGGATGGGATCCGCGGAAGAAAGGAATGATCTTGAATTTGGGGAGGATGGAGGTATTTTAAAGAACAAAATATGGGTCTATTTAATACATTAATAGTGGAAATTTTATGTCCAGATTGCGAAAGGAGGCATGCAGCCAGGATCCAATTTAAGTTTGGTGATACATGGCAATTTGAATACCGGATGGAAGACGCCATTAAATGGGGAGGCAACGATATCGGAAGTGCGGACCTCAAGAAAGTTAAAGTCTATGGTATCATTGAATCGATGATCTGTCCATTTTGTAGTAAGGATAATATTGCTGAAGAGTATGACATTTTTATCAGGGAGAATGTTATTATAGCTGTTTGCCCAATTGAAAATATGAAGGATTATTTAGATGGAAATGGGGAGTATGTACCGCTCAGCCAAGAATGCCAATAACTATCTTATAGACTCCCTAAGTATTCTCTGGCAATGGATTCTGCTTTTTCTCTTGCGACTTTTCCATTTGTAAATTTTGTATCGTAATGGTTGGAGCTGTCTATGGTTTCTTCATTTTTCTCCATATCATATACAGCCCACCACCAGTAGTTTTTCTCCATCCACTCGGCTCTTAGCATTAATCCGGCCCACTTGGCTGTACAGTCGTCTGAAAGGTCGCCGGTCCAAATAATGGGTTCTTCGGCTAATATTGCTCTTTTACTATCCGTCATGCACCTAAGATAAATAATATTTAAAAATGCAAAGTATTATCGATAGAATCTCACTGCCATGAGTAGTATATTCCATAATGCGAATAGGTCTGAACCTTTTCGGGCGTGAAACAATAAAATCTGACCATCTTTACCGGTTATTATCAGTTCATGCCAATCAGACTTTTTAAGTCCACTCGTGAATTTTGCGTTTTCATCCGCGAATTTCTTTGAAGTGAGATGTGCAATGTCCTCAAGCAGGATAGAATAAACGTGGCTATTATTATAGCCGAATAATTGTCGGGTGGAGAGTAATGTCCATTCCTGGCTGGGTTTAGTAAAGAATAGCGCTGGTATTTCATTAGGGGAGGTAATAATCTGTCCAGATAAGTATTCTCTCATTTTTAGCGGCAAGTTGTTATAAAAGAAGGAAAAATCAGAAGGCAAATTGTATTGACCAGCTTTCCAGATCAGTCTTTTGTAAATATATTCGTCGGTTTTATTTAATAAGGTCATGGGTCGGGGTGTTTTTCTCAAAGGAAGTATAAGACACTTTTGTTCATCTTCTGAGAGTACAGACTACAAATCAGTTTCAGGTATTTTTGACAACCGTGTAAAAGTAAGGAGAATTTTATGCATATTATTATCTTTGCTTTTTCCCGAAGAAATCTATGAAATATCACATAACATTTCCCCAAGACCTTACCGATTTTCTTTGCTGGGTGAAAACGACTACCGAATCAGCCTGGAGCAAAGTGTCTCCGGAGGAAACGATTTACGGAGCCAGGTGGTTAGGCCTGAGTGATCCTGAAATCGACGAACTGGAACTGAAATACGCAATAAAGTTTGGCTATGAACACCGGGCGTTTTTGAAGATACTGCATACCATAGACAAAAATTATCATGATTCTGATGAGGAGGACGAGAGTGATGAAGAAATAACAACAAAGAAACAAGAGCAGCCTTCTTTTTTCTACAACTGGATAACGGATGCCTCCTGGATTGAGCGAAGGCTCAATTGGCCGTACGAAACTATCTTAGGCGATATATTGGGTGTCAACCGCGTCTGGCTATTATCGTGGGGAAGCCGGCCAGAGACCGATGCAGAGAAAATCCAGGTCTTTTCAGCCTGGTATAATAAGGCGCCCAGGTTACTTCCTGTTACGGCGCATACTTTTTTGATGGCTGATGCGGGCGCCGGTCTTAAGCCGCTGCTATCCGTCTGCGGAGCAGACACCATTGTGATGGCATGGAGCCTGCGTCATTACCTGATGAGGACATTTGCCAGGGAGCTGGAACTTCAGGAATTGGTCCTTGATGAAGAGGATGGTCAGTACTATGCGCAGATGGTGGAGGGCATACCTGAATTGGACGGCCTGGAGACCATCCGGCAGGAAGATGTGGACATCCCCTATTGGAAAGAAGTGATTAACTACTGGTTGCCGCGCTGGCAGGGTTTTAGGGTGAGCTGAGTTCTTAATGCTCCATCTCACAAACTATTGACTTATGACTAAAAATACTGCCTGTAAATACGCTTACCTGATCGCTTTTATATATGTTGGGGTGGGTACATTCTCGATATTGTCCATGTATCCACATAATTTATTTTATGGTGAGTGGGTAATGTGGGGAGTATTGCTCACGCTACCAGTTAACTTTATAGGTTGGGCCATCTTGTACTCTGATCCTGGCCAACATGCCCTGGTAATACCCGTTCAAATTGTTGTTTTTATTTTGGTAGGATGGCTTCTTTTTAGACTTGTATTTAAAAAGTATATTACAAAGACATAAGCCCTCAATATGCTGAATGCTCTTTATCATGAGAATGAGGGTGCAAAGGTAAATAGAGGAGAAAAGTGGCATATGCAATGAATAAGTTAAAGAATATAGCAACAATTATTATTTTCTTAGTTGTGTTTAGTTTTATCTTCTATAAGGTTGGTAAAAGGCAACTCACTGGCTATTTATTAAATCATGATGTCCAGAGGTCCAGGGCTATAATTATCGATGATAAAAATTATATGGGTAATAGCCCTGTTAGTCGCGAGCGGTCTTATTCTTATCTTTTTTATGTCAATGGAGAAGCGTATAAGAATGATTCAAAAGATCCAAAATTGCAGATAGGAGATTCCATAGATGTTGAGTATGTGAAATATTGGCCGGGTCTTAATAGAAGAGTTGCTACCGTCAAATAAGTTTATACTTTTCCAGTCTACTCGATCACTATTTTTGACTGCTGAAATATTTCTGTCCACTTTTTAGCCTCCGCTTCCGGTAATGTCTCCTGGTGAATGGCAAAATCCAGTATATGCCACCTTGTGATGCCTCGTACCAGATAGCATAAATTAGACTCCGGGTTATCGTCTGTACATTCTACCTTGAAAAGTGCTGACGTTTCCGATTGGGAAAGCAGCGTATATTTTGCGCTTTTGCAAGTTTGCTTCATTTGTGTACTATATCTGGCAAGAATGCTTTTCAGACTTTCATTTCCAGACTTTTTGTCTGAAATAAATGAAATAACTGTTGTCCAGCGATCAGTGGTTTCATTGATGGGCAAAAGTTGTTTAAAATGCATCGTGGAATCGTCGTTATCCAAAATAATCTTCCATTTCGGGTCTACGGGGAGCGCTATTTTTATTAACTCCTGTTTAGCAGGCAGGTCTGGTTTGAAGGTCTGAGCTACCCGATGGAATAGCTCCCGCTTGCCTGGAAAGCGCGCTGCGGTGCTGGTGCAGGTGATGATATAAGCTCTGTTGTTACTGCAGATAATAAAATCACTGGCGGACAGGGTGTCTTTATTGGGACCTCCTATATGTACATCATCGAACCACAGCATCTTTTTCCCATTTACTATGTAGCTTCCGGTATCCAGCATCTCAAGACGGCTATGAGAGGTAGCAGCTGTCAGATAGATAAAGGCGCTATCAACATCTCCTCCCGGGTGCCCAACAATAGTAACATTGATATTGTCGGGAAACTGTTTACTGGAGTCTGTCACCGAACTCACATCTTTTGCCAGCATACTGACATTAGGATTATCGGTTATTGTCCAATACCTCCATTTTTCGGGGAGACCAATATAGTAGTTGTAAGTAGTATCCTTATAAGGATAAAGCAGTTGTGCCCGGGTAGCAATTTGTAAAAGTAGTAAGCTGCAAAGAAAAAAATATCTCATAAGTATTAAATGCTACTGGTCTGGAAAATACAAATATATGCAATTCGATATTACCCTTTTGGGCTAGCGGATTCTGCTGAACAAAATGAATATGTCCTTTTGTGAGCGATTGGTTATTTTTATTTCCCCCAAATAATCTCTATAAATACATATCGCCAAATTTGCTGTCAAGCCCAGGTCGATGTTGGAACCGGTCGGAGGAATCCATCTACCAGTGTAATTCGATAGCTGAATAATAATGATCAAGTTGTTTATAAAATCTGTCCCGATTTATGAACGCAATGAGGAAAGGAAATTGTCAAATGAGTCTCCGAATTCTGTTTCAAGCCCCTGGGCGAGGGTGATTCCACCGGTAGTGATTAGCTCAAAACCTGCCTGTTTATCGATAAGGATTATCTGCTCATTTCCTGGAACCTGGATGATTTCCAGGTCCGCGTGGGTGTAGTAAAGGTTGCCATTTATATGCTTACAACCGGCGCCAACTACGTAAAGTATTGTTGGGTTACCGAGTAGACGCAGCTCGATACCCAGTCGCCAGAGTGCTGTGCTAAAGAGCCGTATATGGAAAGAGGCGCCGCGGTATTGCTCCAGGAGTGAATTAGCGGTTACTATGTCTGAAACTATATTCATTATTCTTCAATAAATTCTACCATTTTATTAGTGTAGTCAAGGTCTTCCCCATTTCTTCCGCCAAAAAGAATGAATCTTTTGTCCGTGGCAGGCAAAAGTAATATTTGTTATTGAGTTGTTATGACACAGGATTATAAATAAAATGCTAAAAAATTTAGTAATACCACCGTGTGGTAGCATTGGAAGATATCAGGGTTGGTAATTACTTCATTTTTGACAATAGAGAGGTAATTGAAGTGCAGGAGAAGGATTTCACCTTTATTCCTGCACTCGCCGAATTACTTACGTCCCTTCCCATCAATTTTGACCGGTTACGAAAACTGGGGTTTGAAAACGATCCGGCGATAGGTAAATGGTTGAAGGCTTCTCGGGGTGGTAAGCATATTTATTTAAAGCAGCAGGGTGGTGGCAAATGGGTTGTCCAGTTTGAATTGGTAGAGAAGGTGAGGGTGATCTCCTATGTACATGAATTGCAGAATTTTTATTCCTGGCTATTTTCTGCGCCACTACAAAAACATGAGCCCAGGGGAAAGATAATCTTGAAGCCCACCCATACTTTTATAAGATCATTTTTTGTTAACAGAGGTAAAGGCAGAAAAGATCAGGAACAGGTGCAACCAGTACAGCCTTATTACCTTTCCTGGGATTGCCAGTTTTTGGTGTGTACGGCACCTGCCATTATATGGCGGATTATCGAAGATAATTACGCCTTTGAATATGCCGGTAGACGGTGGGGCTTGAAATTGGTGTTAGGGATGGCCACCCATCAACATGATGAAATGGCCAGCGACTGGCTGAAAAAATATTTGAAGGGGATGATGAAGGAATAAGATTTATTTGAAGAATGTTATTACCATCCCTGCAATTGCTGCTAAAGCTGAGACCAATGTTAACATCTTAATGGTTTTCGTGTTCTGGTCAGCTTTGTCTACATTTCTCTGGGTTACACAGTATTGATCCATTATCTGGCGCTCGATATTTCTTGATTGCTTGCGTTCCTGTTGTTCGGGAAAAATATTTCTGTTCATAAATTTGTATTTTTTAAAATGAGTTATGCTTCTTTAAAATTTTCTACTACAAACAGGTCTATTTCGGGATAGGTGGTGGCTCGCTCGTTAATCACCCGTTTTACGCTTTCCCAGTCTAACTTGCCAAGTCCCGCACCGATTTTTGGGAGCGCGATTTGGGTTACCTGATTTTCTGCGGCCAGCTGCAGCATTTTGCCAATAGCAACATTCACGGCGGAGATTTCGGCTTTGGTGGTCCAGGACTGTTGGGTACCAAGATTAAACACCCTCCCATCTCCGTAGTTATACATAAAGACTTCACCCAGGGTAAAGGTTCCGCTTCTGCATAGTTTCTTATATTGCAGGTACATCTCCGGAAATTTCTCCTTGAACTGTACGGCAATTCCTTTGCCCATAGCGCCGGCGCAGTTACAGCCGTGTGCGTAATTACTGACCCCAGGGATGTTAAATATGTTGCCTTCTTTGAGATAGGTGACCATTATTTAGATATATTGCAGCAATATAAAAGAGGGGTACGCATTCTATTTGCGCGAAGGTTAGCTATAAAATAAATCCAGATGAATCGTATACAGGGGCTATTAATACAGGCGTTTACGCTACTGCTGTTTTTGGTGTATCAGCCAGTGTCCGGGCAAACTGTAAAAGGTTATATTTTCCCGGAAAAGCAGGCGGTGCCCAGCTATATTTATGAAGAGGCAAAAGGCAGATTCACACCAACCCGCCAGGAAATCGTCCAGGTGGAAGCAATAATTACCCGGGAACTAAAAAAAATGAATGATTCACTCGGGGTGCAATTCCGGGATATTGGTACTATCTATCATCACCTGGATGCGTATCTGAGGCAGTATGTTGGTTTTATAGATCCGCTAGGCAATAAGGTAATCTGGGTGAATTTTGTTAGAGCTGAAAGGAGACATGAGGAAAGACTGGAAAAGTTCGCGATTGAGGTGTCGGACGGCGGCGCCAATTATTGGAATGTAAAAGTAGATCTCACTGAGAATAATACATTCGGGTTAAGAGTTAACGGCAGGGGATAAAGCTATCCAGTTAACAGTGCTGCTACAGGGAATTGCTTCACCAATACGATTTGAAAGTAAACCATAATATATGTCTCTTTTTAAAAAGCTCTTCGGAAAAGAGAAGGCGGAAATTGCACCCGCTTCCGGCCTTGCTACCTATGCGTCAAAGATTTATCCTTGGGTAAAAGTGAGGCCCGAAGATACGCCAGGAAAGCCCGCGGCGCACGTTATTACATTATCAGGTGAAGATCAGCCGGTCTATGAACCCTGGTTAGGCGGGCTACTAATTACTTATGTAGAGGATAGTGGTAATAGCTTCCGGATGATATTGAATCGTGATTTACCGGAGGGATTTACGAAAGCGCAGTTACATGAGTTGGCGTTGGCGAATATTAAGCGTGACATCGGATTTGAGGTCCGGCAAACCCATTTTGGTGGTTATGGATTAATCGCTGGTGGTAATCATGAAGCGGCTTCGATATGTTTACCTGAGCTATGGAAGGAATTCGCCAGACAGCTTAGCGATGACATAGTAGTTGCTGTTCCTGCGAAGGACCTGGTACTGTATGTTCCCGGAAGTGATGGAGAGGCGATTACAAAATTGCGAGAAGGAGTGGAAGAGGTATTTCAAAGTTGTGATAGGCTGCTAACAAAACGTCTTTTCAGGTTTGATAAGGAAAGCAATAACTGGAGCATGCTATAAAAAGAAATGGATACCTGGATGAATTCAGTAAGAGACTGCATGATTATTCAAGTATAATAAATAATTGCCTGGTGGAAAGCAGCAATGATTCAGGTGTACAGCCATTTTATTACAAAGGAATTTATGTAAGCAAAAAGTAACAAAGTTATGGATGGTGGTACGCATAGTCTAGGATATGTCTTACTTGATAAATTTAGTTGAGAGATGTTACTTGCTTATATTAATGACTATGCAGACAAAGCATATACAGATGATGTGATTTGGTAGGATTGAGAGCAAAGAATACCTATCCGCGCATTTTTTGTGATTTACCTGCTCTTTCTTTTAGGGGTTTGTCAAGCCACAATTCGTACCAGTTCAAAAAACTTATCTTGTCTTTGTTGCCTAGTTCATAGGAAGGATGTATACCATAATCACTACTTCTATCATCTGTCCAGATGTTACCATATTCCTGTCCATTTACCACCAGGTTCAGGCGAACACCACAACCAAAGTTACAAATTGCAATCACTCCGTTCATTTGCTGCCTATCAAAGTATCTTTCTTCAAACTCAATCCGCTGCTTTTCGTATTCTTCCTCATCCTCTTCATAGTTCACTGTCGGTTTAAATGTTTGATTCCAGGCTTCGGTATGTAAAAAGGGCTTTGCAGGGTTTAATAAAGCATCTGGTCTTTTGTAATCCAGGTCGTCGAATAGCGCATCTTCCAATCGTTCCAGACCATAAAACGGTCCAGCACCTCCATTACCAATGTTCATCAAAAATGCTGCATAGTCACTGGGTAAATTCACGTTATGGGCTAATTCAAATTTCCTGATTTTATCTATTGGAATTGTCGGATTCAGCCTGTATTTATGGGTGCTGGCACCAAAAAGCCCGTTGTTCGGATCTGAACTTCTGAGCTGTTCTAATTTGGCTTTTATTCTTTCTAATTGTTCGTCCATGTGTAAATGACAATTTATAAGTGACAGATCGGTTAAATATACAGAAGGTTATTTCATTCCTTGAACGAGAATTGTTATATTTTGTGGGATAAAAAAGCCCGGTAAAAATGGATGAAGGATTTCCAAAGATAAAGAATGATGTCCAGGACCGGAGTTCGGAGGCCTGGAGGAAACTTTGCGCATACATAACACTGATTGTAAGCGAGGAAAGAGAGGAGTTTTGCCCGGCTGAAGGTATTGGCCCGAAATTATACCAACAGATATATACCCTGCCTGAGTCTATTGCTCAAATGAAAAAGGTAAAACGCGTGAATTTATATGGAAGTATGTTAAAACGGATTCCTCCTGAGATAGGGCAGATGGATGCTTTGGAAACTTTCAGTTCATATACCTCTTACGATTTACATTGGTATCCCTATGAAATAGTTCATTGTAAACAACTGAGCAGCAGTACGGTCAGTACCCGGGCGCTTTATACCCATTTAAAAGGTAAACGTGGGTTCCCGGATCTGCATAATAATCCGGCCAGATACGATGGAGATAATCTACAATGCAGCGTATGCCGGAAGGAGATGAGCTATTCGCAAACAAATCAACTTTGGATTTCCCTGCAGGTTGGAACAGACGTACTGCCACTCCTGGCCAATCTATGTTCAAAGAACTGTGAAGTGTTGCTTCCGCGTCCACCTGAAGGATATGTACAATTCCCACATAAGGGCGGCGCCAGATCTAATTATATAAGAAAGTAATTTCAATGAGAATAAGAACTATACCTATTTTTTTGTTAGTTGTCATCACAGCTTGTACCTATAAAAGCAATTACCGTAAGGCGGCCGAAGATGTTTTTGAACAGATACCTGATACCAAAAACCTGAATGCGGGTAAGCAGGAATACAGGCTTGATGTGCCGGTCGGCTGGACAACCAGGCATCAAATGGTTTACGGCATTGATTATTATTTTTTATCAGCACCTAAAACAGCCGCGGATCCCAATACCAATATTAATGTGATCACTGAACGCATGCAAAATTTAAGCTTGGAGGTGTATGTAAAAAAAGCAATTGAGCAGATAAAGCTATCTATCCCAAGCGCGGTTATTTTAGACGAGGGGATCATTGAGACAGATAGCCTGAAAGGGGCCTGGTATAAGTATAACATGGAACCCCAAGGTATAAAGGCAACACTGGTTAGCTATATATTCCCAAAAGATGATGTTGCCTACATAATTACGGCAGGGACACAGACAAAAGATGCAGACAGGTATCGCAACACGTTTGACCGGGTAGCACGGTCATTTAAATTTAAAGATTAGATCATGAGAACTTGTTTTATGTCAGATTTACACATCACCTATTACCTGAGTAATGCGATGTTTTAAGTTAATAATAAACAACAGTGGCTAATGTGGAGACATAAAAATATCTACGCTATTGGTGGTCTTGAGAACATAGGCTTTGATCAAGCAGATGCTTTAACAGTGTTGTCCAGCCAGGGCGTTGGCCTATTTAACTGCCTGACAGGGGAAAGATTTTTTCGGCAAGAGACTTCCTGGTGGGAGAATTATGAACCCATGGCGGGTACTATTTCCGGCTATGACATTTTAGAAGGCAGTACTATTCGTATCTGTGGGCTGGATGGGCCGGACTTTCTGAGCAAGGAAACCCGGGATGGCTGGATCTTGGAGTATACTGGACCAGTTCCAGATGATCCACCTTTTGAGAAGTACCAGGTAAATAAGATTTTTCTTGCTCATCAAAGTCGCGGGCATCATGAGTTTATTTGTCAAGACGGCGCATGTGAGCTACGAGCATTTGGATTTTCTGCGACTGGCAATTCACTGGTCGTGGCTACTAGTTGTAACTTGGTTATCTGGTCGAGAGTATAGGAAAAAACTGAAGTTAGCGCTTGTTACTATTTTATAGCGTCCGTCCAGATACTTTGATTCCTGGAAGATCGCCGTTAGCTTGGATTTTAGCTTCTCCAGGTGTGTGGCAAACTCTCTTAGTTCTTTTGTTCTGAGGTGTGGCCATCCTTTTCCTTCATCCCAATCTTCGGGAGGAAAGCTTCCCTTAATAGTGAGTTCTCTTTCAGGAGAGTTGTTACAGGCAATTCTGGCAAATACAGAATAATCTTTTCGTTTGTTTTTGTTTTGGCGAATGGCGTAACGGACGCCAAATGTGTTTTCACTTCTCATGTTGTTATCTCATTAATGAACAATAATTACTCACTGATTCATGTCCTCGCTGTTCAAAAAAATGAGTAGAAACAAAGCCCTGCATATCAATTGGAATAAACTGATATGCTACGTAATGAAATGATATACAATTAAATACATATGACGTGTAATCTACGTTGAGTAGGTGAAGTTACTCACTGACCTACTCACCGGATTACTCGGCTGATACATTGAAATTCGATGAAACAAAGGATCAAGTTGAAAAGTTGGGGGATTGTGTAAATTTAGGCATAGAGTTTAGTTAATCTGTAAAGAAAGAATTCTACA